>JBKBKC010000010.1:0-166873 GCA_046294265.1 Gemmobacter sp. | reverse complement strand
CGGCGCCCGCCGACCCCGCCCCGCATGCCGCATCTGCCGAGCTGTCCGCCCTGCGCGCCGCCGCCCCGGCGCCTGCCGAACCCGCGCCGGACGCGGCGGCTGCCGCGCTGTCCGCCCTGCGCGCTGTCGCCCCGGCGCCTGCCGAACCCGCGCCGGACGCGGCGGCTGCCGCGCTGTCCGCCCTGCGCACCGCCGCCCCGGCCCCTGCCGAACCGGCAAGCCCGGACTTGGAGGATATCCTTGCACCTATGCGCTCGGTCGACCCAATGGATGACCTTGACGCGCTGCTGGCTCCGGCACCCGCCGCTGCACCGGTGGACGATCTTGACGCGCTGTTGACCGCCGCGCCAATGGACGATCTTGACGCGCTGCTGACCCCGGCACCCGCCGCTGCGCCGGTGGATGATCTTGACGCGCTGCTGGCGCCTCCGCATGTGGCCGATCCCCTGGCCGAACTGGAGGCGTTGCTTGCGTCGCCGGTCGTGCCCGTGTCCGATCCCCTGGATGACCTTGACGCGCTGCTTGCGCGCCCCGAGCCTCCGCCTGAACTCCAAGAAGGAACGACCATGCCCGGTCTCGACGCCCCTATTGCGCCATCGGCATCACCCTTCGGCGTGCTCTCCGCCCCGGCCCCGCGCCCTGACGGCCTGCACCGCACGGTGTTCCGAATGGCAGTCTTCGGCGATTTCTCGGGCCGAGCGGCCGGCGGTGCTGTCGAGGTGGGTGAAAAGCTCGCCACACGGCGCGCGCAGAAGCTGGATGTCGATACGGTCGAGGATGTGATCGCGCGTTTCGCCACGCGCCTCGTGCTGCCGATCGGGCCGGAGGGGCGCGGGATCGCGGTGAAGCTGGGCGGCATCGACGACCTGCACCCGGACGAACTGGCCGAGACTGTGGAGCTGTTCGATGAGTTGAAGGGGCTGCGCCAGCGGTTGACCACTGCCTCGACCGCGGCGCGTGCGGTGGCCGAGATGCAGGGCTGGGGGGCCAGTTTCACCACCCATGCCGCCCCGACGCATAGCCGCTCGGCCGCCTCGGCAGTGCCTGCCGACCGTCGCCTGACCGATTTCCAGCGGCTGATCGGCGACGGGGCGGAGCGGCTTGCCACGCCCTCGCCCGCCGCCGATCTGATCGCGCGCATCGTCGGGCCCTATGTCTTGCCCGGCACGCCGCCCGAGGCGAAGGTGCTGCGGGCCACGCTGGACGAGGCGATGGGGGCTGCGATGCGGCTGGTCCTGCATCACCCCGAGTTTCAGGCTATCGAGGCGGCCTGGCGCACGCTCGACCTGCTGGCGCGGCAAGTCGAGACGGACGAGAAGCTGGAGATCACCATCTTCGACATTTCGGCCGAGGAATTCGCGGCCGACCTGGGGGGTGCCGCGAACCTCGCCGCGTCGGGCATCTTCAAGATCCTGAACGAGCCGCTGACGGTCGAGGGCGGCACCGGCTATTCGGCGGTTGTCGGCCTTTATACGTTTGAGGAAACGCCGCCCCATGCGCAGATCCTGGGCCGCATGGGCCGGATCGCCGCACATGTGCGCGCACCCTTCCTGGCTGCGATGGGCCCCGGCTGTGCAGATGTGGCCAAGCGTGACCGTCATCCGATGGTCGCCCGCGCCTGGGATGCGCTGCGGGCCGAACCGATGGCTGCCTGGCTGGGCCTCGCGGCACCCCGGTTCCTGCTGCGACGGCCCTATGGCGCCAAGTCGGACCCGATCGACGCCTTCGACTTTGAGGAATTCACGATGTCCGAGGGGCTGTCGGGCATGCTGTGGTGCAACCCGGCGGTGCTGGCTGCGATTCTGCTGGCCAAGGCTTGGACCGACGACGGGCCGAAGATGACGCTAGGCAAGGCGATGTCGCTGGGTCAGATGCCCTATCATGTCGTCACCGACCGGCACGGCGACCAGACGGCGCTACCCTGCACGGAGCGCAACGTCTCGACCGATGTCGCCGAACGCATCGTGCAGCGCGGGTTCATGCCGGTCCTGTCGGTGCGGGGGCGCGATGTGGTGCGGCTGGGGTCGTTCCAGTCATTGGCGGGGACCGATATCGCCGGACCATGGTCTTCCAGCCCGCCATCGGACGACCCGGAAGGGGGCGACCGCGTGGCGGATGTCGCGGCCACCTTCGGCGGCGGGGCGGTTGATGACGATCTGGACGCGCTTCTGGCGGGGTTCGGCGACAGTGCCGCCCCCTCCGACCCTTCAGCCATCGACGCCGATCTCGCGGCCTTGCTGGAGGGTCTGTGATGGCGCAGGATGGGGCTGCCGAGGATGACGTCCCGATGACGTTGCTTGTGTTGGGAAAAGAACACTGGCTTTATGAAGGCGAGGAGCTGCTGAACGACGTGCTGACGGGGACCGGGCGCTATCCCTTTTCCGTGCGATGCGTGTACTTCGCAGATATATTCGAATTGAAAGAGGCCTTTCCGACGGATTTCGAGCTCAAGTCGCTCTGGCGAATCAACCCGGAAGTGATCGCCCGGCTTCGTACAGAGGACCTGCTGATCGAGGTGAAGTTTTCGGATTTTTGATCCCGAGCCGTTTTGGCTGCGCATTCAGGGGAAACGTACATGGCTGGAAGCATTTCCGAAGTCGTCCTTAAGAACCGCAAGGTCCAGATGCAGGGGCCGCTTGGTGAGCGCAAGATGTTCATCAAGGCGGCGCGCGTCGTCGAGGGCATGAACAAGATCACCGAAACGACGATCGACTGGCTTTCCCCCGACCAGAAGGTGGAACTGGGCAAGGTCGTGGGACAGACGATCAAGATCAAGGTGCAGAAGGGCGACGACGAGGGCGGTGGCCATCGGCTGTTCGTGGGCACCTGCATCGAGGCCGAATACATCGGCCTGCACGAAGGGTTCGGGTTTTACTCGCTGGAGGTGCGCCCCTGGCTTTGGTTTCTGACCCGCACGACCAACTGTGCGATCTTCCAGAATCTCACGGCCGAGGAGATCATCAAGCAGGTGTTCAATGACCGCGGGCATTCCGACTTTACCTTCAGCGTGAGCCGAAAGCTGGAGAAGCGCGTCTACACCGTGCAGTATAACGAGACCGATTATGATTTCATCTGCCGGCTGATGGAAGAGGAGGGCATTTATTTCTACTCGACCGTCAAGAATGGGGTGGATCACCTGATGCTGGTGGACAACATCGGGCCGCATGTGCCGGTCGATGGGTATGCCACGATCGAATTCGCGCAGCGCGAGGCCTCATATCGGCGTGCCACGGACCATGTGTTCGAATGGCGCGGGTCCGAGAACGTGACCAGCGGCCGGGTGACGCTGCGCGACTACAACTTCGAAAAGCCCAAGGCCGACATGACCACCCGGAACAACATTCCGAAGGGCAACCATCCGTTCAAGTCCTATGAGCTTTATGGCTATCCGGGCCACTACCGGGAAACCGCCGTCGGCACCGAACATGCGCGCATCCGCATGGAGGCCGAGGCGGTCAGGTTCTCGGTGCGCAGCGCCATCGGCAACGTGCGCACGCTGGCCAACGGCGCGACGTTCAAGCTGCAGAAACACGGGCGCGACGAAGAGAACCAAGATTACCTGATCGTCAATGCGATCCATATGATCCAGATCGAGGTGCAGCAAAAGGACGAGTCGCAGGAGGTCAAGGAACTTCCCGGCACCATCGAGTTCGACGAAAAGAACAAGGATACGTATCGCTGCACGTTTCAGGTGATCCCCAAGAACGTGCCTTACCGCGCCCCGTTCAAGACGCAGTGGCCGAAGATACCCGGCATCCTTCTGGCCAAGGTTACGGGGCCATCGGGCGAAGAGATCTACACTGACAAACACGGGCGCATCAAGGTGCAATTCCCTTGGGACCGGGACGGCAAGAACGACGAAAACACCTCGTGCTGGGTCCGTGTCGTGACGCCCTGGTCCGGCAAGACATGGGGCATGGTCGCGGTGCCACGGATGGGCCAGGAAGTGGTGATCCAGTTCGAGGATGGCGATCCCGACCGCCCCATCTGCACTGGCATGCTCTACAACGCCGACTTGATGCCGCCCTACGCGCTGGGCGCAAACAAGACCCAAAGCGGGATCAAGACGCGCAGCAGCAAGGGCGGGGGCGACGAGAACTACAACGAACTGGTGTTCGAGGACAAGAAGGACGACGAGTTCATCCGCATGCACGCGGAAAAGGATTACTTCCTGACGGTCGAGAACGATGCCACCGTCAGCATCGGCTATGACAAGAAAAGCCCCGGCAGCATCACCACCAAAATCTATCAGGACCGCACCGAGAACATCGAAAAGGGCGACCTGACGCTGACGGTCGAAACCGGCAACGAAAAGCGCGACATCAAGACCGACCGCAGCGAAAAGATCGGGGCCAATGCCAGCCAGGAGGTGGGCGGCAACAAGAAAATGGACGTGAAGGGCAATTTCGAGGGCACGACGGGCGGAAACTCCACCGCCGAGGTGAAGGGAAATTCGTCCGAGACGGTGACCGGCACCTTCAAATCCAGCGTCACCGGATCGATCACCATCGAATCCAAGGCCAGCATCGAGCTGAAAGTCGGCCCCTCATCCATCAAGATCGACATGAGCGGCATCACGATCAAGGGCCCGGTAATCACCACAGAGGCGCAGGGCATGGCGACGCACAAGGCCAACGGGATCTTGACGATCAACGGCAGCATGACGATGATCAACTGAGGTCAAGATGAGCAAGCGCTTCGAAAACCTCAAGAAAATCCCGCCTGACCCGGCGGCCAAGCTGTTGGCGAATGCCAATACCAAGCTGCAGACGCCGGTGAACCTGCCCGCCTCGGCCCCGGTGCCGGCCGTAATGGCCGCGCTGGAGGCGCAGGAGGCGCGGCTGGACATGCTGCGCCTTCTTTCAGTGGCGCTCCCCCCGCGCGAGGCGACATGGTGGGCCTGCCTCGCTGCGCGTGACCTGATCGGGGCAGATGCGAAAAAGGTGCCGCCGCCGCTGGCCACCGCCGAACGCTGGGTGTTCAAGCCGTCACCCGAGAACCGCGCCGCTGCCTCGGATGCCTTCCACCACGCCGAACAGGATGACGATACGGTCTATTGTGCGATGGCGGCCCTTTACGCCGATGGCACGCTGGGGGTGGATGGCGACCTGGCCAATTACCCCGCGCCGCCCCAGGGCGTATCGGCGGCGGTGTTTGCCATGAACCTGCTCGCCATGCGGGCACATGCCGACCAGGCCAACGCCTTCATGGACATGCTGATTGACCGCGGTGTGGATATTGCCCGCGGCGGTAACGGCAAGGCCCCAGCGGATGGCGGTCCCAAAGCTGACGCGAAAGGATAGCGACCATGCCCGGCCCCCCGCAGGCGCGCCTGACCGACACCCATGTGTGTCCGCTGACAGTGGGCGCTCCGACACCCGTGATCCCGCCCTGCGCGGTGCCCGTCCTGGTGGTCAAGCTGATGGCCGCGCGCCTGACCGACCTCGCGGTCACGGCGGTCGCCCCGCCTCCGCACCCGATTGCCAAGGGGTCAATGACCGTTATGATGGGCAAACTTCCCGCGACGCGGGTGGGGATGGACCTGTGCTCGGGCGGGGGGGCCATCCTCCCGATGCAGTTCACCGTCCTGGTCGGAGGCTGATGCCTGAATGCCTGTGACTCTTCGGTTCCAATCCTCGGGCGCGGTCCCGGGGGACGGCGCGCCCATTGTGATGCGCGGTCCCAGCCTGACCATCGGTCGCGGGCAGGAAAACGATGTGTGCCTGCCGGACCCGGACAAGCTGATCTCCAAGAACCACTGCGCCATCGAGGACCAGAACGGCAATGTGGTCGTGATCGACTTTTCGACCAACGGCACGTTCCTGAACTACGGCAAGGTGCCGCTGGGCCGGGTGCCCACGCCGCTGAATGACGGCGACGTTCTGACCATGGGCGGGTATGAGCTGGTCGTGGCGATCAGCACGGATCGGGCGGACCCCTTGCGCGATCTCGCCCCGCCGGTGGATGACGGTCCCGTGTCGCACGGTCGCGCCGAGGCCGCCCCCGACCTGATGGACCTGCTGGACGACCATTCGTCGCGGCGCGTCGATTTCCTGGACAACCTCTTGGGGGAGGAACCGCCGCGCGGCCCCTCGACCGTGGTGCGCGAGGATCCGATCGACGAGTTGGACCTGCCGCACCTGCGCGATTCAGAGGATCCGATCCTGGGCCGCCTTCCCGATCCGCTGGACGATCTGGACGGCGCGTCGGCGCGCTACAATTCGCCTGCGCTGAACGACGGCTATTCCCCCGCCGGGCGCAAGGCCAGCTCCAGCGTCATTCCTGACGACTGGGACGAGGATTTCCTCGCCCCGTCGCCCAAGGGCAAGCAAGCCGCGCCTGCAGCCTCCGATCCCTTTGCGCCCGCGCCCGCCCCGCCGTCGCGGCCCGCGCAGGTGCTGCCGCCCGACGCCCTTGACGATCTGATGCCGGCGGCGCCGGTGCCTCCGGTCACCCCTTTGCCCGCGGCTTCGGTCGTGCCGCGCCCGCCCCGGCCAAAATCCGCGGCGGAGGTGGCGGCCGATGCGGCCTCGCCCTTCGCGGCCCCTGTGGCGCCAGGGCGGCTCACCTCGGTCGTACCTCCGCCGCCGGTGTCAGCGGCACCGCCGCCGCCCGCAGCCGCCCCTGTCTCGATTGTCCCACCTGTGGCCGCGCCGGTGACGCAGGTGCCCCCGGCCGCTCCGCTGACCGCAAGCCAGACCGACGCCCTGCGCGCCTTCTTTGTCGGTGCGGGAGCCGATGACATGGTGATCCCCGAGGCCGAGATGGCCGCGACGATGGCGCGGCTGGGCAACGTCGTGCGCATCCTGATCGAAGGCCTGCGCGACGTCCTGATGACCCGCGCCTCGATCAAGGGCGAGTTCCGCATGGAGCGGACACAGATCAGCGCGGGCGGCAACAACCCGCTGAAGTTCGCGCTGTCGCCCGAGCACGCGGTCGAGATGATCCTGCGGCCGAAGGCAAAGGGCTACATGGATGCCACGACCGCCGTGAAGGAGGCGCTGAACGACATCAAGGCGCATGAGGTCGCCATGGTCACCGGCATGGAAGCCGCGATCAAGGACGTGCTGGCGCGGCTTGACCCTGCGGTTCTTGCCGTGCGGGTGGGCGGTGGCGGCATCGGCGGCCTCCTCGGCAGCAAGAAGGCGCGGCTGTGGGAGGAATACGAGAAACTCTACGGCACCATCGCCGGCGAGGCCGAGAATGATTTCCATGAATTCTTTGCCAAGGCCTTTGCCAAGGCCTATCAGGACCAGTTGAACACATTGCACCGCGAAAGAAAGAAATGACTTCCGCAGAAGGGGATACTAGGGTTTGCCCGACGGGTGCAGCGCCCGTGTCGAACGGGGGGGGAGCGTCGGTTGTCCTGGGATAGCAAGGTTCTCTGGACCGAGGGTCTGTTCCTGCAGCCTCACCATTTCCAACAGTCCGACCGGTATGTCGAGGCGCTGGTCACCGGCCTTGCGCGCCGCATCGCCCCCTATGTCTGGGGTGTGAGCGAGCTGGACATCAACGAAGAGGTGCTGAAATTCGGGCAGTTCGCCATCAAGGGCGCCTCGGGCCTCACCCCCGACGGCACCGTGTTCCGCGTGCCCCAGACCGAGGATCACCCCCCCGCGCTTGAGGTGCCCGAGGCCGCCAAGGACTGCATCGTCTATCTGTCGGTCCCCGCCCGCCGTCGCGGCGCGCTGGAGATCGATCCCTCGGGAATGGAGCAGTCGGCCGCGCGGTTCCGCCAGGCCGAGATCGAGGTGACCGACGTGACCCATGACGCGCGCAAGCCTGTCGTGCTGGGGGTCGGCAAGCTGCGCCTGCAATTCGCGCTGCAACTGGACGATCTGGCGGACCGGCTGGTCATCCCGATCGCGCGCATCATCGAGCGGCGCCCCGATGGCGAGGTGCTCTTGGACAAGGGGTTCGTGCCAAGCTGCCTCGACGTGCGGGCGGCCCCGTCGCTGCACGGCTTCCTGCGCGAGCTTGAGGGGCTCTTGTCGCACCGGCAGCGCGCGCTGGCGGGGCGGCTGTCGGAAACGACGGGATCGAAGGGCACCGCCGAGATTCAGGATGCGCTCCTTCTGATGGTAGTGAACCGCAACCTGCCGCGCGTGCGCCACCTTCTGGGATGCGAGAACATCCATCCGGTGCAGGCCTATGGCATGTGCGTCGAACTGGCGGGCGAGCTTGCCACCTTCATGGCCACCGAGAAGGCACCCCCGGATTTCCCGCCCTACCAGCATGACGGGCTGACACAGACCTTCGGCCCGGTCGTTCGGACCCTAAGGCAGTATCTGTCGTCGGTGCTGGAACAGACGGCGATCATGATCCCGCTGGAGCCGCGCAAGTATGGCGTCAGCGTCGGCATCATCGCCGACCGCAAGCTGGTGTCCACCGCAGGCTTCGTGCTGGCCGTCAAGGCCGACATCCCGGCCGAGAACGTGCGGCGGCATTTCGCGGGCCAGGCCAAGATCGGCCCGGTCGAGGAGATCAGGCCGCTGGTGAACTCCGCCCTGCCGGGAATCACGTTGCGCCCGCTGCCCGTGGCGCCGCGCCAGATTCCCTATCACGCAGGTGTGGTCTATTTTGAACTTGACCGCGATAGTCCATATTGGCGCAAGATGACAACATCAGGCGGTATCGCAGTGCACGTTTCCGGGGATTATCCCGGCCTTTCGATGGAGCTTTGGGCCATTCGCGTCGGCTGAGCCCGCAACAAGGAATAGGTGATGTCTGGCAACGACCCCTTCGCCGAACCCGACGATTCGGAGCGGACCGTCATCCGTCCCAATCCCGGCGGTCGCCGTGGGGGCGCGTCACCCGCGGGTGTGCCGGCCTATGCCGCCCCTGCGGCCCCCGCAGCACAGCCCTTCGGATATGGCGTTCCGCAGCAGGCGGCCCCGCAGCAGGCCGCAGCACCCGACGCCAAGGCGAGCGAGGCGCCGATCCAGCTGGCGATGACCGGCATGAACCGGCTGAACGCCGCCGCCGCGATGCTGTTCGCACTGGTCAGCCGCATCCGAAACCGCGCCCAGCACATGGACCCGGACGCCCTGCGCGGCAAGGTGGTCGCCGAGGTGCGCGCCTTTGACAGCCGGGCGATTGCCGCCGGGATCGACCCCCAGCAGGTGAAGGTCGCGCGCTATGCGATCTGCGCCACCATCGACGACGTGGTGCTGAACACGCCCTGGGGCGAACAGTCCAACTGGGCGCTGCAGTCCATGGTGGGCACCTTCCACCGCGAGACGGTGGGCGGCGACCGCCTCTATGACGTGCTGGCGCGGCTGGAAAAGGACCCGCCCACCAATATCGAGCTTTTGGAATTCATCTACATGTGCCTGACCCTGGGGTTCGAGGGGCGGCTTCGCGTGGAACAGGGCGGACAGGACAAGCATCTGACGATCCGCGCGGGTCTGGCGCGCATCATCCGGGGCCAGCGGGGTGCGGTCGAACAGGATCTCTCGCCGCACTGGAAGGGGGTGGAGCGTCCGCACCGCGCGCTGTCCCTGTGGAAACCCGTCTGGATCGCGGTGGGTGTGACGGCCCTGCTGCTTGCGCTGATGTTCGGCGGCCTGACCTATGCGCTGGGCACCACGTCCGACCGCCTGATCGGTCAGCTTGCCTCGATCGACCCGGGCGTTCCCGCCGTGCTGAGCCGCCCGGCCCCGCCACCCCCCCCGCCGCCGCCCCCGCCGCCCGAGGCCGGGCCCAGCCAGGTGGAGATCGTGTCGGGCTTTCTGGAACCTGAGATCAAGGAGGGGCTGGTCAAGGTCTTTCAGGATGCCACGACGCTGACCGTGAGGGTGAAGGGGCAGGGCATGTTCGGCTCCGGATCGGACAAGCTGGCGGCGGGCTATGACGCGCGCATCGAGCGGCTGGCCAAGGCGCTGAACGCCCAGTCGGGTCGCATTCTCGTGGTCGGGCATTCCGACAACCAGCCGATCAGGACGGCCAGGTTTCCGTCCAACACACATCTGTCGCTGGCCCGCGCGGAATCGGTTCTGAAGTCGATGGCCAAGCACATGGACGACCCCAAGCGCCTGAGCGCCGAGGGCCGCGCCGAAAAGGAGCCCATCGAAAGCAATGCCACGGCCGAGGGGCGCGCCGCGAACAGGCGCATTGAAATCGTTCTACTGAAGGCGGAAAGCTGATGCTTATCAGACGTTTCATTCGGTTTTTCTTCAGTTCGATCTACATTGCGATCTGGGGCGTCGTGATCGTCCTGTCTGTTTGCCTGTGGATGTTCGGTCCGTTCGTTGTGCTGGGGTCTTGGCAGCCCTTCGCCGATCCGATGGACCGTATCGTGTGGATCGCGGGCCTTTTGGCCTTCGCCCTCATCCTGTCGATCCTGATCTGGTATCTGCGCCGCCGCCGCGACCGCAGGATGAGCGCCGACATCGTGGCCTCGACTGAGGTGGAGGACGACGCCGACGACGGCATCAAATCCGAATCCGATGAGATGCGCCAGAAACTGCGCACGGCACTGGCGCAACTGCGCAAGTCCAAGCTGGGGTCGCGCAGCCTGTATGAGCTGCCGTGGTATGTGATGATCGGCCCGCCTGGCGCGGGCAAGACCACGGCCATCGTCAATTCGGGGCTGCGCTTCCCGCTGGTGGAACAGTTCGGCTCGGCCTCGATCGGTGGGGTCGGGGGCACGCGCAACTGCGACTGGTGGTTCACCGACAATGCCGTGATGATCGACACCGCAGGCCGCTATACCACCCAGGAAAGTGATGCCGAGGCCGACAACCAGGGCTGGCTCAATTTCCTCGCGCTATTGAAAAAGCACCGCAAGCGCCAGCCGATCAACGGCGCGATCATCGCCATCTCGCTCTCGGACCTGTCCATGCAGGACGAGGTGACGCAGGCCGGCCACGCCCGCGCCATCCGCCGCCGGCTGCACGAGTTGCGCGAAAAGCTGGGCGTGCGCTTCCCGGTCTATGTGATCTTTACCAAGGCCGATCTGATCGCGGGCTTTACCGAGTTCTTCGACAACCTCGGCAAGGAAGCGCGTGAACAGGTCTGGGGGTTTACCCTGCCTGTGGAGAAGGGGCGCAGCAACACCTCGCCCATTGCCGCCTTCGATGACGAATTCTCGCATCTCCTGACGCAGCTGAACGCGCAAAGCCTCGAGCGGCTGCAAACCGAAACCGACCACCAGCGCCGCAGCCTGATCGCGGGCTTTCCGGGCCAGGTGGCCTCGGTCCGCCAGGTTGCGCGGGATTTCCTGAACGAGGTGTTCCAGGACAACAAGTTCGAACAGCGCCACATGCTGCGCGGCGTCTATTTCGCCTCCGGCACGCAGGAAGGCACGCCCATCGACCGGCTGATGATGGGCATGGCGCGCACCTTCGGGATCGGGCGGCAGGCCATCGGGTCGGGCAAGGGCACCGGGCGCAGCTACTTCCTGACGCGGCTCTTCGATCAGGTCATCTTCCGCGAGGCGGGTCTGGTGTCGGCCGACGACAAGGTGGAACGCCGCTACAAGATCATGCGGGCCGCCGCCATCGCCGCGACCATCATCGTCGCGGTGGCCGCGGGCACCTTCTGGGTGCGCAGCTTCCTGGGCAACCGGGCCCTGATCGCGCAGGCGAGCGAGATGACCAACGCCTATCAGGCCGCCGCCGCCATCATCCCCGGCAGCCCGATCTCTGACAGCGACATCATCTCGACAGTGCCCGCGCTGAACATCCTGCGCGAGCTGCCCGCGAACCCGCTGAAGGGCGAGGTCGCGCCGCCGGGCGTTCTGGGTTACGGCCTCTATCAAGGCCGGGTCCTGGGGGCCAATGCGATGCAATCCTATCGCGCCGGGTTGAACCAGCATCTGCTGCCACGGCTTCTGTTGCGGCTCGAGAACCAGATGCAGGGCTCGATGAACCAGCCCGAGGTGCTTTATGAGGTGCTCAAGGTCTATCTGATGCTGGGCCAGCAGGGCCCCTTGAACGTGGAACTGGTCAAGGAATACCTGGCCAACGACTGGAACGTGTCCTTCACCGGCCCCGGTGCCGAAGAGGCCAAGGTAAGCCTTGCGCTGCACCTCGATGCGATGCTGTCGCAACCGATGCAGAAGATCGCACTGAACGGCCCGCTGGTGGAACAGGCGCAGGATATCCTGTCGCGGATGCCGATGGCGCAGCGCATCTACAACGGCATCATCAACAGCCCCAAGTCCCTGGAACTGCCCAAGTGGCGCGTGACCGAGGTGGGCGGGCCCGCTGTCGCGCGGGCCTTCGTGCGGTCCTCCGGCAAACCCCTGAACGAGGGGATCGAGGGCATCTATACCTACAACGGCTTCAACCGGGTGTTCCTGGGCGAGGCGCTGGGCGTCGCCAAGCGGCTGCAGTCCGAGGCATGGGTGCTGGGGTCGCGCACCCAGGGCGTGCAGTCCGAGGCCGCGATGGTGGCCGTCGCGCGCGATGTGCTCGACCTCTATTACAACGACTTCATCGCCCGCTACGAGGCGGTGCTGTCCGATCTCGACATCATCCCGATGGAATCGGTTCAGCATGCGGTCGAGGTGACCAACATCCTGTCAGGGCCGACCTCGCCCATCGTCAACATCCTGATGGCCATCGCCGCCGAGACACGCCTGACCGAGGATCGCAGCGCGCTGGGCGGAACCGCGGTTGGCGCAGGCGTGGCGGCGGCCGCCGAGTTCGAATTCCGCTCGCTCCTGAGCACCCAGGCCATCGTCTTTTTGCGCGCCCTGGAAGCGGCCGAACCCAATGCGCCCAAGCCAAAGGCCCCCGGCGTCTTCGTCGAGGAGCGTTTTTCGTGGCTGAACGACATGGTGCGCAGCCGCGAAGGCCAGCCCTCGCGGCTGGACGAACTGCGCATCATCCTGGAGCAGGTTTACCGCGAGATGTCCAAGCTGTCGTTCTCGGGCGTGTCCGGGACGACAGACCCCGAAAGCTCGGCCCTGTTCGAGTTGACACAGTTCACCAACCGCCTGCCCGGGCCGATGCAGCGCTGGACCACGCAGATATCGGCGGGATCGTCCGGCATCACCGCCGAGGGCACCCGCGCCACGATCAACGCCAAATGGCAAAGCAGCGTTCTGCCGGTCTGCGAACAGTCGCTGGCCAACCGCTATCCCTTTACAAGGCGGGCGCAGAATGACGTGGGCATGGCCGATTTCACCCGGATGTTCGCGCCGGGGGGTCTGCTGGACACGTTCTTCAACGAGAACCTGGAGCGCTTTGTCGATACCCGCAGCAAACCCTGGACCTTCAAGCGGGTGAACGATGCCGATCTGGGCATGTCGCCCACGGTGCTGGAACAGTTCATGCACGCCGCCGAGATCCGCGCGGCCTTCTTCCCCGAAGGACCCTCGCCCGCCGTCCGGTTCCAGGTGACGCCCGAGGCGCTGGACCCCAAGGCCACCGGCGTCACGCTGGAGATTGACGGCAAGTCGGTCAAGTTCACCCACCGCGACGGCCAGCCCGCCCCCTCGGGCGTGGTCTGGCCGGGTGAGGCCGGATTTGCCCGGGTGGTGTTCGAACCCGAAGAGGCTGGAAGTGCCGCCACCCTGCGCCGCGACGGGCCATGGGGATGGTTCCGCCTGCTGGACAGCGCCGAGATCCGCAACACCAACGTCAGCGACCGCAAGCGCGTGATCTTCAACGTGGGCGGCCGCATTGCCATCTTCCAGATGCAGTCGGGGTCAGCCATCAACCCCTTCGCCCTGCCTGCGCTTTCCAAGTTCTCCTGTCCGAAGTCCTTCTGATGACCGCGCGGTTCGGAGCCTTCGGCAAGTTCCCCGCCCTGGGCGACTTCTTTCGGCTGGACCTGCCTCAAGGGTTCGTGGACCCGTGGGACCGCTGGCTGCAGGAGGGCATGGTCGCCACCCGCGCGCAACTCGGCGAGGGCTGGCAGGACTGCTATTTCTCGGCCCCCATCTGGCGCTTCACGCTGTCGCCGGGCATCCTGGGGGCATCGGGGATGTTGGGGGTGATGATGATGTCGGTGGATCGCGTGGGACGCCAGTTTCCGCTGACGCTTGCCACGCCACTGGGCGACGGACAGCCCGCGATGCTTGAGCATTTCCGGCAGGAGGCTGCCTTTCTGGCGCTGGAGAACCTCGCGCTCGATGCGCTGGAGGATGCGATGACCCGTGACGCCCTTGCCGAACGGCTGCGCGGCGTTGACCTGGCCCCGCCGATGCCCCCCGTCCGGTTCGAGCTTGCGCAAGGCGGTCTGGTCGCGCAGGGCGGCGGGCCGGGCACGCTGCCCGCCGCAACGGCCGCCGAATTGGCCGGGGCGCGCTTTCGCAAACCCTCGGTCTGGTCCGCCGAACTGAATGGCGCAATGCGGATGATGATCTGCGAAGGGCTGCCTGCGGGCGGCCAGATGGCCGGGCTGTTCGACATGGCCGCTCAGGTCTGGCACGAGCGGGAGGACGCCTGATCTTGACCTCGATGATGCATCCGATGATCCGTTTTTCGGCCCGAACGCATGTGGGCAAGGTCCGCAAGGTCAACGAGGATTCGATCCTCGCCCTGCCGGACCAGCGCATTTGGGTCGTGGCCGATGGCATGGGCGGGCACGAGGCGGGCGATTACGCCAGCCAGACCATAACCGAAACCGTGGCCATGATCCCGCCCGACCTTCCGCCTGGCGACCTGATGCGCGCGCTGCGCACCGCGATCATCGGTGCCAATACACAGGTTCACGAAGCCGCCACAACGCGGTTCCAAACAACGGTGGGATCCACCGTGGTGGCGCTGATCCTGACGGACACGCATTTCGCCGCCCTCTGGGCCGGCGACAGCCGCGCCTATCTCCTGCGCGACGGCGTGATCCAGATGCTGACCACCGACCATTCGGTTGTGGGCGAATTCGTGGCGCTGGGGCAGCTGACCTGGGACGAGGCCGAACACCACCCGCAATCGAACGCGATCACCCGCGCCGTGGGTGTGGATGCGACACTGGAGATTGACAAGGTGCGCGGTGAGGTGCTGCCGGGTGACAGGTTCCTTCTGTGCTCGGACGGGCTGACGAAATATGCGGGATTCGAGGCGCTGGAACGCATGCTGAAGAACGCGCCGATCGAAACGGTGGTGGACCGGTTGGTGGAGCACGCGCTGGCGTCCGGCGGCGGCGACAACGTGTCGGTCATCGTGATCGACGTGCCGGGCTGAGGCGACCAGAGGAGACAGACGGAGTGTTGAAACACTCCGGACCGGGTTCTTGAATGAAATCGGCGCGCGGCTCGGTCTTGCGCAAACCTGGCCCGAGTTACCGCTTTTCGGTCGTCAGGATGCGCGAATCCACCGAGAACAGCGCCGAAATCCCGTCGCCCCCCTCTTGCGCCGCCAGAGCAGCGGCCAGGCTCTGCACGGATTCCGACATCGGGCGCAGCACCTCGAACACCTGGCGCGGCGCGTGCAGCACGACGATCTTGGATTTGCCCATGATGCTGTCGTCCACGAGGAAGGCCATGCGCGGGGTGCCCTGTGCCTCGGCGAGGGAATAGGCGACCCGCAGTGTTACATCCCCGGTCTGACCGCCGCGCAGGGTGGCGATGTCGTTTTCAGGCCGGTTCAGGTTGGGCAGCAGATGGAACGCCGTGCCCGTCACATCGACAATCGCCACCCACAGGTGCCCGTCCGTCACATCCGCCGGGATCACGATGTCGATAACCGGATTCTCGCCCACGAAATACCGGGCGGCGGGGTTGGGGTCAGGCCGGTCGCCAAAACCGAAGATCACCTTGAACCCGCGCGAGGGCGCGCGCGGAAGCGCCGTCTCGATCGCGCAGAGCGTGGGGTTCAGAATCTCCACGTCCACCAGCGCCGTCCGCTCGCCAATGACCGCCTTCAGCGCCTCGAACAGCCGCAGCCGCCCCGCCTCGGTCGCCATGCGCCCGGTCACGATGATCCGCGCGCCGTCGCCCCAGCCGGTGGCGGGTGGCGGGTCATGGCTCAGCGGGCCACAATCCTGATGGGCGAGGATGACCGGGCGCACCACCTCATCCGTCAAAAAGGTCGGCCGGATCGTGAGGTTCGCCTCGGCCCGCACAGGCCCCGGCAGCGCGGCGAGCGCGGCCGCCACGGCGTCACGCGTCCCGCGGTCGGGGGCCAGCCCGGTGACTGCGGCCCGGTCGCCGCTGATCGCCACGCGCCATTCCAGCAGGGGCTCAAGCGGCGGAAGCAGCGCCAGAACCCCACCACCCCAGCCCTCGGGAATGTCGCCCTCGGCAAGCGACACCGAGATCGCGCCCCCCGCCCCCGTCGCCCGTTCGGTGAGCGCCTGCAAGGTTGCCATATCCGGCGCATGCCCGGTGATGCGCAGGGCGGACTCGGGGCCGTTTTCCAGGGTCAGCACATAGGGGCTGATTACCGGCAGCGCCGGCGTGGCGGGCGGATCGAACGCGCCCGACCACCACGCTCCGCCGCCCCCTGCCGCCAGCAGCGCCACCAGCACCAGTACCAGCCCGCCGCGCGACTTGCGCGCAGGTGCTGGCGGGGCAGGCGGTGGCGCGATCTGCACCGGCGGAGAGGTGGGCCCATGTTGCGACATGTTGCGCGGAGGCTGCCAGGTCGGGTCGATCCGGCGCAGGACATCCGCCATGGTCTGCGGCCGCTTTGCCGGATCGGGCTGGGTCAGGGCCTCGATCAGCCCGTGCAGCGGTTCCGGCACACCCGACACATCGGGCGGCAGCTCCTTGCGCCGCAGCATTTCCACCGGGTTCGACCCCATGTCGGGAGCAGAGCCCCGGAATGCCGCGAGCAGGGTGGAGCCAAGGGCATAGATGTCCGACCGCTGGTCGGTGCGCCCGTGCAGCTGTTCGGGCGCCGCATAGGCGTATTTCCCCGCGAACTCGTTGCCGACGATGGTTTCCGCCCCCGGCGTGTCATCCTTTGCGATGCCAAAGTCGATAATGACCGCCTGGCCCGGGTCCCCGCCGCGCAGGATGATGTTGTCGGGCGAAAGGTCCCGGTGCACCACCCGTGCGGCATGCGCGGCCACCAGCCCCTCGGCCACCCGTGCGGCAATCACCATCAGGTCGGGCGCGGGCACCGGCCCCGCGGCCATCACTTTGTCCAGCGTCGGGCCCTCGACGTAATCCATCACCAGATAGACATGGCCCTCGGGCGTGCGGTGATTCTCGGAATAGCGCACGACCGAATCATGGCGGATGTCGCGGATCGCCTCCTCCCGCGTCATCAGGCGAAGATAGGCTTCGTCCTTGGCGAGTTCCGCCTTCAGCACCTTGATGGCCACCTGGCGCCCCGAAATCTCGGACCGCGCGCGATACACCTCGGACGTGCCGCCCCGTCCCAGCACCGTCTCGACCCGGTAGGTGTTGTTCAACAGGTCGCCGGGTCGGAAGATGTCGGCGGCAATGGATGCGGTCATGTGGGGGGCGCGTCTTTCCGGGCCTAGCTCAGCGCCTGGAATTCAACGCGGCGGTTCTCGTCGGCGCGCGGATCGTCGGGATTGGAAAGGTAGCGTTTGCCCACGCCCACGGCCTGCAACCGTTCGGCCGGCAAGCCGCACTCGCTCACCAGATGCCGCTTCACCTCTTCGGCGCGCAACAGCGACAGCTTGTCGTTGTAGCTGTCCGACCCAGCGCCATCGGTATGGCCGACGATGCGGAACATCTCCACATCGACCACCTTCATCGCCAGGCACAGCTGGTCCAGCTTTGCCGTCTCGGTCTCGCGCAGCACGGCGCTGTCGAAATCGAACGAGATCCGGATGTTTACCTGATCCTCGGCATCAAGTTCGGCATAGGCCACAGGCACCAGGACCGGCGCATCCGTGGAGGAGGCCGCCGTCTGCGCGCCGGTCGCCGACACGACCGTTCCGCCCTGCGTCGGCGCTGTGGCCGCGACAACGGCGGTGGCGACCCCCATGGCCACGCCCGCAGCGGTATCCACAGCCGTGCCCGTGCCGGGGGCCAGCTTCAATCCGCGCGATTTCTGGCGCTGGAACAGCGTCTGCAACTCGGCGGCAGTGGCGTTTGTGGCATCCGGGGTCTGGGCCGCGATCGGGGCGCCAAGGCCCATTGCAGCGGCAAGCAGCAGCATGGAAAAACGACGATTGCGCATGGTTTGAGCCTTCCGAACGGGCGTAATGCGCAGATGCTATACCAATGCGCTGCATCGCGCCACAGGATTGACCCCCTCACCGGACCAAGAAGGCGTGAACCGGCCAGCTTTCGCTTTCCATTTCCTTTGTGCTGCAAGGGCGATATACTCAAAACATGGCAAAAGCACCCGCTCCGCCCCCGAAGCCCGAGCCGACCTGGATCATCCCGGCCGCCATCGTCGCGGTGGCGCTTTTGCTTGTGCCGGTTGTCTGGAAGGTCACAAGCTATGCCTTCAGCGCGGCCACCGGCACGTCGGCAGATGGTGGCCCGGCCGTGGACAGCGGCGCCCGCATCGAGATCGAGATTCTGCGCCAGCAACTCGAGTCGCTGCAACAGCGCATGGGCACCGTCGAACAGGAACTGTCGCGCCTGCAAAGCCTGCCGCGCGTGGGCGACATCCCCTATGACCCGTCCGATCCGAACTACCTTCCGGAACGCCTCGGTGACAACCAGATCCTCGACAGCTATGCGCAGGTGGTAAGCCTCGCGGGTCGCCGCACGATCAACCCGGGGATCACGGTGTCCTCGCCCTCGTTCCTGCTGGAAACGCTGGGCATGCCACGCGAGGTTCTGTCGGACGATTGCGAACCGATGACCAACCCAAAGCTGCGCGCCATGCTGGTGACCGAGGATGTGGGCCCGATCCGCGTGTCGATGCTGCGCCCCGCCGTCGACTCGCTCCGCAATGTGTTCGAGCAGATCAAGGCGGTCGATGAGGATCTCTACAACCGCATCTCCACCGCCGGCGCGCTGTGCGTGCGCCGCATCCGCGGTTCCCAAAGCTCGGTGTCCACCCATGCCTTCGGCCTTGCCGTTGATCTCAACATCGACGGCGTGCTGGATACGCTGGGCGACGGGCGCACCCAGCTTGGCCTGACGATCCTTGCCGATTTCTTCATGGCCGAAGGCTGGTTCTGGGGGGCCGCCTTCAGCCGCGAGGACAGCATGCATTTTGAGGTCAGCCGCGAAATGATCACGAAATGGCGTGCGGAGGGCAAGATCTGACCGACCTGCGACCCTGCTGAGGAACGCCCCCATGCGCCGCCTGATCCTGTGTTTCCTGCTGATCCTGCCCTGGCCCGCGCTGGCCGCCACCGACCGCGTGGCGCTGGTGATCGGCATGGCGTCCTATGCGCATATCGAGCCCTTGGACAACACGGTCAACGATGCGCGCCTGATCGCCGATACCCTGACCGGCATCGGGTTCGAGGTGACGCTGGTGGCGAATGCCGGGTATCAGGACCTGCGCCGCGCGATGGACAGCTTTGCCTTCCGGTCCGAAACCGCCGATCTGGCGCTGGTCTATTTCGCCGGGCATGGGGTGGAACTGGGCGGCGAGAATTACCTGATCCCGGTCGATGCCGATGTGCGCGCCACCGGCGACGTGCAGCGGCAATCCTTCTCGCTGACCGATTTCCTGCAGGTGGTGGACCGTGCGCGCACCATGCGCATCGTGATCCTCGACAGCTGCCGCGACGATCCCTTCGGCGAGGCGCAAATTTTCACCCGCACCGAAAGCGGCGCCCGTGGCGGGCTGGCCCCGCCCTCGCCTGATCGCGGCACCCTGGTCGCCTTTGCCGCGCGTGACGGCCAGGTGGCGCTGGACGGCACCACCGGGAACAGCCCCTTCGCGCTGGCACTGGCCGACCGGATGAAAGAGCCGGGGCTGGAACTCAGCCTGATGTTCCGCCAGGTGCGCGATGCGGTGCTGGCCGCAACCGCCAACATGCAGGAACCGCATACCTACGGCTCGCTTTCGGGCGTGCCGTTCTACCTTGCGGGCGGTGGGGATGAGGTGGCACCGGGCGACCTGCGCGTGGCCTGGGCTGGCATCCGCCCGGATCAGGAAAGCCAGATGCGCGCGCTTGCCAATCTGGGCGACACGCGGTCAATGCTGGGCCTCGCGATGATGCGCCTCAACCCCGATGCCGGCCGGTTCGACCCGGCCGAGGCGGTGGACCTTCTGACCCGCGCCGCCGAGGCGGGAAGCCCCGAGGCGCAATTCGAATTGGCCAAACTCTATGAAAGCGGCATCGGCGTGGCGCGCGACCCGACGCGCGCGCTGGCGCTCTACACGGCGGCGGCGGAACAGGATTTTCCCGATGCGATCAACGATCTGGGCTTTCTGACCTATCAGGGCGATCTGGGCCTGAACCCCGACCCGGCCGAGGCGCTCCGCCTGTTCGGCCGGGCGGCCGACCTGCGCCACCCGCAGGCGCTGTTCAACTTCGCCGCGCTGATCGACGACGGGCTGATCAGTGGCAAGGGGCCGAAACAGGCGGCTGGGTACCTCTATGACGCGCTGCGCTCGGGCGCGCAGGATGTTCTTGACCTGTTGGCTGAAAAGCCGAACATGTTCTCAACTGAAACGCGTCGGGCCCTGCAAGCGCGGTTGTCCGAGGCCGGGTTTTACACCGGTGCCATCGACGGCAGTTTCGGCCCCGGAACGCAGAAAGCCATCAGACTTGCCTTCGGTTTGAAGGCCTGAGCATTTCAGAAAGGACCTTGATCATGTCATCCGACCGCCGCCGCCCCCGTTCTCTCACGCTGTTGCTCGTCTCCACTGCCGCCCTGCTGACCGTGCCCGCGGCGGTCTTTGCCACCCCCCCGGCGGAACTGCGTGGATTGTCCGGCATCCCCGTGGTGCTGTGCACCGGTCCGGACTGCCCCGCAGGCGAAGGCTTTCTCGGCGACGCGCCCGCCCACATGGCCGACATTGCCGAAGCGGACTTCGGGGCGGTATGCGAGGAATGCGGTTATGACGGTGGCTACGACGGTGGCTACGACGGTGGCTACGACGGTGGCTACGACGGTGGCTACGACGGTGGCTACGACGGTGGCTACGACGGTGGCTACGACGGTGGCTACGACGGTGGCTACGACGGTGGCTACGACGGCGGTTACGGTGGTGAATATCCCGAGGAGCCCATGGAAACCGAACTCCGCGAACCGCCCGAGCCCCCTCCCACACCCGCACAGGAGACTGCGGACCTCGAAAGGGCGGTCGATACCGCCCGCGAGCATTGCAGCACCTACCCGATCGAGTGGCGGATCGACTGCCTGAGCAGCGAATTGCACGCGGCCGCTCGCCGGATGTCCACCGATGGCGACAGTGGCGTGATCCGCGCAGAGATCCTGCGCGCCTCAGATGCGCTGGCAAGGATCGCCGCCGCCAACATCGACCCGACGCAGCCCGCCATCCGCCGTCAGGGCCAGGTCGGCAACCGCAGGCCCATCACCGCGCGCCCGATCACCCGTGTCAGGGCCGCCACCGTTCCCAGCGCCAATGCCGCGGCCTCGGCCGTGCTGGACAACCTGACAACCACTCTCCTGCGCTCGGCGCCGTCCTCGGCCGCGCGTGCGGTGAATTTCGAACGCGCGGCCAAGGCCATCGATTCGACCAAGGTCCTGCTGCGGTCCGCCTGAGGCGGTATAACCCCGGCCCCCTACAGCGGGGGGCCAGAAAACCGGGGGGCCAGAAAACCGGGGGGCAGGCGCCGATCCGTCAGGCCGCCCCGCGTCGCGGCAGCCGCCACTCTGGCCGGATGCGGTGGCAGGTGTATCCATGCGGGATGCGCTCCAGATAGTCCTGATGCTCGGGCTCGGCCTCCCAGAAATCCCCTGCCGCCTTCACTTCGGTCACCACACGCCCCGGCCACAGCCCGCTGGCATCCACATCCGCGATGGTGTCCATCGCCACGCGATGCTGCTCCTCCGTCAAGAAGTATATCCCCGACCGATAGCTCGGCCCCCGGTCATTGCCCTGCCGGTCGGGCGTGCTCGGATCGTGGATCTGGAAAAAGAACTCAAGGATCTCGCGATAGCTGATGCGCGCCGGATCGAACACGATCTCGATGGCCTCGGCATGGGTGCCGTGGTTGCGGTAGGTGGCATTGGCCACATCGCCCCCCGAATACCCCACCCGCGTCGCCACCACGCCGGGCAGCCGCCGGATCAGGTCCTGCATCCCCCAGAAACACCCACCCGCCAGTATCGCCGTCTCATGCCCGCTCATGCCCGCCTCCGCTTGCGATTTTCATCTTGGCATAAATATCCCGCGGGGGGCGGGCCGCAAGGCCCGGGGGGCGCGAAGCCCCCCTCTGCACTCGGTCAATGGGCGCGAAGCCCCCCTCTGCACTCGGTCAATGGGCGCGAAGCCCCCCTCGCCGCTCAGGCAAACGGTCGGTCGCCCGCCGCATCGCGGATGCGGGTCGGCAGGCCCATCTGCCCCAAAAGCGTCAGGAACGGCCGCGGGTCCAGCTCCTCCACATTCACCATGCGCCCCACGTCCCAGTCGCCGCGCGCGATCAGCACCGCCGCCGCGACCGGCGGCACGCCCGCCGTATAGGAGATGCCTTGCGATCCCACCTCCAGATAGGCCTCGCGGTGGTCGGCCACGTTGTAGATCGTCACCTCCACCGGATCGCCACCCTTCATGCCCCGCGCGATTGTCGCGATGCAGGTCTTGCCGGTGTAATCGGGCGCCAGCGACGCCGGATCGGGCAGCACCGCCTTCACCACCTTCAACGGCACCACCTCCAGCCCCTCGGCCGTGCGCACCGGCACCTCCGACAGCAGGCCCAGGTTCTTCAGCACCGTGAACACGTTGATGTAATGCTCGCCGAACCCCATCCAGAACCGCACATCCGCCTGCGGATAGCGCGCCGACAGCGAATGCACCTCGTCATGCCCGGTCAGATAGGCCTTCTGCGCGCCCACCTCCGGCATGTCCCAGACCTTGCCCACCTCGAACATCCGGTTTTCCTGCCAGGCCCCGCCCTGCCAGCTGTAAACCGTGCCGGTGAATTCGCGGAAATTGATCTCGGGGTCAAAGTTGGTCGCGAAATACCGGCCGTGGCTGCCCGCATTGATGTCCACGATGTCGATGCTCTCGATCCGGTCCAGGTGTTCATCCTCGGCCAGCCGGGCCCAGGCGTTCACCACGCCGGGGTCGAACCCCACGCCCAGGATCGCCGTTACCCCGGCGGCCGCGCAGGCCTCGCGCCTGGTCCATTCGTAATTGCCATACCAGGGCGGCGTCTCGCAGATCTTGCCCGGATCCTCGTGAATGGCCGTGTCCATATAGGCCGCCCCCGTCTCGATGCAGGCCGCCATCACCGTCATGTTGACGAAGGCTGAGCCCACGTTGATGACGATCCCCGCCCCCGTGGCCCGGATCAGCGCCGCCACCGCCGCGCTGTCCATCGCGTCCAGCGCATAGGCCTCGAACACGCCAGGGCTCTTCATCGCGCCCTTCTCATGCACCGAGGCGATGATCGCCTCGGCCTTGGCGCGGGTGCGGCTGGCGATGTGCAGCTCGCCCAGCTCATCGTTCCATTGCGCGCATTTGTGCGCCACCACCTGCGCCACGCCACCTGCGCCCACGATCAGCACGTTGCGTTTCATCCGCACCTCCAACAGTCAGGGAATGGGACGGGGCCTCAGCCGAGGTTCCCCACGAAATCGGCATAGCCGAACTCACGCGCCACGGTCATCGACCCGTCAGCCTCTCGGATGACGATGCCCGGCATCTTCACTCCGTTGAACCAGTTCTTCTTGACCATCGTGTAGCCCGCCGCATCCGCGATGGACAGCCGGTCGCCGACCTGCAACGGCGCGGGAAACCCGAACTCGCCGAAAATGTCACCTGCAAGGCAGGACTTCCCGCAGATCATCCAGCGGTGATCGCCTTCCACCTCCATCCGTGCGGATTGGCGATAGATCAGCAGGTCGAGCATATGGGCCTCGACGCTCGAATCCACCACCGCCAGATCCTTGCCGTTGTTCAGCACATCCAGCACCGTCACCTCCAGGCTCGCCGCCCCGGTGATCGCGGCCTCGCCCGGCTCAAGATACACCTGCACGCCGAACCGCTCCGAAAACGCCCGCAACCGCGCGGCCAACCGGTCCAGCGGATAGTCCGGCCCGGTGAAATGGATGCCGCCGCCCAGTGATACCCAGTCGAGCCGCGACAACAGCGGCGCGAACTCCGTCTCGATCCGGCCAAGCTGCGCGTCGAACAGGTCGAAATCGGCGTTCTCGCAGTTGTAGTGGATCATCACGCCGCTGATCCGGTCACCCACCGCCAGAAGTTTCGCCACATCCCACTCGCCCAAGCGGCTGAACGGCCGCGCCGGGTCGGCAAGGTCAAACCCGCTGGTGGAAAACCGCGGGTTCAGCCGCAGTCCCCGCGCCACATGCGCCGTCTGGTTGTCGAACCGCTCCAGCTGGCCCACCGAGTTGAAGATGATCTTGTCGGCATAGCGCGTCGCCTCGTCGATCTCGTCCTCGCCCCAGGCCACCGAATAGCCATGCGTCTCGCCGCCGAACTTCTCGCGGCCCAGGCGCAGCTCGTAAAGGCTGGAACTGGTGGAGCCGTCCATGTGCGCGCGCATCTGGTCGAACACCGGCCAGGTGGCAAAGCATTTCAGCGCGAGCAGCGTCTTTGCCCCCGACGCCGCGCGCAGCGCGTCCATCACGGCCATATTGCGCGCCAGCTTTTCGCGGTCGATCAGGTAATAGGGCGTCTGGATCACGGGCGTCCCCCCGAAGCGGCCAAAGGAAACGGGGGATATAAAACCACGCCCCCCCGGGTGCAAGGTGTTTGGCCCCCCGAGGCAACAGCCGTGTGACAACGCACAGTGATTCGCGCGGCGGGGCGCGCGTGTGCTCCGCAGTCTCCGCTGCAGGTTAACGCAGCAAACGCCCGACACGTGTCGGGACGGAAAACCGACGCGGAACCGACGCGCGCGGGACGGATACCAGCCCTGAAATTCCAGTAAAAACAGTCGGATAAACGCCCCGCGCTAAAGCATCTTGATGACGCCCCGATCCACCGCCAGCACATAGCCCCGCCGCGCGATGGTCTTGACCAACAGCTCGGTCACCATCTGGTTGCCCAGCGTATCGCGCAGCCGCTTCACCCGCGTGGCCCCTGCCGCCTCGTCGCAGTCTGCGGCGTTGCGGCCCGAGATCATCGCCTCGATCTGCGCCCCCGTCAGCACGTCGTCATCCATCCGCGCCTCGGCCAGCACCGACAGCGTTTCAAGTGCTGCCTCGGTCAGCTGGAACTCCATGTCGTTGATATAGACCGCCCGCGCCTCGCGGCTTATCAGCAGGCTCGCCACCTGGATCCCCGACCGCTGGATCGCCGAGACGCGGCGGTTCAGCGCGATGATCGTGACCAGAAACACCAGCGCCGCCAGCAGCAACGCGGTGGAAAACACCAGCAGCACAAAGATGATGACACGGTAGCTGGCCAGAACCTCGGAAAAGGCCGTTCCCGATTGTGCCAGTATTTCCAGCAGCTTGATCTCGGCGCCCGCGCGCAGGTCGTCATTCTCCACGAAAATCCGCTCCACCCGCGCGTTGAACGCATTGGCATCGGGCAGGTTCATGAACAACAGGATCGTGGCCCCCAGCAGGATGGCCACGATCCCCGCGATCCCCCAGGCAACGATCCTGTTGCCCGCTTTCAGCGTGTCAGTAGCGGAGGAAGTGTTCTCCTGCATCGGCCTTCCTTTTGTCCAACCCCTCGGGCCCGAACACGGACATGATGTTCGTCAGCGTCCACCCCGCCGCACGCAGCCTCTGGGCCACGACGGACTGGGCAGCGCCGGGCGAACAGGCGCTCTCGGGCACCTCGATCACGCCGTAATGCAGGCGCAGGGGATTGTCCTGCTTGGCCTTGTAATCGGCATAGCAGGCGGCCCCCGCCGGCGAGGCAAACACGAAGGCAAGGCTCAGGACAAGGGGGGAAAGGCGAAGGGTCACGGCCATTGCTCCTGGTTGGGCGGGCAATGGCCAATCTGCGCGCGAGAACTGCGATATACAATATCCGCACGGGTTTCGCGGTCTGCTAAGCGATAACCGGGGGCCGATATTGCGCGGCGGGGCCAGGTGCGGCCAGCCTTGAGGCACAACCACCGCAGTCCCCGCTGCCCCACCGCAGGATCACCGCCATGCACCTCGCCACCCCCCGCATCCTTTCCGCCGCCGCCCGCCGCCGCTTTGTCGCAACCCTCGCCGGAGCCGCCGCCGCGCTTGCCCTGATGACCGTCGCCGCCGCCCCGGCCCGCGCCGATGACGGCCGCGATCTGGCCCGCGCGCTTGCCGCCATCGCCGCCGTCGCGATCATCGCCAAGACCATCGACAACAACAAGAAGCGCTCGGAGCCGGTGCCGGTCGAACCGGCGCATGGCTGGGGCCACAGCTACCCCGGGCACGGCAAGCCGGGCTATGGAAGACCCGGCCAGGGCTGGGACCGCGATCGCGGCCAGGTCCTGCCCGCGCAATGCGCCATAGAGTTTCCCGGCCAGCGTGGCCGCCCGCATGTGGTCTATTCCGAACCCTGCCTGCGCCGGTCGGGCATCAACGGTCGCCTGCCGCGCGGATGCGAACAGCAGGTGCGCATCCAGGGTCGCCAGGTTGCCGTCTATCCCCAGGCCTGCCTGACCGATGTCGGCTTCCGGCTGGAGCGGCAAGGGCGTCCCCAACCCCACCATGTGGAGCCCCGTCGCGAGCACCGCAACGGAAGCGATCGCTACTGAATTCCGGTGCCGCCGTTCCCCAGCGGCGGCATCGGAACGACGGGGGCGGGCGGTCCCCAGCCGCTCGCCCCTCTTGTCTTTTCCGCCTGCCGCGATAGGCAGGGTCATGCCCCGCCCTGCCCCGGATTTCGCCCATGAGGCCGCAGCCCTTGCCCGGGGTGCGGCCTGTGTCGTGGGGGTTGACGAGGCCGGGCGCGGGCCGTTGGCGGGGCCGGTCGTGGCCGCCGCCGTCCGCCTGAACCCGGCAAGCATCCCCCCCGGTCTGGCCGATTCCAAGGTGCTGTCCGCCGCCGCACGGGAACGCCTCTTTAACGCGCTGACAACCCTTGCCGAGGTATCGGTCGGGCAGGCATCGGTGGCCGAGATCGACGACATGAACATCCTGCGCGCCAGCCACCTCGCCATGGTCCGCGCCGTTCAGGGCCTGCCGCAGGCGGATGCAGCACTGATCGACGGCAACCTGATCCCGCGTGGAATGCCCTGCCGGGCCGAGGCCATCGTGAAGGGCGACGCGCGTTGCCTGTCCATCGCCGCGGCGTCTGTTGTCGCCAAGGTCACACGTGACCGCATCATGGTGGTTCTGGCGCAACAGCACCCCGGCTACGGCTGGGAAAAGAACGCCGGTTACCCGACACGGGCGCATCTGTCGGCGCTGCAAAATCTTGGGGTGACCCCTCACCATAGGCGGTCCTTCGCGCCGGTGCACAATACCTTGTATCAAGATAAATCTGTAACCCCCTGATTCAATAAAGAATTTGACGGCGAATCGCGTTTGACTCATGCTCTGGGGAACAACGGGTGGAAAAATCGCCCATGGGACAGAGGCAGAGAATGGCGACCAAGACAAAGGCAGAGGCAGCGCGGCTGCCCCTGGACAGCATCCTTGCCGGGGATTGCATCGAGGTGATGCAGGGCCTGCCTGCGGGATCCATCGACCTGATCTTCGCCGACCCGCCCTACAACCTGCAACTCAAGGGCGACCTGCATCGCCCCGACAACAGCCTTGTCGATGCGGTCGATGACCATTGGGACCAGTTCGCCAGCTTCGCCGCCTATGACCGCTTTACGCGGGCCTGGCTGTCCGAGGCCAAACGCCTCTTGAAACCCAACGGCGCGATCTGGGTGATCGGGAGCTATCACAACATCTTCCGCGTGGGCGCCGCGATGCAGGACGCGGGTTTCTGGCTCCTCAACGATGTGGTCTGGCGCAAGGCGAACCCGATGCCCAATTTCCGCGGCAAGCGGCTGACCAACGCGCATGAGACGCTGATCTGGGCCAGCCGCGACGAGGGCGCGAAATACACGTTCAATTACGAGGCGTTGAAGGCGCTGAACGAGGGCGTGCAGATGCGGTCGGACTGGGTGCTGCCGCTCTGCACAGGGCATGAGCGGCTGAAGGACGCGGGCGGCGACAAGGCGCATCCGACGCAAAAGCCCGAGAGCCTCTTGCACCGCGTGATCCTGGGCACCACCAACCCCGGCGACGTTGTGCTCGACCCGTTCTTCGGCACCGGCACCACCGGGGCGGTGGCGCGGATGCTGGGGCGCAGCTACATCGGGATCGAGCGGGAAGAGGGCTATCGCACGCTGGCCGCCGAGCGGTTGGCGCGTGTGCGGGCCTATGACGCCTCGGCCATCGAGGTGACGGGATCGAAGCGGGCCGAACCCCGCGTTCCCTTCGGGCAGGTGGTTGAACGCGGGATGCTGCGGCCGGGCGAGGTGCTGGTCGGTCCGCGCAAAGAGCGCACGGCCCGGGTGCGCGCGGATGGCACGCTGGCGGCGGACGGCATCACCGGGTCAATCCATCAGGTCGGCGCGCATCTGGAACAGGCCCCCTCCTGCAACGGCTGGACCTATTGGCATTTCCGCCGCGATGGTCAGTTGATCCCCATCGACATTCTGCGCCAGCAGATCCGCGCCGAGATGGAGGCCGAGGGCAAGCGCCCGAACTGATCCACATCCACCCCACCGGTTTGCCTGCGCCGTGGTCCGCCCGCGGTGCACCTGCTCCGCCATGCCCTTAGCATGGCGGGGTTTTTTTCTGCGGCGGGCCCGTTTGGCACGTGCTACCGTCCCGCCATGGAACCCGGAAAAACCATGCTGACCCCCCACCGCAAACGCTACGACGACGCAACGGCCATCGAACGCCGCGCCGCCCCCATCGCAGATGCCATTGCCACCCAGTTGTTGCGCCCCACATCTGAGCGCAGCCCGGTGGCAGACCTGCTGGCCGATCTGCGTGACCTGATGGCGCCGGCGCAGGGCCACTTGCCCCACTTGCGCCACACGGATGCGACAGCACTGGCTGGCCGGCTGCGCGCCTGGCCGCGGGTGCAACAAGCGGCAGAGCTTTGCGCGGCGGGGCAGGTCTGGCCGCTGATGCCGCCGCCGCCAGATCCGCTTGACCCCCTGTCGGTGCAGGGTCTGATGCTGTCGAGTGCCTTTACCACGCTGCATTTTGCGGTCAGTTCGCGCCCCCAGACGGATCACGCCGAGGGCATGGGCCTCTTTCCCGACCTGCCGCTGGATGCCGCGCGGTTTCTGGCGAATGCGCATCTGGCGCTGCGCGTCCTTCTTGCGCAGAAACGGCAGGGGCCGTTCCGGTTCATCGACGTGGGCTGCGGTGGCGGCCTCAAGGTGGTGCTGGCCTCAGAGGTGTTCCAGTCGGCTGACGGGCTGGAATACGACGCGGGCTATGCCGAGATCGGGCGCCGGACCATCGCCACCATGCGCAGCCGCCGCTGCACGGTCACCGAAGGCGACGGGCTGAACTTTGACGGCTACGGCGGTTATGATGTGATCTATTTCTATCAACCGATGCGGGTGGAATTCGGGCTGCACGATCTGGAGGAACGGATCGTGGAACAAGCCCGCCCCGGCACCATCCTGATCGCGCCCTACCTGATCTTTTCCGAACGTGCGCAGTCACTTGGCTGCGCAGGCATCGCAGGCAGCGTCTATGTCAAGGGCCTCGACCCTGATCAGGCCACCGTGCTCGCGACCGAGGCTGCGCGCATGGGGCCCCATATCGTGAATCCCACGGGGCGGCTGACCCGTAGGCTTGGCTGGCTGGCACCGCTGGCGCAGGCCTGCGAGATGAACGGCATCCGCCCCGGCTATCGTGGCGGGGGGTTGAGCGCCTTGTTATAGACGCTCCAATCCGTGACCTCGGGGTAATACCGCCGACGCCATTCCCGCACGCGCGGGTTCATCACCCGCCGCCACAGCGGCGGCACCATGGCCGCCATCGTCATCAGCGGATAGCCATAGGGCAGTTGCGGCGCATCATCCGGGCCGTAGGTCTGCAACAACGGGAACCGACGGTCGGGTTTGTAGTGGTGGTCGGAATGGCGCTGCAGGTTGATCAAAAGCCAGTTCGACGCCCGGTGCGCCGCGTTCCACGAATGCCGGGGCAGGACGTGTTCGTATTTGCCATTCCCAAGATGCTGCCGCGTCAGCCCGTAATGCTCGATGTAGTTCACCAGTTCCAGCTGCCATATCGCGACAAAAGCCTGGAACAGGAACAGCACCAGCCCCTGCCATCCCCCCAGCAGCATCGCCAGACCCAGCATCCCCGCCTGAAGGCCCGCATAGCGCCAGAATGGGTTGGACCGGTGCCAGACCGGCAGGCCCCGCCGCGCCAGCATCGCCTTTTCGGCCTCCCATGCCGACACCGGACACTCGCGCAGCACGCGCAGGAAGAACCGGTGGAACCCCTCATTGTAGCGCGCTGTCACCGGGTCGCGCGGGGTGCCCACATGCAGGTGATGCACCCGCAGATGCTCGCTGCGGAAATGGGAATAAAGGACCGAAGCCAGCAACAGGTCACCCAGCCACCGCTCCAGCCGCGATTTCTGGTGCATCAGCTCATGACTGTAGTTGATGCCAACCGTGCCCGACATGACCCCGATGCCGAAGAAAAGCCCAACACGCTCCCACCCGCTCAGATGCCCTGCACGGGTGGCGAACCAGATCATGCCGAAGATCACCACGAACTGGACGGGAAACCAGACCAGCGTGATCAGTCGATACCAGGTCAGGTCATCCTCGGGCGTGGAGGGGTCGGCGTTGTCCTCGTTCAGCCCGGTGACCGCATCGAGCGCGATGAACAGGCCCCAGGTGCAGAGCGGCAGCAGGAGCACCGTCCAACCGCCCAAGGTGGCGGTGGTCAGGACCAAGGGGATGGTCCCCAGCGACAGCCAGAAGGGCAGCGCGCTGGACAGGCGGGCGGTGGTCTCGGGCGGGATCGCGGTCATCTTGTCACCTCTCGCGGGCAGGATACGCCCCTTTCGCGCCCGATCAACGCGGCAGAAGCGCATCCGACGCCACGTCGAACGCCTTGCGCATCACCGTCGGCAGGTCGCCGGGGCCAAAGGCGGCGCGGGGGACGAACTGACCACGCCGCGGCTGGGCGTCCTGTGCCACGCGGGCCACCTGCACGGTCAGATAAAGGTCGAAATGGGTGAATGTGTGGCGCACCTCGACAGGGGCGGGCTGCCAGTCGGCCTCCAGCGGCGCAGGCGCCTCGCCGCCGTCCCTTTGGTCCCAGGGCGTGCCGGGAAAGCCCAGCATCCCCCCCAGAAGGCCACGCGGCGGGCGGGTTTCCAGCAGCATCGCACCATCCGCCCGTGTCGCCACCCAGACGGTGCCGTGGCGCACGGGCTTGGCGGGTTTGGGCAGCTTTCTGGGCAGGTCGGCGGCGATGCCGAGGGCGCGCGCCCGGCAGGACTGTGCGACGGGGCAGAGCGCGCAGGCCGGGTTTCGCGGGGTGCAGATGGTGGCGCCAAGGTCCATCATCGCCTGCGCGTGGTCGCCGGGCCTGCGTGCTGGCGTCAGGGTGTCGGCCAACCGGGTCAGTTCCGTCTTGGCGGCGGGTAGCGGCGTTTCCACCGCAAACAGGCGTGCGACCACCCGTTCCACATTGCCGTCCACCACGGTCGCGGGGCGGTCAAAGGCGATGGCGGCCACGGCGGCGGCCGTATAGGGGCCGATGCCGGGCAGGGCGCGCAGGGCGCCCTCGGTATCGGGGAACCGCCCGGCATGATCCCGCGCCACCGCGCGGGCACAGGCCAGCAGGTTCCGGGCGCGGGCGTAATAGCCCAGCCCCGCCCATTCAGCCATAACGGCTGCATCTTCAGCACCCGCAAGGTCGGTCACGCCGGGCCAGCGGGCGGTAAAACGGTGGAAATAGTCGCGCACGGCGGCCACGGTGGTCTGTTGCAGCATCACCTCGGACAGCCAGACGCGATAAGGGTCGGGAAGCACCCCCGCCGCGCGATCGGCGGGGCCGGTGCGCCATGGCATCACGCGGGCGTGGCGGTCATACCAGGCCAGCAGGGTGGCACTTATGTCGGCCCCATTTTCCCGCGCGTCACGCAATCTTTATGCCCCCTGATCGGTCGCGGCACTGGCGGCGCGGACCGGTAGGCGTAAGATACCCGTAACACCCGGAAAGGCCAGATGACCCGCAAATCCGCCCCCGCCCCCAGCCCGACCCGCCGCAAGCGGGGTTTTGAGGCCGCATCCGGCCTTGTGCAGGGCAGCATCCGTGCGGCGGGCGAGGCGCGGGGGTTCGCGGTGACGCGCCTCCTGACCCATTGGGCCGAGATCGTGGGCGATGACATGGCGGCGGTGACGCGGCCCCTGAAGGTGGGGTATGCGCGCGAGGGGTTCGGGGCCACGCTCACGGTGCTGGCGCAGGGCGCGATGGCCCCGGTGATCGAGATGCAGAAGGCGCGGATCCGCGACCGGGTGAACGCCTGCTACGGCTACAACGCGATCAGCCGCGTGGTGCTGACACAGACGGGGCCCGTGGGTTTCGCCGAGGGGCAAGCGCCCTTTGGCGCGGCCCCCAAGGCAGAAAAGCCGCCCGATCCGCGCGTGGAGGCGCAGGCGCAGGAGGTGGGGCAGGGCGTGGCCGATGACGGTTTGCGCAGCGCGCTTGAATTGTTGGCACGGAACGTTCTATCCCGGGCCAGAACCTGACACAGGGGAAGATGATGAAACAGAAACTCGGGTTGGCCGCCGTGGCCCTTGCGCTGGTGGCCGGGGTGGCGCTGTGGTCCGCGCAGCGCCCTGCGGCACCGGGGCAGAGCCTGTTGCCGGGCCTTGTCTCCGAAGCGCAGGCGCAGGACCAGGGCACGCTGCCTGAGGTGGCGGATATGTCGCTGGGCGATCCGGCGGCGAAGGTGAAGATGATCGAATACGCAAGCTTCACTTGCCCGCATTGCGCGACCTTCCATGCCAATGTGCTCACCCCGCTGAAGGCCGATTATATCGATACCGGCAAGGTGCACTTTACTCTGCGCGAGGTGTATTTCGACCGCTATGGCCTCTGGGCCGGGATGGTCGCGCGATGCGGCGGCGAGGACCGGTATTTCGGCATCGCGGGTGTTCTGTTCGACACGCTCGGTACCTGGGCCGGATCGTCCGACCCTGCGACCGTGGTGCAGAACCTGCGCCGGATCGGCAAGGTGGCGGGGGTGGACGACGCACAACTGGATTCCTGCCTGAACGACGGGCAGATGGCGCAGGCCATGGTCAACCGGTTCCAGGAAACCACCGCCGCCGATGACGTGCAGGGCACGCCCACGCTGATCATCAACGGCAAGAAGCATGCGAACATGAGTTATGCCGACCTGCGCGTGATCCTGGACGCGGAACTGGCGAAGTAACCATGGCGGCACCGCTCGCCGGTCTGAAGGTCGTCGAACTGGCGCGCATCCTTGCCGGGCCCTGGTCGGGGCAGATTTTGGCCGATCTGGGGGCCGATGTGGTGAAGGTGGAGGCGCCCGAGGGCGACGACACCCGCCGCTGGGGCCCTCCCTTCATCGAGCGTGAGGGCGACCGATCAGCCGCCTATTTCCACGCGGCCAACCGGGGCAAGCGGTCGGTCGTGGCCGATTTCAGCACGCCTGAGGGCCAGGCGCTGGTGCGGCGGCTGGTGGCGGATGCCGATGTGGTGATCGAGAATTTCAAGGTGGGGGGGCTGGCGAAATACGGGCTCGACTGGCGGTCCTTGCAGGCGGTGAACCCGCGGCTGGTCTATTGTTCGATCACCGGCTTCGGCCAGACCGGCCCCTATGCCGCCCGCGCAGGCTATGATTTCATCATCCAGGGCATGGCGGGGCTGATGAGCGTGACGGGCCCCGTCGATGGCCAGCCGCAGAAGGTGGGCGTGGCGGTGACCGACATCTTCACCGGCGTCTATGCGGCGGTGGCGATCCTCGCGGCCCTGCACCAGCGGGGGGCCGACGGGCCGGGCCAGCATATCGACATGGCGCTTATGGATGTGGCGACGGGCATCATGGCCAATCAGGCGATGAACTACCTCGCCACCGGCACCGCGCCGCAGAAGATGGGCAATACCCACCCCAACCTTGCCCCCTATGCCGTGTTCGACTGCGCCGATGGCTGGATCATCATCGCCACCGGCAATGACGCGCAATACCGCCGGCTGTGCGATCTTCTGGGCCTCGCCGCGCTGGGCGCCGCCCCCGATTTCGCCACCAACGCCGACCGTGTGCGCAACCGCGCCGCCATGACCGAGGCGCTGACCCGCGCCACGCGGCAATGGACGAAATCGGCCTTGCTGGCCGCCTGCGAGGGCGCGAACGTCCCCGCAGGCCCGATCAACGATCTGGCCGAGGTCTTTGCCGATCCGCAGGTCATCGCGCGCGGCCTCAGGATCGACCCCGGCGGGGTGCCGGGCCTGCGCAGCCCCTTGACATTCTCCGCCGCCGAACTGGCGCTGGACCGGCCCGCGCCGAAACTGGGCGAGCATCAGGACGAGGTGGCAGGCCCCGCATGATCGACGCGGCGCTGTTGCCCCTCTTGCGCCGTGCCTATGCCGTGCCCGCGCAGGCGCTGGTGGCGCGGGGGATAAGCGCGGATCAGGTCACGCTGGTGGGGTTCGGGATCGGCCTTCTGGGCGTGGCGGCGCTGATGGCGGGGTGGTTCGGCCTCGCGCTGGTGCTGATCCTCGCGAACCGGGTGGCGGATGGGCTGGACGGGGCGGTGGCGCGGATCGCGGGGCCGACCGACCGGGGGGCCTTCCTCGACATCGCGCTGGATTTCCTGTTCTACGCGCTGGTGCCCTTGGGCTTTGCGCTGGCCGACCCGGGGGCGAATGCGCTGGCGGCGGCGGTGCTGATCGCGTCATTCGTGGGCACGGGGTCGTCGTTCCTCGCCTTCGCGGTGATCGCGGAAAAGCGGGGCCTCAAGGCCGACCGCTATCCCAAAAAGGGGATCCATTATCTGGGCGGGTTGACCGAGGGGGCCGAAACCATCGCAGTATTCATCGCCATGTGCCTGTGGCCGCTTGCCTTTCCCGTGCTGGCGCTGATCTTTGCCGCCCTCTGTTTCGTCACCACGCTCTCGCGCTGGATTGCCGGTTGGCAGGCGTTCCGCTGATTGTGATCGCAATGCGATCACCGCATGAAACCTGTGCCGCCACGCTGCGTATAAGATCATAGACCACAACAGGAGTTTCCATGCGCCCCATCCTTGCCGCAGCCGCCCTCGCCCTCGCTGTCGCCACCCCCGCGATGGCCGACTGGCAGGCGACGGTCGAGGCCGCGCGCGGCCAGACCGTCTATTGGAACGCCTGGGGCGGCGACGCCCGCACCAACGCCTTCATCGCCTGGGTGGGGCAGGAAACCGAGCGCCTTTATGGCGTCAAGGTCGCGCATGTGAAGCTGACCGATACCGCCGAGGCGGTGACGCGCGTGATCGCGGAAAAGGCGGCCGGGCGCGACAGTGGCGGATCGGTGGACATGATTTGGATCAACGGCCCGAATTTCCTGGCGATGAAGGAGGCGGGGCTTCTGCATGGGCCCTTCGTGCAGGGTCTGCCCAATGCGCGCTATCTCGACCTCAGCCCAGGGTCAGCCGCCGCCACCGATTTCACCGTGCCGGTGGAGGGGATGGAAAGCCCCTGGCGGCTGGCGAAATTCGTCTTTGTGCACGACAGTGCGCGGGCGCCCGAACCGCCGCTTCGCATGGCCGATTTCCCGGTCTGGGCGGCAGCCAAACCGGGGCGGATGACCCATCCGCAGGTGTCCAATTTCATGGGTGCCACCTTTTTGAAACAGGCGCTGGTAGAGCTGTCACCCGACCCCGCCGCCTTGCAGGCCCCCCCGACCGCGGCCAGCTTTGCCGCCCAGACGGCGGCTTTGTGGGATTGGTACGATGCCCTGCGCCCGCATCTGTGGCGCGGCGGGGCCACCTACCCGGAAAACGAGAGCATCCAGTTCCAGCTGATGAACGACGGCGAGGTTGATATCGCCATGGCCTTCGATCCCGCCGCCCCCGCCGCCCTGATCGAACAGGGCCTTTTGCCCGACACCGCGCGCGTGTTCGTCCCCGAGGCGGGCAGCATCGGCAACATCAGTTTCGTGGCGATCCCCTACAACGCTGCGCACCGCGAGGGGGCCGAGGTGGTGGCGAACTTCCTCCTTGACCCTGCCACTCAGGCCCGCCAGCAGGACATCACCGTGCTGGGGTCCTTTTCCGTGCTGGACCCGGCGCGGCTGGGCCCGCAGGAGGCCGCGGCCTTCGCGGCGCTCCCCAGTGCCCCCGCCCTGCCGCAGCTGGAGGATCTGGGTCGCACGCTGACCGAACCGCACCCCGGCTGGATGACCATGCTGACCGAGGAATGGGCGCGGCGCTACGTCAGATGAACCGCGGGCTGTGCCTGCGCGGGGCGGTGCTGCTGGCGCTTGTGCTGGGCGTGCTTGTGCCGATCCTGTCGGGGTTCTGGGTGACGGGGATGGCGTCTTTCGGCCTCTTGCCCGCCATCGGGGCGAACAAGCCGGGCCTGGGCGCCTGGGCGCTGCTGCTGGACCAGCCAGGCTTTGCCACCTCGCTGCGGCTGACGCTGGTGACGGGTTTTGCGGCGACGGGGCTTTCCTTGGCCGTGGCGGCGGGCGCGGTGGCGTTTCTGCATGGCCGGGTGCGGGCCGAGGTGCTGTCGCCTTTCCTTGCGGTGCCCCATGCGGCGCTGGCGATTGGCCTTGCGTTCCTGCTGGCCCCTTCAGGCTGGATCGCGCGGGCGGTGCTGGGCGGCGGGGTGCCGCCCGACTGGGCCACGGTGAACGATCCCTGGGGGGGCGCGCTGATCCTGGGGCTGATGGCCAAGGAGGTGCCGTTTCTGGTGCTGATGATGCTGTCGGCCCTTGGCCAGATCCCCGCGCGGGCGCAGATCGCTGCGGGGCGGGCGTTGGGTTACGGGCTGGGTGTGGTCTGGGTCAGCGTGATCCTGCCGCAGCTCTGGCCGCTGTTGCGGCTGCCGGTGGCGGTGGTGCTGGCCTTCTCGCTGTCGGTGGTGGATGTGGCGCTGATCCTCGGGCCGTCGAACCCGCCGACGCTGGCGGTGGGGGTCACGCGCTGGTTCGCATCTCCCGACACGGCCCTGCTGTTGCCCGCCTCGGCGGGGGCGGTGGTGCAGGCGGGGGTGGTGGCGCTGGGCCTTGCGGTGCTGTGGGCGGGTGAGCGGGTGGTGGCCCGGATCGGCCGCGCGCGGCTGCGCCTTGGGCGGCGCGGTGGGCGTGGCGGGCCGGTGCTGGTGGCGCTGGCGGGAATGGCGGCGCTGCTGATGGCGCTGGCGACGCTGGCGCTGGTGGGCCTCGCGGTGTGGTCCTTTGCCTTCCGCTGGCCCTGGCCCATGGTCCTGCCCGAAAGCTGGAGCCTGCGGTTCTGGATGACGCCCGGCAACTGGCTGGCGGCGGCGGGCCAGAGCCTGGCCATTGGCGCGGCGGCCACCGGCGCGGCCCTGCTGCTGGCGGTGGCCTGGCTGGAGGGCGAGGACCGCGGCGGGATGGCCCGCGCCCGCTGGGCCGAGGCGCTGATCTACCTGCCGCTGATCCTGCCGCAGATCGCATTCCTTTACGGGCTGAACGTGCAACTGCTGCGCGCAGGCATCAGCCCCGGCTTTGGCGCGGTGGTCTGGGGGCATGTGCTGTTCGTGTTCCCCTATGTGATGATCGCGCTGTCCGATCCCTGGCGGCGGCTGGACCCGGGGCATATGCGCAGCGCCGCCGCCCTGGGGGCCGGGACATGGCGCAGGCTCTGGGCGGTCAAGCTGCCGCTGCTGATCCGCCCGATCCTGACGGCGGCGGCGGTGGGGTTCGCGGTGTCCGTGGCGCTTTACCTGCCGACCCTCTTTCTGGGCGGCGGACGCATCGCCACCCTGACGACCGAGGCGGTGACCCTGTCATCTGGCGCGGATCGGCGCGTTCTGGGCGTGCTGGCAACGCTTCAGGCGGCAATGCCGCTGATGGCCTTTGCGCTGGCGGGGCTTGTGCCTGCGCTTCTGCACCGGAACCGGCGCGGCATGACCGGGGGGTTGCCCGCATGACACTGGTGCTGGAGACGGTGGCGGTGATCCGGCGGGGGGAAGCAAGCGCCCTGTTCCCGCCCGTCTCGCTGACGGTGCGGCCGGGCGAGGTGGCCACGCTCATGGGCCCCTCGGGGATCGGCAAATCGACGCTGCTCGATGCAGTCGGCGGCCACCTCATGCCGGGGTTCCGGGCAGAGGGGCGGGTGACCCTGGACGCGCGCGATGTCACGCATCTGCCACCCGAGGCGCGCCGGATCGGCCTGCTGTTCCAGGACGCGCTCTTGTTTCCGCACCTGTCGGTGGGCGACAATCTGGCCTTTGGCCTCGCGCCAGAGATCCGTGGCCGCGCCGCACGCCGCGCCGCGGTCGAGGCGGCACTGGCGCAGGCCGGGCTGGAGGGGTTCCACGACCGCGACCCGGCTACCCTGTCCGGCGGCCAGCGCGCCCGCGCGGCGCTGATGCGCGCCCTGCTGGCGGCACCCCGCGCGCTCCTCCTCGACGAACCCTTCTCGCGCCTCGACGCCGGATTGCGCAGCGACATCCGCCGCTTTGTCTTTGACCACGTGCGGAAGCGGGGCATTCCTGCACTGATGGTCACACATGACCCGGGAGATGCGGAGGCGGCGGCAGGTCCGGTGATCGTCCTGTGAGGTGACCCCTGGCCGGGGCGTTGCATGGGTATTTGGACAAAGAAGAGAACTGAGCCCTGTCCTCTTCTTTGCCCAAATACCCATTCGACCGCGCCACCCGCGCCATCGGTGACGGAAGCGCGCTGCCCTAGAAATCCAGGTTCTCGACGCTCAGCGCGTTGTCCTGGATGAAGGCGCGGCGCGGTTCCACCACGTCGCCCATCAGTTTGGTGAAGATGTCGTCGGCCTCGGCCAGGTCATCTACCTTGACCTGCAGGAGGGTGCGCGCCTCGGGGTCGAGCGTGGTTTCCCACAGCTGTTCGGCATTCATCTCGCCCAGGCCCTTGTAGCGTTGCAGGCTGAGGCCGCGTTCGCCCTCGGCCAGGATCGCGGACAGAAGGTCGGAGGGGCCGTGGATTACGCTCTCGCGGTCCTTCCTCACCAGCCGGGCGGGAGTGGCATAGACTTCGCGCGTCTGGCCGGCGATGGCCGCGAGGCGGCGCGCCTCGCCCGAGCGCAGGACGGTGCCGTCGAGTGTGCGCACCTCTTCCACCCCGCGCAAGGACCGGCTGAGGCGGATGCCGTGGTCCTGCGTGATCCGGCCGCGCCAGCCGCGTTCGTACTCCACGGCCACGGCATCCAGCCGTTGCGCCACCGTATCGGCCACCGCCTGAAGGTCTGCATCCGCGCGGCCCGTGTCGAAGGCGCCCGCCAGGGCCGCCTGCTCCAGGATCGGGCGGGGGTAATGCGTGGGAAACGCCTCCAGCACACGCCGGAAGCTGCGCGCCTCGGCCACCACGCGGGCAAGGTCGGCCCCCGCGATCTCCTCGCCCGTGCCCAGCCGCAGGAGCGTGCTGTCGAGCCCCATCTCGATCAGGTAGTCCTCCAGCGCCGCCTGGTCCTTGAGATACACCTCGGACTTGCCGCGTGCGACCTTGAAGAGCGGCGGCTGCGCGATATAGAGATGGCCCTGTTCGATCAGCGACGGCATCTGCCGGAAAAAGAACGTGAGCAGCAGCGTGCGGATATGCGCGCCGTCCACATCGGCGTCGGTCATGATGATGACCTTGTGGTAGCGCAGTTTCTTCAGGTCGAACTCATCCCGCCCAATGCCGGTGCCAAGGGCGGTGATCAGCGTGCCGATCTCCTGGCTGCCCAGCATCCGGTCGAACCGCGCGCGCTCCACGTTCAGGATCTTGCCCCGCAGGGGCAGCACGGCTTGGTTGGCGCGGCTGCGGCCCTGTTTCGCGGATCCGCCGGCACTGTCACCCTCAACCAGGAAGATCTCCGATTTCGCCGGATCGCGTTCCTGGCAATCCGCCAGCTTGCCGGGCAGCGAGGCCACATCCAGTGCCGTCTTGCGGCGCGTCAATTCGCGGGCCTTGCGTGCCGCCTCACGTGCAAGGGCCGCCTCGATGATCTTGCCCACGATCACCTTGGCCTGCGCGGGGTTCTCCTCGAACCATTCCGACAGTTTCTCGTTCACCAGGTTCTCGACCGCCGGGCGCACCTCGGACGACACCAGCTTGTCCTTGGTCTGGCTGGAGAATTTCGGATCGGGCACCTTCACGGACAGCACGCATGTCAGCCCCTCGCGCGCGTCGTCCCCGGTGAAATCCACCTTTTCCTTCTTGGCGATGCCGGAGGATTGCGCATAGGCCCCGATCGTCCGCGTCAGCGCCCCGCGAAAGCCCGCAAGATGCGTGCCGCCGTCCCGCTGCGGGATGTTGTTGGTGAAGGGCAGCACGTTCTCGTGGTAGCTGTCGTTCCACCACATCGCGATTTCCACGCCGATGCCGCCCCGGTCCCCCAGCATGTAGATCGGCTCTGCCAGGATCGACGCCTTGGACCGATCGAGGTATTTGACGTATTCCCGCACCCCGCCCTCGTAGTAAAGTTCGGATGTCAGGGGTTCGGCAGGGCGCTCATCCTCCACGATGATCCGCACGCCTGAGTTGAGGAAGGCCAGCTCGCGCAGCCGCGTTTCCAGCGTCTTGAACTGGTAGTCGAGGTTGGAAAAGGTGCCGTCAGGCCGGTTGGTCTTGGCCGAGGCGAGAAAGCGCACCTCGGTCCCCCGCATGCCCGGCGCAGGCCCGACGGGATACACATGCACCACGCAATCGCCATTCTCGAACCGCGCGCGGTATTCCATCTCATCGCGCCAAACGGTCAGCTCCAGCCAGTCCGACAGCGCATTGACCACCGACACGCCAACACCGTGCAGGCCGCCCGACACCTTGTAGGCGTTGCCGCCCTCGTCGGTGTTGTTGAATTTGCCGCCCGCGTGCAGCTGGGTCATGATGACCTCGGCCGCGCTCACGCCCTCTTCGGAATGGATGCCGATGGGGATGCCGCGCCCGTTGTCGCGCACCGACACGCTGCTGTCGGCGTGGATTTTCACATGCACGGCGGTGGCGTGGCCAGCCAGCGCCTCGTCGATGCCGTTGTCCACCACCTCATAGACCATGTGGTGCAGGCCCGACCCGTCATCGGTGTCGCCGATATACATGCCGGGACGCTTGCGCACGGCATCCAGGCCTCTGAGAACCTTGATGGAATCGGCACCATAATCCTCGGTGTTGCGGGCTGGTTCGGCCATGCGTCTGAGACCCCTTCAATGACCCCCGATGTATAGCGGGCGGCCCCGGCAATGTCACGGGCCGGACACAAGATTTGGGGGTCAGCTGACCGCGATCACCCCCGCCACGGCGACCAGCAGCCAGCCCGCCGTCAGGTTCATCCGGCGCAGGGCCGTGGGCGAGGACATGAGGCCCCGCACCCGGTCGATCATGCCCGCAAAGACCAAGTTCCCCACCAGCGGGATCGCGGTGGACACCAGCAGGATCGCGGCGATGTCGGGCCCGGTGACGCGGCTCAGGTCAAAGAACCCGGGCAGGACGCCCATGTAGAACAGGATCGCCTTGGGGTTTCCCAGGATCGCGGCGATCCCGGCGGCAAAGCCCGCCCAGGCCCCCGGCCGGGTCAGGCGGCTGTCGGTGGAAATCGGCGTGCCAGCGTGGCGGATCAGCAGGGCCCCCATGATGAGGAAAATCCCCACCGCCACCCATTTCATCGCCGCGATGAAGGCGGCGTAGCTACCCGCGATCCACGACAGCCCGAAGATCGCCACCAGCGGCCACAGCACATCGCCCAGCGACACCCCCACTGCCAGCGGCCAGGCGGCGGCGAACCCGCCCGACAGCGTGCGCGCGATCAAGGCCACCCAGACCGGACCGGGCGTCAGGAACAGGATCAGAAGCGCCCCGCAATAAAGGGCCAGCGATGCGGGGGTGATGGTCATGCGGGGGTGATCCGGCTGGTGCCTGCGTCGTCCGACACGGCGAACCGTTGCCCGCGGTCGCCCAGTGAGTCAAACAACCCCGCCTCGGTGCCCGTCATGATCGCCTGGCATCCCATGGCGCAGATCTCGTCATAGAGCGCGTCCCGCCGCGCCGGGTCCAGATGGGCCGCGACCTCATCCAGCAACAGCACCGGCGGTTCGCCCAGATCAGCGGCGATCGCACGCGCATTGGCGAGGATCACGCTGATCAGCAGCGCCTTCTGCTCTCCGGTCGAACATTGCGCGGCGGCCATATCCTTGGCGGCAAAGACCGCCTCCAGATCGGCGCGGTGCGGCCCTGCCAGCGTGCGCCCCGCCGCCATGTCGCGCCGCCGCCCGGCCTGCAACGCGGTGGCAAAGGCCGCACCCTCCGGCACCGCCTCCTCCGCCCGCAGCGCAAGATCGGCGCGGGGAAAGGCGCCCTCCTGCGCCTGCGCCTTCAGCCGCGCCAGCGCCGCGCGCCGGTTTGCCGTCAGCATATCCCCCGCCGCCACCATCTGCGCCTCTACCGCGCCATACCAGCGGCCGTCGCTCACCTGATCCTTCAGCATCCGGTTCCGCTCACGCATCGCGCGCTCATAGGCGATGGCGGTTTCGGCATGGTCGGGGGTGAAGCTCAGCGCGATCCGGTCCAGAAACCGCCGCCGCCCCTCGGCCCCGTCCAGCCACAGCCGGTCCATCGCGGGCACCAGCCACAGCACCCGGATCACCCGCCCCAGTGCGCTCTGCGTTGCGGCCTTGCCGTCGATGCGCACCTCTCGCCCTTGGCCAGGCTCGGCCGAGGTCTCGACCTCATGCGCCCCGCCGATACCCGCCACAGCCGCGGCCACCTTCCACCCCACCCCTGCCGCCTGCCGCGCCAGGTCCCCCGTCTCGGCCCGCCGCAGCCCCCGCCCGGGTGACAGCATCGACACCGCCTCCAACACATTCGTCTTGCCAGCCCCGTTCGGCCCGAAGATCGCGACCGGCCGCCCATCAAATTCCAGACGCGCCGCGCGGTGGCTGCGCAGGTGCGAGAGCGTCAGCGACGATACGAACACCCCGCGCGTCCTATCTTCTTCCGTTTCCAAATATCCTCGGGGTCCGGGGGTGAAGCCCCCGGGGGTCGTCACACGCGCATCGGCATGACGACATAGACCGCGCTGGTATCGTTGCCCTCGCGCATCAGCGTCGGATCGCCCGCCGAGTTGAACAGGAACACCGCATTCTCGCGGTCCACCTGGCTTGCGATCTCCAGCAAGTATTTCGCGTTGAACCCGATCTCCAGCTTTTCGTCGCCATAGGCGACGGCCAGCTCCTCCTCCGCCGCGCCCGAATCCGGTGCGTTGACCGACAGGACCAGCCGGTCCTCGTCAAGGCTCAGCTTCACGGCCCGGCTGCGCTCGGACGACACCGTGGCCACACGGTCCACCGCACGGGCGAATTCGGCGGCGTCCACCTCCAGCCGTTTCGAATTGCCCATCGGGATGACGCGCGTGTAGTCGGGGAACGTGCCATCGATGACCTTGGAAGTCAGCGTCACGGCGGGGGTGGCAAAGCGAATCTTCGTCTCCGACACCGACACGGCGATGGTCGCCTCGTCATCGTCCAAGAGCTTGCGCAACTCGCCCACCGTCTTGCGCGGCACGATCACGCCAGGCAGGGCCTCGGCCCCCTCTGGCAGGGGCGCCTCGATCCGGGCCAGGCGGTGGCCGTCGGTGGCCACGGCGCGCAGCACGCGCCCGGTATCGCCCTGCGCGGTGTGCAGATAGACGCCGTTGAGGTAATAGCGTGTCTCCTCAGTGGAGATCGCGAATTTCGCCTTGTCGAACAGCCGCCGCAGCACCGGAGCTGGCGCGGCGAAATTGCAGGCATATTCGGACGTTGCCATCACCGGGAAGTCCTCGCGCGGAAGCGTCGCCAGCGAGAAGGTCGAGCGTCCCGCCGTCACCGTCAGCCGCGCGGTGGCGGCATCCGCCACCAACACCACCAGAGCCCCGTCGGGCAGCTTGCGCACGATCTCATGCAGCATCACCGCCGAGACGGTCGTGGAGCCCGGCCGCTCCACCATCGCGGGCGCGCGGTCCACCACCTCGATATCCAGGTCGGTGGCGCGGAAACTGACCTGCGCCCCCTCGGCCTCGATCAGCACATTGGCCAGGATCGGGATCGTGTTGCGCCGCTCCACGACCGATTGCGCCTGGCCCAGGGCCTTGAGCAGCGTTGCCCGCTCGATGCTGATCTTCATTGCCTTGTCCCCATCTCGGCCCCCGCAGATGGCCCCGCAGACCCCCCCCTGTGCCGGGGAGGCCGAAGTTACCCGTTTTCAGTCTGCGCACAAGGGGTTTGGCGGTTCGGGCCGGTGTCGGCCTAGGCCTGCAGCGTCCGGCGCAACAGCTGGATGTCGTCGGAAAGCTGGCTGTCGGTGGCCATCAGTTCCTCGATCTTCTTCACGCCGTGCATGATCGTGGTGTGATCGCGCCCGCCAAAACGGCGCCCGATCTCGGGCAGCGACCGGGTGGTCAGCTGCTTGGACAGATACATCGCCACCTGCCGGGGCCGTGCAATGCTGCGCAGCCGTTTCGGACCGATCATGTCGGACAGGCGCACGTTGTAATGCTCGGCCACCTTGCGCTGGATCTCGTCGATGGTGACCTTGCGGTCGCTCGCGCGCAGGATGTCGGCGAGGCATTCCTGCGTCAGATCCAGCGTGATCTCGCGGCCCACGAGGCTTGCAAAGGCGAACAGCCGGGTCAGCGCGCCTTCCAGCACGCGGATGTTGGTGGCGACGCGGTGCGCGATGAATTCCAGCACGCCGGGGGCCAGTTTCAGGCCGGGATACTGGCCGCGATAAAATTCGGTCTTGGTCTGCAGGCAGCCCAGACGCAGCTCATAATCCGCCGGATGCAGGTCCACCACCAGCCCGCATTGCATGCGGCTCTTGATGCGGTCCTCCAGGTCCTTGATCTCGCCGGGTGAGCGGTCGGCCGACAGCACGATCTGCTTGTTCTGGTCCACCAGCACGTTGAAGGTGTGAAAGAATTCGTCCTGCGTGCTGTCCTTGCCCGCGATGAACTGCACGTCATCGACCATCAGCACATCGACCGATCGGAACAGCTCCTTGAAGTCCATGATGGATTTCTCTCGCAGGGCCTGCACGAAACGATACATGAACTGCTCGGCCGACAGATACAGCACACGCATGTCCGGGCGGCGCGCCATCAGTTCCTGCGCGATGGCGTGCATGAGATGGGTCTTGCCCAGACCCACCCCGCCGTAAAGGAACAGCGGGTTGAACGACACCGGCCCCCCTTCGGCCACGCGCCGCGCGGCGGCATGGGCAAGCTCGTTGGGTTTGCCCACAACGAAACTATCAAAGGTATAGCGCATGTCGAGTGATGACCCCGGCAGGTCGTCCTGCGTCAGGATGCGGGCGCGCGCCGCGATGGCGCGGGCCGGGCGGGCGGGCGCGGTGCCTGCCATCTCGGCCGCCACCACGCGGTTGCGCGGGGCGGGCACGAACTCCACCCGATCCACTGCCTCGCCCGAGGCCACAAGGTGATTCAGGATGTGATCGGAAAAGTTGCGCGACACCCAGTCACCGAAAAACGAGGTGGGAACCTCGAAGCGCGCCACGCTGCCGTCGATTGCTGCAAGACGCAGGGGCTCGATCCAGTGCGCAAAATTCTCGCGACCGATTCGCGGTTTGAGGCCTTCGCGAAGCTCCAGCCAGGTGTCGTGCGTCATTCCGTAAACCCGTTCCCATTTACCGTCCGTCTGCCCAACGATCCGGCGGCCCCCAGAGGCCCGGATCGCCGCGTCACGGCTATGGGTGCCACAGTGCTCGCGGCATCGCGGCCCCGGTCACCTGACATAGCGAAGCCCCCAGCAGGGCATGCCAAAACGATCGGCCCGAAACGCCCGGACCCGAACCGCAAAAGACAAGACCACTGCGCAGGCGCAGACCCCTAAGGCGTTGACCGCAAACGGTTCCCTGGCGGCAATCTGGCAGAATGCGCTTTTGCCGGGACCTTTGTTCGCGCTCGCACCATCCCCCAAGACGACGTGAATCGCCCAGAGACGCTAACAATGCGGAGCGGCAATTCGCAACCGAACTTCGCGGTTGACAGGAATTCAACGGCGCGAATCCGACCATCCTTGCAACCGCGCCACGCAGGGGGGGGACCAGTCCCCGCCGATGCGAAAAGGGCGCACCCTCTCGAGTGCGCCCTTGTGGGACGGTGCGGTCTTGTCGAATCGTCAGGCGGTGGTCGTGGCCCCACCGGTGGACTTCACCCGAGACGACAGGCGCGACATTTTGCGGGCGACGGTGTTCTTGTGCATCACACCCTTGGTCACGCCCCGCGCCAGTTCCGGCTGCGCGGCTTTCAAGGCAGCGGCAGCGGCCGCCGGATCACCCGAGGCAATGGCCTCCTCGACCTTGCGCAGGAAGGTGCGGATGCGGGAACGGCGCGCCTTGTTGATCGCGTAGCGGTCTTCCGCCTGGCGGGCGCGTTTCTTGGACTGGGTGGTATTTGCCATGTGTAGGGATCGTCCTCGGGTCTGGTGTGCGGTTGCGGCGCATTACGACCCAAGGCCCCGCCAATGATGACGGGTTCGGAATATGCCTTAGTGCGGGCCCACGCGCATGTGACGGCGGGCTATACGCGAGGCGCATCCAAAAGGAAACAGGGAAAATGCCCGCCCTATCGGTCGCGGAACTGCGGCTGGCGCTTTTCCAGAAAGGCGGCCATGCCCTCTTTCTGGTCCTCGGTGGCAAAGAGGGCGTGAAACAGCCGCCGCTCAAACAACAGGCCCTCGCGCAGGCTGGTCTCCTGCGCGCGGTTCACCGCCTCCTTGACCGCCATCACGGTCAGCGCGGATTTCTCGGCGATCTTCTGCGCGGCCTTCATCGCCTCTTCCAGCAGGCTTTTTACGGGCACCACGCGGCTTACAAGGCCGCAGCGCTCCGCCTCGGCGGCGTCCATGTTCCGCCCCGTCAGGTGCATGTCCATCGACTTTGCCTTGCCCACGAAGCGGGTCAGCCTCTGCGTGCCCCCCATGCCCGCCACGACACCCAGGTTGATCTCGGGCTGGCCGAATTTCGCTGTATCGGACGCGATAATGAAATCGCACAGCATGGCAAGCTCGCACCCTCCGCCAAGGGCATAGCCCGAAACAGCCGCGATCATCGGCTTGCGCACGCGCTGGATGGCCTCTGCGTCCACTCCGAACAGATCGGCCCCGAACACATCCACAAAGGATTTCTCCGCCATCTCCTTGATGTCTGCCCCGGCGGCAAAGGCCTTTTCAGACCCGGTGATCACGATGCAGCGCACCCGCTCATTCACATCGGCCGCCGTCAGCGCGCCGGCAAGCTCCGACATCAGCTTGGCGTTCAGCGCGTTCATCGCCTCCGGCCGGTTCAGCCGCACCAGCGCCACGTAATCCTCGATATCGACGATGATCGTCTCATAGGCCATGGCATGTTCCCCGGTGGCTGCGCCAAGCCGGACTCCTAGCACCTGCGCCCGCAGGATCAAGTCACCTCTGGCATCGGGGGCAATAGAACGAAGACCGCCCGGCCTGCACGATCCGCGCGATGGTGCCGCCACAGCCGGGGGAAAGGCAGGGCTGCCCCTCGCGCCCATAGACGCGGAAAGCATGCTGGAAATAGCCCAGTTCGCCATCCGCCTGCCGATAGTCGCGCAAGGATGACCCCCCCGCCGCGATCGCCTCGGCCAGCACCTCGCGGATCACCGGCACCAGCCGGGCGGCCCGTGCCGCCCCGATGTTGCCCGCCAGCCTGCGCGGCGAGATGCCCGCTCGGAACAAGACCTCGCAGACATAGATATTGCCCAGACCCGCCACCAGATGCTGGTCCAGCAGCGCCGCCTTGACCGGCGTCTGGCGCCCGCGCAGCCGCTCTGCCAGATAGGTCTCGGAAAACCCGTTGCCCATGGGCTCGGGCCCCAGCGCCGCCAGCAGCGGATGCGCCTCCTGCGCGTCGGTCGCCATCAGGTCCATCATCCCGAACCGCCGCGCGTCGTTGAAGGTGACACGCGCGCCGCCCTCCATTTCCAGCACCACATGGTCATGCTTGCCGGGCGCAGGATGGGGATGGTGGAACTGCCCAAGCACCGCGCCCGACACCAGCATCCGCCCCGACATCCCCAGATGGATCAACAGCGTCTCGCCGCTGGACAGGTCGGCCAGGATGTATTTCGACCGCCGCCGCAACGCGAGAACCCGCGCGCCGGTCAGCCGCGCGCCCATGCCCTCGGGCAATGGCCACCGCAGGTCGGGCCGGTTCACGGCGACCGCCGTGATGTGCCGCCCCTCCATCACCGGGACCAGACCGCGGCGCACCGTCTCCACCTCCGGCAGTTCGGGCATTTGCCGCACCTCGCCTTGCCCGCCGCGCATTGCGGCGGCCTGTCAGCGCCCTATAAGGACATGCAGGTGCGCACGAAAGGCCCTGACCATGACCGACGACGACAGCACCACGCATTTCGGCTTCCGCGAGGTGCCCGAGGGCGACAAGGCCGGGATGGTGCATGGTGTATTCACCCGCGTTGCCTCACGCTACGACCTGATGAACGACCTGATGTCGGGCGGCGTCCACAGGCTCTGGAAGGACGCGATGATGGATTGGTTGGCGCCCCGCCCGGGCCAGCGCCTGCTGGACGTTGCGGGCGGCACCGGCGACATCGCGTTCCGCTTCCTGCGCCGCGCGCCCGGCTCCACGGCCGTCGTCTGCGACATGACCGAAGGGATGCTGGCGGAAGGCCGCCTGCGCGCCGAGGCCGAGGCGCTGGGCGACCGCCTCGACTGGGTGGCGGGCGACGCGATGGCGCTGCCCTTCCCGGACGCGAGCTTTGACACCTACACCATCAGCTTCGGCATCCGGAACGTCACCCGCATCGACGCGGCCCTGGCCGAGGCGCATCGCGTCCTGAAAACCGGCGGTCGCCTTATGGTGCTGGAATTCAGCCGCATCCCCAATGACCTGATGCAATGGGCCTATGATCGCTATTCTTTCAACGTGATCCCGGTTCTGGGCCAGGTCGTGGCGGGCGACCGCGACAGCTATCAATACCTCGTCGAATCCATCCGCAAGTTCCCCGACCAGGACAGCTTTGCCGCGATGATCCGCGCCGCGGGCTTCGAGCAGGTGAAATACCGCAACCTCACGATGGGCGTCGCCTGCCTGCATTCGGGATGGAAACTGTGACCGCCGCTTCTTTCGTCCCCAAATATCCCGGGGGGAGGCCGCAGGCCGGGGGGCAGCGCCCCCCCGCGACGTCCGGGGTAACGGCCTGACATGCGCGGCCCGCACAACATCGTCCGCATTGTCCGCACGCTGGCCACGCTGGAACGCACCGGCGCCATCGGCGTGGTGCTCGAGGCGTTCCATGCCCCCCCCAACCTGCGCATCCTCGCCCGCGTGCTGGGCTGGCCCTTCAAATGGCTGGGGCTCAAGGGAGATCCCGCCCTGCCGCCGGCCACCCGCGCGCTGACCGCCCTCGGCCCCGCCTATATCAAGTTTGGCCAGATCCTCTCGACCCGCCCCGACATCGTGGGCGACGAGCTGGCTCTGCAGCTGAAATACCTGCAGGACAAGTTGCCGCCATTTCCCACCGCCACCGCCAAGGCGATGATCGAGGCCGAGATGAACCTGCCGGTCGATCAGGTGTTCTCGGCCTTTTCCGAACCCGTGGCCGCCGCCTCCATTGCGCAGGTCCACCGCGCGACGCTGGTCGACGGCGGGCGCGACGTGGCGGTCAAGGTGCTGCGCCCCGGTATCGAGCGCGCCTTTCGCCGTGACATCGACGCCTTCTATCTGGCGGCATGGATCATCGAGAAACTGGCACCCTTCTCGCGCCGCTTGCGCCCTATCGAGGTCATCACGCATTTCGAGGGCGTGGTGCTGGGAGAGCTGGACCTGCGGCTCGAAAGTGCGGCCTGCGCGGAATTCGCGGCCAATACCGAAAAGGACGAAGGGTTCCGCGTGCCGCGCCCCGTGTGGTTCCTGTCGGGGCGGCAGGTGATGACGCTGGACTGGGCCGAAGGGGCGAACATGGCCGACAACGCGGCCATCGACGCAGCCGGGCATGACCGCAAGGTGCTGGCGGCCCGCGTGCTGTCGCTGTTCCTGCAACATGCCCTGCGCGACGGCTATTTCCACGCCGACATGCATCAGGGCAATCTCAAGGTCGCCGCCGACGGCGCGATCATCGCCTTCGATTTCGGCATCATGGGGCGGATGGACGATTATACCCGCCGCGTCTATGCCGAGATCCTGTTCGGCTTCATCCGCCGCGACTATCGCCGCGTGGCCGAGGTGCATTTTGAGGCCGGCTATGTTCCCGCCGACCGCGACATCGACGAATTCGCCCGCGCCCTGCGGGTGGTGGGCGAGCCGATCTTCGGCATGGACGCCAGCCGCATCTCGATGGCCCGCCTCTTGGCCTATCTGTTCGAGGTGACCGAACGCTTCGGCATGCAGACGCGGACCGAACTGATCCTGTTGCAGCGGACCATGGTGGTGGTCGAGGGCGTGGCGCGCGGCCTCGATCCGCATATCAACATCTGGCAGGTCGCAGGCCCGGTGGTCCAGGACTACATCTCCAAGAACGTGGGGCCGCGTGCCCTGCTGCGCGATCTGGGCCAGACGCTGCAAGTGCTGGCCCGCTTCGGGCCAAAGCTGCCGCGAATGGTCGAGGGGATGCTCATGCGGCAGGCCGAGGTAGCGCACCCCACCCCACCTCCTCGCAGCGCGTTGCCGCCATGGGTCTGGCTCCTCCTTGGGGCTGGGCTGGCCTTGGCCGGGGCGGTGCTCGGGCGGTTGCTCTGACCGTCTATCGGCGCAGCGCGGTCACCGCGTCAGTCGCGATCTCGGCCCCGCCCGCCAGCACAAGGCGCGTGCCCTGCGCCGTGCTGCGCACCTCTTCGATGACCGCATAGGTTTCGGGGCTCGCGGAGGACACCAGACCCTCGCCCGAATAGCTTTCAACTGTCAGGCTGTAGCGGCCAGGCGGCAGCGGCCCGCCGGTGATCGCCTGGCCCTGCCAGCGATGAGTGGCGGCGCGGGCGGGCACATCCTCGCGCGCGACCAGATTGCCCTGCGCATCGCGCACCGACAGCACGCGGCGATCGACCGAAGGGCCTGCCTCGCCCGGGTAGATCGTGACGGGCGCCCCGTCAAAGGCCACGGGTGCCGCGCTGCGCGCCTCATTGCCCACCCAGCCCGCCATCTGTGCCATCCCCTGCATGTCCAGCCTCGCCAGCACCGCCTCCAGCGTCTGGTTTGTGCGCATCTGCTGCTCCACTCCTGAGAACGTGGCCAGTTGCACCGCGAAATCCGCCGAGTCGAGGGGGTTGAGCGGGTCCTGGTTCTGCATCTGGGTGGTCAGCATCTTAAGGAACGTATCGAAATCCGAGGTGAGGCGGCCATTGGCCTGCGGTGCGGCAGTGCCTCGGGTTGTGGTTGCGGTGGCTGCTGTGGCGATGTCCATGCGTGTTCCCGGTCAGAGTCGGAGGTTGAGCGCGGCGTGGCCGTGCGGTGGGGGCGGATGGGCGACAAGGCGGATCGGGGCGGGCTGTGCCGGGGCTGTCGGGCTTTCCGCGCCTTGCCCCTCGCGGGACCGGCCCTGCCCCCCGCCGCCGAAGCTCAGCAGGGCGCCGCCCATCCCTCCTTGCCGCAGGTCGGCAAGCAACTGGTCTGCATGGCGGCGCAGCAGGTCGAGCGTCTCGGGCCGGTCGGCAGTGATGGCGATGCGCAAGCCGTCGCCCTCTCCGGTCACCGCAATGGTCATGCGGCCAAGCTCCTCCGGTGCGAGCGCGATTTCGATCCGCCCCGGTCCGGCATCCTGCCAGGCTGTAATCAGGGTCGCGGGCAGTGCGGACAAGGGTACCGGAACAGGTGTCGGCACAGCCAGGGGGGGGTGTGCCGCGACCTGGGAAGGGCCCGGGGTCGGATGCGGAACCGCGGGATCGGTCGCTGCCTGTTCCGGGGCGGGGCTGGCGGAGGTCTGTTGCGCGGCCATGGGCAGGGGAGCGGGACCCGCCCCATTCCCTGCATGCAACTGCGCGGGGGGATGTGTGGCGGCCGGGGACGCGGGGCCGGCGTCGGCCGCAGTCGGGGCGACCTGGTAAGGTGCGCGGGCGTGGCCTGTCATGCCAAGGGCGGAAAACGGGCCTGTGTGAACGTGTGCCGCGTCACCGGCTTCGGGATTGGTCGGCGTCATGGCGGGGGCAGGTTGTGCGGCGATGCGCAGGGGCGCATCCGGCACGGACCCGGACCCGGACCCGGACCCAGGGGCGGTAGGCGCAGTCCAGCTGGTCGCGGTGGTGATCGGTGACTGCGCGGGGAGCCGGAGGGATGGTGCTGGAAGTGCCGTTCCAAATGTGGGTGGCGCGGCTTGGCCAATTGCCGCCTGCTGCTCAGTCACAGGCGTGTCGGTCCGGGCGAGCGGCGATCCGGCACCCGGTTGGGGCAAGATGGCGGTGGGTGGCGGCTGCGCCCCGTCCAGTCGCGGATCGGACCACAGGGGAACCTGCACGGCACCAGCCGCAGGCTTGGCGACGTGGATGGACGGGGTGAGCGCAGGCTGTGAGGCGGCAGGCGGGACGCTTGCGCTTACCTGCGCTCCGGCCTTGCCGCCCGTGTCGGCATCGGTGCCAAGTTGAAGGGCAAAGGTGGTTTCAGCCATGCTGCCGATGCGTTGCCGAACGGGAGCGGGCGTCGCGGCTTCCCCATTCGGGGATCGGTGGAACTGGTCGGGCCGGGCCGACAGTGGGGTGGCAAGCGGTTCCACATCCTTCACCCCTGGCGGACGACCGTCGCGCGCAGCTGTGACGTCGATCTCCATTCGACCCTCTGCCCCGGGCAGATCCTCGGCGGTGCCTATGTCGATCGCCGAGACCGGGGCTTGCACGACATCCGGAATGAAGGTCGGGTTCGTCGTCAGGACGACCCCGACCTGAACCTGTCGCCGGCTGACCGGCTCATGTGCCGCAGGACGTGGCAGCGGGTCGGGCGTTTTGCCCGCCGCCGCCTGCGCGGGCGGGATGATCGCGTCGATTCCTTCCCCTGCCGGCTGCCGTCGGGGGGTGGACGGGCCGGGGGCGGGACTTGTGACAAGATAGTCGGGCAGTTGAATCGGATCGGTCTGGCGTGGGGCAGGGGCGGTGGTGCCCCCCTGGCCTGCGGTCCCCGTCTGCGTGGGGTGCGGCAGAGCAGCACGGAGCGGCCCATCGACCGCGTGGGGCGCATCGGGGTCCCGACCCGCTGCGCGGAGTTCCGGCCCCGCTGGATGCGCGGGCAATGACGCGGGTGGCGGGACGCCAGGCGGATCAATATTGGCTGTTGGCTGAGTTCCGGCGGGGGGGGGCCAGCCGGTCTGGTCCTCGGGTGCTGCAGGCATTGGGGGCGCCTGATCGCCGTCTCGGATACGTCCGCGCATTTCGGGAGACGGAAGGGGAAAGGGGGGCGGGCCTGCCGACACCTCCGCCTCCGGCCGTTCCGTCGCTGGACCAGGGTGAGCCGCCGCATCGCCCAGCACCGCGGCAAAGTCTGCGCTGGCATCATGGCCGTCGGTCGCGACAGACGGACCGGCGGCGTGCAAGGCGGCGATAACCGCAGGCATTGCCTGTCCTGCGCCGAGCATCGTCAGGGTCATTCTCCGCACTCCGCCGCAACCGCGCCTTCTGCCGCGCCGGGGCAAGGATGCCCGCAACAGGTTACCGGGTGTTTACCGCCGTCGCGGATGCTCATCGAAGCAGATGTCCGTTACAGGAGGCTTGAACGATGACCCCCCCCACCATGCCCGGAGTGCCGATCCCGGCATTCAAGGTGCCGTCACCGATGCCGGACCTCGCGCGTGAGCAGGTCCTGCGCAGCCGCGCGGCAGAGCTTGAAACCGCCTTTCTTGCCGAAATGCTGGGCCATGCGGGCCTTGGCGGCCTGCCCGACGGCTTTGGCGGCGGGATCGGCGAGGAGCAGTTCGCCTCGTTCCTGCGCCAGGAGCAGGCGGGGGCGATGGTCCGGGCGGGCGGCATCGGGCTTGCCGAATCGATCTTCCTTGTGCTGGTGGCACAAGATGGACGCTGACACCGCAGAGGCGATAGAAACTGCGCTGGACCGCATCCATGCCAGCGTCATGGCAGGCGACCTGGCCGCGCTGCCCGCGCAGGTTGAGATGCTGGAGGAGCGGATGCAGGAGAGTGCCGGGGCCCCGCCTTCCGCGCAGCTTGACCGGCTGCGCACAAAGGCTGCGCGCAATGCACTGTGCCTTGAGGCCGCAGGGCGCGGCCTACGTGCCGCGCAGCGCCGGCTGGCCGAGATCCGCGCTGCGACGATAGGGCTGCAGACCTATGACGGGCAGGGCCAAAGGCGCGTGCTGACGGGCGCTGCCCATGATCTGGCGCGCCGGTTCTGAACAGGTTGCCTCAAATCCCGACGATTTGCCCGGAACGGCCGGGCCGGGCTTAGCGAAGCGTTAGAGGTTCGCCCGCATCAATCGGCCTCGCACTCCACGAGGTGGCGCGCAAAGGGCGATGGGCCCGGGCGCAACGGCGAGAACGCCCCAACTGCCGCATCTGCGGCGCGATCACGCCAGGCGGAATGCCGGCTTTTGAAAGGTGAATGACATGTCCTCGATCCTGACGAACACAAGTGCGATGGTGGCCCTTCAGACCATGAAGGGCATCAACGCCAACATGAACAAGACCCAGGCCGAAATTTCCACCGGCAAGTCGGTGGCCACGGCCAAGGACAATTCGGCGGTCTGGGCGATCTCCAAGGTCATGGAATCGGATGTGGAGGGCTTCAAGGGCATCTCCGACGGCCTCGCGCTGGGGTCCTCCACCATCTCGGTGGCGCGGCAGGCTGCGGAAACCGTCACCAAGCTCCTGACCGAGATCAAGGGCAAGATCGTCGCGGCGCAGGAAGAGAACGTTGACCGGACCAAGATCCAGGCCGATGTGGGCAAGTTGCGCGACCAGATCGCCTCGGTCGTGGGCGCGGCGCAGTTCAATGGCCTGAACCTGGTCAATGGCAGCCAGGGCACCGTGAACGTGCTGTCGTCTCTGGACCGCTCCATCGACGGCTCCATCGCGACATCGTCCATCGGCGTCGATGCGCAGGACCTGTCGGCGGGAGGCTACACCGCCGCCGCGGTGCTGGGCGGCTCCACGACCGGCGTATCCGCCAACAGCGACACGGCCGGTTTCGCCTTGGATTCGGGTGGCGGCGCTGGCACGCTGGAATTCGACGGGGCGAACTTTGCCGCCGGAGACAGCATCGGCGTCACCATCGGCGGCAAGACCGTCAGCTATACCCTGTCGGATGCCGATGTCGCCTCGACCAGCCCCGGTGACATCGTCGCGGTGGCGCTGAAACAGAAGATCGAGGCGCTGGGGTTCGCAAACCTCGTGGTGGACTATGACAGCAGCACGGCGCAGACGCTGAGCTTCACCAACGACGGCACCAACGACCTTGCCGTCAGCGTGCAATACAAGAATGCCGGCTCGGGTGGCCTTGCCGCGCTTTCGGCGATCGACGTGAGCGATCAGGCGGGCGCGGTCGCGGCGCTGGGCAACATCGAGGCGTTGCAGCAGACCGCGATAAATGCCGCGGCCGAGTTCGGTTCGGTGGAAAAGCGTATCGACATCCAGCGCGACTTTGTCGGCAAACTGTCGGATGCGCTGAAAGCCGGGATCGGTACGCTGGTCGATGCCGACATGGAGGCCACCTCGGCCCGCCTGCAGGCCCTGCAGGTGCAGCAGCAGTTGGGCATCCAGGCGCTGTCGATCGCCAACCAGCAGCCGCAGAACATCCTGGCCCTGTTCCGCTGAGGCGCCAAGGCGGGGGGCGTCCGCGCCCCCCGCATCCTGATCCCCCGGACCCCAGCGGAAGGACACCCCCATGAACACCGCCCAACTGGCGCGGAGCGTCTATGCACGCCCCGACGCCCCGCAGCGCAACCCCCGCGCCGTGGAATACGACCTGTTCGCCCGCATCACGCGCGCCCTGTCAGATGCCTGGGCCGCCCGCGAGGCCGACCATCCGGCCCTGGTGCGCGCCCTGCATGACAACGGCCGCCTCTGGCGCACGCTGGCGGGCGACCTGGCCGAGCCGGGCAACGGTCTGCCCGCCGAGCTCAAGGCCCGCCTGTTCTGGCTGCACGAATTCTCCGAGGCGCATGGCCGCAAGGTCCTGGCCGGGACGGGCGACGCCGCAGTTCTGGTCGAGATCAATACCGCCGTCATGCGCGGCCTGCGCGGCGAGGGGGCGGCATCATGACCGGACTTGTCCTGAAACTCGGCCCGGGTGAGCGGGTGCTGATCAACGGCGCCGTGATCGAGAATGGCGACCGTCGGTCGCGGCTGGCCATCCGCACACCGAACGTCCACATCTTGCGCCTGCGCGACGCGATCCACCCGGACGAGGTGAACACGCCGGTCCGGCGGGTCTGCTATATCGCGCAGCTCGTGCTGTCGGGCGATGTGACCCCGCAGGACGCGCGCTTGCAGCTCTTGCGCGGAATAGAACAGCTGAGCCAGGTGCTCTGCGATCCCGACAGCCGCGAGCTTTTGTCCGCCGCCAGTGCCGCGGTGCTAGAGGACCAGCACTATCAGGCCCTGCGCGCGCTGCGTGGCCTCCTGCCGAGGGAGGCACGGATGTTCGGTGCGGGCCGGGCATGAGCTTTCAGCCGGCACTGCCCCTTGGCGGCTACGCCGGCTGGGCAATCCTCAAGCGCACCGCCCCGGCGCAGCGCCTTGCCTTTGACCGCACGCCCACGATGCAGCGTGACGAGACCTATTTCCGCGAAAAGATCGGCGGGGTGAAGACCGCCGAGCAGCTGGTCTCGGACCGCAGGCTGTTGCGCGTGGCGCTGGGGGCCTTCGGGCTCGACAAGGACATCGACAACCGGTTCTTCATCCGCAAGGTGCTGGAGGACGGCACGCTGAAGGTGGGTGCGCTGGCCAACCGTCTGGCCGACAAGCAATATGTCGCGCTTTCGCAGGCGTTCGGCTTTGGCGACTTTGCCGAGCCGCGCACCCAGCTTTCGGATTTCGCCGACGGAATCCTGAAGGATTTCAAGACCCGCGCCTTCGAGCAGGCGGTGGGTGCACAGGACAACGCGATGCGCCTTGCCCTGAATGCCGAGCGCGAGGTCAAGGCCCTGGCCGAGCGATCGACCTCGGACGAGGTGAAGTGGTTTACCCTCATGGGCAACCGCCCGATGCGGGCAGTATTCGAGACCGCGCTGCGGCTGCCCGCCAGCTTCGGCACGCTCGACCTTGACCGTCAGCTTGACGTGCTGCGGCAAAAGACGCGGGCGGCGTTTGGCGACCAGACGGTGGCCCAGTTCGCAGACCCTGCGAAACTCGACAAGCTGGTGAAGCGCTATCTGCTGATGTCCGAGGTCGCCGCCAACGGCACATCGGCAACGACGGGGGCCTCCGGCGCGCTGACGATCCTGCAGTCGATGCGCCGCGTCAGATAGCGCCGGCCGGGGCAAGGCAGGCGGCCAGGCGGTCAAAGCTCGCCGCGATCCCCTCCGGCGCATCCTCCGCCAGAAAAGCATCCAGTGCGGGCCAGACCGTTAGTGCGGCATCCACCATCGGGTCCGATCCCTTGGCATAAAGCCCCGACTGCACCATCAGTTCGGCGCGATCCCAGGCCCCCAGCAGGGCACGCACACGGGCAATCAGCGCATTCTCGGCCTCGCTCGCGGCCCCCGGCAGGCTGCGCGAGACCGACCGCAGCAGATCGATCGCCGGATACCGCCCGCGTTCGGCTATGCTGCGGTCCATCACCACATGACCGTCCAGAACCCCGCGCAGGATGTCGGCCACCGGCTCTTCCATGTCCGACCCCGGCACCAGCACGGTAAAGACCGCCGTGATGTCGCCCGCCCCCTCGGGTCCCGGCCCCGCCCGTTCGGCCAAGCCCATGATGACGGGCGCGGTCGAGGGCGGATAGCCGCGCATCGTAGCCCCCTCGCCCGCCGCCAGCGCCACCTCGCGATGCGCCTCGGCAAAGCGGGTAACGCTGTCGGCCAAAAGGAGCACATGCAGGCCCTGATCGCGGAAATGCTCGGCCACCGCCATGGCGGCTGCGGCGCAACGGCGGCGGATCAGCGGCGACTGGTCGGATGTGGCGGCCACCACCACCGACCGTGCCATGCCCTGCGGTCCCAGCACGGTTTCGGTAAAGTCGCGCAACTCGCGCCCCCGTTCGCCGATCAGTGCGATGACCACCACATCTGCGGCGACCCCCCGCGCGAATTTCGCCAAGAGCGCGGACTTGCCCACGCCCGAGCCCGCGAAGAGGCCGATCCGCTGGCCTCGCACCAGCGGCAGCATCGTGTCGAACACCGCAACCCCGGTCGCCAGACGGTCGCCGAGGCGACGGCGGCGCGCGGCGGCGGGAGGGCGTGCGCGCAAGGGGCGGGGGACCGCGCCGGGCATCAACGGGCGGCCGTCAAGCGGCTGGCCAAAGGGATCGACGATGCGGCCGATCCAGGCATCGCACGGAAAGAGGTCGGACCGGCCCACAAGCTCCACCCGGTCGTCGATCGCGAGGCCATCCTCGGCCTCGTCGGGCAGCACGGTCACACCGGCGGACCCCAGCGCGATCACTTCGCCCCCCGTCCTTGCGCCGCGCGGCGCCGACCCCGGCTGCGATGGGAGAATCGTCACCCGGTCACCCAAGCCGGCGATTTCCGTCAGGCCGCGCACCATCAGCGTGCCGCGCCCCACCTCCTCCACCCGGCCGATGCTGGCCACCGGCCGGATCGCAGCGATCCGCGCGGTCAACCCGTCAAAGACACCCTGCATGTTGATCCCTCTTTGTTCACGCCAACCTTTCTTAAAGGAATCACCCTTAAGCCTCAGTGAAGTTGGTCGAGGGAGAAGCCCCGATGTTCGAGAAACTGAAGCTGACGGCCATGGCACAGGCGCTGGCGGCACATGCCGGGGCGCGTGTCGGGCTTGTGGCGCGGAACATGGCGAATGCCGACACGCCCGGGTTCAAGGCGCAGGACCTGACCGAATTCGGGCAGGTCTGGCGGCAGGGCGATGACCTGCGGGCTACACGCCCAGGCCATCTGGAGGCCTCGTCAGGCCGGGCGGCGCTGGTGCAGGCAACCGACCTGCGGCACGGCGCGCCGAACGGCAACACCGTGTCGATCGAGGCCGAAATGGTGAAGGCCGCCGAGGCGCGGCAATCCCACGACATGGCGCTGGCGATTTACCGTAACACCTCTGACATCATACGAACCGCTTTGGGCAGGGGGCGCTGATCATGGCCGACCTCCTGTCCGCCTTCGGCTTTTCCGCCTCTGGGATGGAGGCGCAGGCGCAGCGCCTGCGCCATCTGTCCGAGAATATCGCCAATGCCGACACCCCCGGCTATCAGCGCAAGACCATCGCGTTCCGCGCCGCGGTCGAGGGTGACCGGGTCGAGACCGGCCCGGTGCGGCTGGACCCCCGCCCGGTGGAACGCATCCACGATCCCGGTCACCCGCTGGCCGACACCGAGGGGTTCCGTGACGGATCAAACGTCGATCTGATCATGGAAATCGCCGACGCCCGCGAGGCGCAGCGCAGCTATGAGGCCAATCTGCGCCTGTTCGATCAGGCCCGGCAGATGACGCAAAGCCTGTTTGACCTTCTCCGCCGATAGGAACATCCGATGGACATCCGCACCAGTCTTGCCACGCAATCCTACGCCAAGGCGCTGTCTGTCGCCGCCCCCGAACCCACAGGCGCCGGTGACGGCGGCTTTGCGGCCATCGCCAGCAACTTCATCAATACGTTGGCGCGGGGCGAGGCGACCGCCAGTGCAGCCATGACCGGCCGCGCCGACCCGCATGCGCTGGTCGAGGCGCTGGCCTCCTCCCAACTCGCCGTCGAGACGGCGGTGACCGTGCGCGACCGCGTTGTCGAGGCTTATCAGGAAATCCTGCGGATGCCGGTGTGATGATGTCCGAGGCCGTCATCTTTGACACTCTGCGCCAGGCGCTGTGGATCGCAGTGCTGATCGCCACGCCGATGCTGGCCGTGGGGCTGGTGGCGGGGGTTCTGGTGGGTCTTTTCCAGGCGCTGACCTCTGTTCAGGAAATGACCCTGACCTTCGTGCCCAAGGTTGGCGCCATGTTGATCGTGTTCTGGGCCACGATGAGCTTCATGACCGCCACGCTGGTCGCCTTCTTCACCGACCGCATCGTGCCGCTGATCGCAGGAATGTAGAATGGACGCCGCCGTTTACGCCACGCTGACCCGCCAATCCGGCCTGATGCGCGAAATGCAGGTCGTGGCGAACAACATCGCCAACCAGTCCACCGCAGGTTTCCGCCGCGAAGGTGTGGTCTTTGCCGAACATGTGGCGCGGTTGGACCAGGGCCCGTCGCTGTCCATGGCCCACGCCACCGGGCGGCACGTCGATCTGAGCCAGGCGGGGCTGACGCAGACCGGGGGGGCCTTCGATCTGGCGATCCAGGGAGAGGGGTTCTTTCTGGTGGAAACCGCGCAGGGCCAGCGGATGACCCGCGCCGGGTCCTTTACCCCGAACGTGGAGGGTGAGCTTGTCACCCCCGACGGGCACCGGGTGCTCGATACCGGGGCCGCACCGATCTTCGTGCCGCCCGATGCCGGGCCGGTTGCGGTATCGGCCGACGGCACGATCTCGGCAGGCGGGCAGCCCCTTGCCCGCATCGGCCTCTGGGTGCCCGCCGACCCGCTGGCCCTGCGCCACCAGGGCGGCACCATGTTCGATGGCGATGCGGTGGAGCCGGCCGAGAACGGCACGATCCTCCAGGGCTTTCTGGAAGAGGCCAACGTCAATCCGATATCCGAGATTTCCCGCATGATCGCGGTGCAGCGCGCCTATGAACTGGGCCAGACCTTCCTTGACAAGGAAGACGCCCGCGTGCGCGCCGTGGTGCAGACCCTTGGCCGATAGGAGCCCCCGATGAAAGCCTTGCAGATCGCCGCCAGCGGCATGAGCGCCCAGCAGATGCGCGTGGATGTGGTGGCCAACAACCTCGCGAACATGTCCACCACCGGCTACAACGCGCGCCGCGCCGATTTCGCCGACCTGCATTATCAGCAGATGGCGCGGCCCGGCACGGTGGAGGCCGAGGATGGCACGATGCTGCCCACCGGCATCCAGATCGGGCTGGGCGTGCGGCCCGCTTCAGTGTCGGTGGTGTTGGCGCAAGGCTCGCTGGTGCAGACCGGGGGCGATCTGGATGTGGCGATAGAGGGCAGGGGATATCTGGAGGTGACGCTGCCCTCGGGCGCGCCGGCCTATACCCGCGACGGCGCGCTGAAACGCACGGGCGAAGGGCTGATCGTCACCTCCGACGGCCATCAGGTCGCCCCCGGCATTACCATCCCCGCAGAGGCGCGCAGCCTGTCGGTGAATGCGGCAGGTGAAGTCTATGCCTATTTCAATGACCGGGTCCAGCCGGAACTCCTGGGCCAGCTATCCCTGGTAGGGTTCACCAACGAAAAGGGGCTCGAGGCGATCGGATCCAACCTTTACCTCGAAAGTCCCGCCTCCGGGCCTGCCGCCCCCGGCACACCAGGGATCGACGGTCTGGGCACGCTCAGACAGGGCTATCTGGAGGAAAGTTCGGTGGATGCGGTGCGAGAGGTCACCGAACTCATCAAGGCGCAGCGCGGGTATGAGCTAAATGCCAAGGTCATCACCGCCGCCGACCAGATGCTTTCGGCCACGACGCAGGTGCGCTGATGCGGATGGTCCTTGCGCTGCTGATGCTTCCCCTTCCTGCCGCCGCCGACAGCGTGATCGCGGCACGCACGATCCGCGCCCTGTCGCTTCTTGGCCCTGAGGATGTGACCCTTGTCGCCGCCGCCCTGCCCGGGGCGCTGACCGACCCGCGCGAGGCGCTGGGCCTTGAGGCGCGCGTGACCCTTTATGCCGGTCGCGCCATCCGTGCCGCCGACCTTGGCCCCCCCGCTCTGATCGAACGCAACCAGGTGGTGCCGCTGATCTTTCGTGCCGGTGGCCTGACTATCGCGGCCGAGGGGCGCGCGCTTGGGCGGGGCGGGGCGGGTGACGCCGTGCGGGCCATGAACCTCGCCTCGCGCAGCGTGGTCACGGGCCGCGTCGGCCCGGATGGCGCGGTCTGGGTCGGAGACAGTCCATGACACTTATGGGGAGCAAGATGCGCTGGATGATGATCCTGCTGGTGGCGGCAAGCTGCGGCCGCCTGGGCGAGGTGGGCAAGGCCCCCGCCTTCAACCCGCTGGAGGGCAGCAATCAGCACCACGCGATGTATTCCGCGCCGATCCCGCGCACATCGGACCAGCCGAGCCTCTCGGCGGGTTCGTCGCTCTGGTCGGCGGGCTCATCCTCGCTGCTCGGTGACCGCCGGGCGGCGCGGCGCGGCGATATCCTGACCGTGGTGATCGAGATCGACGACCGCGCCGAGATCTCCAACGCCTCCGACCGAAGCCGCGCGGGGTCTGACCGGATGGGCCTGCCCTCACTGTTCGGCATTCCACAGCGGCTCGACCGCCGGCTGCCCGATGGCGCGAGCATGGCCGAGGCGGTCGATACCTCGTCCTCTTCCAGCTATGCGGGCGATGGATCGGTCAAGCGAAAGGAGCGGCTGAAGCTGCGGGTCGCGGCCACGGTGGTTGAGGAATTGCCCAATGGCGTGCTCCGCATCGAGGGCACGCAGGAGGTGCGCGTGAACTTCGAGCTGCGCGAACTGGTTGTTTCGGGCTATGTCCGCCCCGCCGACATCTCGCGCCAGAACGAGATCGTCTATGACCGCATCGCGGGCGCGCGAATGTCCTACGGCGGGCGCGGCCAGATCACCGATGTGCAGCAACCGCGCTGGGGCCAGCAGGTCGCCGACGCCGTTCTGCCGTTCTGAGGGGCCGCAATGCGCAAGCTCATCCCACTTATCCTCGCCTTCCTCGGCCTGGGCCTTGGGGCCGGGGCGGGCATCGTGCTGCGCCCGGCGTCATCCGAGGCGGTGGACGGCGATGCGACAATGACGGCGCCTCCGTCACCCGCCGTGCTCGACTATGTAAAGCTTCCCAACCAATTCGTGGTCCCTGTGGTCGAAGGGGGTCGGGTCGTGGCCATGGTGATCCTGTCTTTGAGCCTCGAGGTGCGCCCGGGCAGCAGCGAAATCGTTTATGCACGCGAACCGAAGCTGCGCGATGCCCTGCTGCAGGTGATGTTCGACCATGCCAATTCGGGCGGCTTTCGCGGGTCCTTTACCGACGGGTCGAACCTCGTTGTGCTGCGCCAGGCGCTGCGCGAGACGGCGGTGCGGGTGATGGGCAATGTGGTGAACGATGTGCTGATCTCCGACATCGTCCGGCAGGACAGCTGATCAGCGCGCGCGCAGTTTCTCCAGCACCGCCGCGCGCCCGGCAGCACGCGCGGCTTCGTCGCGTGACACGATCCAGGCGGCGGTCTGGCGTGCAAGCGCCATGTTGATCTCGGTGCGGCGGCTATCGGCCCAGGCCTGATGCAGGACGGCATTGCGCCAGTGCGCAGGCTCGGGCACCGCCGCCACCGGCGCGGGGTCGAGGGCCGCGAGCTGCGCGCGGCTGGCGGCGCGCGCGGCCGCAGCGGTCCGCAGCTCCTGCAGCGCGCGGTCGCGCATGAGGTCGGCCACAGCCGCAAGACGGGCGAGGCGCGCCGTCATGCCCGGGCACCCCGCTGCCATAGCTTGCGTCTGCGCATCGCCTGGGCAAATCGGATCGCAGCGGCCACGGCGCGATACTGGTCGGTCCGGATCTCGGCCCCGATTTCGACGGTGGCGTGCAGCATCCGCGCCGTGGGCGGATCGCGGTGCATTGGCACGCCCGCCTCTGCTGCGCGTGCCCGGATGCGTGCGGCCACCTCGTCCACCCCCTTGGCAACACAGACGGGCGCGCGGCGCGAGGACCGGTCCCACCGCAGGGCCACGGCATAATGGGTCGGGTTCACGATCACCACATCCGCCTTGGCCACGTCCAGCAGCATCCGATTGGTCGCGATCTCCTGCCCGCGCTGGCGCCGCTGCGCCTTGACATGGGGATCACCCTCGGACGATTTCATCTCGTCCAGCATCTCCTTGCGGGTCATGCGCTGTGACCTCAGGTGTTCGGCCCGCTGCCAGAAGAAATCCAGTGCCCCGATCACCCCGGCCATGACGCAGACCAACATCAGGAAGGTGTTCAACTGCCGCATCAGTTCGGTCGCGACGATGCCGGGGTCGAAGGCCACGGCAGCGACGATCCGCCCCGCCTCGGTCCTCAGGAACAGCGTGAGGATGGCAGTGACAAGGATCAGCTTCGTCAGGCTCTTGGCGAATTCGAAGAGGCCCTTGCGGCCGAACTTGGACTTCAGCCCCTGCAGCGGCGAGATGCGGTTGAGTTTGGGCGAAAGCTTTGACGGGGCGAAGACGATGGCGCGCTGTGCGGTCAGCGAAAGCAGGACGGCCACCATGGGGAGCAGGAACAGCGGCGCGGCCGATATCAGGACCGTGCCCAGGATGCCGCCCACCTCTGCCGTTCCCTGCCGCGCGAGGCTGGGGGCCAGGCGATCCGCTTGCGAAAGGAGCACGGCGCCGGCCGTGCCGAGGCCCTCGGCGATGCCAGGACCAAAGGCCACCATGGCCAGCAGCAGGCCCAGGTAGCCCGCCGCCGCGGAAATGTCGGGCGACCGCGCGATCTCGCCCTTCTGCCGCGCCTCCTGCAGGCGGCGCTCGGTGGGTTCGAACTCCTTTTCGGTTGTGTTGTCCTCGCTCATGGCTCGTCTTCGATCAAGGGCCCGGCGTCGTGTCGAAGGGGGCGGCCCAATGGCCTGCCAGCACCCCGGTCCAGACTTGCAGCAACAGCGGCGCGGACAGCGCCAGCAGACCAAGGCCCCCCAGTGTCAGCGCCGGTGCCCCGACAAAGGCCACCATCAACTGCGGCATCGCCCGGTTGATGACCCCGAGCGCCATATTGTAAACGGTGGCCGCGATCACGAAGGGCGCCGCCAGCGTGAACCCCAGCGCCACCGCATGGGCCACCCGCGCCAGCCCCCAGCTGGCCATGTCGGCGGACCGGGGTGCAAGGCCCGGCGGCAGGATGTCGTAGGACAGCACCAGGAGCTCGGCCACCCGCACGTGCAGGCCCAGGCTGACGGCCAGCGCCAGCGCCGCGACGACGAGGAGGTTGGCCATGGCCGGCTGCGGTTCCGGCCCCATCCCCCCAAAGATCTGCGACAGCGAGGTCGATTGCGCGGCGATGGTGCCGGCGACCTGCAGCGCCATCACCAAAAGCCGCAACCCGGCCCCGATCATGAGGCCCGCCGCCACTTCGATCAGGATCACCCCGACCCCGCCCGAGGGCGGCAGCCGGTCGGCCACCGCCGGGGCCACCACGGCGGTGAAGGCCAGCGTGACCACCAGCCGCACCCGCACCGGCACCGATTGCTCGCCGAAGGCAGGCAGCAGCGCCATCACCGCCCCCACCCGCAGGAACACCAGCCAGCCCGCCCAGGCGGCCTGCCGTCCTATGCCCGCAATGTCCAGAAGGGCGGTCGACAGGTCGGTCATGCGGGCACCTGACCCACCAGCGCGGGCCGCGCCTCGATCCCGATCTCGTCGTAGGACAGCACCGGGGCCGTCAGCCCCTTGGCCGCCATCACCGTGCGCAGGAAGCGCCGCCGCAGGGTCGAGGTGACCACAGCCGGGCTGACCCCGGTTTCCGCCGCGCGGTTGATCCGGTCCGCGAGCCCCGCCGCCAGCCGCCCGAACTGGTCGGGGGGCAGCGCCACGTCGCGGGTGCCGCGTTCGCCCTCGATCTGGTGGGTGGCAAAGGCGCGCTCCCACTCCGGGGCCAACTGGATCAGCGGGATCGTCCCGTCCTCGCGCTTCAGATCGGCCACGATCTGGAACCCCAGGCGATGGCGCACATGTTCGCAGACAGCCTCGGGGCTGCCGAGGGCGCGCCCTTCGGCCACCGCCTCCAGGATCAGCGGCAGGTTGCGGATCGACACCCGCTCATCCAGCAACAGCCGCAGCACCGCGATCAGCAGGTCGAGCGGCACCTTCTCCGGGATCAGCTCATCCAGCAGGCGCCTGTTCGCCTCTGCCCGCGCGGGGTCGGAAAGGTTGACGAACTCGTCCAGCAGGCGCCGCAGGCCCCGCAGCGTCAGGAGCCGCCCGAGATTGGCCTTCAGCACCTCAAGCATATGGGTCGCCAGCACTTCGGTCGGGGTCACGACGGTCAGACCCGCCAGCGCCGCCTCCTCCTGGTGGTCGGGCAGGATCCAGCGCGCGGCGGCGGCATAGACCGGCTCGCGCACATCCTCTCCTGTCGGGGCCGGGGCTCCCTCGGCCAGCAGCACCAGCACGCGGTCGGGCACCAGCCGATCGCGCACCCGCTCCACCCCCTGCAAGCGGATGCGGTAGGTGCCGGGGGGCAGCAGCGGGTCGTCCGTCAGCCGGATTTCGGGCAGGATCAGGCCATAGGTCGCCGCGACATGGGTGCGCATGTTGCCGATGCGGGTGTCGAGCCCGGTTGCCGGGTCGAGCGCCATGGCCACGAGGTTCGGCGCGAATTCCACATGGATGTCGTCGAAATCCAGCACGTCGCCGAGGGGCCGCGCGCGGGGGGGCACCGGCGGGTCGGCCACCGGGGCCGCCGCCACCCGCGCATCGCGCGCCACCATCGCCGCCGCACCGGCCAGCACCAGCGCCCCCGCCATGAAGGGCAGGAACGGCAGCCCCGGCACCAGTGCGAACAGCGCCATCAAGAGTGCCACCGTGCCAAGCGCCCCCGGATAGCGGCCTAGCTGGCGAAAGAACGACACATCCGCGGCCCCGGTCGCGCCCCCGCGCGCCAGCAGGAGGGCGGCGGCGATGGAGATGATCACGGCCGGAATCTGGCTGACCAGCCCGTCGCCCACCGTCAGGATGGCATAGGTCTCGAACGCGCGGCCGATCGGCATGCCATGGACCATGGTGCCGATCACCAGCCCCATCACGATGTTCAGCAGCGTGATCAAGAGGCCCGCCACCGCATCGCCCTTCACGAATTTCGACGCACCATCCAGCGAGCCGAAAAAGTTTGTCTCGGCCAGTTCACGCTCACGCCGCGCCTTGGCCTCCGCATGATCGATGGCGCCTGCGGACATGTCGCTGTCGATGGCCAGCTGCTTGCCCGGCATCCCGTCCAGCGCGAAGCGCGCGCCGACCTCGGCCATGCGGCCCGCGCCCTTGGTGATGACGACGAAGTTGACGATCAGAAGGACGCAGAAGATTACCACCCCCAGCAGGACCGACCCGCCCATGATGAAATTGGCGAAGCCTTCGATCACATGGCCCGCGGCATCCGTGCCGGTGTGGCCCTGACCGATGATCAGCTTGGTGGACGAGACGTTCAGCGATAGGCGCAGCATCAGCGAGGACAACAGAATCGTCGGGAAGGCCGAGAAATCCAGCGGCCGCTCGATGAACAGCGTGACAGTGAACATGAGGATCGCCAGCGCGAAGGACATCGCGAGGCCGATGTCAAGAAGCCAGGCGGGAACCGGCAGCACCATCATCACGATGACCGCCATGAGGGCCAGAGCCAGCAGGATGGTCGGCTGGAAGAGGGCGCGCAGGGTCATCTTCACGGGGCACCTCCGACCAGCGGCCGGACGCGCCGCGCGAAGTCGATGATCGGGCCTGCAACAGCGCGCGCGCGGCGGATCGGTGCGGGCGCGGCGGCCGGGCCGCCCTTTGCGTCCGCATGCAGCTGTTCGAGCCGTTGTGCATAGCCTTCGGCGCGGTGCGGGTCGCGCGAATGGTAGCGGCCAGCCGCCTGCCGCCAGTCCAGGCTGTCGCGGTGAAGTTCGGTGAGGAAGGCGGCGGCGTGGCGGGCGTTCGTCAGCGGATCAAGCAGCATCTCGGGGGAGGGGTAGGCGGCGCCATGCCAGCGCAGGTTGATCTGGAAACAGCCGATGTCGATGTTGGTCAGCCCCATCGAGGCCAAGTGGCGCAGCTCCGCCTCCGCGGCGGTGCGGCTGTCGAACCACTGCCCGCGGCCCGTGGCGTGAAGCGTCCAGGGCCAGGGGCGCACACCTGCGCCACGACCCCGCCCGCTTTCGGCCAGAAGGATGGCATCGAGGATCGGCAGAGGCACGCCGCTTTCGGCAGCGGCCTTGGCCGCAGCCTCTTCGCACAGGGCGGAGGGGTCGGCAAAGGGGTCGGCAGCCGGGGCGGGACCAGCGGTCATGGCCGCGAAAAGGATCATACACACCTGTCCGATCCGTCTCGCCATGTTGCCATCCTTCGGATTTCACCTGAACCGGGCCTTCGCGCCCATGCCATCCGACCCTAGGGTGCGAATCTTTCCGCCGCGTTAGCGGCAATCGTTCCATGCCGATCTCAGGGCAGACCCATGATCCGGCTTTCGGCCAGCAGGACGGCCAGCGTCGCCCGTGCGGCCGCACTTTCCTGTTGCAGTCGGCGGCCGCGGGCCAGCGCGCCCGGCTCGTCAGGCAGAACATGGTCGGCCTGCGCATCTGTCAGCGCGGCAGCATCGCGCCAAGGTGGCGCGTCGAGCGCGCGCACCAGGTCCCATTGCGCGTTGCGGCGTGCTAGAATCTGGGCATCGGTGGGCAGAGCGGTGTCGGGATCATCGGAAAGGGGTGCCCCGAGCGCCAGGATCGCCCGGTCACGCAGGAGCTGCGCCGCGGGAGCATCCAGCCCCGCGACAGTGCGCAGCGCCCCCCGGCCATCCCGCGCCAACAGCAACGCCTCGGCGCGCAACAGCAGGTCTTCGGTCGCATCCGCCCCATCGCTGCGGCGCGCGGGGTTGATCCAGGACATCGCCTCGTCCGGAAAGCCCATCGCGATCAGCCGGGCCGCCACCGCGCGGTCGGCCTCGGGCGACAGGCCGTCGGGCAGGTCGCCCGGGCGGCGCAGCGCATGCGCCAGCACGGCGGCCGGGCTGCCCGTTTCGGCCATGATGGTCCAGACCCTTGCTTCCGTCGCCGCATCGCCAGAGGCGAGGGCCAGCGCGCGCGGGAAATCGCCGGCCAGGGCCTGCGCGGGCGCAAGGCTGCGGGCAAGGGCGCGCGCCTCTTCCAGACCGCCGAACTCGCGCAGCATCGCCTCGGCCGTGGTGACAAGCGCGGCATCCGGGGCACGCGCCGCAGCAACTTCGCGGTCCAGCGACCGGATCGTGGCCTGCAGTCCCGTCACCCCGGTCGCGGCGCGAAGCTCGGCCAGCGCGCGGTCCGGGGCTGGAAGGCCCGTCGCCGCATCCAGGTCGAGCGACATCAGCTGCACCGCGGCCCCCGCATCCCCGGGGGCCCGCAGGATCGCGTCGCGCAGCGCGCGCGCGCCGGCCATCTTGCCTTCGGCCATGAGACGGTCGGCGAGCTTGGGGCCCAGATGGCGGCGCAGGTGCAGGGGCAGGGCGGAAAAGGCGCTCACCACCGCCGCCTCGCGCGCCCGCCCTGCGCCCCGCGACGTCGGCAGGGCCAGCACGGACCAGAGCGCCGCGGCGCTGTCGCAATCGAGCATCCCGTCGAAGACCGCGTCACCGGGCGGCGGCGCGTCACCGTCCAGGATATGCGACATGCCGCGCAGGAGCGCGCCGCCGGGCAGGTCGGTGCCCGCGAAATCGAGCATCTGCCGCGCTTCCGCCCCGAAACCGATGTGCAGGAGGTATCGTGCCGCGTCGAGAACGGCCGCAGGATCGGGCTGGTCGAATTCAACCAGAACCGCGCGGGTGCGCGGACCGATGGCCCGGGCCACCGGCTGGGGATCGCCCCAGTCGGCGATGGCGAGCACCGCATCGGGCAGGCAGGCACGGCCGTCACCTGTCATCCGGCCGGACCCGTCCTCATCGGACCCGCGCGTCATGACGGGCGCGTTTCCGATGCGCATCTGGGGCGGGGCGGGGCTAGCGCGGGGCCCTTTATCGGGGGTCCGAGGCATGGTCATCTCCACCACCCCCCGCGCCGCGCCGCGGGCGATCTCGGCCAAGAGCCGGTCGCGCCAGTCCTCCGCCGTCCGCAGCGTGGTGTCGGTGGCGGCCATGCCGGGCAGGGCAGGCGCAGGGCCAGAAGGCGAGGGAATCACGGCCGTCGCCGGCTGCATCGCTGTCGGACGCCAGTCATACCCGCCGGCATCCGTGGGTGTGGTCAGGGAGGCGGGGCGGCGTTGGGGCCGGATGACGGGCCGCGTTGCGGGAAGGGCCGCGACCGCGCCATCTGCGCCCGCCTCAAAGGGCGACCCCGCGGGCGGAGGGCCGTCGCGCAGGTCGATCACCACGATGCCGCGCCGGAACTCGAAGGCCAGGGCGTGGCACCGGCAGGCCAGCCCGAGGCGCAACTGGCCGCTGGCGGGGTCGGCCCAGATCGCGGCCAGGCGGGTGCGGGGGATAAGGCGGAACACTTCGGTCAGGTCGAAACGCGGCATCGCACCCTCAAGGCCGAGGGCGTAGCCATCCTCGGTGCGCCACAACCGCCAGGGGGCGGGCTGTGGCAAGCTCAGCACAAGTCGGGTGAACCCCTCATGCTCGCCCGATTTCACGGACACGGTCTGTGCCAGCCCCGGCAACCCCAGCAACAGCCACAGCAACAGCCCGAACAAGCCCGACCGCCGGTCCGACATCATGCGGCCTTACCTTTTATCTGCGCTTCGGCGTCTGCCGTTCCCGGGGTATGATCCTGGGGTGGCAGGGAAGCGGGGATGGATGTCATGCTGGCTGCCCTTGATGGTTTAGGTCGCATCTTCCCCAGCTTCCGAAGCCCGTCTCGACCGCTGATGAGGCTGCGCGATCCATCGCTCTGTAAGGCGACGACGGCGAGGGCGGGGTGCCATGGAGAGCAACAGCGACGGAGGGGGGAATGGATGTCTTCATCGGGATCGACGTGGCCAAGGAGGTTCACCGGGCCTGCGCCATGGACCGCTATGCGCGGGTGCTGTTCAGTCAGGCGGTGGACAACGAACCGGCCGCGATCGGGGCGCTGATCGACCGGATCGAGGGATTGGAGGCCCGCAGCACAAGAACTGCGGTCGACATGCTCGGGGGCGCGGCGAGCCTCATTTGCGCCATGTTGGCCGAGGCCAGGCTGCCACTGGTCCATACGCCGGGGCTCGCGGTGAACCGCGCGCGCCAGGGCATCCGGGGTGGTGAGCGCAAGTCCGATCCGAAGGACGCGGCCGTCGTTGCCGAGCTGGCCCGTACCCGGTCCGACCTGCGCGCGGTGGATCCGCCTGACCCGCTCGACGCCGGGATCCGGCTCCTGGTCAGCCGCCGCCGCGAGCTCGTCACCGAGCAGACCCGGCGCGCCGGGCGCCTGCGCGACCTGCTTTCCGGCCTCTTTCCGGCACCGGAGCGGCGCATCGACCCCACGACCCGCACGGGCCTGGTGCTTCTCAGCCACTAGGCCGCGCCTGAAGACATTCGCAGCGCCGGAGCCAAACGGATCGTCCGCAAGCTGGCCAAGGCAGCGACCGGCCTGCGCGGCCTCGATGCACTGGCCGAGGAGGCTGTGCGGGCCGCGCAGGCGCAGAGCGTCACCATTCCCGGCGCGCGCCTGCGGGCAGAGATCATCGCCGACATTGCCCGCGAGGCGCTCGCCGCCCGCGACCGGCTCAAGGCCACCGACCAGGCGATCCGGGAGCGGCTGGCCGCCCACCCTGACGCGGCCCTCATCCTCGGGGTGCCGGGGATGGGGGCCACGCTTACCGCCGAGTTCATCGCACTGGTCGGGCTCATCGACCGCTTCGACAGCGCAGATGCCCTCGCCGCCGCCGCAGGCCTCGCCCCGGTGCTGCGCCAGTGCGGCAAGACCAGCTTCCTGCGGCGCGCGACCTGTGGCGACAAGGCCCTGAAGCGCGTCTTCTATCAGGCCGCCTTCGCATCCTTGGGACGCCCCGACAGCCGCGCCTTCTACGACCGCAAACGCGCCGAGGGAAAACGCCACCACCAAGCCGCCATCGCCCTCGCACGACGGCGCATCAACGTGCTCTGTGCCATCCTCCGAGACCGGGAGCCCTTCCGCGAAAACTTCAAACGGGCCGCTTGACTGACGCATTAGGCTGCGTCCTGCCGCAGCGCCCGCAACTTATCCTCGATGTCGGAGAAGCTGGGCCGGACATGGTGCGGGGCGTTCTGCCGTCCCACCTCGATGCAGATGTTCGCGGGATGGTTGTGCAGGTTTGCCACCAAAACCTCTCGGATCAGCGCGTAGAAATGGCCGTCCTCCTCCACCACCGTTCGCACCCGCACCGCGAAGGGGCCAACCAGACCATAGGAAAGGAACACCCCCAGAAAGGTGCCGACCAGCGCCCCCCCGATCATTTTCCCCAGGATTTCGGGCGGTTGGTCGATGGAGCCCATGGTCTTGATCACGCCCAGCACCGCCGCGACGATCCCGAGCGCGGGCAGGGCGTCGGCCATGGACTGCAGCGCGTGACTGGAATGCAGCGCATGTGCATGCGTGCCCTCCATCCGCTTGTCCAGTACCTCTTCCACCTGGTGGGGATCGTCATAGTTCATGGAGGCGGCGCGCAGCGTGTCGCAGATGAGGTCGGTCGCCTCATGGTCGGCAAGAATGCGGGGATAGCGCGCGAAGATCGCGGAGTCGCCTGGCTTCTCGATATGCTCCTCAAGGGCTACGGGGTTTGTCCTGGCCACCCGGATGAGTTCGAACAGCAGGCACAGCAGATCGCGGTAGTCCGGGGCCTTCCACCTGGGGCCCCGGAACACCTTGCCGACGTCGCGCAGCGCCTGCTTGACCGCCGCACCGTCGTTTGCGAGCAGAAAGGCCCCTGTCGCGGCGCCGCCAATCATGATCATCTCGAATGGCAACGCCTTCAGGATGATGCCCAGCTTGCCGCCCGCAAGTAGATAGCCGCCGAACACCATCACGAAGACCACGGCGATGCCGATGATGCCAATCATGATCCGAACCCCATTCCTGTCGCGCGCTCGACAATCGCCCGAGTCGGGTTAAGATTCCCTCCTCGTCACTCGGTCGGAGCCGCGGAATTTCGCCCCGCGAGCAGCAGGCTCACCGTGTAGGCAGCTGCAGGGTCCATCCCCGCGAGGATCGCGGCGGCTGCGTCGGGGCGCATGCGGCCCAGAAAGCCCGCAGCGAATTGCGGGTCCATGGCGGCGAACAGCGGGCTTGCATCCTTGGGCTTCATCGCTTCGTACACGGTGGTCAGACGCTCAAGGTCGGCCTCGGCCGCGCCGTCGGCCAGCGCCAGCGTGGCCGACAGAGCCGCCTCCGCCTCGGCCAGCTCGGTCAGCCGCCGCGCGATCACCGTCTCGGCCAGCGCGAGCGCCGCCTGCCGGTCGGCCACCGCACCCTCGCGCGTGGCCAGACGCGCTTCGCGGGCCGCCAGCGCCTCCACCACCGCTTCGGGCGGGGGCGGACAGACCAGCGGCGCGCCCGACAGTGCGGGCGCGTCGCCCCCTCGCGCCAGCGCCTCTCCCACTCCGGTGCCCAGGCGCAGGGCCCCGGATGCCGCCAGGATCAGCGCGATGACCATCAGCGCGCCGGTGCCGCGCCGCCGCCGGGCCAGGGGTGCGGGCGCGGTCATGCGGACCTGCCGATGGGACGTGCGCGCCCTGCCGACGCGTCGGCGCCGGGGACAATGATAAGGCCGGGGAAGAAGATAAGGTTGTGGAAAGTCATCCGGGTTGTCCTTGGTGCTGCCGACCGCAGTGCCGCGCCGCGTCGGCCGCGCGATGCGTGGTGTGGCTGGCCGGGGCAGTCATGGCGTGACCTTCCGCAAGGTGGATCCTCCCCTCGTGGTCATCGGCGTGATCGTGGTCCGCCCGGGGAAACAGGGGGCGCGACATCCATCGTTGGCGCAGCGGCGTTTCCGGTGGCGCGATCCTGCGCGTGCGCTTTACGATCATGGCACTTGCCGTGAAGCCAAGGGCTCGCGTCCGCTTGACACGGGCGACGCCGAAGGCCGGCCCAGATGTCGCCGCCGCTCCGATGCTTGTTCGCTGTGCGGGATCGCGATGCGCGCAGCACGCCCACTCAACCTTCGGTAGACGATATGGCGCGCGGCTATGCGGGGGGCGCTGACCGCCGGGCCCGGCCGGGCCAAGGGCAGGACCGACCGGTGAGGCTGCGTGGTGCGCGCAGGGATCTGCCTCGCGATATTGTCGCCCGCGAAACGGGCGGGCACCCGCGCGCGAAACGACCAAGGGCTGCGGGCCACCTAGACCCCCATGCGCATCCCGGTCGCGGGATCTCCGCCTTGGCAAGGCGCTACGCCGCCCGTCCGTCCTGTCTGACCGGCACATCATTCCGCGGCCTCCCATTCCGGGCGCACCGGGCGGCGGCGCAGCAGGCGTGGGCGGCGGTCGGTGGTGTCGCCGGGCGGGGGGGGCGCCTCGGCGGGGTCGGGCAGGTCGTGCAGCGATGCCAGCAGCAGTTCAAGCCGTGCGGCGGCTGCCTCGCCTCGCCGGGTCAGATCGTCCAGCGAGGTCGATTGCACCTCGGCCGCGGCGCGGGCTCGGTCCAGTGCGCGGGTCATGTCATCGACCTGCGCCGAAAGCACCGCGATGGCACCGCCCAGACCGCCCTCCAGCGTCTGGAACCGCTTCAACCGCCGCGACAGCACATAGCAGTAGAACGCCGCCGCAAAGGTTCCCGCCGTCATCAGGATATCGGACACCACCTGCATCGCAGCCCCCTCAGTTCAGCACGAATTCGGTGATCAGCAGGTCGCGCACGCGTCCTTCGCCTGTCACCATCTGGATGCGGCGCAACAGCTGCGCCCGGATGCGGATCAGCGCCGCCGGATCCTCGATCTGCGCGATCTCGATGGCCCGCAGATAGCCGTTCAGCACATCAAGGATGCGCGGCATCAGCAGCGTCACCTCCGAGGCATGGGCCTTGCCCACCTCAAGCTGCGCGGTCATCCGCAGATGGCGGCTGCGCGACCCGGGACCCAGTGAGATCACCACCGGATCGACGGGCACGAATCCGAGATCGGTCAGGGGTTCGGGGCCGCGCGCCGAGATTTCCGCCGCACCGCCGAGGATCATGCCCGAATAGGTGGCAAAGAACCCCGCCCCCCCCAGCACGATTGCCAGAACGCCCCCCAGGATCAGCGGCATCCTCGATCGTTTCTGTGGGGCCGCATCCTGCGGCGTCTCGGCCTCTGCCATCTCGTCCTCCGGGCGTCTCCTGCAAGACCAGCTATAGCCCGAAGGTCACTAACCGATTGTTAAGCGGGATCATCCACATCTGGCGCTGCGGGGCAGAAGCCCAGTGACGGCCCCGGCTCGGCCCCGGATCAGAAGGATGCGACGTGCAGAACGTGATGACGACCTGGACTGCGCTTGACCTGCCACGCCGCGCGGCGGTGGTGGGTGCCACGCTGGCGATGTTCCTTGCCATTCTGGGCCTTGCCCGGATTGCGGGGACGCCGGGAATGAGCCTGCTTTACGCGGGCCTCGACCAGGCCGCCGCGGGCCAGGTCATCACCGCCGTCGAGGCGCGGGGGATCGCCTATCAGGTCCAGGGTGATTCGATCCGCGTGGACAGCGCGCGGCGCGATGAGCTGCGCCTTCTCCTCGCGGCAGAGGGGCTGCCTGCCACCGGCGCGGCGGGCTATGAGCTTCTTGACGGGCTCTCGGGTTTTGGCACCACCTCGCAGATGTTCGATGCGGCCTACTGGCGCGCGAAAGAGGGTGAGCTTGCCCGCACCATCCTGTCGGTGCCTGGCGTCAGGGCCGCGCGCGTGCATCTTGCCCAGGCCCCGTCGCAGCCCTTCCAGCGCGACCGCCGCGCCACGGCAAGCGTCACCGTGACCACGCTTTCGGGTGGGCTGACGCCCCAGCAGGCGCGCGCCCTTCGCCATCTGGTGGCCGCCGCCGTGGCCGGGATGCGCCCCGAGGATGTGGCGGTGATCGACAGCGCGGCGGGCCTCCTCCCCGGCCCCGACGAAAACCCGATGCCTGCGGCCGGGGACGCCCGCGCGGCAGACCTCAAGCGCGGGGTGGAGCGGCTCCTGACCGCGCGCATGGGGCCGGGGCGGGCGGTGGTCGAGATCAGCGTGGACGTGGTGACCGAGCGCGAATCGATGACCGAGCGGCGCTTCGATCCGCAGGGCCGCGTCGCCATCTCCTCCGAGACCGAAGAGCGCAGCACCTCGGCCAGCCAGCCCGGCGGCGACGTCACCGTCGCCTCCAACCTGCCCGAGGGCGACGCGGCGGCAGGGGCCGCCGGCCGCAGCCAGAGCACCGAGACGCGCGAGCGCGTCAATTTCGAGGTGTCCGAAACCAGCCGCGAGCTGGTCAGGATGCCGGGGGCCATCCGGCGCCTGACGGTCGCCGTGATGGTCGATGGGACAACCGCCCCCGGGCCGGACGGCGCGCCGCTCTGGCAGCCCCTCGCGGAGCCGGAACTGGAGGCGCTGCGCGACCTTGTTTCCTCCGCCGTCGGGCTGGATGCCGCGCGCGGCGATGTGCTCACGCTGAAATCCATGCCGTTCGAGCCTTTGGCCGAGGCGGGCACGCTGGCCGAACCCGGACTTTTCGCGCCGATCGGGCCGATCGATCCGATGACGGTGGTGCAATGGGCCGTGCTGGGGCTGGTGGCGATCGTGCTCGGCATCTTCGTGCTGCGCCCGCTCCTGTCCGGCCGCACGGCCCCGGCCCTGTCCGCGCCAACCGTGCTGGCGCTGCCGCCGGGCGGCGCCCCCGACGCCGGGGCCGACCGGCTGCGCGTCCTGACTGGCGAGATCGACGAGGGTGATCCGCAGGGCCTCGCCGCGATGTCCTATTCCGGCGAACCTGACGACCTGCCCGCCGACCCGGTGGAACGGCTGCGCCGCCTGATCGACCTGCGCCGCGAGGAGTCGGTCGAGATCCTGCGCGGCTGGATGGAAACCGACGATGTGGGGCGATAGGCCATGCGCATCCGGCTCGAAACCTTCCAGGACACGGCACCGACAAGCCAGGCTACCGTCGTCACCGATACGGCTGCCATGGAGGAGGCGCGGCTTGCCGCCTATGAGCAGGGCTATGCCGCGGGCTGGGACGATGCCGCCGCCGCCGCCGAGGGTGACCGCAGCAAGCTGGGCGCCGATCTGGGCCAGCACCTGCAGACGCTGGGCTTCACCTACCACGAGGCGCGCGCGCATGTCCTCGCGGCGCTGGAACCCCTCCTGCTGCAGATGACCCGCACGATCCTGCCCGCCATGGCCGCCGAGGCGCTGGGGCCGCGGATCGTGGAGACCCTGCGGCCGCTCGCCGCGCAGATGGCGCTGGTCCCGGTCGAGCTGACGTTGCACCCGGATGCGCGGCCTGCGGTCGAGCAGTTTCTCCTCATGGAATCCGCGCTGCCCGTGACCATTGTCGAGGATGCGGCCCTTGGTCTCTCCGAGGCGCATCTGCGTCTGTCGCAGTCCGAACGGCGCATCGCGCTGGACGAGGCGGCCGCAGCCATCGCGGCGGCGGTGCACGATTTCCTTCACCTCTCCCTTACCAAGGATGACGCCCATGGATGACCGCGATGCCAGCCCGTTTTCACAGGTGCCGATCGAGATCACCATCTCGGTCGGCAAGGCCCGCCCGATGGTGCGCGATCTCTTGCGCCTGCAGCGCGATGCCGTCCTGCCGCTGGACCGCCGGGTCGAGGACCCGGTGGAGCTCTATGTCGGCGACCGCCTGATCGCGCGCGGCGAGCTGCAGGAGCTGGAGGGCGAGCAGGCGGGCCAGCTCGCGGTCCGCCTGACCGAGGTGGCCAACCTGCGCGGCGGGCTGTGATGCGGTTGTGGCGGCTGGTCGCGGTCCTCATGCTGCTGCCGGGCCTGGCCGCGGCACAGCAGGTCAGCATCGATTTCGGCGATGCCGGGTCGCTGTCGGGCCGGGCGGTGCAGCTTTTGGCGCTGGTCACGGTGCTCAGCCTCGTGCCGGGGCTGGCGGTGATGGTGACCTGCTTTCCCTTCATCGTCACGGTGCTGTCCATCCTGCGCCAGGCGCTCGGCCTGCAGCAGGCGCCGCCAAACATGCTCATCGTCACGCTGGCGCTGTTCCTGACCTGGTTCGTGATGGATCCTGTGCTGACCGAGGCCTGGGCGCGCGGCATCGACCCGCTCACCCGCAACGCGATCACGCTGGAAGAGGCGATCCCGGCCACGCTGCAACCCTTTCGCGTCTTCATGTCGGCCCGGCTCGACCCCGACACTTTCGCGGCGCTCGCGGCGCTGCGGCCGGGCCCCGTGCCCGCGCTGCCCGAGGCGCCGCTGTCGCTGCTGGTTCCGTCCTTCCTGCTCAGCGAGATACAGAGGGCCTTCGAGATCGGCTTTCTGATCTTTCTGCCATTCCTCATCATCGACCTGGTGGTCGCCGCCATCCTGATGTCGATGGGCATGATGATGGTGCCGCCCGCCGTGGTGGCGCTGCCCTTCAAGCTGGCATTCTTCGTGGTCGCGGATGGCTGGAGCCTGCTGTCGGCGGCTCTGGTGCGGGGCTATCTGGGCAGCTGATCGGTTTTGCCATGCCCGGGCAGGATGGGTTGGCGCATTCCGCACGACGTGTTGCCCCTTCCTTCCCGCCGACGCCCCCTCGCCCCTTGTTGGACAGGCACCCGACCCCAGACCGCCCAACCCTCAGACCGATCTGCCCATCGACGTCCGGACAGCACCGCCTGTCCACCCTCTTTGTCCTCTCCGGCCCCCGCTGTGCCCTCGCCCCCGTCCCGCGACTCAGCCCACCCGTCAGCGCACCAGAAAATCGGCATGCAGCGCTCCTGCCGCGTTGATGCTCTTCAGGATGTCGATCATGTCGTGCGGGGCCACGCCCAGGGCGTTCAACCCCGCAACCACCTCGGAAAGGCTCGTGCCGCCCGACACTTCCGCAAGGCCCATGCCGGGCGCGCGTTCGATGGCGGCGGCGGTGCGCGGCACCACGATCGTCGTGCCTGGCGCGAACGGATTGGGCTGGACCACGGCCGGCGCCTCTTCCACGCGCAGCGTAAGCCCGCCCTGCGATACCGCGACCCGGCTGATCCGCACGTCCTGTCCCATCACGATGGTACCGGACCGCTGGTCCACGACCACCCGCGCCCGTGTCTGCGGGTCCACCGCGATGTTCTCGATGCGGCCCAGCAGGTGTGCGGGCGAGGCCATCCGTCCCGCGGCAACGTCCAGCGCCACCGTGCCCGCATCCAGCATTGCCGCCACCTGGCGCCCGAATTCCCGGTTGATCGCGCCCTCGATCAGCGCGGCGGTGGTGAAATCGGGGTTGCGCAGCGCCAGCCTCACCGCCCGCATCGCACCGAAATCGAACTCCACCTCGCGCTCGATCCGCCCGCCCGCCGGGATCGTGCCCGCCGTCGGCACCCCTTGCACCACCCGCGCCGCCTGCCCCTCCGCCGAGACCCCACCGGCAATGAGCGCGCCCTGCGCCACCGCATAGATCTGCCCGTCGGCCCCGTTCAGCGGCGTCATCACGAGCGTCCCGCCCAGCAGGCTCTTGGCGTCGCCGATGGCCGACACGGCCACGTCGATCCGCCCGCCCGAGCGTGCGAAAGGGGGCAGGGTGGCGGTGACCAGCACGGCCGCCACGTTCTTCGGCCGGACCTGCTCGCCCGAGACGTTGACGCCCAGACGCTCCAGCAGATTGGCCAGCATCTCTTCGGTAAAGGGGGAATTGCGCAGGCCGTCACCGGTGCCGTTCAACCCGACGACGAGGCCATAGCCGACCAATTCGTTCCCGCGCACGCCGTCGAACTCCACCAGGTCCTTGATCCGCACGGGGCCTGCGGCGGCGGCCCATGCCGAAAGACCAAATGCGAGGCACATCATCCATCTGATCATCGCAGGAAATTCACCAGGGACAGGCGCGACATGCGCGCGGTGACGGCATAGAGCGTTTCGAGCTGCGTCTGCGCGGCCTCCAGCCGGGTCGCGGCGGTATAGTCATCCACTACCAGCAGTCCGGCGCGTGCGATCTCCAGCGCCGAGGTTTCCGCGGCATTGCGCTGCGCGGCCGTCTCGATCCGCGCCTCCGCCGCCCCGATGCGGGCCGCAAGCCCCGCCCGGTCGGTGGCCGTGGCGGCCAGATGCACACCCGCACGGCGGGCCAGATCGGCGCGCGCCTGCGGATCCCCCGAGGGCAGGCCGCGCTCCAGCAGCGCTGCCATGGCCAGCCCCGCCAGCGTGTCGCGGAGGGCAGGATCGGCGGCGGTCACCCCGATCTCCACGCGGTCCTCTGGCGTGACCGGCACGGGGTCGAGCGGATTGCCGCCGCGATAGGCGAGGGCCGCGAACCCGGCGGGATCGTTGAACCAGCCGCGCACCGCCGTCTCCACCGCGGCCGCTGTGACGGCCCCGCTGGCGGCGGCCGCGACGGCGTCCAGAATGGCGGCGGACCCGGCAATCGCGGCCCCCCCCGTGGCCTGGCCGGCAAAGAGCGTCCGGTCCCCCAGCCGCGTGTTCAGCGCCGAGACCGCGGTGTCAAAGGCCTGCGCGCCCTCGGCCGCAATCGCGTCGATGCTGGTCGGATCGCCCAGGGTCGAGGCCCGCAACAGCCCCGACGACAGCGCCGTCGCCCGGCCATCCACATGTTCCAGCACGCGCTGCATCCCGGCGGCGAGCAGCGCGGCCTCGGAGGTGACCGCGCGAAATCCCGTCGCCCGGATCAGCGAGGTTTCGATTGCCGCCAGCGGTGCAAGATCTCCCGACACCGCGCGCGCGCTGTCGGCCGCGCGACCGGTGGTCACCTCGGTCGAGAAGCGGCGGATCTCGGCCTTCAGGCCGCCAGTGCCGCGGCGCAGCGCAAAGGCCTGCGCCATGTCGCCCAGGCTGATATGGGTCATCCTCAGATCTCCAGTAGCGTCTTGATCATCATGTCCACCGTCTGCACCACGCGGGCATTGGCCCCATAGGCGCGCTCGATCAGCAGCAAGTCCTGCAACTCGCGGTCAGTGTCGATGCCGCCTGAAAGCTCCATGCCGCGCAGGGCATCGGCGCGCGTGGCGGTAAAGCTCGCCTCTGCCTCCGCCGAAAGCCGTGCCGTGGCGAGCCCCGACAGGGTCAGCGCGGCGAGGTTCGCAAGGCCCCGGCGCCCTCCCGCCATGCTGCCTTCGGCGGTCACGCGCGGGTCCGACAAGGCGGCGCCGAGCGCGGTCAGCAGGGCCGAGGCGCCGCTGGGCCCGGGGGCGGCAGCCGCCAGACCGTCGCGCAGGCGCCAGGCCGCGCCGCCCCGGTCGCGGTCCACCGCAGCGTTCAGCGTGATGCGCCCGGCCAGACCCCGCGTCAGCGCGGGGTCGAGTGCTGCACCCTCGTCGGTGAACAGGCCCGCGGCACCCGGCGTCAGCGTCGGGTCGCGGCCTGGTGCCTCGAACCGCGCGATCAGGTCACGGGCCAGCGCGTCAAGATCGGCCTGGACGCGCGGCATCAGGTCGTCGCGCAGGGCAAACCGGGCGGCCATCGCGCCCCCCGCGAACATGCCGTCATCGCCCGTGGCCACCGGCTGCCCGTTCAGGGAAAGCCCCGACAGCGCGCCGCTGGCCAGCGTCATCTCGGCGGTGATGACGCCTGCGGCGGCAAACTCCAGCCGGGCGGGCCGCGTGCCGTCCAGCAGCCCCGCCCCGCCCGTGGTGTAAAGCGCGACCACCCCGCCTTCGCGCGCGATCTCGCGCAGCGGCACGAGGGCCGCGATGCCGTCGATCAGTTCCTGCCGCTGGTCCATCAGCGCGCTGGCGTCGCGTCCGCCGCCCGAGAGGTTCAGAATCTGCGCGTTCAAATGCGCCACTCCCTCCAGTGCCGCGTTGATCCGCGCGACGTCCTGCGCGATGCCGGCATCCGCGGTCTTGCGCACCGCCTGCACCTCCGCCGTTGTCCGGCGCAGGGTGGCGGCAAGGGCCGATGCGGCGTCGGCAGCGGCCCCCAGCCGCGCCTCCGACTCGGGGCGGCTGGCGGCGGCGACCAGCGCGCCGTCGAAAGCCGCGATGCGTGCCGTCAACGATCCCGCATCTTCCGGGCTGCCGAGCGCCTGCTCGATGCGCAACAGCGCCCCGGCCCGCGTCCCGCGGTCGGCTGCCGCCGCCTGCGCCGTGCGCCGGTCGCCAGTCACAACCGGATCGGTGATCCGCACGACCCCCGTGACCTGAACGCCCTGGCCCGTGGAGCCGACCCGGCGCGCGGTCAGCGCGACTTCGCGTCGGGCGTAGTTTTCGTTCAGCGCATTGGCGATGTTCGACGACACCGCCCCCGCCTGCCGCGAGGCCGCATTGAGCCCGGACAGCGCGTTCGACATCGCGGCGGAGATCGACATCTATCCTACTCCCCTCAGCGTTTGATGTTGGTGGTTTCCTGCAGCATTTCGTCCACCGTCTGGATCACCTTGGCGTTGGAGGAATAGGCCCGCTGGGTCTGGATGAGCTGGGTGAGTTCAGCGGCGACATCGGTCGCCGATTCCTCGCGGCTGAACCCCACCATCGACCCGGTCGGCCCGTCGCCCGCGTTCCACAGATAGAACGGACCTGACCTGGGCGAGATCTGGTAGGTCTGGTTCGACAGCGCGACCAGGCCGTTGGGATTGGGCACATCGACCACGGGAATCTGATAGATGCGGCGCGTGAAGCCCTGATCGTAGATCGCCATCAGGTTGCCGTTCGGATCGACCTCCACCGCCGTCAGCGTGGCGACGGGCGATCCGTTCTTGGTGATCGAGGTTGGGGCAAAGGTATCCGACAGCTGCGTCATGCCCTGGGCCGCGCCCGGAACGCCCAGCGTCAGTTGCAGCGGGCCGCCCCCGACCGTCAGGCCGATCTGGCCGGTGGCGGGGTCATAGGCCCCGCCCGAGACGGTGGCGACCGAGGCCAGCGTGCCACCGCTGGCGCGCCCTGCGTCGAAGGTCAGCACATATTCGCCCACGCTCGCCCCATCCAGCGCGCTGTCGGTAATAAGCATCGTCCACTGGTTCGACGATCCCGTCATCGGCACGATCGGGGTGAATTCAAAGCTCAGCGTCTCGGCCGTGCCGAGGTTGCCGAAATATTCGACGCCAAGGCTGACCGGGCCCCCGGCGGCCCCGGCGGTGGTGGCGGTGGCGGGCAGGTTCACGCCCAGCCCAAGTTCTGTGCTTGGATTGCCCACATATTCGCTGGAACTGATCCGCACGGGCACGAGGCCCGCCATCGAGTCGCGCGGAACGTTCCCGATCGTGCCGTCATTTCCTGCGGGCCAGCCCATCAGAACCTCACCCGTCGTGGTCCGCAGCACGCCGTTCGCGTCCGGGCGGAAAGACCCGGTGGTAGCCAGCGTGATCGGGTAGGAGCCGTTCCCGGCGGTCGCGGCGCCGATGGTCGTGACGGGCAGGAACCCGCGCCCGTCGATGGCGATGTCGGTGGGGTTCGACGTGGCGATGAGCGACCCCCGCTCGTCAATCAGCCGCGCGGTCGAGACCCGGACACCCCCGGCGGAATAAGTGGTGGGGCCGGCGCCGTTGATCACCACCGAATGAAAATCGGCCTCCGCCCGTCGGTAGCCGTAGGTCGCGGAGTTCGCGATGTTGTCGGAAATCGTAGCAAGGCGTGTCGCGTTGGCATTGAGCCCCGCCACCCCGGCGTTGAACGAGGAGGAAATCGTCATCGGTATGGCACCCTTCTTGTTGCTGCGGCGCAATGGTTGCCCGTGACCATCCGCGCGGCGGCTTAAGAAGCGGCTAAGATTAGCCTAACATCCGGTTAATGCGGTGCATTCGACGGATTTGCCTAGCGGTCGCGGCGCAAGAGCACGACCTCCATCCGGTTGTTGCGCACCGCCGAAGGATCGGGCGTGACCGGCTTGCGGTCGGCAAAGCCGCTCAGGCGGCTGATCCGCGCCGCGGGCATGCCTGCGCCCTCCAGCACCCCGCGCAGCGCCTGCGCGCGCGCCGCCGACAGCGCCCAGACCGGGTTTTCGATCAGCACGACCGGCAGCGCCCGCACATGCCCGTTCAGCGCCAGCGGATTTGCGGTGACCTCCAGCACCTCCGCCAGCAGGGCCGCGATGTCCCGCATCACCGGGCTCGGTTCGGCGGTCTGGCCGTCGAACAGGGGCGTTCCTGGCAGATCGAACAGTTCGATCACCAGCCCCTCGTCGGTTACCCGGGTCACGACATGGCGCAATGCGCGTTCCATCGTCATGCTTTCGCCAGCCCGCGCGCGCAGCGCTTTTTCAAGGTCGTCCTTCTGGCGGGCAACGCTATCGCCAGTATCGGACATTCCGGCATCGCCGCGCGCCTCGTTCGCCTCGGTCGGGCGCATGTTCTCGGCCCCCGACCCGTCGCGCGCCAGCGCCTGGTCGGCGAACACGCTGTCACCGCCAAAGGCGCCGTCCCCCCCGCCCGAGATACGGTTCACCGGAATCGTCGGGTTGAAGTAATCCGCAAGCCCCTTGCGCTGTTTTTCCGTCGTCGCGTTCAGCAGCCACATCAGCATGAAGAAGGCCATCATGGCCGTCACGAAATCGGCATAGGCAACCTTCCACGCCCCCCCGTGGTGGCCGCCGCCGACGATGATCTTCTTCCGCTTGATGATGACTGGCGCGGCATTCGCTTGCCCGGCCATCCATACACCCGATCCAACACCCGGCATAAGCCCTAGCAGGGCAAGCTCAACCAACCCTTAACCGGTCAATTGCAAGACAATTTCCCCGGACGTCGAGGGCATCAGCGCGGCGGCAACAGATCGTTTTCCCAGACCGCGATCGCCTCGCAGGGCATCGGCGGCAGGTCGTCATGCACCTTCCGCACGCCCTCGCAGCGCAAGACCGCATCGGCCACGGCGGCATCGGCCGTGGCGGCCCGCCCCGTCGCCCAGGCCCCGTCCAGCGAGCGGACAAAGGTGCGTGGGCCAAGCGCCCGCTCGATCCGGCGGAACGCCTCCGCCTGGTCAAAGCTGAGGCTGTTCTCGCCCGCCGCGGACCCCGCCTCGGGCATGGCCTGCGGCACGACCTCGGCCACAAGGCGGCAGGCCGCCCCGCCGCGCGAACAGGCTGTCAGCGCGGCCACCCGCGCGGCAGACCGCGTCGAATACCCGCGCGCCCAGCCATAGGCCCCCTCCGGCCCCGCCGCAAAGGCGGTGAAATAGGGCGCTTCGGCCATCGCCTCGTCCAGTTTTCCGCGCTGACGCGCACTCAGCCCGGCCACATCCCGCACCAGCCGCCGCGCGGCCTCGGGATAGAACACCGGCGGGCCGGAGGGGGCCGCCACCTGCAGTGGCTCCGGGTCGGGGACCGCTGCCGCCGGGGCCGGCGGCTTGGCCATCTCGATCCCCAGCACGACCGCCAGACCGGCGATCACGATCAGCCAGTCTCGGGCGGACAATCGGGACAGCAGCGCGCGCATGGGGCGAACGCTAACCCCAACTGGCCGTGCCTGCCAAGCGCCCTATTCTGCCGGAAGTGCCAATCCGTGCGAGGGGCGCGTTGACCCCAGCCGCGGATGCAGCCGCCCCGCCACCGCCCAGGCCGCCCCGAGGCCCAGCCCGCAGGCGGCAAAGACCGCAGGCAGCGGCATGACCAGCAGCAAGAGCCAGGCAACCCCCGGCGTCGCGATCCCCGAGACGTCGCGGAACGACGAATAAACCGCCGCCATGTCCACCCGCTCGGACGGTCGCACGGCCATCAGGAAGGGCAGGCCCCCCACCACATCGAGGAGCACCAGAAACACAGAGGCGCCCATCATCGCCACCACCGTCGCCCAGGGCCAGGGCGCCACCGCCGCCGACAGAACGAACATCGCCCCGCAGGCCCCGAAGCCCAGCCGCACCGCGCGCCGCACCGAATGCCGCCGCGCCCAGGCCAGCATGGCGGGCGTGGTGAACAGCATCGCGTTTGACACCGACAGCGCCACCCCCGCCACCTTGTCGCCCAACCCCGCCTCGACGCAGAAGATCGGCAGATAGACGACATAAACCCACCACCCGCAGGACCGCAGCACCGCGAACAGCCATCCTGCGATCAGCCGTGGCTGGCGCAGGAACCGGCCCAGATAGGCCACGGGGTTCGGCGCAGGCCCCTTGGCCCGCGCGATCTGCCGCCCGTTGCCCAGGCGCAGCACCCAGAACACCGCGATCAGCGCCACCGCGAACACCCCCGCCAGCAGGAACGGCGCGGGCGCCCACAGACTGCGCAGCCAGACCCCCAGCACCGGCCCCACTGCCCATGAGAGCGCCGAATAGAACATCTGCGTGGACTGGCTGCGCCCCAGGTCGGCGCGGTCCACATAGTCCAACACATAGGCGTTCAGGCAGACAAAGGTGGTCGCCGTGGCCGTCCCCATCGCCAGCAGGGCCAGCGGCACCAGAACCGGCCCCCCCGCCACCGCGCAGGCCATGCCCACCAGATACAGGACCCCGCCCCCGGTATAGGCCCAGCGGCGCGGCACATGCCGCGTGGCCCAGGGCACCATCAGCCCCCAGAGCAGCGCCACCACCCCCACGAGGAAATAGGCCCGGCTGGTGGCCGCCGCCGTCCCCAGCGCCTCATAGACCGTGAGCGGCATGGCCGAGATCAGAAGGCCCCTCACCGCAGCCTCCAGCCCCGCAAGAATGGCGAAATGCTCGACCTTCGGGGTCGGGCTGTGCCGCAGGAAGAAGGGGACGGATCGGATGGCCATGGCTGCCTCTGGCCGCATCTGGCGCTTGCGCTGTCAGGGCGTCTGGCCTGCCTGCGACCCTGCGCGTCGCAGGTGCACTGTGACAAGTCATGCTTGCCGTGTTTCGCATCAGCCGGAAATTTGCAAAGCCAGGGGCGCGCTCTTTGCAATTGCAAAGTTTGCGCGCCCTCAGCCCACCGCGACCAGCACCACCAGCCCCAGCATCAGCACCCAGGTCCGCCACAGCACGGCCACCGCGCGGTCGATGTCGCCGGGCCCCGCATCCCGCCGCCCCTCGGGCCAGACCCAGGGGAAATCGCTGCGCACCCCGTGATAGGCGCGCGGGCCTGACAGCGACAGGTCCAGCACCACCGCCATCGCGGCCTCGGGCCAGCCGGCATTCGGGCTGCGGTGCAAGGGCGCGTCGCGCAGGATGGGGCCCGCGTGGAACCAGCTGCTCGCTGCCGCCATCAGTGCGGCGGTGATCCGCGCGGGCACCCAGTTCAGCACATCGTCCAGCCGCGCCGCCGCCCAGCCAAAGGCCTCATGCCGGGGGGTGCGGTGGCCGATCATGCTGTCGGCGGTGTTCACCGCCTTGTAGATCAGGATGCCCGGCAGGCCCGCCAGCAGGAACCAGAACGCCGGGGCCACCACGCCGTCCGACAGGTTCTCTGCGGCACTCTCGATGGCGGCGCGGGCCACCTCGGCCTCGGTCATCGCAGCCGTGTCGCGCCCCACGATCATCGCCACCGCGCGCCGCCCCTCTGCCAGCCCGCCGCGCAGGGCATGGGCCACCGCCGCCACATGATCGGCCAGCGACCGCTGCGCCAGAAGGATCGCCGCCGCCAGCACCTCCAGCACCCCGCCATCCGGCACGGCGGCGATGCCCGCGCCGATCACCCCCGCCCCCAGCACCAGCGCCAGCACCGCCAGCGCCCCCCGCGCCCGCCGCGCCGCACCCCGGTTCAGCCGCGCGTCCAGCCAGCCCACCGCCCGCCCCATCACCACCGCCGGATGCGGCGCGCGCGACCAGAGCCATCGCGGCTCACCCAACGCCGCATCCAGCAACAGAGCGGGGATCAAGAGCGCCGCACTCACAGCGCGGCCTCCAGCCGGGCCCAGCCTTCGGACGATCCGGGCAGGCCGAGGCGCAGCCAGTCGGCCCGGTAGGGGAACACCCGGCTCAGGATGCGCGCCCGCGCCAGACGGTCGTGCCAGGCCCGGGCATCCTGCACCCGATACAGCCGGAACAGCGAGGTGCCCCCCGCGAACTGCGCCCCCCGCGCGGCCATCAGCGCATCCAGCCGCGCCGCATCCGTCGCCAGCCGCGCCCGCGTGGCCGCGGCCCAGCCCTCATCCGCCAGCGCCCCCGCCGCCACCCGCAGCGCAGGCCCCGACACCGGCCATGGCCCCAGCATCGCCGCCAGCCCCGCCACCAGCGCCGGATCGCCCGCCACGAACCCCAGCCGCAGGCCCGCCAGCCCCCAGAACTTGCCAAAGCTTTTCAGCACGAGAACCCCCGGCCGCGCTGCCAGCCCGATCAGCGAGGCCGCGGGCATCACGTCGCAAAAACTTTCGTCGATCACCAGCATCCCGCCGGGTGCCAGACCCTGCGCCGCCTCCTCGGCCGGCCAGACGCGCCCGCAGGGATTGTTCGGATGCACCAGCACGCGGGCCTCTGCCGGACCCGTCGCCACCGCCTGCCAGCCCGCCGCGCCAAAGGCCCGCCCATGCTCGTTGTAGGTGGGCCCGGGGATCAGCACCCGCCCCGCAGGCATCAGCGCAGGCATCAGCGCCGGAACCCGCGCGATCAGCGCCGAGGCGCCGGGGGCCGCCAGCACCGCCGCCCCGTCGGGCACGCCCCAGAACGCCCGCGCGGCGAGGACCGCCGCCGCCTCCGCCTCTCGGTCGGGCAGGGCGGTCCAGTCCTGCGGGGCGAAATCGGGCAGGGGCCAGGGCTGCGGGTTGATCCCGGTCGAAAGGTCGATCCAGTCGGCCCGCGCGCCACCCCAGCGCAGCACCGCCGCATCGACGCCGCCGCCGTGATCCGCCTGCCCTGTCGCCTGCCCGTGATCCACAAATCCCGCCCCCGCCGCCCCCGCCACAAAACCGATTGCCCCGCCAAAGGCAACCGGTCAGACGCCGCGCCGTGGCCGCATCGACACCGCGCGGAACAGGAACGGATTATTTCCGTTGTTTGTCTTGAATTTGCTGCAATCTGTTTCATGCTGGAGGGGGGAGACAGGATCATGCTGGAATTCTTGCCGCAGGACATCCGCGACGGTCTGGACGCCGCGCGCCGCCGCGACCAGAGGCGCCGGTCGCGCCTGCGGCTGCAGGTGGGCGATGCGGTCTTTCCGGTGCTGCGGATGTGGGACGGCGGCCTCGCACTCGACGCCGGGATGGCGCCGCATCTGCGCGGCCTTGTCGATGTCTATGACGGCAGCCGGCACCTCTGCCAGGCGCTGATCATGGCCTCCAACGTTGAAAGCGGCGAGCTGATTTGCGCCTTCAAGCGCGCGACACCCGTCAAGGACCGCGCCGCACTGGATTTCTGGCAGGATGAGAACCTGCCTGTGGGCTATCTGCCCAAGGCTTGAACCCCGGTCATTGCAGGTCGCCGAAGGCCGCCGCCAGCCGCTCCACCGCCTCGGCCACCTGCGCGCGCGGGCAGGCCAGATTGAACCGCAGCCAGCTTTCGCCCCCCTTGCCGAAGGACGCCCCGTGATTCGCGGCGATGCGCGCATCCTGCTCGACGCGTCGGATGAATTCGGACGGGACCATCCCGGTGCCCGAAAAATCCACCCAGGCCAGATAGGTCGCCTCCAGCGGCATCGCGCGCAGGCCGGGAATGGCGTTCATGCCCGCGTCGAACACCTGCCGGTTCCCCTCCAGATAGGCGCAGAGGTCATCCACCCAGGCAGCACCCTGCGCCGAATAGGCGGCGGTCGCCATGTGCATCCCGAAACTGTTGGGCGAGGTCCCCAGCGCCTCGTGCCGCCGGGCGAAGGTGGCGCGCAGGGCAGGGTCAGGGATGATGACATTGCCGATATGCGCGCCCGCGATGTTGAAGGTCTTGGTGGTGGCGGTCATCATCACCGTGCGCGCCATCGCCTCGGGGGCCGCCAGCGGAAAGGCGACGTGGCGCTGGCCGGGCAAGGTCAGGTCATGGTGGATCTCGTCCGACACCAGTACCAGTTCATGGCGGGCACAGAACGCAGCCACCGCGCGCAGCTCCTCCACCGTCCAGACCCGGCCGCCGGGGTTGTGCGGCGAGCACAGGATCAGCATCCGTTCCCGCCCGGTCATTATCCCGTCCCAGGCGTCGAAATCCATGCGGTAGCGGCCATCCCTCAGCGCCAGCGGGCATTCGCGCACCTCGCGCCCCGCAAGGCGGATCACTCGCGCAAAGGCGTGATAGACCGGCGTCATCAGCACCACCGCATCCCCCGGCGCGGTAAAGGCATCCACACAGATGGCGGTGCCGTTCACCAGCCCATGCGTGGTAAAGATCGCCTCGGGCGTCACGTCCCAGCCGTGACGGTTGGCCATCCACCACCGGATCGCCTCCAGATAGGGACGGTCATCGCCGAAATAGCCGTAAATGCCATGCGCGGCCATCCGCTCCACCGCGTCCTGCACCACCTGCGGCGGGCGGAATTCCATATCGGCCACCCACATCGCCAGCCCGCCCTCGGCGGGCACGCCATAGCGCGCCGCCATCATGTCCCATTTCATGCAATGGGTGCCGCGGCGGTCGATGGGATCGTCAAAGCTCATGGGGATGTCCGGTGCTGCGCAGGGTGATGCGCGACCATAGCAGGCGGGCAGGGGCCCTCCAAGATGCGGTTTGTTTCCATGACAAATTCCCGCAAATCAAAGCCAGGGCCGAACAGCGTTCCAAGGCCGAACCGGATCGTGGAATTTCCGACCGCCTCGGCCCATCGCGCCCCACCGTTCCCGCCACCATTGCGCGGCACCCCCGCATGGCGTAAATCCCCTGCCCATGCTGCGCCCCATCCTGTTGCACCCCGACCCGCGCCTGAAGCGCCCCGCCGATCCGGTGGGCCAGGTGACGCCCGAAATCGGGCGCCTTGCCGAGGATATGCTCGCCACGATGTATGACGCCCCCGGCATCGGCCTTGCCGCGCCCCAGATCGGCGTCGGCCGGCAATTGCTGGTGATGGATTGCGTGAAGGACCCGGCGAAATCGCCCCGGCCCATGGTGCTGATCGACCCGGTGGTCACATGGTCGTCCGAGGATACCTCCTGCTATGACGAGGGCTGCCTGTCGATCCCCGACCATTACGCCGAGGTCACCCGCCCCGCCGAGGTGCGCGTGCGCTGGACGGCGCTGGATGGCACCGCGCAGGAAGAACAGTTCGCAGGCCTCTGGGCGACCTGTGTGCAGCACGAGATCGACCATCTGCGCGGGCGTCTGTTCATCGACTATCTGGGTCCGCTGAAGCGCCAGATGATCACCCGCAAGATGGAAAAGCTGAAGCGGGAACGCGCGCGGGCCGGGGAATGACCCTGCTGGCGATCCGGCGCTGGCCCGATCCGGTGCTGGCCATCCCCTGCCAGCCGGTGGATCCGGGCGAGGATGTCGCCACCCTCGCCGCCGACATGCTGGACACCATGTATGCGGCCCCCGGGCGCGGCCTTGCCGCCCCGCAGGTGGGCATTTCCAAACGCCTGTTCGTGATGGATGTGACCTGGCGGCAGGGCAGCCCCGATCCGCAGGTCTGCATCAATCCCCGCATCGCCTGGCGGTCGGAGGACAGCGCCGAGGGGCCCGAGGGCTGCCTCTCCATCCCCGGCCCCCTCACCCCGATCCGCCGCGCCACCAGCATCGGCCTGCACTGGACCGACCTTGCGGGCACAGCGCATGAGGAAACCCTGACCGGCTTCGCCGCCATCTGTGCGCAGCATGAGCTTGACCATCTGGACGGCATCCTGACGCTCGACCACCTGGCACCCGACGCACGCGAGGCCGCCATCGCGGCCATCACCTCATGACCGCGCGCCCCTGCCTGCGCTGGCCGCACCCGGTTCTGCGCGGTCCCGCCGAACCCGTCCCCGCCATCACCGACGCGATCCGCGCCATCTGGACCGACATGATCGACACGATGGAGGCGATGCCCGGCTATGGCCTTGCCGCACCCCAGATCGGCGTGGCGCTGCGCCTTGCCGTGGTGGATTGCTCCGACACCCGCGGACAGGCGGTGCGCATGGCCAACCCCGAGGTCCTGTATGCCTCGGGCCAGATGCGCAGCCATCCCGAAGCGAGCCCCAACCTGCCCGGCGTCTCGGCCGTGATCGAACGGCCGCGCGCGGTGACGGTGCGGTTTCTCAACGACCAAGGCGAGGTCGAGGACCGCGATTTCGTGAACCTGTGGTCAACTTCCGTGCAGCACCAGATCGACCATCTGGAGGGGCGGATGTATTTCGACCGGCTGAAGCCGCTGAAACGGCGGATGCTGATCGAGAAGTCGGAAAAACTGGGGCGGCGGCCATGAACATCATCTTCATGGGCACCCCCGATTTCGCGGTCCCGGCGCTGGAGGCTCTGGCCGCCCGTCACCGAATCCTCGCCGTCTATTCCCAGCCCCCTCGCCCAGCCGGGCGCGGCCAGCAGCCTCGCCCCTCGCCGGTGCAGGCGCGGGCCGAGGCCTTGGGCCTGCCCACCCGCCACCCCGTCACCCTGCGCGACCCCGCGGCGCAGGCCGAATTCGCGGCGCTGAGGGCCGATGTGGCCGTGGTGGTGGCCTATGGCCTGATCCTGCCGCAACCGGTGCTGGACGCGCCCGCCATGGGCTGCCTGAACATCCACGCCTCGCTGTTGCCCCGCTGGCGGGGGGCGGCGCCGATCCACCGTGCGGTGATGGCGGGGGATTCCGAAACGGGCGTTTGTATCATGCGGATGGAGGCGGGGCTGGACACCGGCCCGGTGCTCCTGCGCCGGTCCCTGCCGATCGGCCCCGCCGATACCACCGGCGACCTGCATGACCGCCTGTCCACCCTCGGGTCGCACATGATCGCCGAGGCGCTGGACCGCCTGCCCGACCTCGCGCCCGAACCCCAACCCGACACCGGCATCACCTATGCCGCCAAGATCGACAAGGCCGAGGCGCGCATCGACTGGTCCCGCCCCGCGGCCGAGGTGGACCGCCTGATCCGCGGCCTCTCTCCCCACCCCGGCGCCTGGTGCGAGATTGCGGGCGAACGGGTGCGCCTCTTGCGCTCGACACTGGCACCGGGCAGCGACACAGCGGGCCGGATCCTTGCCCCGCTCACCATCGCCTGCGGCACGGGTGCGGTGCAGATCACCCACCTGCAACGCCCCGGCCGCCGCCCCATGCCGGTGGCCGAGGCGCTGCGGGGCTGGTCGCTGCCCGCCCTCGCCAGTTAAGGACACGCCATGCCCGACATCCTTGCCTATACCGATGGCGCCTGCTCGGGGAACCCCGGCCCGGGCGGCTGGGGGGTGCTGTTGCAGGCCCGCGAGGGCGACGAGGTGGTCAAGGAGCGTGAGCTGCAGGGCGGCGAGGAGATGACCACCAACAACCGCATGGAGCTGATGGCGGCCATCTCGGCGCTGGAATCGCTCACCCGCGCGTCGTCGGTGATCGTGGTCACCGACAGCGCCTATGTGAAGAACGGGGTCACCACCTGGATCCACGGCTGGCGCCGCAACGGCTGGCGCACAGCCGACAACAAGCCGGTGAAGAATGTCGAGCTGTGGCAACGGCTTGAGGCGGCCCAGGCACGACACAAGGTCGAATGGCGCTGGATCAAGGGGCACGCGGGCCATGCCGAGAACGAACGCGCCGACGCCCTCGCCCGCGCCGGAATGGCCCCCTACAAGCCCGGCAGGGGGGCCGCATGATCCCCGACATCGCCACCGTCCCATTGCTGGATTTCGCCTCCGTGGCGGTCTTTGCCCTGACGGGCGCGCTGGTTGCCAGCCGGTCGCAGCTTGACATCGTGGGGTTCGTCTTTGTCGCCTGCCTGACGGCGCTGGGCGGCGGCACCGTGCGCGACGTGCTCCTGAACCGCGACGCGGTGTTCTGGATGGCCGAGCCACTCTATCTCGGCGTCGCCTCCGCCGCAGCCGTTCTGGTCTTTCTGACCGCGCACCGCGTCGAAAGCCGCTACCGCCTGCTCCTGTGGCTCGACGCCTGCGCATTGGCCGTGGCGGTGCCTGCAGGGGTGGCGGTGAGCATGGCCATGGGGGCGGGCTGGCCCGTGGTGCTGGTGATGGGCATGATCACCGGCTGTCTCGGCGGGCTGATGCGCGACGTGGTCTGCAACGAGGTGCCGCTGGTCCTGAAGGAAGGCGAACTTTACGTCACATGCGCGATCGCGGGCGCAGGGGCGGCGCTTCTGGCCCGCGCGGCGGGGCTTCCGCCGCCGGTCACGCTGGCGTTCTGCGGCGCGGTGGTGCTGGGCCTGCGTGCCGGCAGCCTGGCGTTCGGCTGGCGCCTGCCCGTCTATCGCACCCGCCCACCCCGCCCCGAGGCCCCCAAGCGCCACCCTGTCAACCCGCCCGACCGGGACCGCACCGACGCCTGAGAGTGACGGAGCACCCCCCCTGAATCAATTTCTGTTGAACATGAGCGAACGTTCGATTATCTTCGCCCCATGGCCCGCAGCAGAACGATCCCCGATGCCGACATCTTCACCGCCGTCCGCCGTCTCATGGCGGAGGGTGGCGAAAAGGCCGTGGCTTTCGGTTCGGTTGCCCGCGCCACCGGCCTTGCCGCGCCGACGCTGGTGCAGCGCTACGGTTCGCGCGAAGGGATGGTGCGCGCGGCCATGCTCGCAGCCTGGGACGCGCTCGACGCCACAACCGACGCCGCCGAAAGCGCCTCCGGCACCGGCACCAAGGGGGCGCAGGCGCTGCTGAAGGCACTTGGAAATGCCGCGGAAGAGGCCGACACGATGCTGATGGCCGTCGATGTCCGTGACGCCGAACTGCGCAACCGCGCCGAGCTGTGGCGCGCCCGGATCGAGGCGGCGCTGGCCGCGCGCCTCGGCGGCGGGGCAAAGGCGCGCGAGGCTGCGGCGATGCTCTTTGCCGCCTGGCAGGGCCAGCGGCTCTGGCAGGCCATGGGCGGCAAGGGGTTCCGGCTCAAGGATGCGGTGAAACGTCTGGCCTAGCGGCGCGGGCCCCGCGGCCCATAGGTCTGCCAGGCCCAGATCAGCAGCGCCGCCCCCAGCACCGCGCCCACGAACATCGCAACCCAGCCGGTGATCGCCACCAGCACCCGCAGGATCAGCCACCCCACCACCGCCCCCGCGATGCCGATCACGATGGTGGTGGGCACATCCGTCTGCACCTTCATGAACCGCGTGGCCAGAAACCCGGCAGCGGCACCGATGATGACGATCAGCAGGATGGGCGGCATGGGCGATCTCCCGTCAGCGGGCCAAAGATAGGGATGCCCGCCCGCAATGTGAATGCCCGCGCGTCAGACCGGCTCGCGCAGCACGCGCGGCACCTTGAACTCCACCGTCTCCACCGCAGTCTCCACAACCTCCACCGTCACCGCAAAGCGGCCGCGAAAGGCGTCCACCACCTCGTTCACCAGCACCTCGGGCGCCGAGGCGCCGGCGGTGATCCCCACCGAACGGATCCCCTCCAGCGCGCGCCAGTCGATGTCGCCCGCCCGCTGCACGAGCTGCGCATAGCCGCAGCCCGCCGCGCGCCCCACCTCGACCAGCCGCAGGCTGTTCGAACTGTTCGGCGCCCCGATCACCAAGAGCGCATCGATCCGCCCCGCCACCGCCTTGACCGCCGCCTGCCGGTTGGTGGTGGCATAGCAGATATCCTCGCGATGCGGCCCGATGATGGCCGGAAACCGCGCCCGCAGCGCCGCCACGATGCCCGCCGTGTCATCCACCGACAGCGTGGTCTGCGTGACAAAGGCAAGCCTGCCCGGATCGCGCACCGTCAAGCTCGCCACATCCGCCTCGGTCTCGACCAGCAGCACCTCGCCGGGGGGCAGCTGGCCCATCGTGCCCACCGTCTCCGGGTGGCCCGCATGCCCGATCATCACCATCTGCAACCCCGCCTCATGGTGGCGCGCGGCCTCCATATGCACCTTGGTCACGAGGGGGCATGTCGCATCCACCGCGATCATGCGCCGCGCCGCCGCGGCCTCGGGCACCGATTTCGGCACGCCATGCGCGGAAAAGATCACCGGCCGGTCACCCGGGCACTCCTCCAGTTCCTCCACGAACACCGCCCCCTTGGCGCGCAGGTCCTCGACCACATAGCGGTTGTGCACGATCTCGTGGCGCACATAGACCGGCGCCCCCCATTTCTCGATCGCCATCTCCACGATGCGGATCGCGCGGTCCACGCCCGCGCAGAACCCGCGCGGGGCGGCCAGATAGAGTGTCAGGGGGGGCAGGGTCATCGCCGGATCCTCATGCGTCACACCACATGCCTAGCCCGCAGCGAACGGGCGGTAAACCACCTCGCACGGCCCCGGGGTTCTCTTCTTTGCCCAAATACCCGTCTGCCCTCGTCTCCCGCGCCCCGCCCGCAGGATGCGAAACGCAAAAGGCCGGGGCGTCCCCACGCCCCGGCCCCCTGCGCAGGCCCCCGACAGGGGGCGCGCGTTCCATGCGTGTCACTTCGCCGCGACCGTGGCCGCCTGCTGGGTCTCCTCGCGATCAAAACTGCGGGGATCCTGACGCGGTTCGCGCGGCGGGCGGCCGATCACCTCGCGCAGGTCATCCAGTTCGATGAAGTTGTCGGCCTGGCGGCGCAGCTCGTCCGCGATCATCGGCGGCTGGCTGCGGATGGTGGACACCACCGACACCCGCACCCCCTGCCGCTGCAGGCTTTCCACCAGCGGCCGGAAATCCCCGTCGCCCGAGAACAGCACCGCATGGTCCATCCGCGGCGCAAGCTCCATGGCATCGACCGTCAACTCGATGTCCATGTTCCCCTTGACCTTTCGCCGCCCCTGGCTGTCGGTGTATTCCTTGGCGGGCTTGGTCACCATCGAAAAGCCGTTGTAGTGCAGCCAGTCCACCAGCGGCCGGATCGGCGAATAGTCGTCGTTGTCCAGGAGCGCGGTATAGTAGAACGCCCGGATCAACTTGCCGCGGCGCATGAACTCCTGCCGCAAAAGCTTGTAGTCGATGTCGAACCCAAGCGCCCTTGCGGCGGCGTAAAGGTTCGATCCGTCGATGAACAGCGCCAGCCGTTCGTCCTTGTAAAACATGTCTGCTCCCTTCAAATGACAATCGCGCGCAACAGGCTGGTGAGTGAATGAATTCCGGACTATTGGCGTGCGAATGACAACGATTATCGGGGCCGCGCGTTGCGTGTTCAAGCGCGCCTATACGAAAGTGTAACATTGGAAGGCGAGAATACGTCTCCCGTGCTGGTTGCGCTCGGCGCAAACCTGCCGAGCGGTGCGGGTGTCCCGGCGGCAACCCTGCGTGCGGCCCTTGACGCTCTTCCGTCCGAGGGACTGCGGGCAGAACGGGTCAGCCGGTTCTTTGCCACGCCATGTTTCCCCTCCGGTGCGGGTCCCGACTATGTGAACGCCGCCGCGCGCCTTGTGGCACCCGGGATGACGGCGGCGCAGGTCATGGCGGCACTGCACCGGATCGAAGCCGCCTTTGGCCGCCACCGCGAACAGCGCTGGGGGATGCGCACGCTCGACCTTGACCTGATCGCCATGGGCAGCTGCGTTTTGCCCGACGCCGACACCCAGGCCGCCTGGCGCGCCCTGCCCCCCGACCAGCAGATCGCCCGCGCGCCTGACCGGCTGATCCTGCCGCACCCCCGGTTGCAGGACCGTGCCTTTGTCCTTGTGCCGCTGGCCGAGGTGGCCCCCCGCTGGCGCCACCCCGCCACGGGGCTGACCGTGGCGCGGATGCTGGCGGCCTTGCCTGCGGCCGAGCAGACGGCGGTGGTGCCGCTGGCGGGTTCGGAGGCATCCGAACCGGCCGGCCAGCTTGCCCGGCTCTTTGCGGCGCGTAAAGTGGCGATTGTAGGCAATGCGGCATCGCTGCTCGGAACGCGCCATGGGGCCATGATCGACGCGGCAGATTGTGTCGTGCGAATGAACCTCGGGGTGCCGGTCGATCCTGTGGCACAGGGCAGGCGCACTGACGTCCTTGCGTTCTCGACCGCGAAGATCGGGGTGGAGAGGTTGGCCGAGTTTGCAGCGCCTGCGCATGTCTGGATGTCACCCAAGGGCCGTGGCGATGGGGCTCTGGCGGAGACGTTGCCAAAGCTTTCTCACTATCCGTTGTTGTGGTGGGCCGAATTGCAGACGACACTCGGAGCAAGACCAAGCACCGGCGCGATGGTGATTGATATGGTTTTGCGGTGTGCCGCCCGAGAGGTGGTACTTTTCGGGTTTGACTGGAAACTCAGCCCAACCTTCTATCAAGACGCGCCGCACCTGGGGCCCCACGATTTTGCGGCCGAAGAACGCCACGTCAGGGCGCTTGCTGCCGACGGCATGCTGCGGATCGTATCGTCGGATGTCGCAGGGTGGCGGACCAGATGAAATACGGTGTCCTGACATTCAGCTACGCGTCGCCGGACAGGCCGGAAGACAAGTCGGCAGCACTGCTTCGCGTGGGCGTGAACCTCGGCGATTATGTGCAGACGCTGGCGGTGCGCCATCTCTACGCGTCCTTCGGTATCGACGAGGCCAACATCCTGCCGGTGGATCGGGACACACTTCCTGCCTACTCCGGCCCTCCGGTCATCCTGCCGATGAATGCGTGCTTCTTCGAGCGATGCTTTCCGCTGCCACCCCAGGTTCGCCCGGTGTTCTTGGGTTTCCAGGCCAAGCCTGCTGTTGTTGCGCGCCACGCCGATGTATTGCGCCGATACCAACCCATCGGCTGCCGCGATCATGCAACCGCTGCCGCCTGCCACGCGGCCGGAATCGAGGCGGATGTGACCGGCTGTCTGTCGCTGACGTTTCCCCGGCGCACCGAGCCACCGACGCGGCCCTGCGTTCTGATCGTTCATGGCTTCGGAGCCGGGGCCTTCCCGGCCGAGGTCCTGCGCCTGATGCCCAGACCGATGCTCCGGACGGCGGAGTTCGTCTATCAGAGGCAACCGGTCGCTCGTCTTCCGCTGGGCCCGTCAGAGCGCGCGGACATGCAGGCGATGGCTGCCAGATTGCTTGCCGACTATCGTGACCGGGCGACCCTGGTTGTCACGCCGCTGCATCATGCAGCCGCGCCCTGCATCGGGATGGGCGTTCCGGTTGTGCTGTGCCGACGAACGCCGGACCCGCGGTTCTCGGTGCTGTCCACGTTGCTGACGCTGCATCTGCCGCCATTTGATACGCCCATCGACTGGGGCCAGGCTCCGGCGAATGCGACACGGCACGCTGATCGCCTGATCGAGTGGCTTCGGAAGGGTCTGCGGGCAATGCATTGACAGAAGCGCCACTTTCGCGCTTGTCAAGCCCCTTCGCGCCGCCTAGATAGGTCATTCCAGTTTCCACAGAAAGGCTGACCCCATGGCCCGCGTGACGGTCGAAGATTGCGTTGACAAGGTTCCGAACCGGTTCGAACTGGTGATGCTGGCCGCCCACCGGGCGCGTGAGATCCAGGCCGGCTCTCCCATCACCGTGGACCGCGACAACGACAAGAACCCCGTGGTGTCGCTGCGCGAGATCGCCGAAGAGACGCAAAGCGCCGAGGCGCTGCGCGAACGCCTGATCCAGAGCCACCAGACCCAGATCGAAGTGGACGAACCCGAGGATGACCAGATGGCCGCCCTCATGGGCTCGGACATGGATCGCCCGGCGCTGGACGACATGTCCGAGGAAAAGCTGCTGCGCGCGCTGATGGAAGCGCAGGGCGCGAACTAGGGCCCGCAGGGCGGCCGGGGATGCGATGATCGACGTCGAAGACCTGGTCGCCCTCGTCCACAACTACAACCCGCGCTGCAACGCCGACCTGATCCGACGCGCCTATGCCTACGGGCGCCGGATGCACGACGGCCAGATGCGCAAGTCGGGCGAGCCCTATTTCACCCATCCCGTCGCCGTCGCCGCCATCCTGACCGAACAGCGGCTGGACGACGCGACCATCGTCACGGCCCTCCTGCACGACACGATCGAGGACACCAAATCCACCTATTCCGACATCGCCCGCGACTTCGGGCCCGAGGTGGCGGAACTGGTGGACGGGGTCACCAAGCTCACCAACCTGCAGCTGTCCTCCGCGCAAAGCCAGCAGGCCGAGAACTTCCGCAAGCTCTTCATGGCGATGTCAAAGGACCTGCGCGTGATCCTTGTGAAACTCGCCGACCGGCTGCACAACATGCGCACCATCCGGTCCATGTCCCCCGACAAGCAGGCCCAGAAGGCGCGCGAGACGATGGAGATCTTCGCCCCCCTCGCGGGCCGCATGGGGATGCAGTGGATGCGCGAGGAACTGGAGGACCTGTCGTTCAAGGTCCTCAATCCCGAGGCCCGCAACTCCATCATCCGCCGTTTCCTGACCCTGCAGCGCGAGGCGGGCGACGTGGTGCACAAGATCACCGCCGACATCCGCCACGAACTCGACAAGGTCCATATCGAGGCCACGGTTTATGGCCGCGCCAAGAAACCCTATTCGATCTGGCGCAAGATGCAGGAGAAAGACCTCGCCTTCAGCCGCCTCTCCGACATCTACGGCTTTCGCATCATCTGCGCCGATGTGGCCGACTGCTACCGCATCATCGGCGTGATCCACCAGCGCTGGAAGGCGGTGCCGGGGCGGTTCAAGGACTACATCAGCCAGCCCAAGAACAACGGCTACCGCTCCATCCACACCACGGTCAGCGGCCGCGACGGCAAGAAGGTCGAGGTGCAGATCCGCACGCGCCAGATGCACGAGGTGGCCGAGGCCGGCGTGGCCGCGCATTGGTCCTACCGCGAGGGCGTGCGCGCCGAAAACCCCTTTGCCGTCGATCCCGCCCGCTGGATCGCGGCCCTCTCCGACCGGCTGGGCCAAGAGGATACCGACGAATTCCTGGAAAACGTGAAGCTGGAGATGTTTTCCGACCAGGTGTTCTGCTTCACCCCCAAGGGCGACGTGGTGCAACTGCCGCGCGGGGCCACGCCGCTCGATTTCGCCTATGCCATCCACACCCGCATCGGCCATTCCTGCGTCTCGGCCAAGGTGGACGGCATCCGCGTGCCGCTCTGGACCCGGCTCAAGAACGGCCAGTCGGTCGAGATCATCACCGCCGAGGGCCAGCGCCCGCAGGCGTCCTGGATCGACATCGTGATCACCGGCCGCGCCAAGGCCGCGATCCGGCGGTCCTTGCGCGAAGAGGATCGCGGGCGCTTCGTCAAGCTGGGCCAGGAACTCGCGCGGTCCGCGTTCGAGCATGTGGGCCGCAAGGCCACCGACAAGGCGCTGCGCACCGCCGCCCGGATGCTGGGCCTGGGCGACGACACCGAGCTTCTGGCGCGGCTGGGCAGCGCCGAGATCACCGCCCGCAAGGTGGTCGAAACCCTCTATCCCGAACTTGCGCTCGCCACCGCCGATACCATCGACGCCCGCACCCCGGTCGTCGGCCTTTCTGCGGGCCAGGATTTCCGCCGCGCGCCCTGCTGCCAGCCGGTGCCGGGCGAACGCATCGTCGGCATCACCTATCGCGGCAAGGGGGTCGTGGCCCATGCCATCGACTGCCCGGCGCTGGAGGAATTCGAGGAACAGACCGACCGCTGGGTCGATCTGCACTGGCAGCCGGGCCGCCATCCGCCCGTCTATACCGTGCGGATCGACCTGACCATTTCGAACGACGCGGGCGTGCTGGGGCGCATCTGCACCTTGATCGGCACGCACCGTGCCAATATTTCCGACTTGCAATTTCTCGACCGAAAACCAGACTTTTACAAACTCGTGGTCGATGTCGATCTCAGGGATCTGGAGCACCTGCACATGGTCATGACGGCGTTGGAAGCGGAAACCGATGTGGCCGAGGTGTCGCGCCACCGCGACCCCCGGGCCAAGCCGTAAGGCGCGGCGATGGTGTTCAAGCGACGCACCAAACGCAGCTGGCTGCAGTTCATCGGCGAAGGCTTCTGGCCCCGCGGCGGCTGGGGCCGGGCGATGCAATATATCAATCACCGCCTGCGCCGACTGCCAGATGCGCCCCACCGAATCGCCCGCGGCATCTTTGCTGGCATCCTGATCTCGTTCACGCCGCTCTTCGGGCTGCATTTCCTGGGGGCCGCGGCCCTCGCCTGGGTGATGCGCGGCAATATCCTCGCCGCGCTGATCGCCACGGTGGTCGGCAACCCCATCACCTTTCCCTTCATCGCCACGCTGTCGGTCGAGACGGGCAACTGGCTTCTGGGCTATGACGGCACGATGACGCCGCTGCAGATCGCCGCGGCCTTCGGCCAGGCGGGTGCGGAGCTTTCCAACAATTTCTGGTCGATGTTCACCGATGAACAGGCCCACTGGACCCGCCTGCACCGATTCTTTCACCGCGTCTACTTGCCCTACATGGTGGGCGGGGTCGGCCCGGGGATCGTGGCGGGGCTGATCGGCTATTACCTGTCGCTGCCGATCATCGGGGCCTATCAGAAGCTGCGCAAGAAACGCCTGACCGACCGGATCGAGAAACAGCGCGCCATCCGTGCCGAGGCCCGCGCGCGGGTCGCGGCGGCGTCGGGTCAGGTGTCGGGTCCTGCAGTCGGTCCTGCGCCGGGGGATGACGGCGCGCGCTGAACGCACTAGGTTGCTCGCAAGGATGGGCATGCCTCGGGACGGCCCGACGAAAAGGGGAGCCATAGCCATGAAACCAGCGGGCCGCCTGCGCCTTGGCGTGAACATCGACCACGTGGCAACCGTGCGCAATGCCCGGGGCGGGGCGCTGCCCGACCCGCTGCGCGCGGCCCTGGTGGCCGAGGCGGCAGGCGCCGACGGCATCACCGCCCACCTGCGCGAAGACCGCCGCCACATCCGCGACGCGGATATCGAGGCGCTGATGGCGGGCATCCGGGTGCCGCTGAATTTCGAGATGGCAGCCACGGCCGAAATGCAGGCCATCGCCCTGCGCCACCGCCCCCATGCCGCCTGCATCGTCCCCGAACGTCGCGAGGAGCGCACCACCGAAGGTGGCCTTGACGTTGCCGGTGACGCAAACCGCCTGACTGGCTATGTCGGCACCCTGCGCGACGCAGGCATCCGCGTGTCGCTGTTCATCGGCCATGACGCCCGCCAGATCGAGGCTGCGGCGCGGGTCGGGGCCGAGGTGGTGGAACTGCACACCGGCCATTACTGCGACCTTCTGGCCGAGGGGCAGGAGGCCGAGGCGCAACACGAACTCGCGGCCCTGCGCGCGGGCGCGCGGCTGGCGCATGGGCTGGGGCTTGAGGTCCACATGGGCCACGGCCTGACTTACGAGACGGCCGAGCATGTGTCGGCGGTGCCCGAGGTGATGGAGTTGAACATCGGGCATTTCCTGATCGGCGAGGCGATCTTTCGCGGCCTCGGACCTGCCATCGAGGCGATGCGCCTGCGCATGGACGCGGTGCGCGCGGCCCTCGCGTGAGTGCCGACATCTTGCGGGATTTCGGCGGCGGTTCCCTTCACGAAAACGCAGGACGGATCTTTGCACGAATGCGGCACGTTCCCTTGAAGGGGACGTGGTCACTGCCCCTCCGTTGCAGCCCGCCCGTTGCATCCGCGCGCCCTGTCCCGACATCTGTCGGGACGGATGCCAGACGCAGACCCGACGCGGGTCGGACGGATACCCGACGCCCATGATCCTCGGCATCGGCACCGACCTTGCCAACATCGACCGCATCGCGGCCACGCTCGCCCGTTTCGGCGACCGGTTCCGCAACCGCGTGTTCACCCCCCGCGAACAGCGCACAGCCGAGGGCCGCGCGCAGGTCGCCGCGACCTATGCCAAACGCTGGGCCGCGAAGGAGGCGTGCTCCAAGGCCCTTGGAACCGGCCTGCGCATGGGCATCGCGTGGAAGGACATGGCGGTGACGAACCTTTCCACCGGCCAGCCCGTGATGCACCTGACCGGCTGGGCCGCGGCCCGGCTGGCGGCCATGACCCCGGATGGATACGAGGCGCAGGTCCATGTCACGCTGACCGATGACCATCCCTGGGCGCAGGCCTTCGTGGTGATCGAGGCCCGCCCGGCGGGCCAGCCCTCACCCGGGCTTGGCTTGACACCGCCACCCGCCCCGCGCATGTAGCCGCGACCCTCACCCAAAGGCGGCACGACATGGCCAGCAAGGCAAAGAACGACGGCGGCATCATGGAGACCATCAAGACGGTGGTTTACGCCCTCCTGATCGCCGGGGTGTTCCGCACCCTGTTCTTCCAGCCGTTCTGGATCCCCTCGGGCAGCATGAAGGACACGCTGCTGATCGGGGATTTCCTGTTCGTCAACAAGATGGCCTATGGCTATTCCCAATATTCCTGCCCCTTCGGCCTGTGTCCGCTGTCCGGACGCCTGCTGTTTTCCGAACCTGACCGCGGTGACGTCGTGGTGTTTCGCCACCCCGTCAACGGGTCCGATTTCATCAAGCGGCTGATCGGCACGCCCGGCGACACCGTGCAGATGAAGGGCGGCATCCTGTTCCTCAATGGCCAGGAAGTGCCGCAGACCGCCAACGGCATCTTCGCCGAAACCTATGAGCCGCAAGGCCCCATGGGCCACCTGCCGCGCTGCGAGAACGGCCCGGTGGGCCAGGGCGGCACCTGCCAGAAGTCCCGTTTTCGCGAGACGATGCCGGGAGGGCGCAGCCATGATGTCCTGAACATCGACACCAACGGATTTGGCGACAACACAGATGTCTTTACGGTGCCTGCGGGGCATTATTTCTTCATGGGCGACAATCGCGACAACAGTCAGGACAGCCGCTATGGCCAGGCCGTGGGCGGCGTGGGCTTCGTGCCCGCCGAATACCTGATCGGCCGGGCCGACCGGATCATCTTTTCCTCGGGCGGGCGGTCGATGCTGTATTTCTGGACCTGGCGCGCGGATCGGTTCTTCAAGGCGGTGGAGTGATAGAGGGGTTGAAGATTTCGCGTGAGATCAGTGAGTTCGAGGCGCGCATCGGCCACCGCTTCACGCGTCCGGATCTTCTGCTCCGCGCCCTGACCCATGCCTCGATCGCGGCACCTGCGCGACCATCGAACGAACGGCTGGAGTTCCTGGGCGACCGCGTGCTGGGCCTGTGCATCGCCGAGGCGCTGTTTGCCGCCGACGAAACCGCCGCAGAGGGCAAGCTTGCGCCCCGCTTCAACGCGCTGGTGCGGCTGGAAACCTGCGCCGAGGTGGCCCGGTCGGTGGGGCTGGGCGACGTGCTGCGGCTGGGGCGGTCCGAAATGCTGTCGGGCGGGCGGCGCAAGGATGCACTTTTGGGTGACGCGATGGAGGCGGTTATCGCCGCCGTCTATCTGGATGCGGGGTTCGAGGCAGCCCGGGCGATAGTGCTGCAACTATGGGGCGAACGGATCGCGGCCGTGGCGCATGACGCGCGCGACGCGAAATCGGCATTGCAGGAATGGGCCCAGGCGCGCGGCCTGCCCCCCCCACTCTATGCCGAGACCGCCCGCAGCGGCCCCGACCACGCGCCCGTCTTCACCGTCGAGGTGCGGCTGGAAACCGGACAATCCCTGACGGCCGAGGCTGGATCAAAACGCGCCGCCGAACAGGCGGCAGCCGCCGCGATGCTGGCGCAACTGGAGGCGGATGATGACGGAAGCTGAGGACCATGGGGCACCCGAAGCCCCCACCCGCGCGGGCTTCGTCGCCCTGATCGGTGAGCCCAACGCCGGAAAGTCCACGCTTCTCAACCGTATGGTGGGGGCCAAGGTCAGCATCGTCACGCACAAGGTGCAGACCACGCGCACCCGCATCCGTGGCGTCTGCATGGCCGGGCAAAGCCAGATCGTGTTCGTCGATACCCCCGGCCTTTTCCGACCCCGCCGCCGACTTGACCGCGCCATGGTCGCCGCCGCCTGGGGCGGGGCCACGGATGCCGACATCATCTGCCTGCTGATCGAGGCGCACCGCGGCCTGACGGACGGCGTGCAGGCCATCATCGACCGGATGCGCGACCAGCTGCCCCAGGGCCAGCCCGTGGCCCTCATTATCAACAAGATCGACCGCACCCGCGCCGAAACCCTGCTGGCCCTGACCGCCAGCCTGAACGAGGCTTTCCCCTTCACCCGCAGCTTCATGATCTCGGCCGAAAAGGGCTATGGCGTGGAGGATCTGCGCGACTGGCTGGCGGGCGAGGTGCCCGCAGGCCCCTGGATGTATCCCGAGGACCAGCTTGCCGACCTGCCCATGCGCATGATCGCGGCCGAGATCACGCGTGAAAAGCTGACGCTGCGCCTGCATGAAGAGATCCCCTACCAGTTGACCGTCGAGACGGAAAAGTGGGAGGACAGGCCGGACGGATCGGCCAGGATCGACCAGGTGGTGTATGTCGCCCGTGACGGGCACAAGGGCATCGTGCTGGGCAACCGGGGCGAGACGATCAAGGCCATCGGCCAGGCCGCCCGGATGGAGCTGCGCGAATTCACCGGGCGCGAGGTGCACCTGTTCCTGACCGTCAAGGTCCGGCCCGGCTGGCTGGACGAGGCGGAGCGGTATTCCGAGATGGGACTCGATTTCAGGGATGGAGACTGATTGCCGCCATCCCCCGACTGGTCACTGAGGCCGGATCACACGGGCCGGATCACACGGGCCGGATCACTCGGCCGCGCGGCGGGCCGCGACGATCCAGATGACGGCGACGATGCCGATCAGGCCGCCGCCGACCTGTGCGATCATGGTGGGTGTCGCGCTCAGCATGCCGGACAGAGCAAGCACGATCATCATCATTGCGGCAAGCAGAAGGTAGCGCGGAAGAAGGTTGGGGGTTGTTGCCGTGGACATGGGGTTTCCCTTCGGGGTTGATGCGGTTGACCAGCCGGCTGGTGGGTCCAGAGGCCCCGCGCCGACGGTCGCGTATGGCAAGGGCATCATGAAAGCGCGGCAGAAATGAGGCTGACCGCCGATTTCTGGGTGACGGCCTATCTGTCGCGGCTGCGGCAGGCGGGCATTGCGCATTACATAACGGCGCGGGGCGATGCCACGGCGGGGGCCGTGGTGGTCAAGGTCGCCACGCTGGACGGTCAAGCCCGCGCGCATGAACGCCGGTCCGACATCCTGTCGGGGGCCCGGCGCTGGATGGTGCTGGCCGAAGGGCCCGAGGCCGAGGTGGATGCGGTGCTGTCGCGCGCCCGCGCCCGCGACCCCGACCTCTGGGTGATCGAGGTCGAGGACCGGCAGGGCCGCAGCCTACTGGATGAGGCGGGCCTGTCGGACTGACCGCGCCACCGCCACGATGCCCGTCCCCAGCACCGCAAACCCCGCCACCATCCCCGCGACATGCGCGGCCACGACGGGCCAGCCCAACACTCCGGCGTCGAGGAACGGATAGGGCCAGAACCCCGTCAGCGCCCCCCGCAGCAGCGCATAGCCGCAATAGGCCAGCGGCCAGACGAGCCATGTGGGCAGGTCGCGCCAGCCCACCCCCTTGGGCGCAAAGACCCACCACCAGACCAGCATCCCGAGCGGTGCCGCCGAGTGCAACCCCTGATCCGCCCACCAGGCCATCCCCTGCGGCGCCCAAAGGCCCGCCAGCACCGCATGATAGACGATCCCAACCACGAGGATCGACAGCAGCATCCCTGCCGCCCGCGACGCCCCGATCCGCCATCCCATCGCCACCGCCGCCATGTGACCGGCCAGCAGCAGATTCGTGAGGATGGTGAAATATCCCGCCATCAGCCACAACGTCCGCGCCCCCGAACCTGCCACGGCGTATGTCACATCAAACTGCGCCCGCAGCGCGAGGCCCGAGATCAGGAACACGGCAAGTGCAGCAAGGCGGGCGGGGATGGTCATCTGCCAGAGGCTAGGGCCAAGTGCCGCCACCGGCAAGCGTGCCCCCCTTGCAGGGTGGCCGCACAGGTCGGATAGTCGCGTGATGGATTGGCAAGACGAAGGCACGCTGCTGTCCATGCGCCCGCATGGCGAAAGCTCGGCGATCATCGAGGTGTTTACCGCCGCCCATGGGCGGCATGCGGGCGTGGTGCGGGGCGGTGCGGGGCGCCGCATGGCCCCCGTGCTCCAACCGGGTGCGCAGTTGGCGGTCGCCTGGCGCGCGCGGCTGGAAGGCCATATCGGCGCCTTCACGGTCGAACCCCTGCGATCCCGCGCCGCCCTGATGGCCGATTCCGGGCATCTGGCCACCCTCTCGGCCATCTGCGCCATGCTGCGCGTGGCCCTGCCGGAACGCGAGGCCTATCCGCCGCTGTGGCACGACACCGTGGCCCTGCTCGACGGTCTCACAACCGGCGACCGGACCCCGGGCGATTATCTGCACTGGGAGATGCGCCTGTTGGCCGAACTGGGCTTTGGCCTCGACCTCACCGCCTGCGCTGTCACCGGCGCGCGCGACGGGCTGGCCTATGTCAGCCCCCGCACCGGGCGCGCGGTCAGCGCCGCCGGGGCCGCTGGCTGGGCCGACCGGCTGTATCCGCTGCCCGCCCTGCTGACCGGCCTGCCACCCGGCCCCGATGACCTGGCGCAGGGCCTCACCATCACCGGCCATTTCCTCGCGCGCGAACTGGCGGGCATCCTTGCGGGGCGTCCCTTGCCCGAGGCCCGCGCGCGGCTGGTTGCCCGCCTGTCGCGCCCCATGGCTGCGGAAAAGTGACTGCCACCGGTCGCAAACCCCTTTGCGCCGGAATACCCACCCCCTAGCATGGCCAAAACCCTACGGAGGCCCCATGCGCCCTGCCGCCCCAGCCCTAGCCCTCTGCGCAGTCCTCGCCGCGCCCGCCGCACATGCTGCCCCCTGCGGCGGCCCCTTTCCCGCCTTCATCGAGGCGATGAAGGCCGAGGTGGTGCGGGCGGGCCTGACCCGGGATGAGGCCAACCGCTTCTTCCGCACCGCCACCCGCGACGAGCGCGCGATCAAGGCGGACCGGGGCCAGGGCATCTTTCGCCGCACCTTCACCGACTTTTCCCGCGCGCTCATCAGCCAGGGTCGGCTGAACGGCGGGGCAGCGAACCTGAAAAAACACAAGGCCGTCTTCGACCGCGCCCGTCGCGAATACGGCGTGCCGCACGGCATCCTTCTGGCCTTCTGGGCCTTCGAGACGGATTTCGGCGCGGTGCAGGGCGATTTCAACACGGTGAACGCGCTGGTGACCCTGGGCCACGACTGCCGCCGGCCCGAACTGTTCCAGCCCCAGATCATCGCCGCGGCCCAGCTGTGGAAACGCGGGATGCTCGACCCCGCCACCACCACCGGGGCCTGGGCCGGCGAGATCGGCATGGTGCAGATGCTGCCCAAGGACATCCTGGAACGCGGCGTCGATGGCGACGGTGACGGTCGCGTGACGCTGAAAACTTCGGCGCCTGACGCGCTGCTGTCGGCGGCGCGGATGCTGCAACACCACGGCTGGCGCGCGGGCGAGCCCTGGCTGCAAGAGGTGATCGTGCCCGACACCCTGGACTGGTCCAAGACCGGGCTGGACACCCAGATGACCGGCGCGGACTGGGCGCGCCTTGGCGTGAAGCCCCGCGAGGGGTCGATCCACGGCAACCTGCGCGCCTCGATCCTCCTGCCCGAGGGGCGCAAGGGCCCGGCCTTCCTCGCCTACCCCAACTACCGCGTGCTCTTTGAATGGAACAAGAGCTTCGTCTATGTCACCACCGCCGCCTATTTCGCCACACGGCTGGAAGGGGCGCCCGTCTATCGCGCGGGCAGCCCCGACCCGCAGCTGTCGCTCGAGCAGATGCAGTCGCTGCAGCGCAAGCTTGCGGCGCGCGGGCATGACGTGGGCCGCATCGACGGCATCCTCGGCGCCCTGACCCGCGCCGCGGTGCAAAAGGAGCAGGTCCGCGCGGGCCTGCCCGCCGACGGCTGGCCCACCCGCGCGCTCCTCGACCGGCTTTAGCGGCACCACCATGCCCGCAACCCTGCCCACCTGGGGCCTGTGCACCACGCTCAAGGCCCCCGCCGACCAGGTGCTGGCCTTCGTGGCACACCACCTGGCGCTGGGGGCCGCGCGGCTCTGGCTGCATTTCGACGACCCCGATGACCCCGCCTTCGACCGCGTTGCGGCAATCCCCGGCGTGACCGCCATCCGCTGCGACGATGACTACTGGCAGGCGCTCCTCGGCCGCCGCCCGGCCAGGCACCAGCTGCGCCAGTCCCGCAATGTCGAGCGCGTCCATGCGCGGGGAGAGCTGGCCTGGCTCGGCCATATCGACGTGGATGAGTTCCTTTGGCCCGCCCGCCCGGTGGCCGAGGTGCTTGCCGCCACCGACCCCGCTTCGCCGGTGCTGCGCATGGCGCCGTGCGAGGCGCTGCACGATCCGCGCCTGCCCGACGACATCTTTACCGCCCGCCAGTTCCGCCGCCCGCTGCGGGGCCCGGACAAGGCCGCCCTGCGGCAGGTGGCGTTGGGCGACTATGCCGACCTGCTGCCCAATGGCGTGCTCAGCCACTATGTCGGCAAATGCTTTTTCCGCAGCGGCGTGCCGGGGCTGCAGCCCCGCATCCACAGCGCCGAGATCGACGGGAAAAAGCTGCAGGGCGGCCCCTTCTCGCCCGAGATCGCGCTGCTGCACTTCCACGCGCAGGATCCCGCCGCGTGGCGCGAACGTCTGGCCTTCCGGCGCAGCCTCGGGGCCTACAGCTTCAACATGCCGCTGATGCTCTGGCTCTGCGCGGCCTCCGAGGCGGAGATCGACGCCTTCTATGCCACCGTCCAGACCGCCCGGCCCGCAGCGCTCGCCGCCCTCCTCGAAGCGGGCGCGTTGGTCGAGGCCGACCTCAACCTGCGCGACCGCATCCGGGCGCTGGAGGCCCGCAGATGACCCCCACCGCCGCCGCCCTCGCCGCCGCTCTGCCGCATGTGCTGGCCGCCCCCCGCGACGCGGGCCCGGTCACGCTTCTCTGCACCCGTCCCGCCACGGGCGAACGCGCCTTCCCCCGCAGCCTGCGCCTGACCCGCGCGCAGGGCATCCCCGGCGACCGCTGGCTCGCCACCCCCTGGCTGCGCCTGCCCGACGGCCGCCCCGACCCCGACATACAGATCTCGATCCTGCCCGCCCGCGTCCTCGATCTGGTCTGGCGACCCGGCGACGGCGCCCCCCACCCCGGCGACCCCATCGTGGCCGATCTGAACACCACCACCCACAACCTGCCCCCCGGCACGCTCCTGCGCGCGGGCACCGCTACCCTGCGCGTCTCGACCGTATTCAACGATGGCTGCGTGAAATGGAAAGCCCGCTACGGCGCCGCCGCCAAGGACTGGATCACCGCCCCCGGCCACCCGCCCCTGCGCCTGCGCGGCATCCTCTGCGCCGTGGTCGAGGATGGAGAGATTGCGCTCGGCGACCGCATCACCCGGTGTCCCTGATCCCATTTCATCTTGGCTCAAATATCCTGGGGGGCGGCCGCAGGCCGGGGGGCAAAGCCCCCCTTCTGTCTCATGAGGCCGGGCAATGCCCCCTGAAATCCGCTCAGGCCACCATCGCCTCGGCCCGCCGCAGGTCCACGCTCACCAGTTGGCTCACCCCCTGCTCGGCCATCGTGACGCCATAAAGGCGGTCCATCCGGGCCATGGTCACCGCATGGTGGGTGATGATCAGAAACCGCGTCTCGGTGCGGCGCGTCATCTCGTCCAGTAGGTCGCAGAACCGGGTGACATTGGCATCGTCCAGCGGCGCGTCCACCTCGTCCAGCACGCAGATCGGCGCCGGATTGGCCAGGAACACCGCGAAGATCAGCGCCATCGCCGTCAGCGTCTGCTCGCCCCCCGACAACAGGCTGAGCGTGCTCAGCTTCTTGCCCGGCGGCTGGCACATGATCTCCAGCCCCGCCTCCAGCGGATCGTCGCTTTCCACCAGCACCAGCCGCGCCTCACCCCCGCCAAAGAGCGTGGTGAACAGGGTGGCGAAACTGCCGTTCACCTGCTCGAAGGCGGTCAGCAGCCGCTCGCGCCCCTCGCGGTTCAGGCCCGCGATGCCCGCCCGCAGGCGCTTCACCGCCTCTTCCAGATCGGTCTTTTCGCGCGCCAGCGTGTCATGCTCGGCCCCCACCGTCGCCAGATCCTCTTCGGCGCGCAGGTTCACGGCCCCCAGGGCCTCGCGCTGCCGCTTCAGCCGCGCCACCTCGACCTCCAGCGCCTCGGCATCGGGCATCGCCTCGGGATCGGCCCTGAGGCTGGACAAGAGCTGATCGACCGTCATGTCGGCCACCTCGCGGATGCGCAGGCCCGCTGCGGCGCGGCCCTCGCGCGCGGCGTCCACCCGGGCCTCGGCGCGCGCGCGGCCCTCGCGCGCCTCGCCCGCCGCGCGCTCGGCCTCGCGCTCGCTGCCCTGTGCCGCGCGCAGGGCAGCCTCGGCCCCGGCGAGGGCCTCGACCGCGCGCACCCGGCGGGTTTCGGCCCCGGCGATAGCCTCCTCGATCTCCTCACGCCGCCGCGCGATATCTTCGGGTGCTTCCAGTGCCCCGTCCAGTTCCGCCTCGGTGCCCGACCTCCGCCCAGCCAGATCCTCGGCCCGCCGCGCGGCGGTTTCCAGCCGCTGCCGCCAGCCCGCCAGATCGCGCGCCACCTCCTGCCGGCGACGCGCGCGCGCCTCGGCCTCGCGGCGCTGCTCGTCATGGGCCGACCGGCGCGCGATCATGGCCTGGCGCGCGGCCTCCACGGTGACCTTTGCGCCCTCCAGATCGGCGCGCAAGTCCTCCAGCGCGGGCAGATCATCGGCCGCGATCGCGGCCTCTTCCAGCCGCACCCGCGCGTCCTCGGCCTCATCGGCGAACCGTGCCAGGGCAAGGCGCGCCGCCTCCAGCCGCCCGCCCGCGATGGACCCCTCGGCCTCGGCACGGGCATGGGCGCGGTTCGCCTCGGCCAGCCGGGCATCCGCCGCGCGCCGCGCCTCGCGGGCCATCCGCTCGGCCCCGGCCAGCGCCTCGGCCCGCGCGGTCAGCGCCTCATGCGCCTGCCGGGCACCCGCCGCGCGGGCCGATACCTCCTCCAGATCGCGCTTCAGCTTGACCAGCCGGTTCACCTGCCGCAGCCGCTGCGCACTGGCCTGCGGGGCATCCTCGGCGGCGGCGCGGAACCCGTCCCAGCGCCACAGATCGCCCTCGACGGACACGAGCCGTTGCCCCGCCCGCAAACCGGCCTGCAAGGCGGCCCCCCGGTCGCGCGCCACCAGCCCCACCTGCATCAAGCGCCGCGCCAGAACCCCCGGCCCCTCGACCCGCACCGCCAGCGGCTCCGCCCCCTCGGGCAGCACCTCTGCCGCGTCATAGGGCGGCAGCGTGACCCAGCCCGACCGCGCCTCGCCCTCGACCTCGGGCGCGCGCAGGTCATCGGCAAGTGCCGCCCCGATGGCCGCCTCATAGCCAGGATCGACCCGCAGCCGGTCGATCACCAGATGCCCCGCCTGCCCCTCACGCTGCATCAGTCGCGCCAGCGCCTCCACCTCGGACCGCAGGGCCAGCGCCTCGCCCTCGGCCGAGGACCGGGCCGAGCGCGCCTCGGCCTCGCGCCCGGCGGTTTCGGCACGCGCGGCCTCGGCCTCGGCCAGCGCGGCCTCGGTGTCCTCGACCAGCATCTGCGCCGCCTCGCGCGCCTCGGTCGCCACCTCCAGCGCGGCACCCGCCGCCGCCACCGATCCTTCGGCCAACCGCGCGGCCTCCGCAGCCCGCGCCGCCTCCGCCTCGGCCCGCGCCAGCGCCGCCCGATTGTCGGACAGCATCCGCGCCGCCGACTGGTGGCGCGCGGCCAGCCGCGCCGCATCCTCGGTCAGTGCGGCCAGCCGCGCCTCGGCCTCGGCCAGCACGGCGCCCGCAGCGCGCGCGGTCTCGGCGGCCAGGGCGATCCGGTCGCCCTCACCCTCCGCGGCCTTGGCCAAGGCTTCGGTCTCCCAGTCCAGCCGGGCGATTGTCTCGGCGGCGTCGCGGTTCAGCGCCGCCTCACGCTCGGCATCCTGGTCCAGTTGCGCCAGCCGCCCGCGCAGGGCGTCGATCACCGCGCGCGCCTGTGCCTCCTGCCCCGCTATTGCATCGCGGCTGACCAGCAGGCGTTGCAGCACGGCCCCGGCGATGGCTTCTTCCTCCCGCAGGGGCGGCAGCGCCTCCTCCGCCGCCTCGCGCGCGGCAAGGGCCGCACGCGCCGCCGCCTCCGCCTGCCCCAGCGCCACCAGCCGGTCGCGCATCGTGCGCTCGGCCTCCTGCACGGCGATGTCCGCCTCGCGGAACCGGCGATAGAGCAGCATCCCCTCGGCCCGCCGCAACGCTTCCGACAACTCGCGATAGCGCGCCGCCTGCCGCGCCTGCCGCGTCAGCGCCGCGATCTGTTCGGACAGCGCCCCCAGCACGTCGTCCACGCGTGCAAGGTTCGCCTCCGTCGCCGTCAGCCGCAACTCGGCCTCATGCCGGCGGGCATAAAGGCCGGAAATTCCCGCAGCCTCTTCCAGGATGCGCCGCCGCGCCTTGGGCTTGGCGCTGATCAGTTCGGCAATCTGCCCCTGCCGGACCAGTGCGGGCGAATGCGCACCGGTCGAGGCATCGGCAAACAGCATCTGCACATCCCGCGCCCGCACCTCGCGGCTGTTGGCCCGGTAGGCCGATCCTGCATCGCGGGTGATGCGCCGCACGATTTCGATCTGGTCCTGATCGTTAAAGCCCGAGGGTGCCAGCCGTTCGGCATTGTCGATCACCAGCGCCACCTCGGCAAAGGCACGGGCCGGGCGCGTGGCGGCGCCCGCAAAGATCACATCCTCCATCCCGCCGCCGCGCATGGCCGAGGGGCGGTTTTCGCCCATCACCCAGCGCATCGCCTCCAGAAGGTTCGACTTGCCGCAGCCATTGGGGCCCACGATGCCCGTCAGCCCTTCGTGGATCACCACCTCGGTGGCGTCCACAAAGCTTTTGAAGCCGTTCAGGCGCAGGCGGGTGAATCGCATAGGGGTGGCTCCTCGGTCGGTGATGGTCAGGCCGGGGCAGGGGCCTTGTCAACCATCCGCACCCGCATCTTGCCGCAGCGCCAGCCTTGTCCACAAGATATTGCGCAATCAGACCGCCCCGAACCGCCGCGCGGCCGCCACCGCCCGGGTGAGGTGGCTGCCATGCACCGGGTCATCCGGGCCAAGGCGCGGCATCGTCCAGCCCACCGAGGCGCAGCAGCGCATCAGCGTGAAGGCATCCACCATTGCCCCGTCGCTGGTGCCATACCCCTCCATCAACGCCGCGCGGATCTCGCGGAATGCCGGTTCCGCCAGACATTGCGACAGCGCGGTGCCAAGGTCATAGAGGCGCCAGCCGATCCCGCTGTCGTCAAAGTCGATCAGCGACAGCCGCCCCTCCGCCACCAGCACATTCTCGCGCAGCACATCCGCATGGATCGGCCCGAGCGGCGCCCCCTGCCCCGCGATCCGCCCGGACAGCCAGTCCCGCGCCCGCACCAGCACCCCGGCCTGTTCCGCACTCGCCTGCGGATGTTCCCAGAACCGCCCCCAGAACGGCACCTCACCCAAAAGGCCCGCCAGATCCCACCGCGGCCGCGCGAACCAGCCGGGCAAAACCATCGCATCCGTCGCCGCATGCACCCGCGCCAAGAGCCGCCCGAGGTCATGATGGAGCCGGGCCTGATCCTCCGGGCCGCCCGGCAGGGGCACCCCCGCCTCGCCCATCGGCTGCCCCTCGACCCAGGCCAACATGCTGGCCCATCGGCCATCCGGCAGCCGGTGCACGACCTCGCCCGCCGGCCCCGTCACAGGGGCCGGCACCGGCAGCCCCGCGGCGGCAAGGCCCCCACACCACCACAGCTCCGACCGGATCGCCGCCTCGCTCTGATACCCCGCCCGGTGCAGGCGCAGCGCCGCCCCCCGGCCATCGGGCAGGCGCACCCGCCAGACCGCATTCTCGCGCTCGCGCAGCAGCCGCTCCGGCATCGCCCCCCAGAACGCCGCCGCCGCTGCGATCACAGCCGCACCGGAAGCGTCGCCAGCACATCCTCCAGCGCATCCATCAGGGCATCGGCATTCTCGATGAAAAAGGGCAGCGGCGGTCGGATCTTCAGCGTGTTGCCCGCCCGCCCGATGCGCCCCATGACGAAGCCCCGCGCCAGCATCGCCTCCACCACATCCTCGGCAAAACCGGTGGCGGGCGCCATGTCGGCCCCTGTCACGAACTCCGCGCCAAAGAACATCCCCGCCCCTCGCACCTCCGCCAGAAGGGGATGGCGCAGTGCCGCCAACCGCTCCATCACATGCGCCGAGACGCGGGCGGCATGGGCCTGCAAGCCCTCCTCCTCGATCACGTCCAGCACCGCCATGCAGGCGGCGGCCGAGACCGGATTGCCCCCGAACGTGTTGAAATACCCGAACGCCCCCCGGAACGCCGCCATCACCTCGGCCCGCGCCAGCACCGCCGCCACCGGATGGCCATTGGCCATGGGCTTGCCCACCGTCACGATGTCAGGCGCAAAGCCCAGCCAGTCATGCCCCCAGAAATCGCTGCCCATCCGCCCGAACCCGGGCTGCACCTCATCGGCGATCACAAGGCCGCCCGCCTCGCGCACCACTGCCATCGACGCATCCAGAAAACCGGGCGCCACGGTCGGCAACCCCTCATTGGCAAAGACCGGGCACAGGATCAGCGCCGAAAACCCGAACCCCGCGCCCTCCAGCTCCGCCACTGCCCGCGCCAGATGCCCGGCAAAGGTGCTGCCCTCCGGGTCCGGTGCCCGCAAACTGTCGGGCGCCGGGATCAGCCGCACATGCGCCGGATAGCCCCCGATGGGCGGGCGGCGCGAGGACAGCGCCGACACGGCGGTGGTGTTCCCGTGATAGGTGTTGTCGGTGGCGACCACCCCCGTCCGCCCCGTCACCGCCTGCGCCATGCGCAGGGCCACGTCATTGGCCTCCGACCCCGTGCAGCACATGATGGCCTGACGGATGCCATGCCCCAGCCGCGCCACCAGCCGCTCAATATAATCCAGCACCAGATCGTGGTGATACCGCGTATGGGTGTTCAGAACCGCCGCCTGCCGCGCGATGGCCTCGACCACACGGGGATGGCAATGCCCCACATGCGGCACGTTGTTGTAGCAGTCCAGATACCGCCGCCCCGCCGCATCCCACAGCCACACCCCCTCCCCCCGCACGATGTGCAGGGGACGGCGATAGAAGGTCGGCACATTCGGCCCCATCAGGCGCGCGCGCCGCGCGGCATGGCTCTCGCTCACTCCTCGCCCTCCACGGCCCCGCGCAGGGCCTTCACCTGACCCCGGATCGCCTTGCCCGCCAGCCTCCGCCGCTGGCTGCCCAGCGTGGGCTTGGTGGCCACCCGCCGCTTCGGCGCCACCAGGGCGGCCCGGATCATCTCGGCCAGCCGTTCCCGCGCCATCTCGCGGTTGCGCGCCTGGCTCCGCGTCTCCTCGGCCCGGATCACGATGGCCCCCTCATCGGTCCAGCGCCGCCCGGCGAGCTTGCGCAGCCGCGCCTTCACCGGGGCCGACAGATGCGGCGACCGCTCCGCCTCAAAGCGCAACTCCACCGCCGTCTCCACCTTGTTGACGTTCTGCCCCCCCGGCCCCTGCGAGCGGGTGAAGCTCTCCGACAGTTCCCAGTCGGCCAGACTCACGGTGTCGGTGATCCGCAGCATGGCGCGCAGGCTACCGGCCCCCGCGAGGGATGTGAAGCACAGCCCGCTTCTTCTGTCCCCAAATATCCCGGGGCCCGGGGCAGCGCCCCGGACCTCACCCCCCGCGCGGCGCCTCAGGCAAAGGCCACCGCATCCGCCAGCGGCAACCGCCGGTGCCGCACCCCGGTCAGCGCAAAGATCGCATTGGCCAGCGCCGGGGCCGCGGGCGGCGTGCCCGGCTCGCCCACGCCGCGGATCTTGCCGCCCGAGGCCAGCACCCGCACCGCGATCGGCGGGCATTGCGCCAGCCGCAGCGGGTCGAAATCGGGAAAGTTCGTCTCGACCACCCGGCCCTCCTGAAACGTCACCCGCCCCGTCATCGCCGCCGACAGGCCAAAGACCATCCCCCCCGACACCTGCGCCTCGATATTCGCGGGGTCGAGCGCCACGCCCACATCCACCGCGGCCCAGGCCCCGGTCATGCGCAGGCCCGCCGGGGTCTCCGCCACCTCGATCACCTCCGCAGTGGGCACCCCAAAGGACATGCAGAAGGCAACCCCCCGCGCCCGGCCCGGCGCCGCAGGCGTGCCCCAGCCCGACATCTGCGCCACCGCCTCCAGCACCGCGCGACTTGGCGCATGGGTGATGTGGTCCAGCCGGAAGGCCAAGGGATCGGCCCCCGCCGCATGGGCCATCTCGTCGATGGCGCTTTCCAGGAAGAACGCGTTCTGCGACGCCCCCACCGACCGCCAGAACCCCAGCGGCACCGAATCCGGCGCGCGATACCCCGTCACGCGGAAATGCGGCAGGGCATAGGGCGCCTCCCATGCCCCCTGCACGATGCTGGCATCCGGCCCCGCCACCGGAATGCCAAGCCGCCCCATCTGGCTTGCCATCACCGAAGGGGCCGCCAGCCCCAGGTCCAGCGCCGCGATCCGCCCGCCCTCCAGCCGTGCCCGCACCCGCGCCGCGGCGGCGGGACGATAGACGTCATGCGTGGTGTCCTCTTCCCGGCTCCAGGTCAGCAGGACCGGCGCGGGCGTCATCGCCTGGGCCACCGCAATCGCCTGCGCCACGAAATCCATCTCCGTCCGCCGCCCGAACCCGCCCCCCATCACAGGCGTATGCACCTCCACCGCGTCTTGCGGCAGGCCGGTCATCTCGGCCCCGATCTTCAGGATCTGCGTGGGCATCTGGTTGCCTGCCCAGACCTCCAGCCGCCCGTCATGCAGCCAGGCGGCGGCCGCCATCGGCTCCATCGTGGCATGGGCCAGGAACGGCACGCCATAAGCGGCCTCAAAGGTCACGCCCGCCGCCAGCCCCTTGTCCACATTGCCGTCGTTGCGGGTGCGGCTGTCGCGGCGGTCTTCGGTGAAACTCGCGGCGATCTCCGCCTCGATCTCCGCCGATGTCGCGGGATAGCCGGCAGGCTCCCACTCCACCGCCAGAACTTCGCCGCCCTTGAAGGCAGCCCAGGTGTTGGCCGCCACCACCGCCAGCCCGTTCGGCACCGGCACCACCGATTGCACACCGGGCACGGCCATGGCCCCCGCCGCATCAAAGGATCGCACGCCCGACCCCAGATGCGGATTGGCCCAAACGCTGGCGAAAAGCATCCCCGGCAGCCGCACATCGGCCGAAAACTCGGCCGTGCCCGTGCATTTCGCCACCATGTCGGTGCGCGGCAGCGACCGGCCCAGCAGCCGCCACTCCGCCTGCGGCTTCAACGGCGGCACGGCGGGCAGGTCCACCTTCGCCGCCTCCGCCGCAAGCTCCACAAAGCCCATCCGCGCGCCATCGGGCAGCACCACCGCGCCCGCCTCTGCCTGCAACCGCGCCACCGGAACGCCCGTGATCCGCGAGGCCGCAGCGATCAGTGCCACCCGCGCCACCGCACCTGCAGCGCGCATCTTTTCGTATCCGTCGGGGACCGAGGTGGAGCCACCCGTCAACTGCATCCCCAGAAACTTTGCCGGCACTTGCATCGCCGCCCGCGCCGTCTCCGCCATCCAGCCCTCATCCGTGGGCAGGAAAGGCACCGCCTCCTCCAGCAGGGCCCCGTTGAAATAGGCCGCGGAGGCTGGACCATGGATCACCCGCACCTCCTCCCACGCCATTTCCAGCTCTTCGGCCACCAGCGCCGCCAGCGTGGAATGGATGCCCTGACCCATCTCGGCGCGCGGCGCGATGATGGTGACGCCCGAGGCGTCGATCATCACATAGGGCGTCAGCGCCGCCCCCTCGCCCTGTGCCAGCGGGTTCGGATGAGGCTTGCGGTATTGCCAGACGCCAAAGGCCACGCCCCCCGCAATGCCCACCGACCCGATCAGGAACGTCCGCCGCGCGATCTTGCCCAACCTGCCCATCTCACGCCCCCCGCACGCTGTCGGCGGCGGCCTTCACTGCCGCCCGGATCCGCGGATAGGTGCCGCAACGGCAAAGGTTGCCGTTCATCGCCGCGTCGATGTCGTCGTCCGAGGGATCCGGGTTTTCCGCCAGCAGGGCCGCCGCCTGCATGACCTGCCCCGACTGGCAGTATCCGCATTGCGCCACCTGATGCGCCACCCAGGCCGCCTGCGCCGCATGCAGCGTGGCAGGTGTGCCCAGGCCCTCGATCGTCGTCACCTCGGCGCCCGCCGCATCCTCCAGCAGCGTCTGGCACGACCGCACCGCCACCCCGTCCAGATGCACAGTGCAGGCCCCGCAGGCCGCCACGCCGCAGCCATACTTGGTGCCCGTCAGGTCCAGCGCATCGCGCAGCACCCACAAGAGGGGCATGTCCCCCGGCAGGTCCAGCACCCGCGGCGTTCCGTTTACGGTGATCGTATAGGCCATCGTCGCCTCCTGTTGCGCCATGACATAATTGTCGCAAAGTGTCAGGATGTCAATTGACATTCCAAAGCGGCCCCGTCACATCTGCTGCATGTCCCCGCCCGACCGCCCCGCCCCGCCCGACCGGCAGGACGCCATCCTTGATGCGGCGTTCCACGCCTTCGCGACTTACGGCTACCGCCGCGCGACGATGGAGGATGTGGCCCGCCTCGCCGGGCTCTCGCGTACAGCACTCTATCTTCACTTCCGCAACAAGGATGACATCTTCCGCGCCCTCTCCGAGCGATATTTCGACGCCTGCCTGACCGACCTCGACCAGGCCCTCGCCGCCCCCGGTCCTGCGGACCAGGTCCTGCGCGCGGCTTTCGCGGCCAAGGACGGCAAGTTCATGGACGTGGTGCTGGGCACCGCGCATGGCCGCGAATTGCTCGATGCAGGCTATGCCCTCTCTTCCGACCTCGCCACGCGGATGGAGGGGCGGATGTCCGCGCGGCTGGCCGACTGGATCCGGCTCAAGGACCCCACTGTCCGCCTCGGCGACCCCGAGGCCGCCGCCCGCATGGTCATCGCGGCCCTCAAGGGCCTGAAAACCTCCTGCGCCACGCTGGCCGAGTATCGCGCGGGCCAGGCGACCCTCGCGCGCGTTCTGGCGCTTGCCCTCGGGCAGCCCTGAAACTGGGGCAGCCCTGACCCCGTTCTCTTCTTTGCCCAAATACCCATCCTGCGCCGGGGCAGGGCACCGCCCCCTCAGATCACCAGCACCCCCGCCCGGTTCTCGATCAACCGCACCAGCGACCATGCGGTCAGGGCGGATGACTTGGGGTTCGCGGCCAGGGGGCGGTTCTGCATCTCCACCACCATCCGCCCGAAATCGCCCTCGGCCGTGATGCGGTGCAGGTTGCCCGCCGCCGCCGGATCAGCCACCAGCGCCACCTCGGTCCGCTCGGCCCCGATTCCCGCCAGCGCCGCGATCATCGCCACATTGGCATTCTGCGGAAACCGCGCGGCGGCCTCGCGCGCGGTGCCGGTGAAGAACGTCCGCGCCGCCACCAGCCCGCCCAGATCGCACAGGGCCTCCGCCCCCGTGCCCGCCCAGGCGGCAGGGGGCTTCACAACCTCATGCCGCACAAAGGCCATTGGCCCCCGCGCCGCCGCCGCCAGCGCATCCATTCCCCCCAGCGCGCCCGGCGGGATCAGCACCTGCCGCCCCGCCGCCCGCGCCGCCGCCATCAACTGCTCCAGCACGCCATCATGCGCAAAGGCCGAGGTGGACACCGGCGCATAATCCGCGCCCGCGCCCAGCGCCGCCAGCCCCCAGGGCAGCACCGCCCCCCGCCCCGCCGCCTCGACCACCAGCGCGGGCGCCAGACCGGCCAGCATCGCCGGATCGCGCAGCACCGTCACCCCTTCAGGCACACCCGCCACGTCCGACCGCGCCCCCACGCCCACCAGCCGCACCGGCGCGCGACGCTCTGCCAGCATCCCGGCCACGGCCTGCCCGATGGCGCCCCATCCCACCAGCACCAGTGCCAGATCAGAGCCCGACATAGCCCCTCACCCGCTCCGCATCGCGGTCAAGATCGGCCCCGGTGCCCTGCCAGACGGTGCGGCCCTTCTCGATGATCACATGCCGGTCAGCCAGCCGCTTCAGCACGCCCAGATTCTTGTCGATCAAGAGGATCGACTGGCCATGCGCCTTCAGCCGCTCGATCACATGCCAGATCTCGGTGCGGATCACCGGGGCCAGGCCCTCGGTCGCCTCATCCAGGATCAGCAGGCGCGGATTGGTCATCAGCGCGCGCCCCACAGCCAGCATCTGCTGCTCGCCCCCCGACAGGGTGCCTGCGTATTGCCCCGCCCGCTCTCCCAGCCGGGGAAAGAGGTCGTAGATGCGCGCCAGCGTCCAGGGCTCGCCCCGGCCCAGACGGTTCGCGGCGGTGGCGGTCAGGTTCTCGCGCACCGTCAGCGTGGGAAACACCTGCCGCCCCTCGGGCACCAGCCCCAGACCGAGCCGCGCAATCCGCTCGGGCCGCTGGCCCGCCAGCGGCTGGCCCTGAAAGGCAACAGAACCGCCACGCACCGGCAACAGCCCCATGATCGTTCGCACCGTGGTCGTCTTGCCCATGCCGTTGCGGCCCAGAAGCGTGACCACCTCGCCGTCGCCAATCTCCAGCGACACGTCGAACAGCACCTGGCTCGCGCCATATGCGGCCTCAAGGTTGCGCAGGCTCAGCACAATTCGTCCTCCGCGCCCAGATAGGCCTCGCGCACAGCCGGATCGTTGCGGATGGCCTCGACCGAGCCCGTGGCGATGATCCGGCCATAGACCAGCACCGAGATGCGGGAGGCCAGCGCAAACACCGCCTCCATGTCATGCTCGACCAGCAGCATGGGCGTGGTGGCGCCGATCCCCCGCAGGCTGGCGATCATCTCCTGGCTTTCCACGTGCCCGAGCCCCGCCATCGGCTCATCGAGCAACAGCAGGCGCGGGCGGCGGGCGAGGGCGACCAGCAGTTCCAGTTGCTTGCGTTCCCCATGCGACAGGTCGGTGGCGGGGATGTGGGCGCGGGGGGCCAGCGCCGTGCCCTGCAGCAGGCCATCCGCCGCCGCCCAGATGTCGCGCCGCCCGCGCAGCGCGTCCCAGATACGGAAATTCCCACCCATCCGCGCCTGCGCGGCCATGGCGATGTTCTGGCTCACGGTCATGTCGGGCAACAGCTGCGTGATCTGGAACGTGCGCCCCAGACCCATCGCCACGCGGTCCGCCACCGAAGCGTGGGTCACATCATGTCCGTCCAAGCGGATGCGCCCCGCGTTGGGGGCCATCTCGCCGCAGATCTGGTTGATGAGCGTCGATTTCCCCGCACCGTTCGGCCCGATCAGCGCATGGATCTCGCCCGGCTCCACCGCCAGCGACACGTCATCGGTGGCCAGCAATCCGCCGAACCGCTTCACCAGCCCCTCCAGCACCAGAATGCTCATCCCCGCCCCCCGATCCGCCGGATCAGACCGGCGATGCCGCCCTTGGTGCCCAGAACGATCACCAGAAGGATCAGGCCCATGGCCAGCGGCCAATGCTCGGTCCAGCGCGCGAGGTAGTTTTCCAGGACCAGCACGGCGGCGGCCCCGAACAGCGGGCCGAAAAAGCTGCCCACCCCGCCCAGGATCACCATGATCATCAGTTCGCCCGATTTCGTCCAGTGCATCATGTCGGGCGAGGTGAAGCGCAACACATTGGCCATCAGCGCCCCCGACAGCCCCGCCCCCATCCCCGCCAGGGTAAAGGCATAGAGTTTATACCGATAAGGCGCATACCCCAGCGCCGCCATCCGCCGCTCGGACTGCCGCAGACCTTGCAGGACGTTGCCGAATGACGAATGCACGATCCGCCAGAGCACCGCAAAGAACAGCGCGGTGAAGCCCAGCACCACATAATACAGCGTCGTGCGGTCGCGCATGTTCAGGCCCAGGAACTCGTTCGACCGGCGGATGATGATGCCATCCTCGCCGCCATAGGCCCGCAGGGACACGAAGAGGAAGAACAGCATCTGCGCAAAGGCCAGCGTGATCATGATGAACTGCACGCCCCCCGTGCGCAGGCTCAATGCCCCGATGACGGCGGCAAAGGCCCCCGCCACCAGCATCGCCAGGGGCAAAGTGACCAGAAGCTGGTTCGACCCGGGGATCAGCCCGAGGAAGGGCACGCCGCTTGCGTGGTGGGAAAAGAGGATGCCCACCACATAGGCGCCCACCCCGAAGAACGCGGCATGGCCGAAGCTGACCATCCCGCCGTAGCCCAGGATGAAGTTCAGGCTGGCCGCAGCGATCCCGTAGATCAGGATGCGGGTCAGGAGCGACAGGAGGGCGGGCTGCCCGATGCCTTCGGTCACAAGGGGTGCGGCGATCAGCGCGGCGCAGGCGAGGGCGATCAGCAGGGCGGGAAACGCGCGCATCACGACCCCGCCGCGTAAAGGCCGCGCGGGCGGATCAGAAGGACCAGCGCCATCATCAGGTAAATCCCCATCGAGGCGAGCGCGATGCCCATGCCGTCCGCCTCGGACGGCGGCATCACCTGGCGCAGGAGCGTGGGCAGGAAGGCCCGCAGCATCGTGTCCACGATGCCGAGGAACAGCCCCGCCACAAAGGCCCCCTTGATCGAGCCCACGCCGCCGACCACGACGACGACGAAGGTGGCCAGCAGGATCTGCTCGCCCATCCCCACCTGAACCGCCGCGATCGGCCCCGAGAAATAGCCCGCCAGCCCTGCAAGGAGCGCCCCCAGACCGAAGACCACAGTGTAGAGGAGGCGGATATCCACCCCCAGCGCGCTTACCATCTCGCGGTTGGTCGCCCCGGCGCGCACCAGCGCCCCGATGCGCGTGCGGTTAATGAGGAGATAGAGGCCCGCCGCCACGGTCAGGCCCACGACGATGATGAGGAGGCGGTAGGTGGGGTAGGGCAGGCCGGGCAACAGCTCGACCGAGCCGGAAAACGCCTCCGGCAGGCGGGTGAACACGGGCTGGCGGCCGAAACCGATCACGATCAGCTGGTTGAAGGTCAGGATCAGCGCGAAGGTCGCCAGCACCTGATCCAGATGGTCGCGGGCATAGAGGCGGCGGATCACCACCGTTTCGATGACAAATCCGGTGGCGGCGGCCGCCACCAGCGCCGCGGGCAGGCCCAGCCAGAAGCTGCCGGTTTCGGCCGCCACCAGCGTGCCGATATAGGCCCCCACCATGTAGAGCGAGCCATGGGCCAGGTTGATGACCCCCATGATGCCGAAGATCAGCGTCAGCCCCGCCGCCAGCAGGAACAGCGTGATGCCGTATTGCAGGCCGTTCAGCAGTTGTTCGAGGATGAGGATCATCGGTCAGCCCTCATGGGTCGGCACCCTTGGCGGGCCCCCGGGGCCTTGCCCCGGACCCCAGAATATTTTTGGACAGAAGAAGGCGCAGGTGCGGGATGGGGCCGGGGGCGTGCCCCGGCCCCGCACCTCACATCTTGCAGTCGGCGGCGTAGATGTCGCCCACGGCCTCGCGCAGTTTGGCGCCGGTGACGGCGGTGGGTTTGCCGTTCGCGTCGGCCACGATATCGACCATGTACCAGTCCTGCACCGGGTGCTGGTTCTGGCCAAAGGCAAATTCACCGCGGGTGGAGGTGAAATCGGTGGCACGCAGGGCGGTGCGGAAGGCATCGATGTCGTCGAGCCCGCCGGTGGATTTCAGCGCCGAGGCGATCAGGAGGGCGGTGTCATAGCTTTGCTGGGCGTAATAGGTCAGCGGGCGGTCGCCGTGCTTTTCCTTCCAGGCCGCGACGAAGGTTTTCGACGCCTCGTTGTCGAAATCGGCGTTCCAGTGGGTGGTGGCCTTGAGCCCCACCGCCGCCTCTCCGACCGCGTTCAGGATGACGCCGTCGACCGAAGGTTCGGAGAGCACCATCGGGATGGTGCCCAGAAGGCCCGCCTGCTGGTATTGCTTGAGGAACGCGATGCCAAGGCCGCCGGGGTGGAACTGGAACACCACCTCCGGGTTGGCCGCGCGGATCTGGGCCATTTCGGAGGCGAAATCGGTCTGGTCGAGTTGGGTGTAGATCTCGGTCACCTCGCCCTCGAAGAGGCGCGTGAAGCCCGCGATGGCGTCCTTGCCCGCCTGGTAGTTGGGCGCCAGCGCCACGGCCTTGGTGTAGCCGAGGAGTTTCGCCGCCGCCCCCGATGCCTCATGCAGCGAATCGTTCTGCCAGGAGACGACGAAGTAGTTTTCGTGGCAGCCCGCGCCTGCGAGGTTGGAAGGCCCGGCATTTGGGCTGACATAGATGGCGCCGGAATCCACCACTTCGGGAACCGTGGCCCCCGCGACGTTCGAGAACACGATGCCGGTGATCAGCTTGATCCCGTCATCGGCGAGGTATTTCTGCGCGATCTGCAGACCCTGGCCGGGTTTCAGCGCGTCATCCTCGACCACCAGCTGCACTTCGACACCGCCCAGCGTCCCGCCCTCCATGTCGATGGCCAGCTGCATTGCGTCGCGGATCTGTTCGCCGATATAGCCACCGGGGCCGGAGAGCGTGGTGATCATGCCGATCTTCACCGGGTCGGCCCAGCCCGGAACGGCGGTCAGTGCCAGAAGGCTGGCGGCGGTCAGAAGGTTTCTCATGTGCGACTCCCTGTCGATGTGATGCCTTTTCGGCGTTTGATTGTGGAAACGATGCCCGTTCCCCCGAGATATTTCAAGCCTAAAATAGTTCAGAGCGCCACCCAGCCCGCAGGCGGCACCTTGCCGGGATGCAGCGCCCCGCAGGCGGGGCAGGTGCGGGCTTTTTCATCGCCGTAGAAACGGGCGTAGATCGGGGGCAGATCATCGACGATGGACACGAGATCGACCTCGGCGCGGTGCACCAGCGCGTGGCAGTCAAAGCAATACCACTCCACCGCATCCAGCGCGCCCTCGGGCCGGGCGGGTTCGATGACGAGGCCGATGGAGCCTTCCTGCGGGCGCTGCGGGGAATGGCGCATATGGGCGGGCAGGAGGAAGATGTCGCCCTCGCGGATCGGCACGTCGTAGAAATCGCCCGTGGCGGTGTCGTGCAGTTTCAGGAGCATGTCGCCCTTGATCTGGTAGAAGAACTCTTCCACCGGGTCGTCGTGATAGTCGGTGCGCTGGTTCGGGCCGCCGACCACGGTGACCATCAGATCGGCCTCCTTGAACACCATCTGGTTGCCGACGGGGGGTTTCAGCAGGTGTTTGTGGGCGTCGATCCAGGCCTGGAAGTTGAAGGCGGCGAGGCGGGGCATGGGATCCTCCGGGGATGCGGCCATGTCAGACCAGAAGGCCGCACATGTCAAAGGCTTCGCGCGTGCGGGCCATGTCGCGCGCGGTGAGTTCCAGCATGGGGGGGCGGGTGCGGCCGCCGGTCTGGCCCAGCAGCGTCTGCCAGTATTTCTGGTGCGCATGGGGTTTCTCGGCGGGCCGCGTGTCACGCAGGGCGGCGCGCACGGGGGCGAGGCTGTCGCGGATGCGGCGGGCCTCATCGGCGCGTCCGGCAAAAGCGGCCTCGGTATAGGCGCGCATCCGGGTGTCGCGGGCGGTCTGGATCAGGTAGGGCGGCGAGGAACAGAGGTAGAGCCGCCAGCCGAGATCCAGGATATTGTCCAGCCATTCCTCCTCCGACGCGGTGGAGACGATCATGCGGTCACCCGCGAGGCGCGTGAGCTCGGCGTACATGGGCCGGGGGACCGAGTATTTGATCGCCACTACGGTTTCGATATCCGCGAGCCGGTTGCACAGGCGCGGGGTCATCAGATACCCGCTGTCGGGGTGGCTCCACAGCGCGATGCCGATATCGACCTTTGCCGCGATGGTCTCATAGTAGCGGATCAGCGTGTCGTCCTGTGCCTTGGTGAAATGCAGGACGGGGGCATGGACCACGATGTAATCGGCCCCTGAGGCCTGCGCGTGGCGGGCGAGGTCGATCACCACATCCATGTTCTGGTCGCTGCACGACATGATCGTCTGCGCCCGGCCATCCGCCGCCGACACCGCCAGATCGAAGCAGCGTTTCCGCTCCTCCACGCTCATCGCGTAGAATTCGCCCTGCTTTCCGGCGACGAAAAAGCCGTCGATGCCCAGATCGGCGATCCAGTGCTCCATGTTCGCGCGGAACCCCGCCTCGTCGATGGACAGATCCTCCGCAAACGGCATCAGGGCGGCGGCCCAGATGCCGCGCATATGGGCGAAGGCGTGGCTTTTGGCAGTGTTTCGGTCGTATCTCACGCGGCCTCCTGCGGCATCCGGGTCAGCGCGCGCCACACCTTTTCCGGGGTCAGCGGCAAGGACAGATCGGGCGCATCGAATGGGATCAGCGCATCCTGCACCGCGTTCAGGATGGCGGCAGGTACGCCGATGCAGCCCGCCTCGCCCACTCCCTTGGCCCCCAGCGGATTTGCGGGCGATGGCACAGGACGCGAGATGATCCGCACCGGCGGCATGTCCCCCGCCCGCGGAACCGCGTAATCCATCAGGCTGCCGGTCAGAAGCTGCCCGCCCGCATAGGCCATCCGCTCCATCAGCGCGGCCCCCAGCCCCTGCGCCAGCCCGCCCATGAGTTGCCCATGCACCAGCATCGGGTTCACCACCACCCCGGCATCATCGACCCAGGTGATCCGCTCCACCGTGACCACGCCCGTCTCGCGGTCGATCCCCACCTCGGCCAGCACGGCGCCCGAGGCCCAGGCCTCTGCCGCCGCCTCATGCCGCAACGCCACCTCGACGGGACCGAGATCGCCCCAGCCCACCATGGCCCCGCCACCGGACAGGCCTGCATCCGAGATCACCACCGCACCGGGGTCCACCCCCATGAGGCCCCCCGCCACCGCCCGCGCCTGCGCCTCCAGCGCCTGCGCGGCAACGAGCATGGCCGAGGCCCCGATGGCCGTGGACCGGCTTGCCAGCGCGCCGACCCCCTCCGCCACCGCCCCGGTATCGCCCGCCACCACCTCCACGCGCCCCGGACTGACCCCGAGCACCCCGGCCACCACCTGCGCCAGCGCCGTCTCGCGCCCCTGACCCTGCGCCGAAGCGCCGGTCATCGCCCGGATCCGTCCATCCGGCAAAATCTCCAGCGCCGCATGTTCCCAGCCCTGCCCGCAGGGCTCCACATAAAGCCCGATTCCGATCCCGCAGACCTCGCCCGCCGCCCGCCGCTCACCCAGCCGCACGCGCAGCGCCCCATAACTTGCCTCCCGCGCCACAAGCTCCAGCAACCCCGCCATATCCCCCGAACAGGCGCGAAGGCCCGCCCCCGCCACATTCCGGCGCCGCAGCGCAAGCGGATCAATCCCAACCGCCGCCGCCGCCCGGTCCATCACCCGCTCCATCAGCATCGCCGCCTCGGGCCGCCCGGCCCCGCGATAGATGTTGACCGCAGGCCCTTCGGTCGCCTCTGCCACCACCTCGACCCCGCAATCGGCAATCGTATAGGGGCCGGGCAGGATGCGCCCGCCGTTGCGCGCAGGCGCCAATGCCGAATGCGCCATCCAGTGGCCCAGGGGGAACGCCATCCCGGCCCGCAGGCCCATCACCCGGCCGTCCGCGTCCACGGCGGCCTCGGCCCAGGTCCCTGCGCCCCGGCCCTGCGTATCGGCCAGAAACGCCTCGCCCCGCGTGCCCTGCCAGACCACCGCCCGGCCCAGCCGCAGGGCCGCCACCGCCACCACCACATCCTCGGGCATCAGACTCGCCTTGCCGCCAAAGGCCCCGCCCACATCCGGGGCCACCACCCGCACCGGCACACCCAGCATCGCCGCCAGATCGTCGCGCGCGCGGTGCGGGGTCTGCACGGCCAGATACAGCACCAGCCCCGCCCCCTCGGGCACCGCCAGCACTGCGCGAGGCTCGAGCGGCATCGGCGCGACCAGCGCGTGATCCACCCGCACCGCGACCCGGTGTGCGGCATCGGGCAGGGTCCCACCCGCGCCCCAGCGGGCGGTGACAACGGGCGCAGGCTCCACCGCTGCCCCCTCCACCTCCAGCGCAACCGCCTCCACCGCGTCAAGCGCCTGTGCTGCGGTGGCCGCCACCACCGCCGCCACGGCCTGCCCTGCCGCCCGCACCCCTGCTGCCGCGAAGGGCTCCATTGGCACCACCCGTGCCCCCGCAATCAGGGGGTTCACCGCCGCCTGCGCCTGCAATCCCAGGTCGCCCGCCAACACCAGCGCCACCCCCGGCATCCCCTGCGCCGCTGAAAGATCCAGCAGCGCTACCCGCCCCGCACCGTAGGGGCTGCGCAGAAACTCCAGATGCAGCGCATCATGCGGCACCAGATCGGCCACGAACCGGCCCAGCCCAGTCAGCAGCCGCGCATCCTCGCGCCGGGGCATCGCCCTGCCGATACATCCGCCCTCCGCCCGCGCCGCGCCGCCCATGCCACCCCCATCGACCGTCCCCAGAAAATCGCAGCGGCACCTATCCTGCAATCCCGAAACCCGTTATGAATTGATAAGATATGGGATATGAATGCGCCCCAGCCTGCGCCAGCTTGATGCCTTCCTGACCGTCGCCGCCACCGGCAGCTTTTCGCAGGCGGCGCGCCGGCTGGGCTCCACCCAACCCGGCATCAGCCAGACGATCCGCGATCTGGAGGCCCTTCTGGGCCTGCGCCTCTTGCACCGCACCACCCGCCGCGTGACCCTGACCGAGGCGGGCGAAGCCTTTCGCGCCGCCGTTGCCCCCAGCCTTGCGGCACTCGACCGCGCGGCCGATGCGGCGCGCGACCACGCCGCGCTGCGCCGGGGCCGGGTGCGGCTGGCGGCCCCGCCCTTCCTTGCCGCAACCCTGCTGCCGCCCCTGCTGGCGGGCTTTCACGCGCGCCATCCCGGCCTCATGGTCGAACTCCTTGACCTGCCCACCACCGCCATCGTCGCCGCGCTGCGCGCAGATGCCGCCGACCTTGGTCTCGGAACCTTCCCGGCCACAGTGGCCGACTTCGCGCGCCGCCCGGTCCTGACCGACCCGATGACCGCCTTCGCCCCGTGCGGCACGCTGCCGGACCCTGCCCGATGGGCCGATCTCGCGGGCCAACCGGTCATCGCCATGGCCCCCGCAAGCGCCCTGCGCCTGCCCACCGATCTGGGGTTCGAGGTGGCGGGCCTGCCCCTTGTCCCCGCGCATCAGGTGCAAGGGATCGCCACGGCCCTCGCCCTTGCCGCGGCGGGCCTCGGTGTCGCCGTGCTGCCCGGACACGCCCGCGCGGCCATGCCCCCAGGGCTAGCCGCCCATCCGCTCACCGCCCCCGTGATCACCCGCGATCTGGTGCTGGCCCATGGACCCGACCGCCCCCTTTCCCCGGGCGCCGCCGCCCTTTCCGATCACCTCGCCCAGGCCCTGCGCCGCCCGGCACCGTGACGCCGAAGCGGCCAACACCTCAACAAAAGGTTAATCCCGGCCAGCAACCCCCTGATATTCCTCAGTGGAAACCATGTCCCACCATGTGACACCCCATTTCATCTTGGCCCAAATATCCCACGGGGGGCGCGGGGGGTGTGAAACCCCCCGCTCCCGCCCGCGCCGCCTATCCCTGCCGCAGCCGGAACCGCTGGATCTTGCCGGTCTGGGTCTTTGGCAGCACGTCGCAGAACACCACCCGGCGCGGATACTTGTAGGGTGCGATCACCGCCTTCACATGATCCTGCAACCGCCGCACGCAGTCCGCGTCCCCCGCGCAGCCCGCCACCAGCACCACATGGGCCACCACCACTTGCCCCCGCTCCGCGTCCGGCTCGCCCACCACGGCACATTCGGCCACATCGGGATGCGACAGCAGCGCCGCCTCCACCTCCGGCCCGGCGATGTTGTAGCCCGCACTCACGATCATGTCGTCGTTGCGGGCGGCAAAGTGGAAATACCCCTGATCGTCCTGCCAGAACGCATCGCCGGTGATGTTCCAGCCGCCCTCGACATATTTTCCCTGCCGCGCGTCGGCCATGTAGCGGCACCCTGTCGGCCCCCGCACCGCCAGACGCCCCACCGTGCCGCGCGGCACCGGCGCGCCCGCCGCATCGACGATCCTCGCCTCATACCCCGTTACGGGCTTGCCCGTGCAGCCGGGGCGGTGATCGTCGAACCGGTTTGAGATGAAGATGTGCAAAAGTTCGGTCGCCCCGATCCCGTCCAGCATCGGCTTGCCCGTCCGCGCGATCCAGTCCTCATAGACCGGGGCGGGCAGCGTCTCGCCCGCGCTCACCGCCGCGCGCAGCGATGACAGGTCCGCTCCCCCCTCCATCGCCTTAAGCATCACCCGGTAGGCCGTGGGCGCGGTGAAGCAGACGGTGGCGCGGTGGGTCTGGATGATCTCGATCATGTTGGGCGGCGAGGCGTTTTCCAGAAGGCAGGCCGCCGCCCCGAACCGCAGCGGAAACACCGCGAGCCCGCCCAGGCCAAAGGTGAAGGCGAGGGGCGGCGAGCCCACGAACACATCTTCGGGCACCACCCCCAGCACCTCCTTCGCGTAGCCGTCCGCGATGATCAGGATGTCGCGGTGGAAATGCATCGTGGCCTTGGGCTCTCCGGTCGTGCCGCTGGTGAAGCCCAGCAGCGCCACGTCATCCCGCCCTGTCGCCACCGCCTGAAACCGCACGGGCTTGCGCAGCGCCGCGCGGTCCAGTTCGGCGTCGTGGTTCGCCGTGCCGTCAAACCCCACCACCTGCCGCAGGAAGGCCGAGTCCTTCCCGCAGGCCACGATCTCATCCATCAGCCGGGTGTCGCACAGGGCAAGGCTGACCTCCGCCTTGTCCACGATCCGGGCCAACTCCCCCGCCCGCAGCATCGGCATGGTGTTCACCACCACCGCCCCCGCCTTGGTCGCGGCCAGCCATGCGGCCACCATCGCGGGGTTGTTGGCCGACCGGATCAGCACGCGATGTCCGGGCCTGACCCCGTAATCCTCGACCAGCGCGCGGGCGATGCGGTTGGTCCAGTCCGTCAGTTCCTTGTAGCTGCGGCTGCGGCCGTTGCCGATCAGCGCGGTATGGTCGCCAAAGCCGCGCTCCACCATCCGGTCGGTCAGCTCCACGCCCACGTTCAGCCAGTCAGGGTAGGGGAAGGGCGCGGTCAAGAGGTCGGGCCACTGGTCCATCGGGGGCAGGTTGTCGCGGGTGAAGCTGTCGGTATGCCCCGAAGGCCCAAGCACTGCGTTGGCCATGCTCACGCCTCCTCCGGGATCACGGCGGTGGCCTCGATCTCCACCTTGGCGCGGTCCTCGACCAAGGCCACCACCTGCACCAGCGCCATCGCGGGGTAGTGCCGCCCGATGGTGGCGCGGTAGGCGCGCCCCACCTCGCGCAGCGCGTTCAGATATTCCGTCTTGTCCGTCACATACCATGTGAGTCGCACGAGATGTTCGGGGCGCGCCCCCGCGCAGGACAACACCTCGACGATCGAGCGCAGCACCTGCTCCACCTGGCCCGCGAAGTCATCGGTCTGGAACTGCTGGTCGGCATCCCAGCCGATGATGCCGCCGGTAAACACCATGCGGCCCCGGGCGGCAATCCCGTGGGCATAGCCGATGGCGGGTTTCCAGTGCGACGGGTGCAGGAAGTCATGGGGGCTTTCGGTCATGCCGTCTCTCCTTGCCGCAAATGGTCCGCCAGCCGCGCGCGGATGTCGTCGGGCCAGCGCTCGGGGCGACCGGTCGGCCCAAGGCGCACCAGCGTCAGGTGCCCGTCCAGCCGGTGCTGTCCGCCACACTGCGCACGGATCGCAAAGGTCACGCTGGCCCCGCCGATGCGCTGCACGTCCAGATGGAACGCCACACGCTCGCCCAGCCGCGAGGGCGCGCGAAAGTCGATCTCGACGCGAACGGTGGGAACGCCGCGACCCTCGGCCATCTGGCGGGAAAAGGGGTCGTGCAGCACATCGGCGCAGAAATTTTCCACGACCGAATTCGTCATCTCGAAGTAGCGGGGATAGAACACGATGCCCGCGGGGTCGCAGTGGTTGAACTCGATGGCGATTGTGCGCGTGTAGGTCATGCCAAAAGGCCCCGCGCGATGACCACCCGCTGCACGTCGCTGGCCCCTTCATAGATGCGCAAGGCCCTGATTTCACGGTAAAGGCTTTCCACCACCGACCCCGCGCGCACCCCATCGCCGCCATGCAGTTGCACGGCCATGTCGATCACCTCTTGCGCGGCCTCGGTGGCGTAGAGCTTGGCCATCGCGGCCTCGCGCGTCACGCGCGGGGCGCCCCCGTCCTTGGTCCAGGCGGCGCGATAGACCAACAGGGCGGCGGCGTCGATCTTCAGCGCCATGTCGGCGATATGCCCCTGAACCAATTGGAGATCCGCCAGCGGTGCGCCCTGGATACGGCGCGTTTTCACCCGTGCCGTCGCCTCGTCCAGCGCGCGGCGGGCAAAGCCCAGGGCCGCGGCCCCAACGGTGGAGCGGAACACGTCGAGGACCGACATGGCGATCCTAAACCCGTCGCCCGGCTGGCCGATCAGGGCGTCGTCGGGCAGCATCACGCCCGTCAGCGACAGGGTGGCGAGGGGGTGGGGTGCGATGGTGTGCAGGCGTTCGACGACCGTCAGGCCGGGGCTGTCCGCCGGCATCAGGAAGGCGGAAAGTCCCTTTGCGCCAGGGGCTTCGCCGGTTCGACAAAAGACGGTGTAAAGGTCGGCGATTCCGCCGTTCGATATCCAGGTCTTGGTGCCGTCCAGCCGCCAGCCCGCGTTGGTGCGCGTCGCCGTGGTGGCGGTGGCGGCCACATCGCTGCCCGATCCCGGTTCGGTGAGCGCGAAGGCCGAGATCGCCCGACCGCTGCGGGTGCGCGCCAGCCAGCCGCGCTGCGCAGGCGTGCCGAAGAGCGACACCGCCCCCATGCCAAGCCCTTGCATCGCAAAGGCGAAATCCGCCAGCCCGTCATGCCGTGCCAGCGTTTCGCGGATCAGGCACAGGGTGCGCACATCCAGCCGCTCGCCCTCGCCCGCCCCCGAAGGCAGCAGCCAGTCGCCCGCGCCAAGCGCCGCCACCAGCCCCCGGCAGGCGGCATCCACGTCCGTGTGGTCAACGGGCAGATGCGCCGAGCACCAGTCGTCCAGCGCTGCGGCAAGATCGCGGTGGCGCGGCTCGAAGAAGGGCCACTCAAGGAAGGTCGTGTCGCTCATGCTTTCACTTTGGTCCAAATATCCTCGGGGGGTCCGGGGGGCAGACAGCCCCCCGGCGTTCAGTCACCCTGAAAGGCCGGTGTCTCCTTGGCGACAAAGGCCCGGTAGGCGCGTTCGAAATCGCGGGTCTGCATGCAGATGGCCTGGGCCTGCGCCTCGGCCTCGATCGCCTGGTCGAGCCCCATGTTCCATTCCTGGTTCAGCATGGTCTTGGTCATGCCATGCGCGAAGGTGGGGCCTGCGGCGAGGCGGCGGGCGAGGGCACGCGCCGCATCCTCCAGCGCCTCGGCCGGGTGGATGGCGTTCCAGAAGCCCCAGCGTTCGCCCTCATCCGCGCCAAAGCTGCGCCCGGTGTAAAGGAGGTCCGCCGCCCGGCCCTGGCCGATGATGCGCGGCAGCATGGCACAGGCGCCCATGTCGCAGCCCGCAAGGCCGACGCGGGTGAAAAGAAAGGCGCATTTCGCGGCGGGGGTGGCAAGGCGCAGGTCGGCGGCCATGGCCATGATGGCACCCGCGCCCACGCAGATGCCATCCACCGCCGCGATCACCGGCTTGCCGCAGTGCAGCACCGCCTTCACCAGATCGCCGGTCATCCGGGTAAAGGCCAGCAGGCCCTTCATGTCCATCCCCACCAGCGGGCCGATGATGTCATGCACATCTCCGCCCGAGCAGAAGTTGCCGCCGTTGGAGGCAAGGATCACCACGTCCACATCATCGGCATAGGGCAGTGCGCGGAAGATGTCGCGCAGTTCGGCGTAGCTGTCGAAGGTCAGCGGGTTCTTCCGCTCGGGGCGGTTCTGGCTGATGGTGGCCACGCGGTCGGTGACCGACCACAGGACATGCTGCGGGGACAGGGCGGCCATGGCGGTCATGCGGGATCCTTCAGGCGTTTGAGGATGGCGGTCAGGGTGTCGATCTCGTCCTCCGAGAGGCGGGCGAAGAGGCGGTTCACCTCGGCCTCATGGCTGGTGGCCCAGCCTTCGAAGGTGGCAAGGCCCTGATCGGTCAGCGCCACGCGGTAGGTGCGCCGGTCGGCGGCATCCTGCGTGCGGCGGGCGAGGCCGTCGTTTTCCAGCCGGTCCACCACAGCGGTGGCATTGCCGTTGGAGACGAGGAGCATGCGGCTGAGTTCACCCATCGTCAGCCCGTCACGCCGACGCCACAGGGCGGCCATCACATCGAAGCGGGGCAGGGTGGTGTCATGGGTGAGGCGCAGGTGCTCGCGCAGCGTGCCCTCGGCGGAACGGGTGAGCCCGAGGAGGCGGATCCAGAGCTTCAGGCGGCGTTTGGACAGGGGATCGGCGAGCGTATCGCTCATACCTCGCCCCCCGAGACCGAAAGGGCATGGCCGTTGACCTGTGCGGCGGCGGGCGAGGCGAGGAATATCGCTACCGCTGCCACCTCGGCGGGGTCGATCAAGAGGCCGGTGGGGTTGTTCGCGGCCAGCTTTCGCCGCGCCTCCGCCTCGGTCAGCCCAAGCCGCGCGGTAAGGCCCGCCGCCGCCCGGTCGGCCAGCGGGGTATCGACGAAACCCGGGCAGATGGCGTTGCAGGTGATGCCGCGCTTGGCGACCTCAAGCGCGACCGAGCGGACGAGGCCCAGGACGCCGTGCTTGGCCGCGCAGTAGGGCGCGAGACCCGCGCCCCCCTGCAGGGCGGCGGTGGAGGCCATGGCGATAAGGCGGCCACCTTGCGCCATTCCGGGAAGGGCTGCGCGGAAGGTGAGGAACGTTCCGGTGAGGTTTACGGTCAGGGTCTGCGTCCAGTCGGCCAGCGAGACGTTTTCCAGCTTGGCAGAGGCGGCCCCGCCGGCATTGGCGATCACCACATGAAAAGGGTTTTCAAAAAGTGCAGCAACCTGCGCCTCATCCGTCACGTCGGCTGCGCGGCAGTCCATGCCCCGGCCTGCATCCGTCTGTTGCAGGGCCTCCATGCGGCGGCCTGCGATGGTCACATGGTCGCCCGCCTCGGCAAAGGCCCGCGCCACGGCGCGGCCAATGCCGGACCCGCCACCGGTGACGAGAACGCGCCTCATGCCCTGATCGCCTCGGACGCGCGGTCGCGCAGGCGGAAGGCCTGGTCGCGGCCCGCGAGGTAGGGCAGGGGCCAAGGGGTGGCGGTGTCACCCTGCTCGGCGGCGGCGTGCAGCGTCCAGTAGGGATCGGCCAGATGCGGGCGGGCGAGGCACACGAGATCCGCGCGGCCCGCCATCAGGATGCCGTTGACCTGATCGGCCTCGGTGATGTTGCCCACGGCCATGGTGGCAAGGCCCGCCTCGTTGCGGATGCGGTCGCTGAAGGGGGTCTGGAACATGCGGCCATAGACGGGGCGGGCCATGGGGGTGGTCTGGCCTGCGGAAACGTCGATGATGTCGGCGCCCGCGTCGGCGAACATGCGCGCGGCCTGCACGGCCTCGGGGGCGGTCAGGCCGTCGTCCGTCCAGTCGGTGGCGGAGAGGCGCACGGAGATGGGTTTCTGATCGGGCCAGGCGGCGCGCATGGCGGCAAAGACCTGGAGCGGGAAGCGCAGGCGGTTGTCCAGGGCCCCGCCATAGGCGTCGGTGCGGCGGTTCGATATCGGCGAGATGAAGGACGACAACAGGTAGCCATGCGCGGCATGGAGTTCGACCATGTCGAAACCCGCGCGGTCGGCCATTTTGGTGGCCGCCGTGAACTGGGCGATCACGTCGTCCATGTCGGCGCGGGTCATCTCGCGCGGGACGGGATGGCCGGGAGCCCATGGCAGCGCGGACGGCGCCAGCAGGGGCCAGGGGGCATCGAGCGGGCGATCCTCGCGCCCGCCCTTCAGGCCCATGGCGCCCTTGCGGCCCGCATGGCCGATCTGGGCGCAGATTTTCGCGCCGGTTTCCAGATGGACGAAATCGGTGATGCGTTTCCAGGCCGTCTTGTGCGCGGGGGCATAAAGGCCGGGACAGGCATGGGTGATGCGGGCGTCGGGCGAAACGCAGGTCATCTCGGTGATGACAAGGCCCGCGCCGCCCTTGGCGCGTTCGGCATAGTGGACAAAGTGCCAGTCGCCGGGGGTGCCGTTCGCCGCGCGGTATTGCGCCATGGGCGAGACGACGATGCGGTTTTCGAGCCGCATGTCGCGCAGGGAGAAGGGCTGGAACATCGGCGCGCGGCCCCTTGTGCCACCCGCCTGATCGGCAAAGAAATCCTCGCAGGCGGTCAGGAAGGCGGGGTCGCGTTTCCTCAGGTTCTCATGCCCGATGCGCTGGCTGCGGGTCAGCAGCGAATAGGCGAATTGCAGGGGCGGCATGTCGAGATAGCGTTCGACCTCTTCGAACCATTCAAGGCTGTTGCGCGCGGCCGACTGCAGGCGCAGCACCTCGATGCGGCGTTCGTCCTGATAGCGCTGGCAGGCGGTCGGCAGGTCGGGTTCCGAATGCAAGTATCCGGCCAGCGCGATGGCGCTGTCGATGGCGAGCCGCGTGCCCGACCCGATGGAGAAATGCCCCGTGGCGGCGGCATCGCCCATCAGCACCACATTTTCATGAAACCATTTTTCACAGACCACGCGCGGGAAGTTCATCCAGACTGCAGAGCCGCGCAAATGGGCGGCGTTGGAGATCAGGTCGTGACCGCCGAGGTGGGCGGCAAAAATGCGGGTGCAGGTGGCGACGGTATCCTCTTTCGACATGCCCTCGAAGCCCCAGCGGTCCCAGGTTTCCTGCGTGCATTCCACGATGAAGGTCGCGGTGTCGGCGTCGAACTGGTAGGCATGGGCCCAGACCCAGCCGTGTTCGGTATTCTCGAAGATGAAGGTGAAGGCGTCGTCGAACTTGGCCTTCGTGCCCAGCCAGACGAACTTGCACAGGCGCATGTCGATGTCGGGGCGGAACACCTCGGCATAGTCGCGGCGGGTGGCGGAGTTGATGCCGTCGCACGCCACCACGAGGTCGTATTCGCTGCGGTATTCCTCGGCACTGCGGAATTCGGTTTCAAACCGCAGGTCCACGCCCAGCTCGCGCGCGCGTTCCTGCAGCAGCATCAACAGCTTCTTGCGCCCGATCCCGGCAAAGCCGTGGCCGCCCGAGACGGTGCGGGTGCCGTTGTGGACGGTGGCGATGTCGTCCCAATAGGCGAAGTTCTCGCGGATCGCCTGCGCGGATTGTGGGTCGTTTCGCGTCATGCGTCCCAGCGCATCGTCCGACAGCACCACACCCCAGCCGAAGGTGTCGTTGGCCTTGTTGCGCTCCAGCACGGTGATCTGGTGCGCGGGGTCGCGCAGTTTCATCGAGATCGCGAAATAAAGCCCCGCGGGGCCCCCGCCGAGGCACAGCACCTTCATCTTCCCACTCCCTGCGTCCGAGTCATCCGCTCTTTGGATCAGACTGCCACCGGGTCGTTATTATTTCAAGCTTGAAATTTCTGGCTTGAATGCGGCGTTTCTTCGCGGGATGATGCCGTGCAGCGGAGGGGCAGGAATGCGCGAGACGGTCGGAGTTGTGGGCTTGGGCGCGATGGGGCTGGGCATCGCGCAGGTCTATCTGGCGGCGGGGCACCCGGTGGTGGCGACCGATGCCTTTGCCGCCGCGCGCGAGACGGCACCCGCGCGGATGCGCGCGGCGCTGATGGCGCGGGTGGCGGCGGGGAAGATGGAGGCGGCGGCGGCCGAGGCGATGCTGGGCGCGCTGCGGATCGTGGAGGGGCCGGGCGCGATGGCGGGGGCCGCGCTGGCGATCGAGGCGATCGTGGAGGACATGGCGGCCAAGCGGGCGCTGTTTGCGGCGCTGCGGGACGCGGTGCCGGGGGCGGTGCTGGCGACCAACACATCCTCGCTGTCGGTGACAGACATGGCGCAGGGTATGGGAGGGCGGCTGGTGGGGCTGCATTTCTTCAACCCCGCCCCGGCGATGCGGCTGGTGGAGCTGGTGGGCTATCCGGGGGCTGACCCTGCGGCGCTGGCGCTGGCGCGGCGGATCACCGAGGGCGCGGGCAAGACCGTGATCGCCTGCCCCGACCGCCCCGGTTTCATCGTCAACCGCTGCGCGCGGCCCTATTACGGCGAGGCTTTGGCGATGCTGGAAGAGGGGCGGGGGGCGGGTGAGATCGACGCCGCGATGGTGGCGGCGGGCTATCGGCTGGGGCCGTTCGCGCTGATCGACCTGATCGGGGCGGATGTGCATCTGGCGGCGACCGAGGGGGTCTGGGCCGCGATGGGGCGGCATCCGCGCTATCATGTGTTCGACGCCTTGCGCGCGCAGGTGGCGGCGGGGCGGCTGGGGCGCAAGACCGGGGCGGGGTTTGTCGCGGGGGCGGTGGAGGCCCCTGCGGATGCCGGGGACATCGTGCTGCGGATCGAGGCGGCACTGGTGAACGAGGCGGCGAGCCTGCTGGCCGAGGGCGGGGTGGAGGCCGAGGGGATCGACACGGCGCTGCGGCTGGGCCTGAACTTTCCGCGTGGGGCCTTTGCGGCCGGGCGGGCGCAGGGGATGGACCGGGTGCGGGCGGAACTCGCGCGGCTGGCGGGGCGCTGCCCGCCGCATCTGGCGGGGCGGTATGATCCCGCCCCCGGTCTGGAGGATATGGCATGACCGAGGTGTTCATCTGCGCGGGGCGTCGCACGGCCATCGGGCGCTATGGCGGGGCGCTGGCGCGGGTGCGGCCCGACGACCTCGCGGCCATGGTGATCGACGGGCTGATGGCGCCGCATCCGGGGTTGCCGGTGGACGAGGTGATATTCGGCTGCGCCAACCAGGCGGGCGAGGACAACCGCAACGTGGCGCGGATGGCGGTGCTGATCTCGGGTCTGGGCGAGGGGGTGCCGGCGCTGACGGTGAACCGGCTGTGCGCCAGCGGGCTGGACGCGGTGATCGTGGGTGCGCGGGCGATCCGGGACGGCGGGGCGGATGTGGTGATCGCAGGCGGCGTGGAAAGCATGAGCCGCGCGCCTTTCGTGATGGGCAAGGCTGAAGTGGCATTCGCCCGCGCGCCCGAGGTGCATGACACGACCATCGGCTGGCGCTTCGTCCATCAGGGGATCGCGGCGCGTTATGGCATCGAATCCATGCCCGAGACGGCGGAGAACCTGGCGGCGGATATGGGGATCGCGCGGGCGGATCAGGATGCCTTCGCCTGGCGGTCGCAGGCGCGGTATGATGCGGGCTGGCACGCGGCGGACATTTTGCCTGTGACCGTTCCGGGCAAGGTGCCCGTGGTGGTGGACCGCGACGAGCATCCCCGCGCCACCAGCCTTGACCGGCTGGCCGCCTTGCCCGCACCGTTCCGCGCGGGGGGCAGCGTGACGGCGGGGAACGCCAGCGGCGTGAACGACGGGGCGGCGGCGGTGCTCTTGGCCTCTGGGGTGGCGGTGGCGCGGCACGGGTTGCGGCCCGTGGCCCGGATCGGGGCGGCGGCGAGCGCGGGCGTGGCGCCGCGCGTCATGGGGGTGGGGCCGGTGGCGGCGGTGGAGCGCTTGCGCCAGCGGACGGGGTTTGATCCTGCGGGCGTCGATGTGATCGAGGTGAACGAGGCCTTTGCCGTGCAGGTGCTGGCCTGCACGCGGGCCTGGGGGCTGGCCGATGACGATGCCCGCGTGAATGCGCGGGGCGGGGGGATTGCCATGGGCCATCCGCTGGGCATGTCGGGCGCGCGCATTGCATGGGCCGCCGCGCGGCGGCTGTCCGAGGGGGGCGGTTCGGCCCTGGTCACGCTCTGTGTGGGCGTGGGGCAGGGCGTGGCGCTGGTGCTGCACCCTGCCTGACACCGGGCCCCGGAGGGCCCGGTGTCATCGCATGTCAGTCCAGCAGGCGGCGGGCGATGACCTGGGCCTGGATCTCGGCGGCCCCTTCAAAGATGTTCAGGATGCGCGCGTCGCAAAGGATCCGGCTGATCCGGTATTCCAGCGCAAAGCCGTTGCCGCCGTGGATCTGCAGCGCGTTGTCGGCGGCCGCCCAGGCAACGCGGGCGCCCAGCAGCTTCGCCATCCCGGCCTCCAGATCGCAGCGCTTGTCGTTGTCTTTCTGCCAGGCGCTGAAATAAGTAAGCTGCCGGGCGATCATGATCTCGACCGCCATCATCGCAAGCTTCCCCGCCACGCGGGGAAAGGCGATGAGGGATTTGCCGAACTGCTTGCGATCCTCGCCGTATTGCATCCCGGTTTCCAGCGCCGATTGCGCCACGCCCACGGCGCGGGCGGCGGTCTGGATGCGCGCAGCCTCGAAGGTCTGCATCAGCTGCTTGAAGCCCTGGCCTTCGACGCCGCCCAGCAGGTTTTCCCCCTTCACCCGGAAATCATCCAGGTTGACCGTGTATTCCTTCATGCCGCGGTAGCCCAGCACCTCGATCTCGCCGCCCGAGAGGCCGGGATCGACAAAGGGCTGTGCGTCGGTGCCGGGCGTCTTTTCCGCCAGGAACATCGACAGGCCGCGATAGTCGCCGGTGCCCTCGACCGAGCGGGCAAGCACGGTCATCACATGGGTGCGCGCGGCATGGGTGATCCAGGTCTTGTTGCCCGTGATGATCCAGTCGTCGCCATCGCGCCGCGCGCGCGTGCGCAGGGCACCAAGGTCGGACCCGGTGTTTGGCTCGGTGAAAACGGCCGTGGGCAGGATCTCGCCCGAGGCGAGGCCGGGCAGCCATTTTTCCTTTTGCGCCTCGGTGCCGCCGCAAAGGATCAGTTCGGCCGCGATCTCGGTGCGGGTGCCAAGGCTGCCCACCCCGATATAGCCGCGCGACAGTTCCTCCGACACCACGACCATCGCGGCCTTGGTCAGGCCGAGGCCGCCGTAGGCTTCGGGGATCGTGAGGCCGAAGACGCCCATCTCGGCCAGCTTGTCGATCACCTCCATCGGGATCAGCTCATCCTTCAGGTGCCAGTCATGCGCGTAGGGGATCACCTCTTCGTCAGCGAAGCGGCGGAACTGGTCGCGGATCATCTCCAGCTCGTCATCAAGGCCGGTGGCACCAAAGGTGGCACGGCCGTGATTGTCGCGCATCAGTTCCACCAGGCGCGCGCGCGCCTCGGTCGTGTTGCCCTCGGCGATCAGGACCGCGGCCTCGGGCCCCGGCGTCCAGGCCAGCCCCAGGTCGGACAGGCGCGCAATCTCGCCCTGGCTCATCGGGATGCCGCCCTGCACCTGCGCGAGGTATTCGCCAAAGCCGACCTGCAGGATCAGCGCCTCCATCTCGCCAAAAGTGCCCGCCTCGGTCAGGCGCGCGGCCCAGGCCTGCATCTGGCGCAGCGCCTCGGCATAGGTGGCGAGCCAAGCCATCGCATGGGCGGCATATTGGTGCGTTTCCATGGCATCGGCCTGCACCTTGCCGCCGACCGTGACGCGGGCGCGCAGCGCCTCGCGCCCCTGTGCCGACAGCGCCTCGACCTCGGTCAGGGCGGCGCCGGTCAGGTGCATCAGGTCGGCAAGGCTGTGGGCGGGGGTCTTGGGAAGGGGCTGGCCGTCGTGGGGCATCGGACTCTCCATGGCTATGGGGCGCAGTTAGGGCGTTTGCAGTCGCAGCGCAACAATAATTCGTCAGCCGCATCCGTCGAGACGGAAAATGTCGCAGCCGAATCGCCCGTGCAGAGCGGTTTCGGCATTGCTAAGACTATAGCGCAGCGGCGCGGGCCGGAAACAGCGGCCACGAGGGGCGGGATGGACAGTGTGATGGCCGGGCAGGAGGCCGTGGCCTTTTGGGCCGCAATGGCGGTGACGCTGTTCGCGGGCTTCGTGAAGGGCGCGGTCGGGTTTGCCATGCCGCTGATCATGATCGGCGCCTTCTCGGCCTTCCTGCCGCCTCAGGTGGCGCTGGCCGGACTGATCCTGCCCACCTTGTTCACCAACATCGCACAGGCGTTCCGTGACGGCCCCGCCGCCGCGATGGACTCCGCCCGAACCTATTGGCGGTTCCTGATCGGGACGGTGGTCTTTATCGTGATCTCCGCGCAGTTCGTGACCATGATGCCACGGGGGGCGTTTCTGATCGTCCTCGGCGTGCCGATCACGGCCTTCGCGCTGCTGCAACTCTCCGGCCTCCCGCTGGCGCTGCGGCTGGAGCATCGTGTGCGTGCGGAATGGGGCGCGGGGGTGGTCGGCGGGCTCTATGGCGGCATCTCGGGGGTCTGGGGGCCGCCGCTGATCGTCTATCTCCTGTCGGTGGGGGCCCCGAAGGCCGAGACGCTGCGGGTGCAGGGGGTGGTGTTCCTGATCGGGTCGGTGGTGCTGCTGTCGGCGCATCTGGGATCCGGGGTGATGGATGCCGCGACGGTGCCGTTTTCGGCGGCGCTTGTGGTGCCTGCGATGGCGGGGCAGCTGCTTGGTCAACGCCTGGGCGCACGGCTGGACGAGGCGCGTTTCCGGCGTTGGACGCAGGTGCTGTTGGTGGTGACCGGCCTCAACCTGATCCGCGGGGCGTTGATGGGATAGAGGTTGTGCTGCTGATCGCGGCCTCGGGGTCGCAGGGGCCGGGCGGGGCTGCGGGGTCGGCCAGGCTGACGCGGAAGGGGATCTCCAGCAGCACCTCGCGCCCCGCAAGCATCCGAAAGCGCCAGTCGCCCGGCACGACCTCTGCGGGCAGGTCGAAGGACCAGGTGCTGACCGTGGGGCCGGAAGAGCCGAGGATGCTGGGCCAGGCCTGACGGGTGATCCCGTTAGGCCCCATTGGCGGATGCAGGACCTCGACCATCACCGGCAGCGGCAGGCGGCGCCCGGGTGGCAGGCTCACAACGGTGCCGAAACCGCGCCCCAGCAGGCCGGGGATCAGCTGCGTCTGGCGCACCGGACGCTGGGTGCCGTCGATCAGGTGGACCGTTCCGCTCAAAGTCTCGGGTGCGGGTTCGCTGCCTAACCGGTCCACTTGGCAGAACAGGCCCCAGTCCAGCAGCACGATCCGGTCAGAGACCGTTGCGTCATCGGGGTTCGCGCGAAGCGCGCCCGCAAGACAGAGCGCCGCAAGGGCGGCGAAAAGGCTAACCGATCGCCGCAGCCTTCACCTCGTCGTCGATGTAGGGGACATACTGGCCAAAGTTCGCGGCAAACATCGCCACCAGTTTCGCGGCCTGCCGATCATAGCCCGCCGGATCCGCCCAGGTGCCGCGCGGATCGAGCAGCGCCGCATCCACCCCCGGCACCGCCACCGGCACCTCGAAGCCGAAATTCGCATCGCGCCGAAAGGTCACCCCCGCCAGCGATCCGTCCAGCGCGGCGGTCAGGAGCGCCCGCGTCGCCTTGATCGGCATCCGCCGCCCTGTGCCATAGGCGCCGCCCGTCCAGCCGGTGTTCACCAGCCAGCAGGCCGCCCCGTGCCGGGCGATCTTTTCCTGCAGGAGGCGGCCATAAACCTCGGGCCGCCGCGGCATGAAGGGCGCGCCGAAGCAGGTGGAGAATGTGGGCATGGGTTCGGTCACGCCCCGCTCGGTCCCCGCAACCTTGGAGGTAAAGCCGGACAGGAAGTGATACATCGCCTGCGCCGGGGTCAGCCGCGCGATCGGGGGCAGCACCCCGAAGGCATCGCAGGTAAGCATGATGACGTTGCGCGGGTGCCCCGCAAGGCCGGTCGCCGAGGCGTTGGAGATATACTCCAGTGGATAGGCGCAGCGGGTGTTCGCCGTCAGGCTGTCGTCGTCGAAATCCAGCGCGAGGGTCTCCGGGTCACAGACCATGTTCTCCACCACCGTCGCAAAGCGCGATGTGGTTGCGAAGATCTCGGGTTCCGCCTCGGGGTTGAGGTTGATGGTCTTGGCATAGCAGCCGCCCTCGAAGTTGAAGGTGCCGCTGTCGGACCAGCCATGTTCGTCGTCCCCGATCAGGGTGCGCGCGGGGTCGGCCGACAGCGTGGTCTTGCCGGTGCCCGAGAGGCCAAAGAACACCGCCGCCCCATCGGTGTCGCCGACCGCGTGATTGGCCGAGCAGTGCATCGGCATCACGCCCTTTTCCGGCAGGAGGTAATTCAGCAGCGTGAAGACCGCCTTCTTGTTCTCGCCCGCATAGGCGGTATTGGCGATCAGGATCAGCTTTTCGTCGAAATTCAGCACAATGGCTGTTTCGCTGCGGCAACCATGGCGGGCCGGGTCGGATTTGAACGAGGGGCAGTTGATGATCGTCCAGCCGGGCACGAAAGTATCCAGATCGTCGCGCGCGGGGCGGCGCAGCAGATGGCGGATGAACAGCCCGTGCCAGGCGAGTTCCGTCACCATCCGCACCGCCAGCCGATGCGCCGGGTCCGCCCCGGCATGAAGGTCCTGCACGAAATACTCGCGTCCCTTCATGTGTTCCAGCATGTCCGCCTTGAGCCGGTCATAGCCTTCCTGCGGCAGGGGCGCGTTGTTCTCCCACCAGATCGTGCCCTCGACCGATGGCGTGCGCACCACGAACTTGTCCTTGGGCGAGCGTCCGGTGAACTGCCCCGTTGAACACAGGAACGCCCCGCCAAGACCAAGCCTGCCCTCGCCCCGCGCCACCGCAGCCTCCACCAGCTGGGGTTCGATCAGGTTGTAATGCGCGCCAGCCAGACCGGCGATGCCCTGATCTTCCAGCCGACAGGCCGGATTCACGCGTCCCTGTGTCATCCAAAGGCTCCCTGATCGCGCTGCCGCGATCCCTGATGGTTCGCTGAAGTGATCTGCGCAGGCCTCGCGCAAAATCCGGTCGACAGGCCCGCCTCCAGCCCCGGGGCCCGCTCTCGCGCTATAGCATGACGCTTTTGCGATGGAACAGGGTGGATGTGGACGTTAGCGCAACCAAGTTCAGGTTAGCGCAAACGGCCCGATCACATCGGCGACACATGGGCCAAGTGAGGCAAATTAGTCATTCCTTTGGAAAATTGAAGTGCACTGCGGGGGCGGCCGGCGCCGATTCGCAGTTGGTGGTTGATTCCTGTCGGCCAAATCGGGATTATCGCGGAAAACGAAAAGAACATGAGCAGTATAGGGAAGCCCAACATGTCGCGTATCGCGCTTGTGGATGACGACAGGAATATCCTGACCTCCGTATCCATGACACTTGAGGCCGAGGGCTTCGAGGTTGAAACCTACAACGATGGCCAGTCGGCCCTCGACGCCTTCAATCGCCGCCTGCCCGACATGGCCGTGCTGGACATCAAGATGCCACGGATGGACGGCATGGACCTGCTGCAACGGCTGCGGCAGAAAACGACCATGCCAGTGATCTTTCTCACCTCCAAGGATGATGAGATCGACGAAGTTCTGGGCTTGCGCATGGGCGCCGACGACTATGTGAAAAAGCCGTTCTCTCAGCGCCTGCTGGTCGAGCGGATCCGCGCCCTCCTGCGCCGCCAGGACGCCATCGCCTCGGGCGAGGTCGCGGTGACCGAAGAGACCAAGATCATGGAGCGCGGAAACCTCAGGATGGATCCCTTGCGCCATTCGGTGGCCTGGAAAGGGCAGGACGTGTCGCTGACCGTCACCGAATTCCTTCTCTTGCAGGCGCTTGCGCAGCGCCCCGGCTTCGTGAAAAGTCGTGACCAGTTGATGGACGTGGCCTATGACGACCAAGTTTACGTCGACGACCGCACCATCGACAGCCATATCAAGCGCCTGCGCAAGAAGATGCGCAGCGTGGACGCGGATTTCTCGGCTATCGAGACTCTTTACGGGATCGGCTATCGCTACAACGAAGAGTAACGGGGAATGACCGCCATGCCGCGCCTGACCGCCCCCGAGGCACCCCGCCGCGGCGAGGTGCTGCTGGGTGAGGATTGGGTGGCCCCTGACGCCACCGAACCCGAGCTTCGGCACAATCGCGGGCGCCGGGGGATGGTCTCGCTCAACCGCTCGCCGCTGGCGCGCAAGATCATCGTGTTCAACCTGCTGGCGCTGGTGATCCTCGTCGCCGGCGTGCTGTTCATGAACCCGTTTCGCGACAGCCTGGTGCTGCAGCGCGAAACGGGCCTGGTGACCGAGGCAAAGCTGGTGGCCGATGTATTCGAGGCGGCCAGCTTCGGCGCGGGGCCTGATGCGCCGGGCCCCGATGTGACGCAGCTTCTGAAGGCGCTGACGCTGGCGCCGGGGGTGGAGGTCTTTGTCTTTGATCCGGCGGGCAGGCTGGTCGGCCGGGCCGAGGGCGCGGCGGCAGGGGTCGGGGTGGATGAGGCCGGGCAGTCCACCGTTATCACCGATTTCCTGAACGTGATCTGGGAGGGGGTGTCGGGCATCCTGTCGGGCGCGCGCAAGGATGATAAGAAGATCGATGCCGAGGGCATTGCGCGCGCGCTCCTGCCTGCGGCCCGGGCGGGCGAGACCAGCGCCAACACCGGCCGCGATCCCCAGGGCGGGGCAATCTTTTCGGTGGCGACCCCGATCTGGCGGGCGGGCGAGGTGACGGGCATTGTCGCGCTGACCTCCGCGGCGGGGGAGATCGACCGGCTGGTGCGCAACGAACGCGAGCAGGTGTTGCAGATGTTCGTGATCGCCCTTCTGGTGTCCATCGGCCTGAGCCTGGTGCTCGCCTCGACCATCGCCAACCCCTTGTCCGACCTTGCCGATGCCGCCGAACTGGGCCGCGACCGCGATGCCCGCCGCATGGCGCCGGGCCGCGTGCGCATCCCCGACCTGACGGCGCGGCCCGACGAGATCGGGCGGTTGTCGGTGGCCATGCGGGGGATGGTGGCTGCCCTGTATGACCGGATCGACGCGAACGAGCAGTTCGCCGCCGACGTGGCGCATGAGATCAAGAACCCGCTGGCCTCGCTGCGCTCGGCCGTGGGCTCGCTGCGCTTCGTGAAGAAGGAAGAGCATCGCGACAAGCTTCTCGATGTGATCGAGCATGATGTGCGCCGCCTCGACCGGCTGGTCAGCGACATCTCCAACGCCTCGCGGCTGGACAGCGAACTGGTGAAGGAGGAGGAAGAGGAATTCGACCTCTTGAAGACCATCGCCAACCTGTCGGAATACCTGGCAAAACAGGCGGGCCAGAAGGGCGTGGATTTCATCACCGACCTGCCCCCCGAACCCATCCGCATCCGGGGCCTGGAGGCGCGGCTGGCGCAGGTGTTCGTGAACCTGATCACCAACGCGATCTCGTTCTGCGAAGAGGGCGACGCCGTGCGCGTATGGGCGCGCCGGCGCGAAAACCGCGTGCTGGTGGTGGTCGAGGATACCGGGCCCGGCATCCCCGACGCGGCGCTCACCAAGATCTTCAAGCGGTTCTATTCCGAACGCCCGCAGGGCGATTTCGGCAACCATTCGGGGCTGGGCCTCGCCATTTCCAAGCAGATCGTCGAGGCGCATGGCGGCGTGATCTGGGCCGAGAACATCCAGCCCACCGTGGCCGATGCCACGTCGGAACCGCTGGGCGCGCGCTTTGTGGTCGGTCTGCCGGTCTGATGGCCTGGAATGGCCTGCCGGTCACCCTCCACGCAAGCTGCGTGGCGCTGGACGACCGCCGGGGCCTTCTGATCCTCGGCGCCTCGGGGCGCGGGAAGTCCGCGCTGGCCCTGCAACTGATGGCCCTCGGCGCGCATCTGGTGGCCGATGACCGCACGATCCTCGTGCGTGACGGCGCAAACCTGATCGCCGCCGCCCCCGAAACGTTGTCCGGCCTGATCGAGGCGCGCGGCCTCGGCATCCTGCGCGCCCCCGCGCTGCGCCGCGCCACCGTGACCCTCGCCGTCGATCTGGACCAGACCGAACCCGACCGCCTGCCGCCGCATCGCCGCATCGTGTTCTGCGGATGCGAGATCTCGCTTGCCTATGGCCCCGTCACCCCGCATTTTCCCGCCGCGATCCTGCACTATCTCCGTCATGGCAGACACGCCTGACCCTCGGACCCCCATGGTGGACCAGACCGAACACCGCATCGTCCTTGTCACCGGCCCCTCGGGCGCGGGCCGCTCCACCGCGATCCATGCGCTGGAGGATCTGGGATATGAGGTGATCGACAACCTGCCGCTCAGCCTCGTGCCCCGCCTGATGGACGGCCCGCCGCTGGCCCGGCCCGTGGCCCTCGGCCTCGATGTGCGCAACCGCGACTTTGCCGCCTCTGCCGTGATCGAGCTGATCGACCGGCTGACCCGCGACCCGCAGGTGATGCTGGAGGTGATCTATCTTGATTGCGCCCCCGCCGAACTGGTCCGCCGCTACACCCAGACCCGCCGTCGACACCCCATGGCCCCCGCCGCCACGCCCGAAGAGGGCATCGCGCGCGAAGTCGATCTCCTGGCCCCGATCCGGGTCCGCGCCGACCACCTGATCGACACCACCGAGATGTCGCCGCATGACCTGAAGGCCGAGGTCGTGCGCTGGTTCGGCACGCCGCAGGGGCCGCGCCTGACCGTCTCGTTGCAGTCCTTTTCCTACAAGCGCGGGTTGCCGCGCGGCCTCGACATGGTGTTCGACTGCCGGTTCCTGGACAACCCGCACTGGCAGCCCGCCCTGCGTGACCTTGACGGGCGCGACCCGCCGGTGGCCGCCCATATCGCCGCCGATCCGCGGTTTGCGCCGTTCTTTGCCAAACTCGCCGATCTGGTGCTTTTCCTGTTGCCCGCTCAACTGGAGGAAGGCAAGGCGCACCTGTCGATCGGTTTCGGCTGCACCGGCGGGCAACACCGTTCGGTCATGGTGGCCGAAAGTCTGGGCAAGCTGCTTGCAGAGACAGGCTGGCCGGTGTCAAAACGACACAGGGAACTGGAACGCAGGGCGGCCACCACGCCCCCCGCGCAAACGGGGTGAACAGGGCGTGATCGGCATCGTCATCGTGGCCCACGGCGGCCTCGCACGCGAGTATCTCTCGGCGGTTGAGCATGTGGTGGGCCGCCAGCAGGGGGTGATCGCCATCGCCATCGAGGAAATCCACGACCGCGCCGCCAAACAGGCCGAGATCTGCGCCGCCGCCGATGCGGTGGACCAAGGGCAGGGCGTGCTGGTCGTCACCGACATGTTCGGGGGCAGCCCGTCGAACCTGTCGCTGCCCGCCTGCATCGGGCCCAACCGCCGCATCCTCTACGGGGCCAATCTGCCCATGTTGATCAAGCTCGCGAAATCCCGCGACCTGCCGGTGCCCGAGGCGGTGACGCTCGCACTGGATGCGGGGCGCAAGTATATCAACAGCCTGGACCTCGGGACCGGCGACCGGGGATGACGACGCTTCTGCTGCAGATCACCAACGAAAAGGGCCTGCACGCCCGCGCCTCGGCGAAATTCGTCGAAGAGGTTGAGCGTCACGATGCAGAGGCGCAAGTCAGCCGTGACGGCATCACGGTCTCGGGCGACTCGATCATGGGCCTCCTGATGCTGGCGGCCTCGCGCGGGACCGCCATCCAGGTCACCACCTCGGGGGCAGAGGCAGAGGCGCTGGCGCGCGCGCTGTCCACGCTCGTTGCAAACCGCTTCGGCGAAGATTACTAGAGGCGCTTGCGGGCCATCACCGGGCCTTGGGGGACGCGCAGTCTTGGACGACATCACCGACCACACCCGGGCCGTGGCCGCAAATCGCGCCTATGACATGCGCCGCCTGTCCTATGCCGGCACCTTTTCGAACCCGGTCAAGGCCAACACCATCCGCGCCATCGAATGGATGACGGCAAAGCTGACCCTGCTGCGCCTGATCCGCGATTTCGAGCGCAAGGGCGCGCCCTTCGGCCCGCCCTTCTGGCCCGCCGCCATCGCCCATATGGGCATCCGCATCGACACGCCGCCCGAAGAGATCGCGCGCATTCCCGCCACCGGTCCGCTCGTGGTGGTGGCCAACCATCCCAGCGGCGTGGTCGATGGCATGGTCATGGCCGAGATGATCAACCGCGTGCGCCCCGATTTCAAGATCCTGACGCGCAGCCTGCTGACCGGCATCCCCGAGGTCGAACAGTTCATGATCCCCGTGCCCTTCCCGCATGAGGACAACGCACGCGAACTGGGCCTTCAGATGCGCGCGGACACCATGGCGCATCTGAAGGCCGGGGGCGCGATCATCCTGTTTCCCGCCGGCAAGGTCGCGCATTCCGAAACCTTCTTCGGCCCCGCGATCGAGGCGGAATGGAACCTCTTCACCCACAAGATGGTGGCGAAATCCGGCGCGACGATCCTGCCCATCCGCTTCACGGGCCAGAACAGCCGGGTTTATCTGATGGCGAACCTTGTCTCGGCCACGTTGCGCCAGGGCCTTTTGCTGCATGAGATCAAGCGCGGCCTGAACAAGCCGCAGCGCCCCCATATCGGCGTGCCGATCCCCGCCTCGGCGCTCAACAATTGGCCCGGCGATCCGCGCGGCTTTCTCGCCTGGCTGCGCGCGCATACGCTTGCCTTGTCCGAACCCGGCGGCCCCGCCCGTCTCGCGCCACCTTCGGCCTTCCATCGAAAGATTGCCTGACGTCCTGCGTCTTCGGTCCGCAAATATCCTGCGGGGTCGGTCATCAATTTTGCCATCGGCTCAAGAAACCGATGGCCGGGGGGGCGCAAAGCCCCCGGCGCGCTCAGTCTGCCTCAGCGCGTGGGAACCGGCACCTCGCCGCGATAGTCATAGAACCCCCGCTGCGTCTTGCGGCCCAGCCAGCCTGCCTCGACATATTTGGTCAAGAGCGGGCAGGGCCGGTATTTCGTATCCGCCAGCCCGTCATGCAGCACGTTCATGATGGCCAGGCAGGTGTCCAGCCCGATGAAATCGGCCAGTTCCAAGGGCCCCATCGGGTGGTTCGCGCCCAGCTTCAGGCTTTCGTCGATGGACTTTACCGACCCCACGCCCTCGTAAAGCGTATAGACCGCCTCGTTGATCATCGGCATCAGGATGCGGTTGACGATGAAGGCCGGGAAATCCTCGGCACTCGCCGCCGTCTTGCCCAGCTTCTCCACCACCGCCAGCAGGGTCTGGTAGGTGGGGCCGTCCGTGGCGATCCCGCGGATCAGCTCGACCAGCTGCATCACCGGCACGGGGTTCATGAAATGAAACCCCATGAACCGCTCGGGCCGGTCGGTGCGGCTGGCCAGCCGGGTGATCGAGATCGACGAGGTGTTCGAGGTCAGGATCGTCTGCGGCCCAAGATGCGGGGCAAGGCCGTCAAAGATCTTCTGCTTGATCGGCTCGTTCTCGGTCGCGGCCTCGATGATCAGGTCCAGCGGCCCCAGCTCCGCCAGCGTCATCGTGGTGCGGATGCGCGCCATCGCCGCTGCCTTGTCCTCGGCCGTCACCTTGCCGCGCGTCACCTGGCGCGCGATGTTGCGCTCGATCAGCGCCACCGCCCGCTCCAGCGCCGCGCCGTCCACATCGGTCAGCAGCACGTCATAGCCCGCCAGCGCAAAGACATGCGCGATGCCGCTGCCCATCTGGCCCGCGCCCACCACGCCCACGCTTTTGATCTCCATGGTCACGCCCCCGGATCGCCGCTGCGGTCGAACCATAGGCCGGGGGGCAATCCGGGTGCAAGCCTGCGGAAATTCCCGGGCTTTTTAGATTTAGCGCTTTGGCAACGCATCGCCTCCAGACTGAGTCGCGGGTGTGTTGGATTTCGGGGTGCGTGGCCATGGCCTATGCCTATGCGGGCGAGGGGTCGCTCGACTATTTTCCCTGCCACTATGGCGGGTCCAGACTGCTGTTCCGCGGTCCGCAGCGCGACCTCGCGTTGCCCTATGTCGCGGCCCTCGGGGGGACCGAGACCTATGGCAAGTTCATCCCCCGCCCCTGGCCGGACCTGGCCGAGGCGGAGACCGGCTGGCGCATGGTCAATCTGGGCTGCGTCAACGCTGGCCCGGATGCCTGGCTCTCGGATCCGGCGGCCATGCGCGTTGCGGCAGGTGCGCGGGCCGCGGTGGTGCAGGTAATGGGGGCGGCGAACCTGTCGAACCGCCACTATGCGGTGCATCCGCGCCGCAACGACCGCTTCGTGCGCGCAAATCCCCCGCTGCGCGCGCTCTTCCCCGAAGTGGATTTCACGCATTTCCACTTTACCGGCCATCTTCTGGGCACCCTGCGCGCCGTCTCTCCCCGCCGCTTTGCCACGCTGGCCGATGACCTGCGGGCGGCCTGGATGGGCCGGATGCGCAGCCTGATCGCCGAGCTTCGGGTGCCGGTGACGCTGCTGTGGGTCGGCCGCGCGCTGCCCCCCGCCTTGGCCGACCCGGGCGGGCCGGAGCCGTTCCTGATCGACGCCGGCATGATCGCGGCGCTGCGGCCCTTGGTTGCGGGGTATGTCGAGGTCACGTATCACGGCGATCCCGAAGGCGCATCCTTGGACGGCATGGCCTTTGCCGAGATGGAGCGTCCTGCGGCCGAGGGCCTTCCGGGCCCCGAGGTCCATGCCAAGGTGGCGGCGGCACTCGCGCCCATTCTGGACAAGCTGCGCTGAAACGGCCAAGGGGCACCCCGCAGGGTGCCCCTTGCAACCAGCCAACTGTCGCCGCCTTACAGCTTTTCGATCATCTCGGGGACGGCGGTGAACAGGTCCGCCACCAGCCCGTAATCGGCCACCTGAAAGATCGGGGCCTCTTCGTCCTTGTTGATGGCGACGATCACCTTGCTGTCCTTCATCCCCGCCAGATGCTGGATCGCGCCCGAGATGCCAACGGCCACATAGAGCTTCGGCGCCACCACCTTGCCGGTCTGGCCCACCTGCCAGTCGTTCGGAGCGTAACCCGAGTCGACCGCCGCGCGCGAGGCGCCGACAGCCGCCCCCAGCTTGTCGGCCAGCGTTTCGATCATCGCGAAATCCGCCTCGGACCCCACACCGCGGCCGCCCGAGACCACGATCCCGGCGCTGGTCAGATCGGGCCGGTCGCTGGCCGCCACCTTGTCCTCGACCCAAGCAGAGAGTGAGCCGTCGGCGGCCGTGTCGATGGTTTCGACCGGGGCCGCGCCGCCCGTCCCCGCTGCGGCGAAGGTTGCGGTGCGAATGGTCATGACCTTGATCTTGTCGGTCGATTTCACCGTCTGGATGGCGTTGCCCGCATAGATCGGCCGATCGAACGTCTCGGCATCGACCACATGCAGAACCTCGGAAATCACCATCACGTCCAGCATCGCCGCCACGCGCGGCAGGACCGATTTGGAAAAGGCCCCCGAAGCCGCCGCTATATGGGAATATCCGCCCGCCAGCGACACGATCAGGGCAGCTGTCGGCTCGGCCATCCCGTGGTCGAACACCGCGTCACCCGCGAGGATGACCTTGGACACACCCGCCAGCGTGGCCGCCTCGGCAGCGGCGGCATCGCCACCAGCCCCGGCGACAAGCACATGCACCTCGCCAAGGCTCGCCACGGCGGTCAGCGCCTTGGCGACCCCGTCGGTCGCCAGCTTGCCATCGATCATTTCCCCCAGGAGAAGTACGGCCATGTCAGATCACCCCCGCTTCGTCTTTCAGTTTCGCGATGAGCTCGGCCACCGAGCCCACCTTGACCCCCGCCTTGCGCCCCGCCGGTTCCACCGTTTTCAGGACCGTCAGCCGCGGCGTGACATCGACGCCGTAATCGGCGGCGGTCTTTTCCTCCAGCGGCTTCTTCTTGGCCTTCATGATGTTCGGAAGCGACGCATAGCGCGGCTCGTTCAGGCGCAGGTCGGCGGTGACGATCGCGGGCAGCTGCACCTTGATCGTCTGCAACCCGCCGTCCACCTCGCGCGTGACGATGGCATGATCGCCCTCGATGGCCAGTTCGCTGGCGAATGTCGCCTGGCTCCAGCCAAGCAGCGCCGCGAGCATCTGGCCCGTCGCGTTCATGTCGTTGTCGATGGCCTGCTTGCCCGCGATCACAAGGCCCGGCGCCTCGTCCTTGACCACGGCCGCCAGCAGCTTCGCTACCGCCAGGGGCTCGATGTCCACATGCACGTCCGAGGTTGCCTCGATCAGGATGGCCCGGTCGGCCCCCATGGCCAGCGCGTTGCGCAGCACGTCCTGGCTTTGCCGGACGCCGATGGAGACCACGACGATCTCGGTTGCGACCCCCTTTTCGCGCAGGCGGATCGCCTCTTCCACCGCGATCTCGTCAAAGGGATTCATCGACATCTTGACGTTGGCAAGGTCCACACCCGACCCGTCCGCCTTGACGCGCACCTTGACGTTGTAGTCGATCACCCGCTTGACCGGCACAAGAACCTTCATCGGCCACCCTCCCGCAAGACATAAAGTTGCGCGAACACATAGCCCGTCGCGCGGTCTTGCAACAGGGGAAATGCGACATCGCCGGGACCTGCGACGCCGCGTCCTAACGCGTCAGCCCCGGAACCCACAGCACATCGGCCCGCCCGTCGTCATTTGCGATGCGGCCGGCGACAAAGAACCAGTCGGACAGCCGGTTGAGGTATTTCACCGCCTCCATGTTGATCGCCTCCATGGTCGCAAGCTCCACCGTCAGGCGTTCGGCGCGCCGACACACGGTGCGGCACAGGTGCAATTGCGCCGCAAGCGCGCTGCCGCCGGGCAGGATGAACGACCGCAAGGGTTCCAGCCGCGCGTTCATCGCGTCGATCTCGGCCTCAAGCCGCTCCACCTGTGCAGCAAGGATGCGCAGCGGGGTGTATCCCGCCTCGTGGTCGCGCTCCATGTCGGGGCGGCAAAGGTCAGCGCCAAGGTCGAACATGTCGTTCTGGATGCGCTGAAGCGCGGCGTCGAGCTCGCCCGCAGCATGCTGGCGGGCAAGGCCGATGGTGGCGTTGGTCTCGTCCACCGTGCCATAGGCGCTGACGCGCAGCGAATGCTTGGCCACGCGCGCGCCGTTCCCCAGCGCGGTTTCCCCGGCATCGCCGGTTTTCGTATAGATCTTCGACAGGACGATCATCAGTTCCCTCCGGCCATGCCGCGCAGCGTGACGTAGAGCAGGATCACCGCCACCGCCCCGGCCTGCGCATAGATGCGGTAACGCATCAGGCGGTTGGCATGTTTCTTGTTGAAATCGCCACCCCGGGCAAACCCGCCGATCCCGATCATCAGGACCACGAGCACGCCCAGACAGGCGGCGATGGCAAGGGTTAGCAGCGGATCGTTGAACATGGGCGTCCCCTCGTGGTGATCCCTGCAATCTAGCGGATCGTCCGGGAAAGGCGAGGGGGGCCTGCGCGGCGGATGCGCCTAGCCCTGCCGCAGCACCCAGTCGAGGGCGCGTGTGGGCAAGAGGCGGCGCGCGATGTTCATGGCATGCGTGGGCGTCGTCACGAAATACCGCGCGCGGGGGCGAGGGGACTCCAGCGCATGGATCAGCTTGGCCGTCACTGCCGAAGGCGGCAGCTCGAATCGGTCCTGCGTCGCCCCAGGCTTGTAAAGCCGGTTCAGCAACCCCGCATATTCCTCCGCCCGGGCCGAGCCCTTCCAGTCGATCCAGCGTTCGAAATGCGGTATGGCGTTTTCGCGGATCCGCGTGGCCACCGGGCCCGGCTCGATCAGGATCACCTCGATCCCCGTTCCCGCCATCTCGATCCGCAGCACGTCCGACAGACCTTCCATGGCGAATTTGGTCGCCACATAGGCCCCCCGCCATGCAATCCCCACCATGCCCAGCACCGACGAACAGTTGACGATCCGCCCCGCGCCCTGCGACCGCATCATCGGGATCACCCGGCGCGTCAGGTCGTGATAGCCAAAGAGATTGGTCTCGAAGATCGCGCGCAGCGCCCCGCGCGGCAGGTCCTCCACCGCACCGGGGCAGGCAAAGGCACCGTTGTTGAACAGCGCGTCCAGCCGCCCCGCCCGCACCCGCACCTCGTCCACCGCCGCCGCGATGCTCTCCTCATCGGCATAGTCGAGCCGAAAGCTCTCCAGCCCCTCGCCCCGTAACCGCGCGCAATCCGCCTCCCTCCGGCAGGTGGCGAACACCCGCCAGCCCCGCGCGGCCATGCCGCGCGCGGCGTCCAGCCCGATGCCCGAGGAACATCCCGTGATCAGAAGCGTGCGTTCGGCCATGCGGTCCCCCGTCTTTCCGGCGGTGACCTAAGCCGCAAGGCCGGAAATGGCAAACCCTCAGGGCGCGCGGTCGGTCATCAGGCGGGCGGCGACATAGCCCTCGATCCCGTCCCCCTCGATCCGCACCAGATACCAGCCGTCGCCCGTCTCGGCCACCAGCGCCACCGCCTCGTTCCGCGTCAGCCGCCCGACCACCGCATCGTTGGTCGAGGGGCCGCGCCGTACGTTGATCGCGTTGGTGTTGACATAGCGCAGGGGCAGGGCGGCGAGCGCTGCCGGAACGACCTCGGCCGGGGCCGATGCAACGACCGGCGCCTCAGCCACCGGCACATCGACGACCGGCACCGGGGCGGCGGGCGCTGCCACAGGCATCGCGGCCAGCACCACTTCGGGCACAGCCTGTGGCCGGGTTGGGGGCATGCTGTCTTGCGGCGACGCCTCGGAGGGCGCGTAATGATCCAGCAGGCCCAGCCGTTGCTGCCCCCGATCCTGCCCGCCGATCAACAACGTCAGGAAAATCGCCACACTTAACACAGACAGAAGACGCACCATCACAACCAACCGACTCAGGACCTTGGCCTTTTCGTTTACCACCATTTCGCGCCGCCGCATCGGGAAAATTCCGACACACTTCCCCGCCACCGTTTCCGCTCTGGACCGACCCGCCCGCCCGCCTTACACCACATCCATGACCGACGCGCCCGACACCCCCAAGATCGAGCCTGCCGACCTGTCCGAACCGCTGCGCCGCGCGATCGGCGAGCGGTATCTGACCTATGCGCTGTCCACGATCATGCACCGCGCGCTTCCCGATGCGCGCGACGGGCTCAAGCCCGTGCACCGCCGCATCCTCTACGCGATGCGCGAACTTCGCCTCTCGCCCACGGGGGCCTTCCGCAAATCGGCGAAGATCTCGGGCGACGTGATGGGGAATTACCACCCGCACGGCGATGTTGCGATCTACGACGCGATGGCGAGGTTGGCGCAGGATTTCAACGTGCGCTATCCGCTGGTGGACGGGCAGGGGAACTTTGGCAACATCGACGGCGACAACCCCGCCGCCAGCCGCTACACCGAGGCCCGCCTGACCGCCATGGCCGAGGCGCTGATGGAAGGGCTGGCCGAGAACGCCGTTGATTTCAGGCCTAATTATGACGGCACGCTGGAAGAGCCGGTGGTCATGCCGGGGGCGTTTCCGAACCTGTTGGCCAACGGCTCGTCCGGCATCGCGGTGGGGATGGCCACCAACATCCCGCCCCACAACCTGCATGAGCTGATCGACGCCTGTCAGGCGATGATCCGCGACCCGGGTGTCGCCGATGACACGCTCGCCGATTTCGTGCCCGGCCCCGACTTTCCCACGGGCGGCGTTCTGGTCGAACCGCGCGCCGCGATCCTGGACGCCTATCGCACGGGGCGTGGGTCGTTCCGCCTTCGTGCCCGCTGGGGGGTAGAGGATCTGGGGCGCGGCCAGTGGCAGGTGGTGGTCACCGAGATCCCCTATCAGGTGCAGAAATCCAAGCTGATCGAACGGCTTGCCGAACTCATCACCACGAAAAAGGTGCCGATCCTGGCCGATGTGCGCGACGAAAGCGCCGAGGATGTGCGCATCGTGCTGGAGCCGCGCGCGCGCACGGTGGACGCCGACATGCTGATGGGAATGCTGTTTCGCAACTCGGATCTGGAGATCCGCTTCAGCCTGAACATGAACGTGTTGATCGACGGGCGGGTGCCGAAGGTCTGCAGCCTCAAGGAGGTGTTGCGCGCCTTTCTCGACCACCGGCGCGAGGTGCTGGGGCGCCGCAGCCGCCACCGGCTGGAAAAGATCGACCACCGGCTTGAAATCCTTGCCGGTTTCCTGATCGCCTATCTTTATCTGGACCGGGTGATCGACATCATCCGCTACGACGACGACCCCAAGGCCGCGCTGATGCGCGAGCGGTGGGGCAAGCGGCACCGCCGCGCAACCTCCGAGAAAGACTATGTTTCTCCTGCTGCCGGTGACGGCGAGCTGTCGGAGGTGCAGGTGGAGGCGATCCTGAACATGCGGCTGCGCAGCTTGCGGCGGTTGGAAGAGATGGAACTGGTGGCCGAGCGCGACGCCCTTTTGGCCGAGCGGGCGGGGTTGGTGGACCTGTTGGCCGACACGGGTCTGCAATGGGCGGCCATCGCGCGCGAACTGGCGGATATGCAGGCGAAATTCGGGCGCAGCGCGCCGGGTGGCGCACGGCGCACCAGTCTGGCCGAGGCGGGCGAGATGCCCGAGGTGGCCCCCGAGGCGCTGATCGAACGCGAGCCGGTGACGGTGATCTGTTCGCGCATGGGCTGGGCGCGGTCGATGAAGGGGCATCAACCGCTTGATCTGGAACTGAAATTCAAGGACGGCGATGCGGGGCGGTTCCTGTTTCATGCCGAGACCACCGACCGGATTCTGGTCGTGGGGTCGAACGGGCGGTTCTATACCGTCACGGCGGCCAACCTGCCGGGCGGGCGGGGCATGGGCGAACCGCTGCGCCTGATGGTCGATCTGCCGAACGAGGCGGAGATCGTCGATATGTTGATCTATCGGCCCGGCGAGAAGCTACTGATAGCGTCCAGCGAGGGCGACGGGTTCGTGGTGGCCACGGACGAGGTGCTGGCCCAGACGCGGGCGGGCAAGGCGGTGATGACGCTGGGCGCGGGCGCAAGGCTGGCGCTGTGCCGCCGCGTGAGCGGAGATCATGTGGCCGTGGTTGGCGAGAACCGCAAGATGTTGGTGTTTCCGTTGCCCGAACTGCCCGAGATGGCGCGGGGCAAGGGCGTGCGGATGCAGAAATACAAGGACGGCGGGCTGTCGGACGCGGTGACATTCGCGCTGTCGGCGGGCCTTGCGTGGAAGGACCCCGCCGGGCGCACCCGGACCGAGCCGGACCTGACCGAATGGATCGCCAAGCGCGCGACTGCCGGACGGATGGCCCCGCGCGGGTTCCCGCGGGACAACCGCTTCACCTGAGGCCAGTTTCGTTAACCCGGTGTTAACAAAGATGGCTGCGATTGCGAATCGGTTGGGTGACCTGGTGCAGGGCATTGATTTTCAACATTAACCATGACCGACGCCCGCATCGGCAGCGGCTGGTATGCGTCTGGCGCGCGTATGTTTTGCGTCGGTCATTTGTACCGACACCGGCGGCTGACAGCGGGACAAACCGAGACTGTGAACGGGGCGTGCGGTAGTGATGCGGCCCCCCCTCCCCATCCCTCCCCCACGAGGGGGGAGGGTGGCGCCCGGTCGGCACATGGCGCGTGGGTGGTGGGGTCAGGCGCGTTCGACCATCAGCCAGACGCCGCCTTCGGGCCGCAGGGTCAGGATCATCACGGGCTTGGGTTCCTTGCCGGGCACCAGCGCAAAACGGAACCGCGCAAGCAGCGTGGCCAGGATGATCACCGCCTCTTGTAGCGCGAAATTGGCCCCGATGCAGATGCGCGGCCCGTCACCGAAGGGCAGGTAGGCGAAGCGGTCGATCGTCTTGGGGTCGGCAAAGCGCGCGGGGTCGAAGCGGTCAGGCTCGGGCCAGAGCATGTGGTGGCGGTGCAGCGCATATATGGGCAGGATCACCGTGTCGCCGGGCAGAACCTCGCGGCCCAAGAGCGTGTCGGCCTCTTGCGCGGTGCGCGACAGGAAGGCGGCGGGAGGATACAGGCGCAGCGCCTCGTCCACGATGCGTCGGACCAGCGGCAGGGCCGCGATGTCGGCGGCGGTGGCGGCGCGGTCGCCCAGCACCGATTGCGCCTCGGCCCGCGCCGCGGCCTGCACATCCGCATCGAAGGCGCAGAGGTAGAGCGCCCAGGACAGGGTGAGGGCGGTCGTCTCATGCCCCGCGACGATGAAGGTCAGCAGGTTGTCGCGCAGCTCCGCCGTGGACATGCGGCGGCCGGACTTCGGGTCCTCGCCCGCCAGCAGGAGGTCGAGGAGGTCGGGGATGGGCTGCGCGCCCTCGGCGCGGCGGCGGTCGATGGCGGTGTCGGCCACGCGCTTCATGTCGCGCATGGCGGAGCTTGCGATCATGCGGCCGGGGCGGGGCACCCAGGCGGGCGCGCCGATGATGTCGAGGAGCGAGACGCGCGCGGTCTGGGCGATATAGCCTTCGATGGCGCGGTGGACGGCGGCGCGGTCAAACCCGGTGCCCGTGGCCTCGGGGCCGCCGGAGATGGTGACATCCGAGATCACCTCGAAGGTTGCGGCGACCATTTCCTCATAGAGATCGCAGGCGCGGCCCGCGGCCTGGCCGATGCGGGCGGCGGCGCGTTCGGCGGCGGCGGTCATGACCGGGGCGAGGGCCGCCACGTTGCGGTGGCTGAACACCGGGGCGGCGGTGCGCCGCTGCCAGAGCCATTCTGCCCCTTCGGCCACAAAGAGGCTGTCACCGATGGCGGGTTCCAGGATCAGCTTGGTGACCACGGATTTCGGGTAGTTCTCGACATTCTCGCGCAGGATGCGGCGCAGCGCCTCGGGCGACATGACCATGTGCCAGCGCTTGACGGTGCGGCCTGACAGGATGGGCGCGCGGGTGGCAATCTCGGGGATCAGTTCCAGCACGTTGCGGCGGCCTGCGCGGAACGACCCAAGGACGCCCAGCGGCGTGTTGGTCAGCGGCACGCGGGCGGGCAGGGGGGCCGTGGGGAAATTCGGGGCGATCGTCATGGGCACCTCCTGCGCTATTCACATATAGGTAGGGTGCCGCCGACGGGGCACCAGCCTTGGCCTGCGACAGTTGCGCCCGCGTCGGGGGCGGTCTATGCGGGACAGGCCCCAAACTGGATAGGTGCCATGATCGCGACCCGCCGCATAGTCCTTGCCCTGACGCTGATCGCGCTGGCCGCCTGCGCCCGCAAGGATCTTGCGACCGAGCCGCTGGCCCCCTTGGGCAATTTCCGGCTGGGCCTGAATATTGTCGTGACCGACAAGATGCAGAAAGTGCCGATCTCGCGCAACGCCACCGGCGAAGAGTGGGAGGCGGCGCTGAAGAAGGCGATGCAGGACCGGTTCGGGCGGTATAAGGGCGACAAGTTCTACAATATCGGGCTCGTGGTGGACGGATACGCGCTGGCCCCGCCGGGCATTCCGCTGGTCGCCTCGCCGAAGTCGATCCTGGTGGTGACGGTGGCGGTGTTCGACGATGCCGCGGGCGTGATGCTGAACAAGGACGGCAAGGGCGAACAGCTGTCGGTGTTCGAGGAAACCTCGGGCAAATCGCTGATCGGGTCGGGGCTGACGCGCACGGCCGAGGAGCAGATGGAAAGCCTTGCCTTCAACACCGCCAAGCGGGTGGAGCAATTTCTGCGGGAAAATCCTGAATGGTTCGGCCTGCCGCGTGGCCGCCGCGACACCTCTGCCGAGACCGAATAGGCTCGCCGCGGGCGCTTGATTTTCCCCTGTCCAGCCGTTAACTGCCCCGCGACGCGTAGCAGGGTGCCATTGTGGTGCCCCCCAACCACGAGGCTCGCCGCATGGGTAAGGCAAAGTTCGAACGCAACAAACCGCATGTGAACATCGGGACCATCGGTCACGTTGACCACGGCAAGACGACGCTGACGGCGGCGATCACGAAGTATTACGGCGAGTTTCGGGCCTATGACCAGATCGACGGCGCGCCGGAAGAGCGGGCGCGGGGGATCACGATCTCGACCGCGCATGTGGAATACGAGACGGCGAACCGCCATTACGCGCATGTCGACTGCCCCGGCCACGCCGACTATGTGAAGAACATGATCACGGGTGCGGCGCAGATGGACGGCGCGATCCTGGTCTGTGCGGCCTCGGACGGCCCGATGCCGCAGACGCGCGAACACATCCTGTTGGGCCGCCAGGTGGGTATCCCCTACATGGTGTGCTACATGAACAAGATCGACCTCGTGGATGACGAGGAGCTGGTCGAGCTTGTGGAGATGGAGCTGCGCGAGCTGTTCTCCAGCTACGACTATCCGGGCGACGACATCCCGATCGTCAAGGGCTCGGCCCACCAGGCGATGATCGGCGAGCGCAAGGACATCGGCGAGGACAGCATCCACGCCCTCCTGAAGGCCGTGGACGAGTATATCCCGACGCCCGCGCGCGCCATCGACCAGCCGTTCCTGATGCCGATCGAGGATGTGTTCTCGATTTCCGGTCGGGGCACCGTGGTCACCGGCCGGATCGAGCGCGGCGTGATCAACGTGGGCGACGAAGTGGAGATCGTGGGCATCCGCGACACCAAGAAATCGGTGTGCACGGGTGTGGAGATGTTCCGCAAGCTTCTCGACCGGGGCGAGGCGGGCGACAACGTGGGCGTGCTGCTGCGCGGGATCGACCGCGAGGGGGTGGAGCGCGGGCAGGTGCTGTGCAAGCCGAAATCGGTGAACCCGCACACGCAGTTTGAGGCCGAAGCCTATATCCTGACCAAGGAAGAGGGCGGGCGGCACACGCCGTTCTTCGCCAACTACCGTCCGCAGTTCTATTTCCGCACGACCGACGTGACGGGAACGGTGCAGCTGCCTGAGGGGACGGAAATGGTGATGCCGGGCGACAACCTGAAGTTCAACGTGGAACTGATCGCCCCCATCGCCATGGAAGAGAAACTGCGCTTCGCCATCCGCGAAGGCGGCCGCACCGTCGGCGCAGGCGTCGTGTCGAAGATCCTGAAGTAAGGCTGCGGTTTTTCCGCGCCACGGCAGGCCGCCCGGGGTTCCGGGCGGCCTTTTTCATGGCGCCGGGGCTTTGCGCCGAAACCGCCGCAATCGCGCCCTGAATCTGGCGAAAACGGATGGCCTTTTGCAAGCATGCCTTGCAGGGGGCGCGCGTCGTGGCACTGATCCGGTTGGTTTTCTTCGGGTTCTTCCCGATCCAGTTTGTGCTGGCAGGGGTTCTGGTCTGGATGGCCATGACCACCGAGGAACGCGGCGCCGAGCTGTCGGCGCAGTACGCGGCGCTGCGGGCGCAGGAACCGCCCGCCGTGGTGGATGTGGGCGATTGGGAGGAGTCGGAAACGGCGCGCCTGCCGTCCGAACTGGCCGTGACCGGCCAGCTTTCGCTGGACAACAACACCCGACTGGTCAAGCGCACCAATGGCATCAAGCGCGATGAGGCGCTGCTGTATCTGCTGATGGACCCGGATGCGGGCGCGGGGGACAAGGTGGTGCGCGCGGGCATCGTGCTGCCGCCTGAAAAGCTGGACGAGCTCGTGGCCTATGCGATTGCGAATGCGACCGGTTTCGGGCCGCAGGGGCCGGTCGTGACAGTGCAGGGGTTGAAGGATTGGCCGGCGCAGTCCGGCCACGCCCGCTCGGCGATCAAGGAACAGGGGCTGACGGTCGCGCCGGGGTTCTATTTCATCGAGCCCTTTCTTGGGGGGCGCGAGGCCGCGCTGGCGCGGTTGCAGGCGACCCCGCCGGATACGACCTGGTTCTACGGGATGGCGGCGGCCTTTGTGCTGCTGGGGCTGTTCAACATGATGCGCCTGGTGCTGCGCGGCCGGGCGCCTGCGAGGCGTGCGGGTGCGGATCCGAGTTTGGCCCCGAATCTGGGCCCGGATATTGGTTTTGGCGCTTCGGCCCTGCCGCAGGCGCCGCAGCCTGCGCGTGGCCGTGCGGGCTGGGGTAGTGCGGTGAAGGGGCCTGCGGTGACCTGGGTGTCGCTGGTCGTGGTGTCAATGACCGCGCTGGTGTTTCGGGATGTCTCGGGCCCGTCATCGGGCGGTGGTGTGCAAATGCCGGGCGCGGTGGTCATGCCCTTCGGTCTTCAGGAGTTGGGCGATGGCCTGTTCAACCTGATCCTGCCGATGATGCTAAGCCTTGTCGTGGCGGTGATCGTGATCGTGATCCTGGTGCGGCGGGCCTTTCAGACGGTGGGCGCGCTCGGGCGTGCGGCGGGCACGGTTGCCCGGCCCGCCCGGCGCGCGGTGGAGGCGCAGCCAGCACCAGTGTCCAACCTGCCGGATTGGGCGATGGTCAAGCACGCGGAGGCTCCGGTGCCCCACGTGGCGGCGCCTTCCGTGGCCGCAGCCCCGGCCCCTGCGCTGCCGCCCGCGATCGTCTCGCGCCGGAAGGACGGCGCGGCGATCCGCCCGGGATTTTCGCTGCGTGGCCTGTTGCCGACGCGAAAGGCGCCAGCAAAGCCCGCCCTCGATCCGTTCGAGCGGCTGGCGCAGCAGGTTCGCGCCGAGCGCCAGCAGGCGGAGGTCAGGGGCGGGGCGCAGATAGCGAGATGACCCTGCGGTCCGTGGGTGCGGCGGGCATCCGCATGGGGTGCCCTAGGCGCAACCCTCTTGCGTTCAGGGCGCGTCTGTCTTAATCCGCCGAACAGACGTAGGGGTATAGCTCAGTTGGTAGAGCGACGGTCTCCAAAACCGTAGGTCGCGGGTTCAAGCCCTGCTGCCCCTGCCAAGCCTTTTCAGGCACTTGCTGAAAAGGCATAAGTCTGCTCGTTTTGGGCGTTTTGATTGCTCACCCGAGTCAAGCGTTTTCTTTCGTTTTCAGGCTGAAATGGACGGTGAGTCCCGCATGTAACTGATATAATTGGCGTCCGTGTGGGACGATGCGCGGAATGAAGCAATGACAAGGCGCCGCGGTGCCGCATAATCGGCCGTTCCGTCCGATGTCAGGGGTTGAGGCTGATCGCCTTTTCCACCTCGTCGCGCAGGTACAGAAGCCCGAAATCCTCGCCGGCGGGCGAAAAGACGGGCACCTTGGCCCTCGCCAGACGGGTCCGCAGGGTATTCCGGTGCAGGCCCGTTTCCCCAACCAGGGTGGCGATCGTCACGAAACGGCGGTGGAAGGCGGCGATGTCGGTTTCACTCAGGTAGTAAAACTCCTGTCCGTTCTTGGTATTCCGCATTCTGGTCGCGAGCAGGTACCCTGCCGAGATGAGTGCCAGAATCTGGCCCCCTCCCCGGATCCCGACCGATTCTCCGAAGGTGGTTGCGGGGACCAAGGTCGGAAGCTTTTTCTCTGCCGCACCCCCACACAGGCGGTCAACATCGCCGATGCTGACCCGGAGGCCATGGAACCCGCCCTCCGGCACGATGCCCATGGCTATCACTCCCGCCAGCGCAGACCCGATCAGTGCGGCTAGACCCAATCCGGACCGTTTTCGCGCGTGCACCAGACCCTCCCAGCCAATCGCATCCTCGTTGACCGAGGTCGCGATGGCCGACAACCCGGCCACCATTCCCTTGGCGTCATGAAGGCTCCAGCGGCGCCTCACCTGCTTGGATCTGCATCGGGGGACCAGCACGCCATCTGCGACCAGAGCATCCGTCTCAAGCCGCGTCGCGCCGATGGCCTTTCCACATTCCCTCAGGCCGACCAGCAAAGGAATGTCAGCCAAGAGCTTGGCGTGCGCGCGTGCATCGA
>JBKBKC010000022.1:0-32021 GCA_046294265.1 Gemmobacter sp. | reverse complement strand
AGGACTGGCGGAGGGTCGCCACCCGATACGACCGATGCCCGGAAACCTTCTTCTCCGCCATCGTCCTCGCCGCAACCGTGTTGTTCTGGCTATGAAACTCAATGAGTCTGGAGCCTAGGCGGGCGGGTGCGATGCTGCGGTCGCGTGTTCTGGACATATGGCTCATCGGAACGGGCTACAACGGGCCTTGCCGCCTTTCTCGATATCCGGTCGGGAGCCGCCGTTATCCATGCATTGCGCAAGATGTTCAACCATGGCCAACCGCAGCGCCCGCGCCAACCGGGCTGCCAAGGCGCGGAACGAAGCGGCGGCTGCCCCGGCAATGGCAGGCCATGGCCTTTTCAGGCGCGATGCGCTATCGCCCGGGCCGAAGATGCGGCTGCCGCATTGCGACCGGCTTCGGTTCGGGCGCGCGCAGGATCAGCAGGACCGGACGTCACGGAGAAGGCGCAATGAGGCTGATCACGAAACTCGTCCACCCCGAGGCACAGGCCAGAACCGGCGCGGTCCTGACCCGTCGGGCGGCGCGCGGGATCGTGGTGCGCGAGGCGTCGATCCTGCTGCTCTTTACCGAACGCTACAACGATTTCAGCTTTCCGGGCGGCGGTGTGCCGGATGCCGAAGACCTGACCTGCGGCCTCTGCCGCGAGATGGAAGAGGAAACCGGCGCCAGCAACGTCCGCGTCGGGCGCAACTTCGGCTATATCGAGGAATTGCGCCCGCACTGGCAGCCGGGCTTTCCCCTGATGCACATGACCTCGCATTTCTTTTTCTGCGACATCGACCCCGAATTGCGCGCCACAAGGATGGAAACCTATGAGACCGCGAACGGGATGCGCCCGGTCTGGATGGATCTGGACGCCGCCATCGCCCACAACCGCGGCGTGAGGCCGGAATGGGCCTGTCGATCCAGCGCGAAACCCTGATGTTGCAGGAACTGCGGGATGATCTGTCCGAGGCCGCACGACCGGGACAGCGCCTCACAGTGCCGTCGGCGCCGGGTCAGACCCTGCGCGGGTAGGGTCGCAGCCCCAGCAAAATTCCGGCCGCCTCGTGTGGCATGCGGGCAATATGCGCGGGGTCGGTCTGGTCCGCCATTTGGTCGCGCAGCAGGCCATGGACCGTCGGACGATCCCGGCGCGTGTCGATCTCGACGCATTCGCCCATGCGCCTGAAGTGTTCGACAATCGGCAGCGGCGTTGGTGCGAAACTCACGCCTGAGGCATCATTGCCCCTTCCGCCGTCAGCATCAGGCCACGCGAACGATCTCGGCCGTTCCGAGGGCCGAGAAGCGGTTCATCAGGCCGCTGCGGATCTGGATATCGGCGGTCTGGCGGATGGGATGGAACCGTTCCTGAGGCGCTTGCTCTTGTTCATCCGATGTAGGCGGTCTTGACGGCGGTATAGAATTCGCGCGCGTAACTGCCCTGTTCGCGCGGGCCGTAGCTTGACCCCTTGCGTCCGCCAAAAGGCACATGCGGGTCAACCCCCGCGGTGGGCAGGTTGACCATCACCATCCCGGCCTCGGATTTGCGGCGGAAGTCGGTCGCGTGCTTCAGGCTGGTGGTGCATAAGCCGGACGACAGGCCAAAGGCGGTGTCGTTGGCCACGGCCAGCCCTTCGTCATAGTCGCGCACCCGGATCACGCAGGCGACGGGGCCAAAGATTTCCTCCCGCGCGATGGTCATGGCGTTGGTGGCGTCAACAAACAGCGCGGGCGACAGATAGTGGCCCGGCGTCGGGCGGTTCAGGATCTCGCCCCCCGTCACCAGACGCGCGCCCTCGGCCCGGCCCTTGTCGATATAGGACAGGTTGGTGGCAAGCCGGCTTGCGTCGGCCACCGGCCCCATCCGGGTTGCGGGGTCGAGCGCGTGCCCAACGACCAGCCCCGCCACGCCTTCCGTCAGCGCCGCCACGAACCGGTCATGGATGCCTTCGGTCACGATCAGGCGTGACGAGGCGGTGCAGCGCTGCCCGGTCTGAAAGAACGCCCCATCCAGCGCGGCACGCACCGCCACGTCGAGATCGGCATCATCCAGCACCAGCAACGGGTTCTTGCCGCCCATTTCAAGTTGCAGCTTCTTCATCGGCTGGGCAGCGATGCAAGCGGCGGCAATGCCGCGCCCGGTGCCGACCGAGCCGGTAAAGGTGACGCCGTCCACGCCCGGCGCGGTGACGATGGCCTGCCCCACCTCGCGCCCCGGCCCCATGACCAGATTCAGCACACCGGCGGGCAGGCCCGCCCGGATCAGGATATCGACCAGCGCCCAGGCGCAGGCCGGCGCCAGATCGGCGGGCTTGAACACCACGCAGTTGCCATAGGCCAATGCGGGCGCGATCTTCCACGCCGGGATGGCGATGGGAAAGTTCCACGGTGTGATCACCCCCACCACGCCCAACGGCTCACGCGTGATTTCGACCGTGACGCCGGGTCGGATCGAGGGGCCGACCTCGCCCAACAGGCGCACCGCCTCGGCGGCAAAGAAGGTCAGGATCTGGGCCGCGCGGCCAACCTCGCCGCGCGCCTCGGCCAGGGTCTTGCCCTCTTCGCGCGACAGAAGGGTGGACAGTTCCTCGTGCCGGGCAGTCACTTCGCCGGCTGCGCGCATCAGGATGGCGTGCCGCTCCATCGGGCTGGTGCGCGACCAGGCGGGAAAGGCCGCGCGCGCCGCAGCCACAGCATCGGCCACATCAGCCGCCGAGCCTACGGCATAGTCGCCCATCACCTCGCGCGTGTCGGACGGGTTGATGTTGGGCCGCGTTGCAGCCCCCGGCCGCCACGCATCGCCGATCCTGTTGTCATACGCCATGGTCATTTTCCCTTTTTCGCCGCCTGAGCACCTGCCAGCGCCAGCGAGTTTTTGCGCCGCCGGGTGATCTCCTGATCGGCCAGAACCCCCAGCAGGATCACCGACCCCATCACCGCAAAGTTCAGCGACGACGGGATGCCCAGCAGGTTGACCAGGTTCTGCAACACCTGCAACAACACGACCCCCAGCATGATGCCGATCACCGACCCCTCGCCCCCGCGCAGCGAACAGCCGCCCAGCACCGCCGCTGCAATGGCGTAAAGCTCGTAAAAACTGCCGTGCGACGAGGGCGAGACCGAGTTGGTGTAAAACACGATGAACACCGCCGTCAGCCCCGCCAGCCCGCCGCAGATCACATAGGCCAGCGTGATGGTGCGCGCGGTCCGGATGCCGGAATAGCGCGCCGCCTCTTCGTTCTTGCCCACGGCATAAAGATGGCGGCCATAGACCGACCCGTGCAGCAGAACCGCCATGGCTGCCGCGATGATCAGGAAGGCGATGAAGGTGTGCGGCACGCCAAAGCTGCGGTCCGACACCAGCCAGCGCAGGAACGCATCATCGACGCCATAGCCAAACCCCATCGTCGCGTCCGAGGTATAGAACCGCGCCGCCCCGCGATAGATCAGCAGCCCGCACAGCGTGACAACAAAGGGTTGCAAGCCGGCTTGCGTGATCAACAGCCCGTGGATCAGCCCCAACAGCAGCCCCAGCCCCACCGCCGACCCCAGGGCCAGCGGCCAGGGCAGGCCCATGTTGGCGAACAGGTCCAGAAAGATCACGCCAAGGATGGCAAACATCGACCCCACCGAAAGCTCGATCCCGCCCGAGATGATGACCAGACCCACCCCCAGCGCAAAGATCCCGAACAGGCCGACCAGATTGGCCATGTTGCCGATGTTGACCGCCGACAGAAAGCGCGGGTTGATCGAAAACGTCACCGCCCCCACGACGAGGATCAGCGCCAACAGCGCCAGTTCCTTTTTCGAAATCATGCTGCAACCCCTTCCGTCACCAGCCCCACGGCCAGATGCATCACCGCTCGCTCGCTGAAATCGCGGCGCTCCAGCGTGCCCGTGATCCGGCCCTCGTGCATGACTGCAATCCGGTCAGACACGCCCAGCACCTCTTCGAGGTCACTGGAAATCATCAGGATGCCCACGCCCTCATCCGCCAGCGCCCGCATTAGCGCATAGATTTCGGCCTTGGCGCCCACGTCGATACCACGCGTCGGCTCGTCGAACACGATCAGCTTGGGGCGCATCGCCATCCACCGGGCCAGCACCACCTTTTGCTGATTGCCGCCCGACAGCGTGATCACCGGCGTCTCGCAGCCCGGTGCCTTGATCCGCAGGCGCTGCATTTCACGGTTCGCGACAGCGGTTTCGCCGCCGCGCATCACCCAGCCGCGCCAGGCAAAGCGGGGCACATCGGCCAGCGTGACGTTTTTGCGGATCGTCATGTCCAGCACCAGAGCCGAGCGTTTGCGATCCTCAGGCACCAGATACAGCCCAAGGCCGATCGCCTCGATCGGGCGGGCGATGGTGACCGGCGCGCCTTCAAACCGGATTGTGCCGCCAAGGGCGGGTGCTATCCCGAACAGCGCCTGCGCCAGACTGGTCCGGCCCGCGCCGATCAGCCCGGCAAGGCCCAGGATCTCGCCCCGATGCAGGGTCAGATCCACCGTCCGGTCATGAAACGCCGGGGTAACAAGGCCCGCCACTTGCAGCACCGGCGCGCCCGGCGCGGCCTTTGGCGGGGTGTAAAGCTGCGCCAGATCGCGCCCGATCATCAGGCGCACCATGGCATCCTGGCTGATCTCGTCGCGGGCCAGATGACCTGCCAGCTTGCCATCGCGCAGGCACACCACCCGGTCGGCAATCTCTTTCACTTCCGACAGGCGGTGCGAGATGTAGATGATCGCCACCCCCTGCGCCTGAAGGCTGCGCATCACCACCAGCAAGCGTTCGGTTTCGCTGAGCGACAGGCTTGAGGTCGGCTCGTCCATGATGATCACCCGCGCCCGCATCGACAGCGCCTTGGCAATCTCCAGCATCTGGCGTTCGGCGATGGACAGCAGTTCCACCAGCGTATCGGGGCCAAAGCCGACCGACAGCGGGGCCAGATGGCGCGCCGCCTCGGCCCGCATCGCGGCACGGTCCAGCAAGGGGCCACGCCGCAACTCGCGCCCGGCAAAGATGTTGGCGGCCACGTCGAGGTTTTCGAAAAGGTTCAGTTCCTGATGCACAAAGGCGATGCCGGCCGCCTGGCTTTGCCGCACCGTCAGCGCGGCATGGGGTTGGCCATCCAGCAAGATGCGCCCGCGCGTCGGCGCCACGACCCCGCCCAGCACCCGCATCAGGGTGGATTTGCCCGCGCCGTTCTCGCCGATCAGCCCGACGATCTCGCCCGCGTCCAGCGCAAACGACACGCCGTCGAGTGCGGTGACACCCGGATAGGTTTTGGCGATATCCTCCATCGAGAGGAGCGTCATGCGATGCGGCTTTCAAAAAGGGGCGTCGCGCGCGTGCCATCAGACCCGCGCGCCGTGCTCAGTGCCGGCAGGTTCAGCTTTTCAGCATCTCGGCCATCATCATCTCGAACTCGGCAACGTTGGTGGCGTTGATCACGCGTGTGGGCACGATCGACAGCTTGTTCTCCGGGATCCAGGCGGCATCGCCGCCAACGACCCTGGCCATGCCGATGATCGACTGATAGCCGAACTCGAAGGGCTGCTGGACGATGGTGCCATAGACCGCCCCACTCTTGATGCCGCGCAGGGTGGCCACATCCTCGTCGAAACCGATGATGATGACCTTGCCGGTCATGCCTGCCGCCGCCACCGCCTCGACGATCTGCGGCGGGTTGTAGCTGTAAAGCCCGACCAGCATGTTGATGTCGGGGTAGGCGGTCAGGGTGTCCTCGACGTTGCGGCGGGCTTTGACGAAGTCGATCTCGTCGGTGCGCACATCGACGATGGTGATGTTGCCGCTCTCCAGCGCCGTCCTGATGCCTTGCACCCGTTCACGGGCGTTGGCGTTGTCCATGGTGCCGACGAACAGCATCGCGGTGCCGCCCTGGGGCATCGCCTCTTTCATCAGCTCGCCCGCCTGCATCCCGGCCGCCACATTGTCGGTGCCGATATAGACCATGCGGTTGGACGCGGGCGCGTCACTGTCCGAAGTGAACAGCACGGCATCGGCCGCAACGCGGTTGAGGGTTTCGGTGGCGTTTTCCGGGTTGACCGGGCTGATCGCAAGACCCTTGACGCCGCGCGCCAAGAGGTCATCGATGATCCGGCGCTGTTCGGCCGGAGTGGATTCGGCGGGCACGATGAACTCAACCCGATAGTCGGGCAATTCGGCCTGCGCCTTTTCGGTGCCGCGGCGCGCGATGGTCCAGAAATCGGCGCTGGCGTTGGTGACAAAGGCCAGAATCGGCTTGTCTTGTGCCAGTGCCGGAATCGCTGGCATCAGGGCCACGGCCGCGGCCGATTGCAACAGGGTTCTGCGTGTCAGTTTCATGGGGTCTCCTCCCTTGGGTTGATGACGTTTCTTTATGGGTCCCGGAACGAAGCTGTCCGGGTTGAAGCCTGTGTTCGGTGTGCCGGGCCTCAGGCCCAGCCGGCGTCCGCGACGATGGTCTGCGCGGTGATGGCCTTGGACTGGTTCGACGCCAGAAACAGCGCCACGCGGGCGATGTCGGCGGGGAAAAGGCGGTCAGGGGTGGACTGACGCTCGGCGCGCATCGCGTCAGCCTCAGGCGTCAGCCATTTGGTCAACTGGCGTTCAGTCATCGTCCAGCCGGGGGCAAAGTGGTTCACCCGGATGCCGTGGCGGCCATAATCACGCGCGAGCGCCCGCGTCAGCCCCAGAATGGCGGCCTTGGACGCGGAATAGAGCGGCATGCCCCCCATCCCCAGCATCCAGCTATGCGAGCCGAACATCACCACGCTGCCGCCACCCGCCTCAATCATGTCGGGCAGCACCGCCTGGGTGGCAAACACCTGATGCTTCAGGTTCACCGCGATGCGCGCCTCGAAATAGGCGTCGTCGATATCTTCGAACCGGTGGCGTTCGTCGCTGGCTGCATTGTTCAACAGCACGGTAAAGGGGCCAAGCTGTGCGCGCAGACCGGCGATGGCGGCGCGCAGATCGTCGGTGCGGGTCAGATCGGCGCAGGCAAAGGCCACCGTCGCCCCGGTTGCGGCCAACCGTTCCGCCAAAGCCTCGCCCGCAGCTTGCGCGATGTCGATGAAGCCGACACGGGCGCCCTGGGCGGCAAAGGCTTCGACAAGTCCTTCGCCGATGCCGCTGGCGCCGCCGGTGATCAGAACGGGGCGACCCTTCAGGTCTGGATAGATCGCGTCGGTCATGGGGCCTCTCCGCGGGCTGTCAGAAAATCAAGATCGCAGCCGCCATCGGCTTGCAGCACATGGTCGTGGTGCAGGCGGGCATAGCCGCGCAGGGGCGGCGGTTCGGGCGGGGCAAGGGCTGCGCGGCGGGCCGCAAGTTCGGCCTTGTCCACCATGAGGTCGATGCGGCGGCCCGGCACGTCCAGCCGGATCATGTCGCCGTTCCGCACCAGCGCCAGCGGCCCGCCGTCAGCGGCCTCGGGCGTGATGTGCAGCACGATCGTGCCAAAGGCGGTGCCCGACATCCGCGCGTCGCTGATCCGCACCATGTCCTTGACGCCCTGCCGCGCCAGCTTTTTCGGGATCGGCAGATAGCCTGCCTCGGGCATGCCGGGCGCACCCTTGGGGCCTGCGTTGCGCAATACCAGCACCGAGTCGCGGGTGACGGCCAGCGCCTCGTCGTCGATGCGCGCGGCCAGATCGGCAAGGTTTTCAAACACCACCGCCGGCCCGCTGTGCGTCAGCAGGCCGGGGTCCGCCGCCGCCTGCTTGATGATCGCCCCGCGCGGCGCCAGGTTGCCGTACAACACCGCCAGCGCGCCCCCGGCAAACACCGGGTCGGATGCCGTCCGCACCACGGTTTGTCCATGCTCGGCAGGTTGCGCGGCAAGGTTTTCCGCCAGCGTCTGCCCCGTGACGGTCAGGCAGGAGCCGTCGATCAGGTCGCCCAGTTCGCGCAACACCGGGGCCAGACCGCCCGCGCGGTGCAAATCCTCCATATAGTGCTGGCCGGTGGGTTTCAGATCCACCAGCACCGGCGTTTCGCGGCCCAGCGCGTCCACTTCGGCCAGATCGACCGCCAGTCCGGCCCGCCCGGCCATTGCCGTCAGATGGATGATCGCGTTGGTCGATCCGCCCACCGCCATCACCGTGCGGATGCCGTTGCGGATCGCCCCGGCCGTCACGATGCGGTCCGGCGTCAGGCCTTCGGCGGCCATCGCCACGGCGCGGGTGCCGGTGCGTTCGGCCTGCCGCCGCCGTTCGGCATAGACCGCCGGGATCGAGGCGCCACCGGGCAGCATCAGCCCCATCGCCTCGGCCGCCAGCGCCATGGTCGAGGCGGTGCCCATCACGCCGCAGGTGCCCACCGTCGGGGCCAGCTCGCCGTTCACCTCGGCAATCTGCGCCGCCGTCAGATCGCCCGCCCGGAACCGCGCCCAGAACCTGCGGCAATCGGTGCAGGCCCCCACCCGTTCGCCCCGCCAGTCGCCCGCCAGCATCGGCCCGGTCACCAGAAGGATCGCCGGCACCGCCGCACTGATCGCGCCCATCACAAGCGCCGGCACCGTCTTGTCGCAGCCGCCGATCAGAATGACCGCATCCATCGGCTGGGCGCGGATCATCTCTTCGGTGTCCATGGCCATCAGGTTGCGCAGGTAGAGCGAGGTTGGCGAGGCAAAGGTTTCGTGCAGCGAAATCACCGGAAAGGCCATCGGGATGCCCCCCGCCAGCATCACCCCCCGGCTGGCCGCCGCAATCAGGTCGGGCACGGTCTGGTGGCAGGCGTTGTAGTCCGACGCGGTGTTGACGATGCCGATGATCGGCCGGTCCAATGCATCGTCGGTATAGCCCATCGCCTTGATGAACGCCTTGCGCAGGAACACCGCAAACGCGAGGTCGCCATACTGGGTCAACGCGCGCTGCATTCCCGTCTTGTGCACTGGCCGTTCCTCCTGCATCCTTGACAGCGCTACAATGTCGCCAACATGATTGTCAACAATTATGCGAACAGCAGAGACCGCCACTGAAACGCCGCACGCCGCCATGGTCGATGTGCTTGAGGAAGAGATCGTTCTGGGCTGGCTTCAGCCCCGCGAACGGCTGGTCGAAGAGGAGTTGACCCGCCGCTTTGCCACCAAACGCCATCTGGTGCGTGAGGCGATCTTCGAACTCGAGAGGATGGGCCTGGTCGAACGGGTGCCCAACAAGGGCGCGGTCGTCCGCTCGCTGGACCCGGTCGAGGTGCGGCAGGTCTATGACGTGCGCATCGCACTGGAAACACTGGCCGCCGAACTGATCCCGCTGCCCGCCCCCGCCGAGATCCTGGAGGGTCTGCGCAGCATCCAGACCCGCCATGCCGCAGCGGTCGAGGCGGGCGATCCGCGCGCGGCGTTTCACGCCAACATGGCGTTCCACAAAGCGCTGTTCGCCGCCTGCGGCAACCCCTACCTTGTGGATCTGATCAGCCAGTCCGCCAAAAAGGTGCACGGCGCACGGTCGCTGACGGCGGTCGATCCGGTCTATCTGCGCCGCGCCTGCGAGGAACACTACGCGATGATCGAAGCGATGAAAACCGGCGACCGCCCCCGCCTTGCCGCCTTGTTCCGAGACCACATCCTGCCCTCGCGCGATGTCTATCTTGCAAGGTTCGGCTGGCGGAAATAGACGCAGGGTGCCGGCTTTGGCGCAGTTCACGAATGGGCACCTCCGCCAATGACGCGCCTTGGAAGCGATTTGCCAGAATTTTGGCTCAGTTCAGAGCGCGTTGCTCCGCCTGCATCGCAGTAAGGTGCTCCCTGAAGTGGGTCGATATCCGGTGTGCCTGCTCGGCGGTCGTCGCACCTAGGGTCAGGACCCATTGATCTGCTTGAGGCTTCTGTCGCTGCGTGACCCGAGGCCCCAAACCGATGGGGGTTGCCCGGGATCGACGCACGCAGCGATCTTGAGGCGGGGCAAGGGGCCCCGGGATGCGCTGCCACACTGGACCCGGGGGCGCCGGGGGCGGGAAAATCCGGCTGGCGCGTCCGTGATCCCCCATTCTGGGCGAGGCAGAGATCGGGGCGCGCCGTTCCGGCTGCGGCGGGTCCCGGACGCGAGCCTGTCGGGTTAAGGCCACGAAACTGTTGACAGTCTTCGCCTCGCGCGGTTCCATTGCCCGCCCTCACCACACTGAAAGCTGACCTGACCCGATGCACAAGGCACCGCGACAACAGATCACTGCCTCTGCCGATGGCACGCCGCTGTTCCTGCGTCACCAGCCGCGGCGCAAACCGGGCGCGCTGACCGTGCTGCTGGGCCACGCCATGACCGTGCACGGCGGATTGCTGGGTGTCCTGACCGACCAGCTGGCCGAGCTTGGCTGCGATGTCTGGGCGGGCGATCTGCGCGGCCACGGGCAATCGGTGTCGGGTCGCGCGCCGTTGGCGCATCTGGACCCTGAGACGGGCTGGGACAGGCTGGTGGACGACATGGCGGTGTTTGCCCGCCGCGCCTTTGACGGCGTGCCGGTCGAAAACCGGGTGATGTTCGGGGGCGTCCTGTCCTGTCAGGCGATGCTGCTGCTCTTGCAGCGCCAGCCCGATTGCGCCCGCCATCTGGTGATGGCCCCCCCCAGCCCGCGCCGCACCGGGGCGACCCGTCTGGCCGCAACTTTCCTGCGCCTGCGCAAGCTGATCCGTCCGGTCGATCAGCCCGATTCGCAGCTGATGCACCACGTTTACAGCTTTCTGAAGGCAGGCCTCCCCCCGGGCGCCAGCGATGTGGATATCATCAGCGCCTTCCCCGATGTCACGGCGGCCATCCTGGCCGACCCGCGCGGCTTTCCCACGCCGACGATGGGTTACTGGCTGAACGTCCTCCCGGGCTTGCAGCGCTTGTGGGACGAGATCCGCCCCGGAGACCTCGATCCCGCGACCCGCGTGCTTCTGGTCAGTTCGCCCGAGGATCCGCAGCTGCACGGGAAAAGGCTGGCCGCCGAGGTGCAGGACTGGTTCGCAGCGCGCGGGCTGCGCGATTGCAGTTACCTCGATCTGCCGCAGACGCGCGCGAACCCGATGGTGGATGCCGCGCATGTTCCGATCGCCCGGCTGGTGCTCGACTGGGTGCTGGCCCAGAGCCCGGCCACGGCCGACGGTGGCGCGGCCGACATGGCGCGCAAGGCGCCACCCCCGGCCCCGGTCTGCGCGGTGCCGCCCCCGGCGACCGGGCCGTACATCGCCGGTATCGGCGACCCTGCCGGCCCCGTCGATCTGCCGGAGCTGATCCAGCTCTGCTATGCCGCGATGGAGGATGACGGCCGCTGGATGGAGCTGATCCACCGTCTGTGCCTGATGTCGGAACGCGACAGCCAGCGGGTCGAACAGATCATGGAGGCGATCCAGCCCCATTGGCAGCGCGCCTATGAACTGCGCGAACAGTTGCGCAAGGCCGCGATGCTGGGGGTCATCTACAGCGACGTGATCGACCGGCTCGACCTCGGTGTGGGGTTGGTGGATGCCGAGGGGGCCTTGCAGCATGCCAATCCCGCCTTCGAGGCGGCGTTGGCCGGGCTGATGCCCTCCGCGTCCGAGGGGCAGACCGCAGCGGAGCGCTGTGCGCGGCTGCTGGCGGCGCAATCAGGGTGGCCGCCGCCCGGCGGCGATGTGCCGCTGTTGTGGGAGGGGCGGGTGGTCGGTGTCAGCTTCGTGCCCGCGAGCCTGAGCGGGGGGACAGGCAAGGTGCGCGGTCCCGCACCGCGCCTTCTCGTCCTGCGCAGCCCCGGCCCCGACAGCGTGGATCAGCGGGCGGGCCTGTTGTCGCTGTCCTTCGGTCTGACCGGACAGGAAAGCCAGGTTGCCCTGCTGGTCGCCGATGGCCATGCGACCGGGGATGTGGGCGCGCGCCTGTCGATGAGCGAGCATACGGTGCGCAGCCATCTGAAACAGGTTTTCGCCAAGATGGCCGTGACCAGCCGCACCGAGATGGCAAGCCAGATCATGGCCTCGCCGCTGGGATGGATGACGGGGCGGCCCGCCGCATCCGGGGCCGAGGCCGCGCTGCCGCACGAGGGCGCGTGAACCAGTTTGTGGTGAGCCTGGGCCTGCTGTTGCCGGTGGGATACGCGGTGTTGCGCATGGGCGTGCTGCGGCGCGAGGATTACCTCTATCACGCCGGGCGCACGCCCTTTGTCCAGACGCTGGCCAGCATCATCTGCGGCAACATCGGCATCGGCAGCTTCGTGGCGCTGTTCCTGTTCACTGCGCAAAGTCCGCTGGTGGGGTTCGTCGTCGTCTTTGCCTATTGCCTGGGCCTCGTGCTCTGCGGCGCCCTGGCCGCGCGCATCCATGCCGCGGCGCGGGCCACCGGCAGCTACGGGCTGATCGACTGGCTGGTGACGGTGCACGGGCCGCGCCATCCGGTGCTGGTCTGGTTGCCGGTGGCGGTGGTCTTTGGCCTGCGCACGGTGATCCAGCTTCTGGCGCTGGCGCTGATCCTGCAGATCACCTTTGCGCTGCCGCCCCCGCTGGCGCTGGCGCTGGCGACGCTGGTCGTGGGCAGCTACACCGCCATCGGCGGCTACCGGGTGGCGACCGAGACCGACCTGCCGCAGGCCGTGGTGATCCTGATCGGCATCGGCGCCATCGCCTGGGCGCTGGTGCAGGACGGCGCGCGCATCCCCGGCGACGCGCCGCACCTGTGGGAACTGGGCCCCTATGCCCCCGGCTTTGTCGTGGCGATTGTGGTGTTCCTGCCGTTCTCGGCGGTGCTGGCCATCGACAACTGGCAGCGTATCGCCACTTCCGACACCGGGGGCAACGCCCGCATCGCCTATTTCGCCGCCGCGCTGATCTGCGCGCCGGTGTTCCTGACCGCCGCCTGGGTCGGCTGGATCAGCGGGGCCTCGGGCGGGGCGGGCATGGCCGAGGTTATCGCCACCTTCCGCACGCTGATGCCTTTCGGCTGGTCCTGGCTGGCGGATCTGACGATCATGCTGGCGGTGATGTCGTCGATCGACACCTTCGTGATGCCGCTGATCACGCCGATGGCGCGCACGCGGTCGCGCATGTGGCAGATCCGGGCGGCGGTGGTGATGGTGTTCGTGGCGCTTGGCGGGGTGGCCTGGATGCTGGGGGATGTGGTGGTCTCGATCATCTCGGCCTTCAACACGCTGGTGGTGTTCCTGCCTGCCGTCTTCGGCGCGCTGGTGCTGCGCGACCGCGCGCCGCGGGCCACCACGCTATCGATGGGGGTAGGCGTGGCGGTCACGCTGGCGCTGTCGGTCGTGGCCTTGCAACAGGCGGCGGTGGCGGGCTTTGTGGTCAGCGCCGCGATATACGCAGCATTTCGTCCGCGCGGTCAGCGCAACCTACAATAATCTGGCCCTTTGTTCTCTGCCAGGACATAGCCCGTGGCACAGGTCGGGGTGCTGATCCCGGCGGAAACGTTAGCGCCCGATCCGCGCGAGGTCAGGCAACGGTCGCCCGCGCCCATGGCATCGACCGACAGCGTTCCGGCACAATCGGGCGCGCGCTGCTTGGCCACGCAGATCCGGCCCTTGGCGGTGCAGACGAGGCCACCGCCGTCACGCGCGCAGGAAAAGGCAGCCCTGCGCGCCGCCACCCCGGCCGACAGGGTATAGGCGTTGCCGGGGCCGTATCGTTTGGCCATCAGCGCGGAAACCTCGCGGTCCAACGCCGCCTCGGCGGCGCTGCGGGTTTTCTCGCGCGCGGCGGTCAAGGTGAACTCAGGCGTGCACGACATGCCCTGCGCCTGCGCCGCGACGGCAGGAAAGGTCAGGGCGCAGAGAAGAGCAAGCACTGGTCTTTTCATCACCGGCCTCTCACTCACGCAGGCAACGGGGCTGCCGCCCGGGGTTGGGTTCGATACGGTAGCCGTCCGGGCACATGAAAAGGTGACGCACCCCGGCGGGCAGGCCCGCCGCATAGGACCTGCATTCTGATCGGGACCCGTCGAATATCAGAACATTCGCGCATTTTGCCAAAACCGCCGTGTTGGCCTTTTGGGTTTGCTGCCAAGTGCAGGCCCGCCCGCTGGCAACGCAGGTCGTGCGGCCCAGTCGGTCGGTGCAGGTCATCTTGACCCGTCCCATGCCTTGCCCCGCCTTGAAGTTGAACTGGGTGGCGCTGCCGTATTTGTTGCGCGCCAGTGCATCCCAGGCGTCGCGAGCGAACATTTCCGCGCGACCCTGGATCACGGCAGGCTCGCCCGTCGCCCTGATCTCGTCGCTGCATACCGCCTCGACATAGGGGAGGGTTTGCGCCGCGACAGGCATGGCCATAACCAGCGCGGCGCAGGCGAAAAGGGCGTGGATCACAGGGCGCATGGTTCACTCCCCCAGCAGATAGAACAGGCGGCAGTTGTGGCGGCGGGCCAGTTCGAACCCGGGCCGCGAGTTGCACGCGCGCTCGGCTTCGGTGCGTGACACAAGGATCTGGCCGTCCGTGTCGGAAACTTTGATGCGGCAGGGAAAGGCCTTGGCCGTCCCGACATAGGTCGCACCGCGCTTTACGGTGATCGGCTGGTTCCCCACCTTGTAGGCCAGCGCCCAGCGATAGTTGAACCCGTGCTTGCTGCGGGCGGCATGTTCCCAGGACCGGCGCGCCTCGCGGTCGGCGACGTTCGCGCGGGCCTCGGGCGCCGAGATGCCGGGGATCTCGTCGTTGATGCACTCATAGGCGGCAAGGGCGGGGGCGGCGGGCAGCAGGCTGGCCATCGCCAGCGCAGCAGCGCGGAGTTTGGGCGTCAGACGTTGCATCGGTTCCTCCGTTCGACTCAGGCCCCGATCTTGCCGCCGGCCTGCGCGCGGCACCTCCCCCATCCGGGGGAGGGTGGCTCAATTCCCGCCCAGAACTCGCGCTTCCCAGGCCGCGGCAAGGCCCGAGGCGCGCTCGCGCGCCGACCATTGCGGGGCCGCACAGCGCGAGATGCCCATGCAGGTGCCCTCCACGCAGACCTCGGCCCCGTCGGGCGTGGGGGTGATGCGGCCCAAACCATCCGGTTTGCCGCCATGATCCTTTCCCGAGATGTAGAACGAGCAATCGAGATCGGCCTGGCACAGCATCAGGGCATTGGCCGCGGGAATATCCTCGCCGTCGCGCATCTCGAAGGCGGTGAACCGGCCGTCGGGCTGCATGTAGCCGGGCGAGGAGAAACAGGCCTCGGCCTGTTCGTCGGCGGACCATTCGGCCAGCGGGCGGCCATCGCGGCGCGGAAACCACAGGCCGGTCAGTGTCAGCCGCAGGTCGGTGCCGGTGCTGGCGGCGGGGGCCTCCACCGGGGCGGGCACGATGCGCGGCACCCCGGCCGGGGTGCCCGCGCGCACCTGCTGCGCGGCGGCGGTCAGCACGGGACCCAGCGGGTCGGCTGAAAGGTTGATGCCGGTGCCATCGGCGCGCGTGCAGGCATGATAGACATAGGACTCGTCAGGCGCGCCGTCCGCCCCCTCGACCACCTGCCGCACCGTGCCATCGGCGCGGGCGAAAAGCCGTGCGCGCGTTTCAAACGTCGCGGCGGCGGGGTCGGCGACGTTGGCATCCTGCGACCGGCAGAGGATCGGCCAGTCCGCCGTGCCCTCGGGCGTGCAGGTTTCGGTATAGACCTCGGAATACATCGGGCCGGAAGCCCCCGCCTGCCGTTCCAGGGACACCGACAGCCCGTCGGGAAAGACCACTGTCGGCATGTCGTAACAGGCCGCGGCAAAGGCCGGCGTGCCGGGGGCGGCGGGGGCGGGTTCGCCCTCGGCCTGCACCAGCCAGACGCCAGGCGGGATTTGCGCGGCCGGGGTTTCGCCGGGCCCGCCCGCGGGAATACCCCCCGCGCCACCCGCGCCTGCGGCGGTGCCACGGCCATCAGCCGCATCCATCTGTGCGGCCAGAGAGGATGCAAGGTCCGGCGGCAGGTCTGCCATCGGACAGCGCAGGAACCCCGTGCAATCCGCCCCCGCACAAAGCGACAGGCGCCCGGCCTCTGCCGCCAGGGTCACGGCCTCGGTCGGCGCGCCACCCGCCCGGTTGGTTGATGTCACCACGCAGGCCCCCGAGGGGTCGCAGGACAGTTGCGCCAGCAGATCGGTCTGGCCCGCCGCATTGCCGCCCCAGAACCCGACCCGGCCATCGGGCCGCACCAGCGCAGAGCCGTAGCGGCAGGCCAGCAGCAGGTCGCCGCCGCGGTCCTGGCCCCAGACGCCTTGCAGGGCCGCGAAATCCACCGCCGCGCCGGTCACCGGGGCCGACCCCGGATCGGCCGGGATGGCGCCGGTGGCGGCGGCAAACAGCGGCGGCCCGCCATCCTCCCGCTCGCCCATGTGTTCCAGCATCGTGCGGCCATCGGCGGCAGGGCGCAGGCTGTCGGCCAGATCGGTCGGCACCATGCAGTTCTGGTAAAGCCGGGTCGCGACGCCGGGATCGTTGGGGATGATGGCAAAGCTGTCGTCGGGCCCCTGTGCCAGGGTCGCGGCAAAGCTGACATTCGGCGTCTGCGGAACGGGGCCGAGCGCATTGAACACCTCGTCGCAGCTCAGGATCGGGCCCGACTGGCCGCAGATGCGGTAGACATCGGTCTGGAACGCCGAGCCGGCCGAGGCCGCCTGCCCGATCTTCAGCGACCGCTGCGCGATCAGGCCATCGGGATGCACGACCGTGGGGTTGGTTGCGCAATAGCCGCCGCGCGCGGGCATCCGCTCGGGGTCCGACAGCCGGGCGAAGGTCTGTGACAGGGGTTCACCCGAAAGGATATCCTCGGTGGCATAGATGCCGGTGGGCAAAAGGTCGATGCGGCCGATTTCGACCGGTGGATCGGCGGCGGGCGGAATCGCCGCCATCCCCGAACCGGGCAGGTTGTCGAAACCCTCCAGGCTTGCCGGTTTTACCGGACCGCCGGTGAAGGGGCCAAAGCTTCGCAGCACCTGATCGCGCCCCGCGCCCAACTGGCGGCCCTCCTCGTAGGGGGCCTTCAGGACATGCACGAAAAGCCGCTGGTTCGGCCACTGGCTCTCGTCCATCTCGAAGGCCGCGATGCCCTGTTCCAGCAGGTCGAGCGCGGGAAACACGCCGGATTTGAACAGGCGTTCCACCGCATTGGGAACCTCGTCATCCGTCGGCCCGCCGACCGGCACGAGGGTATCCCCGGCACAGGCCGCGCCGCCGCACCAGCCCGCGCGCAGCAGCGCAAAGCCGCGGTTGAAGGAACCGTAGCTGCCGCCTGCCTCGTTGGGCCCGAACACGAAGCTCAGGGCGGGGCGACCGGCGGCATCGGCGAAATCGAACCGGAATTCGGGGACAAAGCCATCGGCGCTGCCTTGACGGGCCGGGGCGGGGGCGGCCTCGGCGGCGGGCACCGGATCGGGGTCGCGCACCCGCTCCATGAACGCCTCGAAGGCGGGCACGGCGTTGCGCTGAAAGGCCGGATGCATGTCGGCCTCGGTGCCATCGGCCAGCCGCAACAGCGGCGCCGCCGCGCTGAGCTTGCGCGCCGCGTAACTGGCATTGGCCAGGCTTTCGGCCACGCGCGTGCCGGTATCGCCGCCGCCGAAATGCGACGACCCGCCGGTAAAGGCCAGCCCGTCGGGCGACAGGCGGAACTCGAAGATGCCGATGCCGGTCATCGTGCCGCGCAGGGTCCGCCCATCGGCGGCAAGCTCGCCATAAAGCCGCTGGACCTTGCCCCCGGCATGGATGTCACCCCAGACCCGGCGCCCCTGCTGCACCAGCGCCATCATCCGGTCGCCCGCATCCCAGGTGCCGGTATAGCGGGCGGCCAGCAGATCGCCCGAGGGCGTGGCACCGGGCAGGTCGCGCGCCATGCTGGCGGGGGTGACCGCCTCGACAAAACAGACCTCGCCCCCCGCGCCAAAGGCAAGGCAGCCCGGATTGCCTTCGTCCAGCAGTTGCGCCCGCATCGCATCGCTCAGCCCCTCGCCCGCGCGCAGGGACACCACCGTATCTGTCCCGGGGGCGGGCACCACGGCCAGCCCTTCGGCGCGTTCCTTGGCGCCGGTCTCGTTGCGCGCGGCGATCCGCCAGATGCCCTGGGGCAGGTAGAAGGGCTTCCACTGCGCCGTGCGCTCGCCGCCGCCATACATGAAATCACGCTCGGCCGCGCCGTCGAAAAAGCGCACGGTCTGGCGGGTGGCGCTTTGGCCCTGGCCGTCACGCATCTCGACAAAGACGCGGCCGGCCTCGAAATCGAAGGTGTAATCCAGCGTCTCGCCGGGCGACACGCGGATCAGCCGCTCGCGCGCAAAGGTCTTGGCCAGCGTGCCACGCACAAGGTAATCGCCGGGGGGCAGCGCGATATCCAGCGCGTTGACGCCGCCGAAATCGGTTCCCGGGTCGATCGCGCCGCCGATGATCGGATGGATGCGGAAATCGGCCCGGCCGGACGCCGATCCGTAGGTGGCAAAGGGCAGGTTGCCCGATTTCGGCGGCATCGGCAGGCCGGAATGGGCCAGCGCCGTCAGCCGCAGACGCGCGGCGATCACCAGATCGACGTAATGCGCGCCCAGCCCCTCGGGCACCTCGAAGGCAAGCGCCGTGCGGATGGTGGTGCCGCGGTTGCCCGCGCGGGTGATCTGGATCTCGTAGCGTCCGGGCAGGAAGGTGCCGTCCAGCGTCCAGGGCCGGTCGCCCAGCCGCAGCGCCACCGCGTCGGGCACCGCGCCATCCTCGTCCAGCGGCAGGAAATTCACCGCGTTCAGGGCGCGGCCTGTCAGCACCTCGCCCCCCGCCACGTCGCGCAGGAAGAACTGCACCTCGCGCGGGCCGACCACCGCCGCGGGTTCCGGTGGGGGCGGTGGCACATAGGCCAGCGCGGGGCCGTCGTTGCCTGCCAGAATGGTGTTGCGCAGCGCCGCCCCCAGATCGTCGGCATCCCCGGCCGCCAGAAACAGCCCGCCGGTTTCGCTGGCCAGGCACGACACCTGCCGCTGTTCGGCATCGGTCATGTCGAAGCCGACGACATGGGCGGTAAAGTCGATGCCCTGCGCCGCAAGCATTCGGCCAAGCGCGCAAGGATCGCCGCCGCAGGTCTCGATCCCGTCGGTCAACAGCACCACCGTCGCCGCCTGTTCGCGAAACGCAAGGGTTTGCGCCGCGGCCATCACGCTATCGACCAGCGGGGTCATCCCGCGCGGCTTGATCGCATAGGCCCGGTCGATGATCCCCGGCACGGTCTGGCCAGCCGGCCCGATCGGAACCAGCGTCTCGATGTCGCCGCATTGCCCACGCTGGCGATGGCCATAGGCCATCAGGCCGATCTGCATGTCCTGGCCCGCCTCGGACAGCACGCCCGACAGCGCCTCGCGCGCAAGCTCGATCTTGGTGCGCCCGCCGATCTGACCCCACATCGACCCCGAGGCATCCAGCACCACCATCATGTTGGCACGCTCCTGCGCCAGCACCGGCGGCGCGGCCAGCGCCAGACCGACAGTCAGCGGCAAGAGCAGGCACTTGGCGAAAACGGTCATGGCAAACTCCCTGTGGCGGTGCTGTGGCAGCCACCGAAACCATAGACGGCCGGGGATCATTGCCACCTCACCCATTTGGGGGAGGGCGGCGGGAACCCTGGCGCCTAAGGTCGGGCGGTCGCCCATGCGAAAGGGACCGGCCATGACGCTTTCCGGCCAATCTGCGGGCCTCGGCCTAGTGCTGCTTCTCATGGGGAGCGCACCCGCCTTTGCCTGGGAACGCGCCGGTTACGGCTGCGCCGCCACCGTGCTGGCCTGCCCGCCGCACCTGACCCCGGCAGAGGCGCAGATCATCCTCGGGATCAAGGACGATGCCGAGGCCCGCGTTTATTGGACTGCGCGCTTCGGTGCGCCGGGGGGCAAAAGCGCCACGGTGACGCCGGGCACCTACCGCAGCGTGGCGGCGATGCGGCAGATCATCTATGTGCGCCAAACCTGCAGGCCCCAGACCGCACCGCACAGCCCGGGCCCGTCCCACGATCTTGCCGTGACCGAAGGCGGGCTGACCCTGAACGGCCGACCGCTGTTCCGCTACGACCTGACGGAGTCTGATTTCCTGCTCATCACCGGGCTGTGCGGACACGGCGCGCAGCACGACGGCCGGTCGGTGGCGCAATGGCTGGGGCCGGATGTGATTTTCGCCTCGGACGACGCGCCCGAGGCGGTGGGAGAGACCAGCGGCTATTGGCTGATCGCGCCGAACGGCCGGATGGCAGCAATCCTTGCAGGGCAGCACAGCGCCGTGCCGGTTTCGGCGGGCGGCACTGCCGAGGAATGGATCGTCACGCTTTACGAAGATGCCACCGGCGGCAGGGGCGGCACGGTGACCGTCGGCGGCACCGCCAACCGCTTTCCGGGCCATGCGAGCCCCACAGGCGGCGGCGGCATCCTGCCCGGCCAGCCCCAGCCCCCCCCCGATCCGCCGCCACCCCTTACGCCGCTTCAGGTGGCGGACCGGTTCTGGCAACCCGCCGACCCGTGCAACAGCCTGCGCCGGATCGCCGATGGCCTTGATCTGATCGGGCGCGCCGCGCTTCTGCCCGAACGCCCCGCCCCCGGCGACAGCCCCCGACGCTGCATCGCACTTTACGACGATCTGCGCCGCCGTCTGTCGGACGTGCCCGCCACCGACGCGCGCAGCCTCCGGCCGGTGTTCCTCTGGACGATCGAACCCGCGACGCCCCAAGCCACCGCTGCCCCCTTCCTGTGGACCCCCTGACGCGAAAGGACATCCCATGCAACGACGCAAGTTCATCATCGGCAGCGCCGCCCTCGGCCTTGGCGCCACCTCGGGCACGCTCAGTTTCGCGGCAGGAGCCGAAGGCAACATCGCCGTGGTGCTGGAAAATGCCGCCACGCTGGCACGGCTGTCGGGCAATGACCTGCGGCTTGGCCTGCTGAAGAACCTGCGGATCGAGGCGCGGACCAAACTCGTGGTGCCCTCAAGCCTCTATGCCCTGCGGCTGGAGAAAAGCACCGTCGCCGACCGCTTCGTGTCGCGCCGGTTCGACATCGCCCCCGGCGTTGCCCCGTTGCCCGGCGCGCGGGTGTTTCCGGGCGAGATGGGGTTCCCCGGCGAAATGGGGTTCCCCGGCGAAATGGGCTTTCCCGGTGAGATGGGCGTGCCCGATGCCGCACCCTCCTCGCTGGCCGAGCGCATGGCGCTGCGCGCGTTCCGCGAGAACCGCAGCGAGAACGGGTTCTTCTTTCTGGTCTTTGCCCAGAAGGGGGACATCACCGGCCAGGGTCTGGGGCTGCGCACGGAACGGGTCTAGATGCGGGTCGCGATCGCAGGGGCAGGCCCTGCCGGGGCGCTTGCGGCCATCCTCGCGCAGCGCGCCGGGCTGGAGGTTGACTTGATCACGCTTGGTGCCGGTCTGGCCGAGGACAGCGCGCAGGCGGCGCATGTGCACATCCTGCGCGAGGGCGTGGGCGCCACGCTTGGCACGCTCGACCCCGACCTGTCGCGCCACCTGCACGCCCTCACGGAACGGGATCACCGCTGGATGCGCCCCGATGGGCAGGTGTATCGCGCCGACCGGTTGTCGCGCGAGGGCCTGATGCGAGCCCTTCGTGCCGTCCTGCGCGACAGGGGGCTGCATCCCCGCGCTGCCCACACCGAAACCCTGAGCCCGGCTGCCGCCGATCTCTGGATCGACGCCAGCGGCGGCAGCCGTGCCCTGCTGCGTCACGCCGAGGCGCTTGGCATCGGCCAGTTGACGCTGGACGATCTGGGCGAGCCGCAGGTGTGGGAGACCCGGCTTTGGGGTCGTGCGCTGCCGGGTGCGCCGTTCACGCTGGTGGCGCCGGGGCGCATCTACCTTCAGTCGGGCGCGGGTCAGACGCGGATGACCGGCCCGCTTCTGGCAGAGCCGTCGCCTCTGGCCGATCCGCGCGCCCGCATGGCACCGCCGGACGATCTGCCTTCGATGCTCACGCATCTGACGGATCCGCCGGATCAAAGCTGGCGCGCGGTCGGCCCGCCGCCGCGTCTGGCGCGCTGGTCCGCGGATCGGGACGGCCCCCGACTTCTGCCGTTTGGCGATGCCCTGCTGCAAACGCCGCCGCGGCTGGGCCATGGCCTTATGGCCTTGGCCGAGCAGGCGGTGATCTTGCAGGCGCATCTGGCCGACCCGGGCCAGTGTCTGGCCGCGCTGACCGACTGGGGCGAGGCGCTTTGGATCTCTGCCGCCCTTCACATGTCCGACGCACCCGCATGAGTCGCCTTCATGCCCCCCCATCTGGGGGATGCGCGGCGCGCCGACACATTCCAGAAACGGCGGTAACCCCGTCATGCGGAAAGAGAGCCGCCATGCCATCCCCCCCTGCCACGGCCCTATGCAAGATCTTGTCGCTCATCTTTATGACGATGATGGCGGCGCAGCCTGCATCGGCGCGCGGCGTTGACTGGTCCGGCACCTGGGCCACCGATTTCGGTCCGGTGGTCCTGCGCCAGGACGGGGCGCGGGTCTGGGGTGACTACACGGCCGCGCAGGGAATGATCGAGGCGCGGGTGCAGCCCGACGGCGTCTTGCGCGGCAGCTTTCTGCGCGGCGATCGGCGCTGGGGCTTTTTCGAATGGCGGCGCAGCGGGCCGGGCTGGCGCGGGGTCTATGCCATGAACGACCTGCCCCGGCTGGACGGCACCGATCAGGCCTGGAACGCCCAGTCCCGCACCGGCGGCGATGTCACGCTGCGCTTTGCGACCGGGACGCGGATGTTCTGGCCCCCGACCTTTCCCGAAGGTCCGAGCGGCATCTACGCCGCCTTTGTCGAGCCGCCCCGCCTGCGGCCCGCCCCACCTGCGGCAGCCCGCCCGGGACCATGGCACGTCACGGCCGAGTTCAACAGCCCGGGCCGACCCTCTGCTGCGGAACGCTTCGGCATCTGGATCGCGCTGTCGCATCCGCCGGGACTGGACCGCGGGCGGGTGCACCTGACCTTTGTCACACCCGAACGGGCGGGCCTGGCGGCCTGTCCTGCACAGATGCACCCGGCCCTGTGCCGTGACATGCTGGCGACATTCCCGGTCTTTTCCAACACGCAGATGGACAGGGTGCAGGTGCTGGGTCTGCGACTGGCCCCGGATCAGGCGACCTTGCTGTTCCGTCTGGGCAGCACACCGGCGGTGCGGCTGATGACGCTCAGACGCACCGCAGGCGCAAACCGTGCGCTTCTGCGCGTCGGCAGCATCGAACATGGCATCGAATTGCTGGCCGAGGTGACCCTGGGCGACGCGGGATGCCCTTTTGACGAATGCCTGAAGGACTTCGACCTGGCGCCCCGGCTGGGCCTGAAAAGCGGCGTGTCCGAGGCGGCCTTTGCCATCCTGCCCGACGACCGCGCCGCCGCGCATGCCGCGCTGCGTCCAGCGCCCCCGCCCGCGCCCCCGCCCACGCCGAGCCGTCCGCCTGCGCAGCCCCCGTCCGAGCCCCTCGCCCGTTCGGTGCCGCTGGCCTATTCCGGCCCCCTGACCATCCGCGCCCTGAACGGCGAGGCTCTGGGGTCTGTCGAACTGGCCACCGCGCGCAGCGGCCGGGTGATGGGCAGCGGCGAGGTGCTATCGCCCCGCCCCGGCGCGGGCATGGTGCCGGTCACGGCCCAGGTCAAGCATCTGGCGCCGCAGGCGATGGAGGTGGCGCTGTCCTTTCCGGTGGCCAGCGGGCTGCCGCAAGCTTTCCTGCTTCTGGACCGTGCGCCTGCCGAACCCGAAGGCGCGCTTCAGGGCACGCTGATCACCGGGTCCTCCGACCGGCAGAACTGGGTGCAGGTCACACTTTATCCCGAAAGCCCGGACGATCCCGACAGCTTCGACGATGCCCCCGGTTTTGGCGTCCACGCCAGCCGCTTCGGCCTGCGCAACACGGCTGGCGCACCGGCCGGCCTGCGCGACCGGCCAAGGTCGGATGCGCCGATGCCGCAAGCCATCGTCGCGGGCGCGGCCGACATCCAGGTGATCGAATGCACCCCGGCCATCGACGGCCTTGCCTGGGAGGAGCTCGCCCATCCCGCCCGTCTGGGCCTGCTCGACACCCGCTGGTGCAACGTGTTCCGCGAAAGCGCCCCGCAGATCACCGGCTGGATTCCCGGCCACTTCCTGACCCCCCTCGGCAACTGAAAGGAGCACGCCATGCTGCGGTTTCTGTGGGCTCTGCCGATGATTCTGGCCGCGCTGTGGCAGCCCGGCCCCGTCGCGGCGCAGACCCTGTCCTACGATCACAACGGGTCGGGCGTTCAGGTGGCGCAGGCGGGGCGGCAGGTGACCATCACCTACACGGACCCCCGCGCGGGACTGCGGGCCGAGGGCGTGGGCGCGGGAACGCTGCTGTTTTCCGGCACGATGGATGCCAATGCCTACCTGTCGGGCATGGCGCGGATCTTTCGCAAGGGCTGTGGCGTGCTGGATTACTACGTGTATGGCGATTTCCGCGCGGGGCGCGATTTCCGGCTGGCGGGGGTGGCGCCGGTCCTGGCGCCCACGGGCTGCCGGGTGGTGGACAATTCGACCGATGCGGCGGCAGGCAACCTGCTGTTTCGCGTCGCCGCACCGGCCCCGCCCGCGCCCGCCTTGGCGCCCCGGGGCACCCTCGGCCGGTTCTGCGTCACCGGCGTGCAACTGGGCGGCGCGCTCAACCTGCGCAGCGGGCCCGGCACCGGCTATGGCGTTCTCGGCCAGATCCCCGCCACCTCCTGCCAGGTCATCGGGCAGGCCCCGGCACAGACGGGCTGGCAGCCGGTGATGCATGAAAACCGCCTTGGCTGGGTCGCCGGCCGCCATCTTCAGCGGGTGGAGTGATACCGCCCGATCCCGATCCCGATCCCGAAAGGATACCCCGATGCGTGCGTTTCTTCCCCTGCTTTGCCTCGCCCTGACTCTGCCCGCCGCCGCCCGCAGCGGCCAGGACCTGCCCGTTCCCACCGCACCCGATTTCCTGGCCCCCGCCTTCCGCGACCAGCTGCCCGGCGACTGGGCGATCGAGGCCGAGGGCCTGCCGCCAGACCCCAAGGCGCCGCAGCGGCTCGAGCTGTCGTTCCCCCAGAACGACTGGCCCAACACCTATGTCACGATGACGCTGACCAGCCATGCGCCCGATCTGGCCCGGCTTGCCCCGGTGTTCGACAATGCCGAACAGGCGCAGGGCATGGGGGCAGCGGCCGAGACCATCGCCGGGCACGACTGCCGCACCATGGCCAGGCCGTTTCTGATCACCTGCCGCCTCGGGACCGGGATGGTGCAGATCAGCGCCACAACCATCGGCACCGAACCGCCCTTCGACATCGACACCCTGCGCAGCCGCTTTGCCGAAAGCCCCTTCGAGCTTTACGCGCGCTTGCTGGCCGCACAGGTGCCGGGGTGACCGCCGCGCTGTCCCTCGGCGCATGTCCCGCCAGCGACACGGACCGCCCCCGGGCGCTCCATCGGCCCGCCTGCGGCCGCGCCTCGCCGAATTCGTCGCGCTTTCTTGCCTGATCCGTCCCTGCGGCTCTCGCGTCATGGCGCAAAAGACGGCCTCGGCGGCGGGTGCGGCCATGTCAGTCGGCCCGTTCTTCGGCGGCGTCGCGGGCGGCGGCGGTGGGTGGCGTCCAGCCGCGATCCGCGCGTTCGCGAAAGGCGCCGTGGCGGTGGCGCAGCGCCTCGGCCTGCCGGGCCATGATCTCGCGCGCCCGCGCGATGTAGGCCGCGTTCTACGGCTCGGGCACGTCGGGTTTCCACAGCGCGGCCAGTTCCACCATCGCCGCGCGGTCCTCGGCGACGAAGGCGCGGTTCAGACGCTCGGCCTCGAACGGGTGCATCCCCAGCGCCTCGCAGGCCGACCGGGCGGCGCGCACCGAGGAATCAAAGGTCTCGCGGATAATGTCGCGGCAGCCCGCGGCCCAGAGCTGATAGACATGCCGGCGGTCGCGGGCGCGGGCGACGATGTGCACATGCGGGTGGTTGTGGTGGACGTAATGCACCAGCGCCGTGGCGCGATCCGCATCGTCGATGGCGACGATCATGAGCTTGGCCTCGTGGATGCCGGCCGCGTGCAGCAGATCGGGCCGCGTCGCATCGCCGTAAAACGCCCGCACCCCGAAGGCGCGCAGGGTTTCCAACTGTTCGGCGGAATGGTCGAGCACCGTGGTCTCGTGCCCCGCCGCCAGCAGGATGCGGTTGACGATGCCGCCGAACCGGCCGTGCCCGGCGATCAGGATGCGGGCCGGTTCGTGGATGGTGTCGGCCTCGCGCGCCGGTGCACGGTCGAGACGCGGGCGGATCAGCCGGTCCCAGAGGATGAAGAGCACGGGCGTCAGCATCATCGACAGCGTGACGATCAGCGTCAGGCGCGGCGCCAGCGCCTCGGGCAGCACGCCATTGGCCAGCGCAAAGGCGATCAGGACAAAGCCGAACTCGCCCGCCTGCGCCAGCCCCAGCGCCATCAGCCAGCCCTGCGCGCCGCCCAGCCGGAACACCCGGGCGAGGCCCAGCAGCACCGCCGCTTTGGCCGCGATGACCGCCAGCGTCAGCGCCAGCACCTGCCCGAAGTCCGAGGCCAAGAGGCCGAAGTCGATGCTGGCCCCGACGGTGATGAAGAAGAGGCCCAAGAGCAGCCCGCGGAACGGGTCGATGTTGCTTTCCAGTTCGTGCCGGTATTCGCTGTTGGCCAGCACCACACCGGCCAGGAAGGTGCCCAGCGCGGGCGACAGGCCTACCAGCGTCATCAACAGCGCGATGCCGATCACGAACAGGAGCGCCGTGGCCACGAACACCTCGCGCAACCTTGCGGCGGCGATGAAGCGGAACACCGGCCGCGTCAGGAAGGCCCCGCCCGCCACCACCGCGCCGATGGCCGCCAGCGTGACCAGCGCCGCCGCCCAGCCCGGCAGCCCCGCCACCAGCGACAGGCCCGCGCCGTGACCATCCGCGCCGTGATGCCCCGCCCCGGCCACCGCCAACAGGGGCATCAGCGCCAGGATCGGGATCACCGCGATGTCCTGAAACAGCAGCACGGCAAAGCTCGCCTGCCCGCCGTCGCCTTTGAGCAGGCCCTTTTCCGCCAGCGTTTGCAGCACGATGGCGGTCGAGGACATGGCCAGGATCAGCCCCACCGCCAACGCCATGCGCCAGTCCAGCCCCAGCGCCACCCCGCCCGCCGCGATCAGCGCCGCCGTCAGCCCCACCTGCGCCCCGCCGAGGCCCAGAAGCCGCGCGCGCATCTGCCAGAGCATTTTCGGCTGCAACTCCAGCCCGACCAGGAACAGCATCATCACCACGCCGAATTCGGCGAAATGCTGGATCGAGACCACATCCACCCGCAACAGGCCCAGCACGGGCGCCAGCGCGATGCCGGCGATCAGATAGCCCAGCACCGAGCCGAGCCCTGCGCGCGTGGCCAGCGGCACGGCGACGACACCCGCAATCAGGAACAGAAAGGCCAGGAGCAGGATGTCGGACATGGGGTCAGCCTTCGGTGATCAGCAGGGTGTCGTGGGTCAGGATCGGGCGGGCAAAGGCATCTTCGCCCATCCGGCCTGCGGCCCAGGCGGCCAGCAGGCGGGCAAAGCCCGCGGCATGGGGTGCGGGGTCGGCGCGCAGCGCGCCGTGCAGCAGGTAGGGCGCGGCAAAGCGCATCCCCGACAGCCGCGCGGTCTGCTCGAAGGGGGTCAGGAAGGTGCGGATGTCGAGGTGGTTGTGCCCGCCGGGCGTATAGGCTCCGGACGATCCGCTGGTGGTGACGGCCAGATGCAGCACCTTGCCGTGCAGCCGGTCGCCGCCCTCGCCATAGGCAAAGCCATGCTCGAAGGTCAGGTCGATCCATTCCTTCAAGAGCGCCGGGCAGGAATACCAGAACAGCGGGAATTGCAGCACGATGAGGCTCTGTTGCACAAATCCTGTGAGGGATTCATCTCGTGAATCCAGTGTGGCAGCTGGACGGCATGAGCAGACCCACACCCCCCGCCTACAAGACCAGAAACTGGCCCGCGTATAACGAAGCGCCCAAGCGCCGCGGCTCGCTGACGATCTGGTTTGACCCCGCCATGACCTGGGAAGCCGCCCCGACTGGCAAACGCGGCCGGCAGCCCGAGTACAGCGATGCCGCGATCCAGATCTGTCTGACGATGAAGGTGCTGTTCGGCATGGCGCTGCGCCAGACGACTGGCTTCGTCGAGAGCCTGCTGCACCTGATCGACCTGGACTGGGCGGTGCCGAACTTCAGCACGCTGTCGCGCCGCCAGAAGACCCTGAAGGTCAACATCCCCTTTCGCGGATCAGCAGGCCCGTTGCACCTCTTGATCGACAGCACCGGCATCAAGGTCGAGGGCGAAGGGGAGTGGAATGCCCGCAAGCATGGCGGCACGAAACGCCGCGTCTGGCGCAAGATCCACATTGGAATTGACGAGCAAACGCTGGAGATCCGGGCGGCCGAGTTCACCACCAGTGACGTGAGCGACGCACCCATGCTGCCCGAACTGCTCGACCAGATTCCACCCGATCAGGCGATCGCCAGCGTCACCGCAGACGGTGCCTTCGACACCCGCAAGTGCCACCGCTACGGGGGCTTACGCGGCCCCATCAGGGGCCACGGTCCCCCTTCGCACCATCGCTGCCCGAGGTGCCGCCGCCATCATCCCGCCCCGCAAGAACGCCAAGCCCTGGAAGCCCGACAGCGCCGGAGCGGTTGCACGAAACGAAGCCCTGCGCGCATCACGGCGCTTCGGCCGGACCATCTGGCGACGATGGAGCGGCTATCACCGCCGAAGCCGCGTCGAAACCAAGATGCATTGCGTGAAACTGCTGGGCCAACGACTGGCCGCGAGAGACTTCGAGCGTCAGGTCGCAGAGTTCCAGGTCCGTGTCGCCGTCCTGAATGGCTTCACAGCACTCGGCATACCCGTCACTGAAGTCGTGGGATGAGTCTGTCCGGGGAAAGGGGAACCCCGTCCATCACCTGATTTGTGCAACAGAGCCGACGACAGCATCTATCGCCAACAACTGGGAGTTGCAACCGGACGCTCACTAACGTGGTCCACCGCCGCGTTAAGCGAATTGTATGACGACAGGTGGCGGCCGGGCAAATGCGACTTCCAACACATAAAGATCAGGAGAGAACAGTTGGCGGAAACGAAGAAACTGGAAGCAAAGCTCATCGCAAGAATCGTAACCCGGAAAGGTGGCGACTTGGTCGGCTACCTCTACGAGTGGAACACGGGCGAACGCCAGAACGCCTGGCTTAAGCGACCATGGAAGCACGTCGTCATCCAGGCGCTCGAAACGGAAACGTGAAGCGCACCAGAACGAGACCGGGGCCACCGCACCGCAAGTGGCGATCGAGGCGGTGCCGGTCAAGCTGTCGCTCGGACGGTAGCGTACGACTTCGCAGGTCTGGGGGCGAGTACCGCCAGCCCTCAACGTCGATCCGGGTCAGTACGCCCAGATCGACGCATCCGGCGATGATTGCCGATAACACGTGCCGGGCTTGTCCTTCTCCCCTTTCTGTTGCTTGCAATCGGCGGCAAGCCAGCTCCATGAGCGATGGAATATCGGTCTATCGCTCATTCAAGCTCTTCAGACCCCATGATAGTTCCCCCGTTGAAGTGGTCTCAAGAAAGAGGTACGGTGCTCCTATGGACTACCAGCGGAGATGACTATGGGCGTTCACAAACAGAGTGTTAGTTTCACTGACGCGGCATTTGACTTCGCACGCGAGTTGGTCGAGAGCGGCGAGTATCCAAACATCAGCGCCGCCGTTTCCGGGGAATTGGCGCGCGCGCGGGCGGCACGGGAGCGGGAACGTATCCTCTTCGAGACCGAAGTGCAGCGGCGCCTCGCACTTCCCCTTGATGCCTGGGAACCTGTCCGGACAGGCGAGTACATCACATCCGGCGCGCGGGCACACCTAGCCCAACTCGCAAAAGTTGGCGGTAGCACCGCTGCCTGATGCGCGTAGTTCGACATCCCTTGGTCGACCAAGACCTCGTCGCGTTGGTTGATCACATCGTTGATGTGACAGACGGCGACTACGTTGCAGCTGGCAGGCGCCTCGATGAAGTCGAGGACCTGCTCGCCGCGATCTCTGCCAACCCTCTCTCTGGCGTTCGATTGGGACCGCCGCTTGACGGATGGCTCGTCCGGCACGGCGGACGTGGCCATCGGCTCGCCGTGGTGTTCCGCGCCGACCTCACGCTGGATTGTCTGTTCGTCGCGCTTGTCGCATTTGGCGGACAGGATTGGATGATGGAAGGCGAGGTGAGGAAGTCCTTCGGCGGGTGACCAAAGATGGCACAGTCCCAACAGGCAAGTACGCCTGTTTACGTTGCGCGGGCGACCGTGTCGCATAATTCGTCTTATGTTAATTGAACCCGACTCGTTGTTGGGCAGACGTGGCCATCGCGACCATCCGTTCTGAGACCGTCATCGTGCGAAAAGCCCAGAAGGTGTGACAGGTTTCCCACAAGTTGCGCGTCACTTTGCAGGCCTCTCAGTCAGTTGGTGAATCGAAGAGGCCAGGTTGGGCCGCCGCTTTCGCTTTCCTGCCCTTGACCACTGGTGCCGATGCCAAGGCACCCGCGCCCGTCAACGACGCCTCGGTCAGCAAGGGGGCAGCGCAGATTTCGTCCAGAAGGGTGACCCTGATGTTCAGCGCGGACGAGAGGTGTTTCATCAGACCGGCTGCACATCCTGCCACCAGCCCAGCTTTGTCACCTATCGCTTGGCCGATCAGCCCGAACAAAGTTTTCAACTGATCTGGCCCTACACCGACATGCTGCTGCACGACATGGGCGAAGGCCTGGCCGATCACCGCCCCGAGGCGCGCGCAACCGGCACCGAATGGCGCACCGCGCCCCTGTGGGGGATCGGCCTGACCGGACTGGTCAGCGGCCAGGCCACCTTTCTGCACGACGGGCGGGCGCGCAGCCTTCTGGAGGCGATCCTTTGGCATGGCGGCGAAGCGCAAGCCGCGCGCGATCGCGTGGTGACGATGTCTGCCGCAGACCGTGCCGCGCTGATCGACTATCTGGAGAGCCTGTGATGCGCCTTCGGATTGCCGGTCTGATCCTGCTGGTCGCATCCATCGCAGCCCCCGCCCGCGCCGATGTGGAAACCGCGGTCAACGCGCTGATCCTGCCGGGGTTTGCGAAGTTTGCCGAAGCGGCAAGGCAGCTTGAGGCCGCGGCGCGATCCGATTGTCGCCCCGCCTCGGTGCAGCCCGCCTATCAGGCCGCCTTCGATGCCTGGATGCCCGTCGCGGACCTGCGGCTGGGTCCGTCCGAGACCGGCGCTCTCTCCGTTGCCTTCTGGCCCGACGACCGGGGCTTCACGCCCCGCGCCTTGACCGATCTGATTGCCAACGAGAACCCGATCGGGCGCGATCCGGCCGCCTATGCCGACATATCTATCGCCGCGCGCGGGTTCTTCGCGCTTGAGGTGCTGCTCTATGACCCCGCCTTTGCCGGCTATCGCGCGCAGGACTATACCTGCGCGCTGGTCCAGACGGTTGTTGCCGACCTGTCGAGGCAGGCCTCGGATCTGGAACACGCCTGGTCAGACGGTTTTGCCCTTACCCTGACGACGGCCGGGGCGTCGGGCAACGCCACCTATCTGACCGGGGATGAGGCCGTGAGGGCGCTTTACACCCAGCTTCTGGCCAGTCTGGACCTGACATCGGACGGCAGGCTTAGCCGCCCGATGGCAACCTTTGCCCCGCCCGCGCCCCCGGCTGGCCGAAGCCTGGCGGTCCGGACGGTCCCTGCGAAATGTTCTGCTGGCGACGGGGGCAGCCCATGCTCTGGCGCATGCGCTAACGGGTGGCGATCTGCCCCGAACCGATGCGGCTTTCGCGCAAGTGCAGAACGCGGCGACCCATATCAGGGACGACGGATTCCAGGACATCGAGGATCCCCAGGCGCGGCTGCGGGTCGAGGTTCTGCAACAGGCCGTTCAGGCGATGCGCGGGGCCATCGCGGACGAGATCGGAACGGCCATGGGCATCGCGCCCGGTTTCAACGCAGCGGATGGAGACTAGGCTCCAGACCCATTGATTTCAGGCTGTTGGCGTGATTCAGGCTGCGCGAGGAGACCTGATCGATGAGCAACCTTTACTGGCTGAGCGACGCCCAGATGGAGCGTCTGAAACCATTT
>JBKBKC010000021.1:0-35199 GCA_046294265.1 Gemmobacter sp. | reverse complement strand
GCTCATGCCCTCCGCACAGGCCAGCCGAACCTTCCGATACAAGTCCACGGTGAAAATCCTCCCGCCCTCCCTGCAGCATGCAGAAAGGACATAGGTGGACGACTATTGCGCCGCCCGCAGCTGGCTCATCCCGCCGCTACCGTGGCAGACTTTCTCACCGCCGTTCTCATGGCGTTGTTCTGGTAGAATATTACCGTGTCCAGCTTGTAGGGATCGCCCGCCAGATGATTCGGCCCGATCTCCTGCATCATGTTGCGTGCCAGCAGGTAGCCGTCGGGCGAGCCCTTCTTGTCGATACGCGGCTGGGACCTCCAAGCGCCATTGTTGGCCCAGTCGTCCTTGAAGTCATTTGCATCGGCGGGCATCGGGCCGTAGCTGGGACCCATCTGATAGGCCATGCCACCCTTGGCGAAAAGCGAGCCGACCAGTGCGTTCAGCGAATGGATCGCCATGCCGTTGTAGATGCCGTTTGTGTGCGAATGGGCACCCCGCTCAAAGATCGCCATGGCCGGCCGCGTGCGGCCGAACTCGCGGGCCGTGGCCAGGATGTCGCGGGCCGGGATGTCGGTGATCTCGGCCGCCCATTCGACCGTGCGGTCCTTCAGCTCGATGTTCCACCATTCGACCAGACCCTTGACCCATTTCTCGACGAAGCCCTCGCCGGTGACTTCGGGCGTTGTTACCTCGCCGGTTTCGGCGTTGATCACGGGTTCCGGCGCCACGGCGGCCGTCACTGTCTGGCCTGCCACAAAACGGTTCTGACGGTCGGCGAAGTCACCGACAAAGGATTTTTCCCACAAACCTTCGGTCAGGATCACATGGGCGATGGCCAAGGCCAGCGCGCCGTCGGTGCCGGGGCGGATCAACAGGCCCCGGTCGGCGGCGGCCAGCGTGGTGTTCACATGCACATCTATGGCGGTGACGCGGGTCTTGGGCGTCTTGCGCCCGCGCATGTAGCCCCACATCTGCATGTTGTTGTTGTAGGGCCGGAAGGCTTCCAGAAAGCCGACACCAAACATCAGCAGATAGTTGCAGTTGCGATAGTCATGGCTGTTGTAGCTGGCGTTGCCGTCGGTATAGCCCTTGGCGACGATCGAGCCGTCCGAGCACATCGAGGAGTGCCCGATCGGCATGATGGGCGAACCATAAAGGCCGCCGAACGTGCCCAGCAACCCTGCGCAAGATGCCCCCCAGCCCCGGCCATACAGGATCGCGGCGCGGTGGCTTTCGCCACGTTCACGCAGCCCGTTCAGGCGGTCAGCCACGGTCTGCAACGCCTCGTCCCAGGTGACCGGCACGAAACCGGGGTCCTCATTGCGACCTTTCCGCGGGTTGGTGCGCTTCATCGGGCCGCGCCAGCGGTCGGGGTCATAGAGGACATAGATCCCCAGCGGTCCCTTCGGGCAGAGCTTGCCGTTCGAGATCGGGTGATCGGCGGTGCCGTAGATCGCGTGGACCCGCCCATCGGTGGTATTGACGTCGATGCCGCAGCGCGCCGGGCACTGGTGGCAGATGTTCTTTGAAACAACCGTGTTCGGCAGGGTCACATCGCCCATCGCCAGCGCATCGCGCAAGGCTGCGGGCGAAAGGCCGCCAAGGCAGGGCACGGGGTCCGCACCGGCCTCGGCCCGGCGAACGCGGGCGCAGTCGTAGAGACTGGAGGGGCGGACGGCTGGCGTCGAGACTGCGCCGATCGGACAGACCGCCGCGCAGCGGCCGCATCCGCTGCACGCAGCGGGGTCTATTTGGACGGCGCGCTCGGCCACTGTGATTGCGCTCTCGGGGCAAACGTCTGCGCAGGCCGTGCAAGGGATACCCGGGCGGCAGGCGGTCAGACATGCGTTCTGGGACAGTCGGGCAAGACCCTGCTGTTCCACCTGCGCCGCGTTGATCGCCGCTGAGTTCAAATCTTCCCCCCTAGCTGCAGCGCTTGCACAGATCACTGGCGCGGCTGGCTCGGTCTCCTCCGGGGAAAAGGATATCAGCTGGTATGCCGTTCCATACCGGCATTCTGGCGCTGACAATGATCGACAAGATGCTCTAAAGAAACAGGATTTCTGTGTGTCCGGAAAGTCGGACAGTCAGAAAGCGAACCTGTCCGGATTTCCGGACGCCGCGACATCCCGTCAGCCACGCCCGCCTATGCCCAGCTTTTGCATTTTCTCCCACAGCGTCGACCGGCCGATCTGCAAGAGCTTAGCAGCCCTGGTCAACGAGCCCTCCGTTCGGGACAGCGCGCCTTGAATGTGCGCGCGTTCGGCGGCATCGCGCACGTCACACAACGGCAGAAAACCGGTTTCAGCATCCTGTACCGCGCCGGGCACAGCCTCGGGAAAAAGGTCGGAGGGAAGGATCGTGTCACCTTTGGCCATCGCCATAGCCCGCATCAGCCGCGAGCGAAGTTCGCGCCCGTTTCCGGGCCAGTCATACGCCCGCAACGCCAGTTCGGTCTGGGCTGAGATGCCCCGGAACGGGGAAGCTCGGCGCGCGTTCATCCCCTCGAACAGGCGCGACATCAGCCAGACGGCATCCTCGGGTCGGGAAAAGAGCTCCGGGATGTAAAGCCTGAGGACGGACAGATGAAAGTAAAGGTCCGGCCTCAGACTGCCGCCGTTCAGGTCCGGGCCATCGGTCGCGATGAGTCTTGGCCCGGCTGCGCCGTCGCTGGCCCAGAGTTTCGTCACCAACCCGGCCTGCAACTCGGCGGTGGCCTGGCTGATGCGTTCGATCAACAAACTGCCTTCGCCGGCCCGGGCCACGGCCCCCTGTTCGGGATCAAGGATGCGGTGGCCCATCTCGTCGGGTGGCAGGCGCGTCAGATCGACGGCGACAAACGGCCCGGCCCGGCGATCCGACAGGGCATGAAGGCGTTGCGCGACCAGGCGTTTGCCCGTGCCGCTGGCGCCGAGGACCTGCCGGCAGGTGACCGCCACAGGACATCCCGTCCTTGACCAGCCAATCAAGGGTCTGCGCCTTGCGGTCAATCTCGGGGCGGATCAGCAGATGCAGGTCTTCGAAGTCCTGTTGGGTCAGCGGCACTGCGTCCTGACCGGCACCGCCGTCATTGCGATGCATGTCCAGCGTGGTGCGTGAAACGTCGCGCAGATGTTTGAGACCACGGTCAAGCAGGTCTGCACTGCTGCGCACCACATCGGGGCGGTCAGAGTAGGTGCGGATCGTATCGACCGTGTTCAAAAGCCCGCCGAGCGGGTTGTTGATCTCATGCGCCAGCCCGCCCGCCAGCCGACCCAGACTGACATAGCGCTCGCGTTCGGCCAGTCTCCGCTCTGCTGCCGTGCGGGCCTGAACGGCGCGGATCAACCCGTTATAGGTATGATACAGTTGCGCCAACTCGGCGTCCGTCGCAGGGATATGACCTTCAGGGACCGGCTGCGGCGTGCCGCCTGGCCGCGCCATCTCGCGGGTGAGCCGCCGGACCGGGGCCAGGACCCGCCGCATCAACGCGTAGCCCGCGACCGACAGGAGAAGGATCGCGGCGGCGTTGCCCAACAGCAGGACCCATCGAGCGCGCCTTCGCTCGGTCGCGAAGTCGTGCACATCGAAATCGATCACGAGTTGTCCTACTGGCCGTCCTTGCCAGACCACCGTGTTGCGCACCGAGATATGCTCGGCATCTGCGTCATAGCGGATCTCGTCGAGCAGGATGGCTTGGGCGATGACCGCGACGCCGTCACTGGCAATCGGATGATCCTCGGGCTTTGTGGACACGATGACGCGCCCACGCGCATCCATCAAAGTTGCCGATATGGGCCGAAAGCTACCCTCGCGCAGCGTTGCGCGGTCCAGGACGTCAAACATCTCCCAGATGTCGTCGCGCTGGACATATGGACCCATAGTGGTGGAAAGGGCGCTGAATTCGATCTCTGCCAGATCGGTCAACTGCCGCACCTGGGCGCGGTTAAGCGCCGAAAGAACGAGTTGCGACGCAACGACACCCATGAGCACCATCAGCGCCGCCCCGATGAGGGGCACGCGAAGGCTGAGCGGCAGGGGAACGGACCAGCCCATTCCTATCCCCGTTCTGAGATGAGGTGCATCAACTGGGCGATGCTGTCGAAGCTCTTGGGTTCAGGGGCGATGAAGCCGTCAAGTTGCAAGAGCCGCAGCACGTCGCGCCCGGCCTGCGTGCGAGAGATATCGAACAAGGCGTGCGTCAGGGCGGTCACCGCGGGTGTCTCACGCGCCTCCGACGCCACGACCACAGGCGGAAACGCATGCCAGTCCGATCGCCAGACAACCCTGGTCCGCGCGACCAGTTCCGGCTCGGTCGTTGCAAGGGCGTCATAGACATAGCCATCGACACTGCCCGACTGTGCCAGCCGGCGCGCAACCGCGCGCACCACATTGCGATGCCCGAAGGTAAAGAAGGTCCGGGCAAAGAACTGTTCCGGACGCTGCCCGAGTTCAAGCAGCCTGGCAACGGTGACCAGATGGCCGGAATTCGAATCCGGGTCTGAATAGGCGTGAATGTCTCCCGCCAGATCGGCGAAGTCACCGACATTTCGATCCTCTGCGGCGATCACATACGCCCTGTAGAGGGGCTGGCCCTGCCACACAGGAACTGCGACGGCCTCCAGCCGGCCTGGGTGCTGCAGAAGCGGATAACCGCACAGCCAGGCGGCGTCGATTTCCCCAAGCAGCAGCAGTGCAACAACTTCCTTGTAGGTTCGTCGCTGGGTGTATTCGACATGGCGTCCTGTAGCGACGTGGATATGCGCGCTCAGGCGATCAAGGAGATGCCAGTCATTATCGAGGAACACGGGGGTCAGGCCAAAGCGGATTGCACCGACCATATCTTCCGCGACCACCAGAGTCGACGTCAGAGCTCCTGCCACGGCAGTCAGCAATTGTCGCCGAGTTCTTCTCAGATCACCCATCGACCCTCCCTCATTCTTCAGAACAACCGGGACGACCCCGTCGAACGCATCCGCAACAGAAGGCCGCGCCTCGGCCCATGGGCGAACCAGAAACCTTCTCCGAGCCTCGAACTCGCTCTAAGAGATCTGGCCCCGGTCCGCGCATCACCATCTCGGCCAGCGGCATCTATCGGGCCGCACGAACAGGCCTGACAAGAGTCCGCACTCGATCACATGCCTAAGGTTCAGAAATTCCTTGCAAATGAGGGCGGCATCCACAAGAGAAGGTTGCCCCATAGGACCGTCGCGCAGCCGCACCTCGGGTGTCGGACCAGGGCAGGCCCGCTGAAACCGCGCCGTTCCGCAGTTCACGGGCCGCATCCAGCCACGCCGTCGTTCCATGGCAAATGCCAGGCCAAAAAAGTCATCCCCGGCCTGATGGCGCCACGGTTTCACCCGAGTCCGCACATGAGGAATGCTTCGCCACCCCAACCCACTGATACACCGTGATGATCACCCTGTCCGAAAGTGGGACACATGGTGGCGATGTTCCGGCTACTCGAACAGCTCCGCCTGCCCGGGCTTCGGGTCGGGTGCCCGCGGCGGCTCCAGCCCCAGATGCCGCCAGGCCCGCTGGCCCAGCATCCGCCCGCGCGGGGTGCGCAGGATCAGCCCCTGCTGCAAGAGGAACGGCTCGGTCACCTCCTCGATGGCGTCGCGGGCCTCGGACAGGGCGGCGCTGATCGTCTCCACCCCCACCGGGCCGCCGCCGTAATGCTCGGCCAACAGTGTCAGATACCGCCGGTCGCCACCGTCAAGGCCCAGATGATCCACCCCCAGCCGCGTCAGCGCGTGGTCCGCCACCGCCCGCGTCAGCCGTCCGTCGCCCTCGACCAGCGCGAAATCCACCACCCGGCGCAACAGCCGCCCCGCGATGCGCGGCGTGCCCCGCGCCCGGCGCGCGATCTCCAGCGTGCCCAGGGGTTCGGCCTCGATCCCCAAGAGCCGGGCGCCGCGCGCCACGATCAGGTCAAGCTCGGCCTCGGTATAGAATTCCAGCCGGGTGGGAATGCCGAAGCGGTCGCGTAGCGGCGTGGTCAGAAGGCCCAGCCGGGTGGTGGCGCCGACCAGCGTGAAGGGCTGCAGGTCGATCCGCACGGTGCGCGCGGCGGGCCCCTCGCCGATCACCAGGTCCAGCGCGAAATCCTCCAGGGCAGGATAGAGCACCTCTTCCACCACCGCCGAAAGCCGGTGGATCTCGTCGATGAACAGCACGTCGCGGGGTTCCAGATTGGTCAGGATCGCCGCCAGATCGCCGGGTTTGGCCAGCACCGGCCCGGAGGTCATGCGGAACCCCACGCCCAGCTCGCGCGCCATGATCTGCGCCAGCGTGGTCTTCCCAAGGCCGGGCGGGCCGTGGAACAGCGTGTGGTCCATCGCCTCGCCCCGCCTGCGCGCGCTTTCGATGAACACCCGCAGGTTGGCCCGCGCCTCGGCCTGACCCACGAAATCCGCGAGCATCTGCGGGCGCAGCGCGCGGTCGAGGTCGGGTGCCTTATCCTCGGGCAGGGCGGCGGGGCGCAGCAGGGGATCGGTCATCGCGGAGCTTTCGCAGGGTTCCCGAACATTCCACGAACGGCGGCCGGTTGACAAGGGCGGCGGGTGCGGGCGACGGGTGCAGGCGGTGGATGGCGCGCGACGGTGCCCGCCCGCCCCCACACCCACGGGGCCGCCAGACCCGCGCCAGCCCCTTTCCGTTGCGGAAACCATGCGGTAAACCTGTGGCGGACAGCGGGGAGCGAGATCATGGACATCAGGACCGGGCCGGAGCCACAGGTGCAGGTGCTGCTGGACGGGCTGCGGACGGAACGCCTGACCCGCATCGTCGATGTCGGCGCCAATCCGATCAATCCTCCGCCGTATCTGGGGCTGCTTGAGGCCGGGCGCTGCGAGGTTGTGGGGTTCGAGCCGCAGGCGGAAGCCCTGGCGCGCCTGAATGAAACGAAGGGTCCGCATGAGACCTATCTGCCCCATGCCGTCGGCGATGGCGGGCGCAAGACGCTCAACCTCTATGCCTCCGGCGGGTTCACCTCGCTGTTCCTGCCGGACGTTGCGGCCATGCGCTATCTCGGCAAGCCGAAATGGGGCAAGGTGACGGGCGCGGTGCCGCTGCAGACGGTCGCGCTGGACGACTGCCCGGAGGTTGGCCGCTTCGATCTTCTGAAGATCGACATCCAGGGCGGCGAGGTGATGGTGTTCGAGGGGGCAAGAACCCTCATGTCCACCGCGCTGGCCGTGATCACCGAGGTGCGCTTCTTTCCCCTGTATGAGGGCGAGCCGATGCTCGGCGGGGCCGATACCGCGCTGCGCAGCCAGGGCTTTTTTCCGCACAAGTTCATGTTCTCCAAAGCGGTGGCATTGCCGTCCTCGCAGCTGCCGCGGCTGCGGTTTCGCAAGATGCGCGACCAGCTGCTGGACGGCGACGCGGTCTATCTGCGCGACCTGCGCCAGCCTGCGCGGCTGACGGATGAAGAGCTGCGCCACCTCGCCATTCTGGCGGCGGGCGTGTTCCAGAGCCACAGCCTGGTTCTCTGGGCACTCGACCACCTCGTGCAGCGCAATGCGGTCGCCGAGGACCTGCCGCAACGCTATGCCGATGCGCTTCCCGCCGCGCTGCGGGCTGACGGCTGAGGGCTCGGCCGCGCTAGTCCGTGACCGTTTCTGGCGCTTCGGGCGCATCCTGCCGCCGCGCGGGTTGCACGCTTTCGGACAGGCACAGGCCGCGGATCGTGGTCCAGGCGTCGCGCATCACGGGGTCAGCCTTCAGCGCGTCGATCCGCTGGCGGTGTGCGGCCACAGCCGCGTCGTGCAGGCGGCGCAACACGGGGTCGGCCGCCAGCACCTCGATCCCCATGCGGATGATGGCCGCGTGGTCCTGCATCGTCGTGTTCACCTCGTCGGCCGAACTGCGCTTGCGCGCATAGTCGGGCTGCAACCGGCCCTGACGGACGGCATCGCCGCGGTCCAGCTTCAAGAGCATGCTTTCGGCGGACCGCACCGAATAATGGGCGAGCCAGGCCTGATCCATGCAGCCGCGCACATCCATCCCCCGTTCGGTGCCCAGCCGGAACGCGCGCGGCACCGCCTTGCCCGATCCGTCCAGCCAGCGGATGCCACGGCGGTCCTGCAACTGCGGGCGGTGGTTGGACCATTCCAGAACATCGGGCCCGACCTTGGCGATGGTCTTGACGCCGCGCCGCGCGCGCTTGCCGTCGGGGCTGCGCGTCGTGGCCCAGGTGAACCGCTCGGTCACGGGGCGGTCCTCGAACCGCTCGCACCCGCTGAACCCGAACAGCACCTCGGAAAACGATATGGCGTCGGGATGGCCGTGCAGCGCCAACAGGCCCGGAAGGGTGCCATCCACCACGCCGATGTGCAGGAATTCATCCACGTCGCAGATCATCGTGTAATCCGCCTCGCGGTGGCGGCGCAGGTCCGCACCATAGGCCAGCGCCACGCGGTGGAACTGCGATGACCCCACCAGCACGGCCGGGTTGGGCAGGTGCTGCACCAGCCCCATCGCATCCAGCCGGTCCAGGATCAGGTCGGTCCCGTCAAAACAGTCGTTGGAAAACACGATCACGTCGGTCACGCCGAGGCTGCGCCAATGCGCCAGCCATTCCAGGATGAACGGCCCCTCGTTCTTCATCAGGGTGATCACGCAGATGCGCATGGCTCGCACTCCTGCGACGGGGGCGCGATCCTGCGCCCGTCGCGGTCAAAGGCCACCAGCCGCGCGACCCCGGCGGCAAGGTCTTCATCGCGCGAAAGGCTGACGGCGCCATGGCCGTGCCCGTCCTCGGCAAGCAGCGTGAAGTTGCGCTGCGCCATCCCCTGAACCCGCCGTATCGACGAGAACGCCACCTTCGGGTCGGCCGGATTGTGCAGGGCCAGGATGCGGGTGTCGCCGTCGCGCCAGTGCGACGGATAGGCAAACCCACCGGACAGCACAAAGGCCGACCGGATCGGGGGCAGCCTGCGCCGGATCACCCTGTGCAGCATCAGCGTGTTCAGCACCGAGATCCCGCCCGCCGACGATCCCGCCAGGATATGCACCCCGTCCAGCCCGAACTCCGCCTGCCGGGGCACGATCCAGTCATAAAAGTCGCAGACATCCTCGACCACCGCCAGCGCGCGCTCCTTGCGGAATGTCTCGTGCATCTCTTCGCCGTGCTGCTCCGAATCCGCGATCAGCCCGGGCAGGGACAGCCGCGTCGCACGGCCCAGGATCGCCGCCGGACGCGCCAGGCGGTAGTCGAGAAAGGCCACGGCATAGCCCTGCCGCGCGAAGGCCCTCGCGATCACGTCGTGCTTCGGGTTCAGCCGCGATCCGGTCCGAAACCCGCCCGCGTGCAGCCAGGCCACCAGCGGAACGGGGCCGGTCGAGGTGTCCGGCAGGCAGATGTCCACGCCAAGTTCGCGCGCGCCCTTTTTCGTCAACGCCGCCGCATAAACATGCGTCGCCCTCACGAAAGGGGTGGAAACGAGGTCCATCAAGGCGCTGCTGCTCCGTCTTCTGGTCGTTTTCGTCTTGATCCTCGGCCAGAATCTCACGACCCGGGCATGCCGATCAAGCCAAAGATGCGCGGCCCCCCGCATTCCCCGCGCTGTGGCAAATTTATCCAGACCGTGCCGCGCAGGTAACGGCATGTGCCGGTCGCGGCGCGGTGCCCTATCGGCGCCGCCGCCCTGCGACCGGCAGCGACGACGACCGCACCGCCGCCACGGGTGCCGGCATCGCGCGCAGCGCGGCCACCCGGTTGGCGGTGTTCGGATGGGTGGCGAACAGCCGGTCATGGCTGTGCATGTGCAACGGGTTGATGATGAACATATGCGCCGTCGCGGGGTTTCTTTCCGCCGCATGATTGTCGATGCGCGCCGCCATCCCCTCGATCCGCTGCAGCGCCGAGGCAAGCGCCAGCGGCTGGCCGCAGATCTCGGCCCCCACCCGGTCGGCCTCGTATTCCCGCGCGCGGCTGATCGCCATCTGCACCAGCATCGCCGCCAGCGGCGCCAGGATCATCAGCGCGATGGTCCCGATGATCCCTCCCGGCCGGTCGCGGCTGCCGCCAAAGAACATGGCGAAATTGGCCAGCATCGAGATTGCGCCCGCGAAGGTCGCCGTGACCGTCATGATCAGCGTGTCGCGGTTCCGGATATGCGCCAACTCATGCGCCATCACGCCCGCGACCTCATCTGGCGACAGCGCGCGCAACAGGCCCGTGGTCGCCGCCACCGCCGCATTCTCGGGGTTGCGGCCGGTGGCAAAGGCGTTGGGCTGGGGCGTGTCGATGATGTAAACCTTCGGACGCGGCAGACCGGCCCGGTCGGCCAGACCATGCACCATGCGCACCAGATCGGGCGCGCTGCCCATATCCACCTCGCGCGCGCCGTGCATCCGCAAAACGGCCTTGTCCGAATTCCACCAGGCAAAAAGGTTCATCCCGCCCGCGATCACAAGGGCGATCACCATGCCTGCCTCGCCGCCGATCAGCGCGCCCACCACCATGAACAGCGCGGTCATCCCCGCCATCAGCATCGCGGTTTTCATCGTGGCCATCGTCGCATCCCCTTTCTTGACAGGGTGTGAGATGGGAATTCACGCTCCGCGCTGCAACCTTTGGCCCGACTAGCGCTGCACCCGCCCAAAGGCCGGGCGGCGCTTTGGGCCAGGCGCCTCCAGCGGCACCGCCATCGGCGGCAAACCGGTCAGAAGGGCACGCGCGCCCGGCCCCATCAGCGCGACAATCGCCGCCGCATCCGCCGCCAGCCCCCCGGTGTAGGCCCCGTAGGCGGGCAGGATCAGCCTCACCCCGTCGGTCACGAAGGCCGGGCGCGACAGGCCCGCCACCCGCGCCTTGGGGTGAAAATGGGCCGAGACCTCGGGGCCCGCCTCCTCGGCTTCGGCGATATGCCGGAACGCCAGCGCCCCCTCGCGCCACAATGCGCGGTGCGTGCCGCCCAGCGACAGCGGGCCGGGGTCATGGTTGCCCGCGATCCAGATCCAGTCGCGCCCCGCCATCATCCGCACCAGCCACAGCCGGTGCGCCTCGGCCAGTTCCGCCTCGGCCAGCCCGTCGTCGAAACTGTCGCCCAGGCAAATCACGCGGCGCGGGGTGCAGCGCCCAAGGTCGCCGTCCAGCCGCGCCAGCGTCGCCTCGGTCTCATAAGGCGGCAAGAGGGTGCCCCCCCGCCGTGCGAGGCGCGCGGATTTGCCAAAGTGCAGGTCGCCCAGGCACAACAGCCCCGCAGAGGGCCAGAAAAGCGCCCCCGATGGCAACGCCAGCAGGGCCTCGCCGCCCAGGGTCACCTCATGCGCGCGCAAGTTCCGTCCCAAGGACCCCGCCCTCACAGGCCCCGCTATCACAGGCCCCGCTATCACAGGCCCCGCCATCACAGGCCCCGCCATCACAGGCACCCCGGACCATGTCCCGTCTCACAACGCAAGATGCCGATAGGCCCGCGTCAGGTCGCCGCCCCAGTCGCCCGCCGCAAGGTCCAGCAGGTCATCGGCCTGCACCCGGCCCCGCGCCAGATGGCCCTCCAGCACCTCAAGCCAGATGCCCTCATCGCGCCCGTCCGCATCCGCGATCCTCCGCGCCGCCAGCCCCGCCCGCGACACCGCGACCGCCCTGCGCGCAAGGTCGGCGATCCGCACGCCGCCCGCCTCGCCCGCCAGCGCAGAGACAGAAGCGGCGACCCGCAGGCCCTGCCGCGTCTCGGCATCCAGGCCCTTGATCAGATCCCAGGCCGCATCCAGCGCCGCACCGTCATACATGATCCCCGTCCAGAACGCGGGCAGCGCCACCAGATGTGCGCGGCTGCCCGCATCGGCCCCCCGCATCTCGATATACCGCTTTACCCGCGCCTCGGGGAACACGGTCGTCATGTGGTCGGCCCAGTCGGACAGGGTGGGCTTTTCGCCCGGCAGCGCGGGCAGCCGCCCGGCCAGGAAATCGCGGAACGACTGGCCCAGGGCATCGATGTACCGCCCGTCGCGATAGACGAAATACATCGGCACATCGAGCACCCAATCGACATAGGCCTGGAACCCGAACCCCGCGTCGAACGCAAAGGGCAGCATCCCCGTGCGGCTGTCGTCCAGCCCCCGCCAGATGCGCGACCGCCAGGACCGGTGCCCGTTCGGCGCCCCTTCAAAAAAGGGCGACGCGGCGAACAGCGCCGTCGCCACCGGCTGCAAGGCGATGGCCACGCGCAGCTTCTTCACCATGTCGGCCTCGGAGGCGTAGTCGAGGTTCACCTGTACGGTTGAGGTGCGATACATCATCTGCGTGCCGTGGGTGCCCACGCGGCCCATGTAATCGGTCATCAGCCGATAGCGCCCCTTGGGCATCACCGGCATGTCGCCCTGCCGCCAGACCGGTGCCGCCCCCATGCCGAAGAACCCGATCCCCAGCGGGCCCGCCACCGCATGTACCTCGGCCAGATGGCTGTCCAGCTCTGCCGCCGTCTCATGCACCGAGCGCAGCGGGGCGCCCGAAAGCTCGAACTGCCCGCCCGGCTCCAGGCTGATGTTGGCCCCGTCGCGCGTGAGGCCGATGATATGGTCCTGCTCCAGCACCGGCGCCCAGCCAAAGCGATCGCGCAGCCCCTCCATCAGCGCGCGGATGGAGCGCGGGCCGTCATAGCGCAGGGGGGCCATCGTGTCGGTCAGGTAGCCGAACTTCTCATGCTCGGTGCCCAAAAGCCACTGGTCGGCAGGCTTGCACCCGCCCTCCATGTAGGCCGCCAGTTGCGCGAAATCCTCGATGGGCCCGCCGCCGGATTGAGGGATGGACATGGGGCGGCTCTCCGGTGCGGGCTTCGGTCTTGCCGCCACAGGTGGCCGGGTGGCGCGGCCAAGTCAAGAGTGCGGCACAGGCTCAGGCGCGCGCCACGCCCACCCCGCGCCGCCGCCAGACCACCCGCACCTGCGGCCCCAGCGCCAGACCCGCACCCCGCGCGGCAGGCCCCTCCCCCTCCAGCGCCGCGATCACCTCGCCCATGTCGATGCCCGGCAGGGCGGCAAAGGCATCGAACAGCGCCGCCGCGCCCGTCGCATCCACCGGGATCAACAGAACCTGCCCATCGGCCTGCATCAGCCGCCAAAGCCGCCGCCCCCGCATCGTCACCAGCCGGATCTCGACCACCTCCTCCAGCGCCGCATAGCCGCCAAAGGCCGGGCCCAGATAGGCGATCTGCCCCTCGTTCACCTCGACGATGCCGGGCGCCGTCACATCCTGCCCGAACCGCATCCGCCGCAGCGCCGTCACCGCCCAGGCCCCCGCGACCAGCACCAGGGCCAGCCCCGCAGGCATCAGGATCAACCCCCCCTGCGCCGCGATCCACAGGCCCAGCATCGCAACCCCCCCCGCCGCGATCACCTCGCGCCAGCGGGTCAGGGCGGCCGCGACCTCGGGCCGGATCAGCGTCATGCCACCACCTGCGGCGCGCGGAACAGCACCAGCGCCATGGGTGCCGCCGGACCGAACCCGATGGCGCGATAGGCCCGCTCCGCCGCCTCGCTGGCGGCGAACAGACACGCCCGCCGCACGCCCGCATCCCGCGCCTCGGCCAGATGCAGCGCCACGGCACGGCGCGCCAGACCCTGCCCGCGCAAGTCCGGCGGCACCCAGACACCCCCCACCTGCACGATGTCGGGCAGGGCGGCGTTGAACCCGCAAAACGCCACCGGCTGCCCGCCCCGCCAGAGCACCCGGTGGCTGCCCGCCGCCAGATAGCCCTCGATGTCGCGCTGCGCGAGGCGCCCGGCCTCCGCCGCGCCCGCGCCCAGCACCTCAGCCTGATAGGCCGTGCGCCAGTCGCACAACACGCCCGCATCCGCCGCCGAGGCAGGCGTGATCCCGTCATCCGCACCCAAAGGCACGGCCAGATCGGCAAGGTCCAGCGCAAAGCCCGGCTCGGTTGCATCGTGCCGCGTCGCGGCCCCCTCCAGCCGCAGCCCCTCAACCACCCGCCGCACCTGCGCGGCAGGCCCCACCACGCCCGTCACCGGCACACCCCGCAGCGCGGCCCGCAGCTCGGCCCAGTCGGCGGGCAGGGCCCCCGCCATCTGCGGCAGCACCATGCCCGCGCCGGTCACGCCCACGGCGGCGCGCAGCGCGCCATCCGGCGCGGGCACCACCCAGAACCACGTGGCATGCGGATCATCCGACCCCTCCAGCCCATGCCGCGCCAGATTGGCGCGCGGAAACATCGACCCCTCGGGGTGGCCTGCCAGATAGGCGTCCAGCGCCACCGCGTCACCCGCCTCGGCCCGCCTCATCCCCAATCCCCCAGCGCCGCCTGCCACAATGCGATCGCCGCCACCGCCGCGGTATCCGCCCGCAGGATGCGCGGGCCGAGGCGCAGGGCGTGAACCTGCGGCATCGCGCGCAGGCGCGCCGCCTCGTCGCCGTGGAACCCGCCCTCGGGGCCGACCAGAATGGCCCAGGGGACCGCTCCTCCGCCCTCACGGGCGTCCTCGCCCGCCCGCCCCGCGAAGACGCCCGTCAGGGCGGATGAGCGCACCGGACCATCGCCCGCCAACCCTTCGTCGCACCACAGGATCCGCCGCTCCGCCGCCCAGGTGTCCAGAACCCGCCCCAGCGGCTGCACCTCCATGACCTCGGGCACGAAGGTTGCGCCGCATTGCTCGGCCGCCTCCACCGCATGGGCCTGCAGCTTGTCCTGCCGCACCCGCTCGGCATTCGTGAACCGCGTCTGCACCGGCAGGATGCGCGCGGCGCCCAGCTCCACCGCCTTTTCCACCACAAAAGCCGTGCGCTCCTTGCGGATCGGCGCAAAGACCAGCCACAGGTCGGGTGGCAGTCGCAGGGGCGCTGTCTGCTCCTCGCAAACCAGCACGCCGCCGCGCCGCGTCGCCACCTGCACCACGGCCCGCCACTCGTCATCCCGCCCGTTGAACAGAAGCACCGCGTCCCCCAGGCCCAGCCGCATCACCGAAAACAGGTAATGCGCCTGCGCCTGCGTCAGGGGCACCGCTTGCCCCCGACCCAGCGGGTGATCTACACAAAGCCGAACCTTCGCCTGCGCCATGGGGGCAGCTTATGACCCAGCACCCGCCTGCGCCAGAGGGCCCGGCGCCGCCCGCCGACGCCGTGGCCGACGCGCCCCGCGGCAACTGGGTGGACCGCTTCGCCCCCCCGGCCACCCGCCCCTACCTGCGGCTGTCGCGGGCCGATCGGCCCATAGGCACCTGGCTTCTCTATATCCCCTGCCTGTGGGGCCTCGCCCTCTCGGCGGCCTCCACCGGCGGGTTCCGGCCCTTCGACCTCTGGATCGCCCTCGGCTGCGGCCTCGGCGCGTTCCTCATGCGCGGCGCGGGCTGCACCTGGAACGACATCACCGACCGCCACATCGACGCCCAGGTGACCCGCACCCGCAGCAGGCCCCTGCCCTCGGGCCAGGTCACGGTGAAACAGGCGCTGGCCTGGATGGTGGCGCAGGCGCTCCTGGCGGCGGTGATCCTGTTCAGCTTTCCGCCCCTGGCCATCGCGCTGGGCGTGGCCTCGCTGGCCCTCGTTGCCGTCTATCCCTTTGCCAAGCGCTTCACCTGGTGGCCGCAGGCGTTCCTCGGCCTCGCGTTCAACTGGGGGGTGCTGGTCGCCTGGGCCGCGCAGTCCGGCACGCTACCCCCCGCCGCGATCCTCCTGTGGACCGCGGGCATCGCCTGGACGCTGTTCTACGACACGATCTATGCCCACCAGGACAAGGACGACGACGCCCTGATCGGCGTCAAATCCACCGCGCGCCTCTTTGGCGATGCAGGCTCGCGCGGCTGGCTGCGCGGGTTCCTTGCGGCCTCGGTCCTGCTGGCAGGGGCAGCCGTCATCCTCGCGCTGACCCCCGCCGGTATCCCTGCCCTCACGCTCACGCTGGCCCTCGCCGGGGTCTGGCTCTTCGGCTGGCACATGGCCTGGCAGATGGCGCGCCTTGACACCACCAACCCCGAGACATGCCTGCGCATCTTCCTGTCCAACCGCGACGCCGGCCTGATCCTTGCGCTGTTTCTTGCCGGGTCCGCGCTCGCCTGATTGATCCCGGCGCACTTGCGCCCTACACGTCACGCATGGCCTTTCGCGATGTGCTGACAGCCCGCCCCACCCTGATTGCCGCGCTCGCCGCCTGTATGGCCGGGGGGCTCGCCGTGATGACCTCGACCTGGGCGGCGCAGGCCATCGAATCCCGCACCGCCGCGGCGGTCAAATCGCGGCTCATGACCGAAGGCATCACCTGGGCGCAGGTCTCGGCCGAGGGGCTGCAGGTGCACCTCTCCGGCACCGCCCCGAACGAGGCGCAGCGGTTCCGCGCGCTGAACCTCGCGGGCACCGTGATCGACGCGGGCCGCATCCGCGACCGGCTGGACGTGGTTGCCCTGCGCGCCCCCGAGGCCCCCCGCTTTTCGCTGGAAATCCTGCGCAACGATGACGGACTGTCGCTGATCGGCCTCCTGCCCGCCACCCCGCCCGGCAGCACGCGCGACCTGGCCGTCGAAACCGCCGCCATCGTCGGCGACGCTCCGGTGGCCGACATGCTCGAACACGCCACCTGGCCCGCCCCGGAAGGCTGGGACGCGGCGGTGGACTACGGGATGCAGGCGCTCGCCCTGTTGCCCCGCGCCAAGATCTCGGTCGCGGCCGACCGCGTGGCGATCACCGCCATCTCGGGCAGCGAGGATGAAAAGCGCCGCCTTGAAACCGACCTCGCCCGCCGCGCTCCCCCCGGCCTGCAGGTCGAGATGAACATTTCCGCCCCCCGCCCCGTGCTGACCCCCTTCACCCTGCGCTTCGTGCTGGATGGCGAGGGCGCGCGCTTTGACGCCTGTTCGGCCGACAACTACCGCGCCCGCGACCGGATCCTCGCCGCCGCCGTGCGCGCCGGGATCACGGGCAAGCAGGCCTGCATCGTGGGCCTTGGCGTGCCGACACCCCGCTGGGGCGAGGCGGCCGAAGCCGCCATCACCGCCGTCGCGGCACTTGGCGGCGGCACGGTCACCTTTTCGGATGCCGATGTGACGCTGCTTGCGGCGCAGGACACGCCGCAAGCCGCCTTCGACCGCGTGGTGGGCGAGTTGCAGACGGCACTCCCCCCGGTGTTCTCGCTCACCGCCACGCTGCCCCCCCCGACGCAGGCGCGAATCGCGGGCCCCGCCGAATTCAACGCCATCCTCAAGGATGACCGGATCGAACTGCGCGGCCGCCTGACCGACGCCCTGCTGCGAGAGGCTGTGGACAGCTTTGCCCGCGCCCGGTTCGGCAACGATGCCGTCTATACCGCCGCGCGGCTTGACCCCGACCTGCCCGACGGCTGGCCGGTGCGGGTGCTGGCGGGGCTTGAATCCCTCGCGCAACTGGATCGCGGCAGCCTGGTCGTGCGCGCCGATCTCGTGGCCGTGACCGGCGTGACCGGGCGCCCCGCAGCCCGCGCCAGGATCGCGCAGGTCCTGTCCGACCAGCTGGGACCGGGGCAGAACTTCACCGTCGATGTGGTCTATGACGAGGCGCTGGATCCCGACGCGGCCCTTCCTGCCCCCGAGGTCTGCGTCGAACGCCTGAACGCGGTGCTTGCCAGCCGCAAGATCACCTTCGCCCCCGGATCGGCCGAGCTCGACGCCGCCGCCGCCGCCCCCGTCACCGCCATCGCCGATATCCTCCGCGCCTGCCCGCCGCTGGAGGTCGAGATTGCGGGCCATACCGACAGCCAGGGCAGCGACGCGGGCAATGCAGCCCTCAGCCAGGCACGGGCGGATGCGATCCTTGCCGCCCTGCAGGGCCGCCGCCTGCCCCTCGAGGGGTTCCGCGCCAAGGGCTACGGCGAGGCGCGCCCCATCGCCGACAATGCCACCGAAGAGGGGCGCGAGGCGAACAGGCGCATTGAGTTCACCCTGATCACGCCGCCCGCTCCGGCCCCGGATCATGTCTCGATCAGCACGTCGGGAGCGCCTGCCGAAGCTCTGGCGCAAGAGGCGGTGCCCGGTCAGGAGGACGTGTTCACCCTTGCCGGGGAGGTCACGCCCGATCCGGTGAACGGCGCCACCCGTTCGATTACCCTCGCGGGGGCCGTCGCTTCCGAGGCCGCCGCCCAGACCGAAACCGCGCTGGTGTTCGAGCCTTCGGACGAAACCTATCCCCGCCCGCCGCGCCGTCCCGACCAGCCCTGAACCCGGCAAGCCCTGAACCCGACCCGCCCTGACGCCGCAGAACACGCATGAACCGAACCGAATTCATTATCGCCACCACGATCATCCTCTTCGTCGCCTACATGCTGGGCTGGTTCACGCATTGGCTCCTCCACCGCTTCACCCGTGTCGCGGGCGGCGACATGGGCGAGATCGACCGCCTCGCCCAGTCCCTGCACGAGGCCGAGGAGATGCGCGACCAGGCCATCGCCTATATCGAGGACCGCGAGGGCGAGCTGGGCAATCGCCTTACCCAGACCGAGGCGGAACTGCGCGCCGCCATGGAAGGGCTGCGCGCCGCCCGGCACGAGGCAGAAGAGATGCGCGCCTATATCGAGCGGATGCACGCCAGCACGAACTGACGATCCACCCGATGCGCCGCTCCGGAGCCCGTTCTACGCCTCGTCGCGCCGATCCGCTGTCCGGTCGCGGGCATGGGAATGCGCCAGGGGAAACGGCGGCAGCCAGCTTTCGCGGCGCACCGTCCAAAGTTCATACGTCGGCCGGAAACCGTCGGGCGCGTCCAGCGCGCCGAGGTTCACCATCACCTCATCACCCGCGCGCCCGAACACCTGCGACCCGCAGCGCGGGCAAAAGAAGCGCCCGCGATAGTCGCGCGCCTCGCCAGTGATCGTGACGGCATGATCGGGAAAGATCGCCGAGCCGTGAAACAGCGCGCCATGGCTCTTGCGGCAATCCATGCAGTGGCACAGGCCCACCCGATAAGGCGCGCCCACCGCCTCGATGCGCAGGTCGCCACACAGACATCCACCCCCATGGCGCTCCACCCTGCGAACTCCCCGGCTTGCCGCGCCATCAGGCTAGCGGTGCAAGCCGCCTGTGTCCACACGCCCCCGATTCGCCGTTGCAGGTTAACGCCTTCCACCGCGCGCCCTGTCGGGACGGATGCCCGACGCAAAGCCGACGCAAACCCGACGCGTGCCAGACGCCCGCCACAGCATCACACCCCCGATTAACCCAGCGTTCGCAACAACTTGGCTCCGCAGCGGGCGGCCACCCCTTCCTGCCCCCCGCCGCACGGTCTAGATCATCTCCGAAATCGGGGATGCAACATGACGGAACGCGCAACGGGATCGGTCGGCACGGCCGGGGTGGCCGCCGAGGCAACGGTGCGCGCCGCCGAAGGCCGCTTTACCCAAGGCAGCCTGTTTCGCCACATCGCGGTGATGTCGCTCACCTCCTCCGTCGGGCTCATGGCGATCTTTGCCGTTGATTTCATTGACATGATCTTCATTTCCATGCTGGGGCAGGACGAGCTTGCGGCGGCCGTGGGCTATGCCGGGGCGATCCTGTTCTTCACCACCTCCTTCGGCATCGGCATGGCGATTGCCGCAGGTGCGCTTGTGTCGCGGGCGGTGGGGGCGCGCGACGCGGTGCAGGCCCGCCGCCGCGCAGGCCATGCGCTGATCCACGGGCTGTGGTTCGGCGCGGTCTTTGCCGCCGTGGTCTGGGCTTGCCTCGGCCCCCTCGTGCGCCTGATGGGCGCAAGCGGCGCGACCGAGGCTCATGCCATCCACTACCTGTCGATCATCGTGCCCTCACAACCACTCCTGATGGTAGGCATGATCGGCGGCGCGATCCTGCGCGCCCATGGCGACGCGCGCCGCGCGATGCTGGCCACGATCCTGGGCGGCCTTGTGAACGCGGTTCTCGACCCCATCCTGATCTTCGGTCTCGGCCTTGATCTCACCGGCGCGGCGCTGGCCTCCGTCGCCGCCCGCGTCACCATCGCCGCCACCGCCCTCCTGCCCATCCTGAAGCACCACGGCGGCTTTGAACGCCCAACATTTCAAGGGCTTGCGGCCGACCTGCGACCCGTCACCGCCATCGCCTTCCCCGCCATCCTCACCCAGGTCGCCACACCCATCGGCCAGGCCTACGTCACCCGCGCCATGGCCGCCTTCGGCGAGGCGGCGGTGGCCGGCATGGCCATCACCGGCCGCATGACCCCGCTGGCCTTCGGCGTGATCTTCGCCCTCTCGGGCGCGGTCGGGCCCATCATCGGCCAGAACGCCGGCGCAGGCCGCATGGACCGCGTGCGCGAGGCCTTCCGCGAGGCGCTGAAATTCACCGCGCTGGTGATCGTGGCGGTCGCCATCCTGTTGTTTTTGCTGCGTGAACCCATCGTCGCGCTGTTCGGCGCCACGGGCATCACGCGCGATCTGATCTATCTGTTCTGCGGCCCGCTCGCGCTGCTCTTCTTCTTCAACGGCGCGATCTTCGTGGCCAATGCGGCCTGCAACAACCTCGGCCGCCCGTTCCAGTCCACCCTCGTCAACTGGGGCCGCCACACGCTGGGCACCGTGCCCCTGGTCATCGGCTTTGCCGCCTGGATGGGCGCGCCCGGCGTGCTGATCGGGCAGGGGGTGGGCGGGGTGATCTTTGCCGGGATCGCGGTCTGGCAGGCCCGCAGGCTCATGCGGGACGGATGACCCGCGCGCCCACGGAGGCCAGCCCCGCATCCACCGCCGCCCGCTCGGCCCGCGTAAGGTCCTGCGCGCGCGGGTAACGGGGGCTTGCGCGGTCGTCCAGCACAGGGGCGTTCCAACCCTCTGTTGTGGCAAAGAAATCCTGCACCCCCTCCTCCCCGAACGCGCGCCCGAACCCCTGCACGACGGCATCGAGATAGCTCAGCAGAACCGGATGCGCCGCCACCGGCGCGCGCCCCGCCGCCGCCGGCACCGCATAGATCTGCGCGGGCAGGGCGGCCCCCGCCACCTCCACCGTCACGCCGTGGCGCGCATAGGCCGCCTCGCGCAGGTCCAGCGCCGCCCAGTCGCCCCCCGGCACCTCGGCCACCAGCCCCAGGATCGCCGCCCCCGGCACGGGCCGCACCGACAGAAAGGCCACCGGCCGCGTCGCCACATGCACCCAGACCCGCCGCCACCCCAGCAGCCGCGCCGCCTGCGCGCCCGGATAGTCATGCGTCGCCCGGTTCACCAGCGAGCCATAGCCAAAGAACCGCGCCACCATGTCGCCTTCGCCCCCCGATGCGTCGCTGCCTGCCGTTCTGCCCTTGCCAGCCCCGCGCGCATGAGGCTAGAGCTTGCGGGTCAGGATCGGGAGAATCCGGGGCGGGCGCAACCCTTGGGCGGCGTCGGACCCGGTGCCGAAGGAGCAACCGCCCCGGTAAACTCTCAGGCCAAAGGACCGGCCTGACGACGGAACTCTGGAGAGTGGCCAAGCCCCTGAAAAGGCGAGGCCCGCCGAAGGGATAACGATCTCAGGCGCCCCGGCGGGGCAGGGACAGAGGGGGCATCGCGGGGCAGGGATCGGCCTGTCCGGGTGATGCCGGAGGACCGGCCACAGGCATGAAGGGGGGGCGGCGCATGGCCGACCTGTTGCGGACGGGGCTGCATGAGCTGCACATCGCGCGGGGCGCCAAGATGGTGCCCTTCGCGGGCTATGACATGCCGGTGCAATACCCGATGGGCGTGCTGCGCGAGCATCTGCATACCCGCGCCAAAGCGGGGTTGTTTGATGTGAGCCATATGGGGCAGGTGATCCTGCGCCCGCGCGACGGAATGGCAGGGCTTGTGGCCGCCTTCGAGGCGATGATGCCCGTCGATGTCCAGGGGCTGGCCGAGGGGCGGCAGCGATACGGGCTTTTCACGAACGATTCCGGTGGGATACTGGATGACCTGATGTTCGCAAATCGCGGCGATCATATGTTCGTGGTGGTCAATGCCGCCTGCAAGGCCGCCGATATCGCCCACTTGACCGCGCATCTGGATGGCGTGGCCGAGGTGATACCGGTTACCGATCGCGCCCTGCTGGCGCTGCAGGGCCCGGCCGCCGCGGCGGCGCTGGCGCGCCATGCACCAGGCGTTGACGCGATGCGGTTCATGGATGTGGGGGTGTTGCGCTCGGCCTTTGGCGAGCTCTGGGTCTCGCGCTCGGGCTATACCGGCGAGGACGGATTCGAAATATCAGTGCCTGGGACGGCAGCCGCGGCGCTGGCCGAGGCGCTGCTGGCCGATCCTGCTGTCGCCCCCATCGGCCTCGGGGCGCGCGACAGCCTGCGGCTGGAGGCGGGCATGTGCCTTTATGGGCACGACATCGACACCACGACCACACCTGTCGAGGCCGGGTTGACCTGGGCGATCCCGAAAGCGCGCCGGGCAGGAGGTGCGCGCGCGGGCGGCTTTCCCGGGGCGGCGCGCATCCTGCACGAACTGGCCGAGGGGCCGGAGCGGAGGCGCGTGGGCCTTCTGCCCGAAGGCCGCGCGCCGATGCGCGAGGGGACCGAGCTCTTTGCCCCCGACGGAACGCCCGTTGGAACGGTCACCTCGGGCGGCTTTTCGCCCAGTCTGGAACGCCCTGTCGCCATGGGCTATGTCGCCGCCCATTTCGCCACCTCCGGCACCGCTCTCGAAGGCGAGGTCCGGGGCCGCCGCCTGCCTGTCACCGTGAGCGAGCTTCCTTTCCGACCCCCCACCTACAAACGCTGAGGCATCCCATGAAATACACCAAGGAACACGAATGGCTGCGGGTCGAGGGAGACCTTGTGGTGGTAGGCATCACAGAACATGCCGCCGAACAACTGGGCGATGTGGTCTTTGTCGAACTGCCCGAGGTGGAAACCGTGGTGGCCGAGGGCGATGAGGTCTGCGTGATCGAAAGTGTCAAGGCCGCGTCCGACATCCTGGCCCCGCTGGACGGCGAGATCGTGGCGGTGAACCCAAAGCTCGTCGACAATCCGGGCCTCGTGAACGCCGACCCCACCGGGGCCGCCTGGTTTTTCAAGATGAGCATCGAGGATCTCTCGGTGCTGGATGGCCTGATGGACGAGGACGAATACGCCGAGTTCATCGGCTGATCTACCTGCGCGGGCGCGCGGGGCGCCCGAGCAATTTTCTTCGAAGAAAATTGCAAATTCCTTTGAAGGAATTTGCCCTCAAGGAACGGCGCCGATGTCCTTCACCCCCACCGACTACAACCCCTACGATTTCGCAAACCGCCGCCATATCGGCCCCTCGCCCGCAGAGATGCAGGCGATGCTGGCCGCGGTGGGGGTGCCCTCGCTGGAGGCGCTGATCGACGAGACGGTGCCCGCGAGCATCCGGCAGGCGCAGCCGCTGACCTGGGCGCCGCTGGCCGAGCATGAACTGCTCGATCGGATGCGGGGGGTGGCCGCGAAGAACCGGGTGATGACCAGCCTGATCGGGCAGGGCTATTACGGCACCGTCACCCCGCCCGCCATCCAGCGGAATATCCTGGAAAATCCGGCCTGGTACACCGCCTATACCCCCTACCAGCCCGAGATCGCGCAGGGGCGGCTTGAGGCGTTGTTGAACTACCAGACCATGGTGGCCGACTTGACCGGCCTGCCAGTGGCCAATGCAAGCCTTCTGGATGAGGCGACCGCGGCGGCCGAGGCGATGACGATGGCCGAACGGTCGTCGAAATCCAAGGCGCGCGCGTTCTTCGTGGACCGGTTCTGCCACCCCCAGACCATCGCGGTGATCCGAACGCGGGCCGAGCCGCTGGGAATCGAGATCATCGAGGATATGGTGGGCAACCTCGATCCGTCGCGGGTGTTCGGGGCGATCTTCCAGTATCCGGGCAGCTATGGCCATGTGACCGACTTCACCGCCCTGATCGCAAAGGTTCATGCCGCCCGCGGCATCGCCATTGTCGCGACGGATCTGCTGGCGCTGTGCCTGCTGAAGGAACCGGGCGCGATGGGGGCCGACATTGCCATCGGATCGTCGCAAAGGTTCGGCGTGCCGATGGGATACGGCGGGCCCCATGCCGCCTTCATGGCTTGCCGGGATGAGCTGAAACGCGCGATGCCCGGCCGCATCGTGGGCGTGAGCATCGACGCGCGCGGGAACAAGGCCTACCGGTTGTCCCTGCAAACGCGCGAGCAGCATATCCGCCGCGAAAAGGCCACGTCGAACGTCTGCACCGCGCAGGCGCTGCTGGCGGTCATGGCGTCGTTCTATGCGGTCTTCCATGGGCCAAAAGGTCTGCGCGCGATTGCCGAGCGGGTGCACTTCCTGACCAACCGCCTGGCGCGCGCGCTGCAGGCGGCGGGGGCCAGGGTGGCACCCAAGGCGTTCTTTGACACGATCACCATCGAGGTCGGCGTGGGGCAGGCGGGCATCCTGGCCGCCGCGCGGCACGAGGGGCTGAACTTCCGCAAGATCGGCACCGACCGCGTGGGGATCAGCCTGGATGAGACCACCGATGAGCGGGTGCTGGTGCGCATCCTGCGCGCCTTTGGCATCGAGGGCGTGCCGCCGCACCGCGCCACGCTGGGCTTTCACGAGGCGATGCTGCGCGAAACCGACTACCTCACCCACCCGGTCTTTCACATGAACCGCGCGGAATCCGAGATGATGCGCTACATGCGCCGCCTGTCGGACCGGGACCTAGCGCTGGACCGCGCGATGATTCCGCTGGGGTCTTGCACGATGAAACTGAACGCGGCGGCGGAGATGATGCCGATCACGTGGCCCGAATTCGGGTCGCTGCATCCCTTCGTGCCGGCCGATCAGGCGGCGGGCTACCATGAGGCCATCGACGATCTGGCCGCGAAACTCTGCGAGATCACCGGCTATGACGCCATGTCGATGCAGCCCAATTCCGGCGCGCAGGGCGAATATGCGGGCCTGCTGACAATTCAGGCCTATCACCGTGCGCGGGGTCAGGGGCAGCGCGACATCTGTCTGATCCCGGTCTCGGCCCATGGCACCAACCCGGCCTCGGCGCAGATGGCGGGGATGCAGGTGGTGGTGGTGCAGGCCGCCCCGAACGGCGATGTGGATGTCGAGGATTTCGCAGCCAAGGCGGCGGCGGCGGGCGAACGTCTGGCGGCCTGCATGATCACCTACCCGTCCACCCATGGCGTGTTTGAGGAAACAGTGCGCGAGATTTGCCGCATCACCCACGACCATGGCGGCCAGGTCTATCTGGACGGGGCCAATATGAATGCCCTTGTGGGATTGGTGAAGCCCGGCGAGATCGGATCGGACGTGAGCCACCTGAACCTGCACAAGACCTTTGCCATCCCGCATGGCGGCGGCGGCCCCGGCATGGGGCCCATCGGGGTAAAGGCACATCTGGCCCCCCACCTGCCGGGCCATCCCGAGACGGGAGGCACCGAGGGGCCGGTCAGTGCGGCGCCGCTGGGGTCGGCGTCGATCCTGCTGATCTCCTGGGCCTATTGCCTGATGATGGGGGGGGAGGGCCTGACGCAGGCGACTCGCGTGGCGATCCTGAACGCCAACTACATCGCGGCGCGGCTGGCAGGGGCCTATCCGATCCTCTTCATGGGCAACAAGGGCCGCGTGGCGCATGAGTGCATCCTGGACACCCGCCCCTTCGCCGAGGCGGGCGTGACCGTGGACGACATCGCCAAGCGCCTGATCGACAATGGTTTCCATGCGCCGACGATGAGCTGGCCGGTGGCGGGGACGCTGATGGTGGAGCCCACGGAATCCGAGACCAAGGCCGAGATCGACCGCTTCATCACTGCCCTTCTGGCCATCCGCGCCGAGATTGCAGCGGTGGAGGCGGGCGAGATTTCGGCCGAGGATAGCCCGATGCGCCACGCCCCCCATACGGTAGAGGATCTGGTGGCCGACTGGACGCGCGCCTATCCGCGCGAACAGGGTTGCTTCCCGCCGGGTGCCTTCCGGGTGGACAAATACTGGCCCCCCGTGGGCCGCGTGGACAACGTGTTCGGGGACCGCAACCTGATCTGCACCTGCCCCCCTGTCGAGGCCTATGCCGATGCGGCGGAATAGCGGGCCGGTTCGGGCCGCTCTGCTGCGCCGGGGGACGGAAATCCTCCGGCCACCCGCTTGACTCCTCCCGCGCGTTCGGCCATCTCCCGCATTCAGTGGGGCAGTAGCTCAGTTGGGAGAGCGCGTCGTTCGCAATGACGAGGTCAGGGGTTCGATCCCCCTCTGCTCCACCAGAGCCTCATATCATCCCGTGATACCTGCGCCTCTGCAGGGGCCGCTCACCAGCCTGTAGACCTCTGCGGCCCCCTCGCCTAAGGTGCGCCAAAGCCCCGGGAATCCCATGTCCGACGCGCCTGCCTATCAGGTCCTTGCCCGCAAGTACCGCCCTCAGACCTTTGCCGACCTGATCGGGCAAGAGGCGATGGTGCGCACGCTGAAGAACGCCTTCGCGGCGGATCGGATTGCCCATGCCTTTGTGATGACGGGCGTGCGGGGGGTGGGCAAGACGACCACGGCCCGGATCATCGCCAAGGGGCTGAACTGTGTGGGCCCGGATGGCACGGGAGGCCCCACCACCGAACCCTGCGGGGTGTGCGAGCCTTGCCGCGCCATCGCCGAGGGGCGGCATGTGGATGTGATGGAGATGGACGCGGCCAGCCGCACCGGCGTGGGCGACATCCGCGAGATCATAGATTCCGTTCACTATCGGGCCGCGTCCGCCCGCTACAAGATCTATATCATCGACGAGGTGCACATGCTCTCCGTCAGCGCGTTCAACGCGCTGCTCAAGACGCTGGAGGAGCCGCCCGCGCATGTGAAGTTCATCTTTGCCACCACAGAGATCCGTAAGGTGCCGGTCACGGTGCTGTCGCGCTGCCAGCGGTTCGACCTCCGGCGGATCGAACCCGAGGTGATGATCGCCCATCTGGCGCGGATTGCGGCTGCGGAGGGCGCGGTGCTGGCCCCGGATGCGCTGGCGGTGATCACGCGGGCGGCAGAGGGGTCGGTGCGCGATGCCATGAGCCTGATGGATCAGGCGATTTCGCATGGGGCGGGGGAAACCTCGGCGGTGCAGGTGCGCGCCATGCTGGGGCTCGCGGACCGGGGGCGGGTGCTCGATCTCTTCGACCGGATCATGCGGGGGGATGCGGCGGGGGCGCTTGCGGAACTCGGCGCGCAATATGCCGACGGGGCCGATCCGATGGCCGTGCTGCGCGATCTGGCCGAGGTCACGCATTGGATTTCGGTCATCAAGATCACGCCCGACGCGGCCGACGACCCGACCGTGCCGCCGGAAGAGCGTGACCGGGGCCGGGCGATGGCCGCTGCGCTGCCCAAGCGGGCGCTGCACCGGGCGTGGCAGATGCTCTTGAAGGCGATGGAAGAGGTGTCGCTGGCCCCCAACGCGATGATGGCGGCGGAAATGGCGGTGATCCGGCTGACCCATGTGTCGGACCTGCCGGACCCCGATACCCTGATCCGGCAGTTGCAGGGGGCAGTGCCGCCTGCGGTGGGGCAGGGGGTGGTGACGGGTGGCGGGGCCGGCACAGTGGCCATGGCCCCACGGCCCGCGCTGGTGATGCGGGCAGGCGGCCGGGCACAGCCGCAGCCCGCCGAGGTGCCCGACGCCGGACTTCACGCCTTTGCAAGTTTCGATCATGTGCTTGAACTAATCCGGCAAAATCGAGATGTGCGGTTGCTGGTGGAGGTGGAGAGCCATCTGCGGCTGGCGCGCTATTCGCCTGGACGGATCGAGTTTCAACCAACGCCCGACGCTCCCACCGACCTTGCCGCGCGGCTGGCGCACCGGCTTCAGGGCTGGACAGGCGCGCGGTGGGGGGTGTCGGTCGTGTCGGCGGGGGGCGGGCGCACAGCGGCCGAGGAACGCGCGGCCGAGCGGATGCAGGCCGAGGACAAGGTGCGGCAAGATCCGCTGGTGCAGGCCGTGCTTGACGCATTTCCGGAGGCGAAGATCGTGGAAATCCGCGATCTTGCGCAAGAGGCCGCAGTGCAAGCGCTGCCTGAGGTCGAGGATGAGTGGGACCCTTTCGAGGAGGGTTGAGGGTGCGCCCTGCGGCGCCTATCTTGAATCTGAACAACGGGAGACGGGCGGATGCTGAAGGGGTTGGGCGGGATCGGCGACATGGCCAAAATGATGAAGGCCGCGCAGGACCTGCAAGGAAAAATGCAAGCGGTGCAAGAGGATCTCGCCCGGATTGTTGTGCTTGGCGAATCCGGGGCCGGGCTGGTGAAGGCGCGGGTGACGGCAGCGGGGGAGCTGACAGGTCTGGACATCGACCCCTCGATCCTCGTCGCCTCGGAAAAGGAGATCGTGGAGGATCTGATCCTGGCCGCGATCAAGGACGCGCAGGCCAAGGCCACGGCGCGGCATCAGGCCGAGATGGCCAAGCTGACCGAGGGGCTGGGGCTGCCGCCGGGCATGAAACTGCCGTTCTGAAATGGGCGAAGCCCCGCGTGAGATCGAGCAGCTGATCGACCTGATGGCGCGTTTGCCGGGGCTGGGGCCGCGGTCCGCCCGTCGCGCGGTGCTGGCTCTGTTGAAAAAGCGTGAGGGGTTGATGGCGCCACTGGCGCAAACCTTGGCACGGGTTGCGATCAACGCGCGCGATTGCACCAGATGTGGGAATATCGGCACCTCCGACCTGTGCCCGATCTGCGCCGATCCCCGGCGCGAGACGGGCGAGGTCTGCGTGGTCGAGGATGTGGCCGACCTGTGGGCGCTGGAGCGGACCGGGGTGTTCCGGGGCCGCTATCATGTGCTGGGGGGCACCCTGTCGGCGCTGGACAACATGGGGCCGGAGGAGCTGCGGATACCGCATCTTGTGGACCGCGTGGAGAGTGAACGCATCACCGAGGTGATCCTTGCGCTGAATGCCACGGTCGATGGGCAGACCACCGCGCATTACATCTCGGAGGTGCTGGGGGACCGGGTGGCGGTGACTTCGCTGGCGCAGGGCGTGCCGGTAGGGGGCGAACTGGACTATCTGGACGATGGCACGATCGGGGCCGCGCTGCGGGCGCGGCGGCGGTTGTGAGGCGTCTGGCGCGCGTCGGTTTCGCGTCGGTTCTGCGTCGGGCATTTGTACTGCGACAGAAACTGTCGGGAATTGGGCGGACATGACGGCGGAACGGGTGGCGGCGCGGATCGGGGCGGCCTTTGCCGGGGGGGCGCGCGACCTTTACGCCGCTTTGGGGGCGGCCATTGCGGCCGAGCGTCCGGCGACCGGGCAACGGGCGGCTGCCCTGGTCGGCGAGGCTGTGGCGGCCTGCGGGGGCGAGGCCGGGGACCGGTTGCGCAGTGTGGATCAGGGCCTGCTCGTGGCGGTGGTGCGCCATGCGGCGGGGTTCGCGGCGGTGGTCGGGGCGGAGCGGTTGCCCGATGTGCTGACGGCACTGCCGGTCGCGCCGATGTTCCGCCCCGACCCCGCCACCGCCGCCACCATCGCGCTGCCCACGGGCGGGCAGCGGCCCGACATGCCCGCCTTCAGCGACCGCGGCTTTGACGGCTGGTTCGCGGCCACGGGGGCCGCCTATGGCCTTGGCCTGTATGGCGAGGATCGTGACGTCTATCGCAGCGCGCAGTTCGCCGATGCCGCCAGCCCCGAACGGCGCACGTTGCATCTGGGGGTGGACGTGTTCGCCCCCGCCGGAACGCCGGTTCATGCCCCCCTGCCGGGCCGGGTCGCGCGGGTGGCCTACAACGCCGATCCGCTGGACTATGGCCACACGCTGATCCTGGAGCATGTGGCGCAGGGCCTGCGGTTCTGGACGCTGTGCGGGCATCTGGCGGCCAGCCTGCCGGACCTGTGCCGCGCGGGCGACCGGGTGGAGGCCGGGCAGGTGGTGGCGCATCTGGGCGACTGGCATGAGAACGGCGGCTGGTCGCCGCATCTGCATGTGCAGATCATTGCGGACCGGCTGGGTCAGGACGGCAATTTCTTTGGCGTCGGCCACCGCAGCCTGTGGCCGGTGTGGCGCCAGATCAGCCCGGATGCGAACCTGCTGTTGCGCCTGCCTGCCGGCGCTTTCACCGTCTGAGCCCCCCTTGCGTTCCGCGCGCGGGTCAGAACCGCCAGCTGACACCCAGAAGCGGACCGCCGAGCGTGACATCGGCCAGCGTGCCGCCCTTGTCATAGTCGATCTTCATGTGCCGGTAGCCGCCCGAGACGGTCATCCGCTCATTCACCTGATAGTTCAGCAGGCCCGACAGCACGACCGTGGATTTGGTGCCCACGCCGAAGCCGCCCACATCGGCATAAAGCGTGCCGGACAGGCGCGGGGCCAGCATGGCGTTTGCGCGCAGGCCGACGAGGGGATCGACGATGCTGCGCTGCGGTGAGGTGCTGACAACTCCCGCCACGTTCACATCGGCGGTGAGCCAGAAGGCGCGGACCCCGGCAAAGACATCCACGCTGTAGGTGGGGCCGACCACGGCCTTGTAGCCGGCGGCGAGGGTCAGAACCGTCTGGCTGGTGCCGCCACGGGCGGGCAGCAGGCCCGCCACGCTGCCGCGACGCGAGGACACCACGCGGCCGACATCGCCATGGATCACAAAGCGGCCACGCTCGGCGGAGGCCGACAGAAAGAAGGCGGCGTCGAGGTCTTTCAGCGAGTCCGAGAAGGATTTCGAAAAGGACACGGTGGGCGCGCCCGCGATGGGGCGAACGCGACCCGACAAGCCCGTGGCCCAGACATAGGGCCGGACCTGCACCTGCCAGGCAGGCGCAGGTGCGGGCGATGCGACGGCGGGCGGCGGCTCGGCGGCGGGGGTCAGCGGCCCGCCCGCCAATGCGCCGGATGCGGCCAAGGCGAGGCCCGCCGCGGTTGCGAATGTTCTGGGGGTCATGCCTGTGCTCCTGCTCATGTCAGGGTGTCCTTGATCACGCGCCCGCCCTTGACGATCAGGCGCAGATCGGTGGCGTGGTTTTCGATGGGGTCGAGGCTGGCGCCGAGGTCGCCGTCCAATACCAGCACATCGGCCATCGCCCCCGGCGCGATCACCCCCAGAGCGCCCGGATAGGCCACGCGCGGCCCCGAGAGGGCCAGCAACTCGCCCGCCGCCCCGGTGGCCAGATGCAGCGCGTCGAGCGGGGCCATGAAGCGCGGGAACTTGTTGAGCTGGCGACCGATGCTGCCCACGCCCTCGGGGTTGAACAGCACGTCGGTGCCAAAGCTCATCTTCACCGGGTATTTCCGGGCCAGTTCAAAGGCGCGTTCGGTGCCGCGGGCCACCTCTTGCTGCTTGGCGGCCTGCACCGGGTCGGATTTGGGGTTGGAATCCGCATCCGCGAGGAAAGGCTGGATCGACCACCAGGTGCCGCTGTCGGAAATCATCCGCACGGTTTCCTCGCCGGCAAGCTGGCCGTGTTCGATGCAGCGCACGCCCGTCTCCATGCAGCGGCGGATGCCCTCGTCGGTATAGACATGGGCGCAGACATAGGTGCCCCAGTCGGCCGCCGCCTGCGCCGCGGCGCGCATCTCGTCGGCCGTGTATTGCGCGGTGTCCAGCGGGTCGTAGAGCGAGGACACGCCGCCCCCCGCCATGATCTTGATCTGGGTGGCCCCCTTCATCAACTGTTCGCGCGTGCGGCGCAGCACCTCGGGCACGCCGTCGGCGATGACGGCCACGCCCTGTGCCTCGGTCGGGTGCGCCGGGGTCTGGCCGGTGCGCGGCAGGTCGCTGAGAAACCGGAAATCGCCGTGACCCGAGGTCTGCGACAGCATGGCGCCCGAGGGGAATACGCGCGGCCCTGCCACCAGCCCCTTGTCGATCGCGGTTTTCAGCCCGAACACCGGCCCGCCCACATCGCGCACGGTGGTAAAGCCCTGCATCAGCATGGCCTCGGCGGTCTTGCCGGAAATCAGGTGGACCAGCGCCACATCCCCCGCCAGCGCCGCAAGCATGGTGGTGCCTGCCAGCGTCAGGTGGGCGTGCATGTCGATCAGGCCGGGAATGGCGGTGCGTCCGCCGCAGTCGATGCGCTGCGCGTCAGCGGGGCCCTCGCCCGGGGACACCAGGGCGGTGATGCGGTCGCCCTCGATCACGATGTCGCGGCCCTGCTGGATGGCGCGGGTGGTGCCGTCGAAATGGCGCAGGTTGGTCAGGACCATCGCGCGGCCGGGCGTCTGCGCCCGCAATTCGCGCGGGGCCAGGCCGAAGCCCGCGAACATGCCCAGCACCGCTGCCGCCCCGCCCAGAAACTCACGCCGCCGCAGGTCAGCCTCCAGCCGGGCATAGGCGGCGATGGTTTGGGGGGCACCGCAAAGGCAGGGGTCAATCCCCGCCGCAAGCGCGGTGCGGACATCACAGGCAAAACACATAGGGCAGCTCCAACAAAAGGGTGCGCGACGCGGCACCTAAATGGCACATGACAACACTCCGAAAAGACCGGAAAATCCGCTGTGTGTCAATAATTTCGTGGTCGGGATGCACGGTCGCGGGTCTGCCCTGGGAGGGTCAGGGCGCCCCGGTCGGGCCGAGAACCTCATAGATCGCCAGAGCCTCGGCGCGGCCCTTGGCCTGCGCCGTCCCCAGCGCCCGGAAGGCGATGGTGTCGCCGCAACGCTCTGCCACCGCGGCGCTGGCGAGGATCGCGGTGCCGTGCTCCTTGTTCATCCCCTCCAGCCGCGAGGCCACGTTGATGACATCGCCCATGGCGGTGTATTGCAGCCGCTCGCGCGCGCCCACGCTGCCCACCACCGCCAGCCCGGCGTTGATGCCGAACCGCGTGCGCAGTTCCGGCAGGCCGCGCGCCCGCTGGCCCGCGTTGAACTGCGCGAGCCTGTCCACGGCGGCAAGGGCGGCCCGGCAGGCATGTTCGGCATGGTCGGGGTCGGGCACCGGCGCGTTCCACATGGCAAAGATCGAATCGCCCAGAAACTGGATGATCGAGCCGTCATGGGCGCGCACCACCTCATCCAGGATATCGAAATAGTCCGACAGCATGGCGACCACTTCCTCGGGGGCGTGGGCCTCGCTGATCGTGGTGAAATCGTAGATGTCGGTAAACAGCGCGGTCACCTCTTGCCGGTGCGCGCCGCGCCCGTCGAAATGCCCCTCGCGCAGGCCGGTGCGCACGAATTCCTTGGGCACATAGAGGGCGAAGGTGTTGATCGCGTCGCGGGCGCGGTTCATCGACCGTTCCAGCGTGCTGATCTCGCGGATGCGCGAGCGCACGTCGATGGGGGTGACGAAATCGAGGTTCTGCAACCGCTCGGCGCCGTCGGTAAGCCGGTAGAGCGAGCGCGTGATCAGCCGCGCGACCATGAGGGCGATCAGCACCGCGCCGACCACCACGACGGCGGCGACCGCCAGGGCGTGCAGGGTGGATTGCCGCGCCTCTTCGGTCAGTTCCCGCAGGGGGGCGGCCACCACCACCCGATGCCCTGCGAGCAGGGCATGGGTGCCAAGGGGGACGGCAAGCGTGACATAGCGCTGCTCTCCCACGGTCAGGGTTCTCATGGCCTCGCCCGTGCCCGCGTCCACGGCGGCCAGGGCGTCGAGCACGGCATCGCCCGTGGGCCCCGCTTCGTCCGCGTTTCGCGACAGCAGCCGTGCCATCACCGCCGGGTCCGAGTGGATCACCGGGCGACCCGTCGCATCCACCACGAAGGTCACGGTGCCCGGTGTCAGCCGCTCGGCCGCGAGGAAGGTGCCGATGCTGCCAAGCACGATGTCGGCGCCCAGCACGATCTCGGGGTTTATCCCATGGGCCTGCGCCACCGTGACCCCGATCCGGCCCGTGGCGACCATCCGGTAGGGCTGCGTCGCCACCGCCCGCGCCTGACCCAGGGCCGCAATGTACCAGGGCCGCAGGCGCGGGTCGAAATCGGTGTCGGTGGGCGTCGCCTCGCCCAGCATTCGTCCCGCCGCATCCAGAAAGATCACGCGCGCGACAGGCGCAGGCTCATCCCCCCGGATCATGCGGATCGCGGCCTGCGCCGCCTCGGGTGCCCCCAGCGTCTCGCGCCAGCCGGGGGGGGACAGGTTCACCCGGTGGAAAAACGATCCGTCGGGGTAGCCCGCGAACACACCGTCAAGATGTGGCGCGCGGCGCATCACCTCGGCCAGGAGGCGCGCCTTGTCCTCCCACCGTTCGGGGGGCGAGGTCAGAAAGGCATTCGGGACCGCCGTGAGCAGGCCCAGGGATGACGTCACCGGTTCGGACAGCGCGTTGAGCCGTTCGAGAAGGCGGGCGGAAAAGACCTGCATGTTGGCGGTGGCGTCCCGCAGCGCGGCATCGCGCGCCCGCGTGAAGCCAAGGCCGATCAGTGCCGCCGAGACGATCAGGATCAACGCCACGGAGGCCGTCGCCAGCAAGAGCTGCAGCGGTGCGGTGCGCCCCTCGGGCGGCGGGGTGTCGGGCATGGGCACTTGCGGGATGGTTAACGGGAACCGACAGCAGGTTCCGCCCGCGCGCGTTTGTCAAGGCTGAGGCGTGGGGCGGCCCTGCCCAAGGGCAGGGCCGTGGATCATGCCCGGCGGCCCGCAGGTCTGCCGCTGCCGCGCCGGGATCACATGTTCCGCTGCGTCTTGGCGGCCTCGGAGGTGACAACCCGCCCGGCCCCCTGCACATCGCGGCCCGCACCCTTGACGGTTTCGCAGGCGGTGAGAGAGAGGACGGCAAGAATGCCGAGCAGCGGGGTGAGGCGGCGCAGGGTCATGGGGCGTTCCTTGTGAGGGTGTGAGGGGGCAACGCACGGGAAGGGGGTTCGGTTCCGGGGGGGGTGGATGCCCGCAACATCCAAGAGAGCAAGATCGGGTGATCTCCCCCATTTCTAACGGGGTGCGTCCGTAGAATTCACGCGGCCATTTTCAGTTTCTGTGCGGGTGTGATGCCGCCGATGCCCATGTTCGGGCGGCCGTTGTTGTAAGTCCAGAGCCATTGCTTGGCATGGTCTTGGGCCTCCTCGATGCTTTCGATGATGTCTTGGTCCAGCCATTCATGCCGCAGTGAGCCATTGAAGGCGCCATTGGTTCGAGCCCAATGGCGAACGCGGTTGTAGCGCTCGATATAGGCGTTCTGCTGGGGCTGGCCCGGTTGGATGTGCTGGATGGTAACCCCATGTTTCCCGGCCCATTTCATCGGCTTTTCGCTGAAGTATTCCGGTCTGTTGTCCACCCTGATCGTGCCGGGCTTGCCACGCCACTCGATGATGCGGTCAAGGCTGCGGATGACCCTCTCGGCGGGCAGCGAGAAGTCGACCTCGATCCCCAGCCCTTCGCGGTTGAAGTCATCGAGCACGTCCAGCAGCCGGAACGCCCGGCCACCCCCCGGCCGATCCGCCATGAAGTCCATCGACCAGGTCATGGTTGGGTGCCTCC
>JBKBKC010000026.1:0-4671 GCA_046294265.1 Gemmobacter sp. | reverse complement strand
GAAAGGCCAGCGTGGCGGCCTGCGGCAGCACCGCGCGCCGGGCGGCCAGTTCCCAGGGGCGCAGGGCCGCGCAATCCTGCCCGTTCAGCCCGATATGCCCGCGATAGGGCAGATCGCCCGACACCGCGCGCAACAGCGTGGTCTTGCCCGACCCGTTCGGCCCGATGATGGCCGTGACCTGGCCCGGTGCGGCCGTGGCGCCGATGTCCGCCAGCACGGGCGTGCCCGAGAGAGAGACCGAAAGGTTGCGGATCGTCAGCATGTTACAGATCCACCAGTCCGCGGCGGCGCAGCAGGATCCACAGGAAGACAGGCGCCCCCAGCACGGCAGTCACGATCCCGATGGGCAGTTCGGCAGGCGCGATGATGCTGCGCGCGATCAGATCGGCCAGCAACAGCAGGCTCGCCCCCAGCAGGGCGGCATTGACCAGCAGATACCGGTGATCCGGCCCCGTCGCCAGGCGCAGCAGATGCGGCACCACGATGCCGATGAACCCGATTCCGCCCGCCACCGCCACCGCCGCCCCCGTGGCCAGCGCCACGGTCAGGATGGCGATGGATTTCACCCGCTGCACCGACAGGCCGATGTGATGCGCCGCCGCCTCGCCCAGGGCCAGCCCGTTCAGTCCGCGCGCCAGAAAGGGCGCGGCGACCAGCGCCAGCGCCATCACCGGCCCCGCCGCCGCGATCTTGGTCCATGACGCCCCACCCAGCGACCCCAGCCCCCAGAAGGTCAGATCACGCAACTGCCGGTCGTCGGCGACATAGACCAGAATGCCCGTCACCGCCCCCGCCAGCGCCCCCAGCGCGATCCCGGCCAGCAGCATCGTCGCCACCGACGTGCGCCCCGCGCGGGTGGACACGCGATAAAGGATCAGCGTGGACAGCCAGCCGCCCAAGAAGGCCGCGACCGGCACCAAATACCACCCCAACGCCGCCGAGAGCCAGACCGGCGCAAGGCCGCCCAGCACGATGGCAAGCACCGCACCCAGACCCGCGCCCGCGCCCACACCCACCAGCCCCGGATCGGCCAGCGGGTTGCGAAACAGCCCTTGCATCACCGCCCCACCCACCGCCAGCGAGGCCCCCACCAGCACGCCGGTCAGCATCCGGGGCAGACGGATTTCCCACAGGATCAGGCGGTCGCGGGCCGCCATCGCCTCGCCGGTCAGCAGCGCGCGCGCGGCATCGGCGAGCGAGACGCCCGTGGCCCCCTGCGACAGGCTGACAAGGCAGGCCACTGCCAGCAGCCCCGCCAGCGCCCCCATCACCCGCCGCGCGCGCGGCGCCCGATCGCCGACCAGCGGCCCCTGTGCCTCCAGCGCGACCATCACCCGCGCGCCTCGACCAGCGCGGCCCGCAGCCGCGCGTTCAGGTCCAGCGCCGCATCCCCGCTGCGCGGGCCAAAGCCCAGCAGATACAGCCCGTCCATCCGGATCACCTGCCGCCTTGCCCCGGCAGGGGTCAGCGCCAGCGCGGGATGGGCGGCGATATCGGCGACCGCGGCGCCGTGATCGCCGCCGCGGTCCATCATCAGGATCACGTCGGGCGCCGCCGCAATCACCGCCTCGTCGGTCAGGGGTTTGTATCCGTCCACGCCCTGCACCGCGTTCTGCGCGCCCGCCAGCCGCAGCATCGCATCGGCCGCCGTCCCTGCCCCGCTGGCCAGGATGCGCCCGCCCTGCATCGACAGGATGAACATGACGCGCGGGCGTGGGGTCATCGCGGCCGATGCCGCCTCTGCCTCGGCCAGCCGCGCCTTCACCGCATGCGCCAGGGCCTGCCCCGCCGGTTCAAGACCAAGGGCCTGCGCGGTGATCATGATCTTGTCCGCAACGCCCGCCGGGTCGCGGGCCTCGGGCAGCATGACAAGGGGGATGCCGGACCGCACAAGAATGTCCATGACCTCGGGCGGGCCTGCGTCATGTTCGGCAAGGATCAGGTCGGGCGCCATGCCGATCAGGTTTTCCGCCGACAGGCGCCGGACATAGCCCACATCCGGCAGAGCCGTCACCTCGGGCGGATAGGACGCGGTGGTGTCGCGCGCAATTAGCCGATCGCCAGCGCCCAGGGCATGGACGATCTCGGCCACCGACCCGCCCGCCGCGATGACGCGGCGCGGGCTGTCGGCAAGGGCCTGCGCGGCGGCGATCATCAGGATAACGCCGATCATCCACAGATGCAGCGATCCGACAGTCAGGGAGCCAAGGCGTTTCATGCCGCCACACCTTCGGCCAGCCCCGTCGCCAGCGCATCCCAGACGGCAGTGTCGGTTGCCGCCTCGCTGCGCTTGCCAAAGACTTGCAGGATCGTGCGGCCCTCGGCATCGAAGGCCTCCACCGACACGGCATCGCCGCGTTTGGTGGGCTTGCGCACCAGCCAGACCTCGGCCACACGGTCGGCGCGGAGGTGCAGGTTGAACGCAGGGTCAAGCACGTTGAACCATGGCCCCATCGGTTCCAGCCGCGCCACGGGGCCGGAATGGATCTGGATGCAGCCCGGATTGCCCACGAAGATCATCAGCGGCACCGATGCCGCCGCCGCCTGCGTCAGCGCCGCAACCACCGCGTCGCGCGGCAGGGCCTGCGCCCAGGGGGCGCCCACGCTGCGGTAGGCGCCAAGCCGGTCGAACCTCATCCGCCGCGTCATCAGCATGAACTGGTGCGTGTCGGTCATCCGTGCCCAGCCGTGGCGCAGGGCGTCGATCTTGTCGGCGTTGATTTGCGGGCCTTCGGGCGCGTCGGGCAGGTGCAGGTCGAAGGGCGCGTCGTCCGGCAGGGCCAGCGCCTTGGCGATCGCTTCAAAAGCGACCACATCGGAACGATCCTCCAGAAACACCTTGTGAACCGCCTCGCCGCAGGCATCGAAAACCTGGATGCTGCGCTGCGTGCCCTGGTCGGTGATCCGCACAACGGAAAAGGCATGCACCCAGTGGCGCGGAAAGATGCGCAGGTCGATATCCGGGCCGAGCACCATGGCCGCGTGATCGCCCGCCTGGAACCCGGTGTAGCGCCCGCGTTTTTCGTGGACGCAGTTTTCGTTGCGGGTCAGCGCCATGACATTGCTCAACTGTTCCAGCGCGGGCACCAGCACGGCCGGGGCGGCCGTGATCCGGCGTGCCCCGCGGCCAACCTCGGCAGCGACCAGATGCGCCTCGGTCAGGCCGATGGCGGCGGCAAGGTCGCGGTCGCGCCGCTTGGGATGTTCAGCGCGGGCGGCGTCGATCAGGTCGAGGATGGGGTGTGGCAAGAGCATGTGTTTGGCCTCCTTCGGGCCAGGCCGGAACGGCACAGGGGATGGGTGCACGGTTCGGGTCTGGCAGGGGTGTCGCACCCCGTGGCTGGAAGACCGATGCAATACTTGACTGTTTTGCTCGACAAACTTACGAAGGGTTTGTCGCGAGATCAAGCCTGATTCCGCCACCCGCCAGCGTCCCTGCCAGCCGGTCAATCAAAACCGAAACGTGGGGACCACATGACATTTCCGAAACCCGCCTATGCATGCCTGTTGGCAACTACAGCCGTCCTTGCCCTGTCGGCACCGCCGGGGATGGCGCAGCAAACGGGCGGGACGCCCGCCACACCCTTGGGGCGGTTGATCTTTGGCGCAGGCCAGCAAAAGGTCGCCATCGACACGCCGCAGGCGGTGACGGTCATCGACCAGGACGACATCGACCGCACGCAGCCGACGACGGTGCGCGATGCGCTGCGCAATGTGCCGGGGGTCAGCTTTCCGGGGTCAACGGCGCGTCCGCTTGGCTTTGCGTTCAATATCCGGGGGATCGGGGACACCGAACAGCCAGCCTCGGAAAGCCGCATCATCGTGACGGTCGATGGGGTGCCGAAGTTCTATGAACAATATCGCATGGGCGCCTTCTTTTCCGACCCGGAGCTTTACAAGCGGGTCGAGGTTTTGCGCGGGCCGGCCTCCAGCACGCTTTACGGGTCGGGCGCGGTGGGCGGCGTGGTCAATTTCACCACCAAGGATGCATCGGATTTTCTGGAGGACGGGCAGAGCAGGGCGCTGCGGTTCCGGCTGGGATACGAATCGAACGGCGACGGGGCGCTTGGCTCGGCGATCTTTGCCATGCGTCCCACGGACGGCGTCGAGTTCTTGGGGGCTCTGAACTATCGGCGGGCGGGGGACGTGAAGGATGGCGGCGGGCGCGTGATCGACGGGTCGGCCTTTGCCACGCCCTCGGGCCTTCTGAAAGCGACGTTCCGGTTGGCAGAAGACCGCACGCTGCGCTTTTCGCTGCAACGCTGGACGTCGGACGAGGATGACGCGAGATACGCGCAAACCGGGTCATCCGCCTTCGGCACGATCGACCGGAGGGTGACGGATACGACGGCCACCCTTTCGTTCAACGATCCGGTGCTGGGCAATCCCTGGTTCGACTACACGCTGACGCTCGGGTATTCCGACACGCAGACGGTGCAGAAAAACGCATCCGGAATCGGATTTGCCTCGCCGCTTTTCTTCGACACCGACTATGGCTATCGCACGGCGCTTTTGAAGCTGGAAAACCGGTCCGAATTCGCCGGCACGGCCTGGGACGCCTATCTGACCACCGGGATCGAGGTGTCCGAGCTTGATCGCACCGCGAAAACGCGTTCCGCGGGTGTTGTTGGTGGCCTTGGCTTTCATCCCGAGGGCAAGGACTTCAGACTG
>JBKBKC010000009.1:0-186233 GCA_046294265.1 Gemmobacter sp. | reverse complement strand
CGGCGCGGCGTGCCGCGTCATGCGCGGCCGCCGCCTCGGCCGGATCGGCCAGGCCCCCGGCCCCTTCGGGCAGGCCCCCGGCCGGATCGGGACTCGCGGGCAGGGCGGCGATGTCGGCCATCAGGCCCTCGATCCCCCTGGGTGCGATGAGGCGCAGCGTCTCGGCCACCGCCGCCAGCCGCGCCTCAGCCCCGGCGCGTGCCGTGGCCGCCATTCGCATCGCGTCCAGATCGGCGCAGCCGCAGGCGGCCAGCGCGCGGGCCAGATCGGCCTGCGCCGTCTCTGCCGCCCCGTCCGCGCGCCCCTCGCCGGGGTGCAGAACCAGCCGCCCGATGCCCGCGATCTCGACCACCCCGCCCTCGGGCAGGGGCACGCGCGCGCCCTCGGGCAGGGGGGCGCCGTCCAGCGTGACCCGCCCCTCGGCGCCCGGCGCATGGGTCATCACCACCGAAGGCGCGCCCCGGTCGCGCAACGCCACGCGCATCGCAAGGTCTGCCGCCAGCGCCTCGATCCGCGCCAGCGTGGCGGCATCCGGCCCCTGCACGGCGGCCTTCGCGCGCCCCGCCTCCTCGGCCAGCCCTCGTGCCCGGTCCAGCCGGTCCTGCAATTCGGCGCGCCGCTCTGCCGCATCCCGCGCCCGCGCGGCCTCGACGGCGCGCATCGCCTGCGCGCCTGACACCCGCTCGGCCTCGTCGGCAGCCGCCGCCCGCACCCCGGCCTCCTCGCTGGCCTGCGCCGTGGCTGCCGCCACGTTGCCGGCACGCTCCTCGGCCTCTGCGGCGCCGGTCTCGGCGGCCCCGGCGCGGGCCAGATCGCCCTCCAGCCGGCGCAGGTCGGCCAGCGCGCGCGCCGCCGCCCCGGCCTCGCTCTCGGCCAGCCGCAGGGCGAGCCGCGCGCCCTCCAGCTGCTCGGCCTGCCGCGCGGCGGCGCGGTCGGCGGCATCGGCCTCGGCCAGACGCGCGGCGCGGTCGGCGGCCTCTCCGGGGTCCTCCAGCACGGCCAGATCGCGCAGCACCGCGCGGCGTCGGTCCAGCGCCGCGTGCAGGGCCTCGGCGCGGGCGGTCAGGTCGGCGCGCGCGGCGGTCAGGGCCGTCACCTCATCCTCGGCGGCCTTCAGCGGCCCGCCCGCCCGGGGCCCGCGCGCGGTCACCTGCACCTCCAGTTCGGCCCGGGCGCGGGCCATCGCCGCATCCATCCGCCGCCCGCCGGTCAGCGCCTCGACCTCGCCCGCGACCGAGGACATCAGGTCGCGGCGCATCTCGGCGGCCCTGTCGCCCTGGGCCTTGCCCTCCGGCTCCAGCCCCGCCTGCCCCTGGCGCACCCACAACAGGCCCGCAGGCCCCCCGGCCCCGTCCCCCCGCATCAGCCGGGCGATCCAGGCCTCGGCCTCATCCGCCTGCGCCACCAGCCGCGCGCCCTGCCGCACCTCGGCCATGGGGCGCGCGAGCCAGCGTTTGGTGATCGCGAACGCGCCCTCGGGCGTCTCCACCTCCACGCAGACCTCGGGGGCACCCCCGGCATGGGGGCGCAGGGCCTTGATTTCCTTTCCCGCCGTGCGGTGGGGCTGAAAGAACACCGCCTGCAGCGCATCGAAGAGGGTGGATTTGCCCTGCTCGTTCGGCGCCGCCAGCACGTTCAGCCCGGGGCCGAAACCCCGCACCGTCACCGGGCTGGTGAAGCGCCGCAGGTTGGTTAGGGTGACCGAGACCAGCCTCATGCCCGCCCCCCCGACAGATAGCCGTAAAGGCGGTTGAGCGCCGCCGAATGCAGCCGCGCCATCGCCGGGTCGCCCCCCCCGGCCCCGGCCGCCAAAACCTCGGCGGCCAGTCGCAGCGCACCGCCCTTGTCGATGGCCTCCAGGTCCGCGGCCTCGACCTCGGTGGCAAGGGCGGCGGTGTCCAGCTCGAACAGCGCGAACTCCGGCGCGGCCTCGGCCACCGCCGCGGCCAGTGCCGCCTGTTCGGCCAGCGTGGCCCGGCCCGTGGGGCGCAGCCGCATCAGATGGTCGCGCCGGGCCGCCCGGTCGGCGGGCAGAAACGCGCTCAGGGCCTTGGCGGCGGACAGGCCCGGCACCAGCGGCACCTCGGCCTCGGTCCAGGTGAAGGCCCCCGTGATGACCGGATCGACAGCCGGCGCCGCCCCGCCCCCCGGCACGGCCACCACCAGCGCCTGCCCGCGCGGCGCGCGGCGGAACCCGTCGCATTCCGGCGTGCCCGCATACCAGGCCCGCGCCCCGATCCGCATCGCCCCGTGCCAGTCCCCCAGCGCCAGATAGTCGAGGCCCGCCGTCTCGGCCCGGTCGGGGGGAATGATCCCGGCGCCGCCCTCGTCGCCAAAGCCCTGCACCGGGCCGTGGGCAAGACCGATGCGCAGATGCCCCTCGGGCGTGGCCGCCCCCGCCATCCAGGCCGAGAGGTCGCGGCCCGGACGGCGCCGGGGCAGGGGGCAGGGCAACAGGCTGACGCCGGGGGCGATGGTCACGGCCTCGGGATGGTCCAGCAGATGCAGGTTGGCGGGGGCATTCCGGCGCAACTGGTCCCACAGCGGCTCCGCCGCCAGGCTGTCATGGTTGCCGGGGATGAGCCACCAGGCCAGCCCCGGATCGGCGGCAATCGCCGCCAGCGCCTGCCGCCAGACGGCATCGGATGGCGTCTCGGTGTCGAACACATCGCCCGCCACGAGGATATGCGCGGCCCCCGCATCCCGCGCGGCCTGCGCCAGACGGTTCAGGATCTGGTGGCGCGCCTCCACCAGCCGCCCCCGCGCGCCCTCAGGCATCGCGCCAAAGCGGCGGCCCAGATGCAGGTCGGCACTATGCAGCAGGCGGAAACTCATCCCACCACCCCCAGATCGGCCACGGCCAATTCGGCCAGCCCCAATTCGGCCAGCCGTCTCGCCTGCCGCACCATCAGCCGCTCCACCTCGCCCACCGACAGGGCATCGAGGCCCCCCCCCGGCTGGCGCAGGCCGGGATGGGGGATGGCACCGCGCCGCCACAACACATGCTTGCGCACCGCAAGGCCCAGACCGGGCTGCGCCTCCATCCGCAACAAGGGCAGGCAGGCGTCGAAAATGTCCTGAACGCGGCGCCCATCCCCCGCCCGATGCGCCGCCAGCATCGCCACCAGCGCCTCGGGATAGGCAAAGCCCGTCATCGCGCCATCCGCCCCGCGCGCCAGCTCCTCGGGCAGGAACTGCCCGCCGTTGCCGCACAGGATCGCGAGGCGCCGCGCCCCCGCCGCCTGGGCCGCGCGCAGGGCGGTGATCTTGGCCAGCCCCGGCCAATCCTCATGCTTGACCATCACCACATCCGGGCAGTCGGCAGCGACCGCCAGCAGCACCGGCACCGGCAGATGCACCCCCGTCACCAGCGGGAAATCCTGCACCACCATCGGCACGCCGGGCAGCATCCCCGCCAGCGTGCGGAAATAGCCAACCAGCCCCGCGTCGCCCTTCAGGCCCGGCCCAGGTGCTGCCATCACGCCCGCCGCCCCCGCGGCCATCGCCTCGTGCCCCAGCGCCTGCATTGCGGCAAAGCCGGGTGCGGTGATCCCCACCAGCACAGGCACGCCCGCGCGCGCCACCACGCGCCGCACCACCACCAGCGATTCCGCCGCCGTCAGCTTGCCCGCCTCGCCCATCACGCCCAGGATGGTGATCCCGTCCACACCCTTTTCGATGTAAAAGTCGGTCAGCCGGTCCAGCCCCGCCTCATCCAACGCGCCATCGGGCAGGAAAGGCGTGACGGCGACGGGAAAGACGCCGGTGGCGGCAGCGGTCAGCATCGGGGCATCCTCTCGGTGGCGGGGTCAGGCATCGGGGCGCGTGGGGGTCTGGATTTCGATCTGATAGCCCTCCGGATCCTCGAAGGTGAAGGCCCGGATGCCAAGCGCCGCATTCTCGCGCAACCCCGACAGCGCGGGAAGGTCCAGCGCGGTGGCATAGCGGTGCCAGGCCGCCGCATCCGGCACCCGCAGGCAGATCTGCACGGGCTTGTCGCCCGCCTGCGCCCGGTGCATCCCGCGCGCCTCGTCCACCAGCCCCAGATGCGCGGCCCCGCATATCCGGTAGATGCGCGACCAGCCCTGATCGATTGCCAGCGTCAGCCCCAACACGCCTTCGTAGAAGGCCGCCGCCCCGGCCAGATCGCGCACATAGACAAAGGTGATCGCCATGGTCGCCTCCATGGTCTTCCCCATGGTTTTCCCCGGGGGGCGCTCTTCGCTGCCGCTCATCGCCTGCCTCCGGCCACACGCCTGCATCCTGCGGCGCGCCTCAGACCTGCGCAACCCCGCATTCGGCTTGGCAGTCCGGCCGGTTCCGCGCTATGCCGGGCCACCCGCCCTGCAGGAGCGTCCGATGCCCACCCCCGCGCCGCCCGCCGTCCATATCCTGAACGGCCCCAACCTGAACCTTCTGGGCCGCCGCCAGCCCGAGATCTACGGGTACGAGACGCTGGAGGATGTGCGCGCCGCCTGCGTGGCCCTTGGCGCAGCGCTGGGCCTTGCGGTCGAACTGCACCAGTCGAACCACGAAGGCGCGATCATCGACCAGATCCACGCCGCGCGCGAGGCGGCGCAGGGCATCGTGATCAACCCCGGCGCCTATACCCACACCTCCGTCGCCATCCTGGACGCGCTCAACACCTTCGACGGCCCGGTGATCGAGGTGCATATCTCCAACGTCCACAAGCGCGAGGCCTTCCGCCACCACTCCTACGTCTCGCTGCGCGCCGAAGGGGTGATCGCGGGCCTGGGGACCGAAGGCTATCAGGCGGCGGTGCGGCGCATGGCAACGCTGCTGCTGCGGGCCTGATCCGGCGCGGGAAATGGTGCCCCCAGAGAGATTTGAACTCCCGACCTTCGGTTTACAAAACCGCTGCACTACCGCTGTGCTATAGGGGCGTCGTGAGGGAAATACCCTCTTGGCGGGCGTTGATCAATCCCGCTTGCGGGGCTTTTCACACAAGGCGCCAAGACGGCGGACCGGGATTGCCATAAGGCCATCCGGTGCAAAGAGGTTACCAAATGATGAAGGCGGGCAGGTCAAGTCCTTGGTTTCATTGGGCTGGAAAGATGTCCCATCGTGGGACACCCCAGCTCACCCCGCCAGCAGCGCCTCGATCTCGGCCCGGGCGGGCATGGCGCCCGCCGTCCCCGGCCAGGTGACCGAAAGGCCGGCGGTGGCGCAGCCAAAGCGGACCGCCTCGATCACCCCGCGCCCCTCGCACAGGGCGGTGACGAAGCCGCCGTTGAAGGCGTCGCCCGCACCCGTCGTCTCCACCACCGGCCCCGCGCTGATGACGGGCACATGCACCGTCTGCGTGCGGTCGCGATAGAGCGCGCCCTTGTCGCCCAGCGTCACGATCACCGCCCCCACGCCCCGGTCCAGCAGGACCCCCGCCGCCGCCTCGGCCTCGGCCAACGTGGTGACGGGCAGGCCGGTCAGCGCCTCGGCCTCGGTCTCGTTGGGGGTGAGGTAGTCGCACAGCGCCAGCATCGCGTCGTCCAGCGGGGCTGCGGGGGCGGGGTTCAGCACCGTCACCACCCCCGCCGCCCGCGCGATCTCCAGCCCCCGCCGTGCGGCCTCGACGGGCTGCTCCAGCTGCGTGACAAAGGCCGCAGCGCCTGCGATCAGGCCCGCCTGCGCCTCCACATCCGCCACCGAGATCCGTGCCGCCGCCCCCGGCGCCACGATGATCGCGTTGTTGCCCGTGGCCGCCTCGACAAAGATGTAGGCGGCCCCGGTATAGCTTTCCGCATCCTCCACGACCTCGGGCATCACCCCCGCCCGGCCCCAGATCGCGCGGGCCATGTCGGCAAAGGCATCGCGTCCCAGCCGGGTCAGGAAATGCACGCGCGCCCCCGCCATCGCCGCCGCCACGGCCTGGTTCGACCCCTTCCCGCCGGGGCCGAGCGTGAAGGACTGGCCCAGGATCGTCTCGCCCATCCGGGGCTGGCGCGCGGCGCGAAAGCTGGTGTCGGCCACGAAGATGCCCAGGATGACGATGGGTTTCGGGGTGGGTGTCGCGGTCATGCTATCCTCATGCATCGGGGGGAATGACTCCCTTGCGGAACATCACGCAGCCGTAGAACCGCCGCTCGCCGGTCTGGATCACGGCAAAGGACGCCCGGGCAAGATCGGAAAAGGCAAACCGCTCGATCCCCACCATGGGCCGGTGTCTGCCCTCGGCGCGGTCGATCTCGGCCTGCACCTCGGCCTGCACGGGGGGTATGTCGGCGGGCGCTCCGACCACCTGCATCCGGGCCGCGAAATCGGGAACGAAGGTATCCAGCGGCAGCACCGACAGCACGGCGCGCGCGGCCTCGGCCAGGGTCAGGTTGTCCATCCGCAGGGGATGCCCGGTGACGCTGGCGCGTGCGAGGCCGGCGGCGGGAAAGTTCGTGTCGGCCAGGATCACCGTGTCGCCGTGCCCCATGGCGCGCAGGCAGGCCAGAACCTCGGCGGTCAGCCGGTGGTCTATTCCCTTGAGCATCTCATCCCCTCATCTGCCCGTGGTCTGCGCCGTCCGCAAACTGGTGCACTGCGGCCGGGCCTTGCGCAAGATGCCGGGCCGGAGAATCCGCGGCGCGGGCCCGGCACGGCTGGCCTCGGCCGGGCAGTCACGACATACTGGCATCACGGGGCAATCACCGGGGGTGACATGCGGACACGGCACTGGGACAGGCTGGGGAACGGGGGGCTGACCTTCACCGAGATCGGCTTTGGCGGTGCGCCCTTGGGCAACCTCTACCGCGCGATCCCCGAGGTCGAGGCGCAGGCCCTGCTGGTGCGGGCCTGGGAGGGGGGGCTGCGCTATTACGACACCGCGCCGCTTTACGGGTTTGGCCTGTCGGAAACCCGGATCAACAGGTTTCTGCGGGGCAAGCCGCGTGGGGAGTATGTCCTGTCCACCAAGGTCGGGCGCCTGCTGACCGCCGCAACGGAAGGCACGCGCGACGGGATGGGCAAATGGTTCGAGGTGCCCGCACGGCGCGAGGTCTATGACTACGGCTATGACGCGGTAATGCGGTCGCTGGAATTTTCGCTGGAGCGGCTGGGGGTTGACCGGGTGGACATCCTCTATGCCCACGACCTTGACATGTTCAACCACGGGTCGGAGGCAGCACTTCTGGCGCGGCTGGAAGAGCTGATGGCGGGCGGATACCGCGCCCTTCTGTCGCTGCGCGAGCAGGGCGTGATCCGGGCCTTTGGCGCGGGCGTCAACGAATGGCAGCCCTGCCAGTGGCTGATGGAGCGGGGCGACTTCGACATCTTCCTCTTGGCCGGGCGCTATACCCTGCTGGAGCAGGGAGCGCTGGGGTTCATGGATGCGGCGGCGGCGCGCGGCGTGGGGGTGGTCATCGGCGGGGCCTACAATTCCGGAATCCTCGCGACCGGCGCGCGTCCCGGGGCGTTCTACAACTACAATCCCGCGCCGCCCGGGATCATGGCCCGCGTGGCCCGGCTGGAGGAGGTCTGCGCGGCGCATGGCGTGCGCCTTTTGGACGCCGCGTTCCGGTTCCCGCTGTGCCATCCGGCCACCCTGTCGGTGATCCCGGGCGGGCAGGGCGTGGCCGAAATGCAGGGGAACCTCGCCGCTGCCGCCGCCGCCATTCCCGCCGCCCTGTGGCAGGACCTGCAGGCGCAAGGCCTGATCGACCCCGCGGCCCCGATCCCCGCCGCAGGCTGACCCCGCGCAGATCGACGCGCACCAGCATGTCCGCGACCCCGCGCAGGGGAGCTACGGCTGGGTTCCCCAGGGGTGACGCGGTGCTCGTCCTGGCCCATGCGTCCGTTGACCAGCGCCGGATGGCGCCCGGCCTGCGGGTTCGGCCGATGTTTCGTGACTTGCCCGATGCGCAGTTGATGCCGCGTCAGGCGATGCACCGTGGATTCCGAGCGTCTATCGAGGCGGCGCCGACTTTCGGCCCGGACGGGCAGCGGCGGCATCTGGGGCCGGTGCTGATCCTGTTGCGCCGGCATGCCGACCTGCCGAGGGTTCTGGACTCCGAGATGAAGCTGGGAGTTGACGATTCCAGGCTGTGCTTCGCTTGGTGGGCCGAGGGCGTGGAGCGGATCGTGGGCAAGAGACGTGGGATCTGCAAGGTTTCGAGGCAGATCACCGAAGCGGGACCCGGCTGGAAGGATGAGGATTTCGGCCCAGTTTCGGCCCAGTGCTGATCAATCGGTGAGGGTGTTAGGACCTCGGCGGATGATGCCGTATCCGATTGGACTTCATGCCCCCGGCAGGGCAAATATGGCGATTGAAGCAAGGCGGCAGCGGCACTTGCGGCGTGTCTTGGGGCACAGGACTGGGCGCGCGTCTTTGGCAGGGCGGACGTGGTGCCGTGCAGGATTGGTGTCGCGAAGAATCGGTCAGGGGGCGGTGCGATCCAGCATCTGGCCGAGGAGGCCCCAGAAGAAATCCTCGCCCGGATAGCCCTCGATCCGTCCGGCCTCCACCCCGTCGCGCAGAAGGACGAAGGTGGGCGTAAAGATCGCGGGGCGGTCGAAGGTGACGCCCTCGGGCAGGGCGGCGCGCAGCTGCTGGCGTTGCAGGGGTGCGCGGCGGCCTTCGTCGGTCAGCTCATATTTCGGGGCGATCTCGGCATCCCATCGCAAGCAATAGATGCAGCCCGGCTGTTCCACCATCATGAGGACCAGCGCCTCAGCGGCGGCCGCCAGCGGCAGAACCGCCAGCGAGGCGGCAAAGGCCCAGATGCGAAGGGCGGACGTGAACTGCATGATTGACGGCCCTCCAAAGATATAAATGTTGTAATGTGACGGCGGTTGCCAGACAAGTGCGCAGCCCACGGCGAACCCCGGAAAGGTAGGGCGGATGTTTGACATAAGCTATGGCGGTGCGGCGCTGGCGGGGCTTTTGTCGTTCCTGTCGCCCTGCGTGCTGCCGATGGTGCCCTTTTACCTGTGCTACCTCGCGGGCATGTCGATGCAGGAACTGCGCGCCGATGGCGGCATCCAGCGCGGTGCGCAGATGCGGCTGGTGGTGCAGTCGCTGGCCTTTGCCATCGGGGTGACGACGATCTTCGTGATGCTGGGCCTCGGCGCCACGGCCCTGGGCCGCGTGTTCCTGCAGTGGCGCGAGACGCTCTCGTGGGTGGCGGGCGGGGTGCTGATCGTGTTCGGCCTGCATTTCCTCGGCCTTTTGCGCATCGGCCTGTTCTACCGTGAGGCGCGGGTCGAGGCGGCGGGCCGCCCGGCCACGCTGGCGGGGGCCTATGTGATGGGCCTTGCTTTCGGCTTTGGCTGGACCCCCTGCGTGGGGCCTGCGCTGGCGGCAGTCCTGATGGTGGCCAGCGGCATGGGCGATTTGTGGCGGGGTGGCACGCTGCTGCTGGTCTATGGTTTGGCGATGACCCTGCCCTTTGTCGTGGCGGCGGTCTTTGCACAGCCGTTCCTCTCGTTCGTGGGCCGCCACCGCCGGATGCTCGGTCATGTCGAAAAGGTGATGGGGGTGATGCTGATCATCTTTGGCATCCTGATCGCCACCAACACCGTCAACCTGATCGCCGACTGGATGATCCAGAACTTCGACTGGTCCGCCACGTTGAGATGAACCCCGGGGAGGAACCCATGATCCGCATTGCCACCCTTTTCGCCCTTCTGACGTCCGCCCTGCCGCTGGCAGCGGCCCCCATGGGCGACGACGGCCTGCACAAGCCCGACTGGCTGCGCGAGACATTCCGCGACCTGCGCGACGACCTTGACGAGGCGAACTCCGAGGGCAAACGGCTCTTGATCATCTGGGAACAGCGCGGCTGCATCTACTGCTCAAAGATGCATGCGGAGGTGTTTCCAGACCCGCGCGTGGACGCGCTGTTGCGCGGGCATTTCTTCGTGCTGCAGATGAACCTCTTTGGCGATGTCGAGGTGATTGATTTCGACGGGACGGTGTTGCCGGAAAAGCAGATGGCGGTGCGCTGGGGGGTCGTGTTCACGCCCACGATGATGTTCCTGCCCGAGGCGGTGCCCGAGGGCGGCACAGCTGCCGAATCGGCGGTGGCGGCCATGCCGGGGGCCCTTGACGTCGGCACGACCGAGGCGCTTCTGACTTGGGTGAAGGATCGCGAATACAAGAGCGGCGAACACTTCCAGACGTATCTCGCGCAGCGGCTTTCAGAGCGCGGTGGGCAGTAAGCTGTTGAAATACAGCTCCTATATGAATATTCGAAGATCGCTATATTCCTGTTGCGCACAGTGGCATACCGTTGCTATCGTAAAGGTCAGGGAGTGATCGGGGAGGATCGCCATGACAGGTCGACAAGAGGGGGTTGTGCGGGCAGGCGTTGCTGCATCCTGCGCTCTTCGGTCGGTTTGCGGCGCAACCTGGCCGCGCGCCCGGACCGATTGATGGCCCGAAACCCATGAAGGAGATGACCATGACACTTTCCAGACGTCAGGCCCTGGTGGCCGGGTTTGGTGGGATCGCGTCCGCGACGCTCGCCAACTCAGCCTTTGCCTCCAGCGTTGAAGATCTGACCAAGGACTTTGCCGGCGGCATGGCCGTGGGCACGGGCGGCATCACGCTGACCGCCCCCGAGATCGCCGAGAACGGCAACACCGTGCCCGTGCAGGTCGAGGCGCCCGGCGCCGTGGCGATCATGCTGCTGGCGGCCGGAAACCCGGAACCGGCAGTCTGCACCTACACGTTCGGCCCGGCCTCGGGCCGCCAGATGGCGGCCACGCGGATCCGCCTCGCGCGGACGCAGGACGTGATCGCACTGGCCAAGATGCCCGACGGCTCGATCGTGCAGGCATCGCAGGAAATCAAGGTCACCATCGGCGGCTGCGGCGGCTGAGGCAACGGAACCAGGAGAACGCACATGGCACAAGACGCAAAACCCCGCGTGAAGGTCCAGAAGACCGCCAAGGCTGGCGAAATCATCAACATCAAGGCGCTGATCTCGCACCTGATGGAATCAGGCCAGCGCAAAGGCTCTGATGGCAACCTGATCCCGCGCTCGATCATCAACCGGTTCACCTGCGACCTGAACGGGGTGAACATCATCGACGTGGCCATCGACCCGGCCGTGTCCACCAACCCCTATTTCGAATTCGAGGCGCGCATCGATGCGACCTCGGACGTGAACTTCACCTGGTACGACGATGACGGGTCGATCTACACCAACACCCAGAAAGTCGAAGTCGCGTAACGGGAGAAGGGCGGCCCTGCCCCGTTGACTGGGGCGGGGATATCTTCAGGGAGGGACGAAGATGTCGTTGACGCGCAAAGCGTGTTTTGTTGGACTAGTGGCACTGGGAGCTGTCGCTGCACCTGTGTCGGCCGAAGAGACGGGCAGCGAGCTGGATGTTTATCACGCGATGCTGTCCGACCCGTTCGCGAACCCCGCATGGTTTGCCGTTGACCGCGGCGAAGAGCTGTGGAGAACGGCCGCCGGGCCGAAGGGCGCAACGCTTGAGGCCTGCGACCTCGGCCTGGGCGCGGGCGTCGTTGCGGGGGCCTATGCCCAGCTTCCGCGCTATTTCGCGGATGTGGACCGGGTGATGGACGCGGACACGCGCATCGCATGGTGCCGCGAGGACCTTCAGGGCATCCCGTTCGCGGAATCGGCGAAAAAGGCCTTCTCGAAGAACCGCGCGGATTCGGAAATGCAGGACCTGACGATGTATGTCGCGGCACAGTCCGAAGAGATGCCGATCAGTATTCCGACCGCCCACGCGAAGGAAAAGGAAGCCATCGCCATCGGCGAGGCGCTGTTCTTTCGCCGGTCCTCGATGCTGGATTACTCCTGCGCGACCTGCCACAGCAATGATGGCGCGCGCATCCGGCTGCAGAACCTGTCGAACCTGACCGATCCAGAACAGACCGGCCCGGTGATGGCCTCGTGGCCGACCTACCGGGTCAGCCATGAAACCTCGCGCACGATGCAGCACCGGATGTGGGACTGTCATTGGCAGATGCGTCAGCCCGATATCGCTTTCGGGTCCGAAGCGACCATCGCCCTGATCGCCTACATGAACAATCTGAGCGAGGGCACGCCGATGGCGTCGCCCAGCCTGAAGCGCTGAGACGGGGGTGGGACAGATGAACATGTTCGCAAAGGCCATCGGCGGCTGTGCTGTCGCATTCTTCGCGCTGCCAGCCCTCGCCGAGGGTGTCAGCCGTGAAAAGGTCGAGGCGGTGATTGCCGAAGCCTTCAAGGATGCGCCCGAAGATGTGCGCGGCCGCTATGTGCAGGACGAGACGATGGCGGTCTGCACCGAATACAGGGACAATCCTCCCGACGAACTTTGGAACGCGATCCTTGAGCGTGAGCAGGCCAACATCAAATACCCCGAGGATGGCAACCTTTATGGCGACTGGAAGGTTGCGATGAAGGAGGCCAACAATGGCTATGGCTGGCGTATGCGCGACGATCCGACGCGCGTGGTGGGCGGCAACTGCTATGCCTGTCACCAGCTGGCACCCTCCGAAGTCGCCTATGGCAACCTTGGCCCCAGCCTGATGGGGTATGGCAAGGATCGCGAGATCGACGCGGAGTTCATCAAGGCGACCTACGAGAAGATCTACAACGCCCAGTCGGTGCTGCCCTGCTCGCAAATGCCCCGGCTTGGCGCCAACGGGTTCCTGACGCCGGAACAGGTGCGCGACTATGTTGCCATGCTGCTGGACCCCGAAAGCCCGGTCAACGAATGACCTGCCCTGCCTTGCCCGGCTTGCCGGGCAAGGCACCTGTCGGCGCCAAATGCGCCCCTTCAGTTTGTGGCTTTACCGACATTGGGCATCCCGCCTGCCGCGTCCGCGGGATCAGGGAAAGTCTGCCCGACGACAAGGAGACGGCAATGATTACCAGACGCGAGTTCCTGCAGGCGTCCCTCGCCGCCTCTGCCATTGTCGGCGCGTCCGGCCTTGGCAACTGGTCGCGGCTGGCAGCGCAACAGGCGCTGACCGAAGGCCAACTCTTGCAGTTCGACGATTTCGGCAATGTGACCCTGATCCACATCACGGATGTTCATGCGCAACTACGCCCCGTCTGGTTCCGTGAACCCGAGATCAACCTTGGGGTGGGCGACGTGTCGGGCAAGCCGCCGCATGTGACGGGCGCCGATTTCGCCCGCATGTTCAACCTCGCCCCCGGCAGCGCCATGGCCTATGCCCTGACGCATGACGACTTCGCGGCCCTTGGGCGCACCTATGGCCGCATGGGCGGCATGGACCGCGTGGCGACTGTGGTCAAATCCATCCGTGCCGCCCGGCCCGAGGCGCTGATCCTCGATGGCGGCGATACCTGGCACGGGTCGATGACCAGCTTCCTGACCAAGGGGCAGGACATGGTCAACGTGATGAACCAGTTGGGCGTGGAGGCGATGACCTCGCACTGGGAATGGACCTTTGGCACCGCGCGGGTGCAGGAGATCGTGGAAGGCTTGCCGTTCCCCTTCCTCGGCCAGAACATCTTCGAGTCCGAATGGAACGAGCCCGCGTTTGAGCCCTACACCTTCTTTGAGCGCGGCGGGGTCAAGGTGGCAGTGATCGGCCAGGCCTTCCCCTACATGCCCATTGCCAACCCCGGCTGGATGTTCCCCGAATACAGCTTCGGCGTCCGCGATGAGCGGATGCAGGAGATGGTGGACGAGGTGCGCGCCGCAGGGGCGGCCCTTGTGGTGTGCCTGTCGCACAACGGGTTCGACGTGGACCGCAAGATGGCGAGCCGGGTCAAGGGCATCGACGTGATCCTGACCGGCCACACCCATGACGCCATCCCCGAGCCGGTGCTGGTGGGCGAGACCATCCTGATTGCCAGCGGTTCGAACGGCAAGTTCATCAGCCGCGTCGATCTGGACGTGCGCGACGGGCGGATGATGGGCTTTCGGCACAAGCTGATCCCGATCTTCTCGGACGTGATCACGCCCGACCCGGACATGGCCGCGCTGATCGATGCCGAGCGCGCGCCTTATAAGGCGCAGCTTGAGGAGCAAATCGGCACCACCGAAAGCCTCCTCTATCGGCGCGGCAATTTCAACGGCACCTGGGATGATCTGATCTGCGACGCCGTCCGGTCCGAGCGTGATGTTCAGATCGCCATGTCGCCCGGCGTTCGCTGGGGGCCGTCGCTGCTGCCCGGCGATGCGATCACGCGCGAGGATATCCACAACGTCACCTCGATGACCTATGGCCAGTGCTACCGCACCGAGATGACCGGCGCCTTCCTGCATGAGATCCTGGAGGACGTGGCCGACAACCTGTTCAACCCCGACCCTTATTACCAGCAGGGCGGCGACATGGTGCGTGTGGGCGGCCTCGGCTACCACATCGACGTGTCCAAGCCCATCGGGCAGCGCATCACCGGCATGGTGCTGAGCGATACGGGCGAGGCGATCGATCCTGCGAAAACCTACACGGTCGGTGGCTGGGCGAGTGTCAACGAAGGCACCGAAGGCCCGCAGATCTGGGATGTGGTCGAGGCGCATGTCGCGCGTCTTGGCACCGTAAGACTTGACCCCAACACCTCGGTCGTCGTGACCGGGGCCTGACGAACAAAGGAGCGTTCGCCATGACCGACGAACCCGCAAAAGACCCCTCGCGCCGCGCTTTCCTGCGCGCATCGGCGGCCACCGCCGGGGCCGTGGTGGCCGGCGCCACCGCCGCCCGCGGCGCCGCCCCCGACCCGCTGATCACCGAGGTGCAGCCCTGGGCCGTGGAATTCGGCGATGCCGTGGATGCAACACCCTACGGCATGCCCATCCGGTTTGAATCCCATGTCGTGCGGCGCAATGTCGAATGGCTGACCGAAAGCCCGGTGTCCTCGATCAACTTCACCCCCATCCACGCGCTGGAGGGCACGATCACGCCGCAGGGCTGCGCGTTCGAGCGGCACCATTCGGGGGCAATCGAGCTGTCGAAGGCCGATTACCGGCTGATGATCAACGGGCTGGTGGATCAGCCGCTGGTCTTTACCTATGCCGACCTGGAACGCTTCCCGCGCCATGTGCTGACGGCGTTCTGCGAATGCGCGGCCAACGGCGGCATGGAATGGGGCGGTGCGCAGCTTGAGGGCTGCCAGTTCACGCAAGGCATGATCCACAACATGGAATACACCGGCGTCATGCTGCGCGACCTTTTGGCCGAGGCGGGCGTGCAGACGGCAGGCAAATGGGTTTATGTCGAAGGCGCTGATGCAAGCTCAAACGGGCGCTCGATCCCGCTGGAAAAGGCGCTGGACGATGTGATGGTCGCGATGTTCGCCAATGGCGAGGCGCTGCGCAAGGAACACGGATACCCCGTGCGCCTGGTGGTGCCGGGCTGGGAAGGCAACATGTGGGTGAAATGGCTGCGCCGCATCGGGGTCTATGACCAGGCGGTGGAAAGCCGCGAGGAAACCTCGAAATACACGGACATGATGCCCGACGGGCGCGCGCGCAAATGGACCTGGGTCATGGACGCGAAATCCGTGATCACGTCGCCCTCGCCGCAGGCGCCGATCCGGCACGGCAAGGGGCCGCTTGTGATCACGGGGCTGGCCTGGTCGGGGAATGGTCGGGTCGCGCGGGTGGATGTGTCGCTGGATGGCGGCGTGAACTGGCGCGAGGCGCGCATCTCGGGCGATGCCAAGTCCAAGGCGCTGACCCGGTTTCACATGGATATCGACTGGGACGGCTCGGAACTGCTGCTGCAATCGCGCGCGGTCGATGAGACCGGCTATGTCCAGCCCACCAAGGACGCGCTGCGCGCGATCCGGGGTGTGAACAATGTCTATCACAACAACAGCATCCAGACCTGGTGGGTGCGCGCCGACGGGGAGGTGGAGAATGTCGAGGTTGCATAAGATCCTTGCAGGAACTGCCCTGCTGACACTTGTATGCGCCCCCGCCCATGCCGAACGGCTGGGCCTGGGCCGCGTGGCGCTGCCCGAAGAGATTGCCGCCTGGGATGTGGCGGTGCTGCCTGATGGCCAGGGCCTGCGTCCGGGGCGTGGCACCGTGGAAGCGGGCGAGGAGGCGTTTGCCGACCAATGCGCCTCCTGCCACGGCGATTTCGCCGAGGGGCGCGACAGCTGGCCCGTGCTGGCAGGGGGCATCGGCACCCTGACGGATTCGCGCCCGGTCAAGACCGTGGGCAGCTACTGGCCGCATCTCTCGACCGTCTGGGATTACGTGCACCGCTCGATGCCATTCGGCGCGGCCCAGACGATTTCTACCGATGAGGTTTATGCGATCACCGCCTATATCCTCTATTCGAACGGGCTGGTGGAGGATGATTTCGAGCTGACGCACGAGAATTTCACCCAGATCGTGCTGCCAAACAACGGCGGGTTCTATCCCGACGACCGGCCGGAGACTGAATACCCACTGTTCAGTGGCCCGCCCTGCATGTCCGATTGCATCGCACCCGTTCAGGTGACCAAGCGCGCGACCGACCTGAAAGTGACGCCGACCGACCCGGACGGTCGCCCGGCGGGCACCCTGCCTGCCCTGACCCTGGCAAGCATCGACGCGGGAACAGTTGCACCAGAGGCACCTGCGGAGGTGGTCACCGTGTCCGACACCCCCGTGACTGCGACGGAAGTCACGCTGGCTGCGGTTGATCCGGCACTGATCGCCGAGGGCGAAAAGCAGTTCAAGAAATGTTCCGCCTGCCACAAGGTCGGCGAGGGTGCGCGCAACGGCACCGGGCCCACGCTGAACGGCATCATCGGAAATGCGGCCGGGGCCGTCAGCGGGTTCAAATATTCCAAGCCGCTGCTGGACATGGCCTCAGCCGGGCTGGTCTGGGACGAGGCGTCGCTGGATGCTTTCCTTGAAAACCCGAAGGGTTTCATGAAGGGAACCAAGATGTCCTACGCCGGCCTCAAGAAAGCCGAGGAACGTGCCGCAGTGATCGCCTACCTTGCGACCTTCGCCGACTGACCGCATGACTTTGCGCAACCTGATCCCTGCGCTGGCCGTCGTCGCCGCTGCCTGCCTCGGGCAGGCAGCGGCGGACGAAATCGGTGACCGCGCGCGCGGCAAGGACCTGTTCAGGACGCAATGCGCCTCCTGCCATCAGATCGGGCCAGAGGCGAAGAATCGCATCGGCCCGCCGCTGAACGGCGTCTTTGGCCGACGCGCCGGAACGGTGGGCGGCTTTGCCTATTCCAAATCGATCCTGCGGATGGGCAATGACGGGCTGGCCTGGACCCTGGAAACGCTGGACGCCTATGTCGAAAATCCAAAGGCGCTGGTGTCGGGCACGCGGATGAACTTTCGCGGCCTCAAGGACCGCGATGACCGGTTGGCGGTCCTTGCCTATCTGCGCGACTATTCCGACAGCCCCCGCGACATCCCCGAAGCCGAGCCTACCGCCCTGCGGTCGGTGCCGAACGTCCCGCCCGAAGTTCTGGCAATCAAGGGCGATGTGGAGTTCGGCGAATACCTGTCGTCGGAATGCACCACCTGCCACCAGCGAGACGGGTCGGACCAGGGCATCCCCGCGATCACGCAATGGCCGGATGAGGATTTCGTGGTGGCCATGCATGCCTACAAACAGAAGTTGCGCCCCCATCCCGTGATGCAGATGATGGCAGGACGGCTGTCCGATGACGAGATTGCGGCGCTGGCGGCCTATTTCGCCACGCTGGAATGACGTGACGACCAAGATCCAAGAAGGCCCGAACGGGCACGTGACAAGAAACGCCAAGGGAGGATACCCGGAATGAAACTCAACAGACGCCTTTTCATCGGCACGACGCTGGCCACGGGCGCCGCCCTGTCGGCACCGATGGTGCTGGGCCAGGCCAAACCCCAGGTTGTCGTGATCGGCGGCGGCGCGGGCGGTGCCACCGCCGCGCGCTATCTTGCCAAGGACAGCGCCGGGGCCATCGACGTGACGCTGGTCGAGATGAACCCGGTCTATACGACCTGCTTTTTCTCGAACCTCTATCTGGGCGGGTTCTACGCCTTCGAGGACCTTCAGCACGGCTATGAGACGCTGGCGCAAAGCGGCGTGAACGTGGTCATCGACATGGCGACGGGCGTGGACCGCGCGGCCCGCACGGTGACGCTGGCGGGCGGTCAGGTGCTGCCCTATGATCGGCTGGTCCTTTCGCCCGGCATCGACTTCAAGGACGGTGCTGTGGCCGGTTGGTCTTTGTCGGATGCCGAGGTGATGCCGCATGCCTACAAGGCCGGGCCGCAAACCCAGCTTCTGAAGGCGCAGGTCGAGGCGATGCCCGCGGGCGGCGTCTTTGCGATGGTGGCCCCGCCGAACCCCTACCGCTGCCCCCCCGGACCCTATGAGCGTATCAGCATGGTCGCCAATGTCCTGAAAGAGCGCAACCCGACCGCCAAGATCCTGGTGCTCGACCCCAAGGAGAATTTCTCCAAGAAGGCGCTGTTCGAGGAAGGCTGGGGCCGTCACTACCCCGGCATGGTCGAATGGCTGGGCCCCGACATGGGCGGCAACACGGTCGAGGTGCGCCCCGCCTCGATGGAGGTGGTCGTCGATGGCGAGGTGACCAAGGTTGCCTGCTGCAACGTCATCCCGGCGCAGAAGGCGGGCATGATCGCCGAACTGGCGCAAGTGACGGCAGAGTCGGGCTTTGCGCCCGTGCACGCCGACAGCATGAAGTCCAAGATGGACGAGAATGTGTTCGTGCTCGGCGATGCTTCGGCGCAGGGTGACATGCCCAAATCGGCGTATTCGGCCAACAGTCAGGCCAAGGTCGCGGTCAACACGATCCGCGGCGAACTGACGGGCAGCCGCATTTTCCCGGCCAAATACTCCAACACCTGCTGGTCGCTGATCGCGCCCGAGGATGGGGTCAAGGTGGGCGCCGCCTATGAGCCCACGCCCGAGAAAATCGCCTCCGTCTCCAGCTTCATCAGCCAGACGGGCGAGGATGCGGCTTTGCGCAAGGCCACCTACGAGGAGTCGCTGGGCTGGTATGCGGGCATCACCGCCGACATGTTCGGCTGATCCTGCTGTCTTGAACGGGGGGTGTCCGGCCATGGGCACCCCTGATCCTCTCGGGGGATTGCACCGATTCGGGGGACTGCACCGATGCTGAACCGCCGCCGACTGCTGGGCATCGCCGCCGCGGCCCTGACCGCGCCTCTGACGCCCACCCGTGTCTGGGCCGCTGATACGCTGACCCTCGGCTCCCGCCGGATCGACACGCTGTCGGACGGCTCGCTGACGCTGCCGGGCGATTTCATTCTGGGCGGTATGCCGCAGGATGAGATGCAGGCGATCATGGCCCGCCATGGCCTGCCTTCGGATGTGCTGACGCCACCCTGCAACGTCACCCTCTTGCGCGATGGCGACAGGCGTATCCTGTTCGACGCAGGCTCCGGCCCCGATTTCCAGCCCACGGCGGGCAAACTGGCCGAAGCGCTGGATCTGTTGGGGCTCGCGCCCGACGACATCACCCATATTGTGCTGACGCACGCCCATCCCGACCACCTTTGGGGCGTGCTGAACGATTTCGACGAGCCTGTGTTCGCCAATGCCGAACATCTGATCGCAAGGGCCGAATACGATTACTGGACCGATCCGGGCACCGTCGCCTCCATCGGCGAGGAACGCGCGGCCTTTGCCGTGGGGGCCGCGCGGCGGCTGCAGGCGGTGGCCGACCGGATGCGGCTATTTGATGCGGGAGAAGAGGTGCTGCCGGGTGTGACCGCCCGCGCCACGGCGGGCCATTCGCCCGGCCATACGTCCTTTATCCTCCATGGCGCAGGTGGCGCAGCCCTTGTGACGGGTGATGCCCTGGGCAACCACCACGTCGCGTTCGAACGCCCCGACTGGCCTTCGGGGCAGGATCAGGACCGCGCGGCGGCGGCCGCGATGCGTCCCGGCCTTCTTGACCAGATCGTGGCCGAGGATATGGCGGTCATAGGCTTCCACCTGCCCGGCGGCGGCATCGGCCGGGTGGAGCGGTCGCAGGGCGCCTTCCGTTTTGTCGCGGGATTCTAAGATGCGCGCACTTGTCCTGCTGGCCTTGCTGGCCGTGCCCGCCCTCGCCTCCGAGGATATCGCCGACAAATATCCCCAGTCGGTCCTGTACAACAAACCCGTCGAGGTGATCCCCGATGTCTGGTCCGCCATCGGGGCCACGGCCCCCGGCACCTACGGCAACGCGGGCCACAACAACAACCTGAGCTTTGTGGTCACTGGCGATGGCGTGGTGGTCATCAACTCCGGCGCATCCTGGAAACTGGCCGAGGCTCTGCATGCCGAGATTGCCCGCGTGACCGACCAGCCCGTGCGGCTGGTGATCGCCGAGAACGGGCAGAGCCATGCGATGCTGGGCAACGGATACTGGATTGCACAGGGCGTGCCGATCCTCGCGCATGTCGAAGCGGCGGCGGAATTTGCCCATGGGGCCGCGCAGGGTCTGGCCAGCCTGCAGCGCTACGCGCAGGAAAACGCCGAGGGCACGGTGATCGCCATGCCGACCCAAACCTTCGAGGATGAGCAGGTCATCCAGATGGGCGAAGTCACCTTCCACGTCATGCACCTTGGTCCCACGCACAGCCCCGGCGACACGCAGGTCTGGATCCCCCAATGGTCGATGATGATCGCGGGCGACATCGCGTTCCATGAACGCATACCCCCGATCTTCGAGGGCACTTGCACCTCTTGCTGGATCGAGACGTGGGAGACGAAGTTCGCCCCCCTCAACCCCACCTATATCATCCCCGGCCACGGCCACCCCACCAACCTCGCGCAGGTCACCCGCTACACGCGCGACTATCTGGTGGATCTGCGCGCGCAGATCGGCGCGCATATCGAGGCGGGCGGGGACCTCGCGGGGGCCTATTACGTGGACCAGTCCCGCTGGTCGCATCTGGACACGTTCGAGGAACTGGCCACCCGCAACGCGGGCGTGGTCTATGCCGAGATGGAATTCGAATAGCCCTCAGGCCGTGACGGCCCCGCGCGTCTGGTCCACCACCATGTCGGTGATCACGCCCCCGATCCACATGCACAGAAGGGCCAGCCATGCGGTGGCGGCAAAGATCGACCCGCCGGTGACCCCCGCCCCGATGGCGCAGCCCCCCGCCAGCATCGCCCCGAACCCCATCAGCGCTGCCCCGGTCATCGACCGGCGCATCTGGCCTTCGCCGTCAAAGCCCTGGAATTTCAGCTCGCGCCCCCAGGCCGCCGCCAGGAACGCGCCCAGAAACACCCCCGGCACCAGACCCACATCGAAGTCGAGCACCGGGTTCCGTTCCAGAAAGAACATCAGCGTGTTGGCCGAGGGGCCGGAAAAGGTGGCCGAGGTTACCGTGACAGGCTCGAACGCCACCTGCGACAGGCTGAAGGTCAGCACCCACCCCAAGGCCACCGCGAACCCCACACCGGATGCAAAGACCAGCCGCGCAGGCCCGATCCGGTGCCGCGCGGCCAGCACCAGCGCCAGCACCGCGATGGCCAGCCCAAGCGCCAGCCCCGCCCCCTGCGCCAGGTGCAGCATCTCCAAAAGGTCCATGTTGCGCCCGTTGGGGGTGGTCCAGATGCCGGCAAGCGCCTCGCGCAGCGGCGACAGCCAGCCATGCAGCGACATCTGCGCCGCCACCGCAAAGATCAGCCCCGCGATCACCGACCGCAGGTTCCCCGTCGCCGCCAGCACCAGAAGGCGCCCCGAACAGCCCCGCGCCAGCACCATGCCCGCACCGAACATCAGCCCGCCGATCACCGCCCCCGACCAGGACCCCGGCACCGCCATCATGCGCGCCTCTTCCGCGCGGAACAGGCCCAGCATCCGCGCGCCCTGCACCCAGACCACGGCGGTCGAGAATGTGAGCAGCCAGACCGCCACGCGCGGGCCCAGCTCTCCACGCGCAAATTCCACCGTTGCCGCCCGCAGGCAGAATGAGGATCGTTGCGCGGCGACGCCGAACACCAGCCCGACGATCAGGCCAAAGAGGGCGGCAAGCTGGCCTTCGTCGAACCAGTCCAGCAGCGGCAGGATATCCATGGCAACCTCCGTTCCCTTGTGATGCCAGACTAGAACGGCCGGGGGCGCGTCGCCTTGACGTGGATCAGATGGTCATGGTGGCCGCGACGGCGCGCCGCCAGCGGTCATAGCGGCTGCCGCGGGTCTCGGCGTCCATCGTGGGCTGGAACCGGCGGTCCAGCGCCCAGGTCGCGGCAAAGCCCGCCGGGTCGGGGCAGACCCCGGCGCGCAAGCCCGCCAGGTATGCGGCCCCGAGCGCGGTGGTTTCGGTCACTTGCGGGCGGTCCACGGGGGCGCCCAGGATGTCGGCCAGAAACTGCATCGTCCAGTCGCTGGCGGTCATCCCGCCGTCCACGCGCAAGACGCCCTCTGCTGCCGCGCCCCAGTCGGCGCGCATCGCCTCCAGCAGGTCGCGCGTCTGATAGCCCACGCTTTCCAGCGCCGCCTTGGCCAGTTCGGCAGGCCCCGAATTGCGCGTCAGCCCATAGATCGCCCCGCGGCAGTCGGGCCGCCAGTAGGGCGCGCCAAGGCCCGTGAAGGCGGGCACCAGCACCACGTCCTGGCCGGGGTCGGCGGCATCGGCCAGCGGCTGTGTCTCTTTCGCCTCGCGGATGATCTTCAGCCCGTCGCGCAGCCACTGGACGACCGCGCCGGCGATGAAGATCGACCCCTCCAGCGCATAGGTGGGGCGACCATCAAGCTGATAGGCGATGGTGGTCAGCAGGCGGTTGGTCGAGGGCACGCGGTCGGCCCCCGTGTTCAGCAGGGCAAAGCAGCCGGTGCCGTAGGTCGATTTCATCATGCCGGGGCTGAAACAGGCCTGCCCCACGGTGGCCGCCTGCTGGTCGCCCGCCACGCCGAGGATCGGGATCGGACGGCCGAAGAGGTCGGGGCGGGTCATGCCGAAATCGGCGGCGCAGTCGCGCACCTGGGGCAGCATCGCCATGGGCACGCCCAGAAGGGCGCAGAGGTCGGCGTCCCAGGCGCCGGTGCCGATGTTGTAGAGCATGGTGCGCGAGGCGTTGGTGGCGTCGGTGGCATGCACCGCGCCATCGGTGAGCCGCCAGATCAGGAAGGTATCGACGGTGCCGAAACACAGCTCGCCCCGTTCCGCCCGCACGCGCGAACCCTCCACCCGGTCAAGGATCCAGCCCGCCTTGGTGCCCGAGAAATAGGGGTCGAGCAGCAGTCCGGTGCGGGCGGTGACCATCGGCTCATGCCCCTCGGCGCGCAGGCGGGTGCAGGTGTCGGCGGTGCGGCGGTCCTGCCAGACGATGGCGGGGTGGATCGGGCGGCCCGTCGCGCGGTCCCAGATCAGGGTGGTCTCGCGCTGGTTGGTGATGCCGATGGCCGCGATGTCGGCAGGCGTCAGGCGGGCGCGCTCGATGGCGGCGCGGGCGGTGCCTGCCACGGTGGACCACAGATCGTCGGGGTCATGTTCGACCCAGCCGGAGGCGGGGTAGGATTGCGGAAACTCTTCCTGCGCCTGGGCAACCACGCGCAGGGTGGCATCGAAGATGATCGCGCGGCTGGAGGTGGTGCCCTGGTCGATGGCGAGGATATGGGTCATGGGGTGGTGTCCTGCTGGAGGGTGTCCCACGATGGGACGTTTTTATTTACAAACGATATCAGATACTTGACACGGTTACTTTAACTCTTTGTCAATCTTCGCCCGCATCCACGGGCTTGGCGGGGGCTTGACGGGGCAGCGCCGCAGGGTGAGTCTTCGGCCATGGTCGCGCCGCTGGTCCTGTTCGTCATGTCGCTGGTCGGGCTGGGTGTGGCACTGATGCTTCCCGGCATGGCGGACCTTGTGTTGCTGGCGGGCCCCTCGACGGTGGCCGCTGCCATCCTGCTTCTGCGCGCGCCGCAGCGCAAGCGCACAGCCGAATCCGAGGTGCCCCATTACATCCTGATCGACGGGTCCAACGTCATGCACTGGCAGGGCGGGACGCCGCGGGTCGAGGCGGTGCGGGCGGTGGTCACCCATCTGGCGGCGCGGGGGTTTATCCCCGGCGTGGTGTTCGATGCCAACGCGGGCCATCTGCTGGCGGGCCGGTATCGGCATGACCGGGCGATGGCGCGGATGCTGGGCCTGCCCGAGGACCGGGTGCTGGTGGTGCCTAAAGGCTCAGCCGCCGATGCGTTCCTGCTCGAGGCGGCCCGCGATCTGGGCGCGCGGATCGTCACCAACGACCGCTATCGCGACTGGGCCGAGGCGCACCCCGAGGTGCGCGTCCCCGGGTTCCTGATCGGCGGCGGGTTTCGAGACGGGGCGCTGTGGCTGGTGCTGGAGGATGCCGATGCCCAGGCACGGGTGCCCCTGCGGGCCTGAGGATGCCGACCGCGCGCAAGCGCCTGCCACGGCGTGGACACTGCGCGGCGCTTCCAGCCATTTCACCCTGCGCCGCCGCCATCCGGGCGTCCAACTCCGCGATCAGGTCGGGCGTCAGCCGCAAGCCCAGCTTGCTGCGACGCCAGTCCGCATCCTCGGCCCGCTGCGTCCATTCCCGCGCCATGCGCCAGCGCAGCCCCGCCTCGGTCAAGGTGGCGCCGAAGTCGCGGCCCAGATCGACCACAGCGGTGGCCGGCCCGAAGATCGCGCGCGCGTCGGTGCCATAGGCGTGGATCAGCCGGCCGGCCAAGGTGTCGGACAGGAACGGATAGCTGCCCATCAGCGCGCCGCGCAGCGTGGTCATCTGGTCACGCGGGAAATCGCCACCGGGCAGGGTGACGCGGGCGGTCCACGGCGATCTGGCCTGCGGAAAGAACGGGGCGAGTTTCGCCAGCGCGCTTTCGGCAAGGCGGCGGTAGGTGGTGATCTTGCCGCCAGACACGGTCAGCAAGGGCGCGCCGCCGGTGGTATCCACCGACAGGGCCAGCTTATACGGGGCATCGTCACCGGCAGGGTTTCGCGTTCCTCCAGCGCGTCGCGCACCAGCCGGAATTCGAAGTATTCCCGACAGCGCAACCCGCCGTGGGAATGCCTGGTCGAGGCGGAGGAGGTCGCCTGCGCGAGGTCGCCCTGTTCGGCCAGCGTGGCGGTGAGGCCGCGCCCCGCGGCGTCACGCGCGCAGCCGCAGCCGTTGATCCCGCCGCCGATGCTGGAGAGGTCGGTGGGGGTCACCTGACACTCCGGTGCTCGGCGGACCGCGGGGGCGCATCCGGGGCTGTTCGGTCAACAGCGATTTTCGGTTGCGCGCGATGGCCCTGGGTAGATATGCGATTTTGGCAAGATGCCGGGGCGGGCCGGGGCTGCTGCCGGGCGAGACGAACGAGGTGCATCGGGCCGGACGGGCACCTGCCGGGCGATGCGCGGGCTTCTCGATTCGCCGTGGTGCGGCAGAGAATCGGGCGCGATCTGTCCGAGGAGCGGATGCGGGAACCCCGGACCGCAGGCTTGGCGGGGCGGTGCGGGGGGATGGTGGCAGGGGAAGGCCGGGCCGGGAGGGGGCATTGCCCGGTGGAGAGGTCCGGGGCGCTGCTCCGGGCTCCGGGATATCTGGACCATCAGGAAATCAGGAAGCGTCAGGCGAAGGGCAGGCCCGCCCGCCAGGTCTGCGCGAGGGCGAGGCCGGGCGTCAGGTGCACGAGGTCGGCGGGGCGGCCGGGGGCGAGGCTGCCCACCCCTGCGCCGATGAGGCGGCCCGGAGTGGCGGTGGCCATGGCGAGGATACCTGCAAGCGGGAGGCCCAGTGCGGCCAGAAGGGCGATGGCCCGGGGCAGCGTCAGGTCGGCCCCGGCGAGGGTGCCGTCCTCCAGCGTCAGGCGACCGCCATGGCGCAGGATGCGGCGGGGGCCGAGGCGGAATTCGGTGAGGGCCGTGCCCGCGACGGCCATGCAGTCGGAGACCAGAAAGAGGCCATGGGGGCGCGCAGCCAGCGCGATGCGCAGCACCTCGGGGGCGACGTGGATGCCGTCGGCGATCAGGCCTGCGGGAAGGGTGGAGGCGAGGACCGCGCCCACGAGGCCGGGTTCGCGGTGGCCCATCGGCGACATGGCGTTGAAAAGATGGGTGGCGCAGGCGGCGCCGGCGGCGATGGCGGCCCGCGCCTCGGCATGGGTGCAGTCGGCGTGGCCAAGGCTGACGGTCACGCCCGCCGCGGTCAGCCGGGCGATCTGGGCGGGCGTGGCGGCGGCGGGGGCGAGGGTGACCATCAGCGCGGGCAGCGCGGCCCGTGCGGCCACGAGCATGGCAAGGTCGGTGGGCGTCATCGGGCGGATGAGGGCGGGATCATGGGCGCCCGCGCGGCGGGGGTCGAGATGCGGGCCTTCGAGGTGCAGGCCAAGAAAGCCCGGAACGCGGGCCTGATGCGCCTCGATGCCCGCGCGGATCGCGCGGGCGGTGGCCTGGGGCGTGTCGGTGATGAGGGTGGGCAGGATGCCGGTCGCGCCGAGGCGCGCGTGGGTGTCGCAAAGCGCGGCGATCCGGTCGGGCGTGGCGGTGCCGTCCACCTGCCAGCCGCCGCCGCCGTTCACCTGCAGGTCGATCAGGCCGGGGGCGAGGGTGCCGCCCTCCAGCCGGGTGACCTGGCCGGGGAGGGCTGCGCCGGGGGGCAGGATCGCGGCCACGCGCGCGCCGTCCAGCGCCAGCGAGGCGCCAGGGTGCAGGGTGGTGCCGTCGAACACATCCGCCCCGGTCAGGGTCTGCATTCACATCGTCTCCGTCACCTTGCGCAGGTGGGGGGGCGTATCGGGATCATGCCCGCGCCGCCGCGACAACCCTTCGACAAAGCGGTACCATGCGGCGGCCAGCACCAGCGGGGCCACCATCGGGTGCAAACCGCCGACCATGGGCAGCGTCACCGCCCCCGGCACCTGCGTGCCGGTGACGAACACATCCGCCCCCTGCGCCGCCAGCCGTTCCGCGGTGGCCTGCACCTGCGCCAGCGCCGCATCCTCGACCGCCAGCGCCAGCACCGGGAAATGGGCGCGCACGATGGCCGCGGGGCCGTGCAGCACCTCGGCCGCCGAATAGGCCTCGGCATGCAGGCCGCAGGTTTCCTTGCCCTTCAAGGCGGCCTCGCAGGCGATGGCGAAGGCGGGGCCCCGCCCCAGCACATAGAGCGATTGCGCAGGCGCCAGCCGATCCTCCAGCGCGGACCAATCGAGGCGCAGCGCCTGGGCCATCGCCTCGGGCAGGCTGGCGAGGGCGCTGCGCAGGGCCTCATCCTCTTGCCATTCCGCCACGAGGGCGAGGCCCGCAAGGACCGATCCGGTAAAGGTTTTCGTGGCCGCGACCGCGCGTTCGGGCCCCGCCATCAGGGGCAGGGCATGGGCCACGGCGCGGGCCATCGGGCTGTCGGCCTGGTTGGTCAGCGCCAGCGTCAGCGCGCCGCCCGCACCCGCCGCGCGCATCATCTCCACGATGTCGGGGCTTTGGCCCGATTGCGAGATTCCGATGCAGGCGGCCCCGGCGAGGCGCAGCGGGCGGCGGTAGATCGAGGCGACCGAGGGGCCGACCGAGGCCACGGGAATGCCCGCCATCAGTTCCACCGCATATTTCAGATAGGTCGCGGCATGGTCTGACGACCCGCGCGCCACGGTAACGATCAGATGCGGGTCCATCCGGCGCAGCGCCATGGCGGCGGCGGTGACCTGCGGGCGCGCCTTGGCGAGGAACCGGGCGGCCGCCTGGGGGATCTCGGCCACTTCGCGGGCCATCTGGGTTTCGGTCATGGCGGGGGTCCTGTGGGTGGTGCTGTGGGGGGGTGGGTCGGTCTGTGGGCTTGCGTTGCATCCGGGCGCGGGCATCAGGCCGACCCCCGGGCCAGCATCAGCGCGCCGTCCAGTGCCGTGCCCTGCGGATCGCGTGTGGGCCAGCGCCCTGCGAGGCGCGCACGGAAGGCGGGGCCGAGGCCGCCGAGGAACACCACCGGCAACGGCGCGTCGCCCGGTTGCAGGATGTCGATCGCGGCGGCGATGTCGGCGGTGGCCTGCGCCAGAATGGCGGCGGCGGCGGGGTCATGGTCGGCCTCGGCCAGGATGCGGGGGGCGAGGGCCGCGAAATCGGCGGGGCGCGCGGTCTGGGCAAAGGCGATGACGCCTGCGCTGTCGCCGCGCTCCGCGATCAGCGCGCGCAGGAAGGGGGTCAGGGGGGAATGCCCGTCCTCGGCCCGCAGGGCAGCGGCCAGCGCCGCGCGGCCCATGGCGGCACCCGACCCCTCATCCCCCAGCACCAGCCCCCGCCCGCCGATCTGGCGGAACGCGGAGCCCAGGCGCCGGGCAAAGACCGAGCCGGTGCCGATCGCCGCCACGATGCCGTCCCGCGCCCCCAGCGCCCCCAGCGCCGCCGTGACCGCATCGCTTTCGATCCGCAGGCCCGGATAGGGCAGGGCGGCGCGCAGGCGTGCCGCCGTCCCGGCCGCATTCACGCCCGCGATGCCAAGGCCCGCCCCCGCAATGGCGGGGTGCCCCGCCCCCGCCACCATCCGCGCCAGCGTGTCGCGGATCGTGGCGATGGCGGCGGCGGGGTCCGTGGCGATGTTGGCAGGGCCGCCCATAGCCCCCGCCAGCACCCGGCCCTGGGCATCGGCCAGCGCCGCCCGGCAGCCCGTGCCGCCCCCGTCAAGGCCCAGATAGAACGCCATGCTCATCCCCAACCATCCGACGATACCAAACTGTTGGGGAATGGAAAGCACCCCGCCGACGCACCTGCGAGGGATGACTAGGGCTGCATCAGCCAGCGGGTGAGGGCGGCCGCGGCCCGTTCCGCGCCACGCCCTGCGGAATAGACCCGGGTCAGCGGCACCTCGCCCTGGCCGTCGATCCGAAGGGCCATGCGGAAGGTGCCCCCATCCTCGCCCGCCTCGCCGCGCGACCGGTGCCGTTGCACCACCACGCCGCGGACCGCCTCAAGGGGGGTCGTGCGCTCGGACTGGCCCCACAGCGTGGCCTCGCGCCACAGCATGATGCCTGACCTGCGGTCCAGGATCACGATGGTGCGGCGCAGGAACAGCGCAAGGACCAGGCCCATGAACGCGGACACCAGCGCGAGGATCAGCGCTGCGGGAATGTCAACGTGCAGGACCAGCACCGCCCCTGCTGCGAGACCAAGGGTCAACGCCGCCGGAACGCCGCTCAGGAGCAGGGGCCGGTCCTCCAGCACCAGCCGGTCGGGGGTGTGCTCGTGGACCTTCACGCCTGCCGCAGCCAGCGGTTGATCGCCGCCACCGCCCGCGATGCGGGCCGATGGCCCATATGGGCCTCGGCCAGTGGCAGCACCGCGCCGCTGCGCAGGGTGACCACGGCGCGACTGGCGCGCCGGTCGCCCGGCCGGAACGTCCCGCGCGAGCGTGATACCGTGGCGCCGGTCACCTCGGCCAGCGGCGCACCCCGCATCCGGCGCCCCAGCGCCGTCCATTCCACCACCTCGACCGTGCCCGTGCCGCGGTCAAGCACCACCCGCGCGGGCCGCACGAACACGAAGGTGGCCCCCGCGCAGAGCAAGGCCCCCAGCCCGATCATCACCGCCCCCGGCGCGTCGCCCTCTGCCCCAAGAGATACCGCCATCATGGCCACAGCCACCACCGTGACCCCCAGCGCCGCCCCCATCGCCCAGGGCCTGTGCACCAGCACCAGACGCCCCGGCGTCTCTTCCTCGACCTGCATGCCCCGTCTCCGCGCAGCCGACCCGCGCGCATGCTGCCCTGCACATGACGTTGGGTCAATAAGATCGAAAAGTTGCCTTTGCCCGCCGCGCAGCGGCAGGGTAGCGGTGTGGGGCTGCACAGCGCGTGCCCGGTCCGGATCCGGCCTGGCCCCGGACCGCACCGCGATGGACAGGCATGATGGACGGACATTGATCATGGGTTTCGAGAACTGGGATGAGGTGCGCACGGCCTTTCAGGTGGCGCGGCTGGGCACGGTGTCGGGGGCGGCCGAGGTGCTGGGCGTGCACCACGCCACCGTGATCCGCCACATCGACGCGCTGGAAAAGCGTCTGGGCGTGCGGCTGTTCCAGCGCCATGCGCGCGGCTACACCCCGACCGAGGCGGGGCGTGACCTTCTGGCGGTGGCGCAGGTGACGCAGGACCAGTTTGCGCAGCTCGCCGGGCGCATCCGGGGGCAGGGCGAAAGCGTCACGGGGGAACTGGTGGTGACCTCGGTCGCGGGGCTCTCGCGGTTGTTCCTGCCCGCGATGGTGTCGTTCCAGGCGGCCCATCCCGGCCTGATCGTGCGGTTCCTGACCGGCACCCGCCTCTTCCGGCTGGATTTCGGCGAGGCGCATGTGGCCATCCGTGCGGGCACCGTGCCCTCCGAGCCCGACAATGTGGTGCAGCCGTTCCTGCATGTGCAGAGCGGGCTTTACGCGTCGCACGGCTATGTCGCGCGGCACGGCCGCCCCGCGGCCGAAAAGGACCTGGCTGCGCATGTCTTTGTCGGCCCCGATGACGCGCAGTCGCGCGCACCCTTCAACATCTGGCTGCGCGACCGGGTAGGGCCCGAGCGCATCCAGTTCCGCAGCAGCGATCCGGGCGTGCAGGAACAGGCGATCCGCGGCGGGGCGGGGATCGGATTCCTGACCGCCTGCGAGGCCGCAGGCGACCCCGATCTTGTCGAGGTGTTGCCCCCCCGCCCGGAATGGGACTCGCCCCTGTGGCTGGTGACCCATGTGGATCTGCACCGCACGCTGAAGGTGCAGCAGTTCCTTGCGCATCTGAAGGAGGCCGCAAAGGCATGGCAGGGGGCCTGACCGCCCGCCGCGCGTGGTCCGGCCCCGCGCGGGGGCATCTGGCGATGCTGGCCTTTTCGGCGCTTGTGGCCGGGTCCTTTGCGCTGGGGTCGCGGGCGGCCCCGTTCGTGGACCCCGGCGCGCTGTCGGCGGTGCGGTTCCTGCTGGCGGGGCTCCTGGTGGGGGTGGCGGCATGGACCACCACCGGCATTCCCCGCGCGGCGCTGCGCGCGCCATGGCGGTATGCGGTGCTGGGGGGGCTGCTGGCGGCCTATTTCGTGCTGATGTTCGAGGGGCTGAAAACGGCCGCACCCGTGCCTGCGGCGGCGGTCTTTACCCTCACGCCGCCGATGGCAGGGCTGTTTGGCTGGCTGCTCTTGCGGCAGGTGATGACGCCCCGCATGGCGCTGGCGCTGGCCATCGGCGGGGCGGGGGCGCTGTGGGTGATCTTTCGCGCCGATCTGGCGGCGCTCATGGCGCTGGAGGTGGGGCGGGGCGAGGCCGTCTATTTCCTGGGCTGCGTGGCCCATGCCGTCTATGCGCCCATGGTGCGGCGGCTCAATCGAGGCGAGCCTGCGGTGGTGTTCACCTTCGGCATGATGGTCGCGGGGTTCGTGATGCTCACCGCCTGGTCCTGGCCCGCGATCCGCGCGACCGACTGGGCGGGGCTGCCGGGCATCGTCTGGATCACGCTGGTCTATGTGGCGGTCGCGGCCTCGGCGATGACCTTCGTTCTGTTGCAATACGCCGCCCTGCGCCTGCCCTCGGCCAAGGTGATGGCCTATACCTACCTCGTGCCAAGCTGGGTGATCCTGTGGGAGGTGGCGCTGGGCACCGCGCTGCCGCCCGTGGCGATGCTGGGGGGCGTGGCGGCGACGATGGTGGCGCTGTGGCTGCTTTTGAAGGAGTGACAGCGGGCGGGCCGCAAATTCCCGTTCGATTGCGCCGCCTTCGTGGTATCATCGTTCTTCGGCCTGCCGGAACGATTGCCCATGCAGCAGGCCGCCGAGGGTTTGGACGTGCCGCGTCAGACGTATACCGGTTTCGACAGCCGCAGGCGCGATCCGCACCCATCCCCCCTGTTTCCCCCCTGTGCGGAGCACGCATCATGACAACGCTGCAGCGGCTGGTCAAAGACCGCCGCTTTCAATGGTTCATCATCGGCATCATCTTGGTGAATGCCGCCGTCCTGGGTCTGATGACGCTGGGATTTCCACCCGGCGTGCAGCGCAGCCTCGAACTGATCGACGGCCTGTGCCTGGTCATTTTCTGCATCGAGATCGCGCTGAAACTGGCGGCGTTCGGCCCGCGCTTCTTCCGCGACGGCTGGAACCTCTTTGACCTTGTGGTGGTGGGCATCGCGCTCTTGCCGGACAGTGGCGGGCTGTCGGTGCTGCGGGCCCTGCGCGTGCTGCGCCTCTTGCGGCTGGCAACGGCCGTGCCGTCGATGCGGCGCGTGATCAACGGCATGTTCGCGGCCCTGCCCGGCGGGGCCTCGGTCGCGGGCGTGCTGTTCATCATGTATTACGTCGCCGCCATCATCGGCGTCACGCTGTTTTCGAAAACCGTGCCGCAGTATTTCGGCGACATCGGCACCACGTTCTTTACCCTCTTCAAGATGATGACACTGGAAGGCTGGCCCGACATCGCGACGGTGGTCATCGAACAGCACCCCCGCGCCTGGATCTTCTTCGTGGTCTTCATCATCTTCACCACCTTCACCACCCTGAACCTGCTGTTCGGGATCATCGTGGATGCGATGGAGAAGGCAAAAGAGGATGAGGTGCGCGAAGTGATGGCCGAACAGGGCGTCGAGGTGACCGAGACATCGCCGCAGATGCGCATCGCCGTGATCGAGGACGAGGTCCGGCACATGCGCGCCGTGCTGGACCGGATGGAGGCGCGGCAGGGCCAGACCTGACGCGCCGCCGCCGGGCTTGACTCACCGGCGCCATCGGTCTAGGCCAGCCGCCAATCCCCGAAGGCCAGCCGCCTTCGGTCCCTTGGCCCATGCCGGGATCGCCGTCCGTCAGCGCGTTGCGCCCACGGGCGCCGTTTCCCATTTGGGCCCGCCGCCGCCCGGCCCCATATCGGGGCAAACGACAGGAGTGAGACATGTTCGAATCCCTTTCCGAACGCCTGGGCGGCGTGTTCGACCGGCTGACCCGTCAGGGTGCGCTGACCGAGGCGGATGTGGAAACCGCCCTGCGCGAGGTGCGCGTGGCGCTCCTGGAGGCGGACGTAAGCCTGCCCGTCGCGCGCGACTTCATCAAGGCCGTGGCGAAAAAGGCGACCGGGCAGGCGGTCACCAAATCGGTCACCCCCGGCCAGCAGGTCGTCAAGATCGTGCATGACGAACTGGTGCGCGTGCTGGCGGGCGAGGGCGAGCCCGAGGCGCTCAAGATCGACAATCCGCCCGCCGCGATGCTGATGGTGGGCCTGCAGGGGTCGGGCAAGACCACGACCACCGCCAAGCTGGCCAAGCGGTTCAAGGACCGGAACGGCAAGCGGGTGCTCTTGGCGTCGCTCGATACCAACCGCCCCGCCGCGATGGAGCAGCTGGCCATCCTCGGCGGCCAGATCGGGGTGGACACCCTGCCCATCGTCAAGGGCGAAAGCGCGGTGCAGATCGCCAAACGCGCGAAAACCCAGGCCGCGATGGGCGGCTATGACATCCTGATGCTGGATACCGCAGGCCGTCTGCACATCGACGAGGTGCTGATGGACGAGGTGCAGGCGGTGCGCGACATCGCCCAGCCGCGCGAGACGCTGCTGGTCGTCGATGGCCTGACCGGGCAGGACGCGGTGCGCGTGGCCACCGAATTCGACGGCAAGTTGGGTATCTCGGGCGTGGTGCTGACCCGGATGGACGGCGACGGGCGCGGCGGTGCGGCGCTGTCGATGCGCGCGGTGACGGGCAAGCCCATCCGCTTCGTCGGCCTTGGCGAGAAGATGGATGCGATCGAGACCTTCGAGGCCGACCGCGTGGCGGGCCGCATCCTCGGGATGGGCGACATCGTGGCGCTGGTGGAAAAGGCGCGCGAGACGTTCGAGGCCGAACAGGCCGAGCGGATGATGCGGCGGTTCCAGAAGGGGCTGTTCAACATGAACGACCTCAAGGCCCAGCTGGAACAGATGCTCAAGATGGGCGGGATGCAGGGCCTGATGGGGATGCTGCCCGGCATGGGCAAGATGCAGGCGCAGGCGGCGGAGGCCGGCATCGACGACAGGATGCTGCGCCGCCAGATCGCGCTGATCCAGTCGATGACGAAAAAGGAACGCGCCAACCCCGACCTGCTGGCCGCCAGCCGCAAGAAACGCATCGCCGCCGGGGCGGGGCAGGACGTGGCCGATGTGAACCGCCTTTTGAAACAGCACCGCCAGATGGCCGACATGATGAAGAAGATGGGCAAGGGCGGCGGCATGAAGCAGATGATGAAGCAGATGATGGGCAAGTCGGGCCTGCCCGACCCGTCCAAGATGTCGCCCGCCGAACTGGAAGAGGCCGCGCGCGGCATCAAGCAGGGCATGGGCGCGGGGCCGGGCATGGGGATGCCGCGGGGCATGACGCTGCCCTCGGGCCTGTCGGGGCTGATGCGCAAGAAATGATCCTGCCGCCCACCCTTGCCACCGCACGGCTGACCCTGCGCCCCATGGGGCCGCAGGATTTCCCGGCCTATGCGGCGCTGATGGCCTCGCCCCGGTCCGTCGGCATGGGCGGGCCGTTTGGCGAAAGCATGGCCTGGGCGCAGTTCTGCCATGACGCGGCGGGCTGGGCGCTGTTCGGCTATGGCGCGCTGATGGTCGAGGCGGGGGGCGAAACGATGGGGCAGGTGGGGATCAACCACGGGCCGCTCTTCCCCGAGCCGGAACTGGGCTGGCTGCTCTACGCCGGGCATGAGGGGCGGGGATACGCCACCGAAGCCGCGGGCACCCTGCGCGACTGGGCCTTTGCGCGGGGGCTTGCCAGGCTGGTGAGCTATGTGGACCACGACAACCACGCTTCGGCAGCGGTGGCCGAGCGGCTGGGCGCAAGGCTGGACCCGGAGGCGCGGGCGCAGGATCCGGGCGATCTGGTATACCGGCACCCGTGGGGGCACGCATGATTCCCCATCTGTCCACAGGCGATCTGACCTTGCGCGCGCCGATCCTTGCCGATTTCGAACATCGTGCGGCCTTTTACGCCTCCGACCGTTCGGTGTGCGAGGGCGGTCCGCTGACCCGCGTTCAGGCCTGGCGCGTCTGGGCGTCCGAGGTGGGGCAATGGCCGCTGATGGGCTATGGACCGTTCAGCGTCGATCACCGGGGGGGCTATGCGGGCGAGGTGGGCATCTACCATCCCGCGGACTACCCCGAACCGGAACTCGGCTGGTTCGTGCTGCCCGAGGCCGAGGGACGCGGCATCGCGGCCGAGGCCGCGCGGGCGGTGATGGGCTGGGCGCGGGCCACCTTCGGCTGGGACCATCTGGTCAACATCATCGACCCGCGCAACACACGCTCCATCGCGCTCGCCCTGCGCCTTGGCGGGACGATCTGCGACCGCCCCGGGATCGACCCCGGCGATGTTGTGATCATCCATGACCTGCGGGGGTTGGCATGACCGGTGCCCCCACGCTGACCACCGACCGCCTGATCCTGCGCCAGCCTTTGGCCGGCGACCTGCCCGCGATCACCGCCTTCTACGCCTCCGACCGTGCCCGGCACATCGGCGGGCCGGTCCCGGCCGAAACGGCAGCGGGCTATCTGAACACTTCGATCCTGAACTGGGCAGCGCGCGGCTATGGCTGGTGGATCGTCGAGCACCGCGCCACGGGCCGCACTGCGGGCCGCTGCGGCATCGGCCACCCGGACGGCACCGAAACGCTGGAGCTGGGCTGGCAGGTCTATGACGGGTTCGAGGGGCTGGGGCTGGCCTGCGAGGCCGCCACCGCCGCCCGCACCCATGCGCAGACCGTCTGGGGGATGCGGGGTCTCGTGTCGATGATCGCCCCTGCGAACCTGCGTTCCAAAGCCTTGGCCAAACGCCTCGGCGCCCGGTTCGACCGGATGGGCACGGTCGAGGGCGCGACCTGCGAAATCTGGGCGCATCCCGAGGGCACCGCATGACCGCCCTTTCCTCCACGCCCACCCTCACCACCGCCCGCCTGACCCTGCGCGCGCCGCAAGCCGCTGACTGGCCGCATTTCCTCGCCTTCGCGCTGTCCGACCGGTCGTCCTTCGTGCGTGCGCCGGACATCGACGAAGGCAAGGCCTGGCGCGGTTTCGGCCATGTCATCGGCATGTGGGTGCTGCGCGGATACGGCCAGTTCGTGTTCCACCTGACCGGGCAGGACCGCCCACTGGGCATGTGCGGCCCCTGGCATCCGGTGGACTGGCCCGAGGCCGAGATCGGCTGGTCGGTCTGGGACGAAGGCTGCGAAGGGCAGGGCATCGCGCAGGAGGCCGCCCGCGCCGCCCGCGACCATGCCTTGGGAACCCTCGGCTGGCCTACGGCGGTCAGCTATATCGATCCCGAAAACCACCGCTCGATCCGGCTGGCCGAGCGGCTGGGGGCGCGGCCCGACCACGCCGCCGCGCATCCCTTCGCGGATGAGCCTTGCCTGGTCTATCGCCACCCAAGAGGCGCGCCATGACCCGGCTCGACACGCCGCGCCTCGTCCTGCGCCACCCCGAACCCGGCGACTGGCCCGCCTATTTCGCCTATTGTGCCTCGGCCCGCTCGCCCCTCGGCGTGGATTGCCCCGAAGGCAAGGCCTGGACCAACTTCGCCGCCTTCTTCGGCCATTGGCACCTGCGCGGCTTTGGCCGGTTCGTGCTGACCCGCCGCGACACTGGCGCGGCCATCGGCCATGCCGGGCCGTTTCGCCCCGCAGGCCACCCGGAGCGCGAGATCACCTGGACGATCTGGGATCCCGCCTGCGAAGGGCAGGGCTATGCGTTCGAGGCGGCCGTGGCCACCCGCGACCACGCCTTCCGCGATCTGGGCTGGCCCACGGCGGTCAGCTATATCGACCCGGCCAACACCCGGTCGCAGCGGCTTGCCGCACGTCTGGGGGCGGTCATCGACCCCGCCGCCCGCCCGCCCGCCGATTTCCCCGCAGAGGTCTGGCGTCACCGGAGGGCCGCATGACCCCGCCCCCGATCACCACGCCCCGCCTGATCCTGCGCCCGCTCGCGTTTCGCGATTTCGACGCCTTCGCAGGCCTTCACGCCGCGCCCCATGCCGCGCTGATGTGGGCGATCGGGCGGCGCGACGCGGCCTGGGGACGGCTGCTGGAACTGGCGGGGGAATGGACGATCCGGGGGTTCGGCACCTGGGCCATCGCCGACCGCTGGTCGGATGCGTTCCTCGGCCACACCGGGTTCCTGCACCCCCTGCACACGCCCGAACCCGAGCTGTCCTGGGCCCTGACCGCCGAGGCGCAGGGCAAGGGGCTGGCCGAAGAGGCCGCCCGCGCCGCCCGCGACTGGGGCCGCGCCCACGGCATTGCCCGCCCGGTCAGCTATATCGACGCGGGCAATGCCCGGTCGATCCGGCTGGCCGAACGGCTGGGCGCGCGGCTGGAACGGGAAAAGGACTATGGCCCCGGTGCCGTGGCCCTGCACTACCGCCATCCGGGGGAATTCGCATGACCGCCCGCACACCCGCCTGTCGGAGGACCAGATGAACGCCGACCAGACCCGCGCCGCAGCGCTCCTGCGCGACCACCGCGAGAGCATCGACAGGCTGGACTCGATCCTGGTCTATACGCTTGCCGAGCGGTTCAAGCACACGCAGGCCGTGGGCCGCCTGAAGGCCGAACACGACCTGCCCCCCTCCGACCCCTCGCGCGAGGCGGCGCAGATCGCGCGGCTGCAAGCCCTCGCGGCCGAGGCCGACCTCGACCCCGAATTCGCCAAGAAATTCCTGACCTTCATCATCTCCGAAGTCATCAGGCATCACGAGAAGCTGCAACGCTGACCTCAGACACCCAGACGGGGCATCCGCCCCAAACCAAAGCCATCAAAGGAGAATACCCATGGCCATGAAAATCCGTCTCGCCCGTGGCGGGTCCAAGAAACGCCCGCACTATGCCATCGTCGCCACCGACAGCCGGATGCCGCGCGACGGCCGGTTCCTGGAAAAGCTGGGCACCTATGACCCGATGCTGGCCCGCGACAACGAGAACCGCATCAAGATGGACCTTGACCGGATCAAGCACTGGCTGGCGCAGGGCGCGCAGCCGACCGACCGCATCGCGCGGATGCTGGAAGCGGCGGGCGTGATGGAGAAAAAGGTGCGCTCGAACCCCAAGGCCGCCGTGCCCGGCAAGGCGATGGCCGACCGCGCCGCGAAAAAGGCGGCCCGCGCGGCCGAACCGGTCGCCGAGTGACCGGGGGCGCCCCCGCGGCGCCTCCCACGTTCGGCCCGGGGTTCCGGGCCGAACTCGACCTGCTCATGCGCTGGCGGCGCGACGTGCGCCACTTTCGCACCGACCCCGTGCCGCAGGATGCGCTTGCGCGCGCGCTTGCCGCCTTTGCGCTGGCGCCATCTGTCGGCCTGTCCGAACCCTGGCGGCTGGTACGGGTGCAATCGCCCCGCGCCCGCGCCGCCGTCACCGCCAATTTCGAGACGGCCAACGCGGCGGCACTTGCCCGCTATGACGGCGCGCGCGCCGACCTTTACGCCGGGCTGAAACTTGCCGGCCTGCGCGAGGCGCCCGAACACCTTGCGGTCTTTTGCGATGAGGCGACGGCAAAGGGCGCGGGCCTCGGCGCCGCGACCATGCCCGAAACCCGCGCCTATTCCGTGGTCTCGGCGATCACGCTGTTCTGGCTGGCGCTGCGGACCGAAGGGCTTGGCCTTGGCTGGGTGTCGATCCTCGACCCCGCAAGGCTTGCGGCCGACCTCGGGCTGCCGCAAGACTGGCGGCTGGTCGGCTATCTGTGCATCGGCTGGCCCGCGGACAGCGACGACCAGCCCGAGCTTGACCGCCTGGGATGGGAAACCCGCGCGCAGACCCCGCCGATGGAGTGGCGATGACATGACGGCCCCGAAGCCCCCCCCCCCACAGCCCCCCACGTCGCAAGATCCGCCCCTTGCGCCGCACCCCGACCGCATCTGCATCGGTGCCATCGCGGGCGCCTTCGGCGTGGCGGGCGAGCTGCGCCTGAAATCCTTTTGCGCCACGCCCGAGGACATCGCCGCCTATGGCCCGGTGTTCGCCGAGGATGGCGCGCGGTCCTTCATCCTCCGCCTCACGCGGCCCGTCTCGGGCGGCCTTGGCGCACGCATCGCGGGCATTGCCACCAAGGAGGCCGCGGATGCCCTGCGCGGCACCACGCTCTGGGTGGATCGCGCAAAGCTGCCGCAACTGCCCGATGACGAATTCTACCACGTCGACCTGATCGGGCTGGAGGTGCGCGATACCGGCGGCGCGCTGATGGGCCGCGTGCAGGCGGTGCACAACCACGGGGCGGGCGACATGCTGGAGATTGCCGACGCCCGCGGCCGCGTGACGCTGCTGCCGTTCACGCGCGCGGCCGTGCCCACGGTGGACCTTGCCGCGGGCCGCATCGTGGCCGATCCGCCCGCCGATATCGACTGATCGCCGCATTCCCGCCCCGGGGCTGGACTAAACCGGTCATGCGGGGCATCCTCACGCCTGCGTGACCAGGGGAACAGGCCATCATGAACCGGCTTGCCTTGCTGAAGGTGCTGACGCTGGTGCTCTATGCCGGGCCGCTTCTGGCGGGGCTGGCGGGGCATGGCTGGAACGTCCTGCCCGCCTTTGCGGCGATCTTCGTGCTGTGGCAGATCGTGATGCGCCCCGAGGACTGGCCGCGCGATGCGCCCGGCTGGCGCGAACCGGGGGTCATCGCCGGTGCGCTTGCGCGGGTGGTGCTGATGGTGGTGCTGGTGTCGGTGATGTTCGGCATCGGGCGCGGCATCGGCGGGGTCGCGGGGCACCTCGCCGCAATCCCGGCCTCGGTCGCGCTGGCGCTGTCGTTCCTCGCCGTGCCGCTGGCCCGGCTGGTCTGGAACCCGGCAACGGACGCCGAGATGGCCTCGTTCCTCGACGATGCCATCGCCCGCGTGAACGGCCTGTCCGCCGCGTCCGAGGATCCGCAGACGGCGGCGACCGAGATCGGGCCCCTGCTTCTGTTGCCCGACGATGCGCCCGACGGGCCTGCGCGGGCGGGGGTGCAGGCGATCCTTGCGGGCGGCAGCACGCCCCTGCGCTTGCGCGCGCTGGTGGACCGTCTGCAGGCGGCCCCGGGCCGCCACATCGCCGCCCGCCGGGGGCTGATCCTGTGGGCCACCGACCGGTTGGTGGCCGAACGCTATATCGGCTGCGGGATGCTGTCGGATGCCTTTACGGCCGCGCAGGGCGAGGGGGCGCTGGAAAAGCTGTTCGCCGACCATGCGCTGCCGGTGATCGTGGCCCTTCCGGAAAGCTGGGGCGATTTTCCGATGACCGCGCGGGTGCGCCAGGCGGCGGCTGAGGCCGTTGTGCCCGCCACCGCGCGCAGCCTCGCGGTGCTGGCCGACGCGCTGGATGACGCCGCGCGGCGCTCGGGTGACATCTATGCCGTCCCGGCGGACCTGTCGGACGGCCGCACGGACGGGGCCATCGCCACAACGGCGGGCCATCAGGACACCCCTGCGGCCAGTTTCGCCACGCCGTCCGACCCGCAGGCCGGAACCTCGGGCAGCCTTGGCAGCAGTCAGGGTGCGGGCGGCCAGTCCGGCGAGGGCAGCGGCGGCGGTAACGGCGACTGACCGCGCCCCACCCCTTTCCGCCCCGCTGCCTTTTCGCTATGCCCCGGCCATGACCGACACGCCCGCCCCCCCCCGCTCGCATGGCCGCATGTCCATCCGCCCCTCGGCCACGCCGCGCGACCTGATGCAGGACCGCACCGTGGCGGGCGCATGGGAGGCGCGCGTCATCACCCTCTTCCCCGAGGCGTTCCCCGGCACCCTCGGCCTCAGCCTGACGGGCAAGGCGCTGGATGCGGGGCTCTGGCGCCTGACCCCCATCGACCTGCGCCCCTTTGGCGAGGGGCGGCACCGCAACGTCGATGACACCCCCGCCGGGGGTGGCGCGGGCATGGTCCTGCGCGCCGATGTGGTGGACCGCGCGCTGGACATGGCCGCGGCGGGCACGCCGCCCGACCGCGCCCTCTGGCCCGTCGTCTATCTGTCTCCCCGCGGCCGCCCCTTTACTCAAGGCATCGCGCGCGACTGGGCGGCGGGGCAGGGCGTCACGCTGCTGTGTGGCCGGTTCGAGGGGGTGGACCAACGCGTGCTGGACCACCACGCCATTGATGAGCTGTCCTTGGGCGATTTCGTCCTGACGGGGGGCGAGATCGCGGCGCAGGCCATGCTCGATGCCGCCGTGCGGCTGATCCCCGGTGTGCTGGGCAACCAGACCTCGACCGAGGAGGAAAGCTTTTCCAACGGGCTGCTCGAGCATCCGCACTATACCCGCCCCGCCGACTGGCAGGGCCTGCCGATCCCCGAGGTGCTGCAATCGGGCCATCACGGGCAGATCGCCCGCTGGCGGCAGCAAGAAGCCGAGGCGCTGACCCGCGCCCGCCGCCCCGACCTCTGGGCCGCCTATCTGCGCCGCTCGCCCGGGCCGCGATGACGAGGGCGCGATGACGAGGGCGCAATGAGGGGGGCGCGATGACGAGGGCGATCCCCGCCCATGCCCGTGACATCACCCCCGCCTGGCTGTCCCATGCGCTCGGCCGTCCCGTCACGGCCCACACCATGGCCCGCATCGGCGCCGAGCGCGCCTTTTCGGGGGGCGAAGTCTGGCGCATCACGCTGGCCGACGCCTGCACCCTGATCGCCAAGCTGCCCCCTGCCGCCCCCGCCCCGCGCGCCGCCCTCGCGCCCGCCAACGCGCGCGAGGTGGCCTTCTACACCCGCTTCGCCGCCCCCGGCCTGCCCGTCCCACAGGTCCCCTACGCCGCCGCCGATGACGCGGGCTCGATCCTTCTGATGCAGGACCTCGGGCCCCTCACACCGATGTGCCTGAGCGAGGGCTGCGATCCGGCCCGCGCGGCCGATGCCCTGCGCGCGCTGGCCGTTGTCCATGCCCGCTGGTGGAACCACGCCGACCTCGCCACCCTGCAAGGCCCAGAATTCCTGGCCGAGTTTCCCTTTCCCGCGCTCTGGCCCGCCTTCCGCGCCCGCCACCCCGACCTGCCCGCCCCGCTGGTGGCGCTGGGGGACCGGCTGGCCCGCCATGGCCCCGCGCTGATGCCAAACTCCGGCGCCCGCACCCTGATCCACCGCGATCCGCATCTGGAGAACCTCCTGTTCGGCGCGGCGCCGGGCGGGCACCGCGCGGCGATCCTCGATTGGCAGATGGCGGGGCAGGGGCACCCGGCCTGGGATCTGTGCTATTTCCTCGCCTCCTCGCTCACCCCTGCCGTCAGGCGGGCGGCGCAGGATGACCTGACCGCCACCTACCACGCCGCGCTGACCGCCCATGGCGTCACCGGCTTCACCCTCGCCCAGTGCCGCCACGACCTGCCCCGCGCCCTTGCGGGCAAACTTTACCTGACCGTCGTGGCGGCCATGACCTTCGACAGCGCGGGCCCGGCCAAGGCCGCCTACCGCCGCGCCGACCTTGACCGCCTCGCGGCCTTCGCCACCGATCATCCCGACGCTTGACCCCGCCCCCGCCCGGCCCTATACGCCGCCTGTCCGGGATCCGCAGGGGTCATCCGGGCCTTGGGCTGTTGCCGCAACGCCCGGCCTTCTTCGGCCGGGAAAGGCGCGCCCGGGTCACGACAGACAAGCAGGCACGATCTCTGGCGGGCTCATCCTTCGCGGATGGGGACCCGGTCGAAGACCAGGAGCTCTCGGGCGGCATCACCTCTGCGGGCAAACCGCGGGCAAGGAAAGGATATGCGATGAACCTGATCGCACAGATCGAGGCGGAACAGATCGCCGAACTGGGCAAGACGATCCCGGATTTCCGCGCGGGCGATACCGTCCGCGTCGGCTACAAGGTCACCGAGGGCACGCGCAGCCGCGTGCAGGCCTATGAGGGCGTCTGCATCGCCCGCCAGGGCGGCGCCTCCATCGCGGCCAGCTTCACCGTCCGCAAGATCAGCTTTGGCGAAGGCGTGGAACGGGTGTTCCCGCTCTATTCGACCAACATCGACAGCATCGAGGTGGTGCGCCGCGGCCGTGTCCGCCGGGCGAAACTCTATTACCTGCGCACCCGGCGCGGCAAATCGGCCCGCATCGCGGAAGCGACCACCTACAAAGCAAAATCCGAGTGAGGGCCCAGGCGATGAAAGACGGCATCCACCCCGACTATCACATCATCAACGTCAAGATGACCGACGGCACCGTGTTCCAGACCAAGACCACCTGGGGCAAGGACGGCGATTCGATGGCGCTCGACATCGACCCCTCGGTGCACCCCGCATGGACAGGCGGCTCGGCCAAGCTGCTGGACACCGGCGGCCGCGTGTCGAAGTTCAAGAACAAATATGCGGGCCTGGGCTTCTGACCCCACCGCCACCGCGTGCAGCATCCCGCGCCGTCCCGGAAGGGGCGGCGTTTTCCGTTCCGCCCCTTCGGAACCCGGCAGTCCCGCCGACCTCCAGCCTCACCCGTCCTCGTCGCCGGCCTCCTTGCGGCCCGCGCGTCCGAAAAAACCTCCGGCGTCTGGAACCGGGCGCCGTTGCGTCGCGTTTAACCGGGCTAGGGCGGTTCCGTCCGGCACAGCAAGACGTCCTTGCCTCGCCCGACCACAATGACAGGAGACTGGGATGTTCACCTTCAATCTGCTTGCGACATCGGCCCTCGGACTGTGCCTCGCCATGTCTCCCCTCATGGTGGGCGCCCAATCGGCGCAGACCGGCGACGAATCCGACGCCATGTTCGTGCCCCTGGTCGACGCCTGTGTCCTGGCGCTGACGCCCGAGACCTGCCAGCAGGTCCGCGCCGTCGTCACAGAATGTGCGGGCGACCTCGACCATGGACGCTGCGCGGTCCTGTTCGAAGACGCCGAAAAGGTGTTCGAGGCCCCCGCGCAGCTCAGTTCTGCGCAGTCCATCCTTTCCGAGGCGGCAAAGGCCATTGCGGCCATGGAATTTCCCGACGTGGAGCACAGCGACCTCGGCGAATCCACGCGCGCCGACGCCGAACGCACGTTGCTGCGCGGCGATGAGAACCTCATGGCCCATTCCGCGCCGCCAAACCTGGGGGGCGACGCCGCGCCCTCCGACGTGAAGGCCGCCCCGGCCGAGCTTCCACGCCCCGTCACCGAATGAGCCACCGCCAAAAGGACCGCCACGCGCCGGTCGGGCGGTCGGTCGCCGCCCCGGGCCGGCGCACGGCCAAAACCATCCCGCGTGCCAGCCGGGCCCCCTGAGGCCGGGTTACCAGACGGCCGGACCCGCGCATGGCCATACCCTCGGCCAAGCGCGGCATCGCGGCGACGCGTGCGCAGATTTCCGCCTGTCAAGCCCTTCCCCTTTCGGCTAGTCCTTGCCAAAAGGCCCGCCCAGAATGGGCCCCGCGAAACGGGCAGTCGGGACGGCACGGGAAACCACATGGCGCATATCATCGTCGTCGGCAACGAAAAGGGCGGCTCGGGCAAATCCACCACATGCATGCATGTGGCGACAGCCCTCGCGCGCCTGGGCCACCGCGTCGGCGCGCTTGACCTCGACCTGCGCCAGCAAAGCTTCGGCCGCTACATCGAGAACCGCACGGCCTGGCTCGCCCGCGCGGGCCTCGCCCTGGCAACCCCGGACTTCCGTCCGCTGCCCGACATCGACGCGACCACCCTCGCGCCCGGCGAAAACCCCTATGACGCCCGCCTCGCCGCCGCCGTCGCGGCGCTGGAGGCGCAGGCGGATTTCATCGTCATCGACTGCCCCGGCTCGCATACCCGGCTCAGCCAGGTCGCGCATTCGCTGGCCGACACGCTGATCACCCCCCTGAACGACAGCTTCATCGACTTCGACCTCCTGGCCCGCATCGACGCCGAGACGGGCCGCGTCACCGGCCCGTCGATCTATTCCGAAATGGTCTGGCAGGCCCGCCAGCTGCGCGCCGCGGCGGGCCTGCGGCCCATCGACTGGGTGGTGGTCCGCAATCGCCTCGGCGCCCAGCAGATGCACAACAAGCGCAAGGTGGGCACCGCTTTGGAGGATCTGGCCCGCCGCATCGGCTTTCGCGTGGCCCCCGGCTTTTCCGAACGGGTGATCTTCCGCGAGCTTTTCCCGCGCGGCCTCACGCTGCTGGACCTCAAGGATACCGGCGTGGACCAGCTCAACATCTCCAACATCGCCGCCCGCCAGGAACTGCGCGACCTGATCGCCGAACTGCGCCTGCCCGGCGTCACGGTCAGCTTCTAACCCTGCCAAACCCCTCAAACTTGTCTAAAATTTTGCTTCTTCTGTCTGCAAATATCCCACGGGGGTGCGGGGGTGTGAAACCCCCGCGGACGCCTCCGCCCGAAACCCCGCCGCAATTCCGGGCCCGCCATGACCAACCCGCTCTGGACCACCCTCTTCGCCCCCCTCGCGCAGCGCACCAGCCCGGTGCTCCTGCTGCCCGATGCCCCTCCCCTGACAGGCCAGACGCTCCATGCCCTCACCGCGCGCATGGCCCAGGCCTTCCGCGCGGCGGGTGTCACCCCCGGCGACCGCATCGCCGCCCAGGTCGCCAAAAGCCCCGCCGCACTCGCCGCCTATGGCGCGGCGCTTGCCGTGGGGGCGGTGTTCCTGCCGCTGAACCCCGCCTATACCGCGCCCGAGGTGGCCTATTTCCTCGCCGACGCCACCCCGCGCCTGTTCCTCTGCGACGGGGCGCGCGCGGCCGGGCTTGCCCCCGCAGCTGCCCGGCACGGCGCTCTGATCCTCACGCTCAATGCCGATGGCACCGGCACCCTCGCCGAGGCCGCCCGTGGCCGGCCCGACCAGATCGCGCCCGCCCCGCGCAGCCCGGATGACCTCGCGGCCATCCTCTACACCTCGGGCACCACGGGGCGGTCCAAGGGCGCGATGCTCAGCCACCGCAACCTGTTGTCCAATGCCGAAACGCTGGCCCGCCTCTGGCGCTTCACGCCCGATGACACCCTCCTGCACGCGCTGCCGATCTTTCACACCCACGGCCTCTTTGTCGCCACGCACATCAGCCTGCTGACCGGGGGGCGCATGATCTTCCTGCCCGGCTTCGACGCGAGCCAGGTGATCGCCCACCTGCCGCAGGCGACCGCGATGATGGGGGTGCCCACCTTCTACACCCGCCTTCTCGACCGCCCCGATTTCACCCGCGACCTGACCGCCCACATGCGCCTCTTCGTCTCCGGCTCCGCCCCCCTCCTGCCCGAGACACATGCGCAGTTCCACGCCCGCACCGGCCACCGCATCCTGGAACGCTACGGCATGACCGAGACCAGCATGAACACCTCCAACCCCTATGACGGCGTGCGCCGGGCGGGCAGCGTGGGCCTGCCCCTGCCGGGGGTGGAGCTGCGCATCATCGCGGACGGTGCGCCCGTCCCCCCCGGCGAGGTCGGCGTGATCGAGGTGCGCGGCCCCAACGTGTTCCTCGGCTACTGGCAGATGCCCGACAAGACCGCCGAAGACCTGCGCCCCGACGGCTGGTTCATCACCGGCGATCTGGGGCGGGTCGATGCGGACGGCCATGTGACCATCGTGGGCCGCGCGAGGGACCTCATCATCACCGGCGGCTTCAACGTCTATCCGGTCGAGGTGGAAGAGGCGCTGGATGCCTGCCCGGGCGTTCTGGAAAGTGCTGTCATCGGCCTGCCGCATCCGGATTTCGGCGAGGCGGTGTTCGCGGTGCTGGTGGCGCGCCCCGGCGCGGCGCTGGATCCGGACGCGGTGTTGGCGGGGCTCGGGGACCGGCTCGCGCGGTTCAAGCAGCCAAAGGCGGCCGTGGTGGTCGATGCCCTGCCGCGCAACGCCATGGGCAAGGTGCAAAAGGCCGCCCTGCGGCAGACCTTCGCGGGCCGGTTCGCGGCAGGTGTCTAGACAGCTTGTCGGGACGGATGCCCGACGCAAACCCGACGCAGGCAGGACGCATGCCAGACGGGCTTTTCGCGCCTTTTCAGGGGCTTGCGGCCCCCTCCCCGCCGCCCGTCAGCTCGGATGCCAAAAACCGCTCCAACCCGTCCAGATCGACCGGATCGAACTGCCCGAACCCCTGCATCCAGACACTGGCGCCGCGCAGCGCATCGGGGTCGAGCTTGCACCACGTCACCCGCCCGCGCCGCTCCTGCTGGATCAGCCCCGCCTCGGCCAGCACCTTGAGGTGCTTGGAGATGGCGGCAAGCGACATCGCGAACGGGGCCGCCACATCGGTCACCGCCATGTCATCCTCCAAGAGCATCGTCAGGATCGCCCGCCGCGTCGGGTCGGCGAGGGCGGCAAAGGCAAGGTCCAGCGGGTCGGTCATGCGGCATCCTTGGCGGCTTGGCGGCCGATGGTCAACCGCGAGGTTGACAATGGGGCAGGGGGTGCAGGGCTGTTCCGGCCCCTTGCGTGATCCAGAGGAGTATCTGCAAGGAACTGAAAAGGAACAATATTCCCGTTTCGCCGCGCTGCGGAACCGCGCTTGACTCGCGCGGGCCCCCTGCGTAGGTATCACGGCAACTGGAAGGGGCTCGCGACATGGCGGAGGAACCCGATCCCGAACGGCTGCGCGCCCTCGAGGCCCGGCTGCGACAGGTGAGGGGCAATCCGACCGTGCAGCAGGCCCCGGCTGGCAAGGCGTTCTCGCAGGGCGAGATGGCCTGGAGGATGGTGATCGAGCTGGTGTCGGGGATGCTCCTGGGTCTGGCCATCGGTTACGGGCTGGACCTCGCGTTCGGCACGCTGCCCGTCTTCCTGGTGATCTTCGTGCTGCTGGGCTTTGTTGCGGGGGTGCGCACGATGTTGGGCACCGCTCGGACGATGGCCGGGGGCGATACGGCTGGGGTCGGCAAGAAGGCTGACGAAACAAGGGGTTGACAGGTGGCGACAGAGGGCGGCAGCGGCTTCAGCATCCATCCGATGGACCAGTTCATCGTAAAACCGCTGTTCGGCGGAACCGAAGTGCACTGGTACACCGTCACCAACGTGACGCTGTGGATGGCCATCGGCGTGGCCTGCATTGCGGCCATGCTGATGTGGGGCACCCGGCGCCGGGCCATCGTGCCGTCGCGGTCGCAGTCGCTGGCCGAACTTCTCTACGGGTTCATCCACAACATGGTGGAAGAGGTGACGGGCCATGAGGGGGTGAAATACTTCCCCTATGTCATGACGCTGTTTCTGTTCATCCTTTTCGCCAACCTCCTGGGCCTCGTGCCGATGTCCTTCACGACGACCAGCCATGTCGCGGTCACGGTGGTTCTGGCGCTGCTGGTGTTCCTCGGCGTCACGATCCTGGGGTTCATGAAGCAGGGGGTGGGTTTTCTGGGCATGTTCTGGGTCACCTCGGCCCCCGCGCCGGTTCGCCCTATCCTCGCGGTGATCGAGGTCATCAGCTATTTCGTGCGCCCCGTCAGCCACTCGATCCGCCTTGCGGGCAACCTGATGGCTGGACACGCCGTCATCAAGGTGATCGCTGGATTCGCCTCGCTGGTGGTCGTATCACCGGTGGTGATCGGCGCGGTGACGGCGATCTATGCGCTGGAACTGCTGGTCGCGGTCGTACAGGCTTATGTGTTCACCATCCTGACCTGCGTCTATCTGCGCGATGCCGTTGGCGGCGCACATCACTGACGCAATCTGAAACCTCAACCTTTCCAAAGGAGTATCCATCATGGAAGGCGAACTCGCTCAAATGGGCAAATACATCGGTGCGGGCCTTGCGGCCTTTGGCCTCGGTGGTGCGGGCATCGGCGTGGGCAACATCGCGGGGAACTTCCTGGCGGGCGCGCTGCGCAACCCCTCGGCCGCAGCCGGGCAGACCGCCACGCTGTTCGTCGGCATCGCCTTCGCCGAAGCGCTCGGGATCTTCTCGTTCCTGATCGCGCTTCTGCTGATGTTCGCCGTCTGATCCAGCGACCCTGACCGACGGCCGGGGGCATTGCCCCCGGTCCCGATCCACAGGTTTCGGCCCGATCCAGGGCCTCGCGAGGGGATGACGCGCATGGCGACCGATGCCAATACGGCAGCAGGCCAAGGCGGCGCAGAGGCCGTGGGCATGCCGCAACTGGATGTAACCACCTGGCCCAACCAGATTTTCTGGCTGCTGGTCTCGCTGGTGGCGATCTACATGATCCTGAGCCGGGTGGCATTGCCGAGGATTGGTGCGGTCCTGGCCGAACGCCGGGGCACGATCATCAATGACCTGGCCGCAGCCGAAGAGCTGAAGTCAAAGGCCACCGAAGCCGAAAAGGCCTACAATGATGCGCTTGCGGCGGCACGTGCAGAGGCTGGCAAGATCGTGGCCAAGGCCAAGGCAGACATCCAGGCCGACCTCGATGCCGCCGTCGCCCGCGCGGACGTCGAGATCGCCGAGCGCACGGCGCAAAGCGAGGCGCGGATCGGCGAGATCAGGGCCGGTGCCGTGGACAGCGTGACCGAGGTTGCCCGCGTGACCGCGGCCGATATTCTGGCGGCCTTCGGTGGCCGGGCCGACGCCGACGCCGTGGATGCCGCGGTGGCCGAACGGATGAAAGGGTGACGCGATGATCCGGCTTTCCCTGATGCTCACGGCGCTTGGCAGCCCGGCGATGGCGGCCTCGGGGCCGTTTTTCTCGCTCGGCAACACCGACTTTGTGGTGCTGGTGTCGTTCCTGATCTTCGTCGGCATCTTGTTCTACGCGGGCGTGCCGAAGATGGTGACCGGCCTTCTGGACAAACGCGCCGACCAGATCCGCGCCGATCTGGACGAGGCGCGGGCGCTGCGCGAGGAGGCCAAGACGATCCTTGCCTCTTACGAGCGCAAGAAGAAGGACGTGCAGGAACAGGCCGACCGCATTGTTTCCGGCGCCCGCGAAGAGGCGATGCGTGCGGCGGAGGAGGCCAAGGACGAACTCAAGCGGTCCATAGCGCGCCGACTTGCCGCCGCCGAAGACCGCATCCGCGCCGCCGAAAAGGCGGCCGTGCGCGAGGTGCGCGAACGTGCCGTTGCCGTGGCGGTTGCGGTGGCGGGTGACATTCTGGCAAGGCAGGCGACGGCCGAGTCCGTGGGCGCCTCGATCGACAGCGCGATTGCCGAGGTTGGCACCCGCCTGCACTGATCCTGCCATGGCCTGACGGAACTGGTCCCCGGCCCGCAAGGCCGGGGATCATTCATTTTTCCGCTTCATGCGCCAGCCGCATCTGTGCCACCGCCTCATTGCGGGCGGCGCGCAACTGGTCCGACAGTGCCGCCTCGATATAGCCCATATGCGCCTCGACCTTCGCGCGTGCCCCGGCGGGGTCGCGGGCCTGCAACGCGGTGTTGATGGCGCGATGCTGGTCCAGCAGGTTGTCGCGGGTGGTGCGGTTGCGGAACATCATCTGGCGATTGTAGAACACGCCCTGCCGCAACAGATCATACATGGACCGCATCATGTGCAGCATGATGACATTGTGGCTGGCCTCGATGATCGCCATGTGGAAATCGGCGTCGAGGTCGGCCTCGTCGGTGGGGTCGCGCTTCGCGTGGGCCGCCTCCATCCGGCGAAAGATCGAATCCACCACCTTCAGGTCGGTATCCGACGCCAGCCGCGCCGCCCGCTCTGCCGCAAGCCCCTCCATGTCGCGGCGGAACGCGAGGTAGTCGAACACCGCTTCGTCATGCTCTGCAAAAAGGCGCACGAGCGCGGGCGAGAAGGCCGAGCCCAGAACCTCGCCCACAAACACGCCCGCGCCGGGCCGTATCTCGACCAGCCCGTGTTCGGCTAGATCGGCGATGGCGTCGCGCAGCGACGGGCGCGAGACGTCCAGCCGCTCGGACAGCTCGCGCTCGGATGGCAGACGTTCGCCCGGCCGCAGGATGCCGCGCAGGATCAGCTGTTCGACCTGCCGCACAACGGCCTGCGACAGTCTTTCGGACTGGATTTTCTGGAACGGCATCGGGGCACCTCGGAACGCTCCGATTCATATGGGAGGGCATTCTCACGTCAACGCAAAAGGGCGGCCCGACAGGCCGCCCCCCGGTAGCGTTTCCCGAAAGCCTCAGGTCGTCGGGCGGATGATGATCTCTACCCGGCGGTTTTGCGCGCGCCCCTCGACGGTAGCGTTCGAGGCGACCGGCTGGTCGAACCCGCGCCCGAAGGCCTGGATGCGCCCGCCCGGCACGCCGTTGGCCCGCAGCTCGGCCGCGACCGATGCCGCACGGCGCTGCGACAGGTCGTAGTTGTAGGCGGCGGTGCCGGTGTTGTCGGTATGCCCGATCACCTGAACGACCGATTGCGGATAGCGCTGCAGACTGCGCGCCACGGCGCCAAGGTCATTTCGCAGGTCGCCGCGCAGCGAGGCGCTGTCCACGGCGAACAGGATGTCCTGCGGCATCACCACGCGCAGCTCGCTGCCGGTGTTGATGATCTGCACGTTGCCGCCAACTTCGCCGCGCAGTTCGGCCGCCTGGCGGTCCAGCGTGGCCCCGATGGCCCCGCCAACGACGGCACCAAGGCCCGCGCCCACGGCGGTTTTCAGCAGCTTGTCATCGCCGCGCCGCGTCGCGCCGATCGCGCCACCGATCAGCGCCCCGGTCACCGCACCCGTCTGGGCGCGGGAATTGTCGGTCAAGCCGGTCTGTGCGGGATCCACGCAGCCCGCGAGCGCAAGGGTGCCCGCAAGGGCAAGCAGGATGGGGGTCTTGAATGTCATGTCTCGGGCCTCATGGTGTCATTGGCACCCGTGGCGGGTGCTCGTCCGTTATACCAACGTTTCCAGTTGGCAAACAGTTCCCTCACCGCTTCGGCGGAAACCGGCGCATCACGGTTGCGGGATCGCATCGGCCCGCGCGCCCTCCCAGGCCAGCATGGCGCGCTTGACCGGCAGGCCCCAGTGATAGCCCCCAAGGGCGCCCGATTTGCGCAGCGCGCGGTGGCAGGGGATCAGCCAGCTCACCGGATTGCGCCCCACGGCGGTGCCCACGGCGCGCACGGCACGCGGGTGCCCAATGGCCCCCGCAATCTCGCCATAGGTTGTCACATGCCCCGAGGGGATGCGCAGCAGCGCCTCCCAGACCTTGATCTGGAAGGGAGCGCCGATCAGGTAGAGTGGCGTGTCGGCATTCCGCCCCGTTGCCCCGAAGGCCGCCATCACCCAGGGCCGAAGCATTGCCGCATCATCGACAAACGTGGCGCGCGGCCAGCGGGCCGTTAGGTCGGCAAAGGCGGCCGCCTCGCCCGTCTCGGCGGCAAAGGCCATCCCGCACAGGCCCCGCTCGGTGCCCATCACCAGTGCAGGGCCGAACGGGCTGTCGAACCATCCCCAGGCCACGCGCAACCCATGGCCCCCCTTGGCGAAATCGCCTGGGCTCATCGCCTCCCACCGCAGAAAGAGGTCATGCAGCCGCCCCGTGCCCGACAGCCCCGTCTCCAGCGCCGTGTCCAGCAGGGTGAACCTTTCGGCCAAAAGGCGGCGCGCATGGTCCAGCGTCAGATATTGCTGATAGCGCTTGGGGCTGACCCCCGCCCAGGCCGAGAACACCCGCTGGAAATGCGCCGCACTCATCCCCATCCGGGCCGCAAGCGCTTCCAGCGTCAGGCCGGGTCCCCCTTCGTCGATCTCGGCAATCGCGCGGGCCATGACCCGGTAGTGATAGGCGGCGGAAAGATCGTTCATCGCAGGGCTCCGTTTTCCCAACCTTAGCGTCGCGTGGCCCGCCCCCGCGACCCGGATTTTGCGGCTTCGCATCTTGCCGGAGCGACAGGGCTGCGCCATACCGATCCCCATGCCCGCGCAACTCGACTATGCCACGATCCAGCAGGTTTTCAGCCGCTTCCACGCCCGCGACCCCGCGCCGAAGGGCGAGCTGGAGCATCTGAACGCCTATACCCTCCTCGTGGCGGTGGCGCTGTCGGCGCAGGCCACCGATGTGGGCGTGAACCGCGCCACACGGCCCCTTTTTGCCATTGCCGACACGCCAGAAAAGATGCTGGCGCTCGGAGAAGAGGGGCTGATCGAACACATCCGCACCATCGGCCTTTTCCGCAACAAGGCCAAGAACGTGATCCGCCTGTCGCAGATCCTCATCGACCGCTTCGGGGGCCAGGTGCCCAGTTCGCGCGCCGCCCTCACCAGCCTGCCGGGCGTGGGGCGCAAGACGGCGAATGTGGTGTTGCAGATGTGGTTCGGCCTGCCCGCCCAGGCGGTGGATACGCATGTGTTCCGCGTCTCGAACCGTACCGGCATCTCGCCGGGCCGTGACGAGCTGGCCGTGGAACGCGCGATCGAGGATCACGTGCCCGCCGAATACCTCGGCCATTCGCACCACTGGCTGATCCTGCACGGCCGCTATACCTGCCTTGCCCGCAAACCCCGCTGCGCCGATTGCATCATCGCCGATCTCTGCGCCTTTGAGGAAAAGACCGCGTGAAACCCTACCAGGTCGTCGGCATCGGCAATGCCATCGTCGATGTGCTCTCCACCGCCGACGACAGCTTCCTCGATCTCATGGGGATCGAAAAGGGCATCATGCAGCTGGTGGAGCGCGAGCGGGGCGAATTGCTCTATGCCGCCATGGGCAACCGCCGGCAGGCCCCCGGCGGGTCGGTCGCCAACACGCTGGCGGGTCTGGGCAACCTTGGCCTCTCCACCGCCTTCATCGGGCGGGTGCATGACGATGCCCTGGGGCGGTTCTATGCGCAGGACATGGCGGCGCAGGGGACCGATTTCGTCAATTCGCCGGTGGCGGGGGGCGATCTGCCCACCTCGCGCTCGATGATCTTCGTCTCGCCGGATGGCGAGCGGTCGATGAACACCTACCTTGGCATCTCGTCCGAGCTTGGCCCCGACGACGTGTCCGACGATGTGGCGGGCCGCGCGGAACTCCTGTTCCTCGAAGGGTATCTTTACGACAAGCCCCCCGGAAAGGCCGCCTTCGAACGCGCCGCGCGGCTGTGCCGGGACGGCGGCGGACGGGCGGGCATCGCGCTCTCGGATCCCTTCTGCGTCGATCGCCACCGCGCCGATTTCCGCCGCCTGGTGCGTGACCTCGACTATGTGATCGGCAACGAACACGAATGGGAATCGCTCTATCAGACCGACCTTTCCGCGGCCCTCGAACAGGCGGCACAGGATACCCGGCTCCTCGTCTGCACCCGGTCGGGCCATGACGTGATCGTGCAGCAGGGCAGCGAACAGGCCATCGTCCCCGTCACCCGCATCACCCCCGTCGATGCGACGGGTGCCGGTGACCAGTTCGCCGCGGGTTTCCTCTACGGCCTCGCCACCGGCGCGCCCCTGGCCACCGCGGGCCGCATGGGCTGCGTCGCCGCGGCCGAGGTGATCGGCCATGTCGGCGCCCGCCCCGAAGCCGATCTGAAGGCCCTCTTCCGCACCGAAGGGCTGATCTGACCCGTTCTCTTCTTTGCTGAAATACCCCGGGGGGGCGCCCGGCAGGGCGCGGGGGCAGCGCCCCCTACGTGTGCTTTCAAATGCTCTGACAGGGTGTCTCTTAAGGTGTGAGGCCGGAAGACGTCGAGCGGCGGCGGCTTTGCTGGGATCAGCTGGTGTTTGGTGGGGTAACGTGAGTGGCGTCCCCGAGGTACTTGCCGTGCCGGTGCCACCAGCGGTGCAGGCCGGACGTGCTGGGGCGGCGGTCTGGGGGGAAGGCGGCGGCGTTGGCGGCGACGATTTCGGCGAAGGTCATCGTGTGCATGTGCGCGATGATGAAGGCGCGCAGTGCCGGATCGGCCTCGATCTTGGAGGGAACGCCGGGGCGATGCTGGCGGCGGTGGCGCGCAACCAGGTCTTCCTGAGGGCTGTTCAAGCGGTTTTCAACGGTGCCTTCAAGGGCCGATTGAAGCCGGTTGGCGACGCGGCCTGCGGCTTCGGTCGCGGCGGCCATGAGGTCGCGGGACTGGCGGGCTTCGGCCAGCGCGTCGGCCAAGGCAAGTCGGATATCGCGGGACTGCGTCTTGCCGGTCATCGCACCGTGTCATCCTTCAGATATCGCCGCACGGTCAGGTCCGTGATGCGCAGGCGGCGGGCGATGGCCGCGTTGCTCATGCTTTGCCAGTGCAACATCTTCGCAAGCCAGCGCTTCGCAAGCGGGATGCGCCGCACGGCACCCGCGTGTTCGGCCAGGCGCTTGGCGGCGTCGTGGCCCAGCATCCGCTCGTGACCTGAACGACCGCCAGGACGGCCCGACAGGGTGAGCTCGGCCCCGCCATAGGTCAGAAGAAACTGCACCGCGAGGTCCGGCCCAAGTGCCCGCACATAGGGCTCGACCTGCGCGGGCGGGCGCGGCATGGGGCGGATCAGGTCGTTCGACATGGCGGCCTTTGCAGTCGGGGGAATCCGTGTCAGGCGGGCCGGTCGGCCCGCCCTGCACCGCGCCATGGAGAACGCGGATGCGCGGGCGGGCCTTCCTTGCCGGGCACGGGACAGGTGCCCTGCTGGCATCGCAACCGACCTGCCAACCGGCACGATCACGTCGGCCTCAGACCCCGCGCGCGTCCAGCGCGCCGGGTGGCAGGCCAAGCTGCTTGCACATCGCGTTTTCCGGAGTGTCTCCGGCGGGGTTCGGACGATCCAGGCCCGGCGGCAGACCGGCGGCATGCGTGGTCTTGAGCAGATACGCGAAGGCGGGGCCGGTCTTGGCAAGGAAGCCGTCAAAGCTTGCTTCATCCGACCTGCACAGGGCAAGGCCGCCGTGATCGCCTCGGGGAAGCCCTTCAGCCCGTCCACGACGGCAATCGGGATGTCCTGGACCCCGCGGTTGCGCAGTTCGTTCATCACCGACAGCCAGAACTTGGCCCCCTCGTTGTCGGCGATCCAGATGCCCAGAACCTCGCGTTCCCCGTCCCGGGTGACGCCGAGCGCGATGTAAACTGCTTTGTTCCTGACCATCCGGCTGTCAGCATCGCGGATATTCACCCGCAATGCGTCAAAAATCACAATGGGATACATCCGGTCGAGCGCCCGGTGCTGCCACTCGCGCACCTCGCTCAGAACGGCATCGGTCACGCGACTGATCAGGTCGGGCGAGACCTTAAGTCCATACAGATCCTCAAGATGGGCCTGGATGTCACGCACCGAAAGCCCGGCGGCATAGAGCCCGATGATCTTGTCATCCACCCCGTCGATCCGGGTCTGGCCCTTCTTTACCGGTTGGGGCTCGAAGCTGCCCTCCCGGTCGCGCGGTACAACCAGCGAAACCTCGCCGTCCGAACCCTTCACCCGCTTCGTGGCGACACCGTTCCGGCGGTTGGTCTGTTCAGGCGGCGGCTCCGCGCCCGCATCATAGCCCAGATGCGCGGTAAGTTCGGCCCCAAGCATCCGCTCCATCAGACCGACCTTCAACTCCTTCATCAGCCCGGCGTCACCAGGCAGATCCTCAGGCCGCTTGCAGCCCTTCAGCAACTCGTCCAGCAGTTCGTTCGAAATGGTCATCGTCCTTGCTCCTCTCAGGAAGCATGGACCAGATCACCCATACACAGAAGGTCGGACACTCTCTGGGTTTTCCCCACCACCATGCGCGAAGCACCCATTGAAGTCATTGGGTTCTATATTCCCCGCTTCGCCCACTTGCCCGCCAAGAAGCGCGCCTCACCCCTCAATCCTTCAAACCAATTGAAACGACGATGCCGCAAGCCACTGTTTTCGCTTGTGGTTATTTTGGTCGTCTGTCAAACCTTTTGAAACGCGTCACCCTACCGCACCAGCCGCGCGGCCACCGGGGCAAGCACGATCACCAGCACCAGCCGCAGCAGGTGGTGGCTGACCACATAGGCCAGGTCCGCCCCGGCGAGGATCGCAATCACCACCATCTCCGCCTGTCCCCCGGGCAGGAAGGCCAGGAATGCGTCCAGCGCCGGGGCCACCCCCGTTAGGCTGATCGCCTCGATGAACACCAGGCTGATCACCGCCAGAAGGGCTGCATAGGCCAACCCCGCCCCAACATCCACCCGGATCTCCTTCGCCGTGATCCCGGTGTATTTCACCCCCACCGACAGCCCGATGAAGAGCTGCGCCGCCCAGATCATCTCTGCGGGCGGACGCTGGTCGATCACGCCCGCGAGGCTCAGGCCCGCCGTCAGGATCATCGGCCCCAGGATCGAGGCCCCGAACAGCCGCACGCGCTCTGCGATCCTCCACCCCGCCAGCCCCGCCCCCAGCATCAGCGCGATCTGCACCGGGTCCATCCCCGCCGCCGGCACGCCCGGCGGGCGCGTCAGGTCCACCTGCCAGACCCAGGTCATCAGGATCGGGGCCAGCGTCACGATGGCCAGCACCCGCGTCGCGTGGATCAAGGACAGCGCGCGGATGTCGCCCCCCGCCTCCTGCCCGAAGACCAGCATGTCCTGCAGGCCGCCCGGCATTGCCGCATACCAGGCGGTCGCAGGATCAAAGCCGAAGACGCGGCGGAACAAAGGGTATCCCACCGCCCCGATCACCAGGATGAACAGCGGCACGAACACCAGCGACCCCGCCATCGCGGGCAGACGCCCCATCACGTCGGGCGTGATCGAGGCCCCCACCGCCACGCCCAGAAACGTGCGCAGGAACGTCCCCGCGGCCCCGAAATCGGCCATCCGCGCGCCCGCAAGGGCCGCCAGCAGACAGGCCGCCATCGGCCCCAGCAGCAGGGGCAGCGGCAGCCCCGCCGCCCAGAACACCCCGGCCCCGCAGGCCGCCACCCCCAGCGTCACCGCCCGCCTGCGCCACAGGTCAGGCAATCGTCATCTCCGCCAGAAGATGCGCCCATTGCGCGCCGTGCATGTCGCGGTCCTCGGCCGATCCCTGCACCACCGGCCGGGGGAACGAGAACTTGACCACCCCCAGGTCGGGAATGTCGAACCGCCGGACCATCCCCTCCGGCTGGCCGAACACCGCCGCCACATCCGCCGTGGACAACGCGGCAACCACCCGCGCGAACCGCTCCGCATCCCCGCAGAACACGTCCACCGTCACCCAGAACGGCCCGGCATTCTTGGACCGCACCTTGGCCACCACCTCGCCCAACCTCATGCGCCGATCTCCGTCACGGTCAGTCGGAACGCCTCTATCGGGTCCTCCAGCCGCATCACGTGGTTGAGCGCGAATTCATAAAGGGGCCCCCGGTCGGTGGTGGCGGGGGAATAGGGGAAGGCGAAGGTGGGCAGCTCCTCGTCATCCGTCAGCGGATAGTGCAGCACGAAGGGGTTGATCAGCTTGCCGATTTCCGCCGCGATCCCTTGCGTCGCGGCAGTGACGATGCCCAGCACCCCCACCTCGGCCGGGCTGCCCACCCGCGTCTCCAGCGCCCCGAGCGCGCTGTCCACCCCGATCAGCCTGAACTCCAGCCGATACTCCGTCGCCAAAAGCCCCATCCGCCGCGCGATGCTGTCCGTCAGATACGCCGTCAGCCGCGCCACCCAGGCCCGCGCATGGGCCACATAATGCGGGTCGCGCAGAACGGCGAGGATGGTGGTCTGATACCCCGCCACCCGCGCGCCCTCCAGCTTGACCGTATAGGGCCCCGGCACCCAGGCCGACCCTTCCACCCGCACGCGCCGCGCATCCAGCGCAAGGTAGCGCGCGCCGCGCACGTCCAGATGCCCGCCGGGTTCATGCAGCAGGAAGGGATCGGCATTTTCATACAGCATATGGGCCGAGACCGAATGCGGCGTGCAGGCGGCGCCATCGGCCAGCGGCTCCACCGTGAACCCCGCCGCGTCGAACGTCACCATGATCACGCCCGAGGTGGGGTTGGTGGAACATAGCGCCCCGCATTCCGCGATCTTGGCCCCGTGCCAGGCCCCGCCCGCGTGGTCGCCCCGCGCCAGGGGCAGGGCCGCGATGATGGCGGTGTCGGTGGTGCGGCCCGCGATCACGATATCGGCCCCGGTGGCCAGTGCGGCCTGCACCTGCTCGGCCCCCGCAAGCGCCACGATGTTCGTCATGCCCGCCAGCCCCTCGGGCGTGACCTCGGGCGCGGGCACCAGCGGGCGCACCCGCCCCGCCGCAAGCGCCGCCGCCACCCGGTTGGCAGGCTGGCCGGAGTAAAGCCGCGCCACCCGCAGCCGCTCACCCGTTTCGGCGGCGAGTTCGGCGGTGATGTCGAACATCCAGTCCACGGTCGCATCCGCCCCGCAGGTGCCCGCCGTGCCGATCACCAGGGGCACGCCCGCCACGGCCCTTGCCGCCATGATCTCGCGCCATTCGGATTTGGTGGCGGCGCGGGCGTATTTCGACTGCCCGGCCCCCAGGCTGAACGGCCCGGAATCCGTGGACCCGCCGTCGATGGCGATGATGTCGGGGCGCATCAGCGCCCCCCGAGCCAGAGCCTCGCGGTCGAACCCAAGGCCAAGAACGCCCGAAGGCACCAGAACGCGGGTGGTCATGTGTTTCCCCGGAAAGATCCGGCCCCCGATGCGGGGGCCGGTCAGGATCAGTCGCGGTCGAAGGCCTCGGTCGCGGGCAGGGGCGGCTTTTTCAGGAACCGTCGCAGGAACATCGGCGCGAGGAACCCCAGCACCGCCGCCGTCCACAGTCCGATGGCGATATTCGAGCTGAACAGATACGTCCAGTCGCCGTTCGACAGCACCATCGCGCGGCGCAGGTTGTCCTCCATCGCGTTGCCCAGAAGGATGCCCAGGATAATCGGCACGGTGGGGATATCCAGCTTGCGGCAGATGTATCCCAGCACGCCGAAGGCCACCATCAACAGCATGTCGAAGGATGACCCGGTCAGCGAGAAGATCCCCACGAAGGCCACCATCGTCACCCCCGGCAACAGCACCCAGGACGGCACCGACAGGATTTTCACGAACACCTTCACCATCGGCACGTTCATCACCAAGAGCATGACGTTGGCGATCAGCAGCGACGCGATCAGCGACCACACCACCTCGGGCTTTTCGGTGAACAACAGCGGCCCCGGCGTGATGTTCAGCGTCAGAAGAAGCGCCAGCAGCACCGCCGTCGTGCCCGACCCCGGCACCCCCAGCGTCAGCATCGGGATCAGCGCCCCCCCGGCGGCGGCGTTGTTGCCCGCCTCGGGGGCTGCCACGCCCGCAGGCGCGCCCTTGCCGAAACTGGCCTTGTCCTTCGACACGGTCTTTTCCAGCATATAGGCGAGGAATGATCCCAGGGATGCCCCCGCCCCCGGCAGGATGCCCGCCACAAAGCCCACGCCAGTGCCCCGCGCCATGGCCCCCTGCGTGCGCCGCAGATCGGCCCACGGAATGCGGATGCGGCCCAGCTTCACCCCGATGGCACTGTCCTTGCCGTGGCTTTCGATGAAGTGGAACACTTCGGCCACCGCGAACAGCCCCACGATGGCCACCAGAAAGTCGATCCCGTCGTACAGGTGCAACTCGCCAAAGGTAAAGCGCGGCATCCCTGTCGTCTTGTCCAACCCGATCATGGCGATGCCGAGGCCAAGGGCCGCGGCCAACGCCGCCTTGGCCTGGTTGTTCGATCCCACGCCGCCCAATGTGCAGAAGGCCAGCATGTAGAGGGCGAAATATTCCGCAGGGCCGAACTGGAACGCCACGCGGCTCAGCAATGGCGACAGGAACATCAGGCCGATGGTGGCCACCATCGCGCCGTAGAACGAGGCGACGCCCGAGATCACCAGCGCATCGCCCGCGCGGCCCTGCTTGGCCATCGGGTATCCGTCCAGCGTGGTCATCATCGCAGGCTCATCGCCCGGGATGTTCAGAAGGATCGAACTGATCCGCCCGCCATACATCGCGCCGTAGTAAACGGAGGTCAGCAGCACCAGCGCCGAAATGGCATCCAGCCCCAGCGAGAACGAAATGGGGATCAGGAGTGCCACCCCGTTCGACGGCCCCAGGCCCGGCAGGCAGCCGATAATGGTGCCCACAAAGCAGCCGATGAAGGCCAGAAGCAGCGTGTAGGGCGACAGCGCGATGGAGAACCCCAGCGCCAGATTGGAAAGGATGTCCATGTCCGCTCCCTACATCCAGGCGCGGGGCAGGGCCACCAGCCCCAGACCCAGCACCGTCTTGAACAGAACGAACAGCCCCACGCCAAGGCCCAGGTCCGCCAGCGCCGCAGGCACCGCACGCGGGCTGATCATGTAACTGAGGATGCCCGAGGCGATGACCGTGGGAATGATGAACCCCCAGGGCCGGATCACCATCGCATAGCCTACCAGCACCACCAGCGCCGCGCCGATCTTCAGCGCCATCGCGGGCGCGGGCCAGTCGGCATTCGGATCGGGCCGCAGGATCATGGACAGCGAACACAGGATGACCACGGCCGAAATCATGTAGGGAAACAGCCGCGGCCCCACCGGATCGGACATGAACGAGGTCTGGATGTTCGAGGCGCTGAGGATATACCCCAGCGCCAGAACCATCATGACCGCGCCAAAGATGCGGTCGGCCGCCATCACTGGATGATCCCGATCTCGCGCGAAATCGCGGCGATCTCGTCGATGTTGCCGTTCACCCAGGCCTCGAACTCATCGCCGATCAGGGTGTAGGGAGCGAGACCGTTCTCGGCCATCACGGTCTTCCACTGTTCGCTTTCCGCAACCTTGGTCAGCGCATCCACCCAGCGGGCGTATTGCTCGTCCGAAATGCCCTTGGGCACATAAAGCCCGCGCCAGTTCATCGCCACCAGGTCAACGCCCTGTTCCTTGGCCGTGGGGGTATCCTCAAAGCCCGCCACGCGCTCTTCGGACAGGACCGCCAGCGCGCGCACGTCGCCCGAGCGCAGGAAGCCCTGGATCTCCGACATGTCGCCGGTCATCGCCTGGGTGAACCCGCCCACCGTCTGCGTGATCGCATCCGCGCCGCCGTCAAGGCCGATGTATTTCACCGACCGGATGTCGGTAAAGCCCGCGCGGTTCAACAGCATCAGCACCTTCAGATGGTCGAACCCGCCCACGGCGGACCCACCCGCAAAGGCCACCTTGCTCGGGTCGGCCTTCACCGCCTCGATCAGGTCGTTGATCGACTGATAGGGGCTTTCCTTGGCCACCACGATCACGCCGGGGTCACCCCCGATGGTGCCCAGCCAGCGCACCTGGTCCGCCGTCATCCCGGCATAGGCGTTCTGCGCCAGCCGCGTGGTGGTCGCGGACGAGGCCGCCACGAACAGCTCCGGGTCGGTGTTGCGCCCGCTCACGACCGAGGTATAGGCCACGCCGCCCCCGGCGCCCGCCATGTTCGTCACCTGAACCAGGTTCTTTTCCAGGCCGATCTCCTGCAGGATGCGGGCGATCTGGCGGCAGGTGAAATCCCAGCCGCCGCCGGGGTTTGCGGGCGCGATGCATTCGGCGGCCTGCGCCGAGGTGGTGGCCATGAGCACCATCACGGCGCCGGCGCGGAGCGCCTTGCGGATATTCGACGTCATTGCTGTCCTCCCAGACATATGTGGCAGGGCGCCCCGGCGCACCGCGCGCAGGCCTCCCTTGCAAGCGGCACGATTCCCGCAGAAGCTGACACGAACCTGTCATGCAAGACAGCCGCGGGGGGGAAATGCGGTTTCTGCTGGTCGAGGATAATGGCGATCTGGCCCGCTCGGTCGCGGACCTCCTGGCGATGGACGGGCACGGGGTGGACCGCGCCGCAACCCTTGCCGCGGCCGAGGATTGCCTTGCCGCCGCCGCCTATGACCTGATCCTTTTGGACATCATGCTGCCCGATGGCGACGGGCGCGGGTTCCTCGCGCGCCAGCGCCGCGCGGGCCGCGACACGCCCGTCATCATGATGACCGCACGCTCGGCCGTCTCCGACCGGATCGACGCGCTGGATGGCGGGGCCGATGACTATGTGACCAAACCCTTTGGCCTTGCGGAACTTGAGGCACGCATCCGCGCCGTGCTGCGCCGCCGGGGCGGGGCCGCGCAGACCCTGCGCCGCTTCGGCGACATCGCCTTTGATCCGCTGACCGCCACCGTCACCTTCGCGGGCCAGACCCGCGACCTGCGCAACCGCGAATTGCGCCTATTCGAGATCCTGCTGAACGCGCCGGGGCGCATTTACTCCAAGGACCAGCTCTGCGACCGGCTGTTCTCCTACGCCGAGACGGTCAGCGACAACGCGATCGAGGTCTATGTGGGCCGCCTGCGCCGCAAGCTGGAGGGGAGTGCGGCGCGCATCGAAACCGTGCGGGGCCTCGGCTACCGGCTGACCGGTGCGTGACGGGGGGCGCATGACGGACGGCTGGTTCGCGGGTTCCTTGCGCCGCCGTCTGATCGTGCAGCTTCTGGTGGTGGCGGCGGTGCTGGCGGTGGCGCTCTATTTCGCGGTGCGCCAGACCGCCGACCGCGCCGCCGAGGCCACACAGGATGCGATCCTCGGGGCGGCAGCGGTGTCGGTGGCCGATGCCCTGCGCGGCACCGAACAGGGGGTGGAGGTGGACCTTTCCTATGCCACCTTCTCCATGCTGGGGGCGGTGGCGCAGGACCGGCTGTTCTGGCGCATCGTGATCCGCGACGGGACAGGTGGCGCGACGCTGACGGGCTATGACGACCTGCCCTTGCCCGTCATCCTGCCCTCAGGCCCTGCGCCCGCCTTCTACAGCCGCCCCTTCCGCGATGCCGACCTGCGGCTGGCGGCGGTGGGGCGGTCGGTGCTGGCGGGCGACCGGCTGCGCGGGGTGGTGGTGGTGCTGGGCCAGACGCGCTATGGTCAGGCGCAGGTGGCGGGGCAACTGGCCAACCGCGCGGCGCTGCTGGGGCTGGGGTTCTTCGTGCTGGCGGTGCCGCTGTCGCTCTTGGCGGCGGACTCGATGCTCGCCCCGCTCGACCGGCTTGCGCAGGCCGTGGCACGGCGGGGCCCGCGCGACCTGCGCCCGGTGCGCCACCCGTCGCCCCGCGAACTCGCCCCCCTCGTGACCGCGCTCAACAATTTCACCGCCCGCCTGCGCGGCGCGCTGACGCAAACCGAAACCTTCATCGCCGAGGCGGCCCATCACATCCGCACGCCCTTGGCCACCGTGCGGGCCGAGGCGGAACTGGCCCTGCGCCGCGCCGAGACCGAGGATACCCGCGCCCGCCTGCGCACCGTCATCCGTGCGGTCGAGGAAAGCGCCCGCTCGGCCAGCCAGCTTCTGGACCACGCGATGGTCCTCTACCGCTCCGACCAGATGGAACCCGCCACGCTGGACCTGCGCCAGACGCTGGCCGACCTTGCCCGCGCCTACGCCCCCACCGCCGACATGCGCGACATCGCGATCACGCTCGACCCCGGCCCCGGCCCGGCGCGCGTGCGCGGCGATCCGGTGCTGATCGAAAGTGCCCTGCGCAACCTGATCGACAATGCGGTGAAGTATTCCGATGCCGATGGCGAGGTGCACCTGTCGCTGACGGTCGCCCCGGGCCGCGTGGCGGTGACCGTGGCCGACCGGGGCCGGGGCCTTTCGGGGGCCGTCACGCCCGACCTGACCGCCCGCTTCCGGCGCGGGCGGAACGTGGCCGACGTGGTGGGGTCTGGCCTTGGCCTCACCATCGTGGCCGAGGTCGCCCGCGCCCTGGGCGGCGAATTCACCATGGGGCCGCGGCCCGGGGGGGGCACATGCGCCTGTCTGACCTTGCCCGCGGCCTGATCGCGGTGCTGTTGCTGACCCAACACGCCACCGCCTTTGAGGTGGAGGAGGAACATCTCTTTGTGGGCGGCGCCGCGCGGGCGGAACTGTCGGTCCTCTCCACCACCGACATCGACATCGCGGCTCCGCTCGTTGCGGCATTCCTCGCCGCCCGCCCCGACCTTTCGCTGCGCTACACCATGGCCTCGTCGCAAGAGGTGTTCCGCGCCATTGCGGATGAGGGGGCGGCCTTCGATCTGGTGATCTCCTCGGCCATGGACCTGCAGATGAAACTGGCCAATGACGGCTTCGCCTCCCCCCACGCCTCGGATGCCGCCACGGCCCTGCCGCCTTGGGCGCGCTGGCGCGACCGGCTTTTCGGTTTCGCGCTGGAACCGGTGGTCACCATCGTGTCGCGCCGGGGGTTGGAGGGGCTGCCCATCCCGGAAACACGGCGCGACCTGATCGCCCTTCTGCGTGAAAACCCCGACAGGTTCCGGGGCCGCATCGCCACCTATGATCCCCATGCCTCGCGCGTGGGCTACATGTTCGCCACGCAGGACGCGCGCCAGACCGATGCCTTCTGGCGGCTGGCCGAGGTGATGGGGCGGCTCGATGCGCGGCTTTACTGCTGTTCGGTGGACATGATCGAGGATCTGGCGGCGGGCCGCGTCTTTGTCGCCTACAACGTGGTGGGCAGTTACGCCGCCACCCACGCCCGCCGCATCCCCGACGCCGCCGTGATCGAGTTGCAGGATTTCAGCCTCGCGCTGTTGCGCTCGGCGCTGATCCCGGTGACGGCGGCGCGCCCCGATCTGGGGGCCGCCTTCCTCGATTTCCTGATCGGGGCCGAAGGACAACGCATCAGCCGTGGCGACACCGGCTTTCCGCCGCTGACCGAGGGCGCGATCCAGTTGTCCGCGCATATCCGGCCGATCCGGCTGGACCCGGGCCTTTTGGTGCCGCTGGACCGGCTGACGCGGCGCAATTTCCTGCGCGAATGGGACGCGGCGATGACCCAGCCCTGAGGCGGCGGCATGACGGCGGATTTCATTTGACGCGGCCAGGCCCCCCGCGCCACGCTGCCCCCGCCATGGTCCTGCGTCTGTTCTGCCTGCTCCTCGCCCTTGCCCTGCCTGCCGGCCTGCGCGCGCAGGAAGAGCGTGACCGCATCGACCAGACCTTCCGCGCCGCACAGGCCGCGATGACCAGCGCCGCAGGCGAGGCGCTGGCGCAGATCGCCGAGCGGGCGGGGGCCGCCGACCCGGACCTTGCCGCCGCCCTGCGCGCGCGCCAAGCCGCGCAGAACCGGCTGGCCGAGGTCCAGGCGGCGCTGACCGATCCCGCCGCCGACCGCATCCGCCTGACTGGCGAGGCGGAGGCCCTGGCCGCCGAGATCGCCCGCCTCGCCAACCGGATCGCCGCCCGCACCCCGCCTGCCGCCGCCACGGCCCCCCTCGACATCGCCAGCGTGCAGGCCCTTCTGGCACCGGACGAGGCGCTGGTCCTGATCTTTGCCGGCCAGCGCCAGACCTTTGTCTGGGCGGTCTCGCCCCACCGCGTGGGCCTCTCGGCGGTCACCATCGACCCCGGCACCATGTCGGATGCCGTCTCACGCCTGCGCGCCACGCTTGACCCCACCGGGGCGCCCGCCCGCGCCGCCGTGGCGCTCGACCCCGTGGCACCGGCAGGCAACGCCTTTCCGCGCGGCATTGCCTGGCTGCTCTACCGCTATCTCCTTGAACCGCTCGACCCCGTGCTGGCCCAGGCCGCGCATGTCTATCTGGTGCCCGACGGCGCGCTGACGGCCTTGCCCTTCGGCCTCCTCCTCACCGACCCGCCCGAGGGCGACGATGCCGATCCCGCCGCGCTGCGCGCCTCGCCCTGGCTGATCCGGCGCCACGCGCTGACCGTGCTGCCCTCGGTGGAAAGCCTGCGCGCCCTGCGCGGCCTGCCAGCCCCCGCCCCGGACCGGCTGGCCTTTGCGGGCTACGGCGATCCCGCCTTTGACGGCGCGATGCAGGTGGCCGCCCTCACCCGCGGGGTGGCCGAGGGCGGTGCCCCCCTGATGCGCGGGGGCCTGGCGGACCCCGCCCGCCTGCGCGCCCTGGCCCCGCTGCCGCAAACCCGCAGCGAACTGCGCGCCATCGCCCAGAGCCTTGGTGCCGCCCCCCGCGACGTGATCCTGGGCACGGATGCCACCGAAACGGCGGTGAAATCCGCCGACCTGTCGAACCGCCGCATCGTCGTCTTCGCCACCCACGGCCTGTTGTCGGGCGAGATGCCGGGCCTTGACGAACCCGCCCTTGTCCTGACCCCGCCCGACACCCCCACGCCGCTGGATGACGGCCTCTTGACCGCCTCGGAAATCGCTGAACTGCGGCTGGATGCCGACTGGGTGATCCTGTCGGCCTGCAACACCGCCGGGGCCAACGGGCCGGGGGCCGAGGGGCTGTCGGGCCTCGCGCGGGCGTTCCTGTTCGCGGGGGCGCGGGCGGTGCTGGTGTCGCACTGGCCGGTGCGAGACGATGCGGCGGCGCGCCTGACCTCGGGGGCCTTCGCCGCCCTCGATGCCGGTCAGGCGACGGGCAAGGCCGACGCGCTGCGCCGCGCGATGATCGCGGTGATGCAGGATACGCGCGACCCCACGCTGGCCCACCCCTCGGCCTGGGCGCCCTTCGTGCTGGTGGGCGACGGGCGATGAGGGCGGCTCTCCTCGCCCTCACCCTTGCCTGCGGCGCCCCGGCGGCGGCCCAGACCCCCGACCCCTATGCCCTGATCGACGGCCTGGGTGCCTATCTTGAACAGGACGACATCGAAGGTGCCTGGCGCCACATCGACCGTGGCATCCGCGAGGCGCGGCGCACCACCCTGCTGACCCCCGACTGGGCCATCGCCTTTGCCATCCTGGCCGACAGCATCCGCAACACTGGCGAAAACCCCGCCTATGCCCTGCGCATCGCTGAAGAGGGGCTGGACCTTGCCCGCCAGGGCGGCCCCGCCTTCGCCGATGAGGCCGCGATGCTTGAGGTGTCGCGCGCCTATGCCCTGGCCGACCTTGGCCGGTTTGCCGAGGCGGTCGAGGCCGCAACCCTGTCGCTGCCCTCGCTGCGCGCGCGCTTCGGCGATGCGGCGGCGGATGACCTGGGCGGCTATGTGCAGGACTGGGCGCGGGGCGACCTGACCGCTTTCAACACCTCTGCCCTGACCCTCGCCCGCCGCGCGCTCGATGTGGCCGATGCCGCGCTGGAGCGGCGCGACTACATGGCCGCCCTCACCGCCGCCGCCCGCGCCGACCTGCCCCCCGATGCGGGCTTTGCCCCCGCCGACACCGCCTTTTTGATGGCCGAGGCGCGGGCGCTCGCGGGCCGCGCCCTCTTTCTCATGGGGCGCATCCCCGAGGCCCGCGCCACGCTGGACGAGGGCGCCGCGCGCGTGCTCGCCCCGGGTTGGCAGGTGGGGGGTGATCCGGTCTGGCGCTATCCCCTTCCCGATGCCTCACGCGCGCGGATGACGGAACTGTTCTACTGGCGCGCCCGCGCCGCCCTGTCCGAAGGCGATGCCGCCACCGCCACCTCCGCCCTGACGCTGGCCGAAATGGTGAACCGCGCCGCCGACTGGCGCATCACCCTCCTTCTGCCCCGGGTGCAGCTGGCGCAGGCGGCCGGGGATGCCGCCGCCGCCGATGCCCTCCTCGATCAGGCCCGCGCCCAGGCCGAGGCGCGGGGCGAGGCGGATCATGCCGCGCTCATGACCTTCTACCGCGCCACAAACCAGGCCGCGATGGCCGCCACATGGGATGCCGTCGATCTGCCCCGCCTGCGCGATGCCACGGCCCGCGCGCTTGCCGCCGCCACACCGGGCGGGGTGATCGACACCACCTTCCTGCGCACCGAGGCTGCCGAATACCTCCTCCTCGCCGGCGCGGCTGAAGGGGCGCTGGACCTCGTGCAGGGCATTGCACCCGAGGCTGGCCCGACCCCCGGCGACCTCACCCGCGCGGCCCGCCGCCGCAGCGCGGAAATCCTGATCGCTGCGGCCCATGCCCTTGCCAGCCGTGACCCCGCCGCAATCTGCCCAGACGTGCCCGGCATGGGCTGCGCGCTGGTCCTGCCAGCGCCATGACCGCATTTGTCATGCCTTGCAGGCTTCACAGGGCCACTGCGCGGTGCAAGATTGGGGGCAGAGGCGATGTGCCGCATGCTTGGCAGGCGCCCTGACTCACAAGGAGGATACTTCGAATGAAACGTATTTCCGCCATCCTCGCGACCACCGCGCTCGTGACCCTGGCGACCCCGACCCTGGCCGAGGACAAATCCGGCACCAACGTCGATCCGGCAGGCACGGGCACCCGTGGCGGCACCGGGCAACTTGCGCTGGCGCAGGATCTCTATGCCGTCGGCATGGCCAACAAGGATGCGCTGACCGTGCTCACGGCCGCGAAACTGGCGGCGGGCGTCACTTTCACCGATGTCGAGCGTGAGCGGGAAACCGAAGGGAGCGATGCGACCGAAGAGGCAGACGCCGCCGATGGCCCGATTGATGCCGCCGCCATGATGGCCTCGGCCCGCGCGCTCGCAGGCGAGGATGAGGTTCTGCTGGGCCTGATCGAGGATGTCGAGGCCGAAGGCTCGCGCGGGCGCATCGGCGGGGCCTCGCGCACCCTGTCGCGGCTGCCCGCAGGCAGCACCGACCGCTGGAAGGTGCCGTTCTACGGCAAGTCCTATGCCGAGGTGGCCGTGGTGGGCGATGGCGATTCCAACCTCGACGTGTTGATCACCGACGAGAACGGCAACACGATCTGCTATGACGTGAGCTGGTCGGACAAGCTCTATTGCGATTTCGTCCCTGCCTGGAACGGGTATTTCTACATTGTCGTCCAGAACGTCGGCCGCAAGCGCAACAGCTATTATCTGCTGACCAACTGAACCACGCCCGGGACTTGGGCGGGCATCAGGGGCGGCCCGGGAAACCGGGCCGCCCCATGTCGTGTGCGGGCGGCACCTGGAATGCAGGTGTTAACGGATGATGAAGGGAAGGAGGTCAAGACATTGATTTCATTGGGGTGGAAAGGTGTCCCATCGTGGGACACCCCGCCCGTGTCTCACCGCCTCAGCGGTTTGCCGCCACGACGGTCTCCATCCACGGCAGATAGTTCGACACCCGCGTGTAGGCCGAGAAAGGAGCCTTTTCGTTGCAGCCTTTGCCGCCCGCGCCCGACAGCCCCCAGCTCACCACCCCCGCCTGGACATAGCTGCCGTCTTTCAGCGCCACCACCAGCGGCCCGCCGCTGTCGCCCGAACAGGCAGTGCGCCCGCCCTCGAACGTGCCCGAACACAGCATGTTGCCCGACATCGGCGGCGGCGCCTTTGCCACAAGCTGGTCCCACAGGGCATAGGCGTCATCCTCCTTGACGCCGAAGGTGGTGACGGCATGGGCAAAGCCCTTCACCGCCTCGTTCGCCTTGGCCTCCATCAGCGCCGCGTTGCACAGGGATCGGTCCATCATCTGGATCTCGGCCTGCCGCAGCGCGACGGGCTGCCGCCCGCCCTCGATCAAACCCCAGCCGGTGACCATGGTGACCACGCCGGGCTGGTCGAGATAATCGCCGAACTCCGCCGTGGGAACTGTGATCGTGGCAAAGGGCACCTGCGGCGCGCGCGCCAGCCGGATCAGCGCGATATCGTTGTCGTATTCGGTGCCGACATAATCGGGATGCACATGCACCGAACGCACCGGCACCGCGTCGCCCTGGCCCGGCACCAGATCGTTGGCCCCCACCAGCACCTGCAGCGCCTCAGGCCGCAAGTTGCCCCACCGCCCGTCGGGCGCCTGCATGTGCAGGCAATGCGCCGCCGTCAGCACCCATTCCTCCAACAGAATCGAGCCGCCGCAGAACTGCGCGCCGGGCCCCACCGGCTGCCCCGAGATCAGCAGGGCCACCTGCCAGGGCCAGGCACCGGGGGCCGCGATCTCGCCGCCCACCACCCGCGCGCCCGACGCTTCGGCTGCCGCCTCGGCGTCGCTCGCCCGCGCGGTCTTCTGCCCGGCTTGGGCAAAGGCGAAGGGCGAGGTCAGCGCAGGATCGGCCGGGGGTGCGGCGAATTCAGGGGGCTGGGCGGCCATCGGCGCGGCGAGGATCAGCGTCAGGGCGGTGGTGGTCAGGAAACGGGTCATCGGTTTGCCTCCTCGGTGAGTGGGTGTCAGGGGGTGGTGGGCGGTGTGATCCGCACCGGCTGGCGCAACAGCGTCAGCGCGGGTCGGGCGCTGGTAAAGGCGCGCGTTGCCGTGTCGGGGTCCAGCAGGCCCGCCACGATGGCGGTCGTGGCTTCCTCGCCGGTGGCGCGCAGCCGGTCGGGGGTGGCGAGGGCCGCAAGCGGCGTGCTGTCGGCACGCAGGTCGGCATCCACGGCCACGACCAGGATTTCCTCGGCGGCGTTCGTCGGCGTGTCGGGCGTGATGCGCAGCCCGGTGCGCGCGGTCCCGCCGATTGGCAGGCGGCCCGACAATCCGCCCTTGGGCCAGAGCGGCGTGACCGTGAAATCCTGCGCCACATAGAACAGCGTCACGTCCTTGGCCGAGCCGGTGGCGTTGGTCAGCGTCAGCCACAGCTCGTCACAGGGCGCCACGCCGCGCGCGGGGTCATGCGCTTGCGGGTCGCCCACCTCTCCGCGTCTGCAGCCCCCGGCGCGCAGGGCACCAGGGCGGCGCGCTACCTCGAGCGTCATCCGCCCGCCCGCAAGCAACCCCCGCCCCGCCATCCCCGCCAGCACGCCGCGCAGCCGCAGCGTATGCGCCGCCGTCTCGATCATGCGCAGCGTGGCCTCCCCCGACGTCTCGCCATCGCGCGGCACGATCCGGGGCGACGATCCGGGGCCCGTGGGGTCCAGAACACCATCTGCCCCGGCAAGCGCCACCGCGCCCGCGGTCAGGATCGGCACCAGATCGGCGGTGGCGGCCTCCACCGCCAGTCCCCCGGCCATGGCCTGCGCCAGCGCGGCGGTCCAGGGGGCATAGTCGAACCCGTCGCCCGGATCGGCGCGCACCGGGGTGGCGAGGCGCAGCGGTGGGGGCGGGGCGGGGGCGGTGATTTCTGCCCAGAGGGCAGCGGACGGGGGCGGCGGCGCGAGGCCCGTCTCGGTCGCCGTGGGCGCGCGCACCTCGGCCTCTGCCAGCGCCGTGCCCCCGGCTGGCACGTCGAACAGCGCGACGCGCGCGCCCTCGGCCAGACCCTCCAGCAGCCCCGCGCGCAGCCTGCCCGCCTCCACCCGGAACCGAGGCGATGCCGCCCCTTGCCCAAAGACGGGCGCATCCAGCAGCGGCCCCTCGCCGTCGGGGTCCTGCCGGTGCGGGCCGGTGGCGAGCGCGTCGCGCGCCAGATGCAGCGCCTGCCGCCAGGTCAGGTCGGGGTGCCGCGACAGCCCCCGCGCCAGCGCCAGCGTGAACCCGCCCTGCCACCGCCCCGAAGGATCGGCGGGGTCAAGCGGATATTCGAACGACCGCTGGTCGGCCTGCGAGGCGTAGAGGAACACGAACTCGCCGGGCAGGTCGGGGGCGAGGATCACCATATCCGGCGGCTCCGCCTCCGGGATGCCCATCGTTTCGGGTGCGATCACGCGGGCGGTGCCGCTGCCTGTCAGCGCGCGAAACCCGGTGCCGGAATGGCAGGCGTCGATGATGCCCACCACCTGCACTTCGCGCAACAGGAGGCCGCGCGCCCAGGCCTGCAGCTCATCGTCATAGATCGCATTCTCCACGTCGCCCGTGGCCCCGCGCCAGCCGCGCGCGTCCATGGGCAGCAGGATCTGGTCATAGCCGCTTACCTCATCGCCGTCGCGGTCGGGGGCTTGGCTCCCATGGCCAGAGAAATACACCAGAACGGTGTCGCCGGGGACTGCTGCCGCCGCCACCTGCGCCAGCGCAGACAGGATGGCCGCGCGCGTCGGAGCATCTTTGCGCAGGCCGGGGGGCAGACTGGGGGCTTCTGGATCGGTCGTCAGGGCGATGACACGCGCGGGGTCCGCGCCGCGCGCCAGCAGCACCTGCGCCATCAACGCCACGTCATGCGGGGGTCCGCGCAAATCTGCGTCCAGATGTTCGTATGTCCCAACTCCGATGAGCACCGCATGCAGCGAGGGGGCTGCCGCCAAGGATGACGCGGACAGAGCAAGTATAAGCGTATACAGACGGATCAGGCGCATGGGTGAAGGATACCCGATGCATCCATTCCGACAATCGCCATTGGGGACATGACGGAATTTGTCATGTGCTGTCAGTTCCCCGTTGGTGCGATCCGCCGCCCGCCACGGGCGATGCCTGCGGCGATGCGGTCTTCGACACGGTTACCATCAAGGGCAGCGAGAAAGCCGTTGAATTCGGGCGTCGCTTGCGTGGCCAGCCGACCGGCCTCGATCGCAAGGTCCACCTCGTCGGTCTTGAGGCGCAGGCGGGTGGGGATCTTCACGAACCGGTCGCGCATGGGCGCGGGCAGGGCATCCGATCCGGCCTGTCCGACAAAGAGCTTCACATCCCGGCAATCCCACCCCGCGGTCGATCCGCGCAGGCGGCGCACCTCGGCGGCGGGCAGGGCGCAGCGCCATTCGATCAGTTCATCCTGCCAGCGCCGCATCTCGCCCCGCATGGCGTCATATCCCGACCGGGTGGCCGCCGAGAGCGAGGCATTGGCGATGGACATCGCCAGCGCAGGCCCGCCGGGGCCGGGGATTTTCTGCAGCCAGGCCGGGTCACGCTCCACCCCCGCATCGGCCACGAGGAACAAAAGACGCTTGAGCCGCACCGCCTCGGCGGGTGTCATCGGCGCATAGGCGGCCTGCGCGCGGGCGCGTTCCACCGCAAGACCGGTGGTGCCGAAATTGTCGGTCACCCCGCCGTCCAGCAGCTTCACGAACTTTACCCGTGCGGGGTCGGCATAGCTTTCCAAGGCGCGGGCATGGGCGCGCATCGCACTGGTCGCCTCGGGATTGAAGCGGGCGGCCGTCAGCCAGTCAGGCTCGCGGTAGTCGCATTTGCCCTGATGCGCCTCCAGCACCACGGGGCTGAACACCAGCGGAAAGGCCGCAGAGGCCGCCACCGCCTCGGAAATCGGATAGCGCGACAGGTCCGAGCACAGCGCATCGAAGGTTTCGGGGGAATAAAGGAAGGGCGTGGAATTGCCCATGTCGGTGGCGTTGATCCAGGTCTTGATGCGGCCCCTGCTGCGCAGGTCGCCGAAGGTTGCGTGATGAAACAACACCTCATCCAGATAGCGGCCAAAGGTGTCGCGCCCGTTGGCCCCGCCCGACAGGCCCTTGACCAGCGTCACGGGGTTCAGCGCCGAATTGGCCATGTAGCTCTCGGCATCGGTGACCAGATAGCGCTCGCGGTAGCCGATAAGCCCGGCCGGGCCGTAAAGGCCCAGTTGCGCTGCCGTCACCGACCCGCCCGAGACGCCCGAGACCAGCCGCACCCGGTCCATCAACCCGTTGGGCGTGCCGGTGGGCACGGCACGGAGCGCCTCGGTCATGCCATAGGCATAGGCGGAGGCGCGCATGCCCCCGCCTGAAAATGCCAGCCCGATGTAGAGGTCATCCGGCAAGACGGCCTCTTCGGCCAGCAGGGGCAGGTTGGTCCCTTCGGTCAGGGCGGCGTTGATCGGCGGGTTCCACGCGGCGCAGCCGGTCAGGATCAGGCACAAGAGGGCGAAAGCGCGCAGAGGCATGACGATCTCGGAACGGGAAAGTTTGGGGCGGTTCAGGTTGGAGGCAGCCTAGGCCAACGGATTTCAAGGGCAAAGCCCTTTGCGCCTGTGGGCTGCGAAAGCCGCGCGCCGTGGCGGGTGGCGATCGCCCGCACGAGTGCGAGGCCAAGGCCATGCCCTCGCAACCCGCCATGAGGCGCGCCGCGGGTGAAGCGTTCAAAGGCATCGCTGGCAAGATCAGGCGGGAGGCCAGGGCCAGTGTCGGCCAGCGTCAGAACCGGCTGGCCAAGGTCGGCCAGGGTCAGCGCGATGCGGTCGCCGGGGCGGCAGTATTTCACCGCATTGTCCAGAAGGTTGGCCAGCATCTGGCCGATCAGCGTGCGGTCCCCCAGCACCATCTGGCCGGGGGCAAGGTCGGCGGTCAGGGTCATTCCCGCTTCTTCGACGAGGGGCGCGTAAAGCTCGGCCATCTCGGCCGCGAGGGCTGAGAGGTCGGTTGGCACAAGGCCGCCGCCGCCCGTATCCGCCTCGGCTCGGCTGATGTCCAGCAGCGCATCGAACACCCGCACCGCCGCGCGCATCTCGACGCGCAGGTCGGCCACGAGGTCGGGCTGGCCCTGCACCCGGTCCAGTTTCGCGGCCATGCGGTTCAGGGGGGTGCGCAATTCATGCGCGATGCTGTCCGACAGCCGGTGGGTGGCGCGGTTCAGCGCCTCGATCCGGTCGAGCATCGCATGGACATGGGTTTCCAGAAGGCCGAACTCATCGGCGCTGCGCGGCCCGGGCAGGCGGGCCGACAGATCGCCCCCTGCCACCCGGTCGGACAGCGCGTTCAGCGCGCCGATGCGCGCCATCGGCCCGCGTGCGGCCAGCCAGCCCACTCCGACGCCGAGCGCCAGCATCCCCGCCGTGATCGCCGCCATCGCCCGGCGCAGGGCGGCAAGCGTCGCATCCACCCCCGCCAGCGACCGCGCCACCAGCAGGGGAAACCCCCCGGGAAGCACCCGCGCCACGCCAAGCCAGCGCGCGCTCTCGGCCTCGAACACCTGCGCGGCCCCGGGGGCAAACCCCTCGCCCGCCGGCATCAGGCCCGCGGGCCAGTCGGCGCGGGTGCCCGCCAGCATCCCCCCCGACCGGGTGCCCAGCCACAGCATCTCGGCCCCCGTGGCGGCCACAGCGCGATACTCGATGGCCTGCCGCAACGCGATGATGCGGCGCTGGTCGTAAAGCGCGGCAAGGCCGTCTAGGTCCGCCGCCAGCACCGCCTGGGCCCCCGCCATCAGCCGGGCCTGCACCAGCCGGTATTGCAGCACCATCCCCGCCAGCGACAGGATCGTGACCGCCACCGCCACCACCGCCACCAGCCGCAGCATGGCCCGGGGGCGCGGCCTGTTCATCCGGCGCCTTGGGGCAGGGACGCATCGGGCAGGGGCGCAAAGACATAGCCCGTGCCGCGCGCGGTCTGGATCATCGGGCGGCCTGCCGCCTCTTCCAGCTTGCGGCGCAGGCGGCCGACATGCACATCGACGACATTGGTGCCGGGGTCGAAATGCAGGTTCCAGACCTGTTCCAAAAGCTGCATCCGCGTCACCGCCTGCCCCGCGTTGCGGGCGAAAAAGGTGATCAGGTCGAATTCCTTGGGCGACACGGGCACATGCGTCTGGCCCACATGCACGGTGCGGGCGCGCAGCCGGATCTCCACCTCGCCGAAGGCCAGGATGTCGTTGCCCGCCACCTGCATCGAGGCGCGGCGCAACAGCGCGCGCAGTCGGGCGCGCAGCTCTTCGCGCTCAAAGGGTTTCGCGAGATAGTCGTCGGCCCCCTTTTCCAGCCCCTCGACCCGCTGGCCCGCCCGCCCGAGGGCCGACAGCACCAGGATCAGCGCCCGCGATCCGCCGGCGCGCAGGCCCGCGATGGCCTCAACCCCGTCGCCGCCGGGCAGCATCCGATCCAGCACGATCACCGCCACATCAGGGCCTGCTGCAGCCCGTCCCGCCTCCAGCGTGGCGGTGATGAGGGGATCGCAGCCAAGGTCGCGCGCGATCCCGGCCACCATCGCGGCGGTTTCGGCGTCATCCTCGACGATCAGGATGCGGGATGGGCGGGCGGTATCGGGCATGATCTTTCCAACCTGCATGTCAGAACACCACGACCGAAGGGTCAAGCACATTCGCACCCCCCTGCGGGCGGAACGCAGCCCCCCGATCCCAGGGATCAAGGATCACATGCCGCGTGGCCCCGCCCGGACGCTCCACCAGCACCAGCGCCGCTGCGCGGATCGTCAGCGCCCTGGCACTGGCGAGGTCGAGCGGGGCTCCGTTCACCGCAAGGATCCTGTCGCCGGGCGCAAGGCCCACCAACAGCGCGGGCGAGCTTTCGGTCAGCTGGGCCACCGTCAGGCACCCGTCCCGATCCTCGACGGTCAGGCCAAGGGCGGCAAGGTGATAACCGGTAACGCGCGCCACCGCACCGATCTCGCGCATCCCGAGAGCGGCCTCGGCGGGCGGGTCGAGGGGAAGGAGGATTTCCGTTACCACACCGTCGCGGATCACGGTCAGTGACAGGCTGCCCCGCGTCAGGCCCGCCTCGACCGCGAAGGCGAGGTCGCCTGGCGTGGCGATAGGCGCGCCATCGGCGCGGAGCAGGATGTCGCCCGCCCGCAGGCCCGCGCGTGCAGCAGGCGTGCCCGGCTCCACCCGGTCCACCAGCGCTCCCCGCGCCGTGATCCCGAGGGCGGCGGCGATCTGGCGGGTTACGGGGCGCAGATGCAGGCCAAGGGCGGGAAAGTCGGGCAGCGTCTCGGCCACCAGCCCCGCGACGATGCGCGCGAGGTCCGGGGCGGCGATGGCATAGGACACGCCGACATAGTGGCGCGAGCCGTCCGCGATGCGGCTGTTCATGCCCACCACGCGGCCCGCGGCGTCGATCAGCGGGCCGCCGGACGAGCCTGGATTGACGGCCGCGTCATGCTGCAACAGGCGCAGCGGCACCGCCTGTTCCACCTGTCGCGCCGCGGCCGAGACGATACCGCGCGTCGCGGTGAATTCAAGCCCCAGCGGCGCGCCAAGCGCCCAGACCGGATCGCCCAGCGTCGGGACCGGGCCGGGGGCCAGTCCCGCCGCCCCGCCGGGGGCCAGCCCGATCACCGCCACATCGCGCACCCTGTCGCGGGCGATCACCGGGGCGATCTGCGTGCTGCCATCGCGGGCGACCAGCCGCACCTCGGGCGCGTCGCCGGTGACATGGGCATTGGTCACGGCCACCTCGCCGCCCGCCCAGACGAAAGCCGAGCCGAGGAACCGGTCGTCGGTGCCCGCGCTGCGCACCACGAGGACGCTGGCCATGGCCCGGTCCAGTGGGGCCCCGGACGCATGTGCGGGGGGGAGGGCCGCGAGCAGGGTCAGAAGGAACATCGCCCCGAACACCCGCAGCATCGGGCGCAGAAGGGCGGGCAGGGGGCGGCTATGGGCAGTGTTTGGCATGATCGGTCCTTGTGACAGGCGGGCCATCGGGCGGCCTGACCGCATGGCTAGCAGGCCCGCCGCGCGGGATCACATGACAAAGGCCGTCATCGGAAACTCCAGCGTTTACAGGCGCGGTTGTGGTCGCGCATGATCAGGGCCGCCCCATCACCCGGATCGGATGCCCCATGTTCCGCGCGCTCTCCCTTGCCCTTGCCCTGACGGTCACGGCCCTGCCAGCCGCCGCCGAACCCCTGTCGCCCGTGCAGACCGCCGCCCTGTCGGCGCGGCTGTTCGAGGTGGGCCGGGTGCAGCGCGACCCGCTGCTGGTCCTGGCCGCCGCACGCCTGCGCAAGCAACTGGCCCCGTCCGAGGATACAACCCGCCGCGCCGAGGCGGGCTATGCCGCCCCTGCGCAGGCCCCGCTTGACTGGCAGGACATGGCAGCCCTGGCCGAGGAACTGGCCGCGGGCGACGACGCCATCCTGGGGCTGATCGACGATCTGCGCGCCGAAACCACCAAGGGCGTGATCACCGGCCCGGTCTACAACATCGGCAGCCTTGGACCGCGCAAGACCGACACCTATGCCCGCATCGACTTTCGCGGCGGCGAATATGCCGAGGTCTATGTCGAGGCGCGATCCTCGGTCGATTTGAACCTGACGGTGACGGATGCGCAGGGGCGGCTGGTCTGCGCCGATACCGACCGGTCGCACATCGCCTATTGCGGCTGGCGGCCCGATGCCACGGGGGCCTTTACCCTGAAGGTTGAAAACCGTGGCAATGCCGCCACCGGCTATGCACTGATGACCAACTGACGGAGAAAAGACGATGCGCCGATTGCTTCTGGGCACCGCCCTTGCCCTGCTGGCCTTGCCCATGGCCGCTTTCGCCCGCGACAACCATGCGATCCTGATCGGGGCCAACACCTATGACAACCTCGATCCCCGGTTCTGGCTCAAGGGTCCGTCGAACGATGTGGCGCTGGTGGCGACCTACCTGACCACCGCCGCCCCGGTGCCCTTCGATGCCGCCAATGTCACCGTGCTGGCCGACGGGGTTGCGGGTGCGCCCGCGCCGACGCTGGCCGCCATCCGTGCGGCCTTTGCAGATCTGGCCGAGCGGGTGCAGCCCGGCGATTTCGTCTATCTGCATTTCTCGGGCCACGGCAGCCAGGCCCCCGCCTCCGATCCCGACAGCGAGCTGGACGGGCTCGACGAGCTGTTCCTGCCGGTCGATGTGGGCCCCTGGAACGATACCGTGGGCGCAGTGGAAAATGCGCTGGTCGATGACGAGATCGGGCAGATGCTGGACGCGCTGACGGCGCGCGGGGCCGATGTCTGGGTGGTGTTCGACAGCTGCCATTCGGGCACCGCCACCCGTGCGGCCCCTTCGGGCGATGACGAGGTGATGATGCGGCAACTGCCACCCGAGGCGCTTGGGCTGACGGCCGACCGGATGGCCGAGGCCGAGGCGGCCGTGACCACGCGCGCCCTGCCGGACCCGCGGGCGCGGCCGGTGGCCCCGGTCGCAACCTCCGCGCAAGCCGATGCACAGAGGGGCAGCATCGTCGCCTTCTTCGCCGCCCAGACCAACGAGGTGACCCCGGAAAAGAACCTGCCCAAGGGCAGGCCGGGGCGGGTGCCGCAGGGGGTATTCACCTATACCTTGTTCGAATCGTTGGCGGAATACCCCGGGGCCACCTATGGCCAGATCGCGCAGGAGGTCTTGCGCAAGTATTCGGTCAAGAATCTTGCCCGCTCCACCCCGCTGTTCGAGGGTGACCTTGACCGCGTTGTGTTCGGGGGCGAGGCCGCGCCGCGCCTTGCGCAATGGCCTGCGACGCGGGATGGCGATGCCTTTGTCATTCCGGCTGGCACCCTGCACGGGCTGAGCGAAGGCAGCACGTTGGCGGTGCTGGCCTCGGCCGCCGATCCCTCTGACGCGGCCCTGGCCCGGGTTACGGTGACGCGCGCGGATACGTTCGGGGCCGAGGCCGCGGGCGAGCTGCCCGCCGACCTGCCGCGGGGCGTGGTGCTGCGCAAGCTCTCGTCGGACCTGGACTTTTCGCTGACGGTGGCGATGCCGGAGGCGGGCAGCGCACCCGCCGATGCGCTGATGCGGGTGGTCGAGCGGTTGCGCGCGGCGGCGGGGGCACGGCTGCGCTTCGTGGCCCCGGGCGACGAGGCCGACCTGCGGCTGGCGGTGATGCCCAAGAGCCCGCGCCCAGATGCGATCTGGGTGCTGCCCGCCACCGGACTGGCCGAGGATCTGACGCGCACGCCCTCGGTCTCGACCGGCGACAAGGGCGATGACGAACTGGCCGAGGTTCTGGCCGACACGCTGACGCGGATGGCCAAGGCTCTGAACCTGCTGAAGATGGGCGGTGCGGTGGGGCAGGGAAACGGCGGGGTGGAGATCGACCTGCTGACCCGCGATCCGGCCAACCGCACGCTGCGGGGGCTGGACATGCAGGGCGTGCCCCGGCTGATCCCGGATGACGAGGTGCATGTCGAGGCCACGAACACCACCGACGGGCCGATGGACCTCAACGTGCTGTATATCGGGTCGGACTGGTCGATCACCCATATGTTCGCGGGGCGGCTGCATCCCGGCGACACGCTGAAGAAGGGCCTGTTGCGGATCACCGACGAGGCGTTCGGGCGCGATCGCATCGTCATGGTGATGACGCCCGCGCGGCCGCAATCGGCGGTCGAGAATCTGGGCTTTCTGGCGCAGGAGGCGGTAGAGGTGACGCGGGGTGGATCGGTGTTGGCGGCCGCCCTTCGCGAGGCGGGGTTCGGCGAAACGACGCGGGCCGCCGTCAGCCTTGAGGACGACACGGCAGGCCCCGCGCCGATGATCCTGCAGTTCGAGATCGACACGGTTCCGGCGGGGTAGTCGTGCTTGATCAGGCCCTTGCGGCCCATCTTCGCACCCCCGCGAGGAAGGGCCGCAAGGGTGTGACGCGCACCGCCTAGCGCGACAGCGCCTGCGCCAGCCGCATCAGGTTGACCGCCTCGGCGCGGTAGCCAAAGGCATCTTCGCCCCGCCCTTCCAGTGCCAGCGCGATGGCCTCGTCCCAGCCCCAGTTGCCCAGATAGCGCCCGCCGGTCAGCAACTGGCCAAAGCCCGCGATGGCGGCGGCAAAGCGCGCCTCGGGGCCGACGGGGGCCATGTCGGGCAGGATCGGGGTTTCCATCAGTTGCGACGTGGCGGCCCCCGGCTCTTTCCAGCGCAGGCGCAGGAAGCCGAGTTCAGGGGAAACGGCGGGGGCGGGGGCCGTGCCATAGCGCAGGGGATCGGTGGCGCGGGCGGGGCTGTCCGGGGCCGTCACCTCATAGATCGCGGTCACCGCATGGCCCGCGCCGATCTCGCCCGCGTCCACGCGGTCGTCGTTGAAATCCTCCCGCGCCAGCAGGCGGGTTTCATAGCCGATCAGGCGGTATTCGGCGACCGTGGCGGGGTTCCATTCGACCTGGATCTTCACGTCGTCCGCGATCGGGAACAGCGCACCAGTCAGTTGATCCACAAGCACTTTCCGTGCCTCCTGCGCAGTGTCGATATAGGCCGCCATGCCGTTTCCGGCCTGCGCGATGGCCTGCATGGTCGCATCCTGCAGGTTGCCGCGACCAAAGCCCAGGACCGACAGATAGACGCCGGTTTCCCGCTTCCTCGCCACATAGGCTTCCAGCCCCTCGGGGTCGGATACGCCCACATTGAAGTCGCCATCGGTGGCCAGAAGGATGCGACCGACGCGCTCCGCGCCGCCCATCCCTTCGGCCACCCGGTAGGCCAGTTCCAACCCCTCGCCCCCGGCGGTCGGGCCGCCCGCCTCCAACCGGTCGAGCGCTGCGAGGATCGTCGCGCGGTCGGTGGCGGGGGTGGGGGGCAGGACGGTGCCGGCCGAGCCTGCATAGGCCACCATCGCCACCCGGTCCTCGGGGCGCAGCTGCGGCAGAACCAGGGCAAGCGATTGTTTCAGAAGCGGAAGCCGGTCGGGTGCGTTCATCGACCCTGAGGTGTCCACAAGGAACACGAGGTTCAGGGGCAGGCGATCGGTGATGGCCGGAAGGCGGCCCTGCAGGCCGATGGTGACCAGTTGGCGGCCCGCGTTCCAGGGTGCTGGCATCACGGTAACGGTGGCGCGGAAGGGGGCCTCATCCGCCCCAGGGGGGGCCCAGGCATAGGGGAAATAGTTCACCATCTCCTCGATCCGCACGGCCTCGGGCGGGGGCAGCCTGCCTGCGTTCAGGGAGGAGCGGACGATGGAATAGCTCGCGGTATCGACATCGACCGAGAAGGTGGAGACGGGTTCCTCGGCCGTCACCTTGACCGGGTTCGGGGTGGCGTTGGCAAAGCTGTCGCGGTTTTCCGGGGTCGGCGGCAGCGCGTCAGCCACCGGGGCCATGGCGGGGGACATGCCATAAGCCTCTGGGATCATTGCGCGCTTTGTGGCCTCGCCTCGGGCATCGGCGGGGGTGGCCAGCATCATGGGCGAGGGTGGAGGGGCAAGGCCGGGTGGCGCCTCGGCCACGACCATATCGCGGTTCTCGGCGGCGCCGATGATCACGGGGTCGATGGTGCCGGGCAGGATCGGCGTGGCGGTGTCGCCCTCGGCGCGGGTCTGTGCGATGGGCCCGGGGGCTGTGTCGGACAGGCCGGGGCGGGGGGTGGAGGTAAGGATCGGTTGCACCATCACCACGCCCAGCATCAGGGCTGCGACCGAGGTGGTCATCGCCAGGGCAGGCCGAGAGGTCAGCGAATTCAGCATGTTGCGCAATCCCTTCAGGAAACCCGCCCGGGGTTCGGGACGGTCCTGGATGGGACGCGGGGCCGGAGTGGTTCCTTGGAGGCGGTCGTAATTTTCCATGGCGAGGCGCAGGGCTGCATCCCGCGCGGACGGATCGGCCGGTGGAAGGCCATCCCGCAAGGCGTTGGAAAGACGGTCGAATTCATCGGTCATCCGCGGGCCTCCTCGGCGGCCATGGCGCGCAGGCGCTGTTTCACCTGCGACATCCGCCAGGCGATGGTGCCCTCCTGCACGCCCAGCACGCGCGCGGCCTCGGCCTGCGTGAGGTCTTCGCCGACCACGAGCGCAAGGGTATCACGCAGGTCGGGGGGAAGGCGGGTCATGGCCTGGGCCAGCCAGCCTTGCGCGGCGCGATCCTCGGCCATCGCGTCTTGGCGGGCGATTTCCCAGTCTCCCCAACCACTTGCGGCGCGGGACCTTGTGGCGTCGCGGCGACGAAGGTCATGCGCCGCGTTGACCGTGACGCGGTAGAGCCAGGTGGTGAACCGCGCTTCGGACCGGAAGCCCGCGAGTTTGGCGGGCAGGGCGGCGCAGATGTCCTGCGCCAGATCCTGCGCCTGGTCACGGCTGCCGGTGAGGCGCCAGGCGGTGCGGTAGATGCGGTCATAATGCCGCCCGATCAGCACGGCAAAGGCCGCCCGGTCTCCTTCGGCGGCGGCGGTGGCGAGGGTCTCGTCGGCGGTGTCCATCAGCATCACGATAGCTGAGACGGGAGGGTGTGGGGAAATCTTGGGATGATTCGGGGCATTTCGGAGAAATCTGGGTTAACGTGCTGAAATCGCGCAAAAAGAGGCGTATGGCATCCGTCCCGCGCGCGTCGGGTTTGCGTATGGCATCCGTACCGACACGCGTACCGACACGCGTCCCTAAACGGGCCGGAAAAAAGCGCGGACATAGGGACGCGTGCGGCACCACATGGGGGCTTGGGCACCGCACGCGCCGGGCCTGCGGCGGGGGCTGCTCACCCCCACCGCCGCAGGTGTTCGTCAGACCAGAAGGCCGTTCAGCAGGCGCACCGTGCCGTCGCGGCTTTGCACGGCCTGGGTGTTGCCGGTGTCGCGGGCATAGGCCTCGATCGCGGCGCGGGTGCCGGGGCCGAAGGCGCCGTCGATGCCGCCGCGATAGTAGCCATAGGCGCGCAGGCGCTGCTGGATCGCGCGGCGCGAGGCGGGCGAGTATTCGTTGAAGGCCACGGCGACGGGCGAATAGACCGGCGCCGGCGGGATGTAACGCGGCTGGGCGTGTTGAGGGGTGACATGCTGCGCACGCGGGCCGGGCGCGTAGTATTGCGGTTGCGGCGCGGGCACGAAATATTGCGGTTGCGGCCGGGCATGCGCGCGGCCCTGCTTGTTCGACTGCTGGATGATGGCCCCGACGGCCACGGTGGCCAGAACGCCCTTGAGGAAGTTCTGCTCGTTCTTGCCCCAGGCATGGGCGGGGGCGGCGGAGGCCGCGGCGAGTGCCAGGGCGGTGACGGCGGCGGTCAGGGTGCGGGTGATGGCGATGGTCATGGTGTCGTCCTTTTCTGTGGCAGCAGAGGGGTGTGGCAGACCGTGCTTGTCTGCCCTGCGATCCGACATGGACGATGCCGCCCCGCTAGGCAAAATCGCCGCCCTGCTATGGGATAGCGCACCTGTTTTCAGGGGCTTGCGGGGGCGGGCCCCGGCGGTGGCGCGGGGGTGGCCGCAACCTGAGGCGGGCAGGTTCGCGCCGGTCAGGACGGTTGGTGGTTGCATTTGGGGGGGAAAGGGCGCATATGGGACGGGCGACGCTTTCCAGATCGACCTCTCTGTCTCCTTCGGGCTTCAGTTTGCGATGCTGATACCCGAGCCGGGCCACCGCGTGTTGTGGGTGGCGAGACAAGACAGGAGTACACACGATGGCCAATGGCACCGTGAAATGGTTCAACGCAACCAAGGGTTTCGGATTTATCGCTCCGGCGGGCGGGGCGCGCGACGTGTTCGTGCACGTCTCGGCGCTTGAGCGCGCGGGCATCCGCGAACTGGCCGATGGCCAGGCCGTGACCTTCGACATCGAAAAAGGCCGTGATGGCCGCGAATCGGCGATGAACCTCGCGCTGGCGTGATCTGATCGCGTCCGGGCCTTGCGGCCCGGCGGTTTTGAAAGGGCGGCCCGCGAGGGCCGCCCTTTTGCATGGCGGATCAGGCGAGGCGGCGGCGCAGCATGAGGGGGGCGAGCACCAGAATGCTGAGCAGGACAAAGGCGGCAAAGACGAAGGCCATGCGCAGCCCGAAACTGCCCGCGATGAAGCCCAGCATGGGCGGGCCGAAGAAATAGCCGAAATAGCCGTAAAGCGTGGCGCGGGCGACGGCGCGGGCGCGGGCCTCCGGTCGCGCGAATCGGCCGACCAGCGAAAATGCGGTGGGGGCGATGACGGACGAGCCGATGCCCATGATGATGAAGCCCGCATAGGCCATGGTGGGCGAGACGGCGAGGCCTGCGGTCAGCGCGCCCGCCGCCGAGATCACCGCCCCGCCGCACAAGAGATGCAGCGGGTTGACCCGCTGGGCAAAGCCTTGGCCCACAAGGCGCGCGACCCCCATCGTGAGGGCGAGGGCGGCGGGGCCCATGGCCCCTTCGGCGGGGCTGCCGCCAAGCGTCTGCTCGATATGCAGGGCCGACCAGTTCTCGGCCGCGTTCTCGGTGAGAAAGGCGATGAGCACGATGCCCCCGCCAAGCACCGGGATGAGACCGAGGCCGGGGCCGCCACCTTCGGGCCGACGCAGGCCATGGATGGTGCCGTCCGCCTCGCGGGTCAGGGCTGCGAGGATCAGGGCGGTGGCGGACATGGTGAGCATGACGGCACCGGGCGCCCAGCCGTCGGCCCGCATGGCGCCGGTGGCAATGGCGCCGCCGGCGTAGCCGAAGGAATAGGCGGCGTGGCACAGATTCATCAGGGGCAGGCCGCGATCATTCTCCAGCGCCGCCACGCGGGCGTTCATCAAGACATCCGTGAGGCCGGTGGCCGCCCCGCAGGCCATCATCGCCAGCGGAAAGAGGAGGAGCGAGGCGGTCTGTCCGGGCAGGGTGAAGGCCAGCGCCATGAGCGTGGCGGCCACCGGCAGCGCCGCGCGTCCCAGCGAGGCCCCGATGGCGGGGGCGGCCAGCATGCTGAGGACGGCGGCGATGGGGGTGGCGAAGATCAGGAGGCCCAGGCGGGCCTCGTCCACGTCCAGCATGATTTTCAGATCGGGCAGCACGGCTGCGAAGGTGCCCCAGAGGACTCCCATCGCGGCGAAGGCGGCAAGCGGCGCGCGGGCCGTGGCGAGAAGGGCGGGGATTGTCAAGCGCGGCTCCGATCCGGGGCATCCGGCAGCGTTGGGCGGGTGGCGGCCGCCGGGGGTTTCACACCCCCGGGCCCCCGTGGGATATTTGGGGACGGAAGAACACCTGCGCGGGAGTTAGCTCCGGCGCGCGCGCGGGGCAAGTGAGGGGGCGCGATTGGGGCTTTTCCTTGCGGCAGAGATTTGTATAGTCGCAGACATGATGCGGGGTTTTATCATTCAGAGCTTTGCGGGTGCCAGCGGCGCCCCGGCCACCCGTGACGCGCTGCCCGGACTGCTGCTTCTGAGCTGCCTCTGAGCGTGCCCCCGGGCGCGACCGCTCGGAGGTGACAAGCGCCCGGAGGAACAGCGAAGTCCGAACAAGGAAGCATGACATGACCGAATCCGAAACCGCCGCCCCGCGCGTGCTGATTTTCGACACCACCCTGCGCGATGGCGAGCAGTCGCCGGGCGCGACCATGACCCATGACGAGAAGCTGGAGATCGCGGGCCTTCTGGACGAGATGGGGGTTGACGTGATCGAGGCGGGGTTCCCCATCGCGAGCGAGGGGGATTTCCGGGCGGTGCGCGAGATCGCGACGCGGTCGCGCAATGCCACGATCTGCGGGCTGGCGCGGGCGAACATCAAGGACATCGACCGCTGCTGGGAGGCGGTGCGTCATGCGGGATCCCCCCGCATCCACACGTTCATCGGCACCTCGCCCCTGCACCGGGCCATCCCGAACCTGACGATGGACGAGATGGCCGAGCGCATCCATGAGACGGTGAGCCATGCACGGAACCTGTGCGACAACGTGCAATGGTCGCCGATGGATGCCACGCGGACCGAGCATGACTATCTGTGCCGGGTGGTGGAGATCGCGATCCGGGCGGGGGCCACGACGATCAACATTCCCGACACGGTGGGCTATACCGCGCCGCGCGAGAGTGCGGCCCTGATCGCGATGTTGCTGGAGCGGGTGCCGGGAGCGGATCAGGTGGTGTTCGCCACGCATTGCCACAATGACCTCGGGATGGCGACGGCCAATGCGCTGGCGGCGGTGGAGGCGGGCGCGCGGCAGATCGAGTGCACGATCAACGGGTTGGGCGAGCGGGCTGGGAATACCGCGCTGGAGGAGGTGGTGATGGCGATGCGGGTGCGTCATGACATCATGCCCTATCGGACGGGGATCGACACGACCAAGATCATGCATCTGTCGCGCCGGGTGGCGACGGTGTCGGGCTTTGCGGTGCAGTTCAACAAGGCCATCGTGGGCAAGAACGCCTTTCTGCACGAAAGCGGCATCCATCAGGACGGGGTGCTGAAGAACGTGGCGACGTTTGAGATCATGCGGCCCGAGGATATCGGGCTGCAGGCCAAGAACATCGCGATGGGCAAGCATTCGGGCCGCGCGGCGCTGCGCGCGAAGCTGCGCGAGTTGGGGGTCGAGTTGGCGGACAACCAGCTGAACGACGTGTTCGTGCGGTTCAAGGCCTTGGCGGACCGCAAGAAGGAGGTTTACGACGACGACATCGTGGCGTTGGTGGCGGATCAGGCCAATGATCCGGGGTCGGAGACGCTGGTCCTGAAGCGGCTGCGGGTGGTTTGCGGGACGGAGGGGCCGCAGACGGCCGAGATGACGCTGGCCATCGACGGGGTGGATCACAGCACGGATGCCACCGGCGACGGGCCGGTGGATGCGGCGTTCCAGTGCGTCAAGGCGCTTTGGCCGCACCGGGCGCGGTTGCAGCTGTACCAGGTGCATGCGGTGACCGAAGGGACCGATGCGCAGGCCACGGTCAGCGTGCGGATGGAGGAAGAGGGGCGCATCGTGACGGGGCAGGCGGCGGATACCGATACGGTGGTGGCGAGCGTCAAGGCCTATGTCAACGCGCTGAACCGGCTGGTGGTGCGGCGGCAGAAGTCGGCGCCGGGCGATGACCTCAAGACCGTGAGCTATCACGGCGAGTGAGCGGGGCGGGGGGCGCTGCCCCCCCGTCGCGTTCCGCGACTCTCTCTGGGATATTTGGGCCATCGGGACGCTGGAGAGGTGGCAGGCGAAGATTTGCCCAGTTGTGAATATGCGATCTATCCACAGGTGTTTCGGCGCCTTGGAAGCTCTTGACCCATGGGATTTCTGCCATTCCCGGCTGTTGCCGACCTGAAGGGTGGGCCTTTGGCCAGGGTCGGGCGGGGCAAGCCCCTTTCCCTTGGGCGGGCCTGCGCCTATAGGGCAAGCGCCTGCGCCGGGTTCCGAGTCGCGGGGACTGCTTTCATTTGGCGATGGGGATCACGCCTTCATGTCCATACTCTCCGGCCTTTTTTCGTCCGACATGGCCATCGACCTCGGGACCGCGAACACGCTGGTCTATGTGCGCGGCAAGGGGATCGTGCTGAACGAGCCCTCGGTCGTGGCCTATCACGTGAAGGACGGCAAGAAGGTGGTTCTGGCCGTGGGCGAGGATGCCAAGCTGATGCTCGGGCGCACGCCCGGCAGCATCGAGGCGATCCGGCCGATGCGCGACGGGGTGATCGCGGATTTCGAGGCGGCGGAGGAGATGATCAAGCATTTCATCCGCAAGGTGCACAAGCGGTCCACCTTTTCCAAGCCAAAGATCCTTGTCTGCGTCCCGCATGGCGCGACACCCGTGGAGAAGCGCGCGATCCGCAATTCGGTGTTGCAGGCGGGGGCGCGGCGGGCGGGGCTGATCGCGGAGCCCATCGCGGCGGCCATCGGGGCGGGGATGCCGATCACCGAGCCCACCGGCAACATGGTGGTGGACATCGGTGGCGGGACGACCGAGGTGGCCGTGCTGTCCCTGGGCGACATCGTTTACGCCCGTTCGGTGCGGGTGGGCGGCGATCGCATGGACGAAGCGATCATTTCCTACCTGCGGCGGCACCAGAACCTGCTGATCGGCGAGACCACGGCCGAGCGGATCAAGACCACCATCGGCACCGCACGGATGCCCGACGACGGGCGGGGGCAGGCGCTGCACATCCGGGGGCGCGACCTGTTGAACGGGGTGCCGAAGGAGACCGAGATCAACCAGGCGCAGGTGGCCGAGGCGCTGGCCGAGACGGTGCAGCAGATCTATGATGCGGTGATGCAGGCGCTGGAGGCGACGCCGCCGGACCTTGCGGCCGACATCGTGGACCGGGGCGTGATGCTGACGGGGGGCGGGGCGCTCCTGGGTGACCTCGATCTGGCGCTGCGCGAGCAGACGGGGCTGTCGATCAGCGTGGCCAATGAATCGCTGAATTGTGTGGCGCTGGGAACCGGCAAGGCGCTGGAATACGAAAAGCAGTTGCGCCATGTGATCGACTACGACAGCTGACGGGTTCGCCCGCGGCAGGCAAGGGAATGACAGCCCCGTGGCACGACAGCGCGCGACAGCAGAGGATTATACCCGCCCGGTGCGCCGCATCCTTGTGGGGTTGCTGGTGCTGGCGCTGCTGGCGCTGTTCGCGCTGTGGCGGATCGACAGCCCGCGGGTGGAGCGGTTCCGCTCGGCCCTCGTGGATGCGGTGGTGCCCAGTTTCGAATGGGCGCTGGTGCCGGTGACCAAGGCCGCGGGCATGGTCGAGAATTTCCAGTCCTACACCCGCATCTACGAGCAGAACCAGGAACTGCGGCGCGAGTTGCAGCAGATGAAGGCCTGGAAAGAGGCGGCGCTGCAGCTGGAGCAGAAGAACGCGCGCCTGATGGACCTGAACCAGGTGCGCATGGACCCGAAGCTGACGCATGTGACGGGCGTGGTGATGGCCGATGCGGGCGGGCCGTTCCGGCAGTCGGTGCTGTTGAACGTGGGCGCGCGGGACGGCATCCGCGACGGTTGGGCCACGATGGACGGGATCGGGCTGGTGGGGCGCATCTCTGGCGTGGGGCAGCGCACGGCGCGGGTGATCCTGTTGAACGATTCGAACAGCCGCATTCCTGTGACGGTGCAGCCTTCGGGGCAGAAGGCGTTGCTTTCGGGCGACAATACGCCCGCGCCGCCGATGGAGTTCCTGGAGAATCCCGACCTTGTGCGGCCCGGCGACCAGGTGCTGACCTCGGGCGACGGCGGGGTGTTTCCGGCCGGTCTGCTGGTGGGCAGCGTGGTGCAGGGGGCGGACCGGCGGCTGCGGGTGCGGCTGGCCGCGGATTACGGGCGGCTGGAGTTCCTGCGGGTGCTGCGCAGCCACGAGATCGAGCCGATTACCGATCCCGGCAGTCTGGTGGCCGAGCCTGTGGTGGCGGCGCCTGCGGCGGATGCGGCGGAGGGCACGGATGGTTGATCCGGTCACCGCCCGGCTGTGGATGTATCGCGGGGCCTTTCTGGGGCTGGCGCTGTTCATCCTGTTCCTCCGCCTGTTGCCGCTTGGGGGCGAGGCGGGGCGCTGGCCGGGGCCCGACCTGATGCTGTGCCTGATGATGGCCTGGGTCACGCGGCGGCCCGACTATCTGCCTGCGGTGCTGATCGCGGCTGTGGTGCTGGTGGAGGATCTGATCCTGATGCGGCCGCCCGGCCTCTGGGCCGCGATCGTGGTGATGGGGACCGAGTTCCTGCGCTCGCGCTCGGCTTTGACGCGCGAGTTGGCCTTTGTGGCCGAATGGCTGATGGTGGGGGTGGTGATGCTGGCCATGCAGCTGGGATACCGGCTGGTGATGGCGGTGGCGTTTCTGGACCAGCCGGGCTTCGGTCAGGCCTTTGCGCAGGTGGTGATGACGATCCTGTGTTATCCGCTGGTGACCGGGCTGTTGCACCTGGCCCTGCAGTTGCGCAAACCTTCGACGGGCGAGGTTGACGACTTCGGGAGGCGGATGTGAGGCGGTCGGCACGCGATACCGAAGAGGGCGCACGGCGCGTCAGCCGGCGCGCGGTGATGCTGGGCGGGGCGATGACGGCGGTGGTGGCCGTGCTGGGCCTGCGGATGCGCCACATGCAGGTGGAGCAGGCCGACCAGTTCCGCCTGCTGGCCGAGGACAACCGCATCTCGATCCGGCTGATCCCGCCCGCGCGGGGGCTGATCCATGACCGAAAGGGGCGGCTGATTGCGGGGAACGAGCAGAATTACCGCATCGTCATCAGCCGCGAGGATGCCCGCAATGTGGACGATGTGCTGGCGCGGCTGTCGGCGATCATCCCGCTGTCGCCCGAGGACATGGAGCGCGCGCTGAAGGAGGCGCGGCGCCGCTCGCCCCTGCCGATCATCGTGGCCGACCGGCTGGCCTGGGAGGATGTGTCGAAGGTGGCGCTGAACGCGCCCGCCTTGCCCGGCGTGTCGCCGGAGGCGGGTCTGAGCCGCATCTATCCGCTGGCCGCCGATTTCGCGCATGTGGTGGGCTATGTGGGCCCGGTCAGCGAATCCGACCTTGCCAAACTGGAGATCCCGGACCCGCTGTTGCAGACGCCCAAGTTCCAGATCGGCAAGATCGGGGTCGAGACCTGGATGGAAGGCGATCTGCGCGGCCGGGCGGGCAACCGGCGGGTAGAGGTGAATGCAGGCGGCCGCATCATGCGCGAGCTTGACCGGCAGGAGGGGGATGCGGGCGACGACATCCGCCTGACCATCGACGCGGATGTGCAGAACTATGTGCAGGCGCGGCTGGGGGAGGAAAGTGCCGCAGCCGTGGTGATGGACGTGGAGACGGGCGATATCGTGGCCTGCGTATCGTCGCCGTCGTTCGATCCCAACCTCTTTGTGCGCGGCATCAGCCACCGCGATTTCAACGCGCTGATGGAGAATGACCACCGCCCGCTGGCGAACAAGGCCGTGCAGGGGGCCTATCCGCCCGGTTCGACCTTCAAGATGGTGACGGCGCTGGCGGCGCTGGAGGCGGGCGTGATCACCACGCGCACCTCGGTGCGCTGCCCAGGGTATTACGAGGTGGGCGGGCGGCGGTTCCATTGCTGGAAGGGGGGCGGCCACGGGTCGGTCGCGCTGGACCGCAGCCTGGCCGAGAGCTGTGACGTCTATTACTACGACATCGCGCTGAAGGTGGGCATCGACCGGATCGCCGAGATGGGCCGCCGCCTCGGCCTTGGCATCCGCCATGACCTGCCGATGTCGGCCATCACCGAGGGGATCATGCCCGACCGGGCCTGGAAACAGGCCCGCCACGGGCAGGACTGGCGCATCGGCGATACCGTCAACGCGTCGATCGGGCAGGGCTATGTGCTGACCTCGCCCCTGCAGCTTGCGGTGATGACGGCGCGTCTGGCCACCGGGCGGGAGGTAAGCCCGCGGCTGATCCACAGCATCGACGGGCGCGAGTTGGCGGTGCCCGAAGCGCCGTCGCTGGGCCTTGATCCGGCGCTGCTGAAAGCCGTGCAGGACGGCATGTTCGCGGTGACCAACAGCCAGCGCGGCACCGCCTATGGCAGCCGGATCGAAGAGCGCGCGATGCGCCTTTCGGGCAAGACCGGCACCAGCCAGGTGCGCAACATCAGCGTGCAGGAACGCGCGCGCGGCGTGATCCGCAACGACCAGCTGCCCTGGAACCGGCGCGACCATGCGCTGTTCGTGGGCTATGCCCCGCATGAGGCGCCGCGCTATGCGGTGTCGGTGGTGGTGGAGCATGGCGGCGGCGGCTCGGCCGCGGCCGCGCCCCTTGCGCGCGACATCCTCTTGCGCGCGCTGACCGACGGGCCGCAGCCGCCGCTGTCGGCCTATCCGGCATCGCAGCGCAACCGGATCGAGACGCAGCAACGCACGATGAAGCTGCGCGATCCCGCGCCCCCCCCCACCGCCAGCCGGGCCTGAGCGCGATGAGCTTTCTGGAATACCGCCTCAAGACCGCGCCCACGGGGCTGCGCAAGGTGCTCTATCTGAACTGGCCGCTGGTGGTGCTGGTCGTGGCGGTGGCGTGTTTCGGCTTTCTGATGCTCTATTCGGTGGCGGGGGGCCGGCTTGGGGTCTGGGCCGAGCCGCAGATGAAGCGGTTCGTTGTGGGACTGGCGGTGATGTTCGCCATCGCCTTGGTGCCGATCTGGTTCTGGCGCAACATGGCGGCGCTGGCCTATGGGCTGTCGCTTTTTCTGCTGATCATGGTGGATCTTTTCGGCTCGGTGGGCATGGGCGCGCAGCGCTGGATCGACCTTGGGTTCATCCGGCTGCAGCCGTCCGAGCTGATGAAGATCACGCTGGTGATGCTGCTGGCGGCCTATTACGACTGGCTGGACATCCGGCGCACCTCGCGGCCCCTCTGGGTGGCCATCCCGGTGGCGCTGATGCTGGTGCCCACCGGCCTGACGCTGGTCCAGCCGGACCTTGGTACGGCGCTGTTGCTGATGATCGGGGGCGCGGTGGTGATGTTCTGCGCGGGTGTCAGCTGGATTTACTTTGCGGTGGTGATCGGGCTGGGGGTGGCGGCGGTGACGGGGGTGTTCCTGACGCGCGGCACGGACTGGCAGGTCCTCAAGGACTATCAGTATCGTCGCATCGACACCTTCCTTGACCCCAGCCAGGATCCGCTGGGGGCGGGATACCACATCAGCCAGGCCAAGATCGCGCTGGGCTCGGGCGGCTGGACGGGGCGGGGTTTCATGCAGGGCACCCAGAGCCGGCTGAACTTCCTGCCCGAAAAGCACACCGACTTCATCTTTACCACCCTGGCCGAGGAATTCGGCTTTGTCGGCGGGTTTTCCCTGCTGGTCCTCTATGCGCTGATCCTGGCCTTCTGCATCGTCTCGGCCCTGACCAACAAGGACCGCTTTGCGCAGCTTGTGACGCTGGGCATCGCCTCCACGTTCTTTCTCTATTTCGCGATCAACATGCTGATGGTGATGGGGCTGGCGCCGGTGGTGGGCGTGCCCTTGCCGCTGGTCAGCTATGGCGGCTCGTCCATGCTGGTGCTGCTCGCGGCCTTCGGCATCGTCCAGAGCGCGCATGTGCACAGGCCACGCTGAATCTGGCCCTGCGGACTCCGGCCGTGCTGACGCCAACTTCTTCTTTGCCCAAATACCCATTCCACCGACCGACCGGGAGCCACGCGCATGATCACCGTCCTCTTCGCCGCCGAGGCAGCACTCTGGCCCGCCTATGCCCCGCATCTGCGGGCGGGGCTGGCGGCGGCGGGGATCGCGGCGCGGCTGGTGACCGGGGCAGAGCCTTCGCAGGTCGATTACATCGTCTTTTCCCCCGGCGGGATCATCACCGACTTCGCGCCCTATACCCGGCTGAAGGCGGTGCTGAACCTTTGGGCGGGGGTGGAGCGGGTGGTGGGCAACCCGACGCTGACGCAGCCGTTGTGCCGCATGGTCGATCCCGCGATGACGCAGAGCATGGCGGAATGGGTGGCGGCCCATGTGCTGCGCCATCATGTGGGAACGGACGCGCATGTGCGGGGTCAGGATGGCATCTGGCGGCAAGATCCCGCGGCGACGCCGCCGCTCGCGCGGGAACGCCCGCTGACCATCCTGGGGCTGGGCGAACTGGGCCGGGCCTGCGCGGCGGTGCTGGCCCCCTTCGGCTTTCCCCTGACGGGGTGGAGCCGCAGCCCGGCCACGGTGCCGGGTATGCGCTGCCTGCACGGGGCCGAGGGGTTGGACGCGGCCCTGGCGGGGGCGGCGGGCGTGGTGCTCCTGGTGCCGCGCACGCCCCAGACCGAGAACCTGATGGATGCGCGCAGGCTGGCGCTGCTCGCGCCGGGCGCCTTTGTCATCAACCCCGGGCGGGGCCATCTGATCGATGATGACGCCCTTCTGGCGGCGCTGGAGGCGGGGCAGGTGGGCCATGCCACGCTGGACGTGTTCCGGACAGAGCCGCTGCCCCCCGCGCATCCGTTCTGGGCGCATCCGCGCGTGACGGTGACCCCCCACATCGCCGCGACCACGCGCCCCGACACCGCCAGCCTCGTGATCGTCGAGAACATCCGGCGTGGCGAGGCGGGGGAGACGTTCCTGCATCAGGTGGACCGCGCACGCGGCTATTGAGCGCGCAAATTTCTTGAAAGAAATTTGCAAATCCCTTTGAAGGGATTTGTTCCCCGCCCGTCGCTTTCGGAACAGATCCCGACCGGCGCACCCGGCATCTGGGGAGCATGCGGTATGGCCATGGCGTCCTGATGGTTCTGGCGGCGGCCACCTTGTGGTCGCTGATTGCGATTGCGATCCGGCTGGTGGCCGAGGCCGACACCTGGGCCGTGATGTTCTGGCGTTCGGTCGGCATGCTGCCGGCGCTGGTGATGCTGATCCTGTGGCGGTCGGGCGGGCGGCTGGTGGGGCCGGTGCGGGCGGTGGGTCTGGCGGGACTGGTTGGCGGCGTGGGGCTGGTGCTGGCCTTTGCGGGCGCGATCTTTGCCATCCGCACGACCTCGGTCGCCAATGCGGTGTTCCTCTTCGCGGCCTCGCCGTTTCTGGCGGCGGTGCTGGGCTGGCTGATTTTGGGCGAGCGGGTGCGGCGGGCGACCTGGGGGGCCATCGCGCTGGCGGGGATCGGCATGTTCCTGATGGTGCGCGAGGGGCTTGCCCTGGGGATGGGGCTGGGCAATGCGGCGGCACTGCTGTCGGCGCTGGGGTTTGCGGTGTTCAGCCTGGCGCTGCGCTGGGGGCGGCTGGCCGACATGTTTCCGGCGGTTCTGGTCGGGGCGGTGATGTCCGTTCTGGTGGCGGCCGCAATGTCGGCGGCGCAGGGCGGCACGCTGGCCGTGCCGCTGCGCGATATCGCGATCAGCGCGGGCATGGGCGTGGTGCTGCTGACCTTCGGCATGGCGCTTTACACGCTGGGCAGCCGGGTGGTGCCTGCGGCGGAGCTCACCCTTCTGTCGATGGTCGAGGTGCTCCTGGCCCCGATCTGGGCCTGGGTTCTGTTGGGCGAGGGGGCGACGCCGGCCACCTTTGTCGGCGGGGCGGTCGTGCTGGCGGCGGTGGCGGTGAACGCGCTGTCGGGGGTGCGGGGGCGGCCTGTCCCGATCTGATCAAATTCGCCTGCCACCTGTCGTTTCCGCATCTGGCGGTGCCCCGGTGGCTTGTGCAAGATAAGGTGTGTGGCAGATGGGGAGACGTGTGACATGGCCGGAACGATGACCCTTGAGGCATTGCGCGCCGAAGTGGCGGCGGGCCGGATCGACACCGTGCTGGTGGCGGGCATCGACATGCAGGGCAGGCTGATGGGCAAGCGGTTCCATGCCGCGTTCTTTCTGGACCATGCGACCGAGGAGACGCATTGCTGCAACTACCTGCTGGCCATCGACATGGAGATGAACCCGGTGCCCGGCTATCGTTCTGCCAGCTGGCAGGGGGGCTATGGCGACTATGTGATGCGCCCCGATCTGGCCACCCTGCGCCCCCTGCCGTGGCTGGCGGGCACGGCGCTCGTGCTGTGCGACCTTCTGGACCACCACAGCCACGCCGAGGTTGCGGTGTCGCCGCGCGCGATCCTGAAGCGGCAGGTGGCGCGGGCAAAGGCGATGGGGTTCGATGCCATGATGGCGACCGAGCTTGAGTTCTATCTGTTCGAGAACAGCTATGAGGGGTTGCGCGACGGCCTGCGCGACCATGGCGCCATTGCGGGCCTGAAGCCGGTCAGCGCCTATAACGAGGATTATCACCTCTTCCAGACCACCAAGGAGGAGGAGGTGCTGCGCGCCCTGCGCAATGGCCTGTATGGTGCAGGCATCCCCGTGGAATGCACCAAGGGCGAGGCGGATGCAGGCCAGGCCGAGGTGAACGTGCGCTATTCCGATGCGCTTGACACCGCCGACAACCACACCATCACCAAGGCCGCGGTGAAGGAGATTGCCTGGGCCAAGGGCCGGTCGGTGACGTTCATGGCCAAGTATGACCACCGCAAGGCGGGGTCCTCCAGCCATGTCCATCAGTCGCTGTGGGCGGACGGGGTTCCGGCGTTCCGCGATGCGGACGACGCGCACGGGATGTCGGCGGTGATGAAGCAGTATCTGGCCGGGCAACTGGCACATGCCGGGGAAATCGCCGCGTTTCTCGCGCCCTATGTCAACAGCTACAAGCGGTTCTGCGTTGGCATGTTCGCGCCCACCAAGGCCGTCTGGAGCCGCGACAACCGCACCGCCGGGTTTCGGGTGTGCGGTGAGGGGACAAAGGGCATCCGCATCGAATGCCGCATCGGCGGGGCGGATCTGAACCCCTATCTGGCCTGCGCCGCCCTTCTGGCTGCGGGCCTGGCGGGCATCGAGGGCGGCTATGCGCTGGAGCCCGAGCAGCAGGGGGACATGTATTCCGCCAGCGGCATCCGCGAGATCCCGAAAACCCTGCGCGATGCCGAGGCCGCCCTGCGCGGCTCGGCCATGCTGCGCGCGGCCCTCGGCGATGCGGTGGTGGATCACTACGCCCATGCCGCCGCCTGGGAGATTGCCGAGACCGACCGCGTGGTGACCGATTTCGAACTGCAACGCCTCTTGGAGCGGGCCTGAACCTTTCCCTTTACCCTGAGTGACCCCATGACCCCGATAAAGCTGATCTCGCCCGTCGATGGTTCGGTCTATGCCGAACGCTTGCCCCTGACCCCCGAGGCGGCGGGGGCCGCCGTGGCCCGCGCGAAGGCCGCGCAAAAGGGCTGGGCGGCGCGGCCCCTAGAGGACCGCATCGCGCGGGTCAAGGCGGGCATTGCCGCGCTGAACGGCATGAAGGACGCGATCGTGCCGGAACTGGCCTGGCAGATGGGCCGCCCCACCCGCTACGGCGGCGAATTCGGGGGCGTGAACCAGCGCACCGACTACATGGCCGAGATTGCCGCCGCGGCCCTCGCCCCCATGGTGGCCGAGGCCTCCGACCGGTTCGAGCGGCGCATCCTGCGTGAACCCGTGGGCGTGGTGTTCGTGGTGGCGCCCTGGAACTACCCCTACCTCACGGCCATCAACACCATCGTGCCCGCACTGATCGCGGGCAATGCGGTGATGCTCAAACACGCGAGCCAGACCCTGCTGGTGGGCGAGCGGCTGGCCGAGGCGCTGCACGCGGGGGGCGTGCCCGGGGAGGTGTTCCAGAACGTGGTGCTCGACCATGCGACGACCGAGGGGCTGATCGCCGCGCGGTCCTTCGGGTTTGTCAACTTCACCGGATCGGTGGCCGGTGGGGCGGCCATCGAGCGGGCGGCGGCGGGGACGTTCACCGCGCTGGGGCTGGAACTGGGGGGCAAGGACCCAGGGCTGGTGCTGCCCGATGCCGACCTCGAGGCGGCGGTGGACGGCCTGATGGACGGCGCGTTCTACAACGCCGGCCAGTGCTGCTGCGGGATCGAGCGGATCTATGTCCACGAAAACCTGTTCGATGCCTTTGTCGAGAAATCGGTGGCCTGGGTGGGGCAGTTGAAGCTGGGCAATCCCTTCGATGCCGCCACCACCCTTGGCCCCATGGCGCACAGGCGGTTCGCGGCCACGGTGCGTGCGCAGACCGCCGAGGCGATTGCGGCGGGGGCAAGGCCCCTGCTTGACCCCGCGCGCTTTGCCGATGACGGCGGGGCCTATCTCGCGCCGCAGATCCTGGTGAACGTGGATCATTCCATGCGTGTGATGCGCGAGGAATCCTTCGGTCCGGTGGTCGGCATCATGCCCTATGCGACCGAGGCCGAGGCGGTGGCGCTGATGAACGACAGCCCCTACGGCCTGACTGCAAGCATCTGGACGCAGGACGCCGAGCGGGCGGCGGACATCGGGGCGCAGGTGGAAACCGGCACCGTGTTCATGAACCGCTGCGACTACCTCGACCCCGCGCTGACCTGGACGGGGGTGAAGGACACCGGGCGCGGCACCTCGCTGTCGGCGCTCGGATACCTGTCGGTGACGCGGCCAAAATCCTACCATCTGAAGAAGGTGACGACATGAAGCTGAAGGCCAACTGGTCCTATCCCACGGCGGTGAAATTCGGCGCGGGCCGGATTGCGGAGCTTGCCGAGCATTGCCGGGCATCCGGCATCCTGCGGCCCTTGATGGTGACCGACCGGGGGTTGGCATCGCTGCCCATCACCGCCGGCGCGCTGGAGGTGCTGGAGGCGGGCGGCCTTGGCCGTGCGATGTTCTCGGGCGTGGATGCCAACCCGACCGACCTGAACCTGGCCGAGGGGCTGGAGGTTTATCGCGCGGGCGGGCATGACGGGGTGGTGGCCTTTGGCGGCGGCTCGGCGCTGGATCTGGGCAAGATGATCGCGCTGATGGTGGATCAGCCGGTGCCCGTGTGGGATCTGGAGGATGTGGGCGACTGGTGGACACGCGCCAACCCCGCCACCATCGCGCCGCTGGTCGCGGTGCCGACGACGGCGGGAACCGGGTCCGAAGTCGGGCGCGCGGGTGTGCTGACCAATTCGGCCACGCATACGAAGAAGGTGATCTTTCATCCGAAACTCATGCCGGTGGTCACGATCTGCGACCCCGAACTGACCGTTGGAATGCCGAGGTTCATCACCGCGGGCACCGGCATGGATGCCTTTGCCCATTGCCTCGAGGCCTACAGCAGCAGCTATTTCCACCCGATGAGCCAGGGGATCGCTTTGGAAGGCTTGCGGCTGGTCAACGACTACCTGCCGCGCGCCTATGCCACGCCCGATGACCTGGAGGCGCGGGGGCAGATGATGGCCGCCGCCGCCATGGGGGCGGTGGCGTTCCAGAAGGGGCTGGGGGCGATCCATGCGCTCTCGCACCCGGTGGGCGCGCTTTACAACACGCACCACGGAACCACGAATGCGGTGGTGATGCCGATGGTGCTGGATTTCAACCGCGAGGTGGTGGAGGCGCGGCTGTGCCGGGCCGCGGATTATCTGGGGATCAAGGGCGGGTTCGACGGGTTCCGCGATCGGGTCAGTGAACTGCGCGCGATGTTCGCCATTCCCGCGGGGTTGACGGCACTGGGGGTGCAGGAGGGTGACCTGGACCGTTTGACGGCGATGGCGCTGCAAGACCCCACGGCGGGGGGCAACCCCAGGGAAATGACGGCCGAGAACACGCGGGCGCTGTTTCAGGCCTGCCTGTGACGGCGGCCCTGCGGCTGTCCGGCCCCGCGGCCCCCCACCCCCCTCCCCTCCCCACGAGGGGGAGGGGAGGCGCCGGGCCCTGGCGGTGAACCCGCAGCCTGCCGTTGCGCCTGGCCGCGCCGACACCGAGGTGGCGGTGGTCGGCGCTGGCGTGATCGGGCTTACCATCGCCCTGAGGCTGGCGGAGGAGGGGCGGGAGGTTGCGCTGATTGATCCTGCTCCACCGGGGTCCGGGTCCAGCCACGGCAATGCGGGCACCATCGCCGACTATGCCGTGATGCCCGTGGGCACGCCGGAGGTGCTGCGCGACCTGCCGCGCCTGCTGTTCGACCGGAACTCTCCGCTGGCGCTGCATGGGCCGAGCCTGCTCACGTTGATCCCGTGGCTGGCGCGGTTCGCGCGCGCTTCGCTGCCGGGGCCTGCGGCGCGGGGCATGCGGGCGCTTGCGGGCCTTTTGGCGGATGCAGGGCCGCGCTGGAGCGAACTGGCCGGGGCCGTGGGTGGTGCGGATCTGCTGCGCGACGCAGGCTGCCTGTATCTCTACGCCACGGAGGCTGAGGGGCGCGCGGCCGAACCTGGCCTTGCCGCGCGCCGCGCCCTGGGGGTGGCGGTCGAACGGCTGACCCCTGCCGCGCTGGCGGTGCTGGAACCGGGTTTGCCGCCGATGCCGGGTGGGGCCGCGTTCTTTCCCGGCGCGATGTCGATCACCGATCCGGGGCGGATGATGGCGCGGCTGGCCGCGGCCTGCGCCGGGGCAGGGGTCGAGATGGTGACGGCGCGCGTCGATCATCTGGAGCGGGACCCGGCTGGGGTGGTGCTGACGGGCCCCGGGTTCCGGCACGCCGCCCGCCGCGTGGTGATCGCGGCGGGGGCGAGGTCGCGCGCGCTGGCGCGGATGGCGGGCGACCGGGTGCCGCTGGAGACCGAGCGCGGCTATCACCTCGAATGGGACATGCCCGCCCCCCGGCTGGGCCGCCCCGCCTGCCCGGTGGCGCGCGGGTTCTACCTTTGCCCGATGGCGGGGCGGCTGCGGGCGGCGGGGACGGTGGAGATGGGCGGCATCGACGCGGCCCCCTCGCCGCATCGCCTTGCGCGGCTGCAAGAGGGGGTGCGCGCGGTGTTTCCCGGCCTCGGCCCGCCCGACCGGTCCTGGATGGGGCTGCGCCCCTCGATCCCCGACAGCCTGCCGGTGATCGGCGCGTCGCGGGGGGGCGGGGATGTGGTGCTGGCCTTCGGGCACGGCCACATCGGGCTGACGCTGGCCCCGGTGACGGCGCAGGCCGTATCCGACCTGATCGCGGGGCGCGATCCGGGGGCGGCACTTGTGCCTTGCAGGCCGCAGCGCTTTTGACCGCTGGCGCAAGGGGGGCGCCTGCCCCCCTGACCCCCCGGGGGTATTTTCGCAAAGAAGAGAACCATGGGCGGGTTCGCCCTGATCTTCTTTGCAAAGACCTTCAGGCGGGGGGGCGAATGGCGTCAAGACAGGCCGCGATCAGCACGCTGTCCGGGTCGGTCAAAGCCTCGATCACATCGAAATGGTGGCGGCCGGGATCGACCGACCAGGGGCAGCGCCACGCCTCGGACAACAGGCGCGCCTGCCACAGGAAGGCGGGGCGTTCCTGCCCGCCGACCCAGACATGGGCATGGACGCCCTGCCGCGGCGTCAGGCGGGCGGGGCTTTCCGCCGCCGCTTCGCCTTCGTCAAGGCGCAGCTTGTCGTTCATCTCGGTCGCCATCAGGGGGGCAAGCTCGGACAGGGGCGAGATCGGCACCACCCGCACCACGCGGGTCAGGTCGAGATCGGCGCATCCCATGCGGGCCGACAGGTGCCCGCCCGCCGAATGGCCCGTCACCACCACCGGCCCCGCCACGAGACCCGCCGCCGCCTGCACCGCCGCCGCAACCTCTTGCGTCATCGCGCCGATGCGCGCCTCGGGGGCCAGCGTGTAGGAGGGCATCGCGCAGGCCCAGCCCCGCGCCACCGCGCCCGCGGCCAGATGCGACCAGACCTCGCGCCCCGTCGCCATCCAGTAGCCGCCATGGACAAAGACCATCAGCCCCCGCGCCTGCCCCTCAGGCAGGAACAGGTCGAACCGATGCCTTGCCCCAGCGCCATAGGGCAGATCGAGTCGGGCACGCGGCCCTAGGGACGCCCGGAAGGCGGCGGCCTCGGCCGTCCAGCGGGCGGGATAGGCGTCGGAGCCCGGAATGAAGGCCCCGTTGGCATAGGCACGGTCGGCCTCGGATCGAAATTGCATCGGCGCTCCAACTGGACATTTGCGGGCCAAGGATGCAGGACTGCGGTGACCCGAACAAGGAGGCTCTGCGATGCTCGATTCCGTGACCGATCTGGCGGGGATGTTGCAGGACCCGTCGTTGCTGGCGACGCGCGCCTATGTGGCGGGCGAATGGATAGCGGCTGACGACGGCGCGACCTTCGCGGTGGTGAACCCCGCGCGGGGCGACATCATCGCGCAGGTGCCGAACCTGGGCCGCGCGGAAACCGCGCGCGCCATCGCGGCGGCGGCCGAGGCGATGAAGGATTGGGCCGCCCGCCCCGCTAAGGAACGCGCCAACATCCTGCGCGCCTGGTTCAACCTGATGATGGCGAACCAGGAGGACCTGGGGAAAATCCTGACCGCCGAGATGGGCAAGCCCCTGGCCGAGGCCAGGGGCGAGGTCGCCTATGGCGCCAGCTTCATCGAATGGTTCGCCGAAGAGGCCAAGCGCATCTATGGCGAAACCATCCCCGGCCACATGCGCGACAAGCGCATCACGGTGCTGAAACAGCCGATCGGGGTGGTCGGCTCGATCACGCCGTGGAATTTCCCGAACGCGATGATCACGCGCAAATGCGGGCCCGCGCTGGCGGCGGGCTGCGGGTTCGTGGGCCGTCCGGCGGCGGAAACCCCGCTGTCCGCGCTGGCGCTGGCGGTGCTGGCGGAACGCGCGGGGCTGCCGGCAGGCATCTTCAGCGTGATCACGTCGAAGCGGTCGTCGGACATCGGCAAGGAATTCTGCGAGAACCCGGCGGTGCGGAAACTCACCTTCACCGGCTCGACCGAGGTGGGGCGGATCCTGTTGCGCCAGGCCGCCGACCAGGTGTTGAAATGCTCGATGGAGCTCGGGGGCAACGCGCCCTTCATCGTGTTCGATGATGCCGATCTGGATGCCGCCGTGCTGGGCGCGATGGCGTCGAAGTTCCGTAACAACGGCCAGACCTGCGTCTGCGCCAACCGCATCTATGTGCAGGCCGGCGTCTATGACGCCTTTGCCGAGAAACTGGCCGAGGCGCTGGCGAAAACCCGTGTGGGCGACGGGTTGACCGAGGACGTGCAGTTCGGACCCCTCGTGAATATGGACGCCGTGGAAAAGGTCGAGGAGCATATCGCGGATGCCACCGCCAAGGGTGGCCGGGTCATCGTGGGTGGCAAGCGGCACGCGCTGGGGGGCTCGTTCTTCGAGCCCACGATCATCACCGGCGTGACGCAGGAGATGGCCGTCGCGCAAGAGGAAACCTTCGGCCCCGTCGCCCCCCTGTTCAGGTTTGATACCGAAGAGCAGGCGATCCACCACGCCAACGACACCATCTTCGGCCTCGCCGCCTATTTCTACGCCCGCGACATCGGCCGCGTGACGCGGGTGCAAGAGTCGCTGGAATACGGAATCGTCGGCGTGAACACCGGCATCATCTCGACCGAGGTCGCTCCCTTTGGCGGGGTCAAGCAGTCGGGTCTGGGCCGCGAGGGCTCGCGCCACGGCATCGAGGATTACCTGGAGATGAAATACATCTGCCTGTCGATCTGACGCTGCTGGGAGCGGCGCGAGTCACCACCCCTGTTTCTTCCGTCCCCAAATATCCCACGGGGGACCGGGGGTGTGAAACCCCCGGCCTCGATGCCGCAGGCCAAGGCCTGAGTTCATCCTTCCACCCAGTCCCCTTCAAAATCTTTGGGGATCATCAGGTTGTGCCGCCCGATGTCGGTGACATGCCGCTCGCCGCACAGCGCCATGGAGATGTCCAGCTCCTTGCGGATCACCTCCAGCGCCTTGGCCACGCCTTCCTGACCCATCGCGCCAAGGCCATAGATATATGCACGCCCGATGTAGGTGGATTTCGCCCCCATCGCGATCGCTTTCAGCACATCCTGGCCTGAGCGGATGCCGCTGTCCATATGCACCTCCACCTGGTCCTCCACCGCGCGCACGATGCGTGGCAGCATGCGGATGGAGGACAGCGCCCCATCCAGCTGCCGCCCGCCATGATTCGACACGATGATCGCATCGGCCCCGAAATCCGCAGCACGGCGCGCGTCATCCTCGTCGAGGATGCCCTTGAGGATCAGCTTGCCGCCCCATCTGTCGCGGATGCGGGCGATCTTGTCCCAGTCGAGTTGCGGGTCGAACTGTTCGTTCGTCCAGGCCATCAGGCTGGCGGGGTCGCCCACGTCCTTCACATGGCCCACGATGTTGCCAAAGAACCGCCGCCTGGTGCCCAGCATCCCAAGGCCCCAGCGCCAGCGCATGGCCAGGTCCATCAGCACCGGCAGCGTCAGTTTCGGCGGGGCTGACAGGCCGTTCTTGAGGTCCTTGTGCCGCTGGCCCAGAATCTGAAGGTCCAGCGTCAGCACCAGCGCCTCGCATCCCGCCACCCGCGCGCGCTCGATCAGGCGGTCCACGAATTCCTCGTCCCGCATGACATAGAGCTGGAACCAGAAGGGTGCGCTGGTATTCGCCGCCACATCCTCGATCGAGCAGACCGACATGGTGGAGAGCGTGAAGGGCACGCCAAAGGCCTCGGCCGCCTTCGCCGCCAGGATCTCGCCGTCGGCATGCTGCATGCCGGTCATGCCCACCGGGGCCAGGGCCACCGGCATCGCCACATTGCGACCGATCATCGTGGTGTCGGTGGTGCGTCCGGTCATGTCCACCGCCACCTTCTGGCGCAGGCGTAGTTGCGCGAAATCGGAGGTGTTCTCGCGGAAGGTCTGTTCGGTGTAGCTGCCGGATTCGGCGTAGTCATAGAACATCCGGGGCGCGCGCGCCTTGTGCAGGCGGCGCAGGTCTTCGATGCAGGTGACGACGGGCATGGGCAGACCCCCTTGAGTGGTCATATCGGGTTACCAATCGGTGCGCCGTCACGCAACGGGGAACAGGTTGGGCGGATGCGGCGAAGCGGAGCGTATCTAGTGCACTATCGAACTATATGATACGGTACCGCACCAAAAGGAGCTTTCCATGCCCCTGTCCCGACGCCGTTTCATCGCCATGTCGGGGGCGGCACCGTGTTTGCCGCAACCGGGGCGCCACCGCCTTTGCGCTGACCCGGACACCCCGATCCGCGCTGGCCCCCTCGGATGCGGCGGGGGGTATGCCGAACCTCGGATGCGGGCGCTGTCCTGGGCGATCCTTGCGCCCAACCCGCACAACCGGCAGCCCCGGGCCGCGAAACTGGTGGGGATGACGGCATCCGTATCTTCCGAGATCCCGCGCGGAACCTCGCCCATACCGTGGTCACGACGCCCGGAAATACCCGTGCCGACCAGATCGCGGCGAGGCGGCGCTGGCTGCGGCTGAACCTGACCACCACCGCGCGCGGTCTGGCCCTGCACCCGGTCAGCCAGACCCTGCAGGAATTCCCCGAGATGACGGGCCCCTATGCCCGCGCCCATGCCCTGCTGGCCGCCCCCGGCGAGACGGTTCAAATGCTGGGCCGGCTGGGCTATGGTCCTCCCACGCCGCGCACCCCGCGCTGGCCGCTGGAGACGCGGATGCGGAATGCCTGACCCGAGACCACCGGAAACCCTGTTCGTGCTGTTCAACGAGATCGGGATTCTGGAGCAACTCAGCCGCGCCATGTTCGAGGCGCGGCTGCCCCACGGGTTCATGGTCAGCCAGTTTTCGGTGCTGAACCATCTGATCCGGGTGCGCGACGAGCGCACGCCGCTGGGTCTGGCGCGCGCCTTTCAGGTGCCCAAGACGACGATGACGCATACACTGTAAGTGCTGGACCGGCACGGCCTGATCCGCTTGGCGCCGAACCCCGGGGACGGACGGTCGAAATGCGTCTGGATCACCGAAGCGGGCCGCGCGTTCCGCAACCGGGCGATCGCGGCGCTGGACGGCGATCTGGACGACATTGCGGCGCGGTTTCCCGTCGAACGGCTGGCGGAGGTGCTGCCGGTGCTGACCGACCTGCGCCGCGTCATGGACGCGATGCGCGACGGCCCCTCCGCGCTCTGGGCGGCACAAGGCCCGTAGGCTGGCCCGCGATCATTCCCCGCTGGTCAGATAGGGCTCTCCCTGAGACGTGCAGAGCGCGGGCGAGGTCAGCAGGCCATGGCCGAAGGTCTCATCGAACCCCGCCTCGCCAAGGTCGCGCGCGCAGCCGATCAGGCGAGCCACCACCTCGGCGATCGGCACCGACGGCATCCGCAGCCGTTCGACGGCCAGGGCGGCGGTGACGAATGGCGCGGCATAGGAGGTGCCCGACCGCGCCCGCCCGCCCGAGATCGAGGCAGCGGTCCACAGGTTCACCCCCGGCGCGGCAAGCGCCACATAGGGCCCGCGGTTGGCCTGCCGGTAGGCGCGGCCGTTCGTATCCACCGCCGTCACGGCCACCACCTCGGGCCAGGCGGCGGGATAGGCGGGCGGGGCGCCCGGCCCGCCGTTCCCCGTCGCCGCCACCATCCCGATGCCCGCCATGGCCGCCGTCTCCACCAGCCGCCGAAGCACGGCATTCTCGGGGCCGGAGAAGGACAGGTTGATGACCTGCACCCGCTCGCCGATCAGCACCTCCATCGCCCGCACAAGGCTGAAGGCATCGGCGATGTCGGTGCCACCACGGTTGTGGAATGCCTCCACCGCGATCAACTCGGCCAGCGGCAACAGGCCGGGCACCCGCCCGTCGGTGCGCCCGACCAGCATCGCGGCGACGGCCGTGCCGTGCTGGCGGCCGGAGGCGTCGCGGTCGGGCAGGTCGATCTGATAGGTGGTCAGCCGCTGCCCGGACAGCGCCGAATGGTCGGTGTTGATGCCGGTGTCGATCATGCCGATCCGGGGAGACATGGCCGAAGGCCAGCCCTGCCATCCCACCATCGCATGGGCAGCGCAGCCTTCGGGCCCGCAGGCGAAACTGTCGGGGCGATAGGCGTGGTTCTCGTCCACGAAAGACCCCGGCAGCAGCGTGCCGATCTCGTCGCGCGCCTGCGTCGGGCTGCGGCCGGGCGGCAGGCCCAGGCGCAAGAGCAGATCGCCCGAGACAAAGGCCGGAGCGGACTGGATCACGCGGTATCCCGCGGCGGTCACGATGCCCGCAGTGTCCGCAGGGGCGACGAAGGGCACCAGCACCACGATCTCGGGTGGCGGGGCAATGGGGCGCGGCACCCTGGCGGGCTGGCGCTGCGGTGCGGGGGCGCGGCTGCGCGGCGTCGCACGGGGCGCGCTAGGCGACGGGTCGGCATAGCCGCCGTCACGTCCGGCAGGGCCTCCGCCGTCATCGTCGCCACCATCGTCATCGTCATCCGCACGCGCCACGCCCAGCATCGACAGTCCCGGCGCAAGCCAGGCCGCGGACCCGGCGAACCCGATGCGGCGCAACAGCGCGCGGCGGCGGGCGTCGGGTGGCGTCTCGTCTGTGCCGTCGGCCATGATGCGCGACCCTCCCGCGTTGTCGTGAACCCGACCGTGACCGGGCCGGATGCCCGCGTCGTGCGAACAACGGCCCGCGCGGCATGCTTATTCCCATTACCGCCTGCTGCAAGACAAATGCCGCCATGCGTGGTTGCGCGGCAGCGCTGTCCACGCGGCCGCGCAGAAACGTCGCCCATATGGCATGACATCGGGAATAGGATCGGCCATGAGCCGTTGTGCCGGTCATGCCCGTGATGCAAAGGACGGCGATGGTGACCCAGGCGATCAGGACCGAGATGATCCGGATGTTACCCCGGCTGCGAGCATTTGCCCGCAGCCTGACCCGGGCGCAGGATACGGCCGACGATCTTGTGCAGGTGACCTGCGAAAAGGCGCTGCGCAACCTGTCTGGGTTCGCGCCGGGGACCCGGCTGGACAGCTGGCTGTTCCGGATCATGCGGAATGCATGGATCGACCAGACCCGCGCCCGCCGCGATGCCATCTCGATCGACGCAGACGAGGGCGGGTTCGACCTGCCCGGCGAGGATGGCCGCGACGTGGCCCTGAACCGCCTGCATCTGGCGCAGGTGCGCCGCGTCATCGACGGCCTGCCCGAGGATCAGCGCGTGGTGATGATGCTGGTCTGTGTCGAGGGCCTGCGCTACCGCGAGGCGGCGGCGGCGCTCGGCATCCCCGAGGGCACGGTGATGAGCCGCCTCAGCCGCGCCCGGCTGGCACTGGCCGAGGCGCTGCGCGATGCCCCGTCCCAACCCATCCGAAAGGGAACGTGACCATGACCGATCACCCCCAGACCCCGATCCACTCTGACGAAGAAGGCGATGCGATGTTGATGGCCCTTGCCGATGGCGAACTTGCTCCGGGCGATGCCGGTCCCCTGTTGGCCCGCGTGGCCGCCGACCCCGCGCTGGCGCGGCGGTTCGAGGTGTTCGTGACCACCCGGTCGCTGATGCGCGACGCCTATGATGCGGGGCCGGTGCCGGATCGCCTGATACAGTCGATCCTTGGCGCGCCCGACGAGGCGGCCCCGAAGGTGGTGCCCTTCGCCCTGCGCCGCAGGGCGGTTCTGGCGCCGATGGCGCTGGCGGCCTCGCTGGTGCTGGCGCTTGGGGTGGGCGGATTTCTGGGCGCACGTGATCCGGCGCAGGTGGCGGGCCAGCCGGCTGAAATCGCGGCCGCGGCGCTGGCCGGCATGCAGACGGGTGGGGAGACGACCTTTGCCGGTGGCGTGGCGCGTGTTCTGGGCAGCTATCAGACCGACATCGGCCCCTGCCGTCTGATCGCGGTGACCTCCGCCGATGGCCGCACCGAACGCGCGGTGGTCTGCAAGGAGGAAACCGGCTGGTCAGCGGTGCTTGCCCTGACGACGGGTGCGGCCGGGGTCTATGTGCCCGCCGCGGATGCCGCCGTGGAACTGGTGGACGGGTTTCTGGACCAGATCGGTGCAGGCCCCGCGCTGTCGCCCGAAGAAGAGGCCGCAGCCTTCGGCAACTAGGCCGAGTGGGCGCCTGCCGCCAGCGCCGCCACCCGGGCCAGCACCTCGTCCACCGGGCGGCCTGCGCCGATCTCTTGCACGATGGCCGATCCCACCACACAGCCGTCCGCGATGCCCGCGATGGCGCGCGCGGCCTCGGGTGTGGTGATGCCGAAGCCCACGATCACCGGCAGGTCGGTCTGCGCCTTGATCCGCGCCACCTCGGGGCCGACATCGGTTGCCTGCGCCGCCGCCGCCCCGGTGATGCCGGTGATCGAGACGTAATACACAAAGCCTGACGTGTTCTTCAGCACCGTGGGCAGGCGGTGGTCGTCGGTGGTGGGTGTGGCCAGCCGGATGAAGTTCATCCCCGCCGCCTGCGCGGGCAGGCACAATTCGCTGTCCTCCTCGGGCGGCAGGTCCACCACGATCAGCCCGTCGATGCCCGCCGCCGTCGCGTCGGACAGGAACCGGTCCACGCCCCGCGCATAGATCGGGTTGTAATACCCCATCAGGACGATGGGCGTGGTCGCGTCGCCCGCGCGAAACTCGCGCACCATCTGCAGCGTCCGCTCCAAAGTCTGCCCGCCCTCCAGCGCGCGCTGGCCCGCGAGCTGGATCGTGGGGCCGTCGGCCATGGGATCGGTGAAGGGCATGCCCAGCTCGATGATGTCCACCCCGGCCGCCGGAAGGCCGCGCATCACCGCAAGCGAGGTCGCAAGGTCGGGGTCGCCCGCCATGATGTAGGCGACGAACGCCTTTTTCCGCTGTCCGCGCAGCCGGGCGAAGGTGTCGTCGATACGGGTCATGCGGGCCTCCCTCAGGTCGGGGATGGGGGTGCGACGGGGCGCGGGAAATGTCAATCCGGCGCACGCATCAGATAGCGAACCGACTTGTCCCGCCCCAATTCGGCGCGCCCCGCCTCGGTAAATCCGAGGGCTGCGTGAAACGCGTCGGACCCGGGGTTCGGGGGGGTCAGGTTCACCTCGCACACCAGCGGGCCAAGACCCCGCTCGGACGCATGTGCGGCAAAGGCGGAATAGAGGGCGCGGGCGTGGCCCCGCCCGCGCGCCGGGGCGGCCACCACCACCCGGTCGATATAGGCGAATGGGTCCAATCGGTCCGCGAACCAGCGGTAGTTCGGGCTGTCATAGCGCGACCCTGGCCCGAAGCCGATCAGGAAGGCGGCAAGGTGGCCCTGTGCGTCCACGAACCCCGGCGCAAAAGCCGACCAGCGCAGCAGCTGGCGCAGGCGCGGCAGGTCCATGGCCGAGGTCATCGCCTCCACCTCGGCATTCAGGGCCAGCACCTCGGCCAGAAGGGGGTCGGGCGCGGTTTTCAGGTCGATGGGGGGCATGGGGCAGGCTCCGGCGTGAACGCGGGGCACCCTAGGGCAAACGGCGGGCAGAGGGAACACGGGGCGGCATCAGCGGCGCTGCATGAACCCCGCCGCTTGAACCGGCGCACGGCTGCCCCTATGAGCGGGGCGCGGGACAGATGCCGGGGGTGGTCATGGGCTTCAAGATGGGAATCGTGGGTCTGCCCAATGTGGGCAAATCGACCCTGTTCAACGCCCTGACCCGCACCGCGGCGGCGCAGGCGGCCAATTTTCCCTTCTGCACCATCGAGCCGAACGTGGGCGACGTGGCGGTGCCTGATGCGCGGCTGGAAAAACTGGCGGCGATTGCTGGGTCCAAGCAGATCATCCCCACGCGGCTGACCTTCGTGGACATCGCGGGGCTGGTGCGGGGCGCGTCAAAGGGTGAGGGGTTGGGCAACCAGTTCCTCGCCAACATCCGCGAATGCGACGCCATCGCCCATGTGCTGCGCTGTTTCGAGGATGGCGACATCACCCATGTCGAGGGGCGCATCGACCCCGTGGCCGATGCCGAGACGATCGAGACCGAGTTGATGCTGGCCGATCTGGAGTCGGTCGAGCGGCGGCGCGCGAACCTTGCGCGCAAGCTGAAGGGGGCCGACAAGGAGGCCGCCGATCAGGATCGGCTGCTGGCGATGGCGCAGGCGGCACTGGCCGACGGGCGGCCCGCGCGCAGCGTGGCGGTGGCCGAGGAGGACCGGCGCACCTGGCGGCTGTTGCAGCTTTTGACGGCAAAGCCCGTCCTTTATGTCTGCAATGTCGAGGAGGCTTCGGCGGCCACGGGCAGTGCCCAGACCGCGCGGGTGGCCGCCGTGGCGGCGGCGCAGGGGGCGGGGATGGTGGTGATCTCGGCCCGCATCGAGGAAGAGCTGGCACAACTGCCGCCCGAGGAGGCGCGCGAGTTTCTGGGCGAGATGGGGCTGGAGGAGGCGGGGCTCGACCGGCTGATCCGGGCGGGCTATGCGCTGCTGGACCTTCAGACCTATTTCACCGTGGGCCCGAAAGAGGCGCGGGCCTGGACGATCCCGAAGGGCACCTTGGCGCCGCAGGCGGCGGGGGTGATCCACGGCGATTTCGAAAAGGGCTTCATCCGGTCAGAGACCATCGCCTATGACGACTACATCGCCGGGAACGGCGAGGCGGGGGCCAAGGAGGCGGGCAAGTTCCGCGTCGAGGGCAAGACCTATAAGGTCAAGGACGGGGACGTGCTGCATTTCCTGTTTTCGGGCTGAGGCGGCGCGGTGCGGGGTGTCCCACGGTGGGACATGCTGCCGCCCTATTGAAATCAATGGCTTGACCCCAGCAGAGTCACCATTCGTTAACACCTGAGCCTGCCCCGGGGCGGGCGACGCCGTGTGGCGGCGCGCCCGCAGGTGCGCGGCGTCGAAGGGCATGGCATGAGGGCGGGTGCAGACGCGGACCGCGCGCAGCCCGTCCTCCGGCGTCCTTAGGCGTCCTTGGGCACCACGCGCAGCGACAGGTCGCGCAGTTGGGCGTTGGTGGGCTCTGACGGGGCGCCCATCAGCATGTCCTCTGCGCGCTGGTTCATCGGGAACATGATGACCTCGCGGATGTTCGGTTCATCGGCCAGCAGCATCACGATGCGGTCGATGCCCGCCGCACAGCCGCCGTGGGGGGGCGCGCCATAGCGGAAGGCCTTGACCATGCCGCCGAACCGCTTGTCCACCTCGGAGGCCGGGTAGCCTGCGAGTTCGAAGGCCCGATACATGATCTCGGGCTTGTGGTTGCGGATGGCCCCGGAAATCAGTTCATAGCCGTTGCAGGCAAGGTCATACTGATAGCCGAGCACCGCCAGCGGATCGCCGTTCAGCGCCTCAAGCCCGCCCTGCGGCATGGAGAAGGGGTTGTGGCTGAAGTCGATCTTGCCCTCGTCCGTGCGTTCATACATCGGGAAATCGACGATCCAGGCAAAGCGGAAGCTGTCGGTTTCGGCCAGCCCCAGCTCCCGCCCGATCTCGCTGCGCGCGCGTCCGGCGACGGCCTCGAAGGTGTCCGGGCGGCCGCCGAGGAAGAAGGCGGCGTCGCCCTCGCCAAGGTTCAGTTGCTGGCGGATGGCCTCGGTGCGCTCGGGGCCGATGTTCTTGGCCAGGGGGCCTGCGGCCTCGGTGCCCGACCCGTCCTCGGCCTTTCGCCAGAAGATATACCCCATCCCCGGCAGGCCCTGCGCTTGCGCAAAGGCGTTCATGCGGTCGCAGAACTTGCGGCTGCCGCCCGTCGGCGCGGGGATGGCACGGACCTCGTTGCCCTCCTGCTCCAGCAGTTTGGCGAAGATGGCAAAGCCCGAGCCGCGGAAATGCTCGCTCACGTCCTGCATCCGGATCGGGTTGCGCAGGTCGGGCTTGTCGCTGCCATACCATTTCAGCGCGTCCTTGTAGGCGATGCGCGGCCAATCGGCGTGGACGGTCTTGCCCGCCCCGAATTCCTCGAACAGCCCCTGGATGACCGGCTGCACGGCGGCGAACACGTCCTCTTGTTCGACAAAGCTCATTTCCATGTCGAGTTGGTAGAAGTCGGTGGGCGAGCGGTCGGCGCGGGGGTCTTCGTCGCGAAAGCACGGCGCGATCTGGAAATAGCGGTCGAAGCCCGCCACCATGATCAGCTGCTTGAACTGCTGCGGTGCCTGCGGCAGGGCATAGAACTTGCCCGGATGCAGGCGCGAGGGCACGAGGAAGTCGCGCGCGCCCTCGGGGGACGAGGCGGTGATGATCGGCGTCTGGAATTCGGTGAACCCCTGATCCCACATGCGGTTGCGGATCGACCGCACCACGTTCGAACGCAGCATCATGTTGGCATGCAGCTTTTCGCGGCGCAGGTCGAGGAAGCGGTAGGTCAGCCGGGTTTCCTCGGGATAGTCCACATCGCCGAACACCGGCATCGGCAGCTCATCCGCGGCACCAAGGACGGTGACGCCCGTTACATAGACCTCGATCTCGCCCGTGGCGATCTTGTGATTCACAAGCGAGGCATCGCGCGCCTTGACGCGGCCGTCCACCCGGATCACCCATTCCGCGCGCACCTTGTCCAGCGCGGCAAAGGCCGGACTGTCGCTGTCGGCCAGCACCTGCGTCATCCCGTAATGGTCGCGCAGGTCGATGAAGAGGACCCCGCCGTGGTCGCGCACGCGGTGCACCCATCCGGACAGCCGCACCTCGGCCCCCACATGGGCGGTGCGCAGGTCGTTGCAGGTATGGCTGCGGTAGGGGTGCATGGGCGGCTCTCCGGGGCTGGCAGGCCCCGGCATACAGCGCGCAGGCGCGGCGAAGTCAACCCCGCGGCCCAGGCGGTCGCGTTTTCGCGGCGTCAGGCGGGGCGCACGGGTTTGGGGCGCCCCGCGTCATCCAGGGCGACGAAGGTGAAGTTCGCCTCTGTCACCTTTTCGCTGGTGGGCGAGGCGCGGGGGCGGCGCCAGGTGCCCACGTGGATCGTCATCGAGGTGCGCCCCTCGCGCAAGAGGCTTGCGTAGATCGACACCTCGTCGCCGACCTTGACGGGGCGGTGAAAGATCATCGCGTCCACCGCCACGGTGGCGCTGCGCCCGCCGCAGGTAAGGGCCGCGACGCTGCCCGCGGCAAGGTCCATCTGGCTCATCAGCCAGCCGCCGAAGATGTCGCCCGAGGGGTTGGTGTCGGCGGGCATGGCGATGGCGCGGATGGTGGGGCTGCCCTGGGGGGGCTGGTCTTCGCGGCTCATGCTGGTCCTTTCGCGGGGGGGCCGTGGCAGGATAGCGCAGGCGGGGGCCGGGCTGAACACTTTTGCCGGGTCAGGGCAGGACCTTGCCGGGGTTCATGCGCCCCTGGGGGTCAAGCGCGGCCTTGACGCTGCGCATGACGGCCAGCGCCACGGGGTTCTTGCGGCGGGCCATGCTGGCGCGTTTGGACAGGCCCACGCCGTGTTCGGCGCTGAACGACCCGCCGCGCAGGGCCACCTCATCCTCCACCGCCGCGACCACGGCATCGTAAAGGGCGGGGGTCAGGGCGGGGGGAAAGGCGGTGTAGTGGATGTTGCCGTCGCCAAGGTGGGCGATGGCGATGGCGGTGGCTTGCGGCGCGAGGGCCGCAAGGCGCGCGGGCATGGCATCGAGGAACCCGGCCACGGCGTCGAGGGGCAAGGAGATGTCGGTGTCGATGAAGGGTTTGACGGCAAAGGTGACCTCGGCCGCCATCTCGCGCAGGTGCCACATGGCGCGGCGCTGCGCGTCCGAGCGGGCGATTTCGGCGTCAAGGACGGTGCCTTTCTCCAGCATCGCGGCGAGGGTGGTTTCCATCAGGGTGGTGAGGGGGGTTAGGCCCTGCGCATCGGGGGTGGCGTCATGGGGCGCGGTGGTGGCGATTTCGGCCAGGATGGTCGCGGGCGGGATGGCGGCGAAGGGGCGGCGCAGGTCGGGGCGCTGCTGCGCCAGCCGGGCCATATAGGCGGGGGACATGTATTCGAAGGCCTCCACCCGGCCCCCGGTTTCCGCTTGCAGCCGGTTCAGCAGGGTCAGCGCATCGGGCAGCGACGGGACTGCGATCATCGCCGTGGCATGGGCGCGGGGGGCGGGGACAAGGCGCATGGCGGCGGCGGTGATGACCCCCAGCGTGCCCTCGGCCCCGATGAAGAGGTCGCGCAGGTCGTAGCCGGAATTGTCCTTGTGCAGTTCGGCCATCAGGTCGAGCACCCGGCCATCCGCCAGCACCACCTCCAGCCCCAGGCACAGCCCGCGGGTGGAGCCATAGCGCAGCACGTTCGATCCGCCCGCATTGGTGGACAAGGCGCCGCCGAGGGTGGCCGACCCGCGCGCCCCGAACCACAGCGGGAAGTAGAGGCCATGCTGGTCCGCCGCGTCGTGCAAGGATGACAGGATCGCGCCCGCCTCGGCCACCACCACGCGCGATTGCGGTTTCAGCGCGCGGATGGCGGTCATGCGGTCGAGCGACAGCATCAGCCCCCCGTCGGTCATGCAGCCGCCCACAAGGCCGGTGCGCCCCCCTGCGGGCACTACGGCGGCGCGATGGCGGTCGGCGATGCGCAGGGTTGCGGCCACCTCGGCCGTGCTGGCCGGGCGGGCCACGGCCATGGGTGCGGCGGTGTATTTCCCCGTCCAGTCGCCGCGATAGGCCGCTATGGCGGCCCCGGTCAGCACATGGGCCGGGCCGAGTGCGGCCCCCAGTTCGTCCACGATCGTCATGCCTTGCCCCCCGCCGCCATCTGGACCCAAGGCGGGGCGCCGGGCAAGGGGTCAGCCCCCGGCCCCGGCCCCGCCCGCCGCGCGCGCGAGCAGTTCCAGCACCTGCGGGCCCAACCCCTCGACGATCCGGGCGACGCCGGCGGCATTGGGGTGGATGCCGTCAGGCTGCATGTAGCTGGCCAGGCTTTCGGCATAGGTGCCTTCCTCCAGCAGCGGGGCAAAGAAGCTTTCGGCCAGGAGGGCGTCGTAGTCGCGCGCGAGGTCGGGATAGATCGCGTCGAAATCGCGCTTGTAGTCGGGGCCGTAGTTGCCGGGGGCGGACATGCCGATCAGCAGCACGGGCAGGCCGCGCGCCTTTGCGCCCTCCATGATCGCGGTCAGGTTCGCGCGGCTGTTGGCGGGGTCGATGGCGCGCAACAGGTCATTGCCCCCCAGCGCCACGATCATCGCGTCCACATCCGGCGTCAGCGTCCAGTCCAGCCGCGCCTTGCCCCCCGCCGTGGTATCCCCCGACACGCCCGCATTGACCACCACCACGTCAGCCCCCTGCGCGGTCAGCCAGGCCTGCAACTGCGGCACGAACCCCTCGGCCTGCGGCAGGCCGTAGCCTTGCGTCAGGCTGTCGCCCAGGGCCACGAGGGTCAGCGGTTCTGCCGCCAGCGGTGCCGAAAATGCCGCGAATGCGAAACTGAACGCCGCGGTGCAGTTGCGGACGGCGCGCATTGCCCCATATCCCCCAAAGGCAAGGAAAAAGGCAGGTATCATGGCACATCCCGTTCTTTCGCTGACTGGCGCGCAACTGACGCTGATGGGCAACGCGGGTCCCGTGGACATCCTGCGCGGCATCACGCTGGCGGTTGAGGCGGGCGAGACGCTGGGGCTGGTGGGGCCTTCGGGATCGGGCAAGTCATCGCTCCTGATGCTGATGGGCGGTCTGGAACGCGCCACGGGTGGGTCGGTGATCGCGCTTGGCCAGGACCTGACGGCGATGGACGAGGATGGCCTTGCACGGTTCCGCAGATCGAATATGGGGGTGGTGTTCCAGTCTTTCCACCTGATCCCCACGATGACCGCGCTGGAAAACGTGGCGGTGCCTTTGGAACTGGCCGGGGCGAAGGATGCGTTCGACCGGGCCGAGGCGGAACTGCGCGCCGTGGGACTGGGCGCGCGGATGGACCATTACCCCAGCCAGCTTTCGGGGGGCGAGCAGCAGCGCGTGGCCTTGGCCCGAGCGGCGGCCCCGCGCCCGGCGATCCTTCTGGCGGACGAGCCGACCGGCAATCTTGACGGCGTGAACGGGCAGGCGATCATGGACCTGCTGTTTGGTCTGCGCGACAGGCACGGCGCGACGCTGGTGCTGGTGACCCATGCGCCGGACCTTGCGGCGCGCTGCGACCGGGTGGTGCGGCTGGCGGATGGCCGGGTGGTGGGAGAGGATCGGCGCGCCCGGTCTGACGTGGTGCAACCTGAGGCCGCCGAATGAACCTGCCGGTCGCGTGGCGCATCGCCCGGCGCGAATTGCGGGGCGGCGTGCGGGGGTTTAGAGTGTTCCTGGCCTGCCTTGCGCTTGGCGTGGCGGCGATTGCCGCCGTGGGCATGGTGCGCGCGGCCATCGAGGCGGGATTGCGCGAGCAGGGCGCGGTGCTGTTGGGCGGCGACGCGCAGATGGAATTCACCTATCGCCGGGCCAGCGAGGCGGAACTTGCCTGGATGGCCGCGAATTCCGCCCGCGTTTCCGAGGTGGTCGATTTCCGCTCCATGGCCGTGGCGGGGCCTGCGGGGGCCGAGGAACGCGCGCTGACGCAGGTGAAGGCGGTCGATGACCTCTGGCCCCTCATCGGTGATGCGATGCTGGAGCCTGCGGTGCCCGTGGCGGATGCGCTTGCGCGGCGGGACGGCACGCCGGGCGCGCTGATGGACCGGGTGCTGGCCGACCGGATGGGCCTTGCCCCTGGCGATACCTTCCGGCTGGGCCTGCAGGAATTCCGGCTGTCCGCGATCCTTGTGACCGAGCCGGATTCGGCGGCGGGCGGCTTTGGCATGGGGCCGCGCACGGTGGTGCGCACCGTCGATCTGGCCGACAGCGGGCTGACCGGCGCGGGCTCGCTCTATGAGACCAAATACCGTCTGATCCTGCGCCCCGGCACCGACCTTGCCAGCCTGCGCGCCGAGGCCGAGGCGCAGTTCCGCGCCACCGGAATGCGCTGGACCGACAGCCGCAGCGCCGCCCCCGGCATCGAGCTTTTCGTCGATCGGATCGGGTCGTTCCTGGTGCTGGTGGGCCTTGCGGGTCTGGCCGTGGGGGGCGTGGGCGTGTCGGCGGCGGTGCGCGCCTATCTGGAGGGCAAGATCGCCACCATCGCCACGCTCAAGACGTTGGGGGCGACGGGCAGCACCATCTTTGCGGTCTACCTCATGCAGGTGGGCGTGCTCACGGTGATCGGGGTGGCACTGGGGCTGATCCTTGGGGCAGGCGCGCCATTGCTGCTGTCCCCGGTGCTGACGGCGCTGCTGCCGCTGCCGGTGATCTTTGCGCCCTATCCGGCCCCGCTGGCCGAGGCCGCGTTCTACGGTGTGCTGACCGCGCTGATCTTTACGCTCTGGCCGCTGGCGCGCAGCGAACGGGTGCGGGCGGCGGCGCTGTATCGCGGGGGCGAGGGGCGGCAGGGCAGCCCGCGCGCGGTCTATTGGGTGGTGCTGGCGGTGCTGGTGGCGGTGCTGGTGGGCGGGGCGGCGATCCTGTCGGGCGTGGCGATGCTTGCGCTGTGGTCGGCGGGCGGCATCCTGGGGGCGCTGGGGGTGCTGATGCTGGCGGCCCTCGGGTTGCGATGGGCCGCGCGCCGCGCCGCGCGCAGCCGCCTGGCGCGGGGGCGCACGGGGTTGCGGCTGGCGCTTGCCGCCATCGGCGGGCCGCGGAACGAGGCGGCCTCGGTGATCCTGTCCCTGGGCCTCGGCCTATCGGTGCTGGCGGCCGTCGGCCAGATCGACGCCAACCTGCGCGCGGCCATCGACCGCGACCTGCCCGCCCGCGCGCCCAGCTATTTCTTCGTCGATATCCAGCCCGACCAGATCGCGGGCTTCCTGACCCGCGTGCAGGGCGATCCCGCCGTGTCGAACGTGGAAAGCGCGCCGATGCTGCGCGGCATCATCACGCAGATCAACGGCCGCGACGCGCGCGAGGTGGCGGGCGACCATTGGGTGATCCGCGGCGACCGCGGCGTGACCTATGCCGACGCCCAGCCCGCCAATACCTCCGTCACCGCGGGCGCGTGGTGGCCCGAAGGCTGGACCGGCGCGCCGCAGGTCAGCTTTGCCGCCGAAGAGGGGGCCGAGATCGGGCTGAAGCTGGGCGATACCGTCACCGTCAACATCCTGGGCCGCGACATCACCGCCACCGTCACCAGCTTTCGCGTGGTGGATTTCTCCACTGCCGGGATCGGCTTCGTGATGACGATGAATCCGGGCGCGATCGCCGGTGCGCCGCACACCCATATCGCCACCGTCTATGCCGAACCCCAGGCCGAGGCCGCGATCCTGCGTGACCTCGCCAACGCCTACCCCAACATCACCGCCGTCCGCGTGCGCGACGCCATCGATCGCGTGACCGAGGCGCTGACCACGCTGGCCAATGCCACCGCCTGGGCGGCGGGGGCCACACTGATCACGGGCTTTGTGGTGCTGATCGGGGCGGCGGCGGCGGGCGAGCGCGCGCGGGTCTATGAGGCGGCGGTGCTGAAGACGCTGGGGGCCACGCGCGGCAAAATTCTTGGCAGTTTCGCCCTGCGCGCGGCCCTGACGGGCGCTGCGGCAGGCGTCGTGGCCATCGCGGCGGGGGCACTGGCAGGCTGGGCCGTGCTGACCTTTGTGATGCGGGCAAGCTATGCGTTCGAGCCGGTCTCGGCCATCGCCATCGTGCTGGGCGGCGTCCTGGCCACACTTGGCGCGGGCCTGGCCTTCGCCTGGCGCCCACTGGCCGCCCGCCCCGCGCAGGTGCTGCGCAGCGCGGACTGACCTGCGTCTTCTTCTTGATCGAAATACCCCGGGGGGAGCCGCAGGCGGGGGGCAGCGCCCCCCTTGCAGCGCAAGCCTCAGGTGCTGCGCGACCGGATCATGCCCACGATGTCATAGACCTGATCCAGGATCGGCCGCGCGATGGCCTCGGCCCGCCGGGCCCCTTCGCCCAGGATGCGGTCGATCTCGGCCGGGTCCTGCATCAGCCGCACCATCTCGGTGGTGATGGGCGCGAGTTTCGCGACCGCCAGATCGGCCAGCGCGGGCTTGAAGGTGCCAAAGGGGGCACCGGCAAATTGCGCGATCACCGCCTCGGGGGTGATCCCGGCCAGGGCCGCGTGGATGTTCACCAGGTTGCGCGCCTCTGGCCGGTCCTTGAGGCCCTCCAGCGTCTCAGGCAGGGGTTCGGGGTCGGTCTTGGCTTTGCGGATCTTCTTGGCGATCTCGTCGGCGGTATCGGTCAGGTTGATGCGGCTTTGGTCCGAGGGGTCGGATTTCGACATCTTCTTGGTGCCGTCGCGCAGGGACATCACGCGGGTCGCAGCCCCTTCGATCACCGGCTCGGTCAGCGGAAAGAACTCCACCCCGTAGTCGTTGTTGAACTTGGCCGCGATGTCGCGGGTCAGTTCCAGATGCTGCTTCTGGTCCTCGCCCACGGGCACATGGGTTGCGCGATAGGCAAGGATGTCGGCGGCCATCAGGCTTGGGTAGGCGTAGAGGCCCAAGGATGCGGCCTCGGCGTTCTTGCCGGCCTTGTCCTTGAACTGTATCATCCGGTTCATCCAGCCCAGCCGCGCCACACAGTTGAAGATCCAGCCCAGTTCGGCATGGGCGCTGACCTGGCTCTGGTTGAAGAGGACCGAGCGCGCGGGGTCGATGCCCGCCGCGATGAAGCCCGCCGCCGCCTCGCGCGTGGCGTGGCGCAGTTTGGCCGGGTCCTGCCAGACGGTGATGGCATGCATGTCCACCAGGCAGTAGATCGTCTCGATCCCCTCGTCCTGCTTTTCCACGAAGCGCTTGAGCGCGCCGAGATAGTTCCCCAGCGTGAGGCCCCCCGAGGGCTGGATGCCCGAGAAGATGCGCGTCGGAAAGGCCGCAGGGGCGGGGGCCGGTTCGGCCATGGCGGGCTCCATCTGGAAAAGGCTGCGGGGAGGGGGTAACGCTTGGCGGCAGGGGCGTCAATCCGCGCGCCGATGCTGCTCCCGGAGGATGCACATGGACGACCGCAATGCCCCGCCCCTGAACCCGCTGCCGCCGGTGGTCTGGCTTTTGGTGCTGCCGGTGCTGGCGATGGAGGTGGTGGTAAGCCTTGGCACGGCGGGGCTGGCGGGGGGCGCGACCGGTGTGGGCTGGCGGCTGGATGCGGTGCAGCGGTTCGCCTTCTCGCCCGAGCTTGCGCGCTGGATGTGGGAGAACGATGTCTGGCCCCTGCATGGCGTGCTGCGGTTCCTGACCTATCCGCTGGTGCATGGCGGGTTTACCCATGCGCTGTTCGTGATCGTGTTCCTGCTCGCCTTGGGGAAGTTCGTGGGCGAGGTGTTCCGCTGGTGGGCGGTTGTGGCGGTGGTGATCGGGGCCACGGTCACGGGGGCGCTGGTCTACACGGCCGCTCCCTGGATCGAGGCCCCGCTCTTTGGAGGATACCCGCCCGTTTACGGGCTGATCGGGGCCTTCACCTTCATCCTGTGGACCAATCTGGGCCAGCGCGGGGCGAACCGTGCGCGGGCCTTCACGCTGATCGGGTTCCTGCTGGCGATCCAGCTGGTGTTCGGCCTGTTGTTCGGGGGCGGGCCGGAATGGGTGGCGGATCTGGCGGGGTTCGGGGCCGGGTTCGCCCTTTCCTTTGTGGTCAGTCCCGGGGGCTGGGGGCGGGTGGTGGAGATGATGCGCAACCGCTGATCCGGGGCCCCCCCCCCCCCCAACCACCCCCCCCGGGGGGGGGGAGGGAGGCGCTCCATGTGCGATGTCGCGCGGGATCAGGCGCGGTGCAGCACCTCGACACACAGCACGGTGGGCAGGTGGCGGGCGATCTCGTCCCAGGTCTCGCCCTCATCCAGACTGGCGAAGATCGAGCCGGAGTTGGTGCCGAAATAGACGCCTGCGGGGTCGGCGCCATCTCCGGCCATGGCCTGCCGCAGGACGGTGAAGAAGCAGCCCTGCTGCGGCAGGCCCGCGCGGCAGGCCTGCCAGCTTTGCCCGCCATCGCGCGACCGCCAGACCGCCGCCGCCGCATCGGGGGGATAGCGGCCTGCGGTGTCGCCGTTCAGGGGCAGGGTCCAGAGGGTTTCGGGGTCGCGCGGATGCACGCGGATGGGAAAGCCGAAGGTGGAGGGCAGGCCTTCGGTGATGTCGTCCCAGTGTCGGCCCCCATCGCGGCTGCGATAGACGCCGTGGTGGTTCTGTTGGTAAAGCAGATCTCCGTCACCAGGCGCCCGCATCATGTTGTGGACGCAGTGGCCGGTTTCGCCGTCGCGCGGGGCCGCCGGGTGGTCGTGCTGGCAGGCCGGGGCGTTCGACAGCCGGTTGCGGCGGTCCCATGTGGCGCCGCCATCCTCGGTGGCAAAGACGCCCGCCGCCGAAATGCCGACCCAGAGTTTGGCGGGATTGCCGGGATCGGAGACGATGCTGTGCAGCACGAGGCCCGCCGCGCCGCCATGCCAGCCTTCCGCCGAGGGGTGTTCGGTGAGGGCCGGCACCTTGTCCCATGTGCGCCCGCCGTCTTGGCTTGCGATCAGGCTGGCTGGCTTGGTGCCCGCGTGCAGTGTGCCGTGGGCATGGTGCAGCGACCATATCTGCTTGAAATCGGTGCCATGGGGGGCGTTTGCCCCCTGCCAGCCAATCATCGCGGCGAAATCGGTGTCGTTCTCGGCACAGTCGTCCATCTGGCCGCGGGTGAGTTTGGTCAAGGCCCAGGTCTCGCCGTGGTCGTCCGACCGCCAGACGCCCGCGCCGTGCCAGTCGCCCCCGCCGCCCGTCCAGATCGTGCCGGTGTCCGGGTCGCCGACGGCGTGATTGATGGGCCAGCCGTCGCAATGGGGGCCGGTGAGCGACCATGTTTTGCGGTCGGGCGTGGCGTCAAGGAGGAACGCGCCCTTGGTGGTGCCGACGAGAAGCGTGACGGGCATGGCGGGTCTCGGGGGCTGATGTGCCCGGTCAGGATAACAGCGCGGCAAGAGGTCGCATAGGGGGTCAGCGCGGGCGGCGCAGGGCGCTGCGCAAGTCGGCGGGGCGGAAGGCCCCGAGGGCCGTGCCCGCCGCGCCATAGGCAACAATCCCCGCCGCGATCAGTGCTGCGAGGGCCGCATAGCGCCACCCCGGCGTGCCGAGGGCAGGGCCCAGCAGCAGGGCAGCGCCCCAGAGGACCGCGCCCATCAGAAGCGAGGCAGCGATGATGCGGGGCAGGCGGCGGCGCATCCGGTCGTCAAAGGCGGCCTCGGGCCCCATCCCGCGCGCACCGCGCCAGAGCTGCCAGACCATGACCCAGCCGGCGACCGTGGTGGCAAGGGCCGCCGCCATGAAACCGATCAGGGGCATCATCCCCACGGCGAAGGCTGCGTTCACCACCATCGAGATCAGGGCATAGCGGAAGGGGCGGCGCGTATCCTCGCGCGCGTAATAGAGGGGTTGCAGGACCTTGTGCAGCACGAAGGCGGGCAGGCCCGCGCCATAGGCCGCCAGCGCAAGCGCCGTGGCGGCGGTGTCGTCGGGGCCGAAGGCGCCGCGCTCGAACAGCACCGAACACAGCGGCATCGCGATCACCACCAGCGCCACGGCGGCGGGGATGGTGAGGGCGAGGGCGAATTCGGTGCCGCGGTTGAAGCTGTCGCGCCCGCCTTGCGCATCGCCCGCGCGCAGGCGACGGGCGAGGTCGGGCAGAAGGACGGTGCCGATGGCGATGCCCACCACGCCGAGGGGAAGCTGATAGAGCCTGTCGGCGTAAGACAGCCAGGCGACGGCGCCTTCGGTGAAGCTGGCAACCTGGCGGCCGACCAGGAGGTTGATCTGCACCACCCCGCCCGCCAGCACGGCGGGGCCCGCGATGATCAGCAGGCGCCTGAGGTCGGGCGACCAGCGCGGCCAGCCGGGGGCGAAGGTGAAGCCGATCCGGGTGGCCGACCACCAGGTAAAGGCCAGTTGCGCGATGCCCGTCAGGGGCACGGTCCAGGCCAGCGTCAGGCCCATGTCCCATCCCGCGCGGTCGGCGATCAGCATGGCGGCGATGAACATGAGGTTCATCAGGACGGGCACAAAGGACGCCTCGGTGAACCGGCCATGGGCGTTCAGCACCCCCGACAGCAGCGCCACCAGCGAGATGAAGAGGATGTAGACAAAGGTGATGCGCCCGAACCCCACGGCGAGGTCGAACCGCGCGTCGCCCTGAAAGCCCGAGGCCATGGCGAGGACGAGCCAGGGCATCGCCAGCGTGCCCAGGACCGAGACGAGGATCAGCACCGTGGCCAGCCCGTTGAACGCATCGCGGGCAAAGCCGCGCGCATCCTCGCCCCCTTCCAGCTTTTTCGCGAACAGCGGCACGAAGGCCTGGTTGAACGCGCCTTCGGCAAAGAACCGGCGGAACATGTTGGGCAGGGAAAAGGCGATCAGAAATGCCTCGGCCACCGGTCCCGCCCCCAGATAGGCCGCCATCATCACGTCGCGCACGAACCCCGCGCCGCGCGACAGAAGGGTCCAGCCGCCCACGGTGACGACGGACCGGATCAGCCGGATCGGCTTCATTCCCGCGCGCGCTCCGCGCCCTCGGCGATGGCCTGGCGCAGCTTGCGCTCCAACGCCTCCTGCTTCGGTTTGGAGTGGAGTTTCAGGCCGAACATGTCCTTGACGTAGAAGGTATCGACCACCTGCGCGCCGTAGGTCGCGATGACCGCGGAGGCGATGTAGATGTTGGAGGCCGCAAGGGTGCGCGTGAGGTCGTAAAGGAGGCCGGGGCGGTCACGGGTATCGACCTCGATGATCGTATAGATCTCGGAGCCGTCGTTGTCGAAGATGATGTGCGTGGGAAAGCGGAACTCACGCTCGCGCTTCTTGATGCGGTCGCGGTCGCGCAGGGCGTCGCGGGGCACGACCTCGCCCCGCAGGGTGCGCGCGATGACGGTGCGCAGGCGGGGCAGGCGGCTGTCCTCATAGGGGTGGCCGTCGGCGTCCTGCACCCAGAAGGCAGCGGTGGCGTAGCCATCCTTGGAGGTATAGGTGCGCGCGTCCACCACATTGGCACCCGCCAGCGCCAGGGCACCGGCGAGGCGCGAGAAGATGCCCGGATGGTCGGCCAGCGCAAAGGTGGCGCGGGTGGCGTCGCGGTCGGGGTCGGGGTGAAGGTCGATGCGGATCTCGTTGTCCTCGATATTGAGGAGGAGGCCCGCGAACACCGCCTGGGTCTCGGTCGAAAGGCCTTGCCAGTAGGGGGCGTAGTGGCGCGCAAGCTCGCGCTGGATGTCGGCGCGGGCCCAGCCGGCAAGGCGCTGGCGCAGCAGGGCCTTGGCCTCTTTCTCGCGGTTCTCGCGGTTCACGGCCTCCAGCCCGCCTTCCAGCGCCGCCGCGGTGTCGCGGTAGAGCTTGCGCAGGAGCATCGCCTTCCAGTTGTTCCAGGTGGTGGGGCCGACGCCGCGGATGTCGCAGACGGTGAGGACGCACAGAAGGTCCAGCCGCCTGCGCGTCTTTACCGCCTTGGCGAAGTCGCGCAGGGTGCGGGGATCGCTGAGGTCGCGCTTTTGCGCCATGTCGGACATCAGGAGGTGATAGCGCACCAGCCATTCGACGGTTTCGCAGTCCTCGGGCGTCAGGCCCAGCCGGGGCGCCACGCGGCGGGCGATCTGCGCGCCCAGGATCGAGTGATCCTCGGGCCGGCCCTTGCCGATGTCGTGGCAGAGGAGCGACACGTAAAGGACGCGCCGGTTTACCCCGGCCTTGAGGATGCCGGAGGCGACGGGCAGTTCCTCGACCAGTTCGCCCCGTTCGATCTGGGCCAGGGTGCGGATCGTCTGGATCGTGTGTTCGTCCACCGTGTAGTGGTGATAGACGTTGAATTGCATCATTGCGACGATGGGTTCGAACTCGGGGATGAAGGCGGCGAGCACGCCCAGTTCATTCATCCGGCGCAGCGCGCGTTCGGGGTTGCCATGGTTCAGCAGCATGTCGAGGAAAAGGCCCGCAGCCTCGGGGTCGGCGCGCATCTCGTCGTCGATCAGGGTGAGGTTCGCGGCCACCAGCCGCATCGTGTTGGGGTGCAGGAGGTATCCGGTGCGCAGCCCCTCCTGGAAGGCGCGCAGGAGGTTCAGCTTGTCGGCCAGAAAGGCCTTTGCATCGACCACATCCAGCCGCCCCTGTGCCACGCGAAACCCCGCGCGCACCTTCTTGGGACGCCGCAGGAAGCCGATGATCGAAGCCTCGGGCTTGACGTGCCGCGCCTCCAGCCCGGTGAGGAAGATACGGGTAAGTTCGCCCACACGGGTGGCATGGCGGAAATAGTCCTGCATGAAATGCTCGACCGCCCGCCGTCCGCCCGCATCGCGGTATCCCAGACGCTCGGCCACCTCGACCTGCATGTCGAAGGTCAACTGGTCCATCGCGCGGCCTGCGATGTGGTGCAGGTGGCAGCGCACGGCCCAGAGGAAATCCTCGGCCCGCCGGAACGTCTCGTATTCGTCCTGGCTGAACAGGCCCGCATCCACAAGGCCCGCGGCATAGGGCACGCGATGCAGGTATTTGCCGATCCAGTAGAGCGTCTGCAGATCGCGCAGACCCCCCTTGCCCTCTTTCACGTTGGGTTCCAGCATGTAGCGCTGGCCGCCTTGCCGCTTGTGCCGATCGCTGCGTTCGGCGAGCTTCGCCTCGATGAAGGCCGCGCCGGTGGTGCGGAACAATTCGGACCACAGCCGTTCGCCCAGCTCATCGGTCAGCGGTCGGTGGCCTGCGAGGTGGCGGTGTTCCAGAAGGGCGGTGCGGATCGTGATATCCTCGCGCGCAAGGCGGATGCAGTCCTTCACCGTGCGGCTGGCGTGGCCCACCTTCAGCTTGAGGTCCCACAGCATGTAGAGCGTGGTTTCGATCACGCTTTCGGCCCAGGGGGTGATCTTCCATGGGGTGAGGAACAAGAGGTCTACATCGGAATGCGGGGCCATTTCGGCGCGGCCATAGCCGCCAACGGCCAAGATGGCGATGCGCTCGGCCTCGGTGGGGTTGGGCAGGGGGTGGGCGTGGGTCATCGCCACGTCCAGCGCCGTGGTGACCAGCGCATCGGTCAGCCAGGCCTGCGCGCGGATCAGGAGGCGCGATTCGGTCGGATGGGCGGCGAAGGCGGCGGCCAGGCGCGCGTTGGCGGTGCTGCGCGCCTCGGCCAGATGGCGCACCGCCTGGGCGCGCAGCGCGCCCGCGGGCAGGCCGGGGCGGGCCACGATGTCGGCCGTGATGGCGCCCAACAGCGCCGCCCGGTCCAGGATCGCCTCGGCTGGCAGGATCAGGTTGGACGGGCCGTAGGCCAGCGGGTCGTCCGCGCCCGCGTCGCGAATGGGGGCCGCGGCAGGCTGCGCCGCGACCTCAGAACCCGGCACCGGAGAAGCTGCGCGGTGCCGGTTCGATCACCACGACCTGGTTGTTGCGGATCGTGGCCACTGCCAGACCGCGTTCGTTGGTGCCGTCGCCGCGCAGCCGGAAGATGCCGTTCACCCCCACGAAGCCCGTGCTCTGGGTCAGTCCGGCCCCGGTCAGCGCATTGGACTGGCCGTTCCTGACCAGCGCGCCGATGGCCGCGATCCCGTCATAGGCAAGGCCCGAGATCGGGTGCGGCGCCTCTCCGAAGGCGGTCTGGTAGCGCGACTGATACTGCTGGTAGAGCGACGGGTCGGGCAGCGCGAACCATCCGCCCTGCACCGAGGGCAGGCCCAGAGTCTGTTGCGGAATGTCCCAGCGGGTGAGGCCGATGAACTGCTGCGAGGCGCCGGAATCGCGCAGGAGCTGCGACACGAGGGGCAGCGCCCCGGCCGTGTCGGCGGTCATGAACAGCGTGTCCGCGCCATTGGCCCGGGCCGCGGCGGCGATGCCGGGAATGGCCTGCGCGATGCCGTTCTGGCTGAACTCGTAGGCCGCGGTGCCCACGACGCCAAGACCCGCCCGCGCGGCCCCCTGCTGGATCGCCGCCCGACCGGATTCGCCCGCCGATGTGCGGTCATGCACGATCATCAGCCGCGACTTGCCCTGGCGGCGGGCATATCCCGCCAGCCGCTCGGCCGTGTTGCGGAAGGTCGGGCCAAGGACATAGACATTGCCCCCCGCGATGTCGGTGTTGTTGGAAAAGGACAGCACGTTGATGCCGCGGGCAGCCATCGCGACGCCGGCGGCATTGGCCTCCTGCGCGAAGACGGGGCCAAGGATGATGCGCGCGCCCTCGTCGGCGGCGCGGATCGCCATGGCCTGGGCCTGTGCGGGCTGGCCGGAGGTGTTATAGACCCGCAGGTCGATCCGCGCGGCATCGCCGAGATCGGAAATCGCCAGCCGCGCGGCGTTCTGCAGCGACCGCGCCAGCAATTCGTCCGAGGCCTGGCCCGATCCGCCGGGCACCAGCAGCGCCACGGCCACGGGGGCGCGCGTGTCGATCAGCGGACCGCCGCCGCCACCCGCCACCGGAAGGTCACAGGCGGCAAGCGCGCCCATCGATAGGACCGCCACAGGGCGAAGGATCGCCTTGCGGGCTCGGGACAGCAGGGACAACATGCAGGGACCTCGTGACGATACGGATTGTGATTGCGGCAACACTAGGACGATCCTGCCGCGATGTAAACTTGGCCCGACGCGCATGCGCCTTGGACCGCCTCAGGAGCCTCGCCGATGCCCGACGACCCGACCGCACCCAATGAGACCGGCCCAGACGGGAATGGCCCAGACGGGAATGGCCCCTACGAGGATGGTCACGACGGGGATGGGCCGGGGAACCACGCCCTCGGCGACAAAGCCCCCGCCGCTGTGGCCCCGCTGCCACCTGGCAGCCTTGCACCGGCCCCGCCCGCGCGGCGGGTCCGGCTCGACCCCGGCCTTTACATACTGGCCACGCCGATAGGTGCTGCGCGCGACATCACCCTGCGCGCGCTCGACATCCTCGCCTCGGCCGAGGTGCTGGCGGCGGAGGACACGCGCACCCTGCGCCATCTCATGGAGATCCACGGCATCCCCCTGAACGGCCGCGGTCTCGTCGCCTATCACGACCACAATGGCGCGGTGGCCCGTCCACGCCTGCTGGCGGCCCTGGCCGAGGGGCGGTCGGTCGCCTATGCCTCGGAGGCGGGCACGCCGCTGGTCGCCGACCCGGGGTTCCAACTCGCGCGTGCTGCCATCGCCGAGGGGCATCGGGTGCTGTCGGCGCCCGGCCCCTCGGCCGTGCTGGCCGCGTTGACCGTCGCCGGGCTTCCGACCGACCGGTTCCTTTTTGCCGGATTCCCGCCGCCGACGCAGGCCGCACGCCTGACCTTCCTGCGCGACCTCGCGGGCGTGCCCGCGACGCTCGTCCTGTTCGAATCGCCCAAACGGATTCACCGAACGTTAGGGGACCTGGTGCAATGCTTGGGAGGTGAAAGACAGGCGGCGGTGTGCCGGGAACTCACGAAACGATTTGAAACGGTGCTGCGAGGGCCGCTCGCGAAGCTGCAGTCGGCGTTCGCTGGTGCGGCGCCGAAAGGCGAGATCGTTGTGGTCGTCGATCGGGGCGCGCTCGTGGTCGCAACCGCGGGTGACGTGGAGACCGCACTCGCGGCGGCGATGCCCGGAAGGTCACTTCGGGACGCAGCGGATGCTGTGGCGGGGCGTCTGGGGATGCCGCGCCGCGAGGTGTATCAGATGGCGCTACGCATGGCGGATGCCGCGCGGAAGGAGGAGGAATGACGGGTCTTGTATCGCATCTGTCCGGTCTGGCGGCGGAAGAGGCCGTGGCGCGGGTATATGACCGGTCCGGGCGCCAGATCGCGGCGCGGCGCTGGCGCAGCGCGGGTGGCGAGATCGACCTGATCGCGCGCGACGGGGCGGAAGTGATCTTCATCGAGGTCAAGAGGGCCGAGACCCACGCGCTGGCCGCCGAACGATTGGGGCGGCGTCAGATGGACCGGCTCTGCCAGACCGCCGCGATGTTTCTGGCAGGGGAGCCTGCCGGACAGCTCACGCCGATGCGGTTCGACGTGGCGCTGGTCGATGGCCGCGGGGCCATCGAGATCGTCGAGAACGCCTTCGCCGCCTGAGCCTTCCTTGCATCCGCCGCCCCCGTGGGGCATGCAGCCCATGCAGATGGCGCGGAGGGTGCGATGGGTCTGAAGGTTGCCTTGCAGATGGACCCGATCGGGTCGGTCAACATCGAGGCGGACAGCACGTTTCGCATCGGGATGGAAGCGCAGGCGCGGGGGCATGGGCTGTTTCATTACACGCCCGACAGGCTTTCGTTCCGCGAAGGCCGGGTGCTCGCAAGGGGTTGGCCGGTCGAGTTGCAGCGCGTGCAGGGGGACCATGTGCGCTTCGGGCCGGAGGAGGAGGTCGATCTGTCCGATTACGATGTGGTGTGGCTGCGCCAGGACCCGCCTTTCGACATGGGATACATCACCACCACGCATATCCTGGAGATGATCCATCCGCGGACGCTGGTGGTGAACGATCCGTTCTGGGTGCGCAACTCGCCGGAAAAACTGTTGGTGCTGCGGTTTCCCGACCTCACACCGCCGACGTTGATTGCGCGGGACCTTGGGGCGATCCGGGCGTTCCGCGCGGTCCATGGCGATGTCATCCTCAAGCCGCTCTATGGCAACGGCGGGGCCGGAGTGTTCCGGCTGGACCCGAATGACCGCAACCTCGCCTCGTTGCATGAGCTGTTCACCGGGATCAACCGCGAGCCGCTGATCGTGCAGAAATATGTGCCCGACGTGGTGAAGGGCGACAAGCGCGTGATTCTGGTGAACGGCGAGGCGGTGGGGGCGATCAACCGCGTGCCGCAGGCAGGCGAGACGCGGTCGAACCTGCATGCAGGGGGGCGGGCTGAGCCTGTCGAACTGACCGAGCGTGACCGGCACATCTGCGAGGTCATCGGGCCGATGTTGCGCGACAAGGGGCAGGTGTTTGTGGGCATCGACGTCATCGGTGACTGGCTGACCGAGATCAACGTGACCTCGCCCACCGGTTTGCAGGAGCTGGAGCGATTCGACGGCACAAACGCCAGTGCGCTGATCTGGGAGGCTATCGAGGCGCGGCGCGCGGGCTGATCCTGCCGCTCAGCGTCCTTCTTACCCCGCCGCAAAGCTGAGCCGGTATCCGATCGCTTCGGCCACATGGGGCATGCGCACGCCCTCCGCACCGTCAAGATCGGCAATCGTGCGCGCCACGCGCAGCACGCGGTGATAGCCGCGCGCGGTCAGTCCGAACCGGTCCGCCGCACGGGCCAGCAGGTCATGCCCCTCGGCGTCGGGGCTGGCGATCTCTTCGAGGAGCCGCCCCTCGGCCTCGGCGTTCACCCGCACCTCGGCCACCTCGGCATAGCGGCGGTTCTGGCGCGCGCGGGCGCGGGACACGCGGGCGGCGATGGTGGCCGAGGCCTCGCCCGCGCCCGGCAGGTCGAGGTCGCGCCAGGCGACGGGCGGCACCTCCACCCGCAGGTCGAACCGGTCCATCAGCGGGCCGGAGATGCGGCCAAGGTAATCCGCCCCGCAGGCGGGCACCCGGGCACAGGCGCGCGCCGGGTCGGTCATGTGTCCGCAGCGGCAGGGGTTGGCCGCCGCGACCAGCAGGAACCGGCAGGGATAGCGCACATGCGCATTGGCGCGGGCCACCACGACCTCGCCCGTCTCGATGGGCTGGCGCAGGGTTTCCAGCACGGCGCGGGGAAATTCGGGAAATTCGTCCATGAAGAGGACGCCGTTGTGCGCAAGGCTGATCTGGCCCGGTTTGGCCCCCTTGCCGCCCCCCACGATGGCCGCCATCGAGGCGGTATGGTGCGGCTCGCAGAAGGGCCGCTCGCGGCTGATGCCGCCCTCTCCCATCAGCCCCGCCAGCGAATGGATCATCGAGGTTTCCAGCGCCTCTATCGCCGACAGCGGCGGAAGGATGCCCGGCAGACGCGCCGCCAGCATCGACTTGCCCGACCCCGGCGGCCCCACCAGGAGCAGGTGATGCCGCCCCGCCGCCGCGATCTCCAGCGCGCGCTTGGCGCGTTCCTGGCCCTTGACATCCGCCAAGTCGCGGCCCGGCGCAGCGGACACCGCCTCGCCCGCCTCGGCTGGCGCAATCGCCGCCTGCCCGGTGTAGTGGCGCACCACCTCGTCCAGCGTCGCCGCCGCGAGCACCTGGCAGGCGCCCACCCAGGCCGCCTCGGCCCCGCAGGCGCGGGGGCAGAGGAGCGACCGGTCCGCCTCGGCCGCGGCCATCGCGGCGGGCAGCGCCCCCGCCACGGGCAGGATGCGGCCGTCGAGGGACAGCTCTCCGAGGGCCACTACCCCCTCCACCTCATCCGCCGGAATGATCCCGAGGGCCGCCAGCAGCGACAGCGCGATCGGCAGGTCGAAATGCGACCCCTCCTTGGGCAGGTCGGCGGGGGCGAGGTTCACCGTGATCCGCTTGGACGGCAGCGCGATGGACATGGCCGACAGCGCCGCCCGCACCCGCTCGCGCGCCTCGCTCACGGCCTTGTCGGGCAGGCCCACGATGGCGAAGGCGGGCATCCCGGCCGAAACGGCGCATTGCACCTCGACCAGCCGCGCCTCGACCCCCTCGAAGGCCACCGTATGCGCCCGCGCGACCATAGCCTGCCCCCGTTCATCTTCGTTAACGGCTTAGAGGGGAATGGTTTACGAACGGTAAAGGGCCATGAAGGCGGGCCAGGCTTCGGGGTCCGCCACGGTCTTGTCCCGGCAAAAGGCGTTGCAAAAGCCGAAACGGCGCCCGCCCAGCTCCAGCACATGGGTCACCGCCTGCCCGGAATAGGGGCAGGCCGTGTTTTCGGCCCCGGTCCCCTGCACCGTCTGGGCGGGCAGGGGCGCGGGGCCGGGCCAGGCCCTGAGCGGATAGGCGCGCCGGTAAAACGGCTGATCCGGCCCATCGACCAGCCCCATCGCGCGCCAGCGGCGGAACGACGGATGCGCCAGATGCGCCGTCACATAGGCCATCGCCTCGGGTCCCACGGGCAGGTTGTAGGTCGCAATCCGGCTGGCCACGGGGGCAAAGACCGCATCCGCCACGCTGTAGGCGCCACAAAGCCAGGGCCCCGTCGCCCCGGTCTGCCCCCGCGCCCAGGCCCAGATCGCCTCCAGCCGCGCCAGATCTGCCAGCACCGCCTCGGGCGGATCGCAGCCTTCATAGCTTACGCGCAGGTTCATCGGGCAATGGCTGCGCAACGCCGCGAAACCGGCATGCATCTCTGCCGCCAGCGACCGGGCCACCGCCCGCGCGCGCGGCTCTTCCGGCCAATGCCCGGCGCGCGGGTGGCGGCTGGCAAGTTCCTCGGCGATGGCAAGGCTGTCCATCACCACCACGCCCTCGGGCGTGCGCAGCGCGGGCACCGTGCGGGCTGGCGCGAAATCGGCCAGCAGCGCGGGCAACTCATCGCTGTAAAGCCGCGCGCGGCGCAGCGCCACCGCCACCCCGAAGGCGTCGAACGCCAGCCAGCCGCGCAAGGACCAGCTGGAATAGGCGCGGTCTCCGATCGCAAGCGTATAGCCGTCCATCGCCATCCCCCAACCATTTCGCATTTCCCGATGGTCCAAATATCCCCGCCGAAGGCACCCGCGGTTTGGGCCCGGTGCCACGGTCCCATACCGGCGCGCCCGTGACCAATGACATATCCTTCGCCCCGGCATCACGCCGCGTGATTGATCCGCCCGATGCTCCAGCCTTCCGGCCCCCGCGCCACCTCGGTCAGCGACAGGTTGTCGATGGGCTGTGCGAACAGTTGCGCGATGCCGCCCGCCCCCGCCACATGCAGCGCCGACAGGATCGCACCGAAATGCGCCACGACGACCACGTCGGGGACGCGCGGCAGATCGGCCATGGCGGCGGCGATGCGGGCCACCAGGTCGGGCCAGCCCTCGCCCTGCGGGGCGGCCACCGGCGCCCCCTCCCAGAAGGCGCGCGACAGGGCGGGGTCGCGGGCCGAGACTTCGGCGGCGGTCAGCCCCTCCCAGGCCCCGAAATGGATCTCGCGCAGGCGCGGATCGTGGGGCAGGCGGGGCCGGGCGCCCCGGATCGCGTCTGCAGTCGCGACCGCGCGGCTGAGGTCGGAGGAGATCATGGGCGCATCGGGCGGCAGCAGCGCCGCCAGCCGCGCCAGCCGCGCGGTGTCCGAGAGGTCGGCGGGCAGGTCGGTCCAGCCGGTCATGGTGCGGGCATGGGTCGGGCCGTGGCGCACCCACCAGAACCGCGTCACGCGGCCCCCGCGGGCATCGCGCCCTTCAGGACCAGGGGCAGCCCCGCCCAGACCGCCACCACCAGCCCCGCCTCGGCCGCGAGCCGCTGGTTCAGCCGGCCCTGCGCGTCGCGAAACGCGCGCGCGAGCTTGTTCTCGGGCACGATGGACAGGCCCACCTCATTGGTCACCACCACCACCGGGGCGGCGCAGCGCGCCAGCGCCGACATCAGCCGGTCCTCCTCGGCCGCGATGTCGGCCCCCGCCAGCATCACGTTCGACAGCCACATCGTGGCGCAATCCAAAAGCACCGCCGACCCCGGCGCAGCCGCGGTCAGCGGCCCGGCCAACTGGCGCGGCGCCTCCACCATCTGCCAGCCGACGCGGCGGCGGCGATGCTCGGCGATGCGCGCGCGCATTTCGTCGTCATGCGCCTCGGCCGTGGCCAGATAGACGGGCACCCGCCCGCTTTCCAGCACAAGCCGTTCTGCCAGAACGGATTTTCCCGACCGCGCGCCGCCGATCACCAAGGTCAAGGCAGGCAGCCGATTTCCGCCGATTTGTTTTGATCCGGTCACAAAGCCCCCGCGTATCCACCCCAAAAGCAAGACAGACAGGGGTAAGTCATGGCACTCGACGGCTATAACGATCAAACCATGTCCCGCCAAGCGATGAAGGCGGAATTGCTGGACGCAGAGACCGAACTGCGACTGGCCTACGCCTGGCGCGACCAGCGCGACGAGGCTGCCCTGCACCGGCTGATCACCGCCTACATGCGGCTGGCGATCAGCATGGCGTCGAAGTTTCGCCGCTACGGCGCCCCGATGAATGATCTGATCCAGGAGGCGTCGCTGGGCCTCATGAAGGCCGCCGACAAGTTCGATCCCGACCGCGGCGTGCGTTTCTCGACCTATGCGGTGTGGTGGATCAAGGCCAGCATCCAGGATTATGTGATGCGCAACTGGTCGATGGTGCGCACCGGCTCCACCTCGAGCCAGAAGGCGCTGTTCTTCAACCTGCGCCGCGTGCAGGCCAAGCTGGAGCGGGAGGCCGCGCAGGCGGGCGAGGTGCTGGACGGCCACCAGTTGCGCGAGAAGATCGCGATCGAGGTGGGCGTGCCGCTGACGGATGTGGAGATGATGGAGGGGCGGCTGTCGGGATCCGACTATTCGCTGAACGCCACGCAATCCTCGGACGAGGACGGGCGCGAGTGGATCGACGCGCTGGAGGATGACGGCGCGCAGGCGGCCGATCTGGTGGAAACCAGCCATGACGCGGCGCAGTTGCGCAACTGGCTGGTGGCCGCGATGCGGTCGCTGAACCCGCGCGAGCGGTTCATCGTGACCGAGCGCAAACTGCGCGAAGAGCCGCGCACGCTGGAAAGTCTGGGCGAAGAGCTGGGCCTGTCCAAGGAGCGCGTGCGCCAGCTGGAGGCCGCAGCCTTCGGCAAGATGCGCAAGAGCCTTGAGGCGCAGTCGCGCGAGGTGCATCACTTTCTGGCCTGACCGGCGGCCCTTGAAGGGGCGCGCTCTTGGCCCTAGCCTGCCCGCAATCAAAGCGGGGCACAGATGCTGGCGGGCAGGCGCATCCTACTGATCATCGGCGGCGGGATTGCGGCCTATAAATCCTTGGAATTGATCCGTCTTTTGCAAAAGGCGGGGGCCTCCGTCGTGCCGGTGCTGACGCGGGCGGGGGCGGAGTTCGTCACCCCCCTGTCGGTGACGGCCCTTGCCGGGGCACCCGTGCATCAGGACCTGTTCGACCTTGGGGCCGAGGCCGAGCTGGGGCATATCCAGCTTTCGCGGGCCGCCGATCTGGTGGTGGTCGCCCCCTGCACGGCCGATCTGATGGGCAGGATGGCGACGGGGCTGGCGGGCGATCTGGCCTCGACCCTGCTGCTGGCAACGGACAAGCGGGTGCTGGTGGCGCCCGCGATGAACGTGCGGATGTGGGAGCATCCGGCGACGCGGCGCAATCTGGGCGTGCTGCTGGGTGACGGGGTGCTGGTGGTCGGCCCGAATGCGGGCGAGATGGCCTGTGGTGAGTACGGGCCGGGGCGGATGGCGGAGCCTGCGGAGATCGTGGCGGCCGTGGGTGCCGCGCTGGGGGGCGGGCCTTTGGCAGGGCGGCATGTGGTCGTGACCTCGGGGCCGACGCATGAACCCATTGATCCGGTTCGATATATCGCCAACCGGTCGTCGGGCGCGCAGGGGGCGGCGATTGCCGCATCGCTGCGCGATCTGGGCGCGCGGGTGACATTCGTGACCGGGCCTGCGGTGGTGCCCGCGCCTGCGGGCGTGGCGGTTGTGGCGGTGGAGACGGCGCGCGAGATGCGGGCGGCGGTGCTGGCCGCGATGCCTGCGGATGCGGCGGTGATGGCGGCGGCGGTGGCCGACTGGCGGGTGGCCAATGCCGCGGGCGGCAAGGTGAAGAAGGACGGGTCGGGCCAGCCGCCATCGCTGCAACTTGTTGAAAACCCTGATATTCTGGCCGATTTGTCGCGGGCGGACGCGCGCCCCCGGCTGGTCGTGGGCTTTGCGGCGGAAACCGATGACGTGCTGGCCCATGCCACCGCGAAACGGCTGCGCAAGGGCTGCGACTGGATCGTGGCCAATGACGTGAGCCCCGGCACAGGGATCATGGGCGGGGCCGAGAACGCCGTGACCCTGATCACCGCCGAGGGGGCGGAGGTCTGGGCGCGGATGCCCAAGGCCGAGGTGGCGCGGCGGCTGGCGCGGCGAATCGCAGATGTGTTCGCGTGAGATCGTTGCAGGCAATGGTTGAGATTTCGGTAATGTGGGCAGAGGACGCCGACCGCGACATTCCCCTGCCCGCCTATGCGACCGCCGGGGCGGCGGGGGCGGACATTCGCGCAAACCTGCCCGGAGGGCAGCGCGGGCAGGGCATAGTGATTGCGCCGATGCAAAGGGTTGTCGTGCCCACGGGCATTTGCATCGCAATCCCAGAGGGTTACGAGGTGCAGCTGCGGCCCCGCTCGGGTCTTGCTCTGCGGCACGGGATCACCTTGCCCAACAGTCCGGCCACGATAGATGCCGATTATCGCGGGCCGTTGGGGGTGATGCTGGTGAACTTCGGGGATGAGCCCTTTACGGTCGCGCATGGCGACCGGATCGCGCAGATGGTCGTGGCCCCGGTGTTGCGCGCGGGGTTCCGGGTGGTCGCGGCGCTGAATGCGACGGGCCGGGGCGTGGGCGGGTTCGGCTCCACGGGGCGGGGGTAGGGCGTGCTGGTCCTGATCCTTGCGGGGGTGCTCTGGGGCATCGGGGTGGCCCTGAAAACGCCCGTGCGCACAAGGCTTTACATGATCGCGGCGCTGTGGGTGGCGGTGGTGCTGGGACATCTGGTGTTGCCTTTGGGGCATCCGCTGCGGGCGGCCACGGGGGGCGATGCACGGGGCTGGCTGGCGCTTGGCGTGCTTGCGCTGGCGGTGGCGGGCTACCGTGTGGTGCTGGCGCGGCTGCGGGGGCGGGTGGTGCCCTTGGCGCCCGAGGCGCCGCCCCGCAGCGGGTTCCGCGAGGCCGAACTGAACCGCTATGCGCGTCATATCATGCTGCGCGAGGTGGGCGGCATGGGGCAGAAAAAGCTGAAGGATTCCCGTGTGTTGGTCGTGGGCGCCGGGGGCCTGGGCGCGCCGGTGCTGATGTATCTGGCGGGCGCCGGGGTGGGCACCATAGGGGTGATCGATGACGATGTGGTGGAGGGGTCGAACCTGCAACGCCAGATCATCCATACCGATGCCCGGATCGGGATGCCCAAGGTTTTTTCCGCCGAAATGGCGATGCGGGCGCTCAATCCGTTCGTGGAGGTGCGGCCCTACAATCGGCGGCTGACGGAAGACGTGGCAACCGGGTTGCTGGAGGAGTTTGACCTGATCCTGGATGGATCGGACAGTTTCGACACCCGCTATCTGGTGAACCGGGCGGCGGTAGCGGCAGGCAAACCGTTGATTTCCGGGGCGATCACGCAATGGGAGGGGCAGGTGTCGTTGTTCCATCCGGCGGGCGGCGGGCCCTGCTATGCCTGCGTCTTTCCCACACGGCCCGCCCCCGGCATGGTGCCCACCTGCGCCGAGGCGGGGGTGATCGCATCGTTGCCGGGGGTGATCGGCGCGATGATGGCGACCGAGGCGCTGAAGCATCTGACCGGGGCGGGCGAGGGGCTGCGGGGTCGCCTGATGATCCATGACGCGCTGTTCGCCGAGACGCGGGTGATTGCGACCGCGCGGCGGGATGGGTGCGAGGTTTGCGGTGCAAGGCCCTGAGAACGCTGCGTTAACCGGGCGCGGCGTGGCATCGGTGGCCGCCCGCCTGCGTCGGGTTCGCGTCGGCTTTGCGTCAGTTTTCCGTCCCGACAGATGTAGGGACGTTCGGCCCGTTAACCTTGCAACGCGAATCATCCCGGGGGGCGGCGCTTGCCTTTGGCTTGAAAGCGCGCATCGTCTGGGGCGATAGAGTGATGAACCTTCTGATCCGGGAGTCCGAGCGATGAAACTGACCTGTCTGATGGCCGGCCTTGCGCTGGCGCTGAGCGCCCCCCTGGCCGCGGCCCAGGTGCCCGATCTGGGCGGGCGCGCGGTGGTGGTGGTGACCGAGAATGCCTATCCCCCCTTGCAGTTCATGCAAGGTGACAAGGCTGTCGGCTGGGAATACGACGCGATGGCCGAGATCGCCACGCGTCTGAACATCACGGTGAGCTATCAGAACATCAGCTGGGACGCGATGATCCCGGCGGTGTCGGAGGGGCAGTTCGACATCGGGATGACCGGCATCACCATCCGCGACGACCGGATGGACAAGGTGGATTTCTCGGACCCCTACATGCGGTCGGAAATGGTGATGCTGGTGCGCGGCGACGAGGCGCGGTTCAGCGATGCGGCGGGGTTTGCCGCCGATGCCGACCTGCTGATGGCCGCGCAGCCGGGCACGACGCCGTTCTACGTGGGCGTCTATGAGGTGCTGGACGGGGATGAGGCCAACCCGCGCGTCAAGCTGTTCGAGACCTTTGGCGCGGGCGTCGAGGCGCTGCGGGCGGGCGACGTGGATCTGGTTCTGACGGACGGCACAGCGGGGGCCGGGTATGTGGCGGCGTCGAACGGGGGCCTGAAGATCGTGGGCGAAAAGCTGGGGACCGAGGATTTCGGGTTCATCTTTCCGCGCGGGTCCGACCTCGTGGCCCCGGTCAATGCCGCGATTGCCGCGATGAAGGCGGATGGCACGATGGAGGCGCTGGACCGCAAGTGGTTCCTGGATTTCAAGGTCGGCGGCTGACGGGCGCATGACGCCACGCGCGCGCGAGGATTTCCCCTGGTGGCTGGTCGTGGTGGCCGCCACCGGGGCCTGGATGTTCTATGAGGTTCTTTCGGACCCGGTCTATGCGCAGGTGCTGGCGACGTTGCGCAAGGGCATCCGGGTCACGGTTCTGGTGACGGTGGTGGCCTTTGGGTCGGCCTGCCTGCTGGGGCTGGGGCTGGCGGTGGCTGGGATGTCGCGCTGGGTGGTGCTGCGGCAGGCGGCACGGCTGTGGATCGAGGTCGTGCGGGGGGTGCCGATCATCGTGCTGCTGCTTTATGTGGCGTTTGTGGGGGCGCCGGCGCTGGTGGCCGCGTGGAACGCGCTGGGCCTGCCGGAGTGGCGCACGCGGGATTTTCCGCTGCTTTGGCGGGCGGTGGCGGCGCTGACCATCGCCTATTCGGCCTTCCTGGCCGAGGTGTTCCGGGCGGGGCTGCAATCGGTGGACCGCGGGCAGGTGGAGGCGGCCGAGGCGCTGGGCCTGAGCGGGTGGCAGCGGTTTCGCCTGGTGGTGTTCCCGCAGGCGTTCCGGGTGATCCTGCCGCCCCTTGGCAATGATTTCGTGGCGATGGTGAAGGACAGTTCCTTGGTGTCGGTGCTGGGGGTCACGGATGTGACGCAGCTGGGCAAGGTGACGGCGGCGGGGAATTTCAGGTATTTCGAGACCTACAACGTGGTGGCGCTGATCTACCTTACCATGACCATCGGGCTGTCGATCGTGCTGCGGCGGCTGGAACTGCGGCTGCGGGGAGGGGGGCGCTAGACGGGAACTGGGTGCGCGCTATGTCGCACCCCACGTCACGGGAGGACGTCAAGGGAGGACGATGACATGAAGAAACTTATCTTCGCAGCACTGGTCGCGGCATTTCCGGCATTTGCGCAGGAGACCCCGTCGCCGGAGGGGGCGAAGCTCTATTTCGTGGGGCTTGAGGACGGGGCCAAGGTGGCCTCGCCCCTGACTGTGGTCTTTGGCCTCGCGGGGATGGGCGTGGCGCCCGCCGAGGTGGAGCGCGCCAACACCGGGCACCATCACCTGCTGATCAACCGTCCGCCGCTGGGCGAGGGGGAGTTCGGGGCGGAGGAGTTCACGCTGGCCATTCCGGCGGACGAGAACCACCGCCATTTCGGCGGCGGACAGACGCAGGTGACGATCGAGCTGCCGCCGGGGGAGCATTCGCTGCAGCTGGTGCTGGGCGATCACGGGCATGTGCCACATGTGCCTGCGGTGGTGTCGGACCGGATCACGATTACGGTCGAGTAGGCGGAGAGGCCGGGGGGCTGCGCGCCCCCCGGACCCCTGCGGGATATTTGGGGACGAAAGAAGGGGAGGCGGTCAGTTGCCGCCTGCCTCCATCTTGCGGTTTGCGATGACCTCTTCCAGCCAGCCCTGGCGCATTTCGGGGACGGAGGAAAGGAGGAGGTCGGTATAGTCGTCGAAGGGGGGGGTGAGGACGGCGGTCTTGCCGCCGTAGCGGCGCACCTCGCCCTTCCACATCACGGCGATGCGGTCGGCGATGGCGCGGACGGTGGCGAGATCGTGGGTGATGAAGAGATAGGCCACGTTTTCGCGCGCCTGGAGGTCGAGGAGGAGTTTCAGGATGCCGTCGGCCACGAGGGGGTCGAGGGCGGAGGTCACCTCGTCGCAGATGATGAGTTTGGGTTTGGCGGCGAGGGCGCGGGCGATGCAGACGCGCTGTTTCTGGCCCCCGGAAAGCTCGGCCGGGTAGCGGTCGAGGTAGCCCGCGCCCATCTCGATCTCGTCGAGGAGTTCCTGGACACGCTGGCGGCGGGCCTCGCCCGTCAGGCCGAAGTAGAAGGTGAGGGGGCGGCCGATGATCGTGCCCACGGTCTGGCGCGGGTTCATGGCGGTGTCGGCCATCTGGTAGATCATCTGGAGTTCGCGCAGGTCGTCGCGGGTTCGCTGGGCGAGTGCCGGCGACAGGGTGCGGCCGGCGAAGGTGATGGTGCCTTGGGACGGCGGCAGGAGGCCGGTGATCACGCGGGCGAGGGTGGATTTGCCCGACCCGCTTTCGCCCACCACGGCGAGGGTCTGGCCGGGGGGCAGGTCCATCGTCACGTTTTTCAGCACATCGAAATGGGTGCCGCGGTAGCGGGCGGTGACATTGTGGATGCTGAGGACCGGATCGGCGGCGGGCTTTTCGCTGTGGTCGATGGAGCGGACCGACACCAGCGCCTTTGTGTAGTCCTCGCGCGGGCTGTGGATGATCTGGGCTGTTGTCCCCTCCTCGACCATCTTGCCGCCGCGCAGGACCATGATGCGGTCGGCCATCTGGGCGACCACGGCGAGGTCATGCGTGATGTAGAGGGCGGCGACGCCGGTGCCCTGGATCGCCTCCTTGATCGCGGCCAGCACGTCGATCTGGGTGGTGACGTCCAGCGCGGTGGTGGGTTCGTCGAACACCACGAGGTCGGGGCCGGGGCAGAGGGCCATCGCGGTCATCACGCGCTGGAGCTGGCCGCCGGAGACCTGGTGGGGGTAGCGGTTGCCGATGGTTTCGGGGTCGGGCAGGCCGAGTTTGCGGAAAAGCTCGACCGCGCGGGCCTGTGCGGCATCGCGGGGCATGATGTTGTGGATCAGGCAGGTCTCGATCACCTGTTCCATCAGGCGGCGGGCGGGGTTGAAGGCGGCGGCGGCGGATTGGGCGACATAGGTGACCTCGCGCCCCCGGATGGCGCGGAGGCCCGTGGGGCCGACCTTGAGGATGTCGCGGCCGTTGAGGAGGATCTCGCCCGCCGTGATGCGCACGCCGCCGCGCCCGTAGGCCATGGAGGTGAGGCCGATGGTGGATTTGCCCGCCCCGGATTCGCCGATGAGGCCGAGGACCTGGCCTTTGGGGAGGGACAGCGACACGCCCTCGACCAGCGTCACGTCGCGCGGGGGTTCGCCGGGGGGGTAGCTGGTGGCCTCGATCCTGAGGTTGCGGATGGTCAGAAGGTCAGCCACCGCGGCCCCCTTTCAGGCTGGTGGTGCGGTTGAGCACCCAGTCGGCCACGAGGTTCACGGAGATCGCAAGCGTGGCGATGGCGGCGGCGGGGATCAGGGCGGCGGGGATGCCATAGACGATGCCTTCGCGGTTTTCCTTCACGATGCCGCCCCAGTCGGTCAGAGGAAGCTGCACGCCGAGGCCGAGGAACGACAGGGTGGAGATGAAGAGGACGGCGAAGATGAAGCGCAGGCCCATTTCGGCCACGAGGGGAGAGAGGGCATTGGGCAGGATCTCGCGGAAGATGATCCAGGCCTGGCCTTCGCCGCGCAGGCGGGCGGCCTCGACAAAATCCATCACGGTGATGTCCACGGCCACGGCGCGGGCGAGGCGGAAGACGCGGGTGGAATCGAGGATGCCCATGACGAGGATCAGGACGGGGATCGTGGTGGGCAGGACCGAAAGCACCACCAGCGCCGCGATCAGCGAGGGGATCGACATCATGAGATCGACGGTGCGCGACAGCGCCTGATCGACCCAGCCGCCCTTGACCGCGGCGAGAAAGCCGAGGATCGAGCCGAGGCTGAAGGACAGGAGCGTGGCGGCGGCGGCGACGAAGATGGTGACCTGGCCGCCCCAGATCATGCGGCTGAGGAGGTCGCGCCCGATGGTGTCGGTGCCCAGCGGATAGTCCCAGGTGGCCTCGTCCCAGACGCCGCCCACAACTTCGCCGATGCCGTAGGGGGCAAGCCATGCGGCGAAGATGGCCGCGAGGAAATAGAGCGCGGTGAAGAAGAGGCCGATGGCGGCGGAGATGGGGATTCTCATCGCGACATCCTCATTTCGGGTGCCTGAGGCGCGGGTTGGCCAGGATGGAGATCACGTCGGCCAGAAGGTTCAGCCCGATGTAGATGGCGGCGAACACAAGGCCGCAGGCCTGCACCACGGGCACGTCGCGCTTGGCCACATGGTCCACCAGGTATTGCCCCATGCCGGGATAGACAAAGACCACCTCGACCACCACCACCCCCACCACCAGATAGGCAAGGTTGATCATCACCACGTTCACCACCGGGGCCACCGCGTTGGGCAGGGCGTGGCGCGAGACGATGGCCATGGGGCGCAGGCCCTTGAGTTCGGCGGTTTCGATATAGGCCGATTGCATCACGTTCAGGATGGCGGCGCGGGTCATGCGCATCATGTGGCCAAGCACCACGAGGACCAGCACCATGACCGGCAGGGCGATGGTGTAGAGGCGCTGGCCGAAGGACATGCCGTCATAGGTGATCGACATGGAGGGGAAGATGCGCCATTCGACCGCGATGATGAAGATCAGGATATAGCCGAGCAGGAATTCCGGCAGCGACACGGTGGCGAGGGTAACGGTGGAGATCACCTTGTCCGGCCAGCGCCCCTTGTAGCGGGCGGCGACGAGGCCGAGGATGATGGCGAGGGGCACCGCGATGACCGCGGCGCAGGCCGCGAGGAAGAGCGTGTTGCCCAGGCGGCGGCCCATCGCGGTGGCAATGTCCTGCCCGTTCGACAGCGCGCGGCCCAGATCGCCCTGCAACACGCCGCCCAGCCAATTGAAATAGCGGGTCACCGGCGGGTCGTTCAGGCCCAGTTCGGCGCGCAGGTTCGCGAGCGACTGGGGCGTGGCGGACTGCCCCAGGATCGACTGCGCCACATCGCCGGGCAGGATCATGGTGCCCGCGAAGATGAGGACCGAGGCCGCGAAGAGGAGGAGGAGCCCCAGCGCAAGCCGCTGGGTCACCAATTTCAGGACCGGGTGCATGCCCTCAGGCGAGCCAGGTAAACGACGAGGCCTTGCCGCTCATCATCTCGCCGTTGGGATCGTCTGCCCATCCGGCGATCTTGTCCGACACCGCGTCGATGAAATCGTTGAACATCGGGCAGATGACGCCGCCTTCCTCATGCAGGATGCGGGCGATGCGGCCATAAAGCGCCTGGCGCGCAGCCTCGTCGGTTTCGGCGCGTGCCTCGATCACCAGCGCGTCGAACTCGGCGTTGACGAAGTTGGTGTCGTTCCAGTCGGCGGTGCTCAGGTAGGCGGTGGTATACATCTGGTCCTGCACCGGGCGGCCGCCCCAGTAGCTGGCGCAGAAGGGCTGCACGTTCCACACGTCCGACCAGTAGCCATCGTCGGGCACGCGCTGCACCTGCAAGGGAATGCCCGCCTTGTTCGCCGTCTGCTGGAAAAGCTGCGCCGCATCCACCGCACCGGGGAAGGCCCCGTCGGCGGTGAGGAGCACGATGGGGCTGCCGTCATGGCCCGAGGCCTTGTAGTGTTCGGCGGCCTTTTCCAGATCGAACGGGCGCTGGGGCAAGGTGTCGTCAAACAGCGGATAGGCCGCGTTGATCGGAATGTCGTTGCCGATGCCGCCGAAGCCGTCGAGGATCTTGTCCACCATCTCCTGCCGGTCGATGGCGTATTTGAGTGCCAGCCGCAGGTCCTTGTTGTCGAAGGGCGGCGTGTCGCAGTGCATGATGAACACATAATGCCCGCGGCCCGACACGTTCTTGATCTTGAGGCCCGGCGAGCGGCCCAGCAGCTTGGCCACCTTGGGGTCGATGCGGTTGATCATGTGGACCTGGCCTGATTGCAGGGCCGAGGTGCGGGCGGTGGCGTCGTTGATCACCAGGATCTCGACAGCATCGTAGTGGCCGCGGTTCTTGTCCCAGTCGTCCTGGTTCTTCTCGAAGGCGAAGCGCACGCCGGGTTCGGCGCCCACCAGCTTGTAGGGGCCGGTGCCGATGGCGGCGGTCGGGTTGTCGAAGCCGCCGTTGGGCTGCACGATCAGGTGGTAGTCGGACAGAAGGTAGGGAAGGTCGCCGTTGGGGCTGGCGAGGGTAACCACAACGTCATTGCCCCGCGCCTCGATGCTGGCGATGCCCTGCATGATGCCGAGGGCACCGGATTTGGAGTTTTCGTCCGAATGGCGCTTGAAGGTCTGGACCACGTCATTGGCGGTCATCTCGGTGCCGTCGTGGAATTTCACGCCCTGGCGGATGGTGAAGGTCCAGACCTTGCCATCCTCGGAGGCCGAGAAGCTTTCGGCGAGGCGCGGGTCCAGTTCGCCATCGGCGTCCACCTCGATGATGGTATCGCCCCATTGGCTGAGCACGGAATAGGGCACCGGGCTGTCCGAGAGGCCCGGGTCGAGCGTATCGGTGGACTCGCCGCCACCAAGGCCCATCCTGAGGGTGCCGCCCTTTTTCGGCGTGTCGGCGGCGGCGCGGGTGGCGGGCAGCGTGCCCCCCATCGCGGCGGCGGCCCCGAAAGCGGCGCTGCGGCTCAGGAACGACCGGCGCGAGAGGCCCGCGCGGTCGATGAAATCCAGAAGGCGGCCAAGATCGTCTTTCATGCAAGTCTCCCTGGGTGGCGATTTTTGTTGATTGGGGAATCAGTAACAAGGGTTTGCCCTTGCGCGAAGGATTTTCTGCCCTGTCACCAGAATTTCATGCCCAGATGCGCGGCACATCGACCTCCCATGTTCGATGAAAAACCTGCCCTTTGTTCTCATGCGCCGTCAGTGTGGCGGTCATGCGCAGGTGGGTGGCGGTCGAGGTCGTGGCGACATGGGCGTGGGTGGTGATGGTCAGGTCGCCCTGCGCGTGGTGCTGGTGCCAGTCGATCTCGGCGCGGGCCGAGAGGGGGTCATCGGGGTGGATGGTCCAGCGTTCGGCGCGGCGTTCGGCGGTCTGGCGGCCGCGGGGGCCGATGGCTTGCCTGCCTGTATCGTTGTGGATCACCAGCGATACCGCGCCGGTGATGAGGTCATGCTCGATGCGCCGGGCGGCGCTGGGCGGGGTCAGCGGGGTCTGGATGGCGGTGTCGGGCACATGGGGCGGGGGGAAGGCCCATTCGTCGCCGGTGCTGCCCCGATGGACGGGCAGGGTCAGCGTGCCCCGGTGCAGGGTCAGCGTGGCGGGACGCGGGGCGGGCCAGAGGAAGGGCCAGTATGTGGTGGACAGCGCCAGCCGCAGGCGGTGGCCGGGGGCCAGGCGCTGCGCGCAGGGATCGAGGTTGAGGGTGATCGTGATGGGCTGGTCGGTGGGCACATCGGAGGGGCTGGCGGGGTCGTCACGGTGGCAAAGGTTCAGGACGCCATGCGCGATGCGGGTGGAGGTGCCACCCGGGGCCACATCGCAGAGCCGTGCGATCAGATGCGCGCGGGGCTGGTCGCAGGTGAGCGTCAGGCGCAGGCTGGCCGCGCCCAGCATGTCCATCCCTTCGGGCAGGGGGGCGGTGTCGAAGCAGGCAGACATGGCGTCATCGGGCGCCTGGTCGCCGGGCATTTCGGCATCAAGGCCGGTGGGGAAGTATTCGCCCGCCCTGAGGCCGAGGTGCTGGGGGGTGCTGACGGTCTGGTGCAGGTCCGCGGCCTCACCCAGCCTGCCGGGGGCGAGGCCGAGGGTGGTGGGGGTGACGCGGGGGCTGGGCCAGACGGGTTCGGCCAGCCAGTGACCCTCGCGTTGGGCGGCGCAGGGGTCTGGCGGGGCGGAATATGGCAGGAAGGCGCAGAGGGCGGGGGCGGTTTCGGCGCCGTTGGGGGCGTCCTTCAGCCAGCGGTCCCACCAGCGCAGGGCCTCTTGCAGAAACCCGATGCGGGGGGCGGGAACGGCGGTGTGGGGGTATTGGTGGACCCAGGGGCCGAGGATGCCCCTGGCCGGGACGGTGAGGTTTTCAAGCAGCGCGGGAACCATGTTCATGTAGCCGTCCGCCCAGCCGCCGAAGGCAAGCACCGGCACGCGGATGGCCGCCCAATCCTCGCAGACCGAACCGTGGCGCCAATAGGCGTCGCGGTTTTGGTGGCGGGCCCATTCGGGGGCGTGGAAGGGCTGCGCCGCCAACCGCGCCAGCCATTCGGCCCGCCAGTCCGGGCGCAGCGCGGGGTCGGCGGGGCGCGAGGAATAGGAAAGCATGGTGGCCGCCCAGGCCAGATTGGCGCCCATCAGGCAGCCGCCCTTGAAATGGATGTCATCGGCAAAACGGTCGGTGGTGCCGCAGACGGCGATGACGGCCCGCAGGGCCGGGGGGGCAAGCGCCGCCGTTTGCAGCGCGTTGAACGCGCCCCAGCTTTTGCCCATCATCCCCACCGCGCCCGAGCACCAGGGCTGCGCCGCAGCCCATGAGATGATGGCGGTGGCATCCGACAGTTCCTGCGGGGAATATTCGTCGTCCAGCACCCCCCCGCTGTCGCCCGAGCCACGCAGGTCGGCGCGGATGCAGGCATATCCCCGCGCGGCCCACCAGGGGTGCATCCGCTCATCCCGTGCCATGGTGCCGTCGGATTTGCGGTAGGGGATGAATTCCAGGATCGCGGGGAACCGCCCCGGCGTGTCAGGCCGCCAGATGCGGGCCGAGAGGCGCACCCCGTCCGGCATCGGGATGCCCTCGTCGGCCAGGTCGAGGAGCGGCAGTGGGGCGCGCATGCTGGTCTCCGGTCGGGGCTCGTTTCATCTTGGCACAAATATCCCGCGGGGGTGCGGGGGTGCGAAACCCCCGCGCGCGCGGGCCGCAAGCCGCGGCCGGGAGGTCGCAGCAGGAACAGACCGCAAGGCCCCTGCCTGCGATCAGACCCGGGCACAGTCCCCACCGCTTGGCGTTCCACGACAGAAAGGCCCCCCGATGCGACCCAATATCCTGATCCTGATGGTGGACCAGCTGACGGGCACGCTGTTCCCCGATGGTCCGGCGCCGTTCCTGCATGCGCCCAATCTGGCGCGGCTGGCGGCGCGGTCGGTGCGCTTTGCCAATGCCTATAGCGCCAGCCCCCTTTGCGCGCCGGGGCGGGCGTCGTTCATGTCGGGGCAGTTGCCGCACCGCACGCGGGTCTATGACAACGCGGCAGAGTTCGGCAGCGACATCCCCTGTTTCACGCATCACCTGCGGCGGGCAGGCTATTACACCTGCCTGTCGGGCAAGATGCATTTCGTGGGCCCGGACCAGTTGCACGGGTTCGAGGACCGGCTGACCACGGACATCTATCCCGCCGATTTCGGCTGGACACCCGACTATCGCAAACCGGGCGAGCGGATCGACTGGTGGTATCACAACCTCGGCTCGGTCACGGGGGCGGGGGTGGCCGAGATCACCAACCAGCTGGAATATGACGACGAGGTGGCGCATCTGGCCTGTGCGCGGCTTTATGACCTCGCGCGCGGGCATGACGCGCGGCCGTGGTGCCTGACGGTCAGCTTTACCCATCCGCATGACCCCTTCGTGGCGCGGCGGCGGTATTGGGATCTGTATGAGGGGGCGGCAGAGCTGGAGCCGCCCGGGGCCATTCCCTACGACATGCAGGATGCCCATTCCCGCCGACTGATGGACAGTTGCGACTGGCGGGCCTTTGACATCACGCCGGACCATGTCCGCCGGGCGCGGCGGGGATATTTCGCCAACATCAGCTATATCGACGACAAGATCGGCGAGGTTCTGGCGGTGCTGGAGGCGACGCGGCAGGAGGCGGTGATCCTGTTTGTGTCCGACCATGGCGAGATGCTGGGGGAGCGCGGGCTGTGGTTCAAGATGAACTTCTTCGAAGGCTCGGCGCGGGTGCCTCTGATGGTGGCGGCGCCGGGGGTGGCGCCGCGCCGTGTGGAGGATCCGGTTTGCACCATCGACGTGCTGCCGACGCTGGCCGATCTGGCCGGCGTGGACATGGGCGAGGTGATGCCCTGGACGGACGGGATCAGCCTGGTGCCGCTGATGCGGGGCGGGGCGCGGGCGGAGCCCGTCGCGATGGAATATGCCGCCGAGGGGTCGGTGGCCCCGATGGTGTGCCTGCGGTCGGGGCGGTGGAAATACATCCGCTGTGCGGCCGATCCCGAGATGCTCTTTGACCTTGAGGCCGATCCGGGCGAGCGGGTGAACCTGGTTGGCGATCCGGGGGCGGGCGATCCGGGGGCCGCCGAGGCGCTGGCCGGGCTGCGGGCCGAGGCCGATGCGCGCTGGGACCTTGCGGCGTTCGATGCAGAGGTGCGGGAAAGCCAGGCGCGGCGCTGGGTGGTCTATCCCGCCTTGCGCAACGGCGCCTTCTATCCCTGGGACCACCAGCCGCTGAGCCGCGCCTCGGAGCGCTACATGCGCAACCACATGGACCTGAACGTGCTGGAAGAGGCGCAACGGTTTCCCCGCGGGGAATAGGGGGCGCTGCCCCCAGGCCTGCGGCCTTCCCCCGGGATATTTGGGCCAAGATGAAAGGGATCAGGCGCGGGCATCCTCGGCCAGAAGGGCGGCACCCCGCCAGCCGGTCATGATGGCGGGGGCGTTGGTGTTGCCCGCGATGAGGTTGGGGAACACCGAGGCGTCGATCACGCGCAGCCCGTCGAGGCCGTGGACGCGCAGGTGCGGGTCCACCACAGAGGTTGCGGGGTCGCTGCCCATGCGGGCGGTGCCTGCGGCGTGATAGACGGTGCCCGCGCGGGCGCGGATGTCGGCGATCATCGTGTCATCGCTGGCGCAGGCGGGGCCGGGGCGCAGTTCCTCGGCCACCAGGGGGGCCAGCGGCGGGGTGGCGGCGAGGTGGCGCAGGAATTTCACCCCCTCCAGCATTTCGGCCATGTCCTCGGGGGTGGCGAGGGCATTGGCGGTGATGCGGGGGGGCGCGAAGGGATCGGGCGAGGCGAGCGTGATCTGGCCGCGCGAGGTGGGGCGGCAGTTCGACAGGCCCAGCGAAAGGCCGGGGAAGGGATCGGGCGACAGGATGGGGCGTTCGCCGTGGCGGGGCACGAGCGTGGAGAAGGCCTGCATGTAGAGCTGCATGTTGGCGCGGGGGCGATCGGGCGATGTGCGAAAGAACCCGCCGCCCTGGTTGATCGAGGTCGAGAGCGGCCCGCGCCCCAGAAGCATCCATTCGAGGCCCGCGCGCAGCTTGCCCCACCAGGGCCGCAGCACCTGGTTCAGCGTGGGCACGGTCATCCGCCAGGTGTAGTTCAGGCCCTGATGGTCGGTCAGATGCGCGCCGACCTGGGGGCTGTGGTGGATCACCGGCAGGCCCATCGCGGACAGATGCGCCCCCGGTCCGATGCCCGAGAGCATCAGGAGCTGCGGCGTGTTCACCGCCCCCGCCGCAAGGATCACGGCCGCGCGGGCGCCAAGGCGCAGCGTCTGGCCGCCGCGCCGCGCCTCGACCCCGGTCGCGCGGCCCTCGTCGATCAGGATGCGCGTCACCTGTGCCCGGGTCAGCACGCGCAGGTTGGCGCGCGCCATGGCGGGACGCAGGAAGGCGCGGGCGGCCGAATTGCGCCGCCCGCCGCGGATGGTGGTCTGGTAGATGCCCGCCCCCTCTTGCCGGTCGCCGTTGAGGTCGGGGGTGACGGGCAGGCCGGTGGTTTCGCAGGCGTCGAGGAAGGGCTGCACGAGGGGGTGCAGCGCGTGGCGGTTGGCCGAGACATGCAAGGGGCCGCCCGCGCCGCGCCAGGCGTCGGGGCCGCCTTCGTAATCCTCCAGCGCGCGGAAGGCGGGCAGCACCGCATCCCAGCCCCAGCCGGGGGCGGCGGCGGCCCAATCGTCGTAATCCTGCGGAAAGCCCCGGCACCAGACCATCGCGTTGATCGAGGAGGAGCCGCCCAGCACCTTGCCGCGCGGCCAGAAATCGGCCTGCCCGCCCAGCCCCGGATCGGGTTCGGTGCGGTACATCCAGTTCACGGTGGGATCGAAGTAAAGCTTGCCATAACCCAGCGGCATCTGCACGAAAAGCCGCCGGTCGCTGCCGCCCGCCTCGATCACCGTCACGCGGTTGCGGGGGTCGGCCGAAAGGCGTTCGGCCAGCACGCAGCCCGCTGATCCCGCGCCGATGATGATGTAGTCGCTGTCGTCCATGTGGCCCTGCCTGTCGCAGGGCACCCTAGCCCTGCGGGGGCGGTCAGCACGGTGGATTGCGACGCGGAATGTCGCGATCGGGAAAGGTCCTAACGCCCCTTCCAGACCGGATCGCGCTTCTCGGCAAAGGCGCGCGCGCCTTCCTGTTGATCCTCGCTGGAATAGAGGCGGTCCACGGTGGGGAACTGGCGTTTGGTGATGCGGTTCAGGCCGTCCTGAAAGCGCATGTCTTCGGCCTCGCGCACCACCTCCTTGATCGCGGCTTGGACGAGGGGGGGGCCGGAGGCGAGAAGGCGCGCGAGGTCCCAGGCTTTCGGCAGGAGGTCCTCGGGCGTCGTGATCTCGCGCAGCAGTCCCCAGCGCAGGGCCTCTTCCGCGTCGAACCAGCGGCCCGTCAGCAGCAGATCCATCGCGACGTGATAGGGGATGCGCTTTGGCAGCTTGAGGCTGGCCGCATCGGCCACGGTGCCCGAGCGGATCTCGGGCAGGGCGAAGGTGGCATTGGCCGAGGCGAGGATCAGGTCGCAGGAGAGGGCAAGCTCAAGCCCCCCGCCGCAGGCGATGCCGTTGACGGCGGCGATCACCGGCTTGTTGAGGTTCGGCAGTTCCTGCAACCCGCCAAAGCCGCCCACGCCATAGTCGCCATCCACCGCATCGCCGGCCGCGGCCGCCTTCAGGTCCCATCCGGGGCAAAAGAATTTCTCGCCCTCCGCGCGCAGGATCGCCACGCGCAGGGTATCGTCATCGCGGAAGTCGCGGAAGGTGAGGCCCATGATGCGGCTGGTGGCAAGGTCAATGGCATTGGCCTTGGGGCGGTCCAGCGTGACCTCGAGGATCGGCCCCTCGCGCCGGGTGCGGATCGGGCCTTCGGTGCGCATCTCCATCAATCGTCCCTCCAGATCGCGGCGTCCACCGCAACGGCCCCATTGTCCCGCAGGATCAGGGGGTTGATTTCGATCTCCTGCAGCGCGGGATCATCGGCCAGCATCGCCTGCAGCGCCATGGCGGCGGCCACGGCCGCATCCACATCCGCCCGCGCGCGGCCCCGGTAGCCATCGAGAAGCGGCCAGAGCCGCAGGCGGCGCCAGGCCGCGGCCACCTCATCCGCCGTCACCGGGCAGATCAGCGTCACGGTATCGCCCAGCAGTTCCGCCGTCACCCCCCCCATCCCCATGGTCAGCGTGGCGCCATAGACCGGATCACGCCGCAGCCCGATCAGCACCTCGGCCAGGCCCCCGGTGACCATCTCTTCGGCCAGATAGCCGGTGGCCCCTTGCATATGTGCCTGGCCTGCCAGCGAGGCGAGGTGCAGGCGCACCGCCCCCGCCTCGGACTTGTGGGCAAAGCCGAGACCCTTGAGCGCGAGGGGCGGGGTGAGGGTGGACGTGTCCAGATCGGCCAGCCGGTCCGCCGCCACCCCGCGCGGCACGACGATGCCTGCGGCGGCGAGCAGGGCCTTGGCCTCACCTTCCGGCAGCATTCTTGCCGGCCGCGGGGGCCGCACGGACCAGGGCCGCCAACCGGGCCGACCCGCCGGAGTCTGCGCCGCCACCAGCGCCCCCAGCGCCGTCTCCAGCCCCATCATCGGCACGCAGCCGCGCGCCAGCATCGCCTCGGCCCGCACTTCGTCGAAGTTTTCGGGCAGCGAGGCCACGGCAAAGGCGGGCCGCCCGGTGGCCGCCTGCGCCGCCTCGATCGCATCCAGCGCGGGCAGGAAGGATGAGGGATCGCAGCGATCGGGGCGCGGCGGGTCGATGATGAAGACGCCCGCATCGTAGCCCGCCAGCATGGTGCTGAACACGGCCGTGGTGCGCGGCCCGTCGCCCCAGATGAAGGTGTGGTAATCCAGCGGGTTGGCGATGGTCACCATGGGGCCCAGCTCCGCCGAAAGGGCCCGGGCCTGCGCGGGCGCGGGTGGGTCAAAGAGGATACCCCGGGGGGCTGCCAAATCGGCCACCAGCCCCGCCTCCCCCCCCGAACAGGACAGGCTGCAGAGCCGCCGCCCCAACCCCGGCCCGTGAACGTGAAAGACCTTCAACGTCTCGAGGAGTTCCGGCAGCGTGGCCACCTCCGCCACCCCGCATTGCGCGAGAAACGCGCTGGAGGCGGCGCCCCCGCCCGCCAGCGATGCGGTGTGCGAGGCGGCGGCGGTTCGGCTTGCCTCGGTCTTGCCGGACTTGACGGCCACGATCCCCTTGCCCGCGGCCCGCGCGGCGATCGCCAGCGCCGCAAATGCGGGGGTATCGGCGATGCCTTCGATGTAAAGGCCAAGCGCGGTCACCCGGTCATCGGCCAGGAGGGCGGCGCACAACTCGGCCAGCCCCACCTGGGCTGCATTGCCCAGGCACACGACATAGGCCAGCGGTAGGGCGCGGCGCTGCATGGTCAGGTTGATGACGATGTTCGACGACTGGCTGAGCAGTGCCACCCCCCGCTCCACCCTCCGCCCGCCGTGCTGGTCGGGCCAGAGGAGCGCGCCGTCCAGATAGTTGATCACGCCATAGCAGTTGGGCCCGAGGATCGGCATCTCCCCCGCCGCCGCCGCGAGCCGCGCCTGCAGGCCAGGCTCACCCGCCTCGGCCCAGCCCGCGGCAAAACAGATGGCCCCCCCGGCCCCCATGTCGGCCAGTTCGGCCACCACCTCCACCGTCGCATGCCGGTTCACGCCGATGAAGGTGGCATCCGGCGGTTCGGGCAGGTCGGCGAGGCTGCGGAACGCAGGCACGCCGGCGATATGGTCCCGCGTGGGATGGACCGGCCAGACCGGCCCCGCAAACCCCATGCGCGCCGTTTGCGCGATCACGTTCGCGGCCCAGGCCCCGCCCAGAACGGCGATATGGCGGGGCCGCAGAAGGCGGTCGAGGCGCGTCACCACCGGGCCCTGCTCCCCTGCCACACCCCGGGGCGCTGCCCCGGACCCCGGGATATTTGTGGACAGAAGAAGCCGAGAGGGATCAGGGATGCCCTCTGCCGCTTGCGAGGCAGAGGGGCTTCTCCCGTCACGGTCATCGGCGTCCCCGCCTGTACCGTGGAGTTAGCATGGCGCGACAAGGTTAACATTCCGTTGCTTCTTCTGTCCTCAAATATCCCGGGGGGAGCCGAAGGCGGGGGGCAGAGCCCCCCTTCCCGCCCCTTCAGCCCTCGAGCGGGCGCAAGAGTTCGCGGCTGATGATGTGGCGCTGGATTTCGCTGGTGCCTTCCCAGATGCGTTCCACCCGAGCGTCGCGCCAGATGCGTTCCAGCGGCAGGTCGTCCATCAGGCCCATCCCGCCGTGGATCTGGATCGCCTCATCCGCGACCATCGCCAGCACTTCGGAGGCCTTGAGCTTGGCCATGGCCATCGCCGCCTCCGAGGCGCCGCCGTTGTCATAGGCCCAGCCTGCGGCCCAGGTCAGCAGTTCGGCTGCGCGGAGTTCGGTTGCCATGTCGGCGAGCTTGAAGCTGATGCCCTGGAACTTGCCAATGGCCTGTCCGAACTGCCGGCGCTGGGCGGCATAGGACAGCGCGAGGGTCAACGCGCGCTCTGCCCGGCCGAGGCAGGTGGCGGCGACCTGCAGCCGTGTGGCGCCCAGCCAGGTGCTTGCCACCTCGAAGCCCCTGTGCACCTCGCCCAGCACATTCTCCGCCGGAACCCGGCAATCGTCGAACTCGAGGATGCAGTTGCTGTAGCCGCGGTGGCTGACGTTGCGGTAGCCTTCGCGCACCGTGAAGCCGGGTGTGCCCTTGTCCACGAAGAACGCGGTGATGCGTTTCTTGGGGCCGCGCGGGGTGGCCTGCTCGCCCGTCGCCATGAAAGCGATGGTGAAGCCCGCGATGTCGGCGTGGCTGATGAAATGCTTGGTGCCGGCCAGCACCCAGTCGGTGCCATCCTGTCGGGCATGGGCGGTCATCCCGCGCAGGTCGGACCCGGCGCCGGGTTCGGTCATGGCCAGGCAATCCCAGGTCTCGCCCCGGATGCAGGGCATGAGGTAGCGGTCGCGCTGGTCCGGCGTTCCCGCCAGCAGGATGTTCGAGGGCCGCGCAACGCAGGTCCAGTGCAGGGCGTAATTCGCGCGGCCAAGCTCGCGTTCGTACAAGAGCCAGGAAAGGGTATCGAGACCCGCGCCGCCCACCTCTTCCGGCATGTTCGCCGCATAAAGACCAGCAGCCATGGCCTTTTGCTGCACCTCGCGGATCAGGCCGAGGGGCAAGTGGCCGGTGCGCTCAACCTCTGCCTCATAGGGGAAAAGTTCGGTTTCGACAAAGGTGCGCGTTGTCTCCACGATCATGCGCTGTTCGTCGGTCAGGGCGAAATGCATCAGTCCCTCCGTTGTCCGACATGGCGCCCCGCGCCCTCGGGGCGGGGCAGGGCGCTGTGTGCCACGGCGATCGGCAGCAGGCGGGCCAGAACTTCGGGTGCCGCCGGGCAGGTGCGGCCCGCGCCCATATCCACATGCAACAGCATCTGTTCCAGCGTCGCCACCACATCCTCCCCCCGCGCGAGGGTGACGAACACATGCAGCCGCTTCTCATTTGCCGCCAGCACCTGCACCGATCCTGTCAGCGCATCCCCCGCCTTCGCCTCGCCCCGATGCAGGATATGCGTCTCGGCGGTGTAGTAGCTGTGCCCGCCCTTCACATAGTCCAGGTCCGCCCCGATATGGCGCAGGAAAGCATCGGTGGTCTCCGAACAGGCGAACAGATAGCGGCTTTCGGCCATATGTCCGTTGTAGTCGATCCACGAGGGCAGGACGGTCATCCGCGCCATCTGCAACGGGTCGCCCGACACATCCGCCGCTGCCCTGCGCTGCGCCTCATGCTCGCGGATCACCCGGCCGGCGCCCCAGTCACGATCCTTCAGCGCGCGCAGGAAGCCCACAAGGTTGCCATCCCGGATGCGTTCGAGCTCACGGATCGAATGATGGCCCGATTGCGCGTCGGACTGGCTGGCGACCAATTCCACAAGCGCTTCGTTGAACTCGGGCACATCGGTCAGCTTCGACCAGGGCCATTTCAGCGCAGGCCCGAACTGCGCCATGAAATGCCGCATCCCCGCCTCGCCCCCGGCAATCCGGTAGGTTTCGAACAGGCCCATCTGACCCCAGCGCAGGCCAAAGCCCATGCGGATCGCCTCGTCGATCTCGGCGGTGGTTGCGACGCCATCGACCAGCATCCACAGCGCCTCGCGCCACACCGCCTCGAGAAAGCGGTTGCCGATGAAGGCGTCGATCTCATGACGGACGATCAAGGGGAACATGCCGATCGCGCGCATGACCCGGGCCGTTTCCTCCACCACTTCGGGCGGGTTGGCGGGTGAGCCAGACACTTCGGACAACGGAAGCAGATAGACCGGGTTGAACGGATGCGCGACGATGATGCGGTCGGGGGCGGGGCTGCCCATCTGCAACTCCGAAGCCTTGAAGCCGCTGGTGGAGGAACCGATCAGAACCCCCGGATTTGACTGCTGGATCTGCGAGTAGACCCGGTGCTTGAGATCAATGCGCTCAGACACCGATTCCTGCACATAGGCTGCATTGTCCACGGCCTCGGCCATGGTCGCGGCAAAGGTCAGGCGCCCCTCGGGCGGCATCGGTCCGTCATAGAGTTGCGGCAGCGCGGCGCGGGCGTTGCCCAGCACCTCGGCGATCTTGCGGGGCGCCTCGGGGTCAGGGTCGAACACCGCCACGTCCCAGCCGTTCAGGAGGAACCGCGCGGCCCAGCCGCCGCCGATGACCCCGCCGCCGATGATCGCCGCCTTCATCTCTGCAATGTCCTTTCCAGCGCCGCCGCGTCATAGCCGTTGCGCCGGAACACGTCGCGCGCGGCGTCATATACGCGCGGATCGCGCACATGGCGGTCGCGCGACAGCACCCAGCCGGCCACCCGCGAGGGCGTGCCGACGATCACGATCCGCCCTCCGCGCAGCGTGCCCAGAACCCAGTAATCCCCTGCAATCGGAACGCCTTGCAGGCGCACCTTCAACTGCCCTGGCCCCACCGGCACGGCCACCCCGTCGATCCCCGTTACCACCCCGTCCCGGCGGCAGCGGTTTGCCACCCCGATCGTCCCATCCGCGAGCGGGCTGTAGGTTGCGGTCACATGCGTGCATCCGTCCTGGAACGGCGCCGGATAGGCCGCAATCTGATACCATGCGCCTGCCAGCCGCGCGGGCGCCATGTCCACCGTCGCCATCGGCGCCGTCAGATAGCGATAGGACGGAACATGCGGCACACATCCCGTCAGCGCCAGGGCTGCCGCCAGGAAAATCCACCTCATCGCGGCGCCCTCTTCTCCAGCTTCAGCCGCGCCCGCACCTCGGCCGGCGTGATCACCCGCGCCCCCATCGCGCTGATGATCCCCACCGCCCGTTCCACCAGTTGCGCATTGGTGGCCAGCACGCCCTTCTCCAGCCACAGGTTGTCCTCCAGCCCCACGCGCACGTTTCCCCCCGCCAGCACGGCGGCCGCCACATAGGCCATCTGGTTGCGCCCGATCGCGAACCCCGACCAGTGCCACGCGGTCGGCACATTCGCCACCATCGCAAGAAAGGTGTGAAGGTCGTCCGGCGCGCCCCAGGGCACCCCCATGCACAGCTGAACCAGCACCGGATCGGGGATCACCCGCTCGGCCACCAACTGCCTGGCAAACCACAGATGCCCGGTATCAAAGGCCTCGATCTCGATCCGCACCCCCGCCGCCGTCATGCGCCCGGCCATGTCGCGCAGCATGCCCGGCGTGTTGACCATCACGTAATCGGCCTCGGCAAAGTTCATCGTGCCGCAGTCCAGCGTGCAGATCTCGGGCTGGCACTCCACCACATGCGCCACCCGCTCCGCCGCCCCCGCCATGTCGCTGCGCTGCGACATGCGGTTCATGCTTTCCGTCCCGTCGAACAGCAGGTCGCCGCCCATCCCCGCCGTCAGGTTCAGCACCACATCCACCGATGAGTCCCGGATGCGCTCCGTCACCTCGCGGTAAAGCGCGGGGTCGCGCGCGGGCCGCCCCGTCTCGGGGTCGCGCACATGGCAATGCACCACCGCCGCCCCCGCACGCGCCGCCGCGATGGCGCTGTCGGCGATCTGGGCGGGCGAACGCGGCACATGCGGGCTTCGGTCCTGCGTCCCGCCCGACCCCGTGACGGCGCAGGTGATGAACACCTCCCGGTTCATGGCCAATGGCATCAGCACCCCCCTGTCACAGGGCTTTGCCCTGCGCTTCTTTCGTCCGGAAATATCCCACGGGGGTCCGGGGGTGTGAAACCCCCGGCGGTCGCCACTCCGTGCCACGCTGCCGAGCTTACCCCGATTGCATCCCGCGTCTTTGCGCCATACGAAACCGTCATGACGCAAAACGCCAAAGTCTTTACCCCGGCCCCGGCCCCGCTCGCCCTCGCGGTGCTGGTCCTGCCCCACGCCTCGATCCTCGAGGTGGCCTCGGTTCTCGATCCCCTGCGCGCGGCCAACCGGCATCTGGGGCAGGGGGCGTTCCGTTGGCGTGTCGTCTCGCCGGATGGCCAGGCGGTGCCGCTGACCTGCGGGCTCGACCTGCCCGCCGTCGGGCCACTGGCGGCGGCGGAGGGGGCCGATGCGCTGATGGTGGTGGCGGGGTTCCGGCAGGCCGAGGTGGCCACGCGGCCGCTGATCCGTGACCTGCGCCGCCTCGCCCCCCGCTTTGCGCTGATCGGGGGCATTGATGCGGGGCCATGGGTGCTCGCGCGGGCGGGTCTGCTGGATGGCCACCGCGCGACCGTGCATTGGGAGGATCTGGAGGATCTGGCGGCGGCCCATCCGGCTGTCGAGGTCGTGCCCGACCGTTTTGTGATCGACCGCGCGCGGGCCACCGCAGGGGGGGCGGCCCCGGCGCAGGACCTGATGCTGCACCTGATCGCAAGCCGCCATGGCCGGGCGCTGGCGCGGCAGGTGGCGGCCAGTTTCCTGACCACCGCGCGGCCGGGGCATGATCCGCAGATCGCCGCCGCCGATGCCACCCTCGACCCGCGCGTGGCGGCGGCGGTGGCCCGGATGGAGGCGCGGATCGAGACGCCGGAGCCTGCCCGCGCCACCGCCGCCGCCCTTGGCCTGTCGCCGCGGCGGCTGGAGGCTTTGTTCCGGGCAGACCTTGGCACCTCGCCCGCCGCCTATGCGCTGTCCTTGCGGCTGGCGGCGGCGCGGCGGATGGTGACGGACACCGCGCATCCGATGGCAGAGGTGGCGCTGCGCTGCGGCTTTTCCTCGCCCGCCACCTTTGCGCGGGCGTTCCGCGGGGCCTTTGGCGTGGCCCCTTCGGCACTGCGGCGGGGGTGAGCGTCGGTCAGGCCGCGTCCAGCAACCCGCGCCCTTTCAAAAGCGCCTCGACCCCCGGCATCTGGCCGCGGAATTTCGTATAGAGCGCGTCGGGTTCCTCCGACCCGCCTGCGGACAGGATGAACCGTTCCAGCCGCGCCGCCGTCTCGGGGTCAAAGGGATCGCCGGTTTCCTCGAAGGCGGCAAAGGCGTCCGCGTCCATCACCTCGGACCACATGTAGCTGTAATAGCCCGCCGAATAGCCGTCGCCCGAGAACACATGCGCGAAATGGGGCGTCGCGTGGCGCATCCCGATGGCATGGGGCATCCCCAGCCCCGCCAGCACCTCGGCCTGCCGCGCCATCGGATCGGTGGGCGGCGTGCCCTCGTGGAAGGCCAGATCAACGAGGGCAGCGCCTAGAAATTCCACTGTGGAGAACCCCTGCCCATAAGTGGAGGCGGCCAGAAGCCGGTCGCGTAGCGCGGGCGGCATCGGCTCGCCCGTCTGCCAATGGCGGGCGTGCGTGGTCAGCACCTCGGGCACCGACAGCCAGTGTTCGTAAAGCTGGCTGGGCAGTTCCACGAAATCGCGGGCCACGCTGGTGCCCGAGACAAAGCCATGCGTCACGTCCGACAGCATCTGGTGCAGCGCATGGCCGAATTCGTGAAACAGGGTGCGCGCGTCGTCCCAGGACAGAAGGCAGGGATCGCCCTTGGCGAAATTGCACACATTCACCACGACGGGGCGCACCTCGCCCCCCAGTTTGCGCTGCGACCGCATGGCCGAGCACCAGGCGCCCGAGCGTTTGGACCCCCGCGCGAAATAGTCGCCCATGAACACCGCCACATGCGCGCCGCGCCGCGTCACCTCCCATGCCCGGGCATCCGGGTGGTAAAGGGGCACGTCGAGGGTGCGGAACTCCAGCCCGAACAGCCGGTGCGCGCAGTCGAACATCGCACCCAGCATCGCGTCGAGCGAGAGGTAGGGCTTCAGCGCCGCCTCATCCAGATCATGCTCGGCCAGCCGCCGTTTCTCGGCATAGTAGCGCCAGTCCCAGGGTTCGAGGGGGCCGTTCACCCCATCCTCGGCCATCATCCGTGCCAGCACAGCGCCATCCGCCTCGGCCCGCGCACGGGCGGGCGCCCAGACCCGCATCAGGAGGTCGCGCACCGCCTGCGGGGTTTTCGCCATCTCCGGCTCCAGCTTGAAATCGGCAAAGCTGGCATAACCCAGCATCTGCGCGCGTTCGTGCCGCAGGGCGAGGATATCGGCGGCGATGGCGCGGTTGTCGTGGTCGTTGCCGTTGGCGCCGCGCGCCACCCAGGCGCGCCAGGCGGCCTCGCGCAGGTCGCGGCGGGGCGAGAATTGCAGGAAGGGCACGATCAGCGACCGGCTGAGCGTCACCACCGGCCCCGCCGCCCCGCGTTCCACCCCTGCCGCGCGGGCTGCCGCCACGACGAAATCGGGCAGCCCTTCAAGGTCGCCCTCGGCCAGGTCTATCGCCCAGCCGCGTTCCTCGGCCAGGAGGTTCTGGCCAAAGGCCGTGCCCAGCACCGCAAGGCGGGATTTCACCGCCGCCATGCGCGCGGCCTCATCCCCCGTCAGCCGCGCGCCCGCGCGCAGGAACATCCGGTGATAGAGCGTCAGCACCCGCATCTGTTCGGGGTCGAGATCCAGCGTGTCACGCCCCTGCCACAGCGCCTCGATGCGGGCGAAGAGGGCGGCGTTGCCGGTGACCTCGGAGGAAAACGCGCTCATTTTCGGCGCAAGGTCGCGCATCAGCGCCTCGCGCGCATCCGTGCTGTCGGCCCCGGCGAGGTTGTAGAACACTCCCGATACCCGGTCGAGCGTGCCCTCGGCCAGTTCCAGCGCCGCGATGGTGTTGGCAAAGCTGGGGGCGTCAGGCGCATCGGCGATGGCGGCGATGGCGGCGCGCGCCTCGGCCAGCCCGGCGTCGAAGGCGGGGCCGAAATGGGCGTCCTCGATGGCAGCGAAGGGCGGCAGGGCAAAGGGCGTGTCCCAGGGGGCAAGCAGGGGGTTGGTCATCGCGTCCTCCGGGTGGCTGGCTGGACGGCAAGCTAGGCCGGGCCGGGGGCAGGGTCCACCCCCCGCGCCATCCGGGCCAGTGCTGCGATGATGCGGGCAAAGCTGTCGGCGGCGCGGGGCACGGTGTGGCGCGCGCGCAGGTAGCCGTGCACAAGGCCCGGCTCTTCGGTCCAGGTTGCGCGGCCCCCCGCAGCAAGGATCGCATCGCGGTAATCGCGGCCGTCGTCGGACAGCGGGTCGCACTGGGCGGTGAAGATCGCCGTGGGAGGCAGGCCCGCGAAGTTGCGGTCTTGCAGCGGCGAGGCGGTCGGGTCGCCCTGGGGCGGTGGCCCGCCGTGGCGCAACCGGCCATAGGCGAGCACATCGGCCCGCGTCAGCATAGGGGCCTCGGCATGGCGCAGGTAGCTGCCCCTTTCGGTATTGCCGCCAAGGCCCGGGTAGATCAGCAGCTGGCCCCGCAAATTGGGGTGGCCACGCAGCGCATGGGCCGCACCGGCCGCCAGATTGCCCCCTGCGCTGTCGCCTGCGAGAATCACCGGACCGTCCCGCAGCGCCGCATGGGCGGTTGCCCGCGCATCGTCACACGCGGCAGGGTGCAGGTGTTCCGGGGCGAGGCGGTAATCGACGCTGGTAACGTCGAGGCCCGTTGCGGCGCAAAGCTCGGCGCAGATGTCGTCATGGCTGTCGAGGCCGCCGACCACAAAGCCTCCGCCGTGGAAATAGACAACTCGCGCCCGCGACGCCCCGCAGGTGTAGTGCCGGGCGGGCACGCCGCCCGACGGGGCATCCTGCACAGTGACACCGGCAGGACGCGGCTGTCGGAACGCGGCGCAGAGCGCGTCGTAGACGCGGCGCTGCTCGGCGACGGTAAAGGTCGCGGCGTGGGGCGGATAGTGCGCGTCGGTGCGCGCGATGAAGGCCCGGGTCGCATCGTCGATAAGGGTCCGGTAATGCGATTCGGTCATTCTGTTCTCCGACCCCGTTTCCTGCCCCCGATTGTGGCGCGGGCGGGGTGCCGCCACCTCCGATGCCGCAGCGCGGCCATATTCGGGGCCAGGCGAACGGGAAAATTGCCCGGCAGCGTCTCAATCCCGCCCTCACCGGCGGGTCTGATGGGACTTGGAGAGACAACCATATCTTGGGGTTCGGGCAAATGCAGGTGTTTCGTCAGATCGACAGTGAAAGTTCCGCCCTTGTGGGTTGGGGTGTGCGGGTGATGCTGCTTTCACCAAATGGCGGCGAGGGGCCGGGGCGGATCGCTGACCGCATCGCGGGCTTTGGCGGGTTGATCGAGGCCGAGGCTGATCTGTTCGCTGCCATCGAGGCGATGCAGTCCGACGCCATCGGCTATGGCCTCTTCATCATGGAATGCGATGCTTACGGCGGGCTGGAGGTAGGCCGGCGCGCACTGGCGATGATGGGCCGGTCGGCGGAACACACCAAGGTCATCCTGATCTCGCGCGAGGTGGTTGTGCAGACCTTCCCCGAGGGTCCGTCGCTGCCGATCCTGTTGCGCTCGCCCATCTCGGCCGTCAGCCTGCGCGTCGGGTTCGAGCATGCCTTGCGCGACCGGCTGGTGTATCAGGCGGCCTGACACCGGGCCGAAAAGTGCAAAGGGCGGGGATGTCCGACCCCGCCCCCCGCGAATGTCACGCGCGACTCAGGCGAGCGCGAGGTTCGTCGCCGATTCGCGGCCATCGCGGCCGGCTTCGATGTCGAATGTCACGGCCTGTCCGTCTTTCAGGCTGCGCAGACCGGCGCGCTCCAGCGCGGTGATGTGCACGAACACGTCCTTGCGGCCGCCTTCCGGGGCGATAAAGCCATAGCCTTTGGTTTCATTGAACCATTTCACGGTGCCCTTGGCCATCGTGAACTCTCCATTTCTGTCTCGCCGCCCGCGGAATTGCGGCGGCCCGGCACGTCAGCGTAGATCGAAGGCTGTTGCGTCGGGGAGACGGAAGACAGGTCGATAGAGATAACGTCGCCCTTTATCCATGGACGGAAAGCGCCATAATTGCAAGGAATTTCCGGTCCGTGCCACGCGCGCGGAGCGCGGACGTGGAGGTGCGGATGGGACCGATTTCGCTGCTGGCGATCCTGATCGTGGGGGGTGTCGCGGGCTGGCTGGCCGGGCGGATCGTGGTGGGCCGGGGTCATGGCCTGTTCGGCAATGTCGTTGTGGGCGTGGCGGGCGCGGTTCTGGGTGGCGCGGTGGTGCCTTATCTGGGAATCGGCCTTGGGGTCGGGCTGGCGCGTCAGGTGATCACGGCCACGCTGGGCGCGGTGATCCTTCTGGGCATCGTGAAGATCGTGCGCAAGGTCTGAACCCGTGGCATGATCGGGCCCGAACAAGGGGGGGACCGGACATGCGGATCGTTGCGGATTTCGACGGGCAGACCGTCATCACCACCTTCGAGGTGACGCCGGGCACCGCAGCGGACCTGATGGAGGCGCTGCAGGCCGCCTATGACGAGGTGATCCGCCACCAGCCCGGATTTCTGAGTGCGGCGCTGCACATGAACGACGCGCAGACCCGCATCGCAAACTATTCGCAATGGCGACGGCGCGAGGATTTCATGGCGATGCTGCGCACCCCCGAGATGCGCGACCGCAACCGCCTATTCGCCCGCCTCTGCGCGCGGTTCGAGCCGGTCATGTATGACGTGGTCGGCCTCGCCTGACGTTGCGGCAAGGGCGGCATCACCCTAACCTGCATCAGTATGCGCCTGCGGAATCCTGCCACTTTTCGCGCTGGATAAATGTCGCAGGAGATGTGTGATGGCGTTGGAAAGCTTGCTGGTGGTGCTTTTGGTCGGTGCGGTGGCCGGGTGGCTGGCCGGGCAGATCGTGAAGGGATACGGATTCGGCCTTCTGGGCAATATCGTGGTGGGCATTGTCGGGGCCTTTGTCGCCGGGCTGATCGTGCCGCGGTTGGGCGTGGGCGCCGGTTCGGGCATCCTGGGCTCGATCGTGTTTGCGACGGTCGGGGCGGTGGTGCTGTTGTATCTGATCCGGCTGATCAAGCGCGCCTGAGCGGCTTTCGCCCGGAGCGGACGGTCCGGCCCGCAGCTTTGGGATTGTCTATGGGGGTCGCGCCGCAGGGCGCGGCCCCCTTGCCGTGCGGCGGGGTGCGTCCATGCTGGCGCTTGCCTCTGCGCGAAGCCGCCCCTAGACGGGATGCCACCCGACAGTCGAGCGCAGGCGAGGACGATGGCAGAAACGGCGTCACATGCAGAGGACCGCGCGAAGTCAAAGCGCGTGGGTGCCCTGCGGGGTCTGGTGCCCTTCATGCGGCCCTATCGCGCGGGCTTCGGGCTGGCGCTGGCCGCACTGGTCCTGACGGCGATGGTATCGCTGGCGCTGCCCCTTGCGGTGCGGCGGGTGGTCGACGGATTTGGCGCCGACAACGCGGCCCTGCTGGACCAGTATTTCGCGGCGGCCCTCGGGATCGCGGCGCTGCTCGCGGTGGGCACGGGGCTGCGGTATTATCTTGTGACCCGGCTGGGCGAGCGGGTCGTGGCCGACATCAGGCGGGCGCTTTTCGACCGTGTGCTGGGCATGTCGCCCACGTTTTTCGAGCGTATCCTGACCGGCGAGGTGTTGAGCCGCATCACCACCGACACCACGCTGATCCTTTCGGTGATGGGATCGTCCGTGTCGGTCGCGCTGCGGAACGTGTTGCTGTTGTCAGGCGGGCTGATCGCGCTGATGCTGACCTCGGCCAAGCTGACGGGCCTTGTGCTGTTGATCGTGCCGGCGGTGATCGTGCCCATCGTGGTGCTGGGGCGGCGGCTGCGGGTGCTGAGCCGCGAAAACCAGGACTGGATCGCGCAATCCTCGGGCAATGCCTCCGAGGCGCTGTCCTCGGTGCAGACGGTGCAGGCGTTCACCCATGAGGCAGCCAGCCGCAGCGCCTTTGGCCGGATGACCGAGCGCAGCTTTGACACCGCGCTGAAGCGGGTGCAGACGCGGGCGGTGATGACGGTGATCGTGATCTTTCTGGTGTTCTGCGGCATCGTGGGCGTGCTCTGGGTGGGCGCGCGCGACGTGCGCGCGGGCACCATGACGCCGGGCGAGCTGATCCAGTTCCTGATCTATGCCGTGATGGTGGCGGGATCGGTGGGGGCGCTGTCCGAGATCTGGGGCGAATTGCAGCGTGCGGCGGGGGCGACAGAGCGGCTGGTGGAACTCTTGACCGTCGAGGATGCGGTGCAGGACCCGGCGCAGCCCGTGTCGCTGCCACGCCCGGTGCGAGGCGAGATCGCGTTTCACGCGGTTCAGTTCCGATACCCCGCGCGGCCCGAGGTTTCGGCGCTGGACGGGGTGGACCTGATCGTGCGGCGCGGCGAGACGGTGGCGCTGGTGGGGCCGTCGGGGGCGGGCAAGACGACGATCCTGCAGCTTTTGTTGCGATTCTACGATCCGCAGTCGGGGCGCGTCACCATCGACGGCGTGGACATCGCGCGGATGACCCGCGCCGAGTTCCGCAGCGCCATTGCCATGGTGCCGCAAGACCCGGTGATCTTTGCGGCAAGCGCGCGCGAGAATATCCGTTTCGGCCGCCCCGATGCCACCGAGGCCGAGGTGGAGGCCGCGGCGCGGGCGGCGGCCGCGCACGATTTCCTGATGGCCCTGCCGCAAGGATATGAGACTTATGTGGGCGAACGCGGCGTGATGCTGTCTGGCGGGCAGAAGCAGCGCATCGCCATCGCGCGGGCCATCCTGCGCGATGCGCCGATCCTGCTGCTGGATGAGGCGACATCGGCGCTGGATGCCGAGAGCGAGCGCGCGGTGCAGGACGCTGTGGAGCGGCTGGCGCAGGGCCGCACGACGCTGGTGGTGGCGCATCGCCTCGCCACGGTGAAAAAGGCCGACCGGATCGTGGTGCTGGATCAGGGCCGGATCGTGGCGCAGGGCACGCATGATGCGCTGGTGGCCGAGGGCGGGCTTTATGCGCGCCTCGCTAGGTTGCAGTTCACCGATGGGCTGGCGGCCTGACCCCTCGGCGGGAAGGGGGAACTTCGCGCGAATTTCCACGTGACGGGCTGCCCTATGTCAGTGCGGGTGCAATCTGTCACGGGCACATCCTGCGCCGGGCCGCTCGTTCCGGCGGCGTGTGAGATAGGAGTTTCACGATGGGTGTCTGGGGTTTCATCAAGGATGCGGGCAAATCGCTCTTCGGTTCCAAGGCCGAAGCGGGCACGCTGCCCGACGATCCGGCTGCGGCGGCGGACCGTCTGCGCGCCGAGGTCGATGCGCTGGGGCTGGAGACCGAGGGCCTGACGATCTCGGTCACAGGCGATAAGGTAACGGTCAGCGGTGATGCCTCGGCGGAGGTCAAGGAAAAGGTGATCCTGGCCGTGGGCAACGTCGAAGGCGTGGCCGAGGTCGAGGCAGAGACGGTGGAGGCGCCACTGTTCCACACGGTGGCCAAGGGCGACACGCTGTCCGCCATCGCCAAGGCGCATCTGGGCAACGCCAACCGATATGCGGAGATTTTCGAGGCCAACAAGCCGATGTTGACCCATCCCGACAAGATCTATCCCGGCCAGATGCTGCGTATTCCGCGCGGCTGACAGGGTATCTGACGTTGCGTTGACCGGCCCTTGCGGGGGCCGGTTTTTGTTGCGGCAAGGGGGAAAAGTCCGCATCTTCGCTGGAACATGTGAAACCCCCGGCCAAAACGGGGGGCAGAGTTCAGGGGAGGAGGACAACCATGGGTGCTTTTGCGTCCGTTGCAGACCGTGACCGCATCGAGGCCGAGGCCGCTTGGGCAGACCGCAAGGTCGCCCGCACGATCTATGAATTCCTGGGCGAGGCGAAGGCCAAGCACGCCTCAAAGCCCGCGATCACCTTTCAGCTGACCTCGGGTCCGCAGGACAAGAGCGAGACGCTGACCTGGGCGCAGTATCATGCCCAGGTGACGCAGGCCGCGAACCTGTTCCGGTCCCTGGGCGTGGGGCCGCAGGATGTGGTGGCCTATATCCTGCCCAACAGCATGGAAACCGCCGTGGTGCTGGCGGCGGGGGCGGTGGCGGGGATCGTGAACCCGATCAACCCGCTGCTCGAGGCCGACCAGATCAGCGCCATCCTGCGCGAGACGAAGGCCAGGGTGGTGGTCACGCTGCGGGCCTTTCCCAAGACCGACCTGCCGCAGAAGGTGGCCGAGGCGGTGAAGTTCGCGCCCGGCGTCAAGACGGTGCTGGAGGTGGACCTGAACCGCTACCTCAGCCCGCCGAAGTCGTGGATCGTGCCGCTGATCCGGCCGAAGAACCCGGTGGGCCACACGGCCAATGTCAAGGATTTCAGCGCCGAAGCGGCGCGCCAGCCGTCGGACCGGCTGACCTTTACCGACGATACCGCCGACCGCGTGGCCGCCTATTTCCATACCGGCGGCACGACCGGCATGCCCAAGGTGGCCCAGCACAAGGCCAGCGGCATGATCTACAACGGCTGGCTGGGTGCCAACCTGATGTTCAATGCCTCGGACGTGGTGATGTGCCCGCTGCCGCTGTTCCACGTCTTTGCGGCCTATCCGATCCTGATGTCGATGATCGCATCCGGCGCGCATGTGGTGTTCCCCACCCCGCAGGGATACCGGGGCGAGGGGGTGTTCGACAATCTGTGGAAGCTGATCGAACGCTACCGCTGCACCTACCTCATCACCGTGCCCACGGCGCTGTCGGCGCTGATGCAGCGGCCGATCAACGCCGACATCTCGTCCCTGCGGGGCGCATTCTCGGGTTCCGCCCCCCTGCCGTTGGAACTTTACCGGCGGTTCGAGGAGGCGACGGGGGTGCAGATCATCGAGGGATATGGCCTGACCGAATGCACCTGCCTTGTGTCCTGCAACCCGCCCGAGGGGGCCAAGAAGATAGGCTCGGTGGGCCTGCCCCTTCCCTATACCCGTGTGCGCATCCTGCATGCAGATGGCGACGGGTCGGTGCAGCGCGAATGCGGCGTGGATGAGGTGGGCGAGATCTGCGTGGGCAATCCGGGCGTGTTCGAGGGGTCGACCTATACCGAGGTGGACAAGAACAAGGGCCTGTTCGCCGAAGGCCGCTACCTGCGCACGGGCGATCTGGGGCGGCTTGACGCCGAGGGGTATCTGTTCATCACAGGGCGTGCCAAGGACCTGATCATCCGGGGCGGGCACAACATCGACCCCGCGATCATCGAGGAGGCATTGATGGGCCATGAGGCGGTGGCCTTTGTGGGCGCCATTGGCCAGCCGGATGCCCATGCGGGCGAGATCCCTTGCGCCTACGTCGAACTGGTGGCCGGAAAGGGCGCGACGGTGGATGAGCTGATGGCCTATGCCGCAGGCCACATTCACGAACGCGCGGCCCTGCCCAAGCACATCGAGGTGCTGTCCGAACTGCCCAAGACCGCCGTGGGCAAGGTGTTCAAACCCGACCTGCGGCGGCTGGCAATCACCCGCGTCTATGACCAGGAGCTAGCCTCGGCGGGGATCCCCGCGCGGGTGGACAGCGTGGTTGAGGACAAGAAGCGCGGGCTGGTGGCGCGGCTGTCCAAGCAGGCCCCGGTGGAGGATGCGGCGGTGAACGCGGTGCTGGGATCGCATGTGCGGCCGTGGGAATGGTCCTGACGCCGGGCCAGGGGGGCGCTGCCCCCCGCCTTCGGCGCCCCCCGGGATATTTGGGCCAAGATGAAACGGGGGCGGTCAGAGGGTGTCGGTATCGAGGACGATGGTCACGGGGCCGTCGTTGAGGAGCGACACCGCCATGTCCGCGCCGAATTCGCCTTGGGCGGTGGGGATGCTGCGGGCGGCGAGGGCGGCAATGAAGCTGAGCCAGAGGGCGCGTCCTTGATCGGGCGGTGCCGCGGTGGAAAAGCCGGGGCGGTTGCCGCGCAGGTCGGCGGCAAGGGTGAACTGGCTGACCACCAGCGCGCCGCCGCCGGTATCGCGCAGGGAAAGGTTCATCCGGGCCTGATCGTCCTTGAAGATGCGCAGTTTGGCGATCTTCTCGGCCAGGCGGTCGGCATGTGCGGGCGTGTCGCCCTGCATGGCGCAGAGAAGGATCAGCAGGCCAGGCCCGATCTGGCCGATGACCTGGCCCTCGACCGTGACCGAGGCGGAGGCGACGCGCTGGACGACGGCCCGCACGGGAAGGCCCTCACAGCTCATGCGCCCAGGGCGGGTTGGCCCCGGGGCGCGACACGGTGACAGCAGCGGCCCGGGTACCGAGCGTGAGGGCCGCATCGAGCGTGGCATCGGGCAGGGCGGCGAGGGCGGCGGGGGTCAGCGCCCCTGCGGCATGCAGCGCGGCCAGGGCGCCCGCGTTGAAGGTGTCGCCCGCGCCCACGGTATCGGCCACGGTGACCGGGGTGGCGGCGACGAAGCGGTCCTGCGTGGCAGTGACCGCGCGGGCGCCCCTTGCGCCCTCGGTGATGAAGGCAAGACGGGGCCCGCGCGCCAGCACCGCGCGCGCGAGGGTCGCGGGGTCACCCGCCCCTTCCAGCCAGTGCAGGTCTTCGTCGGAGAGTTTCACGATCTGGGCGCGCGCGGTCATGGCCGCGATGCGGGCGCGGTAGGCGGCTTCATCGGTGATGAAGCCGGGGCGGATGTTGGGGTCGAGCATGGTGACGCGGCCCGCATCCGCCGCCCGCGCCTGGAACGTGGCATAGGTTGAGGCGGCGGGGTCGTTCACCAGGCTGATGCCGCCGAAGAAAAGCGTGGTCACGGCCTTGGGCAGGGCGGGCAGGTCGGCGGGGGCGAGCATCCGGCCAGCGGTATTCTCGTCATAGAAGGCATAGCGCGCCTGGCCCTCAACCAGCGTCACGAAGGCGAGCGTGGTCGGGCGGGCGGAGCGCGCGGCGAGCCCGGTATCCACCTGCGAGGCGGCAAGCGTATCCACCAGGAGCTGGCCCATCAGGTCGGTCGAGAGGCCCGAGAAGAGCCCGCAGGGCACCCCGAGGCGCCCCAGCGCGATGGCGGTGTTGAACACGGCACCCCCGGCATAGGGGGCGAAGGCGGGCTCGCCCCCGGTGGTCACGCGGGGCAGCATGTCGACCAGCGCCTCGCCGCAGCAGAGAATCATCGCGGTGTCCCCCTTGGTTTGCCTTGTGTTAGCGCCAACAACCGGGGTTTGTCACCACGCGCCGTCGGCGAAGGCGGCAAGGTTGGCGCGGATGCGGTCGAGCGGCGTGGCGGCCGTGTTATCCGGGACAAAGGCCTGGCCGGTGATCGCCTCGACGGCGGCGATATAGGTCAGGGCCGTCTGGCGGATCATCTCGGGCGGAATGTCGGGGATCGGATCCCGGTAGGGATCGCAGCGCGCGGCGACCCAGGCGCGGATCACGTCCTTGTCGAAACTCGGGGGGCGGGTGCCCGCTGCCATGGCCTGCGCATAGCCCGAGGCCAGCCAGTAGCGGCTGCTGTCGGGGGTGTGGATTTCATCCGCCAGCAGGATGTCACCTTCCGACGTCAGGCCGAATTCGTATTTGGTATCGACGAGGATCAACCCGCGCGCCGCAGCCATCGTCTGGCCACGGGCGAACAGCGCCATCGCATGGGCTGACACCTGATCCCATTGCGAGGACGTCAAAAGGCCGCGCGCGAGGATGTCTTTGGCGGTCAGGGGCTGGTCATGGCCACCGTCGAACTCCTTGGAGGTGGGGGTGATGATCGGGGCGGGCAGGGCCTCGTTCGGGCGCAGGCCCTCGGGCAGGGTATGGCCATACATGCGCCGATTGCCTGCCTGATACATCGTGAGGACCGAGGTGGAGGTGGTGCCCGCCAGATAACCGCGCACCACGATCTCGACCGGCAGGATGGTCAGGTGGCGCCCCAGGGTCACGTTGGGGTCGGGCCAGCCCATCACGTGGTTGGGGCAGATGTCGGCGGTGGCGTCGAACCAGAACCGCGCACAGGCGGTCAGCACCTGCCCCTTCCACGGGATCACGGCCAGGATGCGGTCAAAGGCCGAGAGCCGGTCGGAGGCGATCAAGAGGCGGGCGGCCGGACGGGTGGCGGTGGCAGGCAGGTCGTAGCAATCGCGCACCTTGCCGAAATAGGGGTTCGGCAGGGGCAGATGCGCCTGGGGCAGGGTGCGGGCAAGGTCGATCATGGCAGGGTCCACGTGGGGGCGCTCATCGCGCCCTTGCGGGCGCGTTTCGCCGGTCTTGCGGCACCGGGTTCACTTCACCGGGCTGCGGTAGGTCATGCGCCGCACTGACCCGGTTTTCGACCGCATCAGCAGCGTCTCGGTGGTCACCCAGCCCGGCTCGCGCTTGATCCCGGCCAGCAGCGATCCGCTGGTGACCCCGGTCGCGGCAAAGATCACGTCGGCGCGCACCATGTCATCGCGGGTATAGACGCGGTCGAAATTGGTGATGCCGGCTTTGCTGGCACGGGTGCGCTCATCTTCGTTGCGAAACAGGAGGCGGCCGAAGAACTGACCGCCCATGCAGCGCATCGCGGCCGCGGCCAGCACCCCCTCCGGTGCCCCGCCCGACCCCATATACATGTCGATCCCCGTCACCTCGGGTTCGGCGCAATGCATGACACCGGCCACATCGCCATCGGTGATCAGCCGGATCGCGGCACCCGTGGCGCGCAGTTCGGCGATCATCTCTTCGTGCCGGGGGCGTTCGAGGACGCAGACAGTGATATCCTCGGTCGAGCAGCCCTTGGCCGCCGCGAGGGCCGAGACCCGCTCGGACGGGGTCATTGCCATGGTGACCGTTCCGGGGCGGTAGGCGGGGCCGATGGCAAGCTTGTCCATATAGACATCTGGGGCGTGCAGCATGGTTCCCCTGGGGGCCATGGCGATGACCGTGAGGGCATTGGGCATGTCCTTGGCGGTCAGCGTCGTGCCCTCCAGCGGGTCCAGGGCGATGTCCACTGCGGGTCCGTTGCCGGTGCCGACCTTCTCGCCGATATAGAGCATCGGGGCCTCGTCCCGCTCGCCCTCGCCGATGACCACGGTGCCGTCGATGTCCAGCAGGTTCAGCTGGTCGCGCATGGCGTTGACGGCGGCCTGGTCGGCGGCCTTTTCATCGCCGCGCCCGATCAGGCGGGCCGAGGCGAGGGCCGCAGCCTCGGACACCCGGGCGAGGCCGAGGGACAACAGACGGTCCTGGAATTGCTGTGCATCGGCCATGTCTGTCCTGCCCCGCGCTGTGCCGTTTGACCTTTGCCCGCTTCTAGCGCGCAAATGTCGCGGGAAACAAGGTGCAAGGCGGCGGGAGGGCGGAGGTAGGGGCGGAATGCGGCCGGATGTGAAAGCGTCCATGCCGCCGCGCAAGCCATGCGTCCAATCCCACGTTACCCGTCCCCTCGCAACCGCCCCTGCCTGCAAAGGGATCGCGATGATCCGTTCCTGCAAGCCTGCGACGCCGCGCCATGGCCCCGACCCGCGCGTTCGCCAGACCTGAAAGACCCACATTCCGATTTGCGAAAGGACCGTTCGCGCACCTGACCGATCAGGCTGCGGGCCGCCGGAGCACTCCTGCCATGCGACCCAGCAGATCGACGCCCATCTGGCGGAACAGGTCCAACATGTCCAGCGGCCCCCAGTTCTCGCGGATCAGCCCGTCGTGGTGCAGGTAGAAATCCATCACCCGCATAAACACGGAGCGCCCGGAGGGCGGCATCCCGCAAACCCCCCGCCAAGATGGAGGGCATAGACCGAGGACCAGCCGGCCGTGACCGAATAGGGGCCGTCGCCGATGCGGATGGAATGCCCCGCGCCATGCCGCGCGCGTTCCGCCGTCACCTTGCCGAAAGTGCCTTGCGGGCGGTGGAACGCGATGCGGAAGGGCAGCTTATGCCAGTCCACGAACCCGTCGAGCCTGCGGGTCGTGCCGATGCCCGCGGGGCCATACCACATCATCCGAGGGTGCCAGTAATCGCGCTGCGGCATGGCGATCAGCGCGTCGCGGGTCAGGTTTGCGCGGTCGTCGTGTTCGGACAATGCGCTGTGCATCCGCAACGTCTGCTCGATGCAGGCGCGGCCCCGCGCAGGGTCTGACGGCTCCATCCGCAGGCCATCGCCGGTCAGCGGTCCGGGCCACTTCCCCTCGACCCCCAGCGATGGGGCCCGCGGCCAGACGCCCGCCTGACGCCTCACGTCCAACACGTCCCACAACAGGTTGGCCTGCACCACGCGGCCTTCCGCGTCGATCTGAAAGCCCTCGCCGTAGCGCAGCGAGGCCGTCTTGTTGGTGGCCGGGATGCCCAGCCAGTCGCCGCGCAGGGTGCCGCAGTATTGGCCGAAGGCAGCAATATAGCTACGGCCTTGACAGCAGCCGCCAAGGATCATCGTGTCGCGTCGTTCCATATCCGGCATCGCGCGTTTCAGCGGCGCCCAGATATGCGCGAGAGCAGCCTCGGCGCCTGCCTGTTCGTTCATCGGATGCGCCGCGCGCCACTTTCAGGTTGGCGCGGCCAGCCGCTCGAGCGCCACTGTGATCGCCGCTGCGGGCACCTCCGCCAGTTCGGACAGCCGGGCGCGGACGGTGGTGCGCAAGGCCGTCCCGGGCGCGTCTTCGGGTGTGAAGCCATGGGAAAGACCCGGCATCCTTGCGCGTGCTCCAGCTTCTGCCCCGGCAGGTCTAGCAAAGTTGCATTCCACGCAACCACTTCTTGGCAGGTGGAAAACAGCTGGGTGACCGTCCGTCCGTCCGGTTGAACCGGTCTGCAGGAAAGCGGTTGGGGGCGCTCCGGCAAGGTGTTAGGGATCTCCGTGCGCCACCCGCGCGCCGCGCCGCTGAGCAGCAGGAGACAGACGAGCATGACCGGCCCCCATCCCCTTCCGGAGGGACTGACCTGGACGAAGGCACCCGCGCGCAACGCGGCAACCGATACCTCCTCGGTCGAGGGGGTTGTGCAAGAGATCCTGGCCGCCGTGCGCGACCGTGGCGATGCCGCCGTGCGCGACTGCTCCGTCCGGTTCGACAAGGCTGAGTTGGAAGTGTTCGAGGTGTCCGTCGAGGACAGGCTGGCCGCCGTGGCCGCGCTTGACCCACAGACACGCGCCGACACCGAATTCGCGATCGACAACGTGCGCAAGTTCGCCGAGGCGCAACTGGCCACCATCCTGCCGCTGGAGGTGGAAATCCTGCCCGGCGTGTTCATGGGGCACCGGGTGATCCCGATTGAAACCGTGGGCTGCTATGTCCCGGGGGGGCGGTTCCCGCTGTTGTCTGCGCCGATCATGACCATCGTGCCGGCCAAGGTGGCCGGGGTGGACCAGGTGGTGGCCTGTCTGCCGCCCAATGCGCACCGCGCCATGATCGCGGGGTGCCACCTGTCCGGCGCTGACCGGATTTTCCGCATCGGTGGCGCGCAGGCGATTGCGGCCATGGCCTATGGCACCGAAACCGTGCCGCGGGTGAACAAGATCGTTGGGCCCGGCAATGCCTTCGTGAACGAGGCCAAGCGCCAGGTGTTCGGCCCCGTGGGGATCGACCAGCTGGCCGGGCCATCCGAGATCTTCGTGCTGGCCGACCACACGGGCGACGCCGAGATGATCGCCACCGACCTTCTGGCGCAGGCGGAACATGACGTGCGCACCCGCGTCGGGCTGATCACCACCGATGCGGTGCTGGCGGCGGCGGTGCTGGCAGAGGTGGAGGCACAGCTTGCCACGCTCTCCACCGCCCCGGTCGCGGCCCCGGCCTGGCGCGATTATGGCGAGATTGTCGTCTGCGACAGCGAGGCCGCGATGATCGCCTATTCCGACCTTATCGCGGCCGAGCACCTGCAGGTGCACACGGCAGACCCGCAGGGGATGGCGAAACGGCTGCGCAACTATGGCTCTCTCTTCATCGGCGAGATGGCGAGCGTGGTCTATTCCGACAAATGCTCGGGCACAAACCATACGCTGCCCACCATGGCGGCGGGGCGCTATACCGGGGGCCTGTGGGTGGGGGCCTATGTGAAGATCGCCACGCATCAGTGGCTGGATGCGCGCGGCGTGCGGGCCGTTGCCCCGTCCGCCGTGCGGCAAAGCGCGTCCGAAGGGCTGGAGGGGCACCGCCGCGCGGCACAACTGCGGCTAGACCGGTTACAGGCGCGCCTTTAAGGGCGTCGCGCGCGCGTCTGTGGCGGTTTCCAGTTCCGCGCCGAAAAGACGTGGCGCGCCCTTGCCGCGCAACGCCGCCACAGTTTCGTGGTGACAGGCGGAGTCGCCGCAGAGCCAGTCACCGGCCGCGCCGATGTGCAGGCGGACAACCCTCTGACCACACATGACGGTCGCCCCGCGTTTTTCGGGAACAGGGATCCGACACCGGGCGAGGTGACCCTCGTGCGCCCGTGCGATTTGACCTCTCCCCCGCACATTGACGAGGCTTGCCGAGGGCGCCGCCCAGACTGACGAAACCGTCCAGACAGCCGGGGAAGCGCCTGATGTCAGCGGGCGCTTTGCGCGGGCCGTCGCCTCCGAACCCGACGTCGCGATCTTTGATGCAGGTCGCCCGGCTGGCACGGGCGGTTTCGCCGTCGCGGACGACATCCGCCTTTGCCACAATCCGATTGCGCATCATGGCTGCCACGGCACCGATCATCCTGGCGTCAAAGATGGCGGGCCACGTTGCGCGGGCGGGCGAAACGCTGGTCCAGCGCCGCCATGCACGCGGGGGGGGGAGTGGTTCGACATGGGTGACCTTCTGGGACATGCCACGCATCGGCTGGGTATCGTCACGGGCGCGGTAGCACCGCTGCAAGGCCAAGCCGTGTCTGCACTGCAAGCGCCCGGCAAAAGCGGCGGGGTCGTGCAGCGCGCCGGGAAAGGTGATACAGGACAGGTCGGCGGCCAGCCCCTTGCGATCATCCTCGACCGCGAGCGCGTGATGCGGCGCAAGGCCAAGACGCTCCAGCGCCACATGGTCGATACCTGTTGCAGGCTTGCTGCGCGCCACGTCGCGGGCGTCCAGCACCACGGCAAAACGGGCCCCGGTCAAGCGCGGTCGCAGCCAGCACCCCGTCCACGATCCCCGGTGCGGTGGACGACGCGAAGGCCATCTCAATGCCCCGCCCCGCAGCCCAGTCCATCGCCTGCGCCACCCCGTCGCGCAATGGCACACCCTTGGCCAGACGGGCGGCAAAGTGGCGGCTTTTCGCGGCATGCAGGGCGGCGGCGTCCACCGTCACCCCAAGGGCCGCCGCATGGGCAGCGATCCGGTCCTGCCCGCCCGGGCGGCCCAGCATCGCGCGATAGACCGGTTCGGTCCAGTCCCGGTCCAGCCCGGCTTCGCGAAAGGCCGCGTCGAAGGCCTGGCGTTGCAGGTCAGAGGTTTCGGCCAGGATCCCGAGGGATCCGAAGATGACGGCGCGCAGGTCGTTTCCCCTCTTTGTTCGCCTTCGATAGGGGCGCTGCGCGACGGTTCTGTGTCGCGGGCTGCGGCCAGGGGGAAGGCATGGTCACGGGTTCAGGGCTTGCGCAAGCTTGGCCTGGCGCGACCTTGCGTCGGCAAGACAGGAAAATGGCGCACCTCGCCGGTCTGCGGGGGGAATGGGCCTGGCGCCCGGTCCAGCTTCTGCCGCCCCGGATCGGTCACCGCGATCGCCGTGTCGAACTGTTGCACTGGCGGTTACCGCCTGATTGCGCAGCTGCCCTTGCCAATGTCGATGGCCCGCGGGCGTCTGGCAAGACCCCTCGTTACCTGGCTTGCGCGATGGGCTTGCGGGATGGGCACGCATGCGCGGCCCAGGCTGGTTCAGGATCGCCAGCAGGTCAGCCCCGCGCAGCGATCGCCTCATGCAGCGCCAGCACATGGCGGGCCTGTTTCAGGTGAGGAATGTCGATCATCCGCCCGTCCAGCCCCACTGCCCCCGTGCCCGGCTGTGCCGCAAAGGCCGCCACCACGCGGCGGGCATGGGCCACGGCCTCGGGCGTGGGCGCAAAGGCGGCGTTGATGGGGGCCACCTGTGCGGGGTGGATGGCCAGACGGCCCGAAAACCCCTCGGCCTGCGCGCGCGCGGATGACTGGCGCAGGCCCGCCTCGTCGCGAAAATCAGCCTGCAGCGTGTCGATGGCCGCCACCCCCGCGGCGCGCGCCGCGAGCAGCACCTGCGCCCGCGCCATCCGATAGACCAGCGCCCAGTCGCCCGTGACGGGATCGAGGTTGGTCGCGGCTCCCAGCGCCGCCGAGAGGTCCTCGGCCCCCCAGGTCAGCCCTGCCAGACGTGGCAGCGCCAGCTCGGCGAATTCCATCAACCGCAGCGTGCCTGCCGCGGTTTCAGTGGCCACAGGCAGGACGCGCGTTTCGCCGCCCGGCAGCCTATGCGCCGCCTCGAACGCATCCAGCCACAGCGACAGCACCCGAACGTCATCCGCGCAGGTCGTCTTGGGGATCATGATGCCGTCCGGCGCACCGGGCATGACCGCCGCCAGATCGGCCAGCGCACCCTCGGCCAGCGGGTTGACCCGCACATAAAGCAGCGGCACGCGCCCCTCACGCGGCCGCGCCGACAGATGCGCCAGAACCCGCGCGCGCGCCGCCGCCTTGGCTTCGGGTGCCACCGAATCCTCAAGGTCGAGGATGATCGCATCGGCCCCTGACCCGTCCGCCCGCGCCAGCTTGCGCGCGCTGTCGCCCGGAACGAACAGCCAGGATCGCGGGGTCATGCCCCGGCCTCGGCGGGGCGTTTCAACTGCAGCCCCGACCGCTTGCACGAGGCCACAAGTTCCCCATGCTGGTTGTAGGCGCGGTGCTGGTAGGTCACGATGCCCGCATTGGGGCGCGACCGGCTGTCGCGCAGTTCCAGCACCTCGGTTTCCACCCGGATCGTGTCGCCGTGGAACAGCGGCCGGGGAAAGCGCACCTCATCCCAGCCCAGGTTGGCCACCGCCGTTCCCAGCGTGGTGTCTCCAACCGAGATGCCCACCATCAGGCCGAGGGTAAAGGCGGAGTTGACGATGCGCTGGCCGAATTCGGTTTCGGTCTTGCAGTATTCCTCATCCAGATGCAGCAGCGCCGGATTGTGCGTCATCGCCGAGAACAGCACGTTGTCCATCTCGGTGATGGTGCGGCGCAAGGCATGCCGAAAGGTCTGCCCGACCGTGAGTTCATCGAAATACAGCCCGGCCATGCCCCCCCACCCCCTGCGGTCTAACGCGCGAACCGCTTGTACTTGACGCGCTTCGGTTCCAGCGCATCGGGGCCCAGACGGCGCACCTTGTCGGCCTCGTAGGCCTCGAAGTTGCCCTCGAACCATTCCACATGCGCGTCGCCCTCGAAGGCGAGGATGTGGGTGCAGAGCCGGTCAAGGAAGAACCGGTCGTGGCTGATGATGATGGCGCAACCCGCGAAATCCTCGATGGCCGCCTCCAGCGCCTGCAGGGTTTCGACGTCCAGATCGTTGGTCGGTTCGTCGAGCAAGAGCACGTTGCCGCCCGAGCGCAGGAGTTTGGCCATGTGCACCCGGTTCCGCTCCCCCCCCGACAGCAACCCCACCTTTTTCTGCTGGTCGGTACCCTTGAAGTTGAAGGATCCCGCGTAAACGCGGCTGTTCACGTCGAAATCGCCCAGATGGATCACCTCGGCGCCGCCAGAGATCTCCTCCCACGCGGTCTTGTCGGGGTCGAGCGCGTCGCGAGACTGGTCCACATAGGCAAGCTGCACGGTGTTGCCCAGCGTGATTGTGCCGCTGTCGGGCGTCTCTGACCCCACGATCATGCGGAACAAGGTGGATTTGCCCGCACCGTTCGGGCCGATCACGCCGACGATGGCGCCGGGGGGCACCGAGAATGACAGGTTCTCGATCAACAGCTTGTCGCCCATGGATTTCGAGATGTTCTCGACCTCGATCACCTTGTTGCCCAGCCGTTCCCCGTTGGGGATGATGATCTGCGCGGTGGTGGCGCGTTCGCGCACGGTCTGGCCCGCCATCTCGTTGTATTTGGCGATCCGGGCCTTGCCCTTGGCCTGCCGCGCCTTGGCACCGGAGCGGATCCAGTCGAGTTCCTTTTCCAGCGCCTTCTGCTTGGATTTGTCCTCGCGCGCTTCCTGCTGCATCCGCTTGGCCTTTTGCTCCAGCCAGCTGGAGTAGTTGCCCTCATAGGGAATGCCGCGGCCGCGGTCCAATTCGAGGATCCAACCGGTGATGTCATCCAGGAAATAGCGGTCATGCGTGACGATCAGGATCGTTCCCTTGTAGTTGATAAGGTGCTTTTGCAGCCATGCGATGGATTCGGCATCCAGGTGGTTGGTTGGTTCGTCCAAAAGCAGCATGTCGGGCTTTTCAAGGAGCAGCCGGCACAGCGCCACGCGGCGGCGCTCTCCCCCCGACAGGGTTTCCACGTCGGCATCGTCGGCGGGGCAGCGCAGCGCATCCATGGCAACGCCCACGCTCGCCTCAAGCTCCCACAGGTTCTGCGCGTCGATCTGGTCCTGCAACTGGGCCATCTCATCCGCCGTCTCGTCGGAATAGTTCATGGCGAGTTCGTTGTAGCGCTCAAGAATGGCCGTCTCCTTGGCAACCCCCAGCATCACGTTGCCCTTCACGTCCAGCGTGGGGTCAAGATGCGGCTCCTGCGCCAGATAGCCGACCTTGGCCCCCTTTGCCGCCCAGGCCTCGCCTTTGAAATCGGTGTCCATGCCCGCCATGATGCGCAGCAGGGTCGACTTGCCCGAACCGTTGACGCCGACGACGCCGATCTTGACCCCGGGCAGAAAGTTCAGGTGGATATTCTCAAAGCATTTCTTTCCGCCCGGATAGGTCTTGGACACGCCTTCCATGTGGTAGATGTATTGATAGGCGGCCATGATCTTATCCCCTTGTGCGACGCTTGGCGCGTTCTACCCCTTGGGCGGGGCCGCGCCAAGGTCTTTGGCGAACCAATGACCGGCGTAGGGATTGTCATTGTAGCGCGGGACCGGGTGCCAGCCGCTGCGGGCGTAGAAGGCGATGGCCTCGGACAGCGCCGGGTGGGTGTCAAGGACTAGACGTCGCGCCCCCATGGCGCGGGCGGCATCCTCGACCGCCCGCATCAGCCGCAGCGCGAGGCCGGTGCCGCGCGCGGCGGGGGCGACCCAGAGGCGTTTCACCTCGCGGGTTGCGGCGTCGGGGCCGGGGCACAGGCCGACGCATCCCATGGGCGGGTCGCCCGCGATCAGGAATACGCCATGCGGCGACCGGAAGGCGGTGCCGTGGGGGCCGGGGCCGGGATCGAAGCCTTCGGGGAACCTTCGGGCCAGTTCGGCGAAGTAGGCGGCAAGGCAGACCGCGGCGGCGGCGCTGTCCGGGTCGGCGGGGGTGATGGCGGTTGGCAAGGATGGCATCGGAGCCTGCGGAGCGGAGCGGATCAGCGTTGGACGACCACGCGCGCCATTGCAAGGGAGAGTGGTTGCGGGGCGCAAAGGGAGAGTGGTTGCGGGGCGCAACGGATCGCGCGCCCGCGTTGACATCCCCGCCCCGCCCGCGCCACATCGGGCGCGGACATGGGTCTTGGAAAGGGGATGGATTTGCGGCAGGGCTGGCCGATGGCGGCGCGGGGACAGGTGATAGGCCTGCTGGGCGGGTCGTTCGACCCCGCGCATGTGGGGCACGCGCACATCACCCGCGAGGCGCTCAAGCGGTTCGGGCTCGACCGGGTCTGGTGGCTCGTCAGCCCCGGCAATCCGCTGAAGGCCCGTGGTCCGGCCCCCATGGCCGCGCGGATCGCGCGGGCGCGGGCCGTGATGGACCATCCCCGCGTGGTGGTCACGGATGTGGAGGCGCGGATGGGCACGCGTTTCACGGCCGAGACGCTGGTGCGCTTGCGCGCGCGCTATCCGGGGGTGCGGTTCGTCTGGCTGATGGGGGCGGACAACCTGGCGCAGTTCCACCGGTGGGATCACTGGCAGGACATTCTGCGCACTGTCGCGGTGGGGGTTCTGGCGCGGCCCGGGCAGGGCGCGCGGGCGCTGCTGGCGCCCGCCGCACGGGCGTTCCAGGGCGCGCGGGTGGGCCCTTGCTCCCTGCGCCGTGCCGCGCCGCCAGCCTGGTGTTTCGTGCATCTGCCCATGGTCAAGGCGTCCTCAAGCGCCATCCGCGCGCGCGGCGAGTGGAGGGGTTAAGAGCCTCTGGCGGGGATATTTGGACTATCGGGAAAGGGCAGACGTCAGCCCCGTGGGGCGCCGACAAGGCGGGGGGAGGGACCGAGGGGAAAGGGCCCAAGGCTCATCCGCCCGCGCGACATGGTCAAGGGCAGGTCGATCCGCGCGGGGTCGGGCGAGGTGTCCGACAGGCGGCGGGCAAGCTCGGCCCAGGTGGGCGCGATCTCGGGGCGAATGAGACCGGCGGCGATGGCGGCGTCCAGCGCCGACTGCCAGCCGGTCAGGCGGATGTCGATGCGGCCCTCGGCAAGGCCCGTGGCATCGGGCAGGATGCTGCCCTCGGCGGTGACCAGGATCGGACCCCAGGCAAAACGCGCCTCCCTGAGGTCAAGCCGGGTCAGGCCGGGGCGGGTTTCCCCGGCATGGCGGTCCAGCGGCGCCGAGAGACCCGCGAAGGCGACGATGCGCAGGCGCTCGATCCGTTCGGGCAGGTCGGAGGCGTCAGGGAGTGCGGCCCGAAAGGCCGGGTCGGGCGTGATGCCCGCGATGTCGAGGCCGATCTCATGCGTATTCGCGCGCGAGGGGTCGCGGCGGGTGCCGAGGCGCAGGCTGTCGAGCGTGATACGGGAAGGGGCGGCGTCCAGCGGCGCAAGGCTGAGGACAAGCGCATCGCCTGCCAGCGCCAGCCGGTCGAGCGGCAGCGTGGTCGAGGGCGTGACGATGAGGCTGGCCTGCAACCTGCCCGCGCCGAGGGCCGCCTCGCCCGCAGGCGAGGTCAGGCGCTGCTCGGGCGGAAAGGCGGCGATCAGGTGCCATGGACGCCAGGTCATCGCGAAAAGCTGCAGGAAGGGCGCATCATAGCCCACGCCCGTGACCGGGTCGAGGAACCGTGGTTCGGTCAGCGTAAGGTCCAGCCGGTTGGGAAAGCCCATCACTGCGATGTCCGACCGGGAAGCGACCAGGCCCTGCGCGTTCATCGCATCGAACCCCGCCACCGTGCCGCGGCGCAGCGCTGTCGAGGCCGCGAACCACAGGCCCGCCCAGAGGAGGGCCGCGACCACGACCACAGAGATAAGCCAGCGCATCGCCGCCCCTTTCCATTGCAAGCTTGCCGGTATCTAAAGCGCCAAAGGGGAAAGGGCCAGCGATGCGGCAACCGCTCTGGGTGTTTGGCTATGGGTCGCTGATCTGGGACCCCGGCTTTCCGGTGGCCGAGCGGCGGCTGGCGCGGGCGCGTGGTTGGCGGCGGGGGTTCTGCATGTGGTCGATCCACCATCGCGGCAGCATGGAGGAGCCGGGCCTCGTGCTGGCGCTTGACCACGACCCGGACAGCGCGTGCGACGGGGTGGCGTTCCGTGTGGCGGAGGGGGCGGAGGCGGCCACGCTCGCGGGTCTGCGCGAGCGGGAGTTGATCTCGTCGGCCTACCTGGAGGACTGGCTTGAGGTGGAGGCGGAGGGCGCGGCCCTCACCGCCCTGTGCTACGTCATCAACCGCAACCATGCGCAGTATTGCGGCGGCCTGTCGGCCGAGGAGCAGGCGAGGGTGATCGCGGCGGCGCGGGGCGGGAAGGGCGAAAACTGCGACTATCTCTATGCGACGGCGGCGCATCTTGCGGAACTGGGCATTGCCGATGCGGGATTGGAGCGGTTGGCGGCGCGCGTGCGGGCGCTGCGGGAGGGGTGATTGTGTCGGATCGGGGATTTGTGATGGAAGTCTTGGACCTGTGCGCGGGCAAGCGTTGCGGCGCCGGGTTGGACCGCCCTAGTCTGGACCGGCGAAAATGAAGGGCAGACACGAACCGATGGACACTCCTGCCGCGGCCTTGCGGCCATCATTCACCCAGCCGGTGCGCCAGATCGTGCTGATGCTGCTGGTAGTCGGGCTGGTGGTGGCCGGCGGCTGGCTGATGCTGCCGCAACTGGCCGGTGTGGTGCAGGCCAATGTCTGGCTGAACGGCGCGATCGGCGTGGTGTTCCTGATTGGCGTTGTCGCCTGCGTCTGGCAGGTGGTGCAACTGATCTCCTCGGTCAACTGGATAGAGGGTTTCGCGGCCGGCCGCCCCGGCATTGACGCAGGCAATGCACCGCGCCTGCTGGCACCCCTCGCCTCGCTGCTGGCGGCGCGGCGGGCGCGGTTGCAGATCTCGACCACCTCGCAGCGGTCGATCCTCGATTCGGTCGCGCAGCGTATCGACGAGGCGCGCGACATCACGCGCTATATCGTCAACCTTTTGATCCTGATGGGCCTTCTGGGCACGTTCTACGGCCTTGCGACCACCGTTCCGGCGGTGGTGGACACAATCCGCGCCCTCGCCCCGCAGGAGGGGGAAACCGCCGTCGAGGTGTTCGACAAGCTGATGAGCGGGCTTGAGGCGCAGCTGGGTGGGATGGGGACGGCATTTTCCTCATCGCTTCTGGGGCTGGCGGGCTCGCTGGTGGTGGGGCTGCTGGAGCTGTTTGCAGGCCACGGTCAGAACCGTTTTTACCGCGAACTCGAGGAATGGACCTCGACCATCACCCGCATCGGTCTGGCGGCCGAGGGTGAGGGGGGCGGTGATGGCGGCGTTCTGGCGGGGGCTCTGGGCGACTATGCACAGCGGATCGAGGCGCAGATGGAGGGGCTGATCGCGTTGTCGTCGCGCGCCGAGGCGGGGCGCGCTGTGCTGGACGACCGCATCCTGCGGCTGGCGGGATCAGTGGAGCGGCTGGCGCAGCGGATCGAGAGCGACGGCGGTCAGGTGCCCGAGCAGATGACGCTTCTGGAGCGCATCGCCCTTGCACAAGAGGCGTTGTCGGCGCGGCTTGCCGAGCCGCCCGAAGCGGGCGGCGTGGACGCCGAAAGCCGGATGCGCCTGCGCTCGATCGACGTGCAGCTTTTGCGGATTCTGGAGGAGATTTCAGCAGGACGGCAGGAAAGCATCACCGACCTGCGCACCGATCTTGCCGCGTTGACCACGGCCATCCGCCAACTGAGCCGGGGCGGGGGGCGATAGCCCATGGCACTGACGCGGCGGACCGGGGCGCGCATGGCGGGGTCATCATGGCCCGGTTTCGTCGATGCCATGACGGCGCTTCTGCTCGTCCTGATGTTCGTGCTGTCGATCTTCATGATCGTGCAATCCGTGCTGCGTGACACGATCTCGACGCAGGGCACCGAACTGGACGCCCGCGCGGCAGAAATCGCGTTGCAGGAAAATATCCTGAATGCGCTTACGGTTCAGGTCGTGGAACTCGCGGATGCGCTGGGGCTGGAGCGGCAACGCAGCGAGGGTTTGCAGGATGAGGTGGGGCGGCTGTCGGCGGGTCTGGCCGAGGCACAGGCGACGGGGGCCGAACAGGCGGGCATGATCGCCACGTTGTCCGCATCGCTGGCCGCGCGGGAGGCTGATCTCGCGGCGGCGGGCAGCCGTATCGCGGATTTCGAGGCGCAGGTCGCGTCCTTGCTGGTCGACCGTGACCGCCTGACGGGCGAAGGCGCGCGGCTGACGGCGACTGTGGCTGATCTCGAGGCCGCGCGGGCCCGGCTGGTGTCGCAAGAGGAGGCGTTGACCCTCGCACTTGCCGCCGCGCGGGCCGAGATCGACGCAGGCGCCGAGGCCGCACGGCTTGCGGCGGCGCGGTCGGATGCGCTGGATGCGCTGGTGGCCGACCTGCGCGCCGGTATGTCCGAGGGCGAGGCGACGCTGGCTGACACCCTTGCGCGGTTGCAGGCTGCCGAGACGCGGGGGGCCGCGTTGGCGGCGCAGGTGACCGCAGGGGCGGATACGCTGGCCGATACGCTGGCAAGGCTGCGGGCGGCCGAAGCGCAGGGGGTGGCACAGGGTCAGGAGGTGGCGGCGCTGACCGCGAGGCTGGCGACGCTGACCGAGGCCGAGGCGCGTGCGGTGGCCGAACGCGACGGTTTGCGCGCGGCGGTGGCAGGGCTGACCGACGAACTGGGCCGGGTCGTCGCCGCCTCGGGCGCGGAGGCGGAGGCGCTGCGCGCGCGGCTGGTCGGCACCGAAAGCGCCCTGAACGAGGCTGAGGCGGCGCGGCTGGCCGAGGTGGCGGCGCTGGCCGAAGCGCGGCGGATGCTGGCGGAGGCGCAGGCCGCGCTGACCGAGGATGAAACCGCGCGGCTGGCGGCGGCCGCCGATCTGGCCGAGGCGCGGCGGCAGCTGGCGCTGGCGGAGACCACGCTGGACAATGCCGAACGCGCGCGGCTGGCCGAGGCGGCGGCGGCCGAGGCGCTGCGCGCGCGGCTGGCTGATACGGAGGGTGCGCTGAGCGAGATAGAGCGGCAGCGGCTGGCCGACCTGGCCGCCGCGGAAGCCCTGCGCGCGCGACTGGCCAGTGCGGATGCTGAACTGACTGCGATGACGCTGGCGCTGGAGGAACAGCGGCGGCGGGCCGAGGAGACGCTGACGCTGCTGGCCGCAGCACGGACCGAGGCCGCGCAGGCCGCCGACACAGGCGATGCGCGCGCCGCCCGGCTTGCCGCCGCAGAGGCTGCGCTGGCGCAGGAACGCGACGCTGGGCTTGGCGCACAGCGGCAGGTGGCGCTTCTGAATGAGCAGGTGGCGGCCCTGCGCACGCAACTTGGGGCGCTGCAGGCGCTTTTGGACGAGGCCGGCGCGCGGGATGTGGCGGCACAGGTGCAGGTCGAGGCGCTTGGCAGCCGCCTGAACGCGGCCCTCGCGCAGGTCGCCGCCGAGCAGCGTCGCCGGGCCGAGATGGAGGCCGCCGAGCGCGCGCGGCTGGAGGCGGAAAAGCAGGATCTCGAACAGTTCCGGTCGGATTTCTTTGGCCAGTTGCGGCGGCTTCTGGCGGGGCGCGAGGGCGTGCGGATCGTTGGCGACCGGTTCGTGTTTTCCTCCGAGGTTCTGTTCCAGGTCGGCTCGGCAGATCTCGCTCCTGAGGGGCAGGCGCAGATCGCGGGCGTGGTGGCCTCGCTGAACGAAGTGGCGGAGTCTATTCCGCCGGGGATCGACTGGATCATCCGTGTGGACGGGCATACCGACAACGTGCCCCTGTCCGGCGCAGGAGCATTCGCCGACAACTGGGCCCTCAGCCAGGCGCGGGCGCTGTCGGTCGTGCGCTACATGCAGGATGTGCTGGGCTTTCCGCCGAACCGGATGGCGGCCACCGGCTTTGGCGAATGGCAGCCGGTAGCGGAGGGCAACAGCCCGCAGGCGCGGGCTGCGAACCGGCGGATCGAGCTGAAGCTGACAGAACGCTAGGCTCCAGACCCATTGATTTCAGGCTGTTGGCGTGATTCAGGCTGCGCGAGGAGACCTGATCGATGAGCAACCTTTACTGGCTGAGCGACGCCCAGATGGAGCGTCTGAAACCATTT
>JBKBKC010000001.1:0-502500 GCA_046294265.1 Gemmobacter sp. | reverse complement strand
GCTGGATAGGTGAGCCAGTGCAGCCGCCGCCATCCAGCCGCCCCCAGCCACCGCACGCTCGCATTGTTCGAGGTCAGCGCCAGCGGCAGCAGCATCAGGAAGCCAAGGAAGCCGACCACGATATAGGGCCGCTTCACCAGATCGGCGCCGATCTGGCCCCACCGCATCTGCAGGTCCAGAAACACCCAGACCGCGAAATGCAATGCCACATAGACAAAGGCCAGCACCCCGATGGCCCGGCGAAACCGGATCAGGCTTACGCCTGTCAGCCAGCGCAGCGGCGTCACCGCCAGCCCTGCCAGCAACAGCTGCAACCCGATCAGGCCCAGCTCGCGCTCCAGCGCCTTTACCGGGTCAATCCCAAGGCCGCCGGTAAAGGCAAGAAAGACCAGCCACAGTGCAGGCACCGCGCCTGACGCATAGACCGCCCAGACCGGAACCGGGCGCAACCCTGCATTCACCCGGTCCGCGATCATCAGTAGTTCCGCGCCAGGTCCATCCCGGCATAGAGGGCGGCCACCTGCTCGGCGTAGCCATTGAACATCAGCGTGTCGATGCGCGGCGCGAACAGACCCCCGCCCACGCGGCGCTCGCTCGCCTGGCTCCAGCGGGGGTGATCCACCGTCGGGTTCACGTTGGAGTAGAACCCGTATTCGCCGGGTTGCAGCATGTTCCAGGTGGTCTGCGGCTGCGCCTCGACCAGGCTGATGCGCACGATCGACTTGATCGACTTGAACCCGTATTTCCACGGCACCACCAGCCGGATCGGTGCGCCGTTCTGGTTCGGCATCGGCTCGTCGTAAAGGCCGGTCGCGAGAATCGTCAGCGGGCTCATCGCCTCGTCCAGCCGCAGCCCCTCGCGGTAGGGCCATTCCAGCGACCGGCGACGCTGCCCCGGCATCTCCTCCGGGCGCACCAGCGTCTCGAACGCGACATATTTCGCGCCCGGCTGAACGCCGACGCGGTTCAGGAACGTGGCCAGTTCAAAGCCGACCCAAGGGATCACCATAGACCATGCCTCGACACAGCGGAAACGGTAGATGCGCTCCTCCAGCGTGACACCCGACAGGATGTCGCCCAGATCATAGGTGCCGGGGCGGTCCACCAGCCCGTCCACCACAACCGACCAAGGATCGGTCGTCAGGCCCCCGGCGTGGCGCTTGGGGTCCTCCTTGCCAGTGCCGAACTCGTAAAAGTTGTTGTAGCTGGTGATGTCAGACAGCGGATTGGGCGCCTCATCGGTGGAAAAGGCGCTTTTCACGGCGCCGAGGCTCGCCATCGCAGGCCCCGCCAGCGCCAGCGCCCCCGCCCCGGCCAGCACCGTCCGCCGGTTCAGGAAATCGGCCCGCGGCGTGACCGCCGACCAACCCAGATCATTCGTCCATCCCTTGCGCATCACTCGCTCCCTGTCCATTCCTGTCTCTGGATACGCGCCCCGGCGCGCAATGGTTTCCTCACGATATCGAGTATAGGGCCAAAGCGCGCTGCCGCGACCCTTCCGGCGGCTTCCGCTTTACCGAAATCACATTCTCCGGTATGAATACCCGGGCCAGCACCGGCCCGTGGAGGAGACCCCGATGCGCCACGCCACCGTTCCCGCCCTGATCCTTGCCGCCGCCCTGTCCCTGCCCGCCGCATCCGCGTGGTCAGAGGAGTTCGCAACCTATACGGCGACCGAGGATTTCGCCTCGGCCACCTTTGCTGTCGAACAGGCGATCTTGTCGCGCGGCCTTGTCATCGACAGCGTCAGTCACGTCGGGGACATGCTGGAACGCACGCGCGCCGATGTGGGTAGCACAACCCAACTCTATTCCGGCGCGCAGGCCTTCCTCTTCTGCTCATCCACCGTCAGCCGCGCGGTGATGGAGGCCGACCCCCAGAACATCCGCCACTGCCCGTATGCGATCCATGTCTATGCCATGCCCGACATGCCCGGGCAGGTCACCATCAGCCACCGTGCCTATTCCGGCACCATGGCCCCCGTGCAGGACCTGCTGTCCGGCATCGTGATTGACGCGATCGGCAACTGATCCGCACACGCCGCCTCACGCGGCGTCACATGAGTTTGTCTGGACGGGCGAGGAAGGCGCGGCTTAGGCCGCGCAGCACCTTTGGCAAGGCCACCAGACGGCGAAGTGAAACAGAACCGAAGCGGCCCTTCGTGCGTCTTCCTCAGGCCAAAGCAACTTTGGCTGATCAAACGGGAGTGACACCAATGATCCGCAGAACCTTTCTTGCCCTCGCCGCCTCGACGGCGCTGATCTCAGCCCCGGCCTTCTCCGCCGGCCATGGCAGCGATATCGTCGATACCGCCATCGGCGCAGGCTCGTTCACCACGCTGGTGGCCGCAGTTCAGGCCGCCGGCCTTGTTGACACGCTGAAGGGCCCAGGCCCGTTCACCGTCTTCGCGCCCACCGACGCCGCCTTCGCCGCCCTGCCCGCGGGCACTGTCGAGGACCTGCTGAAGCCCGAGAACCTCGCCCAGCTGACCGCGATCCTCACCTACCACGTCGTGCCCGGCAAGGTCATGTCCACCGACCTGTCCGAAGGCCTGATGGCCGCCACCGTGCAGGGCTCGGAAGTGACCATCACCCTCGACGGCGGCGCCAAGGTTGACGGCGCCATGATCTCCACCGCCGACATCGAGGCGTCCAACGGCGTCATCCATGTCATCGACTCGGTGATCATGCCCAAGATGTGATCACCCGGTACGGAGTGACACACCGGGGGGGGGCCACGCCGGCCCCCCCCACTGCGCGCCGCAGACAGCCATCGCGCAAGGCCCCGCCTCCTGCCCGCATACTGCGCGGGCAACCCGGAGGCCCGCATAAAACTCGCCCAGATCCCGCTCGACCAGGTCGACACCACCATCCGGCCGCGCGACCGCAGCCTGACCGACGAGGCCGCGCTCGACGACCTCATCCGCTCGATCGAGGCGATCGGCCTCCACCACCCCATCGAGGTCTTCGGGATCGAGGTCGATGCGACCTACATCCGTCCATACGCGCTGATCTCCGGCTACCGCCGCCTCACCGTGAACCGCGCCGGGTTTGCCGGAAGCTCCAACTTTTGAGTAGGATGAAGCCTCATGGACAAGACCACGTACAAGTTTTACCCCGAAGTGCGCGAACGCACGGCGCTTTGGTCCTCGACTATGTGGGTCAGCATGGATCGCTCTGGCAGGCGGTAATGTCGATCGCGGTGAAGGTCGGATGCGCGCCGCAGACCCTGAATGACCGGGTCAACAAGGCCGAGGTGAACAGCGGCAGGCGGGCCGGTATCCCGACCGAGATAGCCGAGCGGATGAAGGCGCTGGAACGCGAGCACCGCGAGCTGCGCCAGGGTGAGGAGGATCAGAAAACCGTCCAGTGAACGGTTTTCCCGACGAACGAGATCCTGCGCAAGGGTGGGCCAGTGAAGGCGCCATTGGTCCAAGCCCACTGGCGAACGCATATTTTGCGGCGGCGGAGCTCGACCGCCGGTCGAAGTGATGGTGAGTTTCACTGACGCGCATCGGGATGCGCACGGGGCTGAGCCATCGCGGCGCCATCGGTTCGCGCCCGATGGCGAAGGCCGATCTGCGCGGTTCTGCCGATCGCCCCGTCCACCTTTCATGAACATCTGGCCAAGCGGGCCGATCCGGCCCGGCTGTCAGACCGGGCTTGCCGCGATGAGGCGTTGCGCTCGGACATTCTTCGGGTCTTCGAAGAGAACTGGCGTGTCTATGGCGTCAGGAAGGTCTGGCGGCAGCCTGGCCGTGAAGGCTTCGATGTCGCGCGATGCACAGTCGCGAGGTTGATGAAGGACATGGGCATACAAGGCATTATCCGCGGCAAGCCGCACAAGACGACGATCCCGCACAAGAAGCAGCCGTGCCCCCTGGACAAGGTGAACCGCCAGTTCCGGGTGCCTGCGCCCAACATGCCGTGGGGCGAGCCATTGTCCGCCATTGGTCCGAGGACCATGGCGAGCTATTGAGAGTGTCCGACCTTCTGTGTATGGGTGATCTGGTCCATGCTTCCTGAGAGGAGCAAGGACGATGACCATTTCGAACGAACTGCTGGACGAGTTGCTGAAGGGCTGCAAGCTGCCTGAGGACCTGCTTGGTGACGCCGGGCTGATGAAGGCCGAAGTCATCCACCGTCGCGGCCCTTGGCGCAGCTTCGAGGCCGAGGAACACGCAACGCTCGAACGGGTCGACTGGTTCAAAAACCGCCGTCTCCTCGAGACAGTCGGGAATGTCCCGCCAGCCGAAGCCGAGGCCCGCTTCCATGCGGCGCCCGAAACCGAACCCATGGCCGCGTAACTGAAAGAAATCAGCCTCCGCCAAACCCGGCGCGGTTCAGACCGACAGCCAGCGGATCATCCACGCAAGCCGGATATGCTCGTTTTCGATGGCCTCAATCTCTGCCCAGCGGTCAGCCCACGGAACCTGCATGTCGAGTTTGCCCGTCTGGACACGGGACTTCATCTTGGGGTTGTCCAAGAGTGCCGGGATCGGCAGGGAGAGGGCGCAGAGGCGATTGATGAAACGAACCACTGCGCCTGCAATCCACTGCGCCTGCAATCGACCCAGCCCTGGGCGCCGCGTGCGGCTGCTCGAGCTGTAGCGCGTTCAGGTATTGGTTGATCTCAGGGACTGGCAGTTCCGAAACCAGAACATCGCCCCAGATGCTTGTCGAAGGCGAGTCGGTAGTCGTTCACGGTCTGGTCGATCATGCGCGCCTTGCCAGAGGCCCGGTCGCTCGTCCTGTGCGCGATATATTGGTCAAGAGCCTCGCGGAATGTCGGGATGCCAAGCGCTGCCTGGTCTGCGGCCCTCTCGGCCTTCGTGCGCGCCTTGCCCTCCTGAACATCGAGAGCCGCCTTGCCGATCTGATCCTTCGCCCAGCGCGTGTGAGTGCGCTTGGACGCCCACTGACCGAGTTTGACGCGCCGGACCTTCTGCGCCGTCGAATCCTAATTGTTGGGATATCACGTCTTGGTGCCGCCCGGCGTGACGCCGAGCTGCGATCCTTTGACCGTTGGATCGGTGAACAACGTCGCTGTGTCGGCCTCGAATTTCGCGACCGCCGCGTCTGCGAACTTAATCTGGGGCGTGGCTGGTTCCTTGCAAAGCGTGAACTTCTGCAAGGCCGACGATACGTTCCAACCCGGATCAAACACAAACGAATGTTGACGGTGATCCTTGTTTTTCAGTGGCTTGTGGACGTAACCGCTATGAGTGCTGCCACAGACTCTGCATGACGAATGACGTGCTCTGCCAGCTGAGCCATAGCTGCCACCCACGCGGTTCATTAACACCCGATCCGTGTGGTAAGTAGCCCTATCTTGGCTCCCTGTCGGGCAATCCACCCTCGATCACCTCGCCCTCTGTCACGGGCGCATCCACCACCGGGGTCTCCGGCTTGCCGACGATCAGAGGCAACAACTCGGTGCCCGTGGCACTCGGCCCCGTGCCCTCGGGCGGCTCGCGCCAGCTCAGCGTGTCAAACCCGCCGCAATTTTCGCAGATCGGGCCCCATTGCGCGTGGATCGCCTGGCATTTGTCGCAGCACCATTGCGGCCCGCGCGGGGCGGTCAGCGCCCGCGTCAGCCAGCCGCGCACCACAGCGTCGTCCGCCCCCTCGCCCCGCTCGATGGCCGCCATGATCGCCAGCGCCCGCTGCGTGGGGTGGCGCGTGACCACATCTGCCAACGCACGCCGCGCCTCGGGGAAATCCTCGGCCGTCAGGTTCAGCTCGGCCAAGAGCATCCGCGTCTCGTCATGGTCGGGGTGGCGCGCCGTCAGCAATTTGAACCGCTTGAGCCGCGCGGCGGGCGTTTCCTCGGGCTCGATCTCGGCAAAGGCGGCGGCCAGGTCGGGGTGCGGCTGCACCTCCCATGCCTTTTTCAACACCCGCGACGCGGCCTTGCGGTCGCCCCGCGCGATCAGGCTGCGCGCGGCCATCGCGGCGCCCGGGATAAGGTCGGGCGACAGACGGTTCGCCTCGATGGCGGCCTCGCGCGCCTCGATGCTGCTCGTCTCGTCAAAGACAACCTTCGCCTCTTGCAGCGCCAGCACGGCATCGCGCCTGCGGAACACGTCGCGCGGCAGTGCACCGGATTTCAGCTTGGCCCCCAGCGTGGTGCGGGCGCCCTTCCAGTCGGACTGGTCGGCCTGCAGCTTCAGCAGGATGTCCTGCACCTCTTCGTTGCGGGGCTTCAGCGCGAAGGCCTTTTCCGCCAGCTTCAGCGAGGTCGGCAGATCGCCATCGGCCAGTGTCTGGCGCAACAGCCCCCGGATGCCCACGAACCGCGTCTTGTCGTTCGCCAACAGGGTCTTGTAGGCGCTTTCGGCCCGCGCCTTGTCGCCCGCCAGTTCGGCGGCCTGCGCGGTCAGCAGCGTGGTCAGTTCGGGGCGCGCCAGATAGCGCTCGGCCCGGCTCGCGCGCGACAGCGCCACGCGCGGCTCGCCCGAGGCCAGCGCCATCATCCCCTCGGCCAGCGCCTGATAGCCCTTGCGCTCGCGGTTGCGGTCGAAATAGCGGCTCAGCGCGGTTTCATCTCCGGTCAGGAACCGCAACACGGCCACGATCAGCCCGGTGATGCGCAGCACCAGCCAGACCGCAAGGATCAGGATCAGCGCAAGGATCACCGCCTGCAACGGGCCCAGCGTGAATTCCCACCCCCCCGCCGCGATGCGGACAGCACCCCCGGTGTCCAAAAGCTGCCCCGCCCCCAGCGTCAGCCCCGCAATGGCCGCAACAAACAACAGAACCTTGAGCAAGAGCCACAGCATGCTAACCCTCCACCTGCGCCATCAGCGCCCTTGCGGCCTCTGCCGCCTCCAGCCGCAGCCGGGCGGCGGCCATCCACGCGGCCATTTCCGCCTGTCCCGCCTCGGGCAGACCTTCCAGTTCGGCCAGCGCGGCCGCCAGATCGCCCGCCCGCAGATACCCCTCGGCCCGCGACAGCACGGCATCGGGGTCGCTGCCCTCGCGCGGGGTCAGTGACCGCGCACCCGTGGCGCTGCGCAGGAAACTGCCCAGACGGTCCAGCGGCTCGCTGCCCATCTCGGCGCGCAGCGCGGCCTCGAGCGCCGCACGCGCCGGATCGGCAAAGCCGGCCTGCAGCGACAGCACCGTGGGCAACCCGCCCGAGGCGCGCGCCAGCACCTCTGGCGCAGCGATCCCGCCCGCGACCAGTTCGTCCAGCGGCTGCGCAAAGGATGCGCCACTGTCCACCGCCGCCAGAACCCGCGCCGCCGCCGCGCGCAACAGCGTGGCCCGCGCCACCACCTCGGCCTCGGCGGCAAGCCGCGCGGCCTCGGCCTCCGCAGCCGCACGGTTTCGGGCCGCTTCGGCCTCGGCCTCGGCCATCGCACGGCGGGCCGCCTCGGCCATGGCCGCGATGTCGGCCTGCGCCTGCGCCTGGGCCGCGCGCTGCCCCTCAACCTCGGCGCGCAGCGACGCCAGATCGCGCAAAAGGCCCGACAGCGCCTCGGGGTCGGCACCTTCGCCCGCGCCCGGGGGCAGGGATTCCAGCGTGGCGATCCGTGCCTCCAGCGCGGTCAGGGCCACGGCAGGATCAGCGGGCACAGGACGCGCCGCGAGGTCCCGCAGGGCGGCCTCCAGCGCCTCCAGCCGCGCCTCGATCCCCGACAGGTCAGGGGCCTGCGGTTCGGGCATCACGGGGATGGCAGGGATGGCGGCGCGGGTGGCCTCGATTTCGGCACCCAGACGGGCGAGGGTTGCCTCTTGCGAGGTGACCCGCGTCTGCAACCCATCGATCCCGGCCAGCGGCCAGCCTTGCGGCACCACTTGCGCCAGACCAAAGCCAATAGCGGCCGCAACAATGCCGCCCAGCACCGGCAGGATGGGCGAGGCGCGGCGTGGCGCCGGTGGTGGAGGTGGTGGCAAAGGCGGCGCCTCGCGAGTTTCGGCTTCGGGGGCCTGCGGCGCATCATGCGGCGCGGACTTCACCCAGACGCCGGGGTGCGGCGCTGTCTCCTCGGCGGGGGCCACGACGGGCGAGGGGCCCTCCGCCTGCGGCACGGGGCTGGATGTGTCCGGGGCGTCGGCGGCCATCGGGCTGTCCGCTGCCATTTGGTCGGCGGGTTCTGGCGGTGCCGTGTCGGTATCCGGTCCGGTCACCTGCGACGGGTCGTCACCCATCGCCTGCGGTTCGAACCTGGTGTCGTCAGCAGGCCCCGGATCCTGCGTGGCCTCTTCACCGGCGGGGTCCAGGTCCTTGCCCGGATCCCGCGCCTTGCCCGATTTCGGGGTTCTAGGTTGCGCCATGCCGTGCCTCCCTCGTATCCCCCGGCCAGACTCGTCCGAAGGTCGCGTGAATCCTAGCGACTGAACGCCCGCCCCTCAAGCACGGTTCCCCGCCTGCGGCATCAGCCACCGAGGAACATCTCCAGTGCCTCCAGAAGCGCTATGGCCTCGGGCCGCGCCGCCACCACCATCCGGGCCGCCGCGATCCCCGCCGCCACCGCCGGGCTGAAGGCCGCGACCCAGAGCGGGGCCGGGCATCCCCGCGCCGCCACGGCCAGCAGCGCGGCCGACCGGGGCGAGAACAGCGGCACCACCACCGCGCGATCCCCCGCCAGCAGGGCCCGCGCCGCCTCCGACAAAGGCGCAGGCCGCTGGTCATAGACCGCCGCCTCATCCGTCGGAAAACCCGCCGCCGTCAGCCGGGCCGCCACATCCCCCCGCGCCTCGGCCGCCCGCAGGTGCAAGAGCCGCCCCGCGCCCGACCCCGCCCGCAGCATCGCCACCAGCGCCTCTGCGTCCCCCCCGGCGGACCGCGCGGCAAAGCCCGCCTCGGTCGCCGCCGCCGCCGTGCGGTCGCCCACGCAGACCGCCAGCCCGGGCAGCGCCCAGCCCGCCGCCCGCGCCGCCGCCACCCCGGTTTCCGAGGTGAAGATCACCGCGTCAAACGGACCGGCAGGCAGATCGGGCCGCAGGAACACCGGGGCCATCAGCGGGCTGATCACCACCTCCAGCGGCCCGAACCGCGCCTGCATCTGCGACGCAAACCGCGCCGACTGCGCGGCGGGCCGGGTCAGCAGGACGGGAGGGCGGGGTTGAGCGTGCATGGTTTTGGGTGTTACCTCGCAGCGGCATCCGTGACAATCTGGGCCCATGACCGCACTCACCGTCCTCGGCATCGAATCCAGTTGTGACGACACGGCAGCCGCGGTGGTGCGCGGCGATGGCACGATCCTGTCGTCGGTGGTCGAGGGCCAGACCGGCCTGCACGCGGCCTTTGGGGGCGTGGTGCCTGAAATCGCGGCCCGCGCCCATGTCGAACGGCTCGACCATTGCGTGGAGGCGGCGCTGGCGCAAGCGAGCTCAAGGCTGGGCGATCTGGATGCGGTGGCGGTGACGGCGGGTCCGGGGCTGATCGGCGGGGTGCTGTCGGGCGTGATGCTGGCCAAGGGCATCGCGGCGGCCACCGGCCTGCCGCTGGTGGGGGTGAACCACCTTGCGGGCCACGCGCTGACCCCCCGGCTGACCGAGGGGCTGGCCTTTCCCTATCTGATGCTGCTGGTCTCGGGCGGGCATTGCCAGTTCCTGCGGGTTGCAGGGCCGCAGGACTTTACCCGGCTGGGCGGGTCCATCGACGACGCGCCAGGCGAGGCCTTCGACAAGGTGGCAAAGGTTCTGGGCCTGCCCCAACCGGGCGGCCCGGCGGTGGAGTCCGAGGCGCGCAGCGGCGATCCCGCCCGGTTCCGCCTGCCGCGGCCGCTCCTTGACCGGCCCGGCTGCGATCTGAGCTTTTCGGGCCTGAAAACCGCCGTCCTGCGCCTGCGCGATGCCGAGGTGGCCGCACAGGGCGGGCTGCGGCGTCAGGTGCGCGTCGACCTTTGTGCAGGCTTTCAGGCGGCGGTGGCCGATGTGCTGGCCGAGAAAACGCGCCGCGCGCTGCAGGTGGCCGAGGTGCCCGCCTTCGCCGTGGCGGGCGGGGTGGCCGCCAATGCGATGCTGCGCGCCGCCCTGCGCGAGACCTGCGACCGCGCGGGTGTCAGCTTTCACGCGCCCCCGCTGGCGCTTTGCACCGACAATGCGGCCATGATCGCCTGGGCGGGGATCGAGCGGTTCCGCGCGGGCGGGCGGGATGACATGACACTGTCCGCCCGGCCCCGCTGGCCGCTGGACGATCATTCCGCGCCCCTTCTGGGCAGCGGCAGGAAAGGGGCCAAGGCATGACCACCGCACCCGCCATCGATCCCGTGACGCTGGCCGTCATCCAGGCGGGCCTGCAACAGGTCTGCGACGAGATGGACCTGACCTTTTCCCGCGCCGCCTTTTCCCCGGTGATCGCCGAGGCGGACGACCGCTCGGACGGGATCTATGACGCGGTGGACGGATCGCTGATCGCGCAGGGCGCGCGGGGCCTGCCGGTGTTCACCGGCACCATGCAGTTTTCCACCCGCCACCTGATCGCGCGCATTGCCAGCGGCGAGACGCTGCCGCCCGAGCCTGGCGACATCTACATCGTCAACGACCCCTACCTTGGCGGCACCCACCTGATGGACGTGCGCTTTGCCATGCCGGTCTGGCGGGGGGGTGCCATCTATTGCTGGCTGTCCAATACCGGCCACTGGCCCGATACGGGCGGCATGGTGCCGGGCGGGTTCTCCGCCTCCGCCATCAGCGCCGAACAGGAAGGGCTGCGCCTGCCGCCCGTCAAGCTGTTCAAGCGGGGACAGATCGACCCCGAGATCTGGGCGATCATCCGCTCGAACATCCGCATCTCCGACCAGCGCATCGGCGATGTGGAAGCGCAGCGCGCGGCGCTGCTGGTGGGCGCGGATCGGCTTGGGGCGCTGCTGGACCGGTACGGCGATGCCACCGTGACCGATGCCATCGCCGCGATGCGCGATCTTGCCGCGCGCCAGATGCGGGCGGAGCTGGCGGCGATCCCGCCCGGCAGCTATGCGGCGCGGGCCTCTCTCGACAGCGACGGGGTGGTGAACGAACCCCTGACCATCGTGCTGACCCTGACGCGCGAGGCGGACGGGATCACCTGCGATTTCGCGGGCTCATCCCCGCCCTGCATGGGGCCGATGAATTCGGTGCGGGCGACCACGCTCTCATCGGTCTATCTGGCGGTGCGCCACATCTTTCCCGACGTGCCGCTGTCGGCGGGCGCGTTCGAGCCGATCCGGGTGACAGGGATCGAGGGCACGTTCCTGGACGCGCAGTATCCCCGCCCCGTCTCGGGCTGCGCGGCCGAGGTCAGCCAGCGGATCGCCGAGGCGGTCTTTGCCGCCCTCGTGCAGGCGATCCCCACCGCCGTGACCGCCGCGCCCGCGGGCACCAGCGGGAACTTCGCGCTGGGCGGGCATGACCCCGAAACCGGGCGCGACTATGTGATGTACCAGATCTCGGGCGGCGGCTATGGCGGAAATGCCGACCATGACGGGCTGAGCAACGGATGCTCTACCATCGGCATCTCCAAGGCCCCGCCGGTGGAGATCATGGAGCAGAAATATCCCGTGCTCTACCGCCGCTACGCGCTGCACGAAGGCTCGGCGGGGGCGGGGCGGCACCGGGGCGGGTTCGGTCTGGATTATGAGGTGGAGATCCTGCGCGGCACGGCGCGGGCGTCTTTCGTCATGGACCACGGGCGGGTGGGGCCGCCGGGTGCGCAGGGCGGGCAGGACGGGGCGGTGAACCGGGTGGAGGTGACGCAAGGCGGGCGGGTGTTCGTGCCCGAACACCTGTCCAAGGCGCAGGACATCCCGCTGGGCCCCGGCGACCGGGTGCGGGTGCGCACGCCGGGGGGGGGCGGCTATGGCCCGGTGGCAGAGCGTGACCCTGCGGCTGTGGCCGAGGATCTGCGGCTGGGGCGGTATCAGGCCGGATAGCGCAGGATTGGCCCCGGCCCCGGGGGGTTTCACACCCCCCGGACCCCCCGTGGGATATTTGGGGACAGAAGAAGATGAAGGTGAAGGCTTCAGCGGCGCGGCAGCATCGCGGCAATGGCCGCGGCATGGGCGGGGTCGGCGGCGCGGGCGTCGGCGGTCAGGGCCGCAGCCTCGTCCAGCAGGGTCTCGGGCGGCACGATACGGTCGAACAGCCCCCAGGCCAGGGCCTCGTCCGCGCTGGCCCGCGCGCCCGCCATCAGGATCAGCCGCGCGCGGGCGGGGCCGACAAGGGCGGCCAGGCGGCCGGGGTCGGAGGGTTGCGGCAGCAATCCCAGCCGCATCACCGGGTAGAAGGCGCGCGCGCCGGGCACAGCGATGCGCAGGTCGCAGGCCAGCACCATGCCCAAGGCCCCGCCCGCCACCGTGCCGTTCAACGCCGCCACCGTCAGGCCCGGAAAGGCGGCGATGGAGCCTGAGAGCCGTTCCCACAGCGGACTGAGCGCCAGCCCCGTCCGCGCGGCGTCCAGGTCGGCCCCGGCCGAGAAGACTCTGCCTGCCCCGGTCAGCACCAGCGCCCGCGCCGGGGCCGCGCCCTCCACCGCCGCGCAGAGCGCCCCCAGCATTTCGGCGGTCAGCGCATTGGCCTTGGCCGGACGGTCCAGCGTGATCAGCCGCAGGGTGCCGCCCGCGCGGTCCTCGACGCGGATCACGCGATCAGCCCCACGCGGCGGCGGATGGCCGGGTCGCGCAGCGCGATCTCCTGGCCGAGGAAGGCATCGGCATCGGGGCCGCACATCCACACCAGCGCGCGCGCCGCCCACTCCGCCGGGATATGCGCCGCAGGGTCAAGCTGGCTGACCGGGTTCACCCCGCTGGCCTTGATCGCCACCTGCATGTCGGTGGCCACCGTGCCTGGCGACAGGCCCATCACGCGAAGGCCCGACGGACCCTCTTCCAGATGCAGGCAGGCGGTCAGCATCGCCGCCCCCGCCTTGGACGCGCAATAGGCGCTCCACCCTTCCAGCGGGGTGTGGGCGGCACCCGAGGAGACGGTGATGACCGTGCCGCCGGGGCGGCGCAGATGTGGCAGGGCCGCGCGCATGCCGTGAAGGACACCCTTGAGGTTCACATCAACCGCCGCGCCCCATGCGGCGGGATCCGCATCGGACAGGCGGGCGATGGGTGCGATCACGCCCGCGTTGTTGATCATCACGTCAAGGGGTCCGAACCGTTCGGTCACACGGCGCAGCGCCCAGTCCATCTGCACCGCATCCGCCACATCGCAGGTCACCGCCATCGCGGCGGGACCGATCTCGGCCGCAAGGGCCGCCACCTGCGCCTCGCTGCGCGCCAAAAGCGCCACGCGCGCGCCCGCGCCGGAAAAGGCTCGCGCCGCCGCCGCCCCGATCCCCCGGCTCGCCCCGGTGATCACCACTGTCCTGTCCTGCATCCCGCGCCCCTTTTGCCGCTTCCGCCATAACATTCCCTGCGCCGACCGCAAACCGGGCGACACCAAGGATTCACTTGACCGTCCCGCGCCATGGACCGATGCTGCGCCCGAATTTCGACCATGAGAAAGGTTTGATCATGAAACAACGCGCATTCATCGGTGCATCGGTCGTCTCGCTCCTGCTGTCCTCGACCGCTCTGCAGGCGCAGGTCAATCCCGAACAGGTCTGGGAGAACTGGCAATCGCTGTCCGCCAGCTATGGCCAGAGCATCGAGACCTCCGGCGAGACGCGGCAGGGCGACACACTGGTTGTCACCGGCATGTCGATCTCGCAGGCCGATGGCGACGTTGCGGTAAGCGGCACCCTGGACGAGGTGCGCTTTCGCGACATGGGCAACGGCACGGTCGAGGTCACGATGTCGCCCCGCTATCCGCTGACGATCGAGACGGTGAATTCCATGGGCAATCCGGTGGTCGTGAACCTGGAGATCTCCCAGCCCAACCTGCGGCTGGTCGCGGGGGGCACGCCCACCAGCACCTCCTATGATTTCAGCGCCGATTCCGCAGGGATCGCCACCACCAGCGTCATCGAGGACGGCGAGGCGATCCCGGTCAAGGTGGGCGTGACCCTGGACCGGATGAGCGGCACCTACCTTGTCAGCACCCGGCCGGACGGGGTGATCGACCTGTCCTCGTCGATCAGCACCGGCAACGTGACCATCGCCGTCGCGGCCAGCGATGCCGAACAGGGGTCGGACGTGCAGGTCAACGCCACCATCGCGCAACTCGCCGCGACCTCGGGCGGCACTTTCGGCGGCATGATGAACATGGACAACATGGCCGAGGCGCTGGCCGCGGGATTTGCCGCCGATGTGGCTCTGACCTACGGCGCCCTTGCCTATGACATGAACATCACCGAAGACGGCAAGCCCACAGCGGTCCGCGGCAAGGCCGACGGCGGCAGACTGGGCCTGACGATGGACAAGACAAAGCTGGCCTACAAGGGCGGTGCACGGGGTGTCGAACTGGTCATGTCGGGTGCGCAGATCCCCTTTCCCGAAGTGATGATCCGCTATGCGGAAACCGCGTTCGATTTCCTGATGCCCATCAGCAAGGGTAACATGGCACAGGATTTCCGTCTGGGCGTCACGTTGCGCGACCTCTCGGTGTCGGATGAGGTCTGGGGCATGGTCGATCCCATGGCCAACCTGCCGCGCGATCCGGCAACGCTGGTCATCGACGCGCGCGGGCAGGCCACGCTGACCGCCGACCTGACGGACGAGACGGCGATGAGTTCGGGCGAGCCTCCGGGCACGCTTGAGTCCATCAACATCCCCGCCCTGCAAATCAAGATCGCGGGGGCCGAGCTGACAGGCAACGGCGCGCTGACCTTTGACAACACCGATCTGGAAACCTTTGGCGGGATGCCCACCCCCACCGGGGCCATCAACCTGCAACTGGTGGGTGGCAACGCGCTCCTGGACAAGCTGGGGGCGATGGGCCTGATCCCGCAGGACCAGATGATGGGCGCGCGGATGATGATGGGCATGTTCGCGCGGCCGGGGAACGGGCCCGACACGCTGACCTCGACCATCGAGTTCAAGGACAAGGGGTTCTTTGCCAACGGGATGCGGCTTCAGTAACCCGCTGTCGCACGGCCTTCACGGGCGGTCCCTGACGGGGCCGCCCGTTTGCATGTCAGCCCGCGCTTGCCCCCACCCCCGCCCCGCATTACCTGCAGCGCACCGAACAAGGGCAGGAGCCTCACCATGACCCGACCGCTGCATGACCTGACCGCGGCGCTGCTGACCGCCGCCCGCCGCGCCGGGGCCGATGCCGCCGATGCCATCGCGGTGGACGGCCAGTCCGTCTCCATCGACATCCGCGCGGGGCGGCTGGAACAGGCCGAGCGTGCCGAGGGGGTGGAGATCGGGCTGCGGGTGCTGGTCGGCGGGCGGCAGGCCTGCGTGTCGGCCTCTGACATCTCGGACCGCACCATCGCCACCATGGCCGAACGCGCCGTCGCCATGGCGCGCGAGGCGCCTGTGGACCCCTATGCCGGGCTCGCCGAGGCCGGCATGCTGGCGCAGGACCGGGATGCCACCCCGCTCGACCTCTGCGATCCCGCCGATCCGCCTTCCGCCGCAGCGCTGGAGGATGTGGCGCGCCGCGCCGAGGCCGCCGCCATGGCCCAGACCGGCATCGTGCAGGTCGAGGCGGGCGCGGGGCATACGCTGCGCCATGTGCATCTGGCGGCGACAAACGGCTTTGCGGGCGGCTATGCGCGGTCCTCCATCTCGGTCTCTGCCGTGGCCTTCACCGGCAGCGGCACGCAGATGGAGCGGGACTGGGCCGGCGAGGGCCGCATCCACATGGCCGACCTGCCGGGGGCCGAAGGGATCGGCACCCTGGCCGCCGAGCGTGCGCTGTCGCGGGCGGGCGCACGCAAACCCCCCACCGGCGCCTTTCCGGTGCTTTACGACGAACGGGTGGCCTCGTCCCTGATCGGGCACCTCCTGTCGGCGGCCAACGGGGCGACCGTTTCGCGCGGGTCGGGCTGGCTGCGCGACCGGCTGGGGCAGCAGGTCCTGCCCGCCACCCTCTCGGTGATCGAGGATCCGCACCGCCCCCGCACCAGCGCCAGCCGCCCCTTCGATGCAGAAGGGCTGCCCACCCGCCGCCGCCTGATCGTCCAGGGCGGTGTGCTGACCGGCTGGGTGCTCGACCTTGCCACCGCCCGCAAGCTCGGGATGCCCAGCACCGCCAACGCCGCGCGCGGCCCCTCGGCGCCGCCCTCGCCCTCCACTTCCAACATCGACCTGACCCCCGGCACCGCCAGCCGCGACGACCTGATCGCGGCCATGGGCACGGGCCTTCTGGTCACCTCGCTGATCGGTTCGTCCATCAACCCCACCACCGGGGATTATTCGCGCGGCGCCAGCGGGTTCTGGGTGGAGAACGGGCAGATCGCATACCCTGTGAACGAATGCACCATCGCGGGCAACCTGCGCGACATGCTGATGCGCCTGACCCCCGCCAACGACGCCCGCGCGCATCTGTCCACCCGCGTGCCCTCCTTGCTGGTCGAAGGCCTCACGATTGCCGGCGCGTGATCTTGACCTGCTGACGGCGGCGGCGGAGGAGGCCGGGCGCATCGCACGCCGCTTCTGGCGCAAGAACCCCAAGACCTGGGAAAAGCCCGGCGAAGGGCCGGTGACCGAGGCCGATATGGCTGTGAATCGCATGCTGATCGCCGAACTCCGCGCCGCCCGGCCCGATTACGGCTGGCTGTCGGAGGAGACGCCCGACGACTCCGCGCGCCTTGAGCATGAACGGGTATTCATTATCGACCCCATCGACGGCACCCGTGCCTTCATCGCAGGAGAGGAGCACTTCTCCCACGCGCTGGCGATTGCCGAACGGGGCCGTGTGATCGCCGCCGTGGTTCATCTGCCGATTCCGAAACTCACCTATGCCGCCATGGCCGACAACCCCGCCACGCTGAACGGCAAGCCGCTCACGGCGCAGGTGGGCAAGGGGGCCGCGCTGGCCACCGCCCCCGCCTTTGCGCCGGAACTCTGGCCCGGCGGGGTGCCGCCCCTGCGGCGCGCATTCCGCGCCTCGCTGGCTTGGCGGATGTGCCTTGTTGCCGAAGGGGCCTATGACGCGATGCTGACCTTCCGCCCGACATGGGAATGGGATGCCGCCGCAGGCGCCCTGATCGCGGCGCAGGCAGGCGCGGTGGTCACAGACACCGAAGGTGACGCACCGTGCTTCAACCGCCCCGATCCGCGCGTGCGGGGCCTGATCCTGGCCCCACCCGACCTGCACGCAGACCTGATGGCGCGACGCCGGGGGCCGGGCCTTCAGTCGGTCGCAATCCCCATCTGATCCGCCCCGGCCTTCAGCGGCGACACGCCTTCCTCCAGGATCTCGCGCAGGATCGCCTCGCCCTGCTTTGACAGCGAGGTCTGCACCACCCGCCCCTTCTTTCGGAACGCTGCCAGCCGGTCCAGCACCTTGTCCGCCGTCATCTTGCGGATCAGCACGCAGACGGCCGAGCCGCCCCGGTCCAGGCTGCGCCCCACGTCCCGCAGGAAATCATCGTCGATCCCGATATCCGTGGCCCGCCCGGCCAGCGCCCCGGCACCCGCGCCCACTGCCGCCCCGACAATCGGATTGAGGAACAGCATCCCCACCAGCGCACCCCAGAACCCGCCCCCGATGGCGCCGCGCGCCGTCAGGTTCACCGCCTGATGCAGATGCACATCGCCACCCTCATCCCGGATGACGACCACGATATCCTCCATCTCGATCAGGTATTCCTTCTGCAACCGCATCAGTTCGGCCCGCACCTCGAAGGCGGTGGCCTCATCGGGATAGGCGACAATGACAAGATCGGACATGGGCTTCCTCCCGGCCAGGTTTCGCGCAGGATAGCACGGCCAAAGCGCTTTGAGCCACGATTCGCGTCATAAGCCTCCCTCCCCCCTTGTGGGGGAGGGATGGGGAGGGGGGGAGGCGCGCACCCCCCCGCCCGTTACTCCGCCGGCACCGCCTCGCGCTCGTCCGACAGCGGATACGGCAGGCGGCTGACCATCTCCTTCGGGCAGACCTGCAGGAAATTCCGCCGCTCCTCGGCCCAATGCTCCAGGATGCGCCTCGCCGTCACGCTGCCCGTCTCGGCCGCGTGCCGCTCTACCAGGCCACGCAGCTGCGCTTCCCAATGCGGATGGCCCACGGCGCAGGTGACCAGCGATTCCATGTTCATCACATCCTCGGCCACCCCCTGCGGATCATAAAGATAGGCCATCCCCCCGGTCATCCCGGCGCCGAAATTGGCCCCGATCCGCCCCAGGATCACCGCGACGCCCCCGGTCATATATTCGCACCCGTTCGACCCGCAGCCCTCGACCACCACCGATGCGCCCGAGTTGCGCACCGCGAACCGCTCACCTGCGCGACCGGCGGCAAACAGATAGCCCCCCGTCGCGCCATACAGAACGGTATTCCCGATGATCGTGTTCTCCGACGCCTCCAGCGGCGACGACATCGGCGGCCGCACCACGATCAGCCCGCCCGACAGGCCCTTGCCGACATAATCGTTGGCGTCCCCCATCACCTCCAGCTTCAGCCCCCGCACGGCGAAGGCCCCCAGCGACTGCCCGCAGGACCCCGCCAGCTTCACCGTCAGGTGATCGGGCTGCAACGCGTTGCGCATCCCGAACTTGCGCACGATATGGCTGCTGGCCCTTGTGCCGATGGTGCGGTGGGTGTTGCGCACGGCATAGGACAGCTGCATCTTTTCGCCCTCCTCGAAGAACCGCGCGCCATCGCGGATGATCTCGGCATCCAGCGTGTCGGGCACGGCGTTGCGGGGTTTGGAGCGGTCGTAGGTGATCTTCTGGCTGCCATCGACCGTGATCAGCAGCGGGTTCAGGTCCAGGTCATCCAGATGCGCCGCACCGCGGCTGACCTGCGTCAGAAGGTCGGCCCGCCCGATGATTTCATCCATCGACCGCGCGCCGATCTGTGCAAGGATCTCGCGCACCTCCTGCGCGTAGAAGGTGATCAGGTTCACCACCTTGTCCGCCGTGCCGGTGAACTTGGCCCGCAGCGCCTCGTTCTGGGTGCAGACGCCCACCGGGCAGGTGTTCGACTGGCACTGCCGCACCATGATGCAGCCCATGGCGATCAGCGCGGCGGTGCCGATGCCGTATTCCTCGGCCCCCAGCATCGCGGCCATCACCACGTCGCGCCCCGTGCGCAGGCCGCCATCGGTGCGCAGCGTCACCCGCTCGCGCAGGTTGTTCATCGACAGGACCTGATGCGCCTCGGTCAGCCCCATCTCCCAGGGCAGGCCCGCGTATTTGATGGATGTGGCGGGCGAGGCCCCCGTGCCGCCATTGTGGCCGGAAATCAGGATGATATCCGCCTTGGCCTTGGCCACCCCCGCCGCAATCGTGCCCACGCCCGAGGCGCTCACCAGCTTTACCGTCACCTTGGCGCGCGGGTTGATCTGCTTGAGGTCATAGATCAGCTGCGCCAGATCCTCGATGGAATAGATGTCGTGGTGCGGCGGCGGGCTGATGAGGGTCACACCCGGCGTCGAATGGCGCAGCCGCGCGATCAGGGCGGTGACCTTCATCCCCGGCAACTGCCCGCCCTCGCCGGGCTTGGCCCCCTGCGCCACCTTGATCTCCAGCTCCTCGCAGGCGTTCAGGTATTCCGCCGTCACGCCGAACCGACCGCTCGCCACCTGCTTGATCTTGGCCGAGGGGTTGTCGCCGTTGGGTTCCGGCACGAAATGCGCCGGGTCCTCGCCGCCCTCGCCGCTGTCGGATTTCGCCCCGATCCGGTTCATCGCCACGTTCAGCGTCTTGTGCGCCTCGGGGCTCAGCGCGCCCAGGCTCATGCCCGGTGTCACGAACCGCTTGCGGATCGAGGTGATGCTTTCCACCTCCTCGATCGGCACGGGCTTGCCCAGACCCTTGATGTCCAGCAGGTCGCGCAGGTGGATCGGCGGATTGGCCCGCATCGCCGCCGAATACTGCTTCCACACATCATAGCTCGCCCGGTCGCAGGCCGATTGCAGCATGTGCATCGTCTGCGCCTCCCAGGCGTGTTTCTCGCCGGTCCGCCGCGCCTTGTAGAACCCGCCGATGGGCAGCACGGCATCGCCGTGCAGCCAGGCGCGGGCATGCACCTCTTCCAGTTTCTGCTCGATGCCGTGCAGGCCGATCCCGGAAATCCGGCTGTGCATCCCCGGAAAGAACTCGGCCACCAGAGCACGCGAAAGCCCCACCGCCTCGAAATTCAGCCCACCGCGATAGCTGGAGATCACCGAGATCCCCATCTTCGATATGATCTTCAACAAGCCGGCGTCGATGGCATCGCGGTAGCGGCGCATCGCATCCGTCAGGCTGCCCTCGATCAGGCCGCGTTCAATACGGTCAGCAATCGAATCCTGGGCAAGGTAGGCATTCACCGTGGTCGCGCCACACCCGATCAGCACGGCAAAATAATGTGGGTCGATGCATTCGGCCGACCGCACGTTGACCGAACAGAAGGTGCGCAGCCCCTTGCGGGTCAGCCAGGAATGCACGGCGCTGGTGGCCAGGATCATCGGCATCGGCACCTTTTCCGGCCCCTGATGCTCATCGGTCAGCACCAGATGGCTCGCCCCCGACCGCACGGCATCCTCCGCCTCGGCCCGGATGCGCTCCAGCCCCTGGCGCAGGTCATCAAGGCTCGGCGTCACCGGGAAGGTGCAGTCGATGAACGCCACCTGCGCGCCGAACTTCTCGATCATCACCTCGAACTCAGCGTTGGCGATGAACGGGCTTTCCAGCACCAGAATTTCGGTCTGGCTGGAGTTTTCGTCCAGCACGTTCTTGAGGTTCCCGAACCGGGTCTTGAGGCTCATCACCCGGCTTTCACGAAGCGAGTCGATGGGCGGATTGGTCACCTGGCTGAAGTTCTGGCGAAAGAAATGGCTCAGCGGGCGGTATTGCTTGGACAGCACGGCGGCGGGCGTGTCGTCGCCCATGCTTGCCACCATCTCCTTGCCGTCCTCGGCCATGGGGGCCAGGACGGCCTCCAGCTCCTCGACCGTGTATCCGGCGGCGATCTGGCGCCGCCGCAGGTCGGCGCCGGCAAACAACGCCTTTTCCGGCACATCGCGCAGCAGGGCGTTCAGGTCCACCACCCGGTCGATCCATTCGCCATAGGGCTGAGCCGCGGCCAGCTTGTCCTTGATCGCCGTGTCATGGAACAGCTTGCCCTTCTCCATGTCCACTGCGATCATCTGCCCCGGCCCCAAGGCACCCTTCTCGCGCACCGTGGTCTCATCCACCGGCACCATCCCGGCCTCGGATCCCGCGATCAGCAACCCGTCACCGGTGATCACATAGCGCATCGGCCGCAGCCCGTTGCGGTCCAGCCCCCCGCAAACCCAGCGGCCGTCGGTCATGGCAAGGGCCGCGGGCCCGTCCCACGGCTCCATCACCGCGTTGCAATAGGCATACATGTCCTGCCACGGCTTCGGCAGCTCGATGGTGGATTTCGACCACGCCTCGGGCACCAGCATGGTCTTGGCCATGGGCGCCGAGCGCCCCGACCGCACCAGCACCTCGAACACCGCATCCAGCGCGCCGCTGTCGGATGTTCCCGCCGGCACGATCGGCTTGATATCCTCCGCCGCCTCGCCGAAGGCGTTGTGCGCCATGCGGATCTCATGGCTGCGCATCCAGTTCACGTTGCCCTTCAGCGTGTTGATCTCGCCGTTATGGGCCAGCATGCGGAACGGCTGGGCCAGCCACCACTGGGGAAACGTGTTGGTGGAATAGCGCTGGTGGTAGATCGCGAACGCGCTCTCGAACCGCTCATCCATCAGGTCGGGGTAGAACACCGCCACCTGCTCGGCCAGCATCATCCCCTTGTAGATGATCGACCGGCACGACAGGCTGCACAGATACAGCCCCTGGATCTGCGCCGCCAGCGCCGCCTTCTCGATCCGCCGCCGGATGATGTAAAGCTCGCGCTCGAACCCCTCCTGGTCGATGTCCTTGTCGCAGCGGATCAGGATCTGCTCGATCTCGGGCCGCGTCGCATTGGCCTTGTCGCCCAGCACCGACACATCCACCGGCACATGCCGCCAGCCGTAGATGTAGTGCCCCATCCGCAGCACTTCGGTTTCCACGATGGTCCGGCACCGCTCCTGCGCGCCAAAGTCGGTGCGTGGCAGGAACACCTGCCCCACCGCCACCAGCTTGCCCATGTCGGGCTCATGCCCCGTGCGCCGGATCACGTCATAAAAGAACCGCACGGGGATCTGCACATGGATGCCCGCGCCGTCGCCGGTCTTGCCATCGGCATCCACGGCCCCCCGGTGCCACACGGCCTTCAGCGCAGCGATCCCGCTGTCCACCACCTTGCGGCTGGGCTTGCCGGAAATCGCCACCACGAGGCCCACACCGCAGGACGAGTGCTCATCCTCGACGCGGTAAAGGCCATTCCCGTCCAGCCAGGCGCGCTTGTCCTCCTCGGCCCGCACCCAGGCATCGTCAAAGGTCTCATGCGTCATGACAGGTATCCTTCCAGATGGAGGTTTTTGGCCTCGTATTCCGCCCGTGTCGCGCGGCGGTGATCCCCCGCCAGCGCCAGACCGGGCAGCGCCCGATCCACATAAATCTCGCTTCGCAAGGGGATCTCCCGCGCCGCATCGAACAGCCCCGGCATCAGCCCATAGTCCGCACCCTCGACCAGATCGCGGAACCATACATGCGACCCGCAGGTGCCGCAGAACGCCCGCTCGGCAAAATCCGATGACTTGTAGCGCACCTCCGGCCCCGTCACCTCGACATCCCCCGCCGCCACCGGGATCGAGATGTAAAGGCCCCCGGTCCAGCGCTGGCACATACGGCAATGGCACACGCCGGTGAACCCGCCATGCCGCCGCACCGCCACCGTCACCGCGCCGCACAGGCAATGCCCGTTCATTGCTTGCGCATCCCCATCAGGAACCGCACGGCATCGCGGTAAACCTCGGCGGGACCGATCTCCCAGACCGAGGCCACGCCTGCGTCCCATTCCTGACGCCAGCTTGCGTATTCGGCGTCAAAGCCCGCGTCCGGCAGGTCGAAGGGGACCACGCGCTGCAACGGTTCGGCCAAAAGCACGCTCATGTAGAACGGCGCATGGCCGAGCCAGGGCATGCCTTCGGTCATCGACATCAGGGCGCAGTGCACCACCGGTTCGCGGACCAGCGGCACCAGTTCCGACGTGCCGTCGATCCGGCCCACCCACAGGCGCACCGGCTTCAGCCCCGCGCGCGACCCGATGACGTAAAACCCGCCCTCGCGCATCATCTCAATTGCTGACATTGGTCACCCCCCGAGGATCACCGCTCAGCACCGCATCGCATTCAAAGATCGGCTGGGTAGACTCAAAGCCCGGCTGCCCGGGAAAGATGAACCGCAGGGGGCTCCCGTCGGTGGGCCGATAGCCTGCGCCACTGTCGTATTCTCCCGGCCCGGCAAAAAAGGTGCGCCATTCGGGATGGATGTATTCGTTGCCGCGCGACTGGCGCAGCAGGTTGCCCTCGGCATCCGTTTCGGAGAATTCGTATTCCGTCTCCAGCAAGGGCACGTTGTCGATGGTCACCTGCCGCCCGGTCAGCCGGTCGAAGCCGCGCACCCGGCTTTGCCGCCCATCGTCCTTGGTCAGGCTGAAGGCGAATGTGTCCAGCCCCGCCAGCAGGTGGCTAAAGCTGGCCGGGTCCTCGGGCGAGGGGTCGAGCGTCTGGCGCACCGTGGGAAACAGCTCATAGCTTTCCACCCACTGCGCCTCGGCGTCGATCCGGCTGACGAAGAAAATCCCCTGCTGGTCGAAATCCGCGCGCCACTGGTCGCCCGGCGCATCGCGGGTGCAGCGGTAATGGTTGGACACCCGGCACTGCTTGGCCTGGACGGTCAGCCAGGTGGCGCATCCCTCAGGCGGGGTGAACGACCCGGCGGCCGCGGTCCGGGGCAAGGACAGGGCCGCAAGAAAGATCAGGATCATTGACCAAACCACCGCGGCGCCGCGCCGGTGGTGCAGGGCAGGGTCCCCCGCCGCCCGACACGTGTCGGGACAGATGCCAGACGCTTGCCAGACGCGCGCCAGACGCAAACCAGACAGCATTTCCGCCCCCCTTTCGCTACTCGGCTGCGACGGCAGCACCTTGCGCCATCCAGCCCAGGATGTTCTCGGCCGCCTCGCGCCCATCCCGGATCGCCCAGACCACAAGGCTCGCGCCCCGCACGATGTCGCCCACAGCCCAGACGCCGGGCATGGCCGTCGCATGGGTGCCGAACTCGGCCTTCACCGTGCCCCAGCGCGTGACCTTCAGCGCGGGCTGGCCCCAGAGCGCGGGCAGGTCCTCGGGCTCGAACCCCAGCGCCTGGATCACCAGATCGGCGGGTTCGATGTAATCGGCGCCCTCGATGATCTCGGGCGCCTGACGGCCCGTGGCATCCGGGGCGCCCAGCCGCATCCGCTGCACCATCACGCCGGTCACGCTCTCGCCGCCCGCGAATCCCTTGGGTGCCGAAAGCCACACGAATTCAACGCCTTCCTCTTCGGCGTTCTGCGTCTCGCGCTGGCTTCCGGGCATGTTCGCCCGGTCGCGGCGATACAGGCACTTGACCGACAATGCACCTTGGCGCACGGCGGTGCGCACGCAGTCCATCGCCGTGTCCCCGCCGCCGATCACCACCACCCGCTTGCCCGCCGCATTCAGCGTGCCGTCGTCAAAGGCAGGCACGTCATCGCCGAAACTCTTGCGGTTGCTGGCCGTCAGGAACTCCAGCGCGGGCACTATCCCCCGCGCCCCCGATCCCGGCGCCGCAAGGTCGCGCGCCTTGTAGACGCCGGTGGCGATCAGCACCGCGTCATGCTTGCCCCGGATGGCGTCAAACGACAGGTCCACGCCCACGTTGCAGTTCAGAACGAACTGCACGCCGCCGTCCTCCAGCTGCTCAATCCGTTGCAGGACAACGGGTTTTTCAAGCTTGAAGCCGGGAATGCCATAGGTCATCAGCCCGCCCGCGCGATCATAGCGGTCATAGACCGTCACCTGCACACCCGCACGGCGCAGCACATCCGCCGCGGCAAGTCCCCCCGGCCCCGCGCCGATGATGCCCACGCTTTCGGCCCGCTCGGTCGCGGGCCGGATCGGCTTGACCCAACCCTGCTCCCAGGCGGTATCGGTCAGGTATTTCTCGACCGATCCGATGGTGACCGTGCCATGCCCCGACTGCTCGATCACGCAGTTGCCCTCGCACAGCCGGTCCTGCGGGCAGATACGGCCGCAGATCTCGGGGAAGGCGTTGGTGGCCTGGCTCAGTTCATAGGCCTCCTGCAACCGCCCTTCGGCGGTCAGTTTCAGCCAGTCGGGGATGTTGTTGTGCAAGGGGCAATGCGTCTGGCAATAGGGCACGCCACACTGGCTGCAGCGGCCGGCCTGCTCGGCGGCCTTTTCGGAGGCGTACTCGCGGTAAATCTCGTGGAAATCCTGCGCGCGCAGGTTGGGGGGGCGCTTTTCCGGCATCTCGCGGTTCACGGTGACGAACCGCAGCATCTTGGTGGTGGCCATTGGCGCCTCCCTGTCTCAAAAACGCGGCACGACTGCTTACGACAGGGGCATTGAAAATAAAAGTCAGCTCTGCTGACCTAAAAGCCGATATTATCGGAAAAAGACACTGCGTTCATGCAAAATTATCGGAAAATAGGTCAGCATGGTTTCCAATCATCGTCACAGGCCCGCCCAAAGCCCCACCAGTGCGAGCGATCCCACGATGATTCGCCACCAGGCAAAGAGCGCGAAGCCATGCCGCTGCACGTAGCCAAGCAGCCACCGCACAACGAAAATCCCCGATATCGCGGCGGCGGTGAACCCGATGGCGATCTCTCCCCAGGCCCCCTGATCCAGAACCGCACGGTTCTTGAACAGATCAAAGGCAAACGCCCCCAACATCGTCGGAATCGACAGGAAAAACGAAAACTCCGCCGCTGCCTTGCGTGAACACCCCAGCGCAAGGCCCCCAACGATCGTCGCGCCCGACCGGCTGACCCCCGGCACCATGGCAAGGCACTGGATGAACCCGATCGCCACGGCGACCTTCAGCGGCAGGCGCATCGCGTTGTCGTGCTTGGGTTCTGCTGCGATGCGGTCCACGAACAACAGGATCACACCGCCCACGATCAGCATCACCGCGACCAGAGAGGGGGTCTCGAACAGCACGTCCTTGATGAAGCCATGCGCCGCAACCCCGATGAACACGGCCGGCAGAAATGCCAGCAACACCGTGACCAGAAACCACTTTGCCCCCGGATCGCCCGCCAAGGCCCCGCGCCCCACGGCCAAGAGCCGGGCGGCATAGACCCAGATCACCGCCAGCACGGCCCCCAGCTGGATTACCACCTCGAACACCCGGCCGGTGCTCTGGAAACCGATAAAATACCCCGCCAGCAACAGATGCCCGGTGGACGAAACAGGAATGAACTCGGTCAGCCCCTCGATGATGCCAAGGACCAGCGCCGACAGGAGTGTATCGCCCAAGACCCTAGGCCTTCAGGTTCTTGGCACTTGCCTTGATCGCGGCATATTGCCCCGAGGGGCGATAGCGCCACAGATATTCGGGCAGCACGGCCTCCATCGTCGCGGGCTGGATGCCCAGATCGGCAAAGCCCTTGGCACCTTCGGCCACCACATTGTCGCGCGCAAGGTTGCGCACCTGGTCGCGGGTGATCATGCCGTTCTGGAACAGGCCCAGCGATACTGTCTGCAGTGCGTCGAACCCGAAACCCATGATCCGCGCGGCAAAGAACGGGATGTTCACCACCAGCCGCCGCCGCATGATCACCTCCAGCATCCGGTGCATCAGGTCGCGGAAGCTGGCCACGTCCGGCCCACCCAGCTCATAGATCCCCGGTGCGGCTGCCCCGGTGGCCCCCAGCACCGCCGCCTGCGCCACGTCGTCCACATAGACCGGCTGGAACCGCGTTTCGGCGCCCACGACGGGCAGGATCGGCCCCAGCCGCGCCATGCCCGCGAAACGGTTGAAGAACTGATCCTCCGCCCCGAAAATCACCGAAGGACGCAGGATCACCGCGCCCGGAAAGGCCGCGATCACCGCCGCCTCGCCCGCCGCCTTGGTGCGGGCATAGGCGCTGTCGCTGCCCGCATCCGCGCCGATGGCCGAAAGCTGCACCAGATGTGCCACACCCTCGACCGCCGCGATCCGCGCGATGCGACCTGCCCCGTCGGCCTGCACGGCCTCAAAGCTCTGCTTGCCAACCGCGTTCAGGATGCCCACACAGTTGACCACCGCATCGGCCCCCCGCATGACGACGCGCACCGAGGCATCGTCACGGATGTTGCAGAATACCGGCTCCACCTGGCCGGGGGTGCCGTAGGGGCGCACGAACAGCGCCTCATTGGGCCGCCGCACGGCCACCCGCACCCGCCACCCCGCCTGCGCCATGCGCCGCGCGATGTAGCGGCCGACAAAGCCCGAACCGCCGTAGATCGTCACAAGCCTTGCAGAACCGGGCATCGTAGCCTCCCTGCGGTTTCGGAACCTTGCGGGGGGTTTACGCCTCACTTCGGGATGGCTCAACCCCCAAGAATGCCGCGGACAGATCGGCGCGTGACATAGCACATGCTCTGCAAAACCGGTTGCTGCGAATCCTTTCTTGCTGCATTTTCAGGTTTTGTTGGGTTCGAACTTTTCGAAAGCATTTTGCGCGGAACCACATGTTCCAAGGGGTGTCCCATGGCCATTTCAGGAAAGAAACTAGAAGCTTATCAAGAGGTTCTTAACAAGCTGACCAAGCCTAAGCCGCTTTTGGAAGTGGATGGAAAGTTTGGGTCCAAGACCAAGGCGGAGGTCAGGAAATTCCAGAAGGAAATTGGCGCAAAGCCGACAGGCGAGATTGACGAGAGCACGGCCAAGGCACTGGATCAGGCGGTAAAGACCGGCAAGTTTCCAAAGGACGCGGGCGCGAAAGGGCCCGACGCCAAGAACCTGAGTGGCAAGGCCTGGTTCAACGCCAACCAGGCAAAATATCCCAACAGCAAAAGCGTCTCCGATCTGTCCTCGGGTTTCAAGAGCAGCGCGCAGAAGTTCATCAAGGCGCTCGAGGATGGAGGGGCCAAGGTCAAGGTCTTTGCCACGCTGCGGTCGCCGCAGCGCGCCGAGCTCATGTATTACTGCTGGCAGGTGGGCAAGATGGGCATGAAGGCCGACAAGGTGCCCAAGATCGCAGGGGTTGACATCAACTGGGACCATGGCGACGAAAAAAAGTCCAAGGCCGCCGCGAAAGAGATGTTTGAAGCCTTCGGGATCGCCGGAGTGGTGGCAAAGCCCGGGAAATCGAACCATCTGACCGGCAATGCAATCGACATGAACATATCCTGGAGCGGTGATCTGAAAATGAAGGACGGGAACGGCAAGGACGTGACGATTGACACAAAACCAGCCAGCGAACGAAACACCGACCTGCAGGACGTGGGCGCGACTTTTGGCTGCAAGAATGGCGCCAAGACGGTCAACGAGCCGTGGCACTGGTCAACAACCGGGCGATGACGATGAAAAACCTGCTCCCTATCACGGCTGCATTCGCGATCTTGACCGGATCTGCCCATGCCGAGGCGCCTGTCGTCGGGGTATATGTCCTTGGGCCCGAAAACACGGCGCGGCTGATCATGCCCGCCGAAAGCGCCCTGCGCGCGGGTGAAGGTGTCACCGTGCTCATCCCCCGTGAGTCAGGAGGCGACCCGCATCGTGCGACGGTCATCGTGGACGGCCCTGCAAGGGCGACCGAAAACGATCTTGTCACCTTTGACGACCCTGCGGTCCTGTCGGTCGCGCCCCTGTCCGCGGAGGATCACTTCGGCATCGCGGTGCCCGGTCTGGACGAAGGGGCAGCACCCGACCTTGACGGCAATGGCGTTGCCGAAATGCCGGTCATCTGCACCTCGGGCGAATCGGTGCAGATGGCTTTGGCCGAGGGTGCGGGCGATGCCATGCGGCTGGTGTGGTATCAGGCGATTTACCTGGGTTATGATACCGAACCCACCTGCACGGATGCGTTCTATGCGGCGGTCGATCGGGCGATGTGACGGGCGTGCAGCTTTCTGTTTCCACCCTGTTGACAGCCCTGCAAGGCCCGAATACACCGCGCTTCACGACATCGCCCAGATGGCGGAATTGGTAGACGCACTGGTTTCAGGTACCAGCGCTGCAAGGCGTGGAGGTTCGAGTCCTCTTCTGGGCACCATTTGCCGAAGGCCGCGCCGCGAGGCGCGGCTTTTGCCTTTCCGGGGACGCTCATGACCATCCACCTCCACAAGGGCGACCTGCCCGACGGCCTGACGCTTGGCCCTATCGTCGCCATCGACACCGAGACTATGGGGCTTGATCCCCGTCGCGACCGGCTCTGCGTGGTGCAGTTGTCGTCGGGTGACGGGAATGCGCATCTCGTGCAGATCGCACGCGGCCAGACGCGGGCCCCGAACCTGGAGCGGATGCTGACCGACCCGGGAATCGTCAAACTTTTCCATTTTGGCCGCTTCGACATCGCCGCGCTGAAGGCAGCCTTCGGCGTGACCACGGCCCCTGTCTGGTGCACCAAGATCGCGGCAAAGCTGGTGCGCACCTTCACCGACCGGCACGGGCTGAAGTATCTGCTGGCCGAACTGGTGGGTGTGGACGTGTCCAAGGCGCAGCAGACCTCGGACTGGGGTTCGGCCGACCTGACGGATGCGCAACGGGAATATGCCGCCTCTGACGTGCTTTATCTGCATCGGCTCAAGGCGGAACTGGAGGCGCGGCTGGTGCGCGAAGGGCGGCTGGAGCTGGCTCAGACCTGTTTCGCGTTCCTGCCCACCCGGGCAGAGCTGGACCTGATGGGATGGGGCGACGAGACGGATGTATTCCGCCACTGAAGCACGAAACGCCGGCGTTCGGCTTGGCACAAGCGCGCGCGATGCCCACATGGACCGCGAAGGGGACAGCATGGCCGACAACCTGCATTCCACGCTTGTAGCCTGGTTCAAGGTCGCGCTGCCGCTGGCGGCGCTGGCCATCCTGTCCACGCTGTTCCTTGTAGCCCGCACCGTGGACCCCGAGGGCGCGATCCCGTTTGCCGAGGTGGATATCGCCGACCGCCTGCGCGAACCGCGCCTCACGCTGCCCACCTGGGCGGGCGTCACCGAGGATGGTGCCGCCATGACCATCAGTGCGGACGAGGCCCGCCCCGGGGGCGGTGCGGCGGCAGAGGCCACCGCCGCGCGACTGGTGGCGCATATCGACCTGCCCGACGGCGGCACGGCCGATCTGGTGGCGGATGCCGGGCGGCTCGATTCCGCCGCGCGCCTGCTGACGGTCGAAGGGGCGGTGGTGGTAACCACCTCCACAGGCTACCGCGTCGAAAGTGCCCTGATGCGGGCCGCACTGGACCGGACGCGGTTGGAAAGCCCGGGCGCCGTCACGGCCACGGGCCCGCTGGGGCGGCTCGAGGCGGGGGAAATGCTGATGACACGCGAGACGGATGCGGATCACTACGTTCTGCGTTTCGCGCAGGGCGTGAAGCTGTTATACGACCCGGCGAATTGATCTTTTTCGGACCTCACGCATGTCATTGCCACTTTCCGCCGCCACGTTTCTTGCAGCCCTTGTCCTGTCGGCAGCCGCCGCCCTTTCGCAGGGGGCCGCCATCGAATTCGGCGGGATGAAGCAGGACCGCACCCTGCCGGTCGAGGTCAGCGCCGACAGCCTGACCGTCAACCAGACGAACGGGTCGGCGGTGTTTTCCGGCAATGTCATCGCCATCCAGGGCGAACTGCGCCTGACCGCGGCCCAGGTGAGCTTGATCTATGTCGAAGGGGGCGGCGACATCGACACGCTGACGGCCACGGGCGGCGTAACGCTCGTGAACGCGACCGAAGCCGCCGAGGCGCGCGAGGCCGTCTATACCCTGCGGACCGGGTCGGTGGTGATGACCGGCAATGTGCTTTTGACGCAGGGGCAAAACGCGATCTCGGGGCAAAAGCTGGTGATCGACCTGAACACCGGGACCGGGGTGATGGAGGGGCGCGTTCAGACCGTGTTCACCCCCGCCAAACCGGCGGCGCAGGGCAACTGATGCCCACGCCTGAACTTTCCGTCACACCCGGTGACGCGGGCCTTGTCATCCGCAGCCTGCGCAAGAGCTATCGCAAGCGTCTGGTGATCCGCGACGTGTCGATGCGGCTGAACCGGGGCGAGGTGGTGGCGCTGCTGGGCCCCAACGGTTCAGGCAAGACCACTTGTTTCTACGCCATCGCCGGGCTGATTTCGCCCGATGCGGGGCAGGTCATCATCGACGGGCGCGACGTGACCCCGCTGCCGATGTATCGGCGCGCGCGCATGGGCATCGGATACCTTCCGCAGGAGGTGTCGATCTTTCGCGGCCTCTCGGTCGAGGACAACATCCTCGCCGTGCTGGAGATCGCCGAACCCGACCGCCACAAGCGGCGTGAGCGGCTTGAGGAGTTGCTGTCGGAATTTTCGATCACCCACCTGCGGCAAGCTGCGGCACTGGCGCTGTCGGGCGGTGAGCGGCGGAGGGTCGAGATCGCGCGCTGCCTGGCCGCCGATCCGAAATACCTGTTGCTCGATGAACCCTTCGCCGGCGTCGATCCGATCGCGGTAGGCGAGATCCGTCATCTGGTGCAGGATCTGAAATCGCGCGGCATTGGCGTGCTGATTACCGACCACAACGTGCGCGAGACGCTCGAGATCGTGGACCGCGCCTACATCCTGCATGACGGCCGCGTTCTGATGAGCGGGACCACCGACGAGGTGGTGCGCGACGAGAACGTGCGGCGCGTGTATCTGGGGCAGAATTTCCGCATCTCGTGAGCGCGGTCTGACGTCTGACGGCTGACTGTCGCGCGGCTGTCACGTGCCTGTCAGGAATCCGTTGACAACCCGGGCTCCCCTGTCGCCAAATACCCCTGATGCGTGTGCGAACTCCCCCTTTTGGTGCCCCGTCCGGCCTGACCCCGGCCCCCCGCACCGGACAATCCGCAAGGGGCGGAACCGGATACCAGGCACGTCGGCTGCCTGCGCGCCGGATCCGGCAGGATATCCCACCGCCGACGATGCAGGAGGAACCATGCGATATCAGATCAGCGGCAAGCAGATCGACATCGGCGAGGCGTTGCAGACCCATGTGAAGGCCGAACTGGGCGAGGTGATCGAAAAATACGCACAGCGCCCGACCGAGGCGGTCGTGGTGTTTTCGCGCGTCGCGCATGAGCTGGTCTGCGAGGCGACCATCCACCTGTCCACCGGCCTGAACGCGCAGGCGCGCGGCCATGCCTCCGAGATCTATGCCGCTTTCGAGTCCTGCCGCGAAAAGATGGACAAGCAGCTGCGCCGCCACAAACGCCGTCTGCGCGACCATCACCGTGACCGAACGTCACCGGTTGAGTTCGACATGTCGCCCGATTATATCCTCGCGCCGACCGATGAGCCCGAGGAGGACGGCGATGGATCGCTGCACCCCGTCGTCATCGCCGAGATGGAGACGCGCATCCCCTCGATCACTGTGGGCGAGGCGGTGATGCAGATGGAACTGGCGGGACAAAGGATGATCGTGTTCCGCAACGAAGGACATGGCGGCGTGAACGTGGTCTATCGCCGTGATGATGGCAATATCGGCTGGATCGACCCGCGCAACAGCAAGTGAACCGCCCGAACCTTGGCGCAGGATGAACCACAATCAATGGATATCTCCAAACTTCTGATCCCGGGCGCTGTGCGGCTGGTGGCGCAAACCTCGTCCAAAAAGCGCCTGTTCCAGGACATCGCCGACCTTGCCGCGCAGGCCTGGGGGGTGAACCCCTCGGTTGTGGTGGACGGGTTGCAGGAACGCGAAAGTCTGGGCCCGACTGGCGTGGGGCATGGTATCGCCCTGCCCCATGCGCGGCTGGACGATCTGGAGCGGATCGTGGGGGTGTTCGTGCGGCTGGAAAAGCCGCTGGACTATGACAGCGTGGACCGCCAGCCGGTGGACCTGATCTTTGCACTGCTGGCCCCAAAGGACTCGGGCGTCGATCACCTCAAGGCACTGGCGCTGGTCAGCCGCACCATGCGCGATGCGGGAGTGGTCAAGAAACTGCGTGCAAACGCCGACCCGGACAAGCTTTACGCCATCCTGACCGAGGCGCGCGCGCCGCAGGCCGCCTGAGCGGAAAAAGGCCGGAGGACGCAGGCATCCCCCGGCCGATCTCCGATCCGGGGAGGGATGGCCCGGAACGGGTCCGACGCGCCGGGACGGGTGGCGCGTCGGGATGCAGCGTGAACGCCCCTACACCACGACGGTTCCACCCCGAACACCGAAAAAGGCCGCGGAAAATCCTACGGCCCTCACCCTGTGCCGTCCGGTGGCACGGTCTCGCCCCTGCGGTCAGACCGGCGGGCGCCCGCGCAAAGCCCGCGCCACCATAGCAACCACAAAGAGGACGATGCAGACGAAGAACAGGATCTGCGTGATCAAGGCCGATGCCCCGGCAACGCCGCCAAATCCAGGGGCTGCGGCGATCAGCGCAACGATCAGGAAGGTTTGTGCCCATCCCAGCATGAGAAGTCTGCTTTCACGTTCAGGACAGTGCGATCGCACGCGGGCAACACATGCGCCCCCTCCCGCGGCGGTTTCCCAATGGTTCCCTGCGCGACCCCTGGGGAACCGAACGGGCGGGGAACCGAACGGGCCGTCGGAACGTTTATCCCGCAAGAATGCGCAGATGAAAGGAAGATCTCATGCCCGCACTGCAAGCAAACATGATCACCCCCCTCACCCCGCAGGACCCGACCGAGGCTGCGATGGATGCCATCACGGCGCTGCACACCCGGACCATCGACACCGCTGAAGGTTTCGAAAAGATGGCCGAAAAGGCGGAGCCAGAGTTCCGTCCCGTGGCCCAGCGGTTTTTGTTGCTGCACCGCGACCACGCTGCGCGGCTGGCCGCGATGCTGAGCGAAGCGGGGCGCCAAGCGGACGACGCCGGCTCTTTCATGGGCACCATCAACCGGCTGGTCGTGGCCACCCGCGCCCTGTTCGACGACATCGACGCCGACACGATGGCGCAGGTCCGCAACGGAGAAGAGGGCGTTCTGGAGGCGTTCCACATCGCCCTGTCGCACGACCATCCGGCCGAGCGGCGCGCCGAGCTGGACCGGATGCGGGGCGAACTGACCGCACTGGTCGAAGCCACGCGCCACCTGGCCTGACCGTGGACGCCGAAGTGGTTCCGCCCCGTTTCCGTTCGACCGAGCGCCTGGCCGCCGACCTGCCCCGTCAGGTTGGCGACCTCGCGTCGGACGCGCTTGCCCTTGGGCGGGCGGAACTGCGACGCGCCGTGCGCGACGCCGTGCTGTGCGCCGTCGCCATCATGCTGGCGCTGGCCCTGATCCTGGCGGCCATCGGCCAGGCGGCTGCGGCCGGGGCGGCCGCCCTCGTTCTGGCGGGCCATCCGCCTGTGCAGGCCGCGCTGATCGTCTCGGCGGCGGCCCTCGCGTCGGCGCTGCTGGCAGGGTGGTTCGGTATGAGCCGCCTGCGCCGCCTGTCCCGCCTGCCGCAGCGCCTGACCGGCGCGCTCCTGCGCGCCATCGCGCATCCCCCCGAACCTACGCAAGGAGACTGACCCATGGACCGCCGCACACGCCGAGACATTGAACGTGACCTGACCCGGGCTCGCAGCGCCCTGTCCGACACCATTGCCGAGCTGCGCCACCGCCTGATGTCGGGTGATGCCGCGTCCGAGGCGACCGCCTATGCCACGGCAGCCTTGCGCCGCCCCTCGCCCACCGTAACCGCCGTTGCCCTCGCGGGCGCGGGTATCGCAGTCTGGCTCGCCTTGCGCCCGGGTAAGCCGGAACCTGTCGCCACTTTTCGCGACAAGACCGAGGCGGCCATGCACTCGCTGCGCGGCGCAGTGACGGCCGGGCTGGACGAGGCCGGACGCACGGCACTTTCCCGTGCCCTGGACGGCATCGACCACGCGCTGGGTGACCGCTTTTCCCTCCGGCGGGCGGAGCGGAGTGGCCCCTCGACCCAGACGATGGTGATCGGCTCCATCGCGGCGGCGGTGATCGGTCTGGCGGTTGCAGGATTTGCGCGTCGCGGCGGGTCAACCGCTGATGACATCGCCGATGCCGCCGACGACATGGCGGACACCGCCGCAAAGACCGCGACGGACGCAGCCAAGCCGCGTCGGCCGCAAGGAAAAAAGACCGTCGCCACCGAGGCCGAGGCGGCCTCGTCGCGCGTGACGGCCGCTGCCCCGGCCAAGCGTCCCTCCCGCGCCCGGCAGCGCAAGGCCCCGCCCGCAGCCACCACGACCGCCACGGCCGCCCCGCGCGTTGAACCGACGGAGTCGCAGGCAACCGCGTGAGCCGTAGCACATGCCCAATGGGCGGCGCATCCCGTCGCCGCCCGCAAGAACCCGTTGCGCCGGGCAAGGGTTGTCGTCAGCTTTGCACCAGTCCGAAAACAGTGGCAGCCGCATGTCATTGAAACACCGGGTCTCATCGCTTTCGCAGGCCATCGACGCCAGCCTTGCGCTGCTAGAGGCCGAAGGCGACCGGCGTGATGGCGCCGAGGGGATGCTGCTGCGCGCCATCGTGTTGCGGCGCAGGCGAGCGTTGGCGGTCGTTCGGGCCTGGCAGCGCCAGCACGCACAGGATCGCACGCTGCCCCCCCGAAGCCAGCCGAGGGGCGGCGACGGCATCGCAAGCCTGATCGAGGCGGATCAGAGGGTGCTGGCGGTGATCGACCAGCTTCTGTCACGCACCGACCTGTCCGACGATAACCGCGCCCTGCTTGTGGGTCAGCGCGAAGAGGTGGATCAGGCGCTGCTGACGCTCCATGCCATATCGCGCGGTGGCTGATCGGCGGCCCGAAGAGCGGCCTCACTGAACGCAAAGGCCCGGCCGCAGGGCGGCCGGGCCAGCATATGCCGTGGGGAGGCGTCAGGAGCGATCCATCCACTCGTCAACTTCGCGCTCGGCCTCTTCCCTTGCGCGGCCATAGCGTTCCTGCACCAGCCCGACGAGCTGTTCGCGTTCTCCGTCGATGCGCTCGATCTCGTCATCGGTCAGTTCGCCCCAGGTTTCGCGGACCTTGCCCTTGAGCTGCATCCACTTGCCTTTGATCTGGTCGCTGTTCATCGCGGTCTCCTTTTCAGGTTCCGGGGTCTCGCGGGCCCCATGCCAAAGGAACGCGCCCGAGCGGTGCCCGGTTCCCCCGAATATCGCGCGCCCCAACAGGAACCGCCCCGCACCAGACCGCGTTGTTGCCGGGATGGATCGGCCTTGCGGAGGGCCAGCGGAGGATGGGCATGGAACGCGCAAGTCAGGCGGCGACGATCGTGATCGGCATCGTGGTCGGGGTGACGGCGCTCAAGCTGATGGAAAGCGTCGCGGCCCCCGTGCTTCTGGCTATCGTCTTTACCATCGTGCTGTCGCCCCTGTCGAACCAGATGGAGCGGATCGGCCTGCCTCCGGTCGCGGGGGCGCTGTTCGGGCTGTTCCTGACGCTTTTGTTCATCGGGACGCTGGTGCTGTCGTTTCAGCCCGTCGTGGCCCGACTTGTCGAGGCTGCGCCCAAGGTCTGGTCCGACGTGCAGGGCATGATCGCGCTGGTCCGCGGGCTGGCCGACGGGCTGCGCGAGGTGACGACCGACATCGCGGGCGCCGCCGTTTCACAGGTCGCGGCGGAAGAGGTGGCGGACAGCCCGATGCCGATGCCCTCGGCCACCGATGCGCTGTTGCTGGCACCGGGGATCGCGGCGCAGATCTTGCTGTTCGCCGGAACACTGTTCTTTTTCATGCTCACGCGCGCGGATGTCTATGACTGGGCGGCGCGGCGGCTCTCCGCACCCTCGAACCGCGCGATTACCGCCAACCGGCTGCGCGACGCGGAACGCAGCGTGTCTAGGTATTTCCTGACGATCACCTTCATCAACGCGACGCTGGGGGTGGTGGTGGGGATCGGGCTGCATCTGGTGGGTCTGCCGGGAGCTCCGCAGTGGGGGCTTCTGGTGTTCGTGCTGAACTTCGTGCCCTACCTTGGACCGGCGACGGCCGCGCTGGCCCTGACCTTTGCAGGGGTTGCGGTTTTTGACGGCGGGGCGTCACTGGTGCCGCTGCTGGTCTATGTCGGGCTGAACTTGCTGGAAGGGCAGTTTCTTACGCCGCAGCTGGTCGGGCGCAGCACGCGGCTCAATCCGCTGGTGGTGTTTCTGGCGCTGGTCTTTGGCGTCTGGCTCTGGGGGGCCATTGGCGGCATCGTGGCCATTCCGCTGCTGGTGTGGGTGCTCGTCGTCCGCAATGGTCTGGCCGCCCAGCCTGCCACGGCGGCGCAGGCCGCCTGAGAGTCACCCCTCCGCCGCGTCCACTGCACTCGAGTCGGAATGGCGCGCCTCCGCCTCGGCGAGGGCGCGCAGCGCAAAGTTGACGGTCAGGCTGTATTCGCCACCCCCGTTTTCGGTCACTGCCGTGCCGCCAAGCTGATGCGCAAAAGCCGTGACAAGCTGCGACCCGAGGCCCGAGCTTTCGGGCATCTCGCCACCCGGTCCTGCCAGCGTGGTGCTGTTGGCGATGCGCAGGATCGCCCGATCCACGCCTTCGCGCCGCAGCGAAATGTCGAGAACCGGCAGGCCATCCGCGGCCGAGGCGTATTTCATCGCGTTGGTCACCGCCTCGGTCAGCAACAGCGCCAGCGGCACCGCCTGGTCCGGAGTCAGGCGCACCGGATCGAACCGGCTTCGCAGGTCAAACCGCCGCCCGGGCCCCGCCCCCATGCGCATCAACTGCCGCACGATGTCGTCGAGGAGTTCATTCGCCCGCACATCGGTGAGCCCGGAGGTTTGATATAGCCCGCGATGGATGGTGGCCAGGCTCATCACCCGGTCGCGCAGGCCCTGCATCAGGCTTTTCGCCTCTACCGACCGGGCCTGGCGCATCTGCATGTTCATGATCGACGCGATCAGTTGCAGGTTGTTCTTGACCCGGTGGTGCACCTCTCGCAGCAGCACCTCCTTCTGGTGCACCATGTCCTCCATGCCGGCCTCGTCCTTCAGGATCGTGTCGGTCATTGCCTCATAGGCCACGGCGACCTCGCGCAGCTCTCGCGGGGCATCCTCGAAATCGAGGTCGATCACCGCGCGGTTGCCGCCCGCAAAGGCCGTGATCGAGCATCGCAGGGCACGGATGTGGCGCGCGACAAGCCCCTCGGCCGCCATCACGGCGACCAGCAGGCTGGCGAGCCACATTGCGCCAGGCAGAACAAAGGGCGGCAGCGTGCCGATCCCGACCAGACCGGTCGCCACATCCGACGACCAGGTTCCCAGCGCGAACAGCTCGCCCTGCACCAGCGTCACGGCGGCGTAGGTGCGTTGTTCGCCATTCAGCGCCCCTGTCGTGAAGGCAACGGCCCGAACGGGTTGCAGGTCCCGCAACACACGATCCGCGGGCAGCAGCGCGCGGGCCTCCTCCATCGGGATCGAGGCTGTCAGAAGCTCGCCCTCGGCATCGAAGGTCACGAGCAGCGGCAGTCGCGATCCCGAGGCCCGCTCCGACGCGGCCAGCAGGGACAGCCGCTCCTGCGGGATCGACACCGACACGATGCCGGCCCGCGCACCCTCGCCATCGAAAACCACATGCGACACGCCGAGGATCGACGTGCCAGACACCGGCCCGCGTAGATTGGCGACAAAGGCGAAATCCTCAGCCCCCGCCATCTCCTCGAACAGCGGATTGCCGGAAAACTCCATCGTCTGCCCAGAGGAGGAACAGCTCATTCGCCCGGACAGGGGGATGAATCCCACGAGCGAATAGTTGTCGGTACTTGCCTTCACGCGCTGCATGATCCGGTTGCAGGCCATGTCGTCGCGCAGCGTCTCCAGCGGCAGCGCCGCCAACGCCCGCACCAGCCCCTGCGCCCGCTGGATCAACCGCATCTCGGTCTGGATGGATTGCAGCACCTCGCCGGTCAGCGCGGCCTCCGACCGCTCGCGCGCCTCGCGCATTGCGCCCGAGGTCTGCACAAAGGCGACCATGCCGATTGGCAGGAGCGCCACTGCGAGCAGCGCCGACAACCGCACGCTGAGGGTATCCAGCGCGCCGCGCCACACCCGGTTCAGGCGCATGTCCGTCAGGCGGCTTGGGTGACCGACCGGCTCATCACCGCGGCCGTGGCACCGTCCATGCCTGGCAGGGCATCCTCGCCCAGCGCCAGACCCATCAGCGCGCACAGCCGGGCGCGGGCGCGGTTGGTGCGGCTTTTCACGGTGCCGATTGCCACACCCATCATCGCCGCGGCTTCTTCGCAAGTATAGCCCGAGGCCCCCACGAGAATCAGCACTTCGCGGTGTTCCGGCGACAGCTTGTCAAAGGCGCGCTGGAATTCGGCATAGGCCAACCGACCGTCATGCACCGGTTTTTCAAAAAGGGTGCCGGCGTGGATCTGGTCGGGGTCGGCGACCTCGCGCCGGGTCTTGCGCTTGCCGGAAAAGAATGTGTTGCGCAGGATGGTGAACAGCCAGGCGCGCAGATCGGTGCCCGCCGAGAACTTCTCGAAGTTCGACCAGGCCTTGACGATGGTATCCTGCACGAGGTCATCCGCCGCGGTCAGATCGCGCGTAAGCGAGATCGCAAAGGCGCGCAGCGCGGGCAGGTGGTCCATGATCGCGTCGCGCGGATCGGCGGCTTCGGTGGCGGTGGGGGTGGTCATTTGCGCCCCTCCTTGGCCTTGAGCGCGGCCAGCAGTTCCTTGAACCGGTCGGGCACTTCCTGCTGAAGCGCTTCCTGATAGGCGCGCTTCAGGTTTTCGTCTATGGCCTGTTCCAGGCTCGACTTCGGCTTTTCCTCGGCCATGTCGGTCATAGCACCCATGTCTGCATCCTGCCTTCACCCTGTCACGGAACCGAACGCGGGACCAGCGCGTTCGGTTCCTCAGAAAAACCTTCGGGAGACCCGATCATGACCCAAGACGCGCATCAGGACGTTGCGGCACTGGTGGGGGCGAGCCTGCCCTATCTGCGCCGCTACGCCCGCGCCTTGACTGGCAGCCAGACCACCGGCGACGCCTACGCCGCCACCACGCTGGAGGCGCTGCTGGTCGACGACACCCCGCTGCGCCAGGCGGAAAGCCCGCGCGTGGCGCTGTTCCATGCCTTCCACCTGATCTGGGCCAGCGCGGGCGCACCCTTGGGCGACCCCGACGGCCCTCTGTCGGCGCAGGCGCAAAAGCACATGAAAACGCTGACTCCCCGCTCGCGCGAGGCGCTTTTGCTCAGCACGATCGAGGGGTTCTCGGCCGACGAGATCGGCGCGATCATCCAGGTGGACAGGACCGAGGTCCTCCATCTGATCGAGGTGGCAGGGGCCGAGATGGCCCGCGCCGTGGCGGGCCGGGTCATGGTGATCGAGGATGAGGCGATCATCGCCATGGACATCGCCGACATCGTGCGCCAAGCGGGTCACAGCGTGACCGGCATCGCCGCCACGCGCGATGCGGCGGTGGACCTCGCGCAGCGGGAAGCCCCCGACCTGATCCTCGCCGACATCCAGCTTGCCGACAATTCGTCCGGCATCGACGCGGTGAACGACATTCTGGCGCGGCGGCCGGGGCTGCCCGTGATCTTCATCACCGCCTTCCCCGAACGCCTGCTGACGGGTGAGAGGCCCGAACCTGCCTTTCTGATCACCAAACCCTTTACCGAGGATCAGGTGCGCTCGGCCGTGGGGCAGGCTATGTTCTTTGCCTCGACCGAGACATTGAGCGTCTGAGCCCCGCGCTAGGGCGCGTCCGCGAATCCGAACCCCAGATAGTCGCGCGCATAGGCCTCGCGCGCGGCGGCGTCGATCTCGGGCGTGCGCACCTCGGGCAGTGCAAATGGCCTGGCCTCCTTGGCCTCGGGAAGGGGCGGGCAGTCCAGCCCCGCCTCGCCACAGACAAAGGCCAGCCCCGCGGCCAGCCGATCCTCGCGCAGCACGATGTCCGGCCCGTGGAACTGCGCAAAGCCTTGCAAAACCGCAGTTTGTGTGGCGATCTGGGAATCCACCCGCACCGCGGTCTGTGCGGCAAGGTTCATCCGGGCAAAGCGCAGAAAGGCCAGAAATGCCGCACGGTGATCCTCCAGCCCCATCTGGCCAATCTTGCCCGGCGGGGGCAGTTCCAGCGACATGGTGCGGACAAAGGCGCCACGGATTTCAGGCAGGGCGGCGGTCAGGATGCGGTCGCAGAACGCGGCATGGGCCCGCGCCAGTGGATGGCGCAGCACGGTAAAGCTGCGCCGGATCGGGGTGGCGCGCATCCACTGGCGCAGCGATTTCTGCACGAAATCGCCCTCCACACGCCCCAGCCCGCGCATCCAGGCCGCTACTTGCGCCTGCGGCCCGCCCTGGATCGGCATGTAAAGCAACCCCCCGGCTGCAAGGAACGACGGGATCGCCGGGGATCGGCGCGGCTCGAAATTCGGGGTGCGCGACAGGTTGAACCGGTCCAGCCGGGACAGCGCCGCCGCCATTTCAGCGGGGTTTTCAACCTTGTCCTCGACCGGTTCGGGGTTCTGCTTCTTGAGCGTGGGGTCCGCGGCCTCCAGCCGCCCCTCCACGCCCAGAAAGGCCGCCATGCCGTTGAGCACGTCCAGATTTTGTAGGTCCTCATAATCCAGATAGAACGCGGTCTGCCCGCTGACCTGCAGCGCGTTCAGGATGCGCAGGTGGAAGGCCTGCAAACCTTCGACAAAGGCCGCGAATTCGGCCCCGTCGAACAGCACCTTCGCGCTGCGCAGACGCTTTGCGTTGGTCAGCTTCCATTGTCCTGTGGACTGCGCGATCTTCCAGCTGACATAGCTTTCCAGCGGATTGCGCGTCAGCACGATCTTGGCGCAGCGCGCGTCGTCCATCACCAGCCGAAACACACGTGGGTCGTGATCGTGGAAGTAGCGGAACCCCGACAGTCCCGGCGTCTGGTCCGCCAGGGCCCGCAACAGGGCGGCAGGGTCGGCGTCACGGGCGGCCATCGAGATGCCGAACAGCATGTCCTGGTTCAGCTTGCCGATGAAATGGGGATTGAACGCCTCACCATGGCAGGTGACACCCGGCAGCGCATTCAGGTTCGCCTCCAGAAAGTTCGAGCCTGTCCGCATCGCGGCCAACATCACGAAACGGTCGAAACGGGCCATGCGGTCACTTCACCAGATAGGGGCGGCCCCGGCGGCCGCTGTCGGGGCGCGGGTCATCGCCCACCGGGAAATCACCCATCAGCACCGGCTGCATGCCCTGGTTGCGCAGGTTCTGCAGGAACTGGCCAAACCCCTTGAGATCGGTCAGGCGCGGTGCCTCTGTCAGGCGTCGGAACCCGCGCGGGCTGATCTCATCGACGATGGTCTGCAACGGCTCCATCGGATTCTCGACGAAATCGGCCAGCGTCCAGATGCGCACCCGCGCCTTGGTCCAGACCGACCGTAGGATGTCGAGGTGCTGCGCCTCGATCTTTTGCAGGCGCGCGGCTTCGGCCCGGATCGCGCCGAAATTGGCGTTGGACTTGAACAGCGGCACTGCCCAGGCGCCGGAGATCACGCTGATCGTGGCATGGGAATCGCCTGCCATGAACCAGCTCACCGCCTGGTTGTCGGCGGGGCCAAACTGGAAACATTGCCGCTCGCCCCGCGTGTTCCAGATCAGGTTGGTCAGAAAGCTTTTCGGGTTGTAGTCACGCAATTCGGCACTGTCGGTGAGACAGCCGTTATAGATCGTCTCACCCCCGGCGAACTGCACCCGGCCCGGCGCGAACAGATGTCCATGCACCCGCGTCCCTGTCACGCGGCCCAGCCAGACGTCGAATTCCTCGAACACCGCGGCAAAGCCCTCAAACACCGAATAGGGCGCAGCGGTGCGCCCATTCTCGCGGTTCTCGACCGGATAGCGGCTTTGCATGTATAGCCCCGCACGGCCCTTGATGCGCCGCTCGACCGCCTTGGAGAACAGCCGGTCGATCTTGCCGGGGTTCGGCTCGGCGGCGGGCTGGCCCTTGCCCTCATCCGTCAGGAACACACGGTAAAGCCGGTTCGCATGCGGCCAGATCTTGCGCGCTATGAAACAGTCGGACCGGCGGAGCAATTGCAGGTGGTCATCGTAAAAGATATGCGGCTTGCCCTGGAAATCGAACTTCGACAGCGTGAGCGACCGGCTTTCCACGGATGTTGCATACAGCCGCACAAGCGTCTGGAAATAGCTTTCATCGGGGATCCAGACCTTGCGGAAATAGCTGTCGTATTCGCGCCGACGCGGGTCCTCCAGAATGGCTGACAGGCTGCGCCGTGTCAGGCACCACCATTGGCTGCCCAGATGCGGCACAAGGCCTGAGGGGATGCGGCGGCAGATGCCAAGGCGACGTTGCAGGCCAACATACCAGTCGAACAACTTGCGGCTCTTGCGCCATGAGAACGGGAACCGCAGCGTGAACCGTTCAAAGTCGAGGCCCCCCACCGTCCAGCCGACATCCGCCGTTGTCACGCTTTCGATGAAATCGGTGGTGGGGCGTTCGTCCAGATAGGCGCGCAACTCCTCCACCGGGCGTAGCGGCAGGCAGGAGCCGGACGCGAGATAGACGTGCCGCACCTGCGGAAAGTCGCGCAGCATCACGGTCGATGCCTCGACCGTCGCCTGCACCAGTCCCCATGTGCCCCATTCACAGGCGTGCCGGCCGCAGAACCGGATGTCGGCCACATCGCCGAGCTCGCCCTTGAACCGGACAAAGGCACGCGGCTTTACCCGCGCATCGACATGGATAACGACCGGACAGCCGCGCGCCGCCAGATGCCGCGCAACCTCGGCCGCGCGGTCCAGCGCGGTGTGGCACAGCATCAGAAAGCCCAGCGTCACGCCCAGTTCCCCTTGGACATCAGGCCCAGAATCTCCAGCTGGCGCCAGTTGATGTATTTCTCGCTCCACTTGCACCAGAGATCGGGCTGGCTGTCCATCGCGCTGCGATAGGCGCGGTATTCGGCGCTGTCGCGATAGTGCTCGCCGCGCCGCATCTCCTCTTCCGCCTTGACGCCGAAAGTATCGAGGAACTTGGCATGCAGCAGAATGCCGCTGGCCTTTTCGCCCCCCAGCGTGTCGTGCACCTGGTTGAGGCCGCGCGGCAGGACCATGTGGGTGGAACTGACATAGGCATAGCCCTTTTGCCAGCGCACCAGCGGCACCTTGTTCAGCGCAGGCGCCAGCTTTGGCTTATCGGCGAAAAAGGCGCGCCCCCGCGGGCCGCCCTGGATCCACAGGTTGCCATAGCGTTGGTTCGTGCTGATCGCATAGTTCCCCGCATCGAACCACTGCGCAATCTCGAACGGGTCCTGCCCTTCGTGATAGGGCTGCGCGCCGATGGCGCCCTTCGGATACATGTCCAGCAGCATCGCCGAAAACGACCGGATGGCCGAGGCATCCAGCCAGTCGGTCAGCGCCCGGATCGGCCGCGTCTCGCAGAACGGATAGACAAAGAACTCATCCACATCCACCGTGAGGCACCAATGCCCGTGCCCGTGGTTCCGCTGCAGCCAGGTCAGCCAGTCCACACCAAAGCGAGACGACTTGTAGCTGGCTTGCGTCGTCCACATGGAGACGTCGGGCTGTTCGGCCAGATACTCGCGCGATCCGTCCTCGCTGCCGTTGTCCACGATCAGGAAATGGTCGATGCCGAGATCGCGGTAGTATTTCAGGAAATAGGGCAGCCGCACCCGTTCGTTGCGCAGGGTGACGAAGGCCAGGATGGCAGCGTGCCGGATCGCGCGGGTGCGGTCGATCACGGGCGTCAACTCGCGCCGCTTGAACCAAGCACGCGCGAGAAGCCGCTTTCGCCGCAACCGCAGCCGATAGGACTCAAGAACCCCCATGCCGCGCCCTCTTGCCTGCGCCCGATCCTGCCGTCCGGTCTATCACCGCCGGTTTGACAATGCGTTGCGATCCCCGGCCCTGCGCAGGACATCCGCCACAGCCTAACCGCGACCGCCGTAAAGGTAAATCATGGCCGCACGGGGCGCCCCCCCGTCATATCCAGCCCCCGCGCGACATCAGCCCCATCGCCTCCAGCCCCCGCCATCCGGTCAGCCGGGTGGATTGCGGGCACCACAGGTCTGGGTCGCCGGACAATCTGGCGTAATAGTCGTCGTAGAGGGCGCTGTTGGCGAAATGCTCGCCGCGCATCCGCTCCTCGTGCGATTTTTGAACAACCACATCCAGAAACTTCGAATGCAGGATCAGGCCCGACAGCATCTCGCCGCCGTCCGCCGCGTAACCACGGTTCAGCCGCCGGGGCAGGATCTGGTGGGTGGAGTTCACATAGGCATAGCGGCGATTCCACCGCACCAGCGGGGTCTTGTTCAGGGTTGGCGCGCGGCGCGGATCGGCGGCAAAAAACGCCCGCGCCCGCACGCCGCCCTGAATCCAAAGGTTGTCCAGCGGGTCCTGCCGCCGCAAGCCCAGATTGCCACGGTCGAACCAGCACAGCTGCGCAAAGGGGTCGTCGCCGGGCCGGTAGGGATGCGCGGACAGCGGCCCCCTCGGATAAAGATCAAGCATCATGGCGGGCAGCAAGGCGCTCCCCGACCGTTCCAGCCAACCGGTCAGCGCGCGCAGGTCGCGAGTGTCCCAGTAGGGATAGATCAGCACCTCGTCGGCATCAAGCGTCAGGCACCAGTGCCCGTGAGCATAGCGCATTTGCAGCCAGGTCAGCCAGTCCACCCCGAAACGCGACAAACGGTAGCTGGCCGTCGTGGTCCAGAGCGAGACATCGGGCTGCTCCGCCAGATAGTCGCGCGTGCCATCGGTGCTTGCGTTGTCCACGATCAGGAACTGCGCCACCCCCAGACGCCGGTGATGCGCGAGGAAATGCGGCAGCCGCACGATTTCATTGCGCACCGTCGAGAGGCACAGGATATCGTCCGCCGCGATGGCACGTGTCCGGTCGCAGACCACCTGCAGCTGCCGACGCTTGCTCAGCGCCCGCACCAGCAGCCTTCGGCGCTTCCACCGCAGGCGATAGGCGGTCCAGGCCCCCGCTAGCGCGCCCATCAGCCGCGCGGCCACGTCCGGTCCGGGCCCGGGATCAGTGCCCGCAGCGTGCATGGCGCGGCCCCGATGTCCCAGAGCCGGGCGACGGGATCATTGCGCGGCGCGGTCCTGCGCCATGAGATCGCGCAGATAGGCGTCGAATTCGTCGCGCAGGTCGGGCCGCGCAAGGGCAAAGGCGACTGTCGCCTGCAGGAAACCCGCCTTGGACCCGCAATCATAGCGCTGCCCGCGGAATCGGTATCCGAACACCTGGCCGGACGCCGCCTCTTCGGCGATTGCGTCGGTCAGCTGGATTTCACCCCCGGCCCCCTGCTTCATGCGGTTGAGGTTCTGCATGATGGCCGGCATCAGGATGTAGCGGCCGATCACCGCCAGGTTCGACGGCGCGTCCTCGGCCTTCGGCTTTTCGACCATGCCGCGCACGTTGACGATGGCGCCCATGTCCTCGGCCACGTCCAGCACCCCATAGGCCGAAATACGCTGCGGCGACACCTCCATCGCGGCGACCATGTTGCCGCCGGTCTGCTCATACGCCTCGACCATCTGCGCGAGACAGGGTTTTTCGGCGGCGATCACATCATCGGGCAGAAGGACGGCAAAGGGCTCGTCCCCCACCAGACGGCGCGCGCACCAGACCGCGTGGCCCAGACCCAGAGCGCGGTTCTGGCGCACATAGGCGATGGCGCCCGAATCCATATTGGTGTCCTTCAGGACCTCTAGCAGGCTGTCCTTTCCTGATTTGCGCAGCGTGCTTTCCAGCTCCGGCGAATGGTCGAAGTAATCCTCAAGCGCGGATTTCCCGCGGGCGGTGACAAAGATGAACTCCTTGATCCCGGCGGCGCGCGCCTCGTCGATGGCATACTGGATCAGCGGGCGATCCACCAATGTCATGATTTCCTTCGGGATCGACTTCGTGGCCGGCAGAAAGCGCGTGCCCAACCCCGCAACCGGAAAAACCGCCTTCAGGACTTTTCTGTTCTTCTTCATCGTCTCGCCCCTCTGGTTTTCACCAACATCGGTCTGGCCGGGCATCATCCGCGCCAGTTCTCTGGCGCAACTGTGTCACTTGCGCCTTTCCCGGCACAGCGCCAATAACATAGAACAATCGTCGTCAGGCAAACATGTTGCTGTCAAGGCATGCCTAAATCAATCTCGGGCAGTCAGGTGAGCAAGTTTACGCCCGGTGCAAAAGCCAGGAAGAAAGGGTTGTCCCAACCCTGCTTGCCATAGGTCAGCGGCGTCAGATCGTCCAGCCGGACGACCTGCCCGCCCGCCCCGCGCAACACAGCATCGCCCGCCGCCGTATCCCATTCCATCGTGCGGCCCAGCCGGGGGTAGAGGTCGGCCTCTCCCGTCGCAACAAGGCAGAACTTCAGGCTCGACCCTGCGCTGGTCATGTCGCGCACCGCGTAACGCGCGACATAGGCATCGGTCGCGGCGTCGCGGTGCGACTTCGATGCCACGACCATCAGCGCGGCGTTGTCCGGCACGCTGACCTTCAGGGGTTGCATTCCCCCCGGCGCATCGGGGTCAAACGGCCCCGCCTCCTCGACCGCGCCGCCCGTGGCGGGGGTGTAGAACAGCCGTCCCTTGGCGGGCGCATAGACCACGCCCAGCACCGGCACGCCCTCTTCGACATAGGCGATGTTCACGGTGAAATCGCCGCGCCGCTGCACGAATTCCTTGGTGCCGTCCAGCGGATCGACGATCAGGAAGGTCTGCGCCACCAGCGCGTGGCTGCCCGCCTGTTCCTCGGTGATCAGCGGCACCTCGGGAAAGGCCGCGCGCAATCCCACCGAAATCACGGCATCCGCCGCCTCATCCGCCGCCGTCACCGGCGAGGCGTCGGATTTTGCGCGCACCTCGAAATCGGGACCCTCATAGATCTCCATGATCCGGTCCCCCGCTTCAAGGGCCAGTCGGCGCATCAAGGCAACAAGGGCTGGGCGGTCCATGAATTCTCCGGAGCGGGGCGGGCGGCGGCGCGATTGCAAAGTTATCGCTGACTGCTTATCCTCCGTCGCAAGGGAACGGCAAGCATTCCCGTGCAAAGTTGCGGCAAACTTTCCCGCAGGCCAGAGGTCAGAGCCGATGTTCCAGCGCCAACACCGCACCTCCTCGCTTCAGTCGGCCTTCACCATCGTGGAACTGGTGTTCCACGCCTCGGTCCGCCATGTGCGCAAGTCGCATGGAAACGCAGTCGTCGGGCTGTTGATGAACATCATGCAGACGGTGCTTTTGGTGGGCATCTTCTACATCATGTTCGATCTGCTGGGGATGCGGGGCACGGCGGTCCGGGGCGATTTCGTGCTCTACGTGATGTCGGGCATTTTCATGTTCATGACCCATGTCAAAGCGCTGGGGGCGGTGGCGGGGGCGGAAAGTTCGACCTCGCCGATGATGAAGCATTCGCCGATGAACACCATCGTCTCGATCGCGGCGGCGGCGCTGTCGGCGCTCTATCTCCAGTTCCTGTCGGCGGCGGTCGTGCTGTTTTGCTATCACGCGATGATCTCGCCGATCACCATATTCAACCCGGTGGGCATGATCGCGATGTTCCTCTTGGCCTGGGCAACCGGGGTCGGCCTGGGCATCATCATGCAGGCCGCCCGGCCCTGGTGGCCCGAGGCGGCCACGCTGGTGACGCAGATGTATCAGCGCGCAAACATGATCTTCTCCGGCAAGATGTTCCTGGCCAATGCGATGCCCGGATATCTTCTGGGTTATTTCGACTGGAACCCCCTCTTTCACATCATCGACCAGACGCGCGGGGCCGTATTCCTCAACTACAACCCGCATTACACCACCATCGCCTATCCGGTGACCGCGCTGGTGATCTTTCTCATGATCGGACTGATGGCGGAATTCTACACGCGCAAACATGCCTCGGCCAGCTGGATGGCGGGCAAATGAGGGGGGTGGCGCTTGTGCTGTGGATGGTGGCCGGGCCTGTGTCTGCCGACCTGATGCCCGCGCTGCATGACGTGACGGGGGTCGCCATCGGCGACATGCTGAACGTCCGCGCCGAGCCGCGCGCGGATTCCCCCATCATCGGTCGCCTGAACCCGACCGCGCGCGGGATCGAGGTGACGGCGCTGTCTGCAGACGGCCGCTGGGGCCGGGTGAACGACGAAGAGACGGCCGGTTGGGCCGCCATCCGCTTCCTTGCCCGCCAGCCCCGCCCGGACTGGACCGCGCTGCAGACCCGCATGATCTGCTCGGGCACCGAGCCGTTCTGGTCGATGCCGGTCGATGCCGCGCGCGGTCAGGGTGACCTGAGCCGCATGGGCGAAGGGTCATGGCGCCTGCGCATCGACTGGACGGCGCCGGTCCATGGGCGGATCGGCGAGATCGGCCTGGGCCTAGCGGGCGACGGGGTATCGGGCGTTGCCAGCCTGACCGGCGAAACCTGTTCCGACGGGATGAGCGACCGGATGTCCGGCATCGCGATCCGGCTGTTCCTGATCGACCCAACAGGCGGCGCCGCCAGGACGCAAGGCCTCGGCGGCTGTTGTTCCTTGGTGCCCTGACCCGTTCAGACGGTGTAGCGCAGGATCGCGGCCAGCGACCCCTTGCCCGGAATGTCGTCGCGCCGCACCGCCAGCACGCGCCCGCCCGAGGTCAGCACGCGGCAAGCGATCTCGTCCACCACGCCGTAGGACAGCGCAGTTTCCGTATCGTCCAGCGTCACGGTCCCCGTGATTTCGTCAACCGTGCCCGGCACCACCTCGTCAATGTCAACCAGCAGGGTATCGACCGCCCCGAACGTCGCCGCCCGTGCGGCGAGGGCGATCTGGGTGGTGGCCCGCCCCTCGTTCTCGCGCGTGCTGAAATCGGCGTGGACGCGGGCCAGCACCTCGGCATGGAGCGCATCGAGAACAGGCCGCGCCTCTTCCGCCAGTTCACCGGGGGTCTTGCGCACCGGGCTGGACTTGATCGCGTCGGGGGCCAGCGCGCCATGGCTGCTGACGCTGCGATACATCGACATCAGCGGGTCGGTCGCGGCCAGGATCAGCGGTTCGGACCGCCCGGCCAGGATCGGGCGCAGGGCCGCATCCACCTTGCGGCAATAGGCGCGCAAGAGGGTGTTCTGCCCCTCGGCCCCGCCGGTGCGGCCCGAATAGGACCGGCTGTTGACGTTGGACGTGCCTGCGGCAGAGGCCGCGTCCTTGGGCATGTCCGGCACCTTGACCTCTTGCGCGGGCAGGTCGGCAAAAACCTCGATCAAACGCACCTCGTTTTCCGCCAGCGCCAGCACAAAGGCATGTTGGCCCACGGTCATCACGCGCAGAAGCGGTTTCATATGGAAGCGGTCGGCGACCTGCACCATCTCGGTCAGGTGATTGGGAAGGCGGAAGGCCCGCAGGCTGTCGGGCGTCACGAACAGCGCCAGCGAATTGGCCTGCCGTGTCCAGAAATCATCATCGTCGATCAGGTCGGACACCTGTTCCGAGATCGGCCAGATCGTGCGCTTGGGCGTGCCCACGGCCTCCAGCTGCTCCTCCGCCTCTTTGAGCAGTTGCCGCAGGGTGGTGCGGGCCTGGCCCACATCCTGGGTCTGGGGTGTCGCAGGCAGGTAGAACGTCACATGGGCCTCGCCGCGTGCCGCCACCAGGGCATTGAGTTCGGGGGTGGTGGGGATATCGACATACAGCATGCGTTGGCTCCTGACATTTCTGACAACAGGCATGACCTAAGCATCCGGGCGGGCCGGAGCAACCTCGTTTCCGCTCGCAATCCCCGGGCAGGCCGAAGATGACCCGCGAAAAATCACGGTCCTGTGACGCTTGCGGCCCCCAAGGCCCCCTCCTATATACCGGTCGAAGCCGCACGGGGTGGCCGCCCCGCCCGGCAGGAAAAACCGTATTGGGATCGGGGGGCTGGTGCCGCAATCGGGCCCGCACCCCACAACATCGCCGGAAGAGAAGGACCAAACACATGGCCAAAGTCATCGGGATCGACCTCGGAACGACCAACTCCTGCGTCGCCATCATGGACGGGGCGCAACCGCGCGTGATCGAAAATGCGGAAGGCGCGCGCACCACGCCTTCCATCGTGGGTTTCACGGAAACCGAACGCCTTGTCGGCCAGGCGGCCAAACGCCAGGCCGTGACCAACCCCGCAAACACCGTCTTTGCGGTCAAGCGCCTGATCGGGCGCCGCGTGGATGACGCCCATATCGCCAAGGACAAGAAGAACCTGCCCTATTCGGTGGTGAACGGCGGCAACGGCGACGCCTGGGTGGAGGTGCGCGGCGAGAAATATTCGCCGTCGCAGGTCAGCGCCTTCATCCTTCAGAAGATGAAGGAAACCGCCGAGGCCTATCTGGGCGAGACGGTCACCCAGGCCGTGATCACCGTGCCTGCCTATTTCAACGACGCGCAGCGCCAGGCGACCAAGGATGCGGGCAAGATCGCGGGCCTTGAGGTTCTGCGCATCATCAACGAACCCACCGCAGCCGCGCTGGCCTATGGCCTGGACAAGAAGGACAGCCGCACCATCGCCGTCTATGACCTTGGTGGCGGCACCTTCGACATCACCATCCTGGAAATTGACGACGGCCTGTTCGAGGTGAAATCGACCAACGGGGACACGTTCCTCGGCGGCGAAGACTTTGACATGCGGATCGTCAACTATCTGGCGGACGAGTTCAAGAAAGAGCATGGCGTTGACCTGACGCTGGACAAGATGGCCCTGCAGCGCCTGAAAGAGGCGGCGGAAAAGGCCAAGATCGAGCTGAGCTCGGCCAGCCAGACCGAGATCAACCAGCCCTTCATCAGCATGGACCGCAACACCGGCCAGCCGCTGCACCTGGTGGTGAAGCTGACCCGCGCCAAGCTGGAAAGCCTGGTCGATGACCTGATCAAGCGGTCGATCAAGCCGTGCAAGGACGCGCTCAAGGACGCGGGCCTTTCCATCGGCGACATCGACGAGGTGGTGCTGGTCGGCGGCATGACCCGGATGCCCCGCGTGATCGAGGAGGTGACCAAATTCTTCGGCAAGGAACCCCACAAGGGCGTGAACCCCGATGAGGTCGTGGCCCTTGGTGCGGCCATTCAGGCGGGCGTGCTGCAGGGCGACGTGAAGGATGTGGTGCTGCTGGACGTCACGCCCCTGTCGTTGGGGATCGAGACGCTGGGCGGCGTGTTTACCCGCCTTATCGACCGCAACACCACGATCCCGACCAAAAAAAGCCAAGTCTTCAGCACCGCCGAGGACAACCAGAACGCCGTGACGATCCGGGTGTTCCAGGGCGAGCGCGAGATGGCGGCGGACAACAAGATGCTGGGCCAGTTCAACCTGGAACAGATCCCCCCCGCCCCCCGCGGGATGCCGCAGATCGAGGTGACCTTCGACATCGACGCCAACGGCATCGTGTCCGTCAGCGCCAAGGACAAGGGCACCGGCAAGACCCAGGCGATCACCATCCAGGCTTCGGGCGGGTTGTCGGACGAGGACATCGAAAAGATGATTAAGGATGCCGAGGCGAATGCCGAGGCCGACAAGGAACGCCGCGAACTGATCGAGACCCGCAACCGCGCCGAAAGCCTGCTGCACGACACCCGCAAGTCGATCAAGGAGCATGGCGACAAGGTCGATCCGACCACCGTCGAGGCGATCGAACTGGCCATGTCGCCGCTTGAGGACGCGCTGAAGGGCGAAGACGCGGGCAAGATCCGTTCGGCCATGCAGAACCTGACCGAGGCCGCGATGAAGCTGGGCGAGGCCATCTACAAGGCCAGCCAATCCGAGGGCGGCGGGCCGGAGGACGGCGAGGGGCCGCGCGGTGTCGATGACGATATCGTCGATGCCGATTTCGAGGATCTGGGCGACAACAAGCGGAAATAAGACCGCACGGAACCAAGGGGGGGGCGGTCTGGCAACGGACCGCCCCATCGGGTTCCGGAATAGGGGTGTCTGACCCATGGCAAAGCGCGACTATTACGATATTCTGGGGGTCTCTCGCGGGGCCTCGGGTGATGAGCTGAAAAAGGCCTACCGGGCCAAGGCCAAAGAGTTGCACCCCGACCGCAACGCCGACAACCCGCAGGCGGAGGCCCAGTTCAAGGAAGTGAACGAGGCTTATGACGTCCTGAAGGACGAACAGCGCAAGGCCGCCTATGACCGGTTCGGCCATGCGGCCTTTGACGGCGGCATGGGCGGCGGGCCACGCGGCGGTGGCGCCGGCGGGCCGGGTCAGGGCGATTTCGCCAGCGCCTTTTCGGACGTGTTCGAGGATCTTTTCGGCGATTTCATGGGCGGGCGTGGCGGTGGCGGCGGCCGCAGCCGCGCCCAGCGCGGGTCCGACCTGCGCTACAACCTGCGCGTGACGCTGGAAGAGGCTTACAAGGGCGTCCAGAAAACGATCAACGTCCCCACCGCCCTCACCTGCGAGGTCTGCCACGGCACCGGGGCCGAAGGCGGGGCCGAACCCGTCACCTGCCCGACCTGCTCGGGCATGGGCAAGGTGCGCGCGCAGCAGGGGTTTTTCACCGTCGAGCGCACCTGCCCCACCTGCGGCGGCGCAGGCCAGATCGTCAAGAACCCCTGCAAGGCCTGCGGCGGCGCGGGACGGGTAGAAAAGGAACGCGCCCTGTCGGTTAACATCCCTGCGGGGGTGGAGACGGGCACCCGCATCCGGCTGGCGGGCGAGGGCGAGGCCGGAATGCGCGGCGGACCGACGGGGGACCTCTACATCTTCATCGAGGTGCGCGAGCACGCGATCTTTCAGCGCGACGGCGTGCATCTGTTCTGCCGCGTGCCTGTGTCGATGACGACGGCGGCGCTGGGCGGCAAGGTCGAGGTGCCCACCATCGACGGCGGCCGGGGCAGCGTGACGGTGCCGCCGGGGGCGCAGTCGGGCAAGCAGATGCGCCTGCGCGGCAAGGGGATGCCGGCGCTGCGCGGCGGCGGAACGGGCGACATGGTGATCGAACTGGCGGTCGAGACGCCGGTGAACCTGACCCAGCGCCAAAAGGATCTCTTGCGCGAATTCGAGAAGCAGAGCGAAGAGAACAATCCCGAAGGCTCGTCGTTCTTTTCCAAGGTCAAGGGGTTCTGGGACGGGATGAGCGGACGCGGCTAGGCCGGGGCCGCCCGTGCCGCGCCGACCGGCAGCGACCGGACGATCAGCGCAGCGCCCGGCCCTTGATGATCGCCCCCTGGCCAAAGCGGGCGCGGATCGCGTCCGCCGCACGCTCTGCCTCGGCCCGCATCCGCGCGCCGGGGTCCAGCAGGTCGGGCGTGGCATCGCCCTGCGCGGCGGGGCACAGGTCCGACAGCCCCACACCGACCAGCCGGAACGGCCCCCCCTCCCTCGCCGCATCGAACAGACCCTGCGCCGTCCGCCAGATCCGGTCTGCCGATTGCGTTGCCGCCGCCAGCGCCACCCGCCGCGTGACCTGCCGGAAATCGGCCCGCTTCATCTTCAGCGTCACCGTGCGCCCGGCGAGGCCCTTTGCCTTGGCGCGGTCCGACACCCGCTCGGCCAGCCGCCACAGATGGCCGGTCAGCAGGTCCGCGTCGGCGGTGTCAGTATCAAAGGTCGTCTCGGAGGAGATCGAGCGCATCGGCTCATCCCGCGTGACGCGCCGGTGATCCTCGCCGCGCGCAAGGTGATAAAGCCGTTCGCCCGTGCTGCCGAAACGTGCGGTCAGATCCGCGCGGTCCCAGCGGCGCAGGTCGGCGATGCTGCGGATGCCCGCCGCTTCCAGCGCCGCCTGCCCCGCCACCCCCACGCCCCAGATCGCCCGCACCGGCCTCGGGGCAAGGAAATCCGCCGTCTCGGCCCGTCCCACCACCGAAAACCCGCGCGGCTTGTCGATGTCGGACGCCATCTTGGCGAGGAACTTGTTGTGCGAAAGGCCCACCGAGGCGGTGACACCCACCTGCGCCTCGATCCGTTGCACCAGTCCTGCCAGCATCACCGCCGGGGATGCGCCATGCAGCCGGGCGGTGCCGGTCATGTCCAGGAACGCCTCGTCCAGCGACAGGGGCTCGATGGCCGGCGTCAGCGCCTCCATCAGCGCGCGGATCGCCCGGCTGGCCTCGGCGTAGGCCGCCATGCGCGGCTTGACCACCACCGCCTCGGGGCAGAGCCGCAGCGCCTGATACATCGGCATGGCCGAGCGCACACCCCGGATGCGCGCGATGTAGCAGCAGGTCGAAACCACCCCCCGCGTGCCGCCCCCCACGATCACCGGCTGGTCGCGCAGCGCCGGGCTGTCGCGCTTTTCCACCGATGCATAGAAGGCGTCGCAATCGAGATGGGCAATGGCCAGGCCATCCAGTTCGGGATGCGCGAGGATGCGCGGCGACCGACAGGCCGGACAACGCGGTCCGGCCACAAATCGGTGCAGGCAATCACGGCAAAGGGCGGGCATGGGCGCAGTATGCGGGCCCGCCGGGCGGCTGTCCATGGGGCGGCCAAGGGGTGCGTGCCGGGGTTGCGTGCCGGACTTGCGTGCAGGTCGGGAAAGGGGCAGGCTGATCCCATCATTTCTGGATGGAGCCTTTTGATGGACGTCAACGACTTTCTGGGTGGCAATGCCGTTTTCCTCGCGATTGCCGTCTTCCTGATCCTGAGCATCTTTCTGGGTGTGCGGATCGTTCCGCAGTCGGAAAAGCATGTGGTGGAGCGGTTCGGACGGTTGCGGGCGGTGCTGGGGCCGGGCATCAATTTTGTGGTGCCGTTTCTGGACACGGTCGCGCACAAGATTTCGGTTCTGGAACGCCAGTTGCCGAACGCCAGCCAGGACGCCATCACCGCCGACAACGTGCTGGTGAAGGTGGAAACCAGTGTTTTCTACCGCATCACCGAGCCGGAAAAGACCGTCTATCGCATCCGCGACGTGGACGCAGCCATCGCCACCACGGTCGCCGGGATCGTGCGGTCCGAGATCGGCAAGCTGGAGCTGGACCAGGTGCAATCGAACCGCAGCCAGCTGATCGAGCGGGTGCGCGAACAGGTCACCGCCATGGTCGATGACTGGGGGGTGGAGGTCACGCGGGCCGAGATCCTCGACGTGAACCTGGACGAGCAGACCCGTGCGGCCATGCTGCAGCAACTGAACGCCGAGCGGGCGCGCCGCGCGCAGGTGATGGAGGCCGAGGGCAAGAAGCGGTCGGTGGAACTGGCCGCCGATGCCGACCTTTACGCCGCCGAGCAAGAGGCCAAGGCGCGCCGCGTGCTGGCCGATGCCGAGGCCTATGCGACCGGCGTGATCGCCGGGGCGATTGCCGCCAACGGTCTCGAGGCGGCGCAATACCAGGTGGCGCTGAAGCAGGTCGAGGCGCTGACCAAGGTCGGGTCGGGGGCCGGCAAGCAGATGATCATCGTGCCCGCGCAGGCGCTGGACGCATTTGCCGACGCGTTCAAGATGCTGAAGGGGCGGGCGTGATGTGGTGGGGCGTCTGGTGGGCCTGGATCGCGGGCGGCTTGCTGATCGGCGCGCTGGAGGTGGTTGTTCCGGGCTATATCTTCGTGGGGTTTGCCATCGGGGCGGTGCTGACGGGGGTGCTGTTGGCACTGGGTTGGCTGGGCGGCAGCCTGGGAATTTTGCTGGCTGTGTTCGCGGTGCTGTCGCTTTTGGCCTGGCTGGGTCTGCGCCAGGCGATGGGGCGGCGAGAGGGTCAGGTGAAGATCTGGACCCGCGACATCAACGATAACCGCTAGAAGGGGGGCGCTGCCCCCCGGCCTGCGGCCTCCCCCCGGGATATTTTCAGACAGAAGAAGATCAGGGAAGCGTGGCGAGGATCGCCAGCGCCGCAGCCCTTGGGTCGGGGGCTTCCCAGACAGGTCGGCCGATCACGAGGTGGTCGGCGCCCGCCCGCAGCGCCTCGGCGGGGGTGGCGATGCGTTTCTGGTCACCGCGAGCACCACCTGCGGGCCGCACGCCGGGGGTGACGATCAGCTTGCCCGCCGATTGCGGCAGGGCACGGATCGCCGCCGCTTCCTGCGGGCTGGCGATCACGCCGTCGGCCCCGGCCTCAAGGGCCCGGGCGGCGCGTTCCAGCGCGATCTCGGCCATGTCGCCCGGGCGGATCATGTTGGCGTCAAGGTCGGCACGGTCGAGCGAGGTGAGCACGGTGACGGCAAGGATGGCCATGTCGCCCTTGGCCTGGGCCGCCGCGCGCACAACCTGCGGATCGCCCTGCACAGTCAGGAAATCGGGGCCATGGGCCGCGATGCCGCGCACCGCAGCCTCAATCGTGGCACCGATGTCGAAAAGCTTGAGGTCGAGGAAGATGCGCTTGCCCTTTTCGTGCTTGAGGTCATTGGCCAGCGCCAGGCCCCCCCCGGTCAGCATCCCCAGCCCGATCTTGTAGAACCCCACCGCGTCGCCCAGACGCGCGGCCATGTCGAGGCCGGCCACCACGTTGGGCAGGTCGAGGGCAACGATCAGGCGGTCGTCGGAAATGCCGGTGGGCATGGCAGGCTCCTTTGCGCGCGGATGCCGGGGTGATGCGGGCCAGGAGGCGGGATTGTCAAGGTTGACAGCCCGCCCCCGCCCGCGTTTCCTGCCCGAAACACCGGAGGCAGGATGCAGATCACCATCACCATCGACCGGCCCGAGGAGGGCCCGCGCGCCGGGCCGGTCAGCGTGGGCTGGTTCCTGGCCGAGACCAAGGGCGGCCTTCTGTTCGACGCGCCCGAGCGACTGCTGTTTCGCCAGACCAACAAGGCGCATGCCAAATCGGCCAGCCGCTGCCCCGCCGTGATCCAGATGGAAAGCCGGTATTTCGTGGTGAAATGCCCCTATGACCTGCACATCGGCTTTGCCCGCGACGACAAGGGCAAGCCGGTGCTGGTCAACCGCGCGGGGGTGGCGAGCCCGATCCGTGGCAACAAGCTGGGGCAGGTGATGACCCTGGTGAACGAGGTGGAATGGCGATACCCCGACCGCCCTACCGTGCAGCTGTCGCTGCCCTATTGCTTCATCGCGGATGAGCCGGTCTGGCTCACGCAACTGGGCACCTTCGCGCATTACCGCGCCGATCCGCTGCCCGGCACGATCTTTGGCGGGCGGTTTCCGGTGCATGTCTGGCCGCGTCCGCTGATGTGGGCGTTCGAATGGCATGACCCGTCGCGCGATATCGTGCTGCGGCGGGGGGAGCCGCTGTTCTATGTGCAGTTCGAGGGCGAAGGGCCGGACCGCCCCGTGCAACTTGTCGAGGCAGAGCGGACGCCCGCACTGCTGGACTACATCGACCAACTGTCGGGGGTGGTGAACTACGTCAACCAGACCTTCGCGTTGTTCAAGGCGGCAGAGGAGATCCGGCCCCCGCGCCTGTTGGTGCCGAAGGGGTGACTACAGGCCCAGTTCGGCGCGCAGGTCGCGGCGGTGCTGTTCTTGCGCGCGGTGTTTTTCGGCGGCGTTGCGGCCGGCCACCGCGGCCTTCTCAAAGGCCAGCGACAGACGGACGAATTCGCGGGCATTCGCATCCATCCGCGCCATCAGCTTGTCATAGGCGGATTTCGCGGATTTCAGGCGCTTCCTGATCTCGGTCAGCGATTTGCGGGCCTTGGCCACCTCGGCGCTGTCGATCTTCCAGCCATCGGCGGCGCTCGCGGCCGAGAACAGCTTGCCCCCCACGGTGCCCAGCAGGTTGGAGGCGCCAAGATATTCCGATGCTGCGGTCTTGAGCTTTGAGGCGGTGTCGGGGCCATCCGGGCCCATCATCACGTCCATCCCGATCTTGCCCGCGATGGTGCCGATGGTCACGAACACGGTTGTCGTGGTTTTCATCGCGGGCAGCATGGCCCCTACCACCGACACCAGCATGTTGATGTCGCGCTGCAATTCGGCCGTTGTCACCTCGCGGTCGGCCTTGGTCAGCGCCTTGTCCAGGGCCACGATTTCGGTGGCCAGCGTCTTGACCCGCGCTTCCTCGGATTTCAGGATCCCTTGCAGGAGGGTGACCATGCCTTGGCATTTCGCGGCCATGTCCTGGTCAAGCCAGGCGGTAAAGCTGCCGTTGGCGGCATCCACAAGCTGCGTGGATTTCAGCAGGGCGTCATAGGATTTCTGCAGGGCCGCCAGCCGCACCTTGGTGTAGGCCTTGGTCCGCAGGTCGTCGAAGGCATCGCAATACTTTCCATAGATCATTTCCGCGGCTCCATGGTCGCGCCGATACGCCTTGACCGCGGCTGCCGGAAAATGGCGCAGGTCGGGGGATTTCAGGTTCTGCGCAGCGATGTCCGTGACGTCGGAGTAATATTCCTCGGTCTCGTTCATCACGGCGGTCAGGGTTTCGATCTGCTCTTCGGTGAAATCGTCGTCGTCGTCATTCTCGGGCATGGCGGTTGCCTCCGGTAGCCTGTGGCAGAATGACACGGGGTCGCGGCTTGCGTCAAACCGAAGGTGAAAAAGGCCTGCCCGCGACTGCGTGACATTCTTGCATCAGCGTCTGCGGCGTCCCACATCAGGGGCAAGGCCGGACGGGGCGTGCCATGACGGGCGCCCGGGTCCGGTGCTGAGGGAAAGGATTGACCGATGAACCTTGAAAAGTTCACGGAACGGTCGCGCGGGTTTCTGCAGGCCGCACAGACCATCGCGATGCGGGAAAGCCATCAGCGGCTGGCGCCCGAGCATCTGTTGAAGGCGCTGATGGATGACGACCAGGGGCTTGCCGCCAACCTGATCCGTCGCGCGGGCGGCGAGCCTGCGCGCGTGACCGAGGCGCTGGATGCGGCCATGAGCCGCCTGCCCAAGGTGACTGGCGATGCGCAGCCCTTCATGGACCCCGGTCTGGCGCGGGTGCTGGACGAGGCCGAGAAGGTCGCCAAGAAGGCCGGCGACAGCTTTGTGCCGGTCGAACGCATCCTGATGGCGCTGACCATGGTGGCGTCGAAGGCCAAGGAATGCCTCGATGCCGGGGCCGTGACCGCGCAAAAGCTGAACGCCGCGATCAATGACATCAGGAAGGGCCGCACCGCCGACAGCGCCTCGGCCGAAGAGGGCTATGACGCGCTGAAGAAATACGCGCGTGACCTGACCGAGGCGGCCCGCGAGGGCAAGATCGACCCCATCATCGGCCGCGACGAAGAAATCCGCCGCGCCATGCAGGTGCTGAGCCGCCGGACCAAGAACAACCCGGTGCTGATCGGTGAACCCGGCGTGGGCAAGACCGCGATTGCCGAGGGCCTTGCCCTGCGCATCGTCGATGGCGACGTGCCGGAGAGCTTGCGCAACAAGCGGCTGATGGCGCTGGACATGGGTGCCCTGATCGCCGGCGCCAAGTATCGCGGCGAGTTCGAGGAGCGGCTGAAAGCCATCCTGAAAGAGATCGAATCCGCCGCGGGCGAGGTGATCCTGTTCATCGACGAGATGCATACCCTTGTGGGGGCAGGCAAATCCGAAGGCGCGATGGACGCCGCAAACCTGATCAAGCCTGCGCTGGCACGGGGGGAATTGCACTGCATCGGTGCCACCACGCTGGATGAATACCGCAAGTATGTGGAAAAGGACGCGGCGCTGGCCCGCCGGTTCCAGCCGGTGTTCGTGAACGAACCCACGGTCGAGGACACGATCAGCATCCTGCGCGGGATCAAGGAGAAGTATGAACTGCACCACGGCGTGCGGATCACCGATTCCGCGCTGGTCGCTGCCGCCACCCTCAGCCACCGCTACATCACCGACCGGTTCCTGCCCGACAAGGCCATCGACCTGATGGACGAAGCCGCCAGCCGGTTGCGGATGGAGGTGGACAGCAAACCCGAGGAACTCGACCAGCTCGACCGCCAGATCCTGCAATTGCAGATCGAAGCCGAGGCGCTGAAGAAAGAGGACGACGCGGCCTCGCAGGATCGGCTCGGCAAGCTGCAAAAGGAACTGGGCGACCTGCAACAGCGGTCGGCCGAGATGACGGCGCAGTGGCAGGCCGAGCGTGACAAGCTGGAGGTGGCGCGCGACCTGAAGGAGCAGCTGGACCGCGCGCGCGCCGAGCTGGATCAGGTGAAACGCGACGGCAATCTGGGCCGGGCGGGCGAGCTCAGCTACGGCATCATCCCCGGTCTGGAAAAGCGGCTGGCCGAGGCCGAGGCGCGCGAGGGCGAGGCGCTGGTCAGTGAGGCCGTGCGCCCCGAACAGATCGCCGAGGTGGTCGAACGCTGGACCGGCATCCCCACGACGAAGATGCTGGAGGGCGAGCGCGACAAACTCCTGCGGATGGAAGAGGAGCTGGGCAAGCGCGTGGTGGGCCAGCGGCAGGCCGTGACGGCCGTCGCCAATGCCGTGCGCCGCGCCCGGGCGGGCCTGAACGACGAGAACCGGCCGCTGGGGTCGTTCCTGTTCCTCGGGCCAACCGGCGTGGGCAAGACCGAGCTGACCAAGGCGGTGGCGGAATACCTCTTCGACGACGACGATGCGATGGTGCGCATCGACATGAGCGAGTTCATGGAGAAACACGCCGTCGCCCGCCTGATCGGGGCACCGCCCGGCTATGTCGGCTATGAGGAAGGCGGGGTGCTGACCGAGGCGGTGCGGCGCAGGCCCTATCAGGTGATCCTGTTCGACGAGGTCGAGAAGGCGCATCCGGATGTGTTCAACATCCTGCTCCAGGTGCTGGACGACGGGGTGCTGACCGATGGCCACGGGCGGACCGTGGACTTCAAGCAGACGCTGATCGTGCTCACCTCGAACCTCGGGGCCTATGCGCTGTCGCAACTGCCCGACGGGGCGGACCCGGCGCCTGCACGGGCGGCGGTGATGGAGGCGGTGCGCGGGCATTTCCGGCCCGAGTTCCTGAACCGTCTGGACGAAACCGTGATCTTCGACCGGCTGGGCCGGGCCGACATGGCGGGGATCGTGACGATCCAGATGCGGCGGCTGGAGGCGCGGCTGGCGGGGCGCAACATCACGCTGGCGCTGGACGATGCGGCGCGGGAATGGCTGGCGGAGGAGGGGTATGATCCCGTCTTCGGCGCGCGGCCCCTGAAGCGGGTGATCCAGCGGGCGTTGCAGGACCCGCTGGCCGAGATGATCCTGTCGGGCGACCTGATGGACGGGGCGACCGTGCCGGTCACGGTGGGGCCGGCGGGGCTGCTGATCGGCGACCGGGTAAGCGCCAGCCGACGCGAGCCGCCGGCCGAAGTGCGGGTGCACTGAGTCTGCGGTGACACGCGCGGGGCGGGGGGGAACCCCCGCCCTTTTTCATGTCTGGGGCGTGTCCCACGGTGGGACAGGTTTCGGGATGAGGGATTTCAAGGGGTTAGGGGTGGGGTGTTAAGGGGTTGTTAGGGGTTGTGCGCCGCGTTTGGTGGGATGAAATCCCACCCTACGGTCGTTCGCCACATCAAGATCAATTCTCGGCGGCAGGAAGCCTGAGCGAGCGCCGAAGCCAGAGGCCGAGGGCGACCAGCACAGCCACGCCCGCAAGCAGCGCAGAGGCGCTGCCGAGGAGGCTGGACAGTTCCAGAATGTTGCCGGCAAAGCCATAGCCAAGCCCCACATAGATCACCACCCAGACTGCCTCGCCCGCGACCGCGCAGAGGGTGAACCGCAGCCAGCCCATGTTCGCGGCCCCTGCGACAAAGTTCAGCCAGGGTCCCAGCGGGCTGACCAGCCATCGGCTGAGAAACACGCCGGTTCCGCCGCGCTTGGACACCAAGGTACTCGCGCGGTCCACAAAGACCGCACGGGACGGGGCCGCGCGCAGGCGTAGCAGAAGCGCACCGCCCCCGATGCGGCCCAGCCGGAACCCGACCTGATCGCCAAGTATCGCCCCGGCTAGCGCCATCATCACCACACTCGCAAGGTGCATGTCGCCGCTGGCGGAAAACCCACCCGCGACCAGCATCACCAGTGAAGTGGGGATGGGCACGGCAAGACAGGAAAGGAACGTGACCGCCGCAATCAGCCAAACCCCATAAAGCGGAAGCAGGGCCAGAAGTGCATCGGCGAGGCCGGTCATGGTGTAGAGGCGGGCGCAGTTTGCGCGCGTTTGGCCAGAATAGCCGCTTGCAGGGTGGCGGTGATGTCATCGGCGCTGCGGCCGGTTTCGGTGGCGATCTGGGCGATCGTGCGCGGATCGCCAGGGATGGGTGCATAGGGGATCGCTTCGAACACCACCGACGGCGCGACGCGGTAGGAGCGCGCGACATAGCCGGGGGTCATCCACGCTTTGATGACCACGTCCCGGTTCGCCGGATTGGCCCAGAACACGGCGATCACGGCGACTCGCCCCAGTAGGACCAGCGTGACGATCAGTGCGGCCAGAAAGGCCAGAAAAGCCAATCGTTGATCGCGCCAGAGGCGACGGATCATTCCGGGATTTGCCATCATATGTCCGTGGTTTTACGGGCTTCGCCCCGTACCTGCATACACCCTTATCGGGCGGGGGACAGGCCGAATGTGCGGACCCTCACCCCGGCTGCAACCACTTCTCCACCAGGTCGAACACGTCATCCACCAGCCCCGGCGACCGCGCCACCGGACCCGTCATGCGGATGATCCAGCCGTTGGGCGCCCGCTCGCGTGTCAGAGTCATGCCCTGCTTCAAGGTCAGGCTGTGGCGGGGGCGGCGGGGGGTGGTGGGGCCGGGGGCGGGCGACCGGGTGGACGGGGCCACCGTGCAGGTGACGGCGGGGAAACCTCCGCCCGACCCTCAGGCCCGCACCAGTTTCTCGTAGCTCTCGGCCACCCGTAGCGTCAACGCGCCCACCTCGAAGGCATAGGGACCGATCTCGCCCACCGGCGTGATCTCGGCGGCCGTGCCGGTCAGCCAGCATTGCTGGAACCCCTCCAGTTCCTCGGGCATGATGTGGCGCTCATGCACCTTGATCTGCATGTCGCGCAGCATGGTGATCACGGTCTGGCGCGTGATCCCGTTCAGGAAGGCGTCGGGCAGGGGGGTATGCACCTCGCCGTCCTTGACGAAGAAGATGTTGGCCCCCGTCGCCTCGGCCACATAGCCGCGATAGTCGAACATCATCGCGTCGCTGCATCCCTTGGCCTCGGCCGCGTGTTTGGACATGGTGCAGATCATGTAAAGGCCTGCGGCCTTGGCGGCATGGGGGATGGTCTCGGGGCTGGGCCGCTTCCATTTCGCGATGTCGAGCTTGGCGCCCTTGGTCTTGGCGTCGCCGTAGTAGTTGCCCCAGGACCAGCAGGCCACCGCCAGGCGGATCGGGTTGCGCTTGGAGGCGACGCCCATATCCTCGCCCGCTCCGCGCCAGGCGAGCGCCCGCACATAGGCGTCGGTCAGGCCGTTGGCCTTGAGCACCGCCTCCTTGGCCGCCTCGATGTCATCGACCGAATAGGGCAGCGGCATGTCCAGAAGCTCGCCCGACATGCGCAGGCGTTCCGAATGTTCCCGGCTCTTGAAGATGCGGCCGTTGTAGCAGCGCTCGCCCTCGAACACACTGGAGGCATAATGCAGCGCATGGGTCAGGATATGCACCTGCGCCGCCCGCCATTCCACCAGCTTGCCATCCATCCAGATGAACCCGTCGCGGTCGTCATACCCAGCCATTGCATCCCTCCAAGGCCATCAGATTGCGATTGTTGCGCGCGATACGTCCGGCTCGGACATAATCTTGCGCGAATTCCTCGGCTGGCTATCAGTTGAGACTTGGAAAGTCAACAAGGCTGACGTAAATTCCGTCCAACGGGAGGACCCCACATGGCCGACGGACCAGGCAGCGAGAACCTGCTTTTCCTGACAGATGACCAGCTTCGCCGCGGGATCGAGGCGATGTTCTTCGCCTATCGCGGCTTTACCGCCGATCCCGACCGCATCCTGGAGGGGATGGATTATGGCCGCGCCCATCACCGCGCCCTGCATTTCATCCACCGCGCGCCGGGCACCACGGTCAACAACCTGCTGTCCATCCTCGGCGTCACCAAACAGTCGCTGAACCGCGTGCTGCGCACGCTGATCGACGACGGGCTGGTGGAAAGCCGCGTGGGCCGCGTGGACAAGCGCGAGCGTCATCTGTATCTCACGCTGAGCGGGGCGGAATTGGAACGCACCCTGTCGGACGCCCAGCGTGCCCGGATGCGCGCGGCCTATCGCGCGGCGGGGCCGCAGGCGGTGCAGGGGTTCCGCCAGGTACTGGAGGCAATGATGGACCCCGAGATGCGCCGCCACTACCAGGCCACGAGGGAGGCTGGCGCATGATCCCCGAACCACAGGCCCACCTTCTGGTCGTGGACGATGACGAACGCATCCGCGGCCTGTTGCAGAAATTCCTGATGCGGCACGGGTTCCTCGTGACGATCGCGCGCGATGCCGCGCAGGCCCGCCGCCTGCTGGGGGGCCTCGAATTCGACCTGCTGGTGCTCGACCTGATGATGCCGGGCGAGGATGGCATCGCCTTCACCCGGTCGCTGCGGGGCCGGTCCTCCGTGCCGGTCCTCCTCCTGACGGCGCGCGGCGAAACCGCCAGCCGCATCGAGGGGTTCGAGGCGGGGGCCGACGATTATCTGGTCAAACCCTTCGAGCCCAAGGAACTCCTGCTGCGCATCAACGCCATCCTGCGCCGCGTGCCGCAGAGCCGCGCGGACATGGTGCCAAAGATGCTGCACATGGGCCCCGTGCGCTATGACATGGACCGGGGCGAGTTGTGGCGCGGGCCAGACCCCATCCGCCTGACCGCGACCGAGGCGCAGCTGATGCGCATCTTCGCCGCCGCCGCGGGCCAGCCCGTCAGCCGCGAGCGCCTGGCGGGCGACGCCACCGACGAGGACACCGGCGAGCGCGGCACCGAGCGCGCGGTTGACGTGCAGATCACCCGCCTGCGCCGAAAGATCGAGGCCGACCCGAAACAGCCGCGCTACCTGCAGACCGTGCGCGGCGAAGGCTACATGCTGGCGCCCGACTGACGCGCGCCGCCAGTGTCCCCGGCGCAAGGCAGGGGGGCTCGCCCCCCTCTTGGCCTGCGGCCAATTCACCCCCGAGGGTATTTGGTCAAGGAGAGGAGGCAGGGTGTTTCTTGTGTTTCTCTCCTTGATCCAAATACCCTCGGGGGGGGCCTGCGGAACGCAGGCGGGGGGCAGACAGCCCCCCTGCACCGACCCGCCACAGGAGACCGCCCCGGAATGACGACCGCCCTTTACACCCACCCCGACTGCGACGACCATGTGGAGCCGCCCGGCCACCCGGAACAGGTGGCGCGGTTGGCCGCCGTGACGCAGGGGCTGGCGGGCATGGCGCTGGACCGGCGCGACTGCCCCTTGGGCGCGGATGCCGACATCCTGCGCGGCCATCCCGCCGCCTATCTGGACCGCATCACCCGGGCGATCCCGCCGCGGGGCTGGGCGCAGGCTGATGGCGATACCTATCTGGCCCCGGGGTCGCTGACCGCCGCGCGCCGCGCCGTGGGCGGCGTTTGCGCGGCGGTGGATGCGGTGCTGGCGGGCGAGGTGGCCAATGCCTTTGTCGCCGCCCGCCCGCCCGGCCACCATGCCGAGCGTGACACCGCCATGGGGTTTTGCATCTTTGGATCGGTCGCCATCGGGGCGATGCGGGCGCTTGGCCATCACGGGCTGGCGCGGGTGGCGGTGCTGGATTTCGACGTGCATCATGGTAACGGCACGCAGGAACTGCTGTGGGACGAGGGGCGCGCGCGCTTCGTCTCCAGCCACCAGATGCCGCTTTATCCCGGGTCGGGCCATCCGGCAGAGCGGGGCACGCAGGGCCAGATCGTGAACATGCCGCTGGCCGCGGGGTCGGGCGGGGCGGCGATGTGGGCGGCGTGGGAGCCTGCCTTGGACGCCCTGCGCGGCTGGCGGCCCGATCTCATCCTTGTCAGCGCGGGGTTCGACGCCCATGCCGACGATCCGCTGGCGGGGCTGGAATGGGAGGTGCCAGATTTCGCGCGTCTGACCCATGCCATCTGCGATCTGGCCGATGCCACCTGCGGCGGGCGGGTGGTATCGGCGCTGGAGGGCGGCTATGATCTGCCCGCACTGTCGGCCAGCGTGGCCGCGCATGTGGATGTGCTGAGGGAGCGGGGCCAGTGAGCGAGAAGGCTGTGAGCGAGAAGCCGGTTGCCGAGATGAGCTTTGAAGAGGCGATGGCCGCGCTGGAAACGGTCGTATGCCAGCTGGAGCGGGGCGACGTGGCGCTGGAGGCCTCCATCGCGCTGTATGAGCGGGGCGCGCGGCTGAAGGCGCATTGCGAGGCGCGGCTGCGCGAGGCCGAGGAAAAGGTGGAGCTGATCCGCGCGCAGGAGGGCCGCGCCGTCGGCACCTCGCCGGTGGACGGGTTGTGAGCCTTGAGGGCCGTCTGACGGCGGCGCGCGAGGCGGTGGCCGCGCGGCTGGCCGAGGCCATGGCGGGCGCGGGGGACGCCCCCGTGGCGCAGGCGATGCGCCATGCGGTGGCGGGTGGCAAGGGCATCCGCGGCTTTCTGGTGCTGGAAGGGGCGGCCTTGCACGGCATCGCACCCGCGCGGGCCGTGGCGGCGGCGGCGGCCATCGAGGCGCTGCACGCCTATTCGCTGGTGCATGACGACCTGCCCTGCATGGATGACGACGATCTGCGGCGCGGCCAGCCCACGGTGCATGTGACATGGGACGAGGCGACCGCCGTTCTGGCCGGGGATGCGCTGCAGGCCCTGGCCTTCGGGCTCCTGGCCGATCCGGCGCTGGGGTCGGCGGAGGTGCGCATCGCGCTGGTCGCGGGGCTGGCGCAGGCGGCCGGGGTGGCGGGCATGGTGGGCGGGCAGGCGATGGACATCGCGGCCGAGACCGCCGCCGCGCCCCTGACGCTGGACCAGATCGAACGGTTGCAGGCGGGCAAGACCGGCGCGCTCATCAGCTGGGCGGCCGAGGCGGGCGCGGTGATCGCAGGCGCCGATCCCGCCCCCTTGCGCGCCTATGCCGCGGCGCTGGGGCTGGCGTTCCAGATCGCGGACGACATTTTGGATGCAACGGGCAGCGAAGTTTTGGTCGGCAAGCGGCTGGGCAAGGATGCGGGCGCGGGCAAGGCGACCTTCGTGTCGCATCTGGGCCTTGCCGGGGCGCAGGCGCGGGCGGCGGCGCTGGTCGAGGCGGCCTGCGCGGCGCTCGCCCCCTATGGCGACAGGGCGGAAACGATGACAGAGGCCGCGCGCTATATTGTCGCGCGCGACAGGTGAGACGGCATGACCAATCGACCCCAAACCCCCCTTCTGGACCGCGTGACCCTGCCATCCGACCTGCGCGGCCTCAGTGACCGCGAATTGCGGCAGGTGGCCGACGAGCTGCGCGCCGAGACGATCAGCGCCGTGTCGGTCACCGGCGGGCATCTGGGCGCGGGGCTGGGGGTGGTGGAGCTTACCGTCGCCATCCACGCCATCTTTGACACGCCGCGTGACAAGCTGATCTGGGACGTGGGCCACCAGTGCTATCCGCACAAGATCCTGACCGGGCGGCGCGACCGCATCCGCACCCTGCGGGCCGAGGGCGGGCTTTCGGGCTTCACCAAGCGGTCGGAGTCGCCCTACGATCCGTTCGGGGCGGCGCATAGCTCCACCTCCATCAGCGCGGCGCTGGGGTTTGTCATGGCGGCCGAGCTGGGCGGCGATTCGGGCGATGCGATCGCGGTGATCGGCGATGGCGCGATGAGTGCCGGCATGGCCTTTGAGGCGATGAACAACGCGGGCCACCTGAAGCGGCGCCTCTTCGTCATCCTGAACGACAACGAGATGTCCATCGCGCCGCCCACCGGGGCGCTGGCCAGCTATCTCACAAAACTCTATGCCGAAGGGCCCTTCGACCAGCTCAAGGCCGTCGCCGAGGGCGCGGCAAGCCTGCTGCCGCCGACCCTGCGCGAGGGGGCCAAGCGCGCCAAGGACATGCTCAAGGGCATCGCCACCGGCGGCACCCTGTTCGAGGCGCTGGGGTTTTCCTACATCGGCCCCGTCGATGGGCATGACATGGACCAGCTTCTGCCCGTCCTGCGCGCGGCGAAATCCCGCGCCACCGGCCCGGTGCTGATCCATGTGCTGACCAAAAAGGGCAAGGGCTATGCCCCCGCCGAGGCCGCCCGCGACCGGGGGCACGCCACGGGCAAGTTCGACGTGCTGACCGGCGTGCAGGCCAAGGCCACGGCCAACGCCCCCGCCTATACCCGCGTCTTTGCGCAATCGCTGATCGACGAGGCCAGCCGGGATGACCGCATCGTGGCGGTAACCGCCGCCATGCCGGATGGCACCGGCCTGAACCTTTTCGCCGACCGCTTTCCCCGCCGCTGTTTCGATGTGGGCATCGCCGAACAGCACGCGGTCACCTTTTCGGCGGGCATGGCGGCGGGCGGCCTGCGGCCCTTCTGCGCGCTCTATTCCACCTTCCTGCAACGGGGCTACGATCAGGTGGTGCATGACGTGGCGATCCAGCGCCTGCCGGTGCGCTTTGCCATCGACCGGGCAGGGCTGGTGGGGGCGGATGGCGCCACCCATGCCGGGGCCTTCGACGTGGCGTTTCTGGCGAACCTGCCCGGCTTTGTGGTGATGGCCGCGGCGGATGAGGCCGAACTGGTCCATATGGTCGCCACGGCGTCGGCGCATGACGACGGGCCCATCGCCTTTCGCTTTCCGCGCGGCGAGGGGACGGGGGCGGAGATGCCCGCGCGCGGGGTGCCCTTGGAGATCGGGCGGGGCCGCATCATCCGCGAAGGCGCGCGCGTGGCGCTGTTGTCCTTCGGCACCCGCCTTGCCGAAACGCTCAGGGCCGCCGAGGCGCTGGCGGCGCGCGGCCTGCCCCCCAGCGTGGCCGATGCCCGCTTTGCCAAACCGCTGGACCGCGACCTGATCCTGACCCTGGCTCGCCAGCACGAGGCGCTGATCACCATCGAAGAGGGGGCCATCGGCGGTTTCGGCAGCCATGTGGCACAACTCTTGGCCGAAGAGGGGGTCTTTGACCGGGGCCTGAAATTCCGCAGCATGGTCCTGCCCGACACCTTCATCGACCACGCGAGCCCCGAGGCGATGTATGCCGCCGCGGGCCTCGATGCCGCGCGGATCGAGGGCAAGGCGCTGGAGGTGCTGGGCGTCGCCGTGCTGGAGCGGCGCGCATGATCGCTGGCGCGAATTCCTTCGGGGGAATTTGCGAGAAAACTGAGGTTTCCTGGCCCCCTGTCCCGGCCTTCTGCGCAAGATGACCCCGCCCCTGCACCGCCTTACCGCCGCCGTCACACGCCGCCTTGGGCTCTTGCGCGATACCCTGGCCCTGCGCCGCGCCTTTCGCCATCTCCACGGCCCGGCGCAGGTGATCCTGGCCCCAGACGAGGTGGCGCTGGTCGCGCTGGTCAAGGATGCCGCCTGGTTCCTCGGCCCCTTCCTTGCGCATCATCAGGCGCTTGGCGTCGCGCATGTGGTGCTGATCGACAACGGATCGACCGATGCCACGGTGGACATCGCGCGCGGGTTCGGCCGCGTCACCGTCCTGCGCAATCCCCTGCCCGCCAAGCGCCACGAGGTGGCCCTGCGCGTCATGGGGGCCCGCCGGGTGCTGCGCGGCGGCTGGGTTCTCTTTGCCGATGCCGACGAGATGGCGGAGCTGCCGCTGGGCGATCTGGCCACCCTCGCGCGCTATGCCAACGATCAGGGCCATACCGCCGTTCTGGGCCAGATGATCGACCTTTTTGCCCCCGGCCCCTACGCCGATCACGCGGGCCTCGACTATCGCGCCGCCATCGACGCCTGCCGGCTCTGGTCGGCGCGGGGGCTGGAGCGCATCGCCTATCACGATGCCGCGCGGGTCGATTTTCACTGGTTCCTGCGCGGCAACACCTGCGACGATCCGGGCGTCACCTTCCTGCAGGGCGGCCTGCGGGCCGAGGTGTTCGGGGAAACCCCGTTCCTGTCCAAGCACAGCATGGTGCGCAACGTGGCGGGGGTGGACCTGATGACCCACCCCCATGCCGCCAGCCGCGTGCGCGTGTCCGACGTGACGCTGGCCCTGCGGCACTACAAGCTTGCGGGCGACTGGCGCGCCCGCGACCGCGCCTCGGTCGCCGCCGCGACCTGGGACCACGCCGAGGACGCCCGCCGCCTGCTGGCCGCCGGGGACGACCATTTCGTGATCGCGCCACCGGAGCCGCTGGAGTGGCGGGGGGCGGGGGATGTGCTGGACCGGGGGGTATTGTATGCGTCGGGGCGGGCGCGGGGGATGTTGGGGGGGTGATCAAAAGGAACCTACATCGGCCTCTCATCGCAAGAGTTCCCCGACTGATCAACGTGCAATTGTGACAGTCCATCACTCGAGGCAAAAATCGGCACGCTATCCAATGAAACTACGCAGCATCTCGATCAGCTTAGGGTCAGGACCCATTGATTTACTTGAGGCTTCTGTCTCTGCGTGATTCAAGGCCCCGAACTGACGGGGGTGGTGATGAGCAATCTTTTCTGGCTGACAGACACGCAGATGGCTCGGCTTCGGCCGTTCTTCCCGAAGAGCCATGGCGTGCCTCGGGTCGATGACCGGCGTGTGCTGAGCGGCATTATATTCATCAATCGCAATGGCTTGCGGTGGTGCGATGCGCCCAAGGAGTATGGCCCGCCAAAGACCTTATACAACCGTTGGAAGCGGTGGGGGGACATGGGGGTCTTCGCCCGGATCATGGAGGGTCTTGCCTCCGAGGCGGCCGTTCCGAAGACGGTGATGATCGACGCGACCTACCTGAAGGCACACCGCACGGCAACCAGCCTGCGGGCAAAAAAGGGGGGCCCGACGACCAGAGGGGCCGTCTGATCGGCCGGACCAAAGGCGGCATGAACACCAAACTGCACGCCGTCACCGATGCGGAAGGTCGTCCGATCCGGTTCTTCATGACCGCAGGCCAGGTCAGCGACTACATCGGGGCAGCGGCTCTGCTGGGCAGTTTGCCAAAGGCGGAGTGGCTGCTGGCCGACCGGGGTTACGATGCTGACTGGTTCAGAGATGCGTTGAAAGACAAAGGGATAAAGCCCTGCATCCCTGGCCGGAAGTCTCGCGCCAAGCCCATCAAGCACGACAAGCGCCGCTACAAACGCCGCAACAGGATAGAGATCATGTTCGGGCGCCTGAAAGACTGGCGACGGGTCGCCACCCGCTATGACAGGTGCCCAAAGGTCTTCCTCTCCGCTATCGCCCTCGCCGCAACCTTCATGTTCTGGCTATGAAACGAGAACGAGTCCTGACCCTAAGTGTCCTCAGACGACGGCCCCCGCGCCCCCTCGTGGGGAGGGGGGAGGCCGACGGGAAGCACCCATTCAGACCTAGACCTCCTTCCAAACCGTTGATCCCCTCCCACAACCCCCTGATTTCCCTAACCCCGAAACCTGTCCCACCGTGGGACACCTATATCCAACCCTCCTCCGCCAGCAGTGCCGCCAGCCCCTCGCGATAGCTCGGATAGGCCAGCCGCACCCCCAGATCGCGCTTCATCCGGTCGTTTCGGACCCGCTTCGATTCCGCATAGAAGCTGCGCGCCATGGGGCTCATCTCGGCGCTCTCCCAGCTTTCCTCGGGCGGCGGCGGCAGGCCCAGCAGATGGGCCGCGTGGCCGATCACCTCCTCGGGCGGGGCGGGGTCGTCGTCGCAGACGTTCCACACCCGGCCCGGCATGGGGCGGATCATCGACGCCTCCAGCACCGCGGCGATATCCGCCACATGGATGCGGCTGAACACCTGCCCCGGCTTGATGATCCGCCGCGCAGAACCGTCGCGCACCTTTGCGAACGGCCCCCGCCCCGGCCCATAGATTCCCGCCAGCCGGAACACATGCAGCGGCAGGCCCAGCGCGCCCCAGACCCCCTCCGCCGCCACACGCCATCGGCCGCGCGCGGTGCCGGGGGTGAGCGGGGTATCCTCGTCCACCCACCCCCCCTGATGGTCGCCATAGACGGCGGTGGTGGACAGATACGCCGCCCAGACCGGTCGCGCCGCCGCCAGCGTGGCCGCCCCCGCACGGATCACCGGATCGCCCTCGGCGTCGGGCGCGATGGACGACAGAACATGCGTCGCCTGTCTCAGAAGCGGGGCCAGCGGCGTGCCGGGCCAGACCAACCCCTCCACCCCCTGCGCGGCAAGGGCGGGCAGCCGTGCGGCATCCCGCGTCGTGCCGATCACCCGCCAGCCCTGCGGCACCAGCCGCGCCGCAAGCGCCGCCGCCGTGTATCCGTGCCCCAGCGACAGGAGCGTGCCGCCCCCGGTCACCGCAGGACCCGCAGCGCCACGGCGCGCGACGGGACCGTGCCCGCCTCGCCGGGCATCGACACATAGGGCGCTGTCAGCTCCAGCGTCGCCACGCTCCCGGCGGCCTGCGCCAGCGCGGGGCCGATGCTGTCCTCCCACAGCGGCATCTTCACGGTCAGCACGATCACCCCCCCGGCCCGCGCCACGCGGAACAACTCGGGCAGCGCCTCGGCCCCGACATGGCCTGTCGTGAACACACCCGCCGAGACGATCCCGGCGAAATGGCCGTCCGCAAAGGGCAAAGGCCCACCCAGCGCCACCCGGTGCAGGCGGGCATAGACGCCCTTGCTTGCCGCCACGGCCAGCATCCCCTCGGACAGGTCCAGCGCCTCGGCCTCCGGGTAGCCCATGATCGGCAGCCACTCGCCGATCAGCCCGGTGCCCGCCCCGGCGTCCAGCACCGGCCCGGCGCCTGCGGGCAGGTGGCGCGACAGAAGCGCCAGCACGATCGACGGGTGCCGATAACCGGCCGCCCGCATTTCGGCCTCATAGGTTTCGGCCCAGGCATCGTAGCTGGCCGCGATCTGATCAGGCGAGGCTGCGCCATACACCGCGCCCAGATGTCCGTCATGCCCTGCCATCGCCTGCCCCCTTGCCCCGATGCGCCGTGATGAAGAACATAGCCGGGCGACGGGGGCGGGGAAACCATCCGCAGGGGGCGGCGATGGCGGAAGATGCGGATCTTGCGGAGGCGATGGCGGGCCTCGCGATGCTGGACCGGGCGGCGGTGCCGCAGCGGATGGGGGGCCTGACCAACCGGGTCTGGCGGGTCGGCAGCCATGTGTTGCGCCTGCCCGGACCGGGGACCGAGGCCTATATCGACCGTGCGAATGAGGCGCGGGCGGCACGGCAGGCGGCAGCGGCGGGTGTGGCGCCCGACGTGATCCATGCCGATCCGGCGACGGGCATCATGGTGACGCGTTTCGTGGCGGGGGCGCAGACGATGACGCCGCAGGGGTTTCGCGACCGGCCCGGAGCCGCCGCCCGCGCAGGCGCGGCCTTTGCCCGGCTGCACCGCTCGGGCGCGGTCTTTCCCGCGCGGTTCGACCTCTTTGCGATGATCGACGGCTATCTGCGCCTGCTCGCCCCGCGCGACGTTGCCCTGCCCGCAGGCTATCACGACGTTCTGGCAGAGGCCGAGGGGGTGCGCGCGGCACTGGCCCGCGCGCCGGTGGCCCCCGCGCCCTGCCATTGCGACCCGTTGTGCGAGAACCTGCTGGATGACGGCGCGCGCATGTGGATCGTCGATTGGGAGTATTCCGGCATGAACGATCCGATGTGGGATCTTGGCGACCTGTCGGTCGAGGCGGGGATGGACGAGAGCCAGGAGGAGGCGATGCTGACCGCCTATTTCGGGGCCGAGGCGCAGGCGGCCGACCGGGGCCGCATGATGGCCGCCAAGGCGATGTGCGACCTACTCTGGACGCTATGGGGCCTGATCCAGCTGTCTGATGGCAACCCGGCCGAGGATTTCCGCACCTATGCCGAGAGGCGGTTTGCCCGATGCCGGACACTGATGGGGCAGGCCGATTTTGCCCGGCATCTGGCCGCCATCAGGTAGGACAGGCGTGCCCTTGGCTTCAACAACCGCCGCTGGCGATCCTGGCTGGCACGCCCCCGAGAAGCTGCCCGATCCCATGGACAGCGGGCTATAGCACCGCCGTCCACAGCCGATAGCGACCCCGCCCGGTGATCTCACGGATCAGGCCGAGGTCAACCAGACGGTCGAGGTTGCGCTGCACGGCGGCGCGCGAGGCGCCGCTTGCCGCTTCGGCCAGGGCCGCCGATACCACGGGCCGCGCTGCCAGCGCCCCGATCAGCCTTCCCGGGACGCGCCCCGACAGGGCGCCCGTCGCCGCGATGGCGCGGGACCGCCAGGCGGCAAGCCGGTCAAGCTGAGCCAGCGCCACCAGAGCCCCGGCCTCGACGGTCTCCACCCAGACGGTCAGCGCAGCCTCAGCATTGTCATGCGCCCGCAGTCCCTGCCCTCCCCCCAGGGTCAGCGGCAGGAACAGCGCGCCGCCCCGGCCCGCCCGCGCGCCGATCCGCGCGGCCGTCACCACCGCGTCGGCCAGGCGGTCCTGCCGCGCGGCCTTTTCATCGCCTGACGCAGGGTCGGCCCGGTCGATTTCCCAATACGCCTGACGGCAGGCAAACCCCCAAGCCGCCGTGACCATGTGATGCAGCGGTGCCGTTCCTCGCGGACCGGACCGACAGTCGCAAGCGATCCTGTCGGCCAGATCTTCCCCCGCAGGCCGCATCAGCCGGTTGACGGCCTGCACGGCCCGGTCCACCGCGTCGCCCTGGGACGCAGACCCTTCGCCATGGCACAGCGTCACGCGGTGCAGCGCCACGCGATCGCCGACATGCCGGCTGATGGCCGTGGCCTCCAGCAGCGCAAGGTGCAACCGCTGCCACTGGTCCGCACCGCGCAGCCGTTCGTCAAGCGCGCCAAAGGCGAGCGATGCCGCAGCAAGTGCGGGCGACAGCGCCGCCTGCGCGTCGCGCCAGGACCGGAGATCGGACAAATGGGGCCGTATCGGCGCGGACGTTGGCTGTGCATCCGCGCGTTTTCGCCCGCGCCGTACGCGCGATCCACCTGAAACGTCGGAAAACTCGTCAAACGGACCCTCTGCCATAACAGACATGTAGGAAAGGACCGGTATTTCGGGCAAGTCGTTTTTGCTGCATCGCGTCAAATGGCCGGGCGCACCTCAACCTGTCAGCGATTGCAGCAGCCACAGGCTCCCCATTCCTGACAGTATCGCCGCCACGACGCCGAACCTAAGCCCGGCAAACAGGGCAGCGGCCGCCGCAATGGCGCGCAGGGGGTCAAGGCTTCCGCCGGTTGCAGTCGGCCAAAGGATCATCGGCGCAACCAGCGCGGGAAAGACCGCCACCCCGACGAATCGCAGGTGCAACAGCAGCCAACCCGGCAGGATCCGCCGTCCGAGAAACCCGAGGAACGAGAACCGGATCAGGAAGGTTCCCGCGCCGAGGAACAGCGTCAGCGTCCAGAATGCCGCCTCCGACATGGCCTATCCCCCCGCCATGCCGCGCCGCCGCAGGGCAAGCTCGGTCTGCGCCCCCGCCACCATGGCGCAGACGGCGGCGAGGATCAGGCCCAGGTTCCAGGGCACCCCGGAAAAGACCACCGCACCCACAAGGCTGGTGCCCGCCGCCACCAGATTGGGCAGGCCGCGCAACAGCGGTGCAAGCAGCGCCAGAAAGCACACCGGCACCGCGAAATCGGGCGATAGCGAAGCCGGGATCGCCTGACCGACCAGCGCGCCCGCGATCGTGCCCGCATACCACAGCGGACAGATCGCCATGATGTTGCCGAAGTAGTAGGCGACCTTTTCGGCCAGCGGCATGGCGGGTTCGCGGTCATAGGTCTGCACCGCCACGGCATAGACCTGATCGACCATCACATAGGCCATCAGCAGCCGCTGCCACAGCCGCGCCCGGCCGACATGCGGCACAAGGGCCGCCGAATACATCGCCATCCGCAGGTTCACGGCCAACCCCGCCAGCAGCGCCACGGCGACCGGCGCACCCTCCTGCATCAGCGACAGCGCAGTGAACTGCGCGGCCCCGGCGATGACGATGGCCGACATCGCGAACACCTGCAACAGGTCCAGCCCCGCATCCCGCGCCACCACCCCGAACAGCACGGAAAACGGCAGGACGACCACGATGAACGGGCTTCCGTCGCGCAGCCCCCGCCAGAAGGCGCGCCGGGGAAAGGGGATTTCGGTCATGGCGGCGCCAGTGCTGCGGAAAGGGGATGCGAACCGCGGGACCCTACCGGCGCCCCGGCCCGCCCGCAAGGCCGCGCCCCGGACTAACAGGCCATTCCCTCGCACCAGCGGATCACCGCATCCGCGTCCGGCGGCAGGTCTTCGGCCAGTCCTTGGGCAAAGGCGTCGAACGCCGGGCGGTTGCGCGGCCCCACCGCCGTCAGCACCGGCACGTCCCGCGCCAGCGCCTCACCGATCACGGGGCGAAACCCGCGCCCCTCGGCCTCTTCCTTGCCGAACTTGTTCACGATCAAGAGGCGCGGCCCGGCCGCCAGCGCCGCCTCGACCAGCCCCGCCGCCTGCGCGAGGCCCCCCGCATCCAGCCTGCACCCCCGCGCCATCGGCCCCAGATCCTGGCTAATCCGCACCTGCGCCGTGCCATCCAGCACCAGAAGGTCCATGTGACAGGGCCGGCCGGGATCAAAGACGGTGTTCACCTGGATCACCCCCGCCAGCGGCCATCCCATGCCGGTCAGCCGCCCGGCCACTGCCGCGATCAGCCGGTCGCACTCTCCTCGCCCCTCGATCCCGATCACGCCCAGCATCACCCCTCCCACCCCGGTCCTGCCCGGACCGTCTTGCCGAAACCTGCGCCGCGGCCGATAACCATCTGCATGACCCCACACCAGATCATGCCGAACCCCGCCGACCCCCGCCTGACCCGCCCCGTCACCGGCCATGACCAGACGGGTGCGCCGGTCTCCGTCGCGGTGATCGAGGAACGCCCGCTGACGATCTACCTCAACGCGCAGGAAATCGTGACCGCGATGACCATCGGCGACTATCCCGAATACCTCGCCCTCGGGTTCCTGCGCAACCAGGGCATGCTGCGCGCCGATGACCGGGTGACCGGGGTGGACTACGACGACGAGATTGAAACAGTCGTCGTGCGCACCGAACGCAGCACCGGCTACGAGGACAAGCTGCGCAGGAAAACCCGCACCTCGGGCTGCGCCGTGGGCACGGTCTTTGGCGACATGATGGAGGGGCTGGAGGGGCTTACCCTGCCCGCGGCCGACCTGCGCACCTCCTGGCTCTATGCCCTGGCGCACCGCATCAACACCCTGCCGTCGCTGTATCTGGAGGCCGGCGCGATCCACGGCACGGTGCTCTGCCACCGCGACCAGCCCCTGATCTACATGGAGGATGTCGGCCGCCACAACGCGGTGGACAAGGTCGCCGGCTGGATGTTCCGGCATGAGGTCGGGGGGGCCGACAAGATCCTCTACACCACCGGACGGCTGACCTCCGAGATGGTCATCAAATGCGCGCTGATGGGGATCCCGGTCCTTGCCAGCCGCTCGGGCTTCACCGCCTGGGGGGTCGAGATCGCGCGGCAGGTCGGGCTCACGCTGATCGGCCGGATGCGCGGGCGGCGATTCATCTGCCTTTCGGGCGAAGACCGGCTGATCCGCGACGCCGACCCCTCGGACGCCGCCGACGAACCCGCCCGCCACCGCCGGAAATCCGCCGAGGATTGATCGGCCCGCGTTGCCTCGACGGCCACCGATGCAGCGGGTGTTTCACACCCCCCGGTCCATCGGTCAATCGAACCGATGGCGAAACCAAAGGACGGCTCCGGGGGGTCTTTCGGCAAGGAAAATGACGAACCGCGTTCTCTCCTTGATCCAAATACCCCCGCCGGAGGCTCCCGCACCCTCCACCCGCCCGACGGTTCAGACGGACACCCCGGCAGCGCCGCCCGAGGGGGCTCGATGCCCCCGAGGGCGGCACTCCCGTTCAGGATCAGGCGCGGATGCGCGTGCCCTCTGGGTCATGAAACGGACGCAGCCCGATCTCTGCCGAAAACTCCTCGGCGGCGACCACCAGGCTGTAGCGTCCCTGCACCAGCCAGTCCTCCTCCACCCCCCCGGCGCGGCGGACATAGCCATATCCGATCCCCTGTCCGATGGTATGTCCATGCCCGCCCGAGGTGAGATAGCCCACCGGCTCGCCATCCCGCAGGATCGTCTCGCGGCCCAGCAGGACGGCTGCGGGATCGGCAACACGGAAACCTGCAAGGCGCTTTGTCAGCGGGCGGGTGGAGGCGGCCTCCAGCGCCTCGCGGCCCAGAAAGCCGATGTTGCGGCGCAGCTTCACCGCCCAGCCAAGCCCGGCCTCGAAGGGGGTGTCGTTCGGCGTGATGTCCGCCGCCCAGGCGCGATAGCCCTTTTCCAGCCGCAGGCTTTCCAGCGCGCGATACCCCACCGGCCGCACCTCGGCCCCCGTCGCCATCAGCGCGTCATAGACCTGCGCGAGGGCGGCCAGCGGGACATGCAACTCCCACCCCAACTCACCCACATAAGTGATGCGGATCGCGCGCAAGGGCACCCCCGCCACCTCGATCTGCCGCACGTGGCCAAAGGGGAATCCCGCATTCGACACATCATGCGCCGTCACCGCCGCAAGCGCCCTCCGCGCCTCCGGCCCCATCAGGGACAGCGTGCCCCAATCCTCGGTCACGTCGCGGAGGGCGACGCCTGCGGGCAGATGCCGCGCGATCCAGTCGCCATCGTGCGCGCGAAAGCCCGTGCCGGTGACGATGTAGAACAGGTCCGGCGCCAGCCGTGCCACGGTCAGGTCCGCCTCGATCCCGCCACGGGTATTCAGGCACTGCGTATAGGTCACGCGCCCGGGCGGCTTGCCCACATCACCCGCACAGATCCATTGCAGCGCCGCCTCGGCCCCCTCGCCCGACACCTCGTATTTGGCGAAGGACGTCTGGTCGAACATGCCCGCCGCGCGGCGCACATGCGCGTGCTCGGCCGCCACCGCATCGAACCAGTTCTGCCGCCCCATGGCATAGGCGTCCCGCGCCTCCACCCCCTGCGGCGCGAACCAGTTCGGCCGCTCCCACCCCAGTTTCGAGCCGAACACCGCCCCCTGCCCGCGCAGCCGGTCATAAAGCGGCGACACCAGGCGCGGCCGGGCCGAGGTATGCTCCTCATGCGGAAAGGCCACGGTGTAATGCTTGCCGTAAGCCTCCAGCGTGCGCTCGCGCACCCATTCGCGATTCCGGTGCAGGCCGGAAAAGCGCAGGATGTCCACGGCCCAGAGGTCCATCGGCGCCTCCCCCGTCATCGCCCATTCCGCCAGGACCCAGCCCGCACCGCCGCCCGCCGCGATGCCGAAAGCGTTGAACCCCGCACCGGTGTAGAGGTTCGCGCATTCCGGCGCGCGGCCCAGGATGAAATTGCCATCGGGGGTAAAGCTTTCCGACCCGTTGATCATCTGCTTCACGCCGACCTCGGCCAGGGCGGGGATGCGGGCCACGGCCTCCACCATGTGCTGCTCGAAATGGTCGTAGTCGTCCCCGAACAGCCGGAACTCCCAGTCGGCGGGCACGTCGCCGCCCGGCAGGCCGGTGTCCCACACCTGCGGGTTCGGCTCATACCCGCCCATCACGAGGCCGCCGACCTCTTCCTTGAAATAGGTGCGGCGGTCGGGGTCGCGCAGGGTGGGGGCATCCTCTGACAGGCCGGGGATGCGCTCGGTAATGATATACTGGTGCTTCACGGGTTGCAGGGGCACGTTGATGCCCGCCATCGCCCCCACCTGCCGCGCCCATTGGCCCGCGCAGTTTACGACCGTCTCGCATTCCACCGCGCCCTGGTCCGTCTCGACATGGGTGATACGGGCACCTGCCATGCGGAACCCGGTCACCCGCACCCCTTCGACGATCCGCGCCCCGTGCATCCGCGCGCCGCGCGCCAGCGCCTGCGTGATGTCGGAGGGGCTGGCCTGCCCGTCGGTCGGCAGCCATGAGGCGCCGATCAGGTCCGATGTATCCATCAGCGGCCACATCCGCGCCACCTCATCCGGGCCGATCAACTCCATCTCCATGCCAAAGCTGCGGGCGGTGGTGGCAAGGCGCTTGTATTCGGTCCAGCGGTCCGGGGTGGTGGCCAGCCGCAGGCAGCCCGTCATCTTCCATCCCGTCGCCTGGCCGGTTTCCGCCTCCAGCCGCTTGTAGAGATCGACCGAGTATTTCAGGACCTTGGTGATCGAGGCCGAGGACCTGAGCTGCCCCACCAGCCCCGCCGCATGCCAGGTGGAACCGCTGGTCAGGCGGCCCTGCTCGATCAGCAGCACCTCCGCCCGGTGGTCGCGGGCCAGGTGATAGGCCGTGGAACAGCCGATGATGCCGCCGCCGATGACGACGATGCGGGCACGGGTGGGCAGGGTGGTCATAGGGAAAGCTCTCCATGTGCGCTGGCATGGCGGGCCAGCGCCGCCTCCAGCCGCGTCAGGTTCTCGGTCGCATAGGCATGATAGTCCACCCCGGGGGCCGACAGGTGCAGGGCCGAGACCATGGCCCACATCGCCTCGCGCAGAAGGCTCGCGCATTGCATGGCGTCGAATCCGCGCTGGAAGGCGGGGTCGGGGGGTTGGCCCAGATAGGCGGTCAGCAGGGCGTCGGACTGTTCACCCGACATCCCGGCGTTGCTGGCGGCCCCGGCCAGATCGAACATCGCGGTGGAAAAGCCCGCGTATTCATAGTCGATCAGCCAGAGCCTGTGCCCGTCATCCAGGAAATTGGCGGGCAAGAGGTCATTGTGCCCAAAGACCAGCGGAAGCGGTGGCTGCTGGGCCTCCAGTGCCGCGTTCAGCGCCAGGAGGCGGGGCAGGCCATCCGCCCATGCGCTGCCGCCCGCGTGCAGGGTGCGCGCATAGTCGCGCACAACATGAAACGGCCAGAAGAGGTATGCCGCACCCGACACCTCGGCGGGCATCCGGTCATGAAACGCGCGCAACAGATGCGCCACGCGCGGCGGATCGGCACAAAGGTCGGCCGCGCCCCAGGTGCGGGCGTCAAGGTAGGCCGTGACCATCACGCCGGGGGCCGCGTATTCCACCGCCGGGGCAAAGCCCGCGGCATGGGCGGCGCGGGCGGTCATCGCCTCGCGGTCGCGGGCGACATGGTGGAACGGATAGTCCGGGCCAAGGCGCAGGACATGAGCTCCGGCGTCATCGGTGACCTTCCAGATCTCGTTGGACAGTCCCCCGGTCAGAGGGGCGCCTTTTGGCGTTCCTTGCCAGCAGGGCAGCTGGGCGATGCGGGCGGGCAGCGTCATGCGCGCGCCTCCTCCAGCCCCAGCCGCGCGCGGGCCTGCACGGCGGCCGCCGCGATCAGCCGGTCGGCGATGATGGCGATGAACGCAACCGCCAGCCCGGCCACGAGGCCCCGCCCGGCATCCGCCTTGGTCAGCGCGATATACACCTCCTGCCCAAGGTCGCGGGTTCCCACCAGGGCCGTGATCACCAGCATCGACAGGGCGAACATGATGGTCTGGTTCACGCCCAGCAGGATTTCGGGCAGCGCGAGGCGCAGCTTGACGCGCCACAGGATCTGGCCGCGCGTGCAGCCCATGGCGCGGGCGGCCTCGATCAGCCGGGGGTCCACCCCCTGCAACCCGAGCGCGGTGTAGCGGATCGCGGGGGCCAGCGCATAGGCCACCACGGCCAGCATCGCGGTAAAGTCGCCCACCCGGAACAGCATCACGGCGGGCATCAGATAGACAAAGGATGGCAGCGTTTGCGCCGTGTCGATCGCCAGCCGGATGGGGGGCCAGAGGGCGGGACGCTCGGCCGCGAGGATGCCGACGGGCAGGCCGATCAGCATGGCAAAGACCACCGAGAGCCCGCAGAGGTAAACCGTCGTCATCGCCTGGTCCCACAGTCCTGTGGAGGCGACAAGGGTGACCAGACCACCGCAGAGCGTGCCCAGACGCCAGCCCCCCAGCCGCCAGCCCGCAAAGGCCAAGAGCGCCGCCACCCCGGCCCAGGGCAGGCCGATCAGGAACCGCTTGAACGGGATCAGGACGTTGAGCAGGAGGGCAGTCTTGATCGCCTCAAGCTCGTCGAAACAGTTGACGTTGATCCAGGCAACCACATCGCTCCAGAATGCCCCGGTGGAAAGCTGCCAGGCTGCGGGCCATGTCTGAAGGGCGGGCCATGTGCCGCCGAGGGCCATCGCCGCCCCGGCCCAGACCAGCGCCGCCGAAAGGAGCGGGTGTCGCCGTGCCAGGTTGCCGGTGCGGGCCGCGCGCGGGGCCGCGCCGCGCAGGGCCGCCGCCTGGCTCAGACGGTCCAGCAGCACCGCCAGCGCCACAATGGCGAACCCGGCCTCCAGCCCCGCGCCGAAGTCGAGCTTGCGCAGCGCGGACAGCACATCGAACCCCAGGCCCCCCGCGCCGATCATCGAGGCGATGATGACCATGTTCAGCGACAGCATGATCACTTGGTTCACGCCGGTCATCAGCGCCTCGCGCGCCGCAGGTATCTTGACGCGCCAGGTGGTCTGGGCGCGGCTGCAGCCGGTCATCCGGGCAAGGTCCAGCAGGTCGGGCGGGGTGCGGGCAAGCGACAGCAGGGTGATGCGGGTCATCGGCGGCATGGCATAGATCACGGTCGCGATGACCGCCGAGACGGGGCCAAAGCCGAACAAGATCAGGATCGGCACGAGATAGGCAAAGACGGGGACGGTCTGCATCAGGTCAAGCAGCGGCGTGATGGCGCGCGCAAGCGTGGGCCAGCGGTGCCCAGCGAGGCCCAGCGCCAGCCCACCCGCCACACCCAGCGGTGCGGCGACCAGGATTGACGCGAGCGTGACCATGGCACTTTGCCATTGGCCAAAGGCGGCGATGAAGATCAGGCATGCGGCGGCAAGCAGCGCCAGGCGCACGCCGCCCAGCGCGTGGCCGATGATCGCGGCAAGCCCCGCAAGCCCCGCCCAGCCCAGCGGCGGCACCGGGCCGATCCCGCTGGACAGAAGTCCCAGCACCACGCGGTAGGGCGCATCGACCACCGCGGCGGCGGCGCGGGTCAGGTCGCGGAAGGTGAACAGGCCGAAATGCGCGTCGTTCAGCAGCCATTTCACCGCTCCGCTGATCCAGCGGGCGAAGGGGATGGTGTCGGGTTTTGGCCAGACGGCAAAAGCCGGATGCGGCGGCCAGAGTGTGACGGCCGCAAAGGCCAGCACCGCCAGCACCCAGGGGACCAGAGTGGCAGGCAGCGCGGGGCGGGCAATGGCCGGGGTCATTGTTGCCGCCGCGCCGGGGGGCATTCTGCCCCCCGCACCCCCCCGAGGGTATTTTTGCAAAGAAGAGAACAGACGTTGCAAAGACTTTGCATGTCCTAGCCCTCCAGCATCAGCGCGATCACCCGGTCACGGGTGACATGGCCCAGGGCCTCACCACCCGGACCGGTGATGCGCAGCGCCTGCGTGCCGTCGGCAAAGCGGGGTGCCGCCTCGGCCACCGTCAGGCGGGCAGGCAGGGCGTCGATGGCCCCGCCGTCACCGGGGGTCACGAGCGAGGCCAGCCGCGTGACCTTGGCGCGCGGCACGGCGCGGGTGAAATCAGCCACATAGGGGGTGGCGGGGCGGGTCACCAGATCCTCGGGCGTGCCGGTCTGCACGATCCGGCCGTCCTGCATCAGGGCGATGCGGTCGGCCACGCGGATCGCCTCGTCGAAATCATGGGTGATGAACACGATGGTCTTGTGCAGGCTGTTCTGGAGCCGAAGGAATTCATCCTGCATCTCGCGCCGGATCAGCGGATCGAGCGCCGAAAAGGGTTCGTCGAGGAACCACAATGCGGGGTCGGCGGCCAGGCTGCGGGCAATCCCCACCCGCTGCTGCTGGCCGCCCGACAGGTGGCGCGGATAGGCATCCTCGCGCCCCTCCAGGCCCACGAGCGCCACCATCTGCGCGGCCCGCGCTTCACGGGATGCGCGGGGGGTCCCCTGGATGGCCAGCGGGAAGGCCACGTTCTGCAGGACCGTGAGGTGGGGCAGCAGGGCGAAATGCTGGAACACCATGCCCATGCGGTGGCGGCGGATGTCCTGCATCTGCGCCTCGGACGCGGCGCAAAGGTCGCGCCCCTCGAAGGCCAGGGCGCCGGAGGTGGGTTCGACAAGACGCGACAGGCAGCGCACAAGCGTCGATTTGCCCGACCCAGACAATCCCATTATCACGAAGATCTCGCCGGGGGCCACGTCCAGCGAGACATCGCGCACTGCCGGGACAAGCCCGGCTGCGGAAAGGCGCGCAGGGTCGGGATCGGGTCCCAATGCCGCCAGACGGTCCGCCGCCCGGGGGCCGAACACCTTCCACAGGCCCCGGCAGGACAGGATCGGGTCGGCCACGGCCTTACTTGGCGATCCAGGTGCTCCAGCGTGCCTCGTTCGCGGCCAGCCAGTCGGCCACCACGGCCGAGACGGTCGCACCGTCCAGATCAACGGCGGTGATCATCGCGCCCATCTCGTCGTTGCTGATCTCGAACTTTTCGACCGCAGCCTTGGCACCCGGCCATTTCTGGCCCAGCGTGGTGGAGGCCACCTTCCAGATCGGGCCGGTGGGTTTGCCGCAGTCATAGGCTTCGTTCGGGTTGATGCCCCAGGAGGGATCATTGTAGCATTCGGGCGTGTAGGGCGGGAACTGCACCCACTCCCCGGCATGTTTCGCGGGGGCCCAATGCGGTGCATAGACCCACATGATGATCGGTGCCTGCCGCTGGATGGCGCTTTCAAGCTCGGCGAACAGGGCGGCGTCGGTGCCCGCGTGGATCACCTCGAACGGAAGGTCCAGCGCCGCGACACGCTCTTCGTCAAAGCCGCCCCAGGACACTGCGCCGCCAAGGTAGCGCCCCTTTGGCGCCGTCTCGGGCGTCGCAAAGGCCGCGGCGCATTCGGCGGTCTTGAGCGCCTCCCAATTCGGCAGGCCGGGGCAGCGCTCGGCCATGTAGGCCGGATACCACCACTCCTCGATCGCCTCCATGCCGGTGGGGCCGAGGTTTTCCACCTTGCCCGTGGCGATGGCGGCATCCATCGCCTCGCGCCCGGTGGTTTCCCACATCTCCATCGCGATGTGCAGGTCACCCGTTTCAAGCCCGGCGAACTGCGCCAGATAATCGGCCTGCACGTATTCGACCTTGTAACCCGCGCGAGTCAGCACCTCCCCCATGATCTCGGTCGTGATGAGGTGGCCGGTCCAGTCATGCAGAGTCATGCGGATGGGGTCGGTGCTGTCCTGTGCGGCCACCGGAAGGGCGGTGCATAGCAGGATGGCGGCAAGCGTCGGGCGGAATATGGTCATGGTGGCCCCCTGATGGCTGCTGGATGGGCACCTGCGGCCGGAGCCCCTGCGACAAGGGTGCCCCCGGGGTGGCCCTCGCGTCAATTGCCTTGTGTGGGGTTCTGTGGTTTTTCTGACCGGAGTTGACCGTTTCGGGCTTAACCCATGCAGAACCGACGCCATGCCGAAATCCTGCGCATCCTCGATGCCGAGGGGCCGGTCAGCAATGCGCGGTTGGCCAGTGCGCTGGGCGTATCGGCGGAAACGGTGCGGCGTGATGTGCGGCTGCTGGCGGACGGCGGCACGGTTCTGCGGCTTCACGGCGGCGTGGGGCTTGCGGGAGAGGGGGGCGAGGCCCCGTTCCGCGCCCGGATGCGCGAGAATGCGGCGGCCAAGCAGGCCATCGCCCGCGCGCTGGCCGGGATGGTGCAGAACGGCGATTCGCTGATGCTGGATACCGGGACGACCACAAGTTTCGTTGCCCGCGCGCTGGTGCAGCACCGGCGTTTGACGGTGGTGACCAACTCCACCGACATTGCCCGCACGCTGGCAGGGGGCGAGGGGAACCGGGTCTTTCTGGCCGGAGGGGCGGTGCGGGCCGATTCGGGCGCGGTGCTGGGGGCCGAGGCGGTGCGCTTTGTGGCAGGCTTTGCGGTGGCGTTCGCCGTGATCTCGGCGGGGGGGGTCGTCGCGGGCGAGGTCACGGATTTCGACCCGGACGAGGCGGAATTCGCCCGCGCCGTGCTGGCGCGCGGCGCGCGGCGGGTGCTGGTGACCGATGCGTCCAAGTTCGGGCGGCGGGGGCTGGTGTCGGTCTGCGCGCTGGAGGGGATCGACCTGATGGTCACCGACCATGCCCCGCCCGAAGGCGGGGCACCGGCGGGGCTCCTGCTGGCCCCGGTTTAGGGGTCGTCAGTCGGCCCTTCCCCGCACCAGCGTTTTCGGCGTGACCAGCTTGCGCTGCAGCGCCCAGATCATCACCGCCACACCCACGCCGATGGCATCGGTCAGCCAGCCTTGCGAGATCATCGACAGCGCCGCCGCGACCAGAAGCGCGCGGAACCCGATGTGCAACTGCCCGAAGAACCAGCCCTGCACCGCCGAGGACAAAAGGAAGATGCCGAAGGCCGCCGAGATGAACACATGCGCGATTTCGGGCCATTCGCCCTGCATCAGCATCGCGGGCGAGGCGAAGAACATGAAGGGCACGACAAAGGCCGCAAGGCCGATCTTGAACGATTCCACCGAGGTTTTCATCGGGTCGGACTGCGCGATGGCGGCCCCGGCATAGGCGGCCAGCGCCACGGGGGGCGTGATCGCCGACATGACCGCGAAGTAGAAGATGAAGAAGTGCGCGGTCAGCATCGGAATGTCCATCTGCACCAGCCCGGGCGCTATGACCGAGGCCGCCACCGCATAGGCTGCCGTCGTGGGCATCCCCATGCCCAGCACGATCGCCACGATCATCGCAAAGAACAGCGCGATCAACTGGTTCTGGTCCGCGAGCCCCAGCAGAAGCGACGAGAACCGCGTGCCGATCCCCGTGAGCGCGATCACCCCCACGATGATCCCCGCCGCCGCACAGACCGCGACAAGCTGCAGGCTCATCTTCGTGGCGATCTCCAGCGCGTAAAGGATCTGTTTCGGCCCCATCTTGTGCGGCGTGAGCCATGAGACGACCGCCGCCGCCGCCATCGCCAGCGTGCCCGCCCGGATCACCGAATAGCCTATGAAGAGGGCACCGATCAGGATGATGATGGGGATGAACAGGAACACCTGTTTCGCCAGCTTGGCGAATTGCGGCAGTTCCTCGCGCGGCAGGCCCTTCATGCCGAATTTCTGCGCGTAGATGTCCACCATGAAATAGACCGACAGGAAGTAGAGGACCGCCGGGATGATCGCGGCCACCACAATGTCGGCATACGCGATGCCCGTGATTTCGGACATGATGAAGGCCCCGGCCCCCATGATGGGGGGCAGGATCTGCCCGCCGGATGAGGCCGCGGCCTCGACCGAGGCGGCAGTCTGCGGCGCATAGCCCACGCGTTTCATCAAGGGGATGGTCAGCGACCCCGTGGCCACCACGTTGCCCGCCGAGGTGCCGTTGATCATGCCCATCAGGCCCGAGCCGAACACCGCCACCTTGGCCGGTCCGCCCCGCTTGTCCCCCGCCGCGGCGAAGGCGAAATTGACGAAATATTCGCCCACACGGGACGCCTGCAGGAAGGCCGCGAAGGCCACGAACAGGATGATGTAGGTGGAACTGATGGCCGTGGTTGGGCCCAGGATGCCCTGATCCGTGTAGATGTAGGTGAAGAACCGCGATACCGTGTAGCCGCGGTGTTGCAGGATGCCCGGCAGCCAGGGGCCGACAAAGGCATAGGCCACGAAGATGCCCGCGATGATGACCAATGCAAGGCCCGCAAGCCTGCGCGTCATCTCCAGGATCAGGATGACGCCCGCCATGGCGGCCAGCATGTCGGCATCCTTGGCCAACCCGGTGCCCGCGCGCAGCCGCAGGAAAGGCGCGTGGAAGATGATGTAGAGCGTCACGACGATGGCCGCGACCGCGAGGAACGCATCGGCCAGATCGACCTGGCTCCGGTCGCGGTCGGGCAGCAGCCAGCCCATGACCGTCAGCCAGACGATGCCGCCGACCAGCGGATAGCCGAAGGACCAGACCATCGCCGTCCTGGCCGAGGCCTGCCCGACCCCCTCGCCCGTCAGGTAGAACCCCACGGCCTGCACCAGCGCCAGCAGGATGCCGATGGCACCCGGCGCCATGACGGCCAGATAAGTTGTGCGGGGCAGGCCGCGCACGGGCTCACCCGCCGCGCCGAAGATGGTGGAGGAAAACAAAAGGAACCCGATCGCCAGCCCGCCGCCCACATGGATCAGCCGGTAGGTCCAGGTTTCCAGCGGATAGAGGTTCATCACCCCGATGTGGAACGCCGTGTAGAGGACACAGAGCGTCACCACCGCCCATTTCACCATGCCCTCGGGCACGCGCTGGTTGGCGGTGATGATCTCGTCATCCACACCTTTTGCCAGAAGCCCCTTTTCCTCAGCCTGCGCGTTCATCCGGTTCTCCCCTCCCGTCGTGCCGCCATCGTTGCATCCGCCCCGAAGCGGGGGCGGATGCTGTTTCGCAGTCAGACCCGGATCACTTCGGCCCGGATCACTTCAGGTTGTCGGGCAGGGCAATGCCCTTTTCGGTGAAATACCGCACCGCGCCCGCGTGGTAGGGCATGAACGTGTTCTTGTCCCAGTTCTCCAGCAGCGTTTCCTTGGCGGCGGCGTGGATCGTCACCATCCGGTCGGGGTTCTCCATCGCCAGTTTGGTGATCTCATAGGCCAGCGTCTCGGGCATGTCCTGATGCGCGATGGCAAAGTTCCACAAGGCCACGGTCGGCTGGTCATAGTCATGCCCGGCATAGGTGCCCGCGGGGATCGTCAGCGGGGCCATGGCCGGGAAGGCCTCCAGGATCTTCGGCAGTTCGGCGTCGTTGAAGCCGAACATCACCACGTCCTTTTCCGCCGCCATCTGCGCGAAGGCCGAGATCGGCACGCCCGCGGCAAAGGCGAAGGCGTCGATCAGGCCGTCGCCCAACTGGCCCACCGCATCCGATGCGCCCGCGTTCGACACGTTGGCATTGACACCCAGCGCGGCCATGAACTGCGGCCAGTAGGTGCCGGGGGTGCCGCCTGCGGGGCCAACGCCCACCCGCTTGCCCGCGAGATCGGACACCGACTTGATGCCGCTGGATTTCAGCGTGATCACCTGGAACGGCGTCTGATACATCGGGAACAGCGCGCGGATCGACTTGTGCTCCAGCCCCGGGGCCAGTTCCGACTTGCCGATCCAGGCGTCATAGGCCGGGCCCATCGTGACCAGACCCATCAGGTGGTCGCCGGTCTCCACCAGCGTCACGTTCTGCACGGGGCCGCCGGTGACTTCGCCGGTCGAGTTCAGGCCCAGCGCCTCGGAGATGTAGCTGGCAAAGCCGTTGCCATAGACGAAATAGGTGCCGCCCTGGCTGGCGGTGCCGATGGTCATTTCGCGCGGCCAGCCGGTCTTGTCCTGCGCGACGGCGCCGCCCGCCAGAATGGCAAGCGTGGCCGCAGCGGCGGCTATGGTTTTCGTGATCATTTTATCCTCCCAAGGACATGCTTTGGCCGGGGTCTCCCCGTCCCAACCTGCATCAGACAAGGAATGCGCCATGGGATCAACCGGCTTGGCGGCCGCATGCGCGGAAATGCGGGCAGCATGAACAGGCATGTGTGGAAACCGTAACATCGCGCGGCCGCAATGTGGGGATCGGGGGGCAGGCGCGGCCTAGCGTGGGGGTCAGCCGTCGTCATCCTCGGTGAACTGGCTGCGATCCAGCCCGTGTTTCTGCATCTTTTCCCAGAGCGTCTTGCGGCTCAGCCCCAGCGCCTCATAGACCGGACGCAGGCTGCCGCGATGGGCCGACAGCGCCATCTCGATCTCGCGCCGCTCGAAATCCGCCACTCGGTCGGCCAGCCGCTGCGGCACCGCCGCCGCCTCGCCCGGATCGCCGAGGCCCAGCGCGAAGCGGTCGGCGGCGTTGCGCAACTCGCGCACGTTGCCGGGCCAGTCGCGCCCCGTGAGGGCCGCCAGCAGCGCGGGCGATACCTGCGGCGCGTCCTGGCGATGGCGCGCGGCGGCTTCGGACAGAAGGCGCGTGAACAGCAGCGCGATATCCTCGCGCCGGGCCGACAGCGGCGGCACCCGCAGCGTGACCACGTTGAGCCGGTAAAGCAGGTCCGCCCGGAACCGGCCCGCCGCCGCCTCATCCTCCAGAGCCATGCGGCTGGTGGCCAGGAACCGCACATCCAGCGCCAGCGTGTCGTTCGACCCCAGCCGGGTAATCGTGCGGTCCTCGATGGCGCGCAGGAGCTTGCCCTGCAGGTCCAGCGGCATCGAGGCCACGTCATCCAGCAGGATCGTGCCGCCCCGCGCATGTTCGAACTTGCCCGCCCGCGCCCGCATCGCGCCGGGAAAAGCGCCCTGCTCATGGCCGAAAAGCTCGGATTCGATCAGATGCGCAGGCAGGGCGGCGCAGTCGATGGCGACAAAGGGGCGGCGCGCGCGGGGCGAAAGGTCATGCAGCGCCCGCGCCGCCACCTCCTTGCCCGCCCCCGTTTCGCCCACGATCAGCACATCGGCCTCGGTCGGGCCAAGGGTGCGGATGCGGCGGCGCAGGTCCACCATGGCGTTCGACCGCCCGATCAGGCGCTGTTCCAGATCATCCGCCTGCCCTGCCGCCGCCCGCAGCACGCGGTTTTCCAGCACGAGGCGGCGATAGTCGATGGCACGCGCCGCGATCTCGGCCAACTGGCCCGTGGCAAAGGGTTTCTCGATGAAATCATGCGCCCCCTCGCGCATCGCCCGCACCGCAAGCTGCACGTCGCCATGCCCGGTGACCAGGATCACCGGGATGTCGCGGTCGATCTCATGCACGCGGTTCATCAGGGTCAGCCCGTCGATGCCGGGCATGCGGATGTCGGTCAGCACGATGCCGGGAAAGCCGAAGCTGACGTAATCGGGCACGCGGTCGCCGGCGGCAAATTCCACCACCTCGAACCCCGCCAGATCCAGCGCCTGCGCGGTCGAGGCGCGCAGGTCGGGTTCGTCATCCACCAGAAGGATGCGCAGGGCCTGCGTCATGCGGCGGCCTCCAAGGGGGCCGCGCGCAGGTCGATGCGGAACTCGGCCCCGCCGCCCTCGGGGGTCACCAGCGTCAGGTCACCGCCAAAATCCTTGACGATGTTGTAGGAAATGGAGAGGCCGAGGCCCAGACCCCTGCCCACCCCCTTGGTGGAAAAGAACGGATCGAAGATGCGCAGCGCGGTGGCGGCGGGTACGCCCGGCCCGTGGTCGCGGATGGCGATGCGCAGGCCTGCCCCGGTGGCCGTGGCCGTCAGCAGGATGCGCCGGTCCGCTCCGCCCTCCACCGCATCGGCGGCATTAGTCAGCAGGTTCACCAGCACCTGTTGCAACCGCACCGGCCCCGCCACCGCCAGCGGCAGGTCGGGCGCGAGATCGACCACCAGCTCTGCCCCCGCCGCCCGCAGCCGCAACTCGGCAATCTCGCGCGCGGCCTCGACAACCTCGGGCAGGCGCACGGCGGCCAGCTTCTGCCCGGGCTTTCGCGCAAAGCTGCGCAGGTGGCGGCTGATCGTGGCCATCCGGTCGATCAGGTCCATGATCCGCCCGATGTTCCGGCGGACATCCTCGGTGCGCCCCCGGTCCAGCAGGACCTGCGCATTGTCGGCATAGGTGCGCGCGGCGGTCAGGGGCTGGTTGAACTCATGGCTCAGCGCCGCCGACATCTGGCCGAGGGCCGCCAGCTTTCCGGCCTGCACCAGATCGGCCTGCGCCTGCCGCAGGCCCTGTTCGGCCGCTGTCCGCTCCGCCACCTCGGCGGCCAGACGGCGGTTGACGCCAGCCAGCTCATGCGTGCGCGCCTCCACGCGCCGCTCCAGATCGGCGCGGGCGGCCTGCTGCATCACCAGCCGTTCGCGCAGCCGCGCCCGGCGTTGCAGCGCCACCGCCGCCCCCAGCAGGATCAGCGCCAGCGCCATCACCACCGACCCCGCCACCGTCGCCGCCTCGCGCCGCGCAGGCGCGGTGTCGATCAGCACGCGCAGCACCCAGTCGGCCTCGGGCATCGCAGCCTCGCGCATCAGATAGCGGCGGGCGGCGCCGCCCTCTTCGACCGCGATCACGCGGTGCCCGGCATCATCGGCCTGCCCGGTGGCGGGGAAGGGGCGCAGCGCCGCATCGGCATAGCGGCGCGTCTCGGCCAGGATCGCACCGGCAGCTTCGGTCAGGGGCAGGAATGCCGTGAACCGCCAGTCGGGACGCCCGGACAGGAACACCACCCCCTCGGGGTCGGTCACGAGGATCGCATCCTCGCCCCGGCCCCAGGCCTCTTCGATGGCGTCAAGGTCGATCTTGAACACCAGAACACCCGCCGCATCGCCACCCGCCCCTTCGATGGGCGCGCCGAAGTAATAGCCGCGCTTGCCGCTGGTGGTGCCCAGCGCATAGAACCGCCCCTCGCCCCCCGCGATGGCCCCCGTGAAATAGGGGCGAAACGCAAAGTTGCCGCCCACGAAAGAGGTCGGCGTGGCGTGGTTGGATGCCGCCCGTGTGATGCCCTGCCGGTCCATCAGATAGACGTCCGAGGCGCCCAACCCCTCCTGTATCCGCCGCAGGAAATCGTTGGTGTCCCCAGCAGTCGCGGGGTTCAGCGGGTCGGCGGCCAGTGCGCGCACCTGCGGCTGCGCCGCGATCAGGGCGGGCAGACGCTCGAACCGTTGCAGCTGTCCACGCAGCGAGGCCACGGCCAGGTCCAGCGTGCCGTCCCCCCGCCGCGCGGTATCATCCAGCGCACGGCGCAGGGCCACGCCATGCGCGACCCAGCCCGCCAGCAGGACCGCCGCCAGAAGCGGCGCCACGATCAGGGCCAGGCCCGACCGCCGCTGCGTCATCCTCCGCGATCCCTCCATGGCCGCCCCCCCTGGTGCACCAGTCTAGCCACCCGCGCGCACCCGCGAAAGCGCTGCCGGAGGGCGGTCAGCCCAGCCGCGCCAGCAGCGCCAGAAACAGCGCGCGCTCCGGCGGTGTCAGCGGCTCAAGCGACCTGTCGCTGACCGCCAGCGCATCGGACCAGCGCCGGTCGAACAGCGCCCGTCCCGCCCCCGTCACGGCGACGGTCAGGCGGCGGCGGTCCTCCGGGTCGGTCTGCCGGTCCACCAGGCCCTGCTTGCGCAACCGGTCCACCACGCCCTTCACCGTCGCCGCATCCAGCGCAACGGACCGGCCCAGCCGGTTCTGGCTCATCGGCCCCTCGGCGCAGAGCCGCGCCAGCACGGCGAACTGGGTGGTCGTCACCTCGGGGATCGCCTGGGCAAAGATCGCCAGATGCCGCTGCGTGGCACGCCGCAGGATGTATCCGACCTGATCGTCGAGCACATAGGGCCGAAGCGCGGGGGCCAAGGGATCAGTCACCCCGCTCCGTTACCTGTGCGACGTCTCGCGCGCAACGGCGTTGACAGCCGCGCCGACCGCGGCCCAGAGTGTGGGGGTCAGTGTTTGCGTGCAAACGGAGGCCGCAGGATGTCCGCCTTCCACCGTCCTGCCACGATGGCAGAGGCTCTCGGCCACCTCGCCGGGGACGGGATGCGCATCCTGGCGGGCGGCACCGATCTTTATCCCGCCACAACGGGCCCCGACCTTGGCGGCCCGATCCTCGACATCACCGGCCTGCCCGGTCTGCGCGGCATCGCCCGTGTCGCAGGCGGCCTGCGCGTCGGTGCCTGCACCTCCTGGGCCGAGATCGCCCGCGCGCCCCTGCCCCCAGCGCTCGGCGCCCTTGCCCAGGCCGCGCGCGAGGTGGGCGGCCGCCAGATCCAGACAGCGGGCACACTGGGCGGCAACCTGTGCAACGCCTCGCCCGCCGCCGACGGCGTGCCGCCGCTCCTGGTCTGCGACGCGGAGGTGGAGCTGATCGGCCCGCAGGGCGCCCGCCGGATGCCGCTTTGCGACTTCCTGCAGGGCCCCCGCCGCACCGCGCGGCTTCCGGGCGAGATCCTGGCTGCCGTGATCCTGCCCGACAGCGGCCTGACGGGCAGTTCGCGGTTTCTGAAACTCGGGGCCCGCGCCTATCTGGTGATCTCCATCACCATGGTCGCCGTGCGGCTCGACATCCGGGATGGCCGCGTCCTTCACGCCGCATTGGCGGTCGGCGCCGCCTCGCCGGTGGCACGCCGCCTGCCTGCGGTCGAGGCGGCGCTGACAGGTGCCCAGGCCGCTGGTGCCGCATCCCGCATCGACGCATCGGTTGTGGCCGCGGCCCTTTCCCCCCTGGACGACGCGCGCGCAAGCGCCGCCTACCGCGCCCACGCCGCCTGCGCGCTCTTGCGCCGGGCCGTGGAGGAGATCGCAGGGGAGGCCACATGACAGCCGACCTTTCCCCGCTCCCGACGGCACGAATAGCCTCGGGGGGTGAGCCGCCGCAGGCGGCGAGGGGGGCAGGCAGCCCCCCTCCTGCGCCGCCTCCGCTGCAGCTGACGGTCAATGGCAGCACCCTGTCCCTGACCGCCCCCCCCAGCCGCCGCCTGTCCGAGGTGCTGCGCGACGCCGCAGGCCTGACCGGCACCAAGGTCGGCTGCGACGCGGGCGATTGCGGGGCCTGCACCGTGCTGATCGATGGCGCCCCGGTCTGCGCCTGCCTCACCCCCGCCGCCCGCGCCGCAGGCTGCCGCATCGAGACGGTCGAGGCGGAGGACCCTCTGCTTGCGCGCCTGCGCGCGGCCTTTCTGGACGAGGGCGCCGCGCAATGCGGCATCTGCACACCCGGCATGCTGATGGCAGCCCTGGCCCTGTTGCGCGAGGTGCCCAGCCCGGATGCGGCAGCGGTGGAGCAGGCCCTGGGCGGCGTTCTGTGCCGCTGCACCGGCTATCGCAAGATCATCGCCGCCGTGATGGCGGCGGGCGCGCAGGGGGGCGCTGCCCCCCGCTGCCTGACGGCGGCCCCCCCGGGGTATTTGGACAAAGAAGAGGAGCAAGAGGCCGATATTGTTGGGCAGCGGGTGATCCGGCTGGACGGCGCCGCCAAGGTGGCGGGCGACCTCTTCGGGGCGGATGTGTGGAAACCCGGCGGGCTGGTGCTGCGGGCCGTTCGGTCCCCCCATCCCCATGCCGCCTTTGCCTTTGGCGACCTGGCGGGGTGGGTGGCGGCCAGGCCCGGGGTGGTGGCGGTCTGGACCGCCACCGACATTCCGGGCGTCAATCGGTTTGGTGTCATCCCGCCCTTTGCCGATCAGCCCGCCCTGGCCCCAAGCCCCGCTTGGTTCCGGGGCGAGGCGGTGGCGCTCGTGGCCTTTGAGGATGACGGGCAGGCGCCGGACATGACCGGGTTCCCCGTGGACTGGCAGCCCCTTCCCGCCCTGACCGATCCCGTGGCGGCCGAGGCTGCGGATGCGGCGCGGATGCACGGCGCGCGCCCCGGCAACCTGCTGGTGCAGGGGCATGTGATGCGCGGCGATGTCGGGGGCGCGCTGTCCTGCGCCGCGCATTGCGTCGCGCATGAGATGGAGACGGGCTTTGTCGAGCACGCCTATATCGAGCCCGAGGCGGGGGCAGCCTGGATGGAGGGCGATGTTCTGGTCATCCGCGCCTGCACCCAGGCCCCGGTGATGGACCGCGACGATTGCGCCGCGGTTCTGGCCCTGCCACCCGACCGGCTGCGCATCATCCCCTCGGCCGTGGGTGGCGGGTTCGGGTCCAAGCTGGACCTGAGCCTACAACCCCTGCTGGGCCTTGCGGTGCTGAAAACCGGGCGGCCCGCGCGCATGACCTATTCGCGCGCCGAAAGCATGGCCTCCACGACCAAGCGGCACCCGGCGCGGATGACGGGGCAGATCGGTTGCGATGCCGAGGGGCGTATTGTGGGGATGACGTTCGAGGGGCTGTTCGATACCGGGGCCTATGCCAGCTGGGGGCCGACCGTGGCCAACCGCGTGCCGGTTCATGCTTCGGGGCCCTACCGCATCCCGGCCTACTGCGCGCGCGCGCGGGCGGTCCACACGCACAACCCGGTGTCGGGGGCCTTCCGCGGGTTCGGCGTGCCCCAGGCGGCGATCTGGCAGGAAACAGCCTTTGACATCCTGGCCGACCGGGCGGGGATCGACCGGCTGGAGTTCAGGCTGCGCAATGCGCTGCGCGACGGCGATGCGACCGTGACGGGGCAGGTGCTGCGCTCGACCGGCATCACCGCCTGTCTGGAGGCCCTGCGCCCCCATTGGACCCGTGCGCTGGCCGAGGCCGGGACGGCGCGCGGGATGCTGAGGGGGGTTGGGGTGGCCTCCTGCTGGTATGGCTGCGGGAACACGGCGCTGCCCAATCCGTCCACGATCCGCATCGGCCTGTCGCATGGAGGACGGGTGGTGCTGCACCAGGGGGCCACAGATATCGGGCAGGGGTCGAACACGGTGATCGCGCAGATCGCGGCGCAGGCGCTTGGGCTGCCGCTGTCGGCCTTTGACCTGATCGGGCCCGACACGGCACTGACCCCCGATGCGGGCAAGACCTCTGCCAGCCGCCAGACCTTTGTCACGGGCCGCGCCGCACAGTGGGCGGCCGCGGCACTGCGGGCCGAGGTGCTGCGGCGGCTGAACCTGGGCGAGGGCGCGCGGCTGCGGCTGGAGGGCGCCTGCATCACGGCCCGCGAGGGAGCGCAGGAGGGGCACCTCGACCTCGCCGCCTTGCCCTCCGATCCGCTCGGCTATGCGCTGTCGGCCGAACACAGCTATGACCCGCCGACGCAGGCGCTCGATGCCGATGGGCAGGGTGCGCCCTATGCGCTCTACGGCTTTGGCGCGCAGATGGTTGAACTGGCGGTCGATCCCGTGCTGGGCACGCCGCGCCTTTTGCACATCACCGCTGCGCATGACCTTGGCCGCACGATCAACCCCACCCTGGCCGAGGGCCAGATCGAGGGCGGCATCGCCCAGGGCATCGGTCTTGCGCTGATGGAGGAATACCTGCCCGGCCGCACCGAGAACCTGCATGACTACCTGATCCCCACCATCGGCGACGTGCCCCCCGTCACCTCGATCCTGGTCGAGGTGCCCGACCCCGAGGGGCCCTTTGGCGCGCGGGGTCTGGGCGAGCATGTGCTGATCCCCACCGCCCCCGCCATCCTGAACGCCATCCGCCATGCCACGGGCGCCCTGCCCCGCCGCCTGCCCGCCCTGCCGCACCGCATCCGCGCTGCCATGGACGGCGCGCCATGACCCGCCCGCCTTTCCCGATGGACCAAATATCCTTGGGGGGCACGGGGGGCAGACAGCCCCCCGCCCCGCCGCCGCGCCACGCCCATGGATGAAGAGCCCCCCACCCGCCTCGGCGACAAGATCCGTTGCGATGCCTGCCCGGTGATGTGCTATATCGCCCCCGGCCAGACCGGCGCCTGCGACCGCTATGCAAATACCGGCGGCCGCATCACGCGCACCGATCCCGTGGTGATGCTGACCCGGGCGACGGGTCGGGGCGACCGGATCGTGCCCTTTGCGGCCCGAACCTGGGATGGTGATCCCTTCCCTGCCGATACCACCATCACCGGCATCGGTGCAGGCACCACCTATCCCGATTACAAACCCGCCCCCTTCATCGTCGCCAGCCGGATCGACGGGGCCGACATGGTCACCGTCGTTACCGAGGCGATCTTTTCCTACTGTGGCGTCAAGGTGAAGATCGACACCGACCGTTTCCTCGGCCCCGAAACCGCCGCCGTGCGCACGGGGGGCGAGGTGATCGGCCATGTCACCACCGCCGAATACGGCTCGCAGATGCTGTCGCTGGGGGGGGTGCACCACCTGACCGGCGGCACCAAGGCCGAAGGCCGCGCCACCTGCGCGGCGCTCCTCGCGCTCTGCAACGGGGAGGCGGTGGGCCTGACCATCGATGGCGGTTCAACCGTCACCGTGCAGGCGGGGGCCGCCCCCATCGTGGACGGCCGCCCCGAGAACCGGATGCGCGTGGGCTGCGGCTCGGCCACCATCGGGATGTTCGCCAGCCAGTGGCACGGGCTGGTGGACGAGGTGGTGGTGGTCGATGACCACATCACCGGCGTCGTCTCCGAACACCAGGCGGGCCGCGTGTTGGGGTGGGAGCCGACCGGCATCCGCATCAAGGGCCACCGCTCCACCCCCGGGCGCTATTTCCGGGTGTCGGACCCGGGCCCGGGCTGGGGCGGCACGCGGCTGACCGACCCGCTGGACATCCTCGGCGACTGGAACCCGAAGAAGGGCGCGCGTCCCGGCCTGCGCCTATTGATGGTCTCCACCACCGGCGAGGAATTCGCCTACTACGAACTCGACGCCGACCTGCGCCCCGCGCCGAAACCGCTTCCCGAACACCTGCTGCCCAGTGTGCGCCTGATCGACGAGAATTGCGAACCCTCGCGCTGCACGGTGCTGTTCATGGGTGGCGCGGGGGGCAGCTTGCGCGCGGGCGTGACGCGCAATCCGGTCAGGCTGACGCAATCGGTGCAGGCCGGGCAGACCCGGCTGACCGCGGGCGGGGCAGAGGTCTTTGTCTGGCCGGGCGGCGGGATCACCTTCATGGTCGATGTCACCCGCCTGCCGCGCGGCGCCTTCGGACATGTCCCCACCCCCGCACTTGTGGCCCCCCTCGAATTCACCCTGCCCCGCGCGGCCTATCTGGAGATGGGCGGCCACGGCGATGCCATCCGCAGCCTGCCCCGGACGCTGGACGAGGGCGGGGAATACCCCACCGCCGTGCGGTTGATCCACGGCGCGGAACCGCCCCGATGACCGGCACCCTGTCCCCGGCGTCGCAGGGGGGCTGTCTGCCCCCCTCGGCCTGCGGCCTCACCCCCCGAGGGTATTTAGGTCAAGGAGAGGAACAATTTGACTCAAATTCGCCTTTCCTGGTGGCACAAATATCCTCGGGGGGAGGCGGCGCAGCCGGCGGGGAGCAGACAGCCCCCCTGCGCGGCCGGGGTCAGGCGCGCTGGCTGGACGGCGACAGGCTGCATCTGCACGAGGGGCCGATCGACCTGCTCCTGTGGGCCGAGGGTGCGGGCGCGGCCGCATCCTATCGGCGGGGGGCCGGGCGGTTTCAGGGGTTGCTCGCGGAACTCTGCGCGGAATTGCCTGCGCTGCGCGCGGGCGCGCCCGTGCCGGTCCACGGCGCAGTCGCGCGCGCCATGGCAGAAGCGGTCGCCCCGCACCGCCCGGCCTTCATCACCCCCATGGCTGCCGTGGCAGGCGCCGTGGCCGATGCCGTGCTGACGGCCATGGTTGCGGGCGGCGGGGTGATGCGGGCCTATGTCAACAATGGCGGGGATATCGCGCTGCATCTTGCGCCGGGTCAGAGCCTTGTGGCGGCCATCGCCGCGCGCGCCGGTCTGCCCGACCGGATCACCCTGCGGGCGGGCGACGGCCTGGGGGGCATCGCCACCTCGGGCTGGCGGGGGCGCAGCCAGTCCCTTGGGATCGCCGATGCCGCCACCGTCCTTGCGCCCAACGCCGCTGGCGCCGATGCCGCGGCCACCATGATCGCCAATGCCGTCGATCTGCCCGGCCACCCGGCCATCGCCCGGCGCCCCGCGCGCGTGGTCAAGGCCGACAGCGATCTGGGCGACCGGTTGGTGACCGTCGCGGTCGGGCTACTGACCCGCTCCGAGGTGGCGCGGGCGCTGGACCGGGGGGCGGCGCATGCCGAGGCTCTGGTGGCGCGGGGCCTGATTGCAGGGGCGGCGATCTTCCTGCAGGATGATCTGCGCCTTGTCGGTGCCCTGACAGCGGAGACAGCCCTTGACCGACCTGCCTGACTTTCCCCTCCGCAAGATCGTCCTGACCCTTGAGGAGATCCGCCATGAGGGCGGCGCGCCACCCGCCACGCCACGCCTGCGCGGGGCCATCGCCGCTGTCTGCGGCAATCCCTTTGCCGGGCGTTTCCATGCCGATGTCCAGCCGGGGATGGAGGCGCTCAAGCCGCTCGGCCTGATTCTGACCGACCGGCTCATCGCGGCATTGGGAGGCCGTGAGGGGATCGACGGCTATGGCAAGGGCGCCATCGTGGGCGAGGGGGGCGAGGCCGAGCATGGGGCCCTTTGGCATGTGCCGGGCGGCTATGCGATGCGCGCGCGGCTGGGGGAGAGCAGGGCCATCGTGCCCTCGGCGATGAAGGTTGCGGGCATGGGCGTGGCGCTGGACGTTCCTTTGGGCCATATCAACGCCGCCTATGTGCGCAGCCATTTCGATGCGGTCACCGTGGCGGTGCCCGACGCCCCGCGGGCGGGCGAGATCGTGTTCCTGCTGGCCATGGCGCGGGGGCCGCGGGTGCATTCGCGGATGGGTGGCCTTGAGGCCTGGCAGGTAAAAGGGGAGGACGGGTTGCGGTGAGGCTGGCGACCGCCCTTTGCCTGTTGCCCGGTGCAGGTTTCGCCTGCGCGCTGCCGCCTTCGGTCGTGCTGACGCTGCCCACGGGGCATTACATGGCGGGCGCGGGGGCAACGGTGGCGGCAACGGGCCTTGTGCTGGCGGCGGCGCATCAGATGCCGAGGCTTGGGTCAGTGATGGTGACGGAGCGCCCTGCCCTGCTGCCTGTGGTTCTGACATCGACGTTGTCATTCTTGTGCCTGATGGCGCTCATCGTGGTAGGGTTTGTGGGGCCACGCGACCCGATGCACAACCTGCTGACGCTCACGGTCTGGATCGGGGTGTGGGTGGCGCTACCCCTGGCCTCCGTGGTGTTCGGCAACCTGTGGCGGGCGGTCAATCCGTGGACGGGGCCTGCGCGGCTCGTGCGGAGCGCCCTCGGAGTGACAGGACGGATTGGCCTTGCGCGGATGGGGCATTGGCCTGCGGTCGCTGGCATGTTCGCGTACCTGTGGTTTGGTCTGATCGCGCTTGCCCCGGAGGACCCGGAGGTTCTGGCCCGTGCAGTGCTGGTCTACTCTGTCCTGATGCTGGCCTGCGCGGTCGCGGAGGGGGAGGACTGGCTGGATCAGGGTGAGTTCCTGACGGTCTATCTGACCATGCTGTCGCGGATCGCGCCGTTCTGGCTGGAACTGTCAGAGGGGCGCGCGCGGATGATGGTGGGCTGGCCCGGTGCGCAGGTGCTGACGCTGCCGCCGCTGGCCCCTTCTGCTATTGCCTTTGTGACGTTGGTGCTGGCGGGCCTTACCTTTGACGGGCTGCATGAGACGTTCTGGTGGATGGGACTGATCGGGGAGAACCCGCTGGAATTCACCGGCCGCTCGGCGGTGCAGGGGGTGAATACGGCGGGCCTCGTGGCGGTTTGGGCATTGACCGCGGTATCGGTGCTGGGCGCGATGTGGCTTGGGGGGCGGTTGGGTCGGCGTCGAGTGGCCGCGGGGCCGGTCATGCTGTCGTTCCTCGCCATCGCGGCGGGGTATCACGGGGCGCATTATCTGGTGACGCTGCTGACAACGGGGCAATATGCACTTGCCGCGATCAACGATCCGCTGTTTCGGGGCGACAGTCTGCTGGGTCTGCAGCCGTTCTATGTGGGGTTCGGCATGCTGGCCGATCCAGCGGCGATGACCGCCGTGTGGAATGCGCAGTTCGCCGCGATCCTGGGGGCGCACCTGTTGGCCGTTGTGCTGGCGCTGCATCTGGCGGGACGCGGCGTCCGGGCAGTGGCTCATCTGCCGCTGACAGTGCTGATGACGGGTTATACGGTGCTGGGGCTGTGGTTGCTCGCGTCGCCGACGGGCGTGTAAGAATCGTGGACAACCAGTTTGGACACACACATTCTTTTCGCCAAAAGCGCAATGAGAACGGATCGGGACGCGCAGTCAAACCCCCCGGCCACCCCAACAGCGGAGTGACGACATGACCACCCCCCTTGCCCTTCCCCGTCGCCGTCTTTTGGCCGGCATGGCCGCCGGTGCCTCGGCGCTGGCATTTCCCGGCTTTCTGCAGGCGCAGTCCTCGGCGCCGATCAAGCTGGGGTTCCAGCTGCACCGTACTGGCATCGGCGCCGCCTATGGCCGCTGGTATGAACGCACCACGCAGGCCGCGCTGAAGGTGCTGAACGAGGGTGGCGGGATCAACGGGCGCCCCGTCGAGGTGGTGTTCGAGGATGACGGAACCGACCCCAAGCGCGGGTCGGAGGTGGTGGAAAAGCTGGCCAGCCAAGCAGGCTGCGACGTGATCTTTGGTCCGCTGTTCAGCCATGTGGTGATCGGGTCGGCCCCCCGTGCGGGCGAGTTGCGCGTGCCCTATCTGGTGTGTTCGGAAGGGTTCCATGTGGCGAGCGGAAAGCTCAATCGCTGGACGCTGCAGCCCGGCATCACGGATGTGCGCGCGCAGGTGTCGTCTATGGCGCCATGGGTGCTGGCGAACCTCGGGAAAAAGGTGACGATGGTCTATCCCGACTATGCCTTCGGCCACGACCACCGCGACTATTTCAGCGCCGCCGTGGCGGCAGGCGGCGGCGAGGTGATCAAGCAGATCGCGATCCCGCCCACCGAGACCAGCTTTACCCGCTATCTGCCGCAGATCCCGCGCGACACCGAGGTGCTGTATCATGTGATGGTGGGCCCGGCCGTGCTGACCTTCGTCAAGGAACTGGGCGAGTTCTATGGATCGGGCGCGCGGCCGCAGATCTTCGGCTTCATCGACAGCCTGGAGGCGGTGGACATCGCCACGCCGGGCCTGGAATTCCTGGAGGGCACGCATTTCTGGGAAGGGCATACCCGCGTGAAGCAGGCAGATGCCAGCGCGCATGAGACATTCTATCGCGCCGCCGTGGGGGTGGACGACAACGGCGCATCGGTGTCGGACGCGCGCGACGTGTCCACCTATGCGCATATGTTCAGCTGCTGGGAGACGCTTTTCATCATCAAGGCGGGGATGGAGGCCGCGGGCTATCAGGGGATCGCCGACCGGCAGAAATTCGTCGAGGCGCTGGAGGCGATGACATCCATGCCCGCCAGCCGCGAGCATCCGCAGGGCGACAAGATCTTCAACGGCAAGACCCACCAGGTTTTCGGGCACCAGTTCATCAGCCGGGTGGAGGGCGGCAAGCTGATGCGCGTACACACCACCAGCATCGAGGAGACGATGTATCCTGATGCGGTGGACTATACGACGATGTCGTTCTGACAGGGGCATCGCGCGTGGCGCCCGGTCGGACCGGGGGAAGGGGGCGCTGCCCCCTCGGCGCTGACGCGCCTCACCCCCGGGATATTTGCAGACAGAAGAAGACGTAGGGCCGGGCGTTGGATTTCGGGCCCTACCTCTTGTTGGCCGTCATGGAAGGCACGGTCATGGCGGCTGTGCTGGCGCTGACCGCCGTGGGTTTGAGCCTGGTGTTCGGCGTCATGCGCGTGGTGAACGTGGCGCATGGCGAGTTTTTCATGCTGGGCGCGGTGTCGGCCTGGTTCGTGACCCAGTGGCTGCCAGGGCCGGCCTGGGTGGCCTTTGCGGCGGCACTGGTGCTGTGCCCGCTGTTCGTCGCCGCAGTGGCGGCGCTGGCGGACCGGGGCGTGCTGCGGCGGCTGCGGTACGAGCCAGAGGCCGTGATCGTGGCCACGATCGGGCTGTCCTACATCCTGCAGCAGGCGGCGCTGTCGGGCTATGGCCCCGACGCGCGCCCCGTGGCGGCGCCGTTTGTCTGGCGGCTGCAGCTGCCGTGGTTCGGCTATTCCGGATACAAGGTGGCGGTGGTGGTTGCGGCGGTGGCGATCCTGGTGGGCGTCTGGCTGTTCATGGCGCGGTCGCGCGCGGGGCTGGTGATGCGCGCCACGCAGATGGATGCCGAGACGGCGCGCGCCTTTGGCATCGACACCGGGCGGGTCTATGCGATGGTCTTTGCGCTGGGGGCCGGGCTGGCGGCGGTGGCGGCGGTGCTGATCGTGCCGATCAGCCAGGCGCATTACCTGATGGGGCATGATCCGCTGCTGTTGTCGTTCATCGTGGTGATCATCGGCGGGCTGGGGTCCTTGCGCGGCACGCTGGTGGCGGCGGTGGTGATCGGGCTGTCGGATGGCGTGATCTCGGTCTTTTTCTCGCCCACGCTTGCCAAGATCATCGCCACGCTGTTTGTAGCCCTGGTGCTGGTGTTCCGCCCGCAGGGACTGTTCGGGGAACGGGCATGAGCCGTGCCTGGGCGCTGCATCTGGCGGTGATCGCGGTCTTGTTTGCAGCACAGGCGGTGCTGCCGCCCTATCATCACACCAGCATCGCGCGGATCATGGTGCTGGCGGTGTTTGCCATGGGCTACAACATCGCCTTTGGTTACACGGGATTGCTGAGCCTGGGGCATGCGCTGTTCTTCGGGGCGGGCATGTATGCGACGGGCCTGATGGTGCAGATGGCGGGGGTGCCCGCGGGGCCGGCCCTTGTGCTGGGCTGCCTGGCGGGCGGGGTGGTGGCCGCTGTTGTGGGCCTCTTGGCGCTGCGTACACAAGGCGTGTCCTTCATGATCGTCACGCTGATGTTTGCGCAGGCAGGATACCTGACCATCCTCTACTTCGGTGCGGTCACGCGGGGGGATGAGGGCTTTGTGATTGAACGCGCCGCCCGCGCCATCGGGCCCTTGGACCTGTCGTCGGATACCACGCGCTACATGGCGGCGCTGGTGCTGTTCTCTGCAGCGCTACTGGCGCATCTGGCGCTGACCCGCTCGGCCTTTGGCCGCAGCATGGTGGCGATGCGTGAGAATGAGGAACGCTCGCGCATGCTGGGATACGATCCGTTCCGGGTAAAGCTGGCGGCGCTGGTGCTCTCGGGCCTTTACGCCGGGGCGGCGGGGGCGGCATATGCAGTGCTGTTCGGCTATGTGGGGGCGAGTTTCGCCGCGATCCAGTATTCGATCCTGCCCTTGCTCTATGTCCTCTTGGGCGGGGCGGGCACGGTGCTTGGGCCGTTCCTGGGCGCGCTGGTGATGTTCTACCTGATTGATCTTTCGTCCTCCGTCACCACGGCGCATCTGGCGGTTGTCGGGGGCGCCCTGCTGGTGCTGGTGCTCTTTGCCCCCAAGGGCATCCTCGGCACCCTGCGCGACCGGGGGCTGCGATGGCTGCCCTGATCGAAGCGCGCGGCCTGACCCGCCATTTCGGCGGTCTGCGGGCGGTGGACGGCGTGGATTTCGATCTGGAGGCAGGCGAGATCCACGCCCTGATCGGCCCAAATGGCGCGGGCAAGACCACCTTTGTCTCGCTCCTCTGCGGGCGGGTGGCGGCGCAGGCGGGAACGATCCGCCTTGCGGGGCGCGACATCACGCGCCTACCCGCCCATGCCCGCGTGAAGGCAGGCATCGCCTATACGTTCCAGATCACCTCGATCTATCCCGGGCTGACGCTGTTCGACAACCTGGCCCTGGCCGTGCAGCAGGGCTCGCCCGCCGACCTGCGCGCGGCGACGATGGCCGCGCTGGCCCGCCTCGGGCTGCAGGACCGCGCCGAACAACCCGCGGGCGCACTCAGCTACGGCCATCAGCGGCTTCTGGAAATCGCGATGGGTCTGGCACTTTCTCCTCGCGTGCTGATCCTCGACGAGCCCACGCAGGGCCTTGCGGCGGGCGAGATCGAGGGGTTCAAGTCGCTGGTGCGCAGCCTGGTGCCCGCAACGACCATCCTCCTGATCGAGCACAACATGGACGTGGTGATGGACCTGGCCGACTACATCACGGTGCTGAACTTCGGCCAGGTGCTGGCGCGCGGCAGCCCGGCCGGCATCCGGGCGGACGCGGCGGTGCAGGCCGCCTATCTGGGGGGACCCGATGCTACGGCTTGAGGGGGTGCATGCGGGCTATGGCCCCGTTCGCGTGCTGGAAGGCGTCACCCTGATGGCGCAGCCCGGACAGGTGACCTGCCTGATGGGCCGCAACGGCGCGGGCAAGACCACCCTTTTGCGCACGATAATGGGCCTGACCCCCGCCAGCGCCGGCACCATCCGGCTGGGCGACACCCGGCTCGACCGTCTCCCCGCACATGAGGTGCCGCGCCATGGCATCGGCTACGTCCCCCAGGGCCGCCGCCTCTTTCCCGCCCTGACGGTGGCCGAAAACATCCAGATCGGCCTGATGACCCGCAACCGCGGCCCCGCCACGCGCGCGCATGTGCTCAGCCTCTTCCCCCGTCTGCGCGAACGCCTGGACCAGCCCGCGCGCACCCTGTCCGGAGGTGAGCAGCAGATGCTCGCCATCGCCCGCGCGCTCTGCCTCGAACCCGCCGTCCTCCTCCTCGACGAACCGACCGAAGGCCTCCAGCCCTCGATGATCACGCTCATCCGCGACACGCTGCAGGCGCTCAAATCCACCAGTGTCGCCACCGTCCTCGTCGAACAGCGCGTCGAGGCTGCCCTCGCCCTCGCCGACACCATCGCCTTCATGTCGCATGGCACGATTGCCGAAACCCACCCCGCCGCCGCCCTCACCCGCGCCCATCCCGCCTTCGCCGCCCATGTCGGAGTGTGACATGCCCCTGTCTTTCATCTTGGCCCAAATATCCCGGGGCCCGGGGCAGCGCCCCGGGGCTGGGGCAGGGCGATGACCCATCTCGTCGCGGGCGCCGATGTCGGCGGCACCTTCACCGACCTGGTGATCCTCGATCCCGCCACGGGCGCGGTGCGGCTGGCCAAGGTGCCCACCACGCTCGACCCCGCCGCGGGCGGGCAGGCGCCGGGCGTGCTTGCGGCCTTCGACGCGGCGGGGGCGGCGCTGGCGGACATCGGGCTGATCGTGCACGGCACCACAACCACCACCAACGCGGTGCTGGAACGCAAGCTGGCGCGCACCGGTCTTGTCACCACCGCAGGGTTCCGCGACGTGCTGGAACTGGGCCGCCGCACCCGGCCCCACCCCTATGGGATGACGGGCCGCTTCACGCCGATCATCCCGCGCGACCTGCGGCTGGAGGTGCCCGAGCGGTTGGATGCCCGGGGCCGCGTCCTGACCCCGCTGGACGAACCCGCCCTGCGCGCCGCGCTGGCCCAACTGATCGCGGCGGGCTGCGAAAGCCTGGTGATCCATTTCCTGCACAGCTACGCCAATCCCGCGCATGAGGCACGCGCGGTGGCCATCGCGCGCGAGGTCTGGCCCACGCCCTACGTCACGGCGGGCCACAGCCTCCTGTCCGAAAGCCGCGAATACGAACGCGGGGTCACAGCGGCGGTGAACGCGGCGGTGCAGCCCTTGCTGGAGCGCTATGTCACGCGGCTGGCCGATGCGCTGGCGGCGCGCGGCTACCGCAACGACCTTCTGGTGATGAACGGCAACGGCGGCATGGTGGCGGCGCGCGCAGTGGCCGCCGAGGCGGTGAAAACCGTGATGTCCGGCCCCGCCTCGGGCGTGATGGCGGCCATCGCCACGGGGCGGCGCGCAGGGATGACCGACCTCATCACCTATGACATGGGCGGCACCAGCACCGACGTCGCGCTGATCCGGGGCGGCGTGGCCCCGGTGTCCAGCGAGATCGAGGTGGAATATGCCATGCCCGTCCATGTGCCCATGGTCGATGTGCGCACGCTGGGCGCCGGCGGCGGGTCCATCGCGCGGATCGACGGCGGGGGCCTGCTGCGCGTCGGGCCCGAAAGCGCGGGCTCCATTCCCGGCCCGATCTGCTATGGCCGGGGCGGGACCGAGCCCACCATATCCGACGCGAACCTGCTGCTGGGCCGCCTGCCGCCCGACCGGTTCGGCGCGGGTGCGGGGGGCGTGCGCGCGGCCTTTGCCCGGCTGGGCGAACCCCTTGGCCTTGCGCCCGAGGCGGCGGCAGCGGCGGTGATCCGGCTGGGCAACATCCACATGGCGGGCGCGGTGCGCATGGTCTCGGTCTCGATGGGGGCGGACCCGCGCGACTTCGCGCTGTTCGCGTTCGGGGGCGCGGGGCCGCTCCACGCCTGCGCGCTGGCGCGAGAGCTGGCGATCCCGCGCGTGCTGATCCCCGCGCGCCCCGGGCTGACCAATGCGCTGGGTTGCGTCTGCGCCGACCTGCGGCAGGATTTCGTGCGCACGCTGAACCAGCCGCTGGACAGCGCCGAGATGGAGGGCGTGGCCGCGATCCTCGCCGCGCAGGAAACCGAAGGGCGCGCCCGCATCGCCGCAGCCGGGATCGCGTTGACCGGGATCACCCTGCACCGCGTGGCCGAGATGCAGTTCATCGGCCAGACCCACCTTTTGCGCGTGGTCCTGCCCGAAGGCCCGCCCACCCGCGCCGACCTGCAAGCGCGGTTCGAGGTCGCCTATCACGCCCGCTTCCGCGTGGCCCTGCCCGAGATCCGGGCGACCTTGGTGAACCTCTGCACCGCCGTTGTCGGCCACCGCCCCGACATGGACCTGTCGCGCCTGATCGACCCCGCCGACCGGCGCGCCACGCTGGAGGATGCGCGCACCGGCCGCCGCCGCGTCTGGTGGGACGGCTGGCAGGACACGCCCGTCTATTGGCGCGACCACTTGCCCTCCGATGCGGTGCTGCACGGCCCCGCGGTGGTCGAGCAGATGGACACCACCATCCTGATCCCTCCGGGCGACCGTGCCACGCAGGACGGCGACGGCAACCTGATCGTGGAGATGGGCGGATGACGGGCATCGCGGTGCTGGGGGCGGGCGCGTTCGGCACGGCGCTGGCGGTGGCGCTGGGGCAGATGGGGCCGGTCACGCTCTGGGGTCGCAGGGGGGCGGTGCAGCCGGGCACGCTGCCCCAAGCGGTGACGTGCACCACGGACCTCGGCACGGTCATGGCAGACACGCTGCTGATCGCGGTGCCGATGCAGGCGCTGTCGGGGTTTCTGGCGGAACACGGCGCGGCGCTGCGGGGCCGCGCGCTGGTGGCCTGCTGCAAGGGGGTCGATCTGGCCAGCGGGCGCGGCCCCACAGCGGTGATCGGGGGCGCCTGCCCCGGCTCGGTGGTCGCGGTGCTGACCGGCCCCGGCTTTGCCGCCGACATCGCGCGGGGCATGCCCACGGCGCTGACCCTCGCCTGCGCCGACGATGCGGCGGGGGCGGCGCTGCAGCGGCAGCTTTCGACGCCCGGCCTGCGGCTTTATCGCAGCACGGATGTCACAGGGGCAGAACTGGGCGGGGCGCTGAAGAATGTGGTGGCGATTGCCGCCGGGGCGGTGATCGGGGCGGGTCTGGGCGACAGTGCCCGCGCGGCGCTGATGACGCGCGGCTACGGCGAGATGATGCGGTTCGCCCTCGCGCAGGGCGCACGGGCCGAAACGCTGGCGGGCCTGTCTGGCTTTGGCGATCTGGTGCTGACCTGCACCGCGCCGCAGTCGCGCAACTTTCGCCACGGTCTGGCGCTGGCGCGGGGCGAGGCGGTCGATCCGGCGGTGACGGTGGAGGGTGTGGCGACCGCGGAGGCGGTGGCGGCGATTTCGGCGGCGGCGGGGATCGATATGCCGGTGACGGCGGCGGTGGCGGCGCTGTGCCGGGGGCTTGTCACCGTGGCGGAAGCGGTGGAGAACCTGCTTGCCCGACCCCTGAAACCGGAGTGACCCGATGCGCGTGGCCCTGATCTGCACCGACCATCCCGGTGCCCTGCAAACCCGGCTGGACAACCGCGCCGCCCATCTGGCCCATATCGAGGCGTCGGGGGTGGTGGAGATGGCGGGGCCGTTCCTGGATGACGCGGGCGCGATGTGCGGCAGTCTGATCGTGCTGGAGGTGCCCGACATGACCGCCGCGCGGGCCTGGGCCGAGGCCGACCCCTATGCGCGGGCGGGGCTGTTCGCGCGGGTGGAGCTGCGGGAATGGAAGAAGGTGATCGGATGAACCGCTGGCTGTTCAAGTCCGAGCCCGATGTCTGGGGGTGGGATCATCAGGTCGCCAAGGGGAATGTGGGCGAGGAGTGGCATGGGGTGCGCAACTATCAGGCGCGCAACAACATGCGGGCGATGAAGCTGGGGGACCTCGGGTTCTTCTATCACTCCAACATCGGGAAAGAGGTGGTGGGCATCGTCGAGGTCTGCCGGGAAAGCACGCCCGACAGCACCACGGACGATGCGCGCTGGGATTGCGTCTGGATCCGGGCGGTGCGGCCCTTCCTGCGGCCGGTCACGCTGGAGGCCTGCAAGGTGCAGCCGGGGCTGGAGGGGATGGTGCTGGTGAACAACACCCGGCTGTCGGTGCAGCCTGTTTCAGACGAGGAGTGGCGGATCGTTTGCGGGATGGGGGGTGTTGACCCCTGACGGCGCGTCCCATGGTGGGACAGATTCCAACACCAAGGATTTCAAGGGCTTGACCCTGCGCTGTTCATCTTTCGTTAGGACTTTGAGCGCCGCACCGCGACAGACGGGTGCGAAAAAATGAAGGGCCCCGCACCCCTACGGGACCCTTCACCACCCCACGTGCTCCCCTAGCACCGCACGTGTTCTGAAAAAGGTCCCGGGCTTGCTGCCTTAGAGTTGGACATTACCGCAACCGCCGCCGCGACCAAAGCGGCAAGTGCGTGGCATTTGTCGCGATTGCGCACGGTCAGCCGCGCGGATCGGGCAGCAGCACCGCGACCAGCCCCAGCGCCGGCAGGACCGAGCAGATGCGGAACACCGCCTCGATCCCCAGCGCGTCGGCCACCACCCCCAGCACCGCCGCCCCGATGGCCGCCAGCCCGAAGGCCAGGCCGAACAAGAGCCCCGCCACCATCCCGGTATGCTGCGGCATCAGGTCCTGCGCATAGACCACCATGGCCGGAAAGGCCGAGGCCAGCACCATGCCGGCCAGCCCGCTTGCCACCACGGCACCCGCAAGCGGCAGCCATGGCACCGCGAGCGACAGGGGCAGGATGCCCAGGATCGACCACAGGATCACCCGCCGCCGCCCGATGCGATCCCCGATGGGCCCCCCGGCATAGGTTCCAACCGCCACGGCGGCCAGAAACACGAACAACCCGATCTGCGAGGCCCCGACCGACAGGCCGAAACGTTCGATCAGATAGAAGGTGTAGTAGCTGGAGAAGGACACCGACCAGACGAATTTGGAAAACATCAGCAGGATCAACAGCGCCATCGCCAGCCGCACCTGGCCCGGCGGCAGCGATCCGGTGGCCCGTGCACGCGCCTTTCGCGCCACGGCACGGCCCGCCCCCACCGCCACATACCATCGCCCCACCGACCAGAGGAGCGCCATGCCCACCAGCGCAACCACCGCGAACCATTCGATCGAGACCTGACCCCGGTCCAGCACGACGAAGGCTGCCGCCAGCGGCCCCACGGCCGATCCGGCATTGCCGCCCACCTGGAACACCGATTGCGCAAAGCCGGGCCGCATCCCCGAGGCCAGTCGCGCGATGCGCGAGGATTCGGGGTGAAACACCGCCGAGCCCAGCCCGATCAGCGCCACCGCCAGCAGGACGACCGCGAAACTGCCCGCATGGGCCAGCGCCACCAGCCCCGCCCCGGTGGAGGCCATGCCCGCCGTCAGCGCCCAGGGCAGGGGCCGTCGGTCGGTGTAAAGACCCACGAGGGGTTGCAGGATCGAGGCGGTGCCCTGGAATACCAGCGTGATCACCCCGATCTGCGCAAAGCTGAGCGCCAGATTATCCTTGATCATCGGATAGACCGCCGGGATCAGCGACTGCATCAGATCGTTCAGGAAATGCCCCGCCGACACCGCAAGGATGACCGGCACGACCGTTGTTTCCGCAGCGGGCTGGGCGTGGGGTTCAGGCAGGGCGGATGCTTGGGGATCGGCGGACATGCGGGTGTTTCCAGGGACGCGCGCACAGTTGCGCGGGCCGGGGGGAATGGCAAGCCGCGCCGATCCCGTGGCGGGGTCAGCCGTAGACGGCCTCTTTGCCGAAATGCTTGGTCAGCATGTAATAGACCACCGCGCGATGCTTGTTGCGTTCGGACTTGCCATAGGTTTCGACCACGGCGGCGATGGCCGCATCCAGCGCGGGGCCATCGGGCAGGCCGAGTTTCTTCATCAGGAAGTTGGTCTTGACCCGCGCCAGTTCGGCCGGGTCGGAGGCGGCCACGGTCTCGCTGTCGGCGTTGTAGATGCTGGGGCCGCAGCCGATGGTGACCTTGGTCAGCAGGGCCATGTCGGGATCCATCTTGCACTTGTTGCGCAGATCGTCGGCGTATTTGGCAATCTTTTCGTCACGCTTGCTCATCGGCTGAATATCCCTTATTTAACCGTCGCACCGCCGCAGCGGAGGTGACGCGGACCTTAGGACAGGGGTTGCAGCCAAACAAACATAAATCAGGGGGAGGGGCGCGCGGCCCTTCCCCCTGTTGACACGATTGCAACGGCGCAGGCGCCGGTCAGTAGCGGTAATGCTCGCTTTTGAACGGGCCTTCGGGGGCGACGCCGATGTATTCGGCCTGGTCGGCGCGCAGCTGGGTCAGTTTCACGCCGATTTTCTTCAGGTGCAGGCGCGCGACCTTTTCATCCAGCGCCTTTGGCAGGACATAGACGCCGGCCTTGTAGCTGTCGCCCTTGGTCCAGAGCTCGATCTGGGCCAGCACCTGGTTGGTGAAGCTGGCGGACATCACGAAGCTGGGGTGGCCGGTGGCATTGCCGAGGTTCAAAAGCCGCCCTTCGGACAGAAGGATGATGCGGTTGCCCGAGGGCATCTCGATCATGTCCACCTGGTCCTTGATGTTGGTCCATTTATGGTTCTTGAGCGCGGCCACCTGGATCTCGTTGTCGAAGTGGCCGATGTTGCCGACGATGGCCATGTCCTTCATCGCGCGCATGTGCTCGATGCGGATCACGTCCTTGTTGCCAGTGGTGGTGATGAAGATGTCGGCGGTATCGACCACATCCTCCAAGAGGACCACCTCGAACCCGTCCATCGCGGCCTGGAGGGCGCAGATGGGATCGACCTCGGTCACCTTCACGCGCGCGCCCGCGCCCTGGAGCGAGGCGGCGGACCCCTTGCCCACGTCGCCATAGCCGCAGACCACGGCGACCTTGCCCGCCATCATCGTGTCGGTGGCGCGGCGGATGCCGTCCACCAGCGATTCCTTGCAGCCGTATTTGTTGTCGAATTTCGACTTGGTGACGCTGTCGTTCACGTTGATCGCGGGAAAGGGCAGGAGGCCCTTCTTGTGCAGGTCATAAAGGCGGTGGACGCCGGTGGTGGTTTCCTCGGACACGCCGCGGATCGCGTCGCGCTGCTTGGTGAACCAGCCGGGGGAGGCGGCAAGACGCTTGCGGATCTGGTTGAAGAGGCAGACCTCTTCATCGCTGGTGGGCACGGCGATCAGGTCGGTCTCGCCCGCCTCGACCCGCGCGCCCATGAGGATGTAGAGCGTGGCATCCCCGCCATCGTCCAGGATCATGTTGCAGGTGCCGCCCTCGCCGCCGAACTGGAAGATGCGGTCGGTGAAGGTCCAGTATTCCTCCAGGCTCTCGCCCTTGTGCGCGAACACCGGCACGCCGGAGGCCGCGATGGCGGCGGCGGCGTGGTCCTGGGTGGAGAAGATGTTGCACGACGCCCAGCGCACATCGGCGCCCAGCGCCACCAGCGTTTCGATCAGCACGCCGGTCTGGATGGTCATGTGCAGGCTGCCCGCGATGCGCGCGCCGGTGAGCGGCTTGGCGGTGCCGAATTCCTCGCGGCAGGCGATCAGGCCGGGCATTTCGGTTTCGGCGATCACCAGTTCCTTGCGGCCGAACTCGGCAAGCGCGATATCCCTAACGGCATAGTCCATCGGCATCCCGTCCACTCCTTGACACGGTCATTTCTGGGCGGGCAGGTAGCACGGGATGCGGCGCTCGGCAACTTTGCCACGCCGGGACATGCGGGGGGCGTAAATGCGCATCGTGGCACAGACCGGGGCAGCGGCGCATCGGCGGGCGGTCGTGTTCTGCTTGAACGCGGCATGGTTGCCCTATGGCGCCTTCGCCGCGCGCCAGATCGCGCTGCTGCCGGGGCGACGGGATTTCGACATCTGCATCGCCTCGACGGAACCCCTGGTCCTGCCGGAGGGGTTGCGGGATCTGGGTCTGCGGCTGGTGCAGATTGACGTTGGGGATTTTGCCGTCGGGCAACAGACCGACACGCGGTTGGGGGCGGAAGCCTATGTGCGGCTTGTCATGCCGGAGCTTCTGGAGGGCGATTATGACCGCATCCTGTATCTGGACGCCGACATCTTTGTGAGTGGAGGAGATTTTGGCGCGCTGATGGATGCAGACCTTGGTGGACTTTGCGTGGGGGCTGTGCGCGACCAGTTGATGTGGCGGCCATCCGCGCGCCCACCCCCTGAATTTGGCGCGGCAGGGCTGGAAGGCGGGGACTATTTCAATTCTGGTGTGATGCTGATCGACATTCCTGCTTTTCTGGCAGCGGATGTGTGTCGGCGGGCATTGGCGCTGGGTCGGGAGAAGGGGCACCTTTTTGCCTCACATGACCAGTCGCTGCTGAACGTCTGCCTGCACGGCGCCTGGGCAGAACTGAGCCCGGTGTGGAACTGGCAGTGGTATCTGGCTCGCCCGTTCTATGACATGATCGTCGCCGCCAACATCGTCCATTTCATAACTCCGCTCAAGCCATGGCGAGAGTCCGGCAAGGCCTGCATGGCGATGGGATATCGCAAGGCCTATGCGGCATTCTTGTCCGCTTACTTTCCCGACGTGCCGCGGGCCGAACCACGGGTGCCGCCCCGGATGCGCTCTGGGTGGTGGTGGTTCGTCAACGGGTTGCGGCATGTGCAGCGGCGCGGGCAGCTCTTGCGCTATCTGGACCGCTTCCCCACCGATACCACCGTGCATCTGCCATGACGAAACAGCCCCGCGCCTGGCAACGGATGCTGTCGGGCCGCAGGCTTGACCTGCTGGACCCCACGCCGATGGACATCGAGGTTGAGGACATCGCGCATGGGCTGGCGTTCGTGGCGCGCTGGAACGGGCAGACGCGGGGCGACTGGCCCTATTCGGTGGCCGAGCATTCGCTGCTGGTGGAGGATATCTTTGGCCGCCAGAACCCCGCCCAGCCCGCGTGCTGGCGGCTGGCGGCGCTGCTGCATGACGCGCCGGAATATGTGATCGGCGACATGATCAGCCCGGTGAAGGCGGCGGTGGGGCCGGGCTATGGCGAACTCGATGCGCGGCTGGGGGCGGCCGTGCATCTGCGGTTTGGCCTGCCCGCCGTGCTGCCCGTGGCTGTCAAGAAGGCGATCAAGGCGGCGGACAAGGTGTCGGCCTGGCTGGAGGCGGTGCAGATCGCGGGCTTCACGGCGGCCGAGGCGGACCGGTTCTTTGGCCGCCAGGACCGGGCGCTGATCGGGGGGCTGGTGATCAGGTTGCGTCCGCCCGCGCTGGTGCGGGCGGACTATCTTGCGCGGCATGCGGCCTTGCTTGCGGCCTGCACGGTCAGAACCTGATCCCACCGATCAGCGACCAGGCGCGGCGGCGGTTTTCCTCATCCTGACGGCGCAGGCTCTCGGGGCTGCGGGGGCGCTGGGGCGTGTCCAGCCGGGTGGCGATCATCAGGGCGTTGGCGAGGATGTGCAACATTTCATGGCTCCTTTCCGGGATGCGATGATGCTGTGATAACTTGAAAACAGCGGCGAACCGAGTCAGGAATAGTTTGCAACTGTAAGGCAGGCTATCATATGGTGATCGACTGGCGCAGGATGCCCCCGCTGACCGCGCTGCGCGCGTTTCAGGCCGTGGCGCAGGGGGGCGGGTTTTCGGCGGCGGCGCGGGGGCTGAATGTCACCCATGCCGCCGTGGCGCAGCAGGTGCGCGCACTTGAGGAACAATTGGGCGTGGCGCTGGTTGCGCGGGACGGGCGGGCCATGGCGCTGTCGCCCGAGGGCGAGCGGTTGGCGGCGGCGCTGGCCGAAGGGTTCGGGGCGATCCAGACCGGGCTGGACGGTCTGCGCGCGGGCGGCACGGACCGGCCGGTGCGGATCACGCTGACCTCCAGCTTTGCCGCTCAGTGGCTGATGCCGCGGCTGCGCGATTTCTGGAACCGGCATCCTGACATCGGCCTGTCGCTGCATCCTGACCCGCGCGTGGTGGACCTGCGGCGCGAGGGGATGGACCTTGCCATCCGATACGGCAGCGGCGACTGGCCGGGTGTGGCGGCGCGGTTCCTGACCTCGGCGCGGCTCGTGGTGGCGGGTGCGCCGTCGCTGGTGGGCGCACGCGAGAGCGTCAGCCTGGAGGAGATGGCGGGGATGGACTGGATCCTGACGCGCAACTGGCCGGAGCAGGACCGTTATCTGGAAAGCCTTGGCCTCGATCTCGCGCGGCTGTCGGTCACCGAGATTTCGGACGAGGCGCTGGCGGTGTCCGCCGCACGGCAGGGCCTGGGCCTGGTCGTGGAAAGTGCGGCGCTGCTGGAGGATGACGCGCGCGAGGGGCGTCTGCGCATCCTGCATGACAGCCGCGACCGGCTGCCCGCCTATTTCGTTGTGACGCCGCCGGGGCCTCCCCGTGCCCCGGCGCGCGCCTTCCTCACATGGCTGTCCGGCATCGCCTGAGCCGGTCAGGGGTATCGGATCAGATCGCCATGTCCTCGGGCTTGCGCCCCGTCGCCAGCGCCTCGATGAACCAGCGCGGCTTGCGGCCGCGGCCCGTCCAGGTATCCGACGGGTCGGCCGGGTTGGCGTATTTCGCCGACGAGGCCGATTTGACCTTGCCGCCGCCAAGCCGGGACAGTTCGGCAAAGCTGAACCCCAGCTCGCGCGCCTTTTCCTCCAGCTCGGCGATAGCGGCCTTTTTCCGGCGATCCTCGAAACTTGCAATGGCGCGCGTGACCTGCGCCTGAAGCTCTTTCAGCTCCTTCAGGTTCATCGTGTTCAGGTTTATGTCCATTTGCCCCACCTTTCTTGTAATGGCTGAAACGGAGTCTATACCTTCGTATAGGCGTGTTTCAACTTGTCCAAAAGGGTAATTTATTGGCTTGGGCAAATGGCCGCTCAACCACCGGCACTTATTTCGGGCTGCGTTTTGCGAGGATGCGCTGCAGGGTGCGGCGGTGCATGTTCAGCCGCCGCGCGGTTTCGGAAACATTGCGGTCGCACATCTCATAAACCCGCTGGATATGTTCCCAACGCACGCGGTCGGCCGACATCGGGTTTTCCGGCGGCGGCGGCAAGGATTCGCCACGCGACAGCAGCGCATGCGTCACCTCGTTGGCATCGGCGGGTTTCGACAGGTAGTCGGTCGCCCCGATCTTTACCGCGGCGACCGCCGTGGCGATTGCCCCATATCCGGTCAGCACGACAATGCGGCAATCGGGCCTGCGGTCGCGCAGCACCTCGACCACATCCAGGCCGTTGCCATCCTCAAGCCGCAGGTCCACCACGGCGTAGGCGGGTGGGCGGGCCAGCGCAATGGCGCGCCCCGCCGCCACACTGTCAGCGGTTTCGGGCAGAAAGCCGCGCTTTTCCATCGCTTTGGCCAGGCGTTTCAGGAACGGCTCGTCATCATCCACCAGCAGGAGGGTCCGATCCGGCCCCAACTCTTCCGCCATATCCTCGGCCATGTCCCGATCTCCCCCATCACCAACCGTCCCGTCGAACCTAGGCCCTGGCGGGGGTGCCGTCAAATCGGCCTGGCCCGCAAGGGTATGTTACCCCGCGTTCAGGAAACAGGCGACCCGTTCGGCCATCTGGTCGGGCGTCACCTCGCGCTTGAAGAAATCCACGAAACCGCGGTCGGGCAACATGAAATAAGTGAAGGTGGAATGATCGACGAGGTAGAACTCTTCCGTCGGGTCCTGCACCTTGTAATAGGTCTTGTAGGCCTGCGAGGCCGCGCGCACTTGGGCCTCGGTTCCGGTCAGGCCGATCATCCGGGGATGCATGTTGGCCGAGAAATCCGCCATCACCTCGGGCGTATCGCGGCGGGGGTCGATCGAGATGAACACCGGCGTCACCTCGATCCCCATTTCTTCCAGAATGTCCACCGCCTCGGCATTGCGCTGATTGTCCAGCGGACAGACATCCGGGCAGAATGTATAGCCGAAATAGACCAGCGAGGGTTTGGTGATCACATCCGTGTCGGTCACCGTCCGGCCGCCTTGATCGACCAGCGTGAACGGCCCGCCGATGGCGCCGCCCGCCACCTGCCCGCCCCGGCACTCGGCAAAGGCATCGCCCGTGCGCGCCGACCAGACCGTCCAGCCTGTCCAGCCAAGACCCGCCGCGACCGCGGCCACGGCGGCGATTGCATAGATTCGCGCCATGATCGGCCTCCTCTTTTCCCGCGCGCCGTTGAACCCCACCCGGTCGCGCCTTAGCATGAAAGGGAGGTAGGTCATCCGGCCGCCGGGGGCAATGCGGTGCTGTTTTCAAATCGGACACCCAGCGAGGCGCTTCTGAGGCTGGATGGCAGCCGGGAAAGCGTCCGGCTGCGCACATTGATCCTGTTGCGCTGGCTGGCGATCGGGGGCCAGCTGATGGCGATCGGGGTGGCGCATCTGTATTTCGGGATGCTGTTGCCGGTGGGCCTCAGCTTTCTGGTGGTCGGGGCGGCGGTCGTGGCCAATCTGGTCTCGATCTTCGTGTTTCCCGCCGCCAAGCGGCTGACCGAGGGCGAGGCGGCGCTTGTCCTGCTCTTCGACCTCGCGCAGCTGGCGTTCCTGTTGTATCTGACGGGGGGCCTGACCAATCCCTTTGCCCTGCTGATCCTGGCACCCGTTGTGATCTCGGCCTCGGCCCTGCAATTGCGCACGACCGTGGTTCTGGGCATGACGGCGATCTGCCTTGTCACGCTGACCACCTTTGCCAATATCCCGCTACGCTATGCCGACGGCACGCCGCTGTCGGTGCCGCCGCTGTTCGAATTCGGCTTCTGGCTGTCGATCATGATCGGCATCCTGTTCCTTGGGCTTTACTCGCACCGCGTCGCCGATGAGATCCGGTCGATGAGCCGGGCGCTGCTGGCCACCCAGATGGCGCTGTCGCGCGAACAGAAGCTGACCGATCTGGGCGGTGTTGTGGCCGCGGCGGCGCATGAGCTGGGCACGCCGCTCGCCACCATCAAGCTGGTCAGCGCCGAGCTGATGGAAGAGCTGTCCGACCGACCCGACCTGCGCGAGGATGCCACGCTGATCCGCGACCAGGCCAACCGCTGCCGCGACATCCTGCGCTCCATGGGCCGGGCGGGAAAGGATGACCTGCACCTGCGCCGTGCCCCCGTGGGCGCCGTGCTGCGCGAGGCGGCAGAGCCGCATCTGGACCGGGGCCGCGAGGTGATCTTTGACTTGGCCCCCGGTCCCGGCGGCGACGACCGCCAGCCGGTGATCCTGCGCCGGCCCGAGGTGATCCATGGCCTGCGCAACCTGATCCAGAACGCCGTCGACTTTTCCCGCACCTCCGTCTGGGTGGATGCCTACTGGACGCCAGAGACGCTGCATGTGACGATCGTGGACGATGGTGACGGCTTTCCGCCGCACCTTCTGGGCCGGATCGGCGACCCCTTCCTGCGCGAGCGGCGCGGTGCCCCCGAGGTGGCGCAGCGGCCGGAATACGAAGGCATGGGCCTTGGCCTGTTCATCGCCAAGACGCTGCTGGAGCGGACGGGAGCAGAGGTTGCCTTTGCCAATGCCTCCGACCCGTTCCTGACGCCGGACGAACGCCCCGAACGCTGCGGCGCGGTGGTCGAGGTGATGTGGCGCGCGCAGGATATCGTGGTCGCTGAGGACGGGTCGCTGGGGGCCAACCGGCCGCATCTGATCTGATCCCGGTTTCCTTTTCTGCCACAGGGTTAAATCCGCGTTAACTTCTTCGTCCGATGGTTGCGGCTGGCGCGGCAAACGGGCGGTGGCGGGCATGAGCTTTGATCCCTATCTGGCGGCGGGTCTGGTGGCGACGGCATTGCTCGCTGCGATGCTGGCGGTGGTGCTGCTGTCGTTCCTCGCGGGGCCCGACGCACGGCGAGCCGCAGGAATCTTTGCCGAACCCCCGGGGATGACGACCTTTCTGTTCGACGGCGAATCGCTGGTGGATGCCACACCCGGCGCGCGCGCGGTGCTGGCGCACAGCCCGATGCGGTCGGGCACGCCCTGGGTGCGGCTGCTGGCCTGGCTTCACCCGCATTTTCCCGACGTGCCCGAGGCGCTGGCGCGCCTGCCGACCGAAGGCCGCGTGGTGATCGCCAGTGCTGCCGCGGCCACACCGACGATGATCCTCACGGCCGAACTGCGGGGCGGCCTGATCCGCCTGATGCTGACCGAGGCCGAGGGGCAGGCGCCGCAGTCCGAGCCGTTGGCGGATCATGCCGCGCAAGATGAACTGGCGCTGCTGCGTCGTGCCGTGAGCCAGGCCCCGACGCCGCTGTGGCGCGAGGATGCGGAGGGGGCCGTCACCTGGGCAAATGCCGCCTATCTGGACCTCGCGCTGCGCAGGCTCCCCCCGGGGAGCGAGATCGACTGGCCGCTGCCGCGCCTGTTCGAGCGGACGGCCAGCGCGCAGGGTGCGCGCAGCCAGCGGCAAAAGCTTGCCGCCTGCGCCACGGGACCGGCGCTGTGGTATGATCTGGCGGTGGTTCCCGATGGTGCGGGGCGGCTGGTCTTTGCGCTGCCTGCCGACAGCGCGGTGCAGGCCGAAACCTCGCTGCGGACCTTCATGCAGACGCTGACCAAGACCTTCGCACATCTGCGCACGGGCCTTGCGATCTTTGACGCGGGGCGGCAGCTGCAACTGTTCAATCCCGCGCTTATCGACCTGACCGGCCTGCCGCCTGAAATGCTGTCGGCCCGCCCCACGCTGGCCGCGTTCCTGGACGGGCTGCGCGACCGCTCGATGATCCCCGAGCCGCGCGACTATCGCAGCTGGCGCCGCCAGATGACCGAGATGGAGGCGGCGGCGGCCTCGGGGCTGTATGAGGAGGTGTGGAACCTGCCTTCGGGCCAGGCCTACCGCGTGACGGGTCGCCCGCATCCCGATGGCGCGCTGGCCCTGGTGTTCGAGGATATCTCGACCGAGGTGACGCGGACGCGCCGCTACCACGCGGATGTGGAACTGGGCCAATCGGTGATCGACACGATGGATGACGGCGTTGCGGTATTCTCGGCTGCGGGAACGCTGGTGATGTCGAATGCGGCCTATGCCGGGGTCTGGGGCCATGACCCGGGGGCGACGCTGGACGGTGCGACGGCGGCGACGGCGCTGTGCCACTATTGGCGCGAGAGGTCGGGGCCCACGATGGTCTGGGACCGGATCGAGGATTTCGTGGCAGCGCTGGATGCGCGACCGGGCTGGACGGACGAGGTGCGCCTGAGCGATGGCCGCCCCATAACCTGCCGTGTCGCGCGGCTGGTCGGCGGGGCGACGCTGGTGATGTTCCGCGAGGAGGGGGGGCCGTTGGCGGTGCCAGAGGCGGCGGCGCCCGAACCGCCGCCACAGTTTGCCACCGCGCGCAGGACTGCCTGAGGCGCAGGCCGGCCTGCCGGACGCGGGGCCGCTGCGGGTTTCCGGGCGGCGGGGCCACGCCGGAGAGGGGGCGTCGGATCAGGTGACGGCGGTGGCTCGGGGTCGGGGCCACAGGGCGGCGACGGGACCGATGCGCGGTCAGGCGGGGACAATGCGTGAAGGCGGGTGGGCCGCGCAAGGTCGGGCCTTGCCGCCGGTCAGCGGCCCGGTAAACTCGCCTGATGATCCAAATCGCCGCCAACACCGCCGACTCCGACCTCGCGCTCGCGCTGCCGGATGCCGCAGCGACCGACCGGCTGGGCCTTGTGCTGGCGCGGGTGGCGGGGCCCGGCGATACGATCCTGCTTGAGGGGCCCATCGGCGCGGGCAAGACGCATCTGGCACGCGCGCTGATCCGCGCGCGGCTGGGGCTGGCGACCGAGGTGCCCTCTCCCACCTTCACGCTGGTCCAGACCTACGGCGAGGGGGCCGGGGCGATCTGGCATGCCGACCTCTACCGCCTGGGCCACCCCGACGAGGCGCGCGAACTGGGGTTGGACGAGGCCTTTGACCGCGCGCTGTGCCTGATCGAATGGCCAGAGCGGATGCGGGGGCACCTGCCCCCTGATGCGCTGTGGATCCGGCTGGAGATGGCGGGCGAGGGGCGGCGCGTGTCCCTGCGCGGGGGTCGGGCGGGGCTGGCGGCGGCGATTGTCTCGGCCTGGCAGGGGAACGGCGATGCCGGGTGAAGCCGCCACGGCACAGGGCCGGCGCGCGGCGTCCGAACGCTTTCTGGCGCGGGCCGGGTGGCAGGATGCCGCGCGGGCGCATCTGGCGGGCGATGCGTCGGAGCGCAGCTATGCCCGGCTGCGGCGCGGGCAGGATACCGCCGTCCTGATGGACGCGCCGCCCGGGGGCGCCGACGACCCGGCGGATTTCGTGGCGATCGCGGCGCATCTGGCCGCCATCGGCCTGTCGCCGCCGCAGGTGCTGGCGCAGGACCTGCAGGCGGGGTTTTTGCTGCTGGAGGATCTGGGCGACGGCCTTTTCGCGCGCCTTCTGATGACCGATCCGACGCGCGAGATGGCCCTTTATGCCGCCGCGACCGATGTGCTGGTGCATCTGCAGGCGCATCCCGCCCCCCCCGGCCTGCCCGACCTTTCGGCCCGCGACTGGGCGGCGGCGGCGGCGTTGGTGCTGGAGGCCTATGTGCCCGCCGCCACCGGCGCGGCCCCCCCGACCGCCGACTTTGTCGCGGCGCTGGCGGCGGGCCTCGCGCGCCATGCGGACGGCCCGAGGGTGCTGATCCTGCGGGACTATCACGCCGAAAACCTGCTGTGGCTGCCGGGGCGCAAAGGCGTTGCGGCGGTGGGGTTGCTGGATTTCCAGCTGGGGCAGATGGGGCAGCCGGGCTATGACCTCGTGTCGCTGGTGCAGGATGCGCGGCGGGACGTGGTGCCCGGCACCGCCGAGGCCATGGTGCGGCGGTTTCAGGCCGCGACGGGAGCCGCGGACATGGCGCCGGCGCTGGCCGTGCTGGGCGCGCAGCGGGCCTTGCGCATCATCGGGGTCTTTGCGCGGCTTTGCATCCATGCGGGCAAGCCGGGATACCTTGCGATGCTGCCGCGCGTCTGGGGGCATCTTCAGGCCAACCTCGCGCATCCCGCGCTGGTCGATCTGGCCGGGATATGTCACGCCCTGATCCCGGCCCCCAGCCCGGCCATTCTGGAAAGGATCGCGCGCCAATGCCCGCCGCCCCCGCCGCGCTGATGATCTTTGCCGCAGGTTTTGGCACCCGCATGGGGGCGCTGACCGCCGAGCGGCCCAAACCGATGGTTCCCGTGGCGGGGCGGCCGATGATCGAGCATGCGCTGGACCTGGCCGCCGAGGCGGGGATCGCGCGCGTGGTGGTGAACCTGCACTACCGGGGCGAGCAGATCGCGGCGCATCTTGCGGGTCGGGGCATCGCGCTGTCATGGGAGCGGGGGCGGATCCTGGAAACCGGGGGCGGGTTGCGGGCGGCGCTGCCGATGCTGGGGCCGGGGCCGGGGCCGGTGTTCGTGCTGAATTCGGATGCGGTGTTCACCGGGCCCAATCCGCTGGTGGCACTGGCAGCGGCCTGGGACGGGGCGCGGATGGGCACGCTGTTGTCGCTGTTGCCTGCGGAACCGGGCGATTTCGGGATGGACGCGCAGGGGCGGCTGATCCGCGCACCGGGGGTTCCGGGCTATCGCTATCTGGGGGCGGCGATTGTCGATCCCGCCGGGTTGGAGCAGATCGAGGCAGAGGTGTTTTCGCTCAACCTGCACTGGGACCGGTTGATCGCGCAGGGCCGCGCCTATGGCGCGCCGCACCGGGGCGGCTGGTGCGATGTGGGACGGCCCGAGGGGATTGCCGAGGCCGAGGCGATGCTGGCGGGGCCGCATGTTTCCTGAGCCCGCACCACATCTTTATGCCCTGCCCCCCGGCGCGGATTTTCCGGCACTGGTGGTGCGGGGGCTGCGCGCGCGGCTGGCCGGGGCCCCGCCCGAGGCGTGGGCGGCCACGCAGGTCTTTGTGAACACCGACCGGATGCGCGACCGTATCCGCAGGCTCTTGGCCGACGACGGCGCGATCCTCTTGCCCCGGGTGGCGGTGGTCACCGACATCGGGCGCGACGCGGTGGTGCCGGGCCTGCCGCTCGCCGTGCCGCCGCTGCGGCGGCGGCTGGAACTGTCGGTGCTGATCGGCCGCCTGCTGGACCGTCTGCCCGACCTTGCCCCGCGCGAGGCACTTTATGATCTGGCCGACAGTCTGGCGACCCTCTTGGACGAGATGCAGGGCGAGGGGGTGCCGCCCGAACGGATCGCCGCGCTGGATGTGGCCGAGCATTCCGCGCATTGGCAGCGCACGCGCGATTTCATGGCCATCGTGGCGCCGTTCTTTGCCGAAGGGGCCCCCCCCGATGCCGAAACCCGCCAGCGCCGCGCGGTGGAGGCGCTGGCCACGCGCTGGCAGGCCGATCCGCCGCAGGCGCCGGTGATCGTGGCAGGCTCTACCGGGTCGCGCGGCACGACGCTGCGGCTGATGCAGGCGGTGGCTGCGTTACCGCAGGGGGCGCTGATCCTGCCGGGGTTTGATTTCGACCTGCCTGCGGCGGTGTGGGCGGGGATGGGCGATGCGCTGACGGCCGAGGATCATCCGCAGTTCCGCTATCGCCGCCTGCTGGACGCGCTGGGCTGCGGGCCGGAGGCGGTGCGGCCCTGGCTGGCCGATGCCGCCCCGGCGCCAGCGCGCAACCGCCTGATCTCGCTGTCCCTGCGCCCCGCACCCGTGACAGACCAGTGGCTCGTGGAGGGCGCGGCGCTGCCCGACCTGACCGGGGCCACCGACGCCATGACCCTGATCGAGGCCGAGGGGCCGCGGGCCGAGGCGCTGGCGATCGCCGTCATCCTGCGCGAGGTGGCCGAACACCCCTTGCGCACCGCCATTCTGGTGACGGCAGACCGGGCGCTGGCGCGGCGGGTGACGGCGGCGCTGGATCGCTGGGGCATCCGGCCCGATGACAGCGCGGGGCGACCGCTGGCCCTGTCGCCGCCGGGGCGGCTGTTGCGGCAGGTGGCGGGCCTGGGCTGCGCGCGGCTGGCGGCGGAGGATCTGCTGGCGCTGTTGAAGCATCCGCTGGTGGCCTCGGGGCCCTGGCGGGGGCGGCACCTGCGCCTGACGCGCGCGCTGGAGCGGCGCATCCGCCGCCATGGCCCGGCCTATCCGCGCGCCGAGGATGTGCTGGCCTTTGCAGTGCGGTCGGATGACGCGGAGGCGGCGGCCTGGGCCGGGTGGCTGGCCGCCTGCCTGACGGCCATCGCACCCCGCGCCCGGCCGCTGGTGCAGGCGGTGGAGGGTCTGTTGACGCTGGCCGACATGCTGGTGGCGGGGCCGGATGGCGCGGGCCTCGGTGCCCTCTGGGCCGAGGCGGCGGGGGATGAGGCGCGGCGCGCGATGCAGGCGCTGCGCGAGGCGGCGGATGCGGGGGGCGAGGTGTCGCCGCCCGACATGGCGCGGCTTCTGGATCAGGTGATGGCGGGCCGGGTGGTGCGCGAGGGGGCCGAGGCGCATCCGCGCATCGGCATCCGCGGCCCGCGCGAGGCGCGGATGCAGGGCGCGGACCTGGTGATCCTGGGCGGGCTGACCGAAGGCGGCTGGCCCGCGATTCCGCCGCCCGACCCCTGGATGAACCGCGCGATGCGGCATCAGGCGGGTCTGTTGGTGCCCGAACGCCAGGTCGGGCTGTCGGCGCATGACTATCAGCAGGCGGTGGGCGCGCGCGAGGTGGTGATGACCCGCGCGCGGCGGGATGCCGAGGCAGAGACGGTGCCGTCGCGCTGGCTCAACCGGTTGGTGAACCTGATGGCGGGGTTGCCCGACCGGCGCGGGCCCGAGGCGCTGGCGGCGATGCGGGCGCGGGGGGAGCGGTGGCTGGCCATCGCACGGGCCGCCGACGACCCGGGGCCGGAGGTGGCGCGCGCGGTGCGCCCGGCACCTGCGCCGCCTTTGGACGTGCGCCCGCGCAAGCTGTCCGTGACGGCGATCCAGCGGCTGATCCGCGACCCCTATGCGATCTATGCGGCCCATGTGCTGGGCCTGCGCCCGCTGGACCCGCTGCGCGCCGAGGCGGATGCGCGGCTGCGCGGGTCGGTCCTGCATCTGGTGCTGGAGCGGTTCGCGCGGGGGCGGGGGGCGGGCGAGGGCATGGAGGAGGCCCGCGCGCGGCTGGTGCAGGTGGCGGCGGATGTGCTGGCCGCCGAGGTGCCCTGGCCCGCCGCGCGCCTGTTGTGGCAGGCGCGGCTGGAGCGGTCGGCGGAGATGATCCTGTCGGTGGATGCGCGGCTGGGCGGGCAGCCGGCGGTGATCGAGGCCACGGGTGCGGCGATGCTGCCCGGCCTTGGCTTTACCCTGACCGCGCGGGCCGACCGGATCGACGAAGGGGGCGATGGCCGGGTGCATGTGCTGGACTACAAGACCGGCGCGCCCCCCAGCCGCCGCGAGCAGGAGCATTTCGACAAGCAGTTGCTGCTGACCGCGGCCATTGTGGAACGTGGCGGGTTCGCCGATCTGGGCGGGCCGCGCGCGGTGGAAACAGTGGCCTATCTGGGCCTGGGCAGCACGCCGAAGCTGGAGGTGATGGCGGTGACGCCCGAGATGACGGGCGCGGTGTGGGACGGGCTTGCGGGCCTGATCGGGGCCTATCTGGACCCCGCCCGGGGCTATACCGCGCGCCGGGCGATGCAGTGGACGCGGTTTGCCAGCGATTACGACCACCTCGCGCGGTTCGGGGAGTGGCAGATGACCGATGCGGCCGTCACGCAGCCGGTGGGCGCATGACCGGCGACAGCCCTTCGGCCCGGCAGGCGCGGGCGGCGGATCCCGGGGCCTCGACCTGGGTGTCGGCCAATGCCGGGTCGGGCAAGACCAAGGTGCTGATCGACCGGGTGGCGCGGCTGTTGCTGGGCGGGGTGGCCCCGCAGCGCATCCTGTGCCTGACCTATACCAAGGCGGCGGCGGCCGAGATGCAGGTGCGGCTGTTCGCGCGGCTGGGTGGCTGGGCGATGCTGCCCGAGGCGCCCTTGCGCGCGGCGCTGGAGGGGCTTTCGGGGCAGGCGGTGGGGGCAGAGGGCCTTGCGCAGGCGCGGCGGCTGTTCGCGCAGGCGATCGAGACGCCGGGGGGCCTGCGGATCCAGACCATCCACAGCTTTTGCGCGTCGCTGTTGCGGCGGTTTCCGCTGGAGGCGGGGGTGTCGCCGGGGTTTGTGGAGCTGGAGGATCGCGCGACGGTCCTGATGATGGGGCAGGTGCTGGACGATCTGGCCGAAGGCGGCGCGGCGGGGGTGATGGCCGACCTCGCGCGGCTGTTCACCGGGGATGACCTGGTGACGCTGGCGCGCGATGTGGCCGGGCGGCGGGCGGATTTCGCGCCGCCCCTGACGCGCGCCGAGGTGCGGGCGCGGTTCGGCGTGCCGCAGGGCGAGAGCGAGGCCGCGATCCTCGCGTCGGTGTTTCGGGGGAATGAGGCGGGGGTTCTGGCGGAGGCGGTGGAGGCGCTGGCCTCGGGGTCGGTCAATGACCTGAAGGCGGCGGCGAAACTGGCGGGGATAGAGACGCTTTCGGGCCTTCCTGCGTTGCAGGCGCTGGAGGGGGCGCTGTTGTTCGGGGGCGGCGCCAAGCTGCCCTACGGCCCCAAGGGGCGCGGCATCGCCACAGCGAAAACCCAGGCCGCCATGGGCGAGGCGCTGTGCGGGGCGCTGGACGATCTGGCCACGCGGGTGGCCGAGGCGCGCGGCCGCCGCATCGCCTGGGCGGCGGCAGAGCGCAGCGCGGCGCTGCACGCCTTTGCCGCGGCCTTCCTGCCCGCCTTTGCCGCCGCCAAGGCCGCACGGGGTGCCCTGGATTTCGAGGATCTGATCCTGAAGGTGCGCGCCCTCCTGTCCGATCCCGGCGTGGCCCCATGGGTGCTGTTCCGGCTGGACGGCGGCATCGACCATATCCTGGTGGACGAGGCGCAAGATACCAGCCCCGCGCAGTGGCAGATCATCCAGACGCTGGCAGAGGACATGACCTCGGGCCGGGGGGCGCGGCCAGACGCGCCGCGCACCCTGTTCGTGGTGGGGGATCGCAAGCAGTCGATCTATTCCTTCCAGGGCGCCGACCTGCGGGCCTTCGGGGAAAAACAGGCCCTGTTCCGGCAGAATTTCGCCTCTGCGGGGCTGGAATTGCAGGAACTGGAACTGCCGCATTCGTTCCGGTCCTCGGCGGCCGTCCTGGGGCTGGTGGATGCCACGTTCGACCCCACGCGGGGGCCGGTGCTGGACGCGGGGATGCATCACATCGCGTTCCGCGACACCATGCCGGGGCGGTGCGACCTGTGGCCTGCCGTGGAAAAGACCGCCGAGGCCCCGCCCGGCCCCTGGGACCAGCCGCTGGACACGGTGTCCGAGGATGCCCCGGCGCGCGTGCTGGCGCGCCGGATCGCGGGGTTTCTGGCCGACCTTCTGGCGCGCGGCACGCAGGTGCCGGTACCCGACCGCCCCGGAGACAGCCGCACGCTGACGCCCGGCGATGTGCTGATCCTGGTGCGGCGGCGGTCGGAGGTGTTTTCCGAGATCATCGCGGCGCTGAAGGCCGCGCGGTTGCCCGTGGCGGGGGCGGACCGGCTGAAGCTGGGCGGTGAGATCGCGGTGCGCGACCTTTTGGCGATCCTGTCGGTGATCGACCTGCCCGGCGATGATCTGTCGCTGGCGGCGGTGCTGCGCTCGCCCCTGTTCGGCTGGTCGGAGGATGCGCTCTATCGGTTGGCGCAGGGGCGCCCCGGCTCGCTGTGGGATGCCTTGCGGGCGCAGGGGCCGGGTGAGGCGGCCGAGGTTCTGGCCGACCTGATGGCGCAGGCCGATTTCCTGCGGCCCTATGACCTGTTGGAGCGGCTGCTGACGCGGCATGGCGGGCGGCGGCGTCTTTTGGCGCGGCTGGGGCAGGAGGCCGAGGACGGCATCGACGCGATGCTCGCGCAGGCGCTGGCCTATGAGCGGAACGGCGTGCCCAGCCTGACCGGCTTTCTGGTCTGGACCCGGGCCGAGGAGGTGGAGATCAAGCGCCGCGCCGATGCGGCGGGCGGCATGATCCGGGTGATGACGGTGCATGGGGCCAAGGGGCTGGAGGCGCCGCTGGTGATCCTGCCCGACACCGCCCGACGCCAGCCGCCGCGCGGGGGCGACCTGATCGCCCTGCCCGATGGCGTGCCTGCCTGGAAACTGCGCGCCGAGGACCGGCCGCCCGCGATGGCCGAGGCGATGGCGGCCCTGCGCCAGCGCGAGGCCGAGGAGGACATGCGCCTTTTGTATGTCGCGATGACGCGGGCGCAAAGCTGGCTTGTGGTGGCGGCGGCGGGCGATCTGGGGAAGGACCCCGACGACGACCCCGACAGCGACAGCGCCCCGGTGTGGTATCGCGTGGTGCAGGCGGGGATGGCGGCGGCGGGGGCAACGGCGCTGCCCGATGGCGGGATGCGGCTGACCTTTGGCGACTGGCCGCCCGAGGCTGCGGCCGCGCCGGTTTTGGCGATATCAGAGCCTGTTTCGGCCCCCGATTGGGTGCTGGTGCCCGCGCCCCCGGCCCCCCGGCCCCCCGGCCCTGTCTCCCCTTCGGCCTTGGGGGGGCCAAAGGCGCTGCCGGGTGAGGCGGGGCTGGAGGAGGAACAGGCAAAGGCCCTTGGCGCGGCCCTGCACCGGCTGCTGGAGCATCTGCCGGGCTGGCCACGCGCCGAGTGGCCGAGGCTGGCCGAGGCCTTGCTGCCCGAGGTGCCAGAGCGCGCCGGGCTGCTGGCCGAGGCGGTGGCGGTGCTGGAGGCCCCCGCACTTGCCCCGATCTTTGCGCCCGGCACGCTGGCCGAGGTGCCCTTTGCCTGCGATTGGCGGGGCCGGCGGATGGTGGGGGCGATCGACCGGCTGGTGATCGGGCCGGACCGGGTGCTGGCGGTGGATTTCAAGTCGAACCGTGCGATCCCCTCCGTGCCAGAGGCGGTGCCCGAGGGCATCCTGCGCCAGATGGGGGCCTATGCCCATGCGCTTGACCAGGTGTTCCCGGGGCGGGCGGTGGAGGTGGCGATCCTGTGGACGGGGTGCGCCATCCTGATGTCGCTGCCGCGCGCGCTGGTCGATGCCGCCCTGTTGCGCGGTGTGGTCCCTTGACCTTTGCGGGGGCGGTGCCTAGCTTTCAGGTCTGACACATTCCATTCGGGAGATATGACATGGGTGCCGCGACCGTCGCCGTGACCGACGCCACCTTCGACAAGGAAGTCCGCCAGTCGGATATCCCCGTCGTGGTGGATTTCTGGGCCGAATGGTGCGGCCCCTGCCGCCAGATCGGCCCCGCGCTGGAAGAGCTTGCCACCGAATACGCGGGCCGCGTGAAGATCGTGAAGGTCAACGTGGACGAAAACCCCGATAGCCCGGCCGAACTGGGCGTTCGCGGCATTCCGGCGCTGTTCCTGTTCAAGGACGGGCAAGTGGTGTCGAACAAGGTGGGGGCCGCGCCCAAGGCCGCGCTGGCCAGCTGGATCGGCTCGGCCATCTGAGATCCGGCATCCCGGTGCGAGGGGCGGCCCGCGATGGCCGCCCCTTTTGTTTGCGCGCCTCCCACGCCATATAGGGGAAAACGGAGGGCATCATGGCCGATGAGCAGTTTCCCGGCTGGCACGGCACGACGATCCTGGCGGTGCGGCGCGGTGGCCATGTTGTGGTGGCGGGCGACGGGCAGGTGTCCTTGGGCAATACCGTCATCAAGGGCACCGCGCGCAAGGTGCGTCGCCTTGCGCCCGGCGGGCGCGACGTGGTGGCGGGGTTTGCAGGCTCGACCGCCGATGCCTTTACCCTGCTGGAACGGCTGGAGAAAAAGCTGGAGGCGCTGCCGGGGCAGCTGGCGCGGGCCTCCGTGGAATTGGCAAAGGACTGGCGCATGGACAAATACTTGCGCAACCTGGAGGCGATGCTGATCGTCACCGACGGGCGCGACCTGTTTGTCATCACCGGGGCGGGCGACGTGCTGGAGCCCGAGCATGACGTGGCCGCCATCGGATCGGGCGGGAATTTTGCCCTTGCCGCCGCGCGGGGCCTGATGGCGACCGAGATGGACGCCGAAACCATCGCCCGCCGCGCCATGGCGATTGCCGCCGACATCTGCGTGTATACCAACGGAAACCTGACCGTCGAGACCATCGCCGCATGACAACGCCCGGCCTGTCGCGCGAAGACCTGCGCGCCGCCGTCGCGGCGGGTGCCATCACCGAGGCGCAGGCGGCCTCTGTCATCGCGCTGGCGCAGAGCCGTATCGACGGCCGCGCGGCGATGCAGGAGGAGGATGAGCCCTTTGAGTTCTTCCGCGGATTCTCCGAGATCTTCATCGCGGTAGGCCTCGTGATCCTGCTGTCGGGCGTGCTGGCGCTGATGTCGCTGATCGGCTTTGGCTCGGGCCTGTTTCCGATCGTGCCGGCCAGCATGGCGGCGGTGGCCTGGTGGATGGCGGGCTATTTCACGCTGCGGCGGCGGATGGTGCTGCCGTCGGTCGTTCTGCTGGTGACCTTCGGGCTGGGGGTGGGCGGCATCGTGGCCTGGCTGGCGCTGTCGCAGGATTTTCCCAATCCGGTGCGGCTGGCCCAAGGGGTCTCGCTGGCGGGGGCGGCGGCCATGGGCGCGTGGTACTGGCGGTTCCGCCTTCCGGTGGCGATGTTCTTTGTTGGGCTGTCGCTGCTGGTGGCGCTCTATGTCAGCTGGGCGGAGCCGGTGGACGTGATCGCCTTTGCCGACAGCGGGCGGATCGACAGCCTATTCGACCTGCGCAGCACCACGGGCCTTGCGCTGGCCACGCTGATCTTCGGGATCGGCGCCTTTGGGGCCGCGATGTGGTTCGACATGCGCGATCCGCACCGCATGGGCCGCCATTCGGCCACCGGGTTCTGGCTGCACCTGCTGGCGGCGCCTGCGCTGGTCAATACCGTGGCGCTGACGCTGCTGAACCTGGGCGGAACGGTGGGTATCGTAGCCCTGGCGGCGGCGCTGACGGCTATTTCCGTGCTGGCGCTGGTGATCGACCGGCGGTCCTTTGTCACGGCGGGGATGATCTATATCGGCCTCGTGATCGCCTGGCTGATCCGGGGCGAGGCGGCGGGCGAGTTCGGTCACTGGGTTGCCATCCTGATCGCGCTGGGCACCTTCATCACCGCGCTGGGCACGTTCTGGGTGGGGCTGCGCGCCCGGCTGATGCGTGTCCTGCCGGATTTCCCGGGCAAGACCCGCCTGCCCCCCTATGCGGAGACACCATGACCGACCTGACCCCCCGCGAGATCGTGTCCGAGCTGGATCGCTACATCATCGGGCAGGCTGCGGCCAAGCGCGCCGTGGCGGTGGCCCTGCGCAATCGCTGGCGGCGCAAGCAGTTGCCCGACGGGCTGCGGGAGGAGGTGTATCCCAAGAACATCCTGATGATCGGCCCCACCGGCGTGGGCAAGACCGAGATCAGCCGCCGCCTTGCGCGCCTGGCCCGTGCGCCTTTCCTCAAGGTGGAGGCGACCAAGTTCACCGAAGTCGGCTATGTCGGCCGCGATGTGGACAGCATCATCCGCGATCTGGTGGATGCCGCGATGATCGACACCCGCGCCCGGATGCGCGAGGAGGTGAAGGCCCGCGCCGAAAAGGCCGCCGAGGATCGCGTGGTGACGGCCATCGCGGGCAAGGACGCACGCGAGCAGACGCGCGAGATGTTCCGCGCCAAGCTGCGGCGGGGCGAGCTGGACGATACGGTGATCGAGCTGACCGTGGCCGACACCTCCAACCCCTTTGCCATGCTGGACCCGACCGGGGGCATGGGGGGCGGGCCGGGGCAAATGGGGGCGATGAACCTGGGCGATCTGTTCAGCAAGCTGGGCGGGCGTCAGCAGACGCGGCGGATGACGGTGGCGGAAAGCCATGACCTGTTGATCGGGGAGGAGGCCGACAAGCTCCTTGATGACGAGGCGGTGAAGGCTGCGGCACTGGAGGCGGTGCAGGAGAACGGGATCGTCTTCATCGACGAGATCGACAAGGTGGCCGCGCGGTCCGACATGCGCGGGGCGGATGTGAGCCGCGAGGGCGTGCAGCGCGACCTTTTGCCTTTGATCGAGGGCACCACCGTCAGCACCAAGCACGGCCCGGTGAAAACCGACCATATCCTGTTCATCGCCTCCGGGGCCTTCCACATCGCCAAACCGTCCGACCTGTTGCCCGAGTTGCAGGGCCGCCTGCCGATCCGGGTGGAATTGCAGCCGCTGACCGAAGGCGATTTCGTGCGCATCCTGACCGAGACGGACAATGCGCTGACGCGGCAGTATTCCGCGCTGTTGGGCACCGAGGGTGTCACGGTGACCTTCACCGGGGACGGCATCGCGGCGCTGGCCCGGATCGCCGCCGAGGTGAATGGATCGGTGGAAAACATCGGGGCGCGCAGGCTTTATACCGTGATGGAGCGGGTATTCGAGGAACTGTCCTTTGCCGCCCCCGACCGGGGCGGTGACGCGGTGGTGGTGGATGCGGCCTATGTCGAGGCGAATATCGGCGCGCTGTCACGCTCGGCCGATCTGAGCCGCTATGTGCTCTGAAGGTATGGCTTGCCACAGGCGGGGCGATCCATCCAATCTGCGGTAACGAAGCCGAGCGCCTTCAGGGGGGCATATGCGCATCTTGCATGTTGCGGTTCTTGCCCTCGTGGTGCTGGCGGCATGTGCGCCCCGTGGCCGCATGACCCTGATGGCAGAGGCGGCGGGGGTGGGCGACACGCAGGTCGTCTATGTCGGCACGTCGCGCGCCACCGATCCCGCGACGGGGCGCTTCGGCGGCGCACGGTTTGAGGGCGACAGCTATGGCCACTATGAGCTATCGATCCCGCGGAATCGCGATGTGGGTGCGCTGACCTGGCCCCGCCGGAACGCCGTGCCCGATCCTGCCAAGCATTTCGTGACGCTGAACGAGCAGACATTCGCGGATGTGGGCGCCTTCCGCGCGTCACTTGCCAGCAGCATGCGCGTCACCCCTCGGGGCCAGCGCGAAGTGATCGTGTTCGTGCACGGGTTCAACACGAATTTCGCCGAAGGCGTGTATCGCGTCGCGCAAATGGCGCATGACCTGTCGTTTTCCGGCGTGACCGTCCATTACTCCTGGCCATCCAAGGGTTCGCCGCTGGGCTATGTCTATGACCGCGACTCGGCGCTGTTCGCGCGCGACGGGCTGGAACAGCTTTTGCGGCAGGTGGCCGATGCGGGGGCGGAACGGATCATCGTCTTTGGCCATTCGATGGGGGCCGCGCTGACGATGGAGACGATCCGCCAGAGCACCATCCGGGGCGATGGCAAGGTGATGACGCGGCTGGCGGGGGTTATTCTGATGTCGCCGGACATTGACGTGGACCTGTTCCGCAGCCAGGTCCGCACGATCGGCAAGCTGCGGGAGCCGATTCTTATCTTCACCTCGCAGCGCGACCGGGCGCTGCTGCTGTCGTCCGTGCTGGCGCGCGAGCCCAATCGCCTTGGGAACCTGAACGATCTTGAGAGAGTGGCCGATCTGGATGTGGTGCTGCTGGAGGTCGGGGCGTTTTCCCGGGGCCTTGGGCACCTGACGCCGGGCACCTCGCCCGCGCTGATCGCCATACTGAACCGCGTGGGCGAGATCGACGCCGCGCTGACGGGCGATGCGCGCAGCCGCGTGGGGCTGTTGCCGGGGGCGGTGCTGACCGTGCAGAGCGCTACGCGCATCATCCTGTCGCCGGTGGCCACGGTGGGCGAGCAACTGGCGCGCTAGGGCGCTGGCCTTCCCGCCAGACGCATGACAGGAAGGCGGTCGGAGTGACGACGCCATGCCCTTTCTTGCCTTTCTGCGCGCCAATGCGCCCTTCCTGCTGGCGGGGTTCCTGTTGTCGTTCCTGTCTACCTTTGGGCAGACCACATTTATCTCCATTTTTGCGGGCGAGTTCCGGGCGGAGTTCGCGCTGAGCCATGGCGATTGGGGCACGATCTATGCGGCGGGCACGCTGGCCTCGGCCTTTGCCATGCTCTGGGCGGGGGTGCTGACCGACCGGTTCCGGGTGCGGGTGATCGGGGCGGCGGTGCTGGTGGCGCTGGCGGGGGCCTGTCTGGGGATGGCGGTCAACCCTTTCGTCGCGCTGTTGCCGGTGATGATCTTTGCGCTGCGGTTGCTGGGGCAGGGCATGGCCTCGCATACCTCGGGCGTGGCGATGGCGCGGTGGTTCGTCGCCTCGCGCGGGCGGGCGCTGTCGATCGCGGCGCTGGGATATGCGGTGGGCGAGGTGGTGCTGCCCCTGTCCTTCGTGGCGCTGAAGGGCGTGGTGCATTGGCGCTGGCTTTGGGTGCTGGGGGCGGTGATCCTGCTGGCCGCGCTGCCCCTGCTCGCGCGGCTTTTGCGGTTGGAGCGGACGCCGCAATCCATGGCGGCCGAGAATCCTGCGCTGGGATTGCAGGGCAGGATGTGGACGCGGGGGCAGGCGCTGCGGCATCCGCTGTTCTGGCTGGTCTGTCCGGTGATCCTGTGCGGGCCGACCTTTGGCACCTCGTTCTTTTTCCAGCAGGTGCATCTGGCCGAGGTTAAGGGCTGGCCGCATCTGGGCCTCGTGGCGATCTTTCCGATCTACACGGCGGCGGCAGTGGCGGCGATGCTGGTGTCGGGCTGGGCGGTGGACCGGTTCGGCGCGATGCGGCTGATGGCGTTCTATCCCGTTCCGCTGGCGCTGTTTTTCCTGGCGTTCCCGCTGGCAGAGAGCCTTTCGGCGGCGGCGGCGGTGATCTTGCTGCTTGGCGTGTCCAGCGGATCGCAGGCCACGATCCCGGCGGCGTTCTGGGCCGAGGCCTACGGGACGGCGCATCTGGGCGCGATCCGGGCCACCTCGGGTGCGGTGATGGTGCTGGGCTCGGCGGTGGGGCCGGTCCTGACGGGGCGGCTGATCGATGCGGGGGTCGATTTCCCGGCGCAAATGGTGGGGATTGCGGCCTATGCCGCCCTGTCCGTTCTGGTGGCCTGGATGGCCATCTGGCGGGCGCGCTCAGCGGCGGCGCAGATAGACGTAATAGGCCCCTGATCCGCCGTGGCGCAGATGCGCCTCGGTCACCTGCAGGACGGCTGCACCCAGCGGGGCCATGCGCAGCCATTGCGGCACCTGGTGGCGCAGCACGCCGGGGCGGCGCGGGATCGGACCATCGTCATCGCCCCCCCTGCCCTTGCCGGTGATGACCAGCACAAGCCGACGACCCTGCGCATGGGCGTTCAGGACAAAGCGGATCAGTTCGGGATGCGCCTCGCCGAGGGTCATGCCGTGAAGGTCGATCCGCGCCTCGGGGGCGATCTTGCCACGGGTCATGCGGGCAAAGGCCTTCGCGTCCATCTGCAGGGGTGCGGAAGCGAGGCGTTGCGACAGCGGCGGCAGGATGTCATGGCCCGTTCTGACGCGCGCCTTTTCGCCAAGGCGGAACGTGGGTGGGGCGGCGGAGGGCTGCATCAGCGCGGGGGGCAGGTTCTCCACCGGGTTGTGCGGGGGCGCGGGATCGGGCGCGGTGGTCCGGGCATCCGGCCTCAGGGGCCGCGCGGTGCGCGCAACGGCCTGCCAGATCTCCTCTTCCTCGGGGCGCAGTGAGCGGCGGCGGGCCATGGATCAGCCATCCGGCAGAAGGGCAAAGGCCCGGTCGATGGGCAGAAGGACGATCATGCGCCCGCCATCCTTGACCGTTCCGGCGGCATCTCCCGCTGCCGCTCCGGTGCCGAAAAAGATGTCGGCCCGCTGCGCACCCTTGATCGCCCCGCCGGTGTCCTGCGCGACCATCAGGCGGCGGATCGGCGCACGGCCATCCTTTTCCACCCAGACCGGCGCACCGAGCGGCACATGCGCAGGGTCCACTGCCACGCTGCGCATCGCGGTGATGGAACGGCCCATGGCGCCGATGGGCCCCTTCTCGGGCGCAAGGTCAGGCAGGCGGCGAAAGAACACATAGGACGGATTGGTGTGGAGGAGTGCCGCCCCCTCTGCCGGGTTGCGACGGACCCAGGCCCGTATCACCTGCGCCGAGACCTGATCGAAGGTATGCGTGCCCCGGAGCACCATTTCCTGCCCGATGGAGCGGTAGGGATGGCCGTTCCTGCCAGCATAGCCCAGCCGCAAAACGAGGCCATCGGGCAGGCGGATGCGGCCTGACCCCTGGACCTGCAGGAAATACGCCTCGACCGGATCCTCCAGCCAGGCGATCTCCAGGCCCCGACCGCGCAACGCGCCACCCTCGATCTGGGCGCGGCTGAGGTATTGGGTGCCTTCGGACAGTTCAGGCGGTCGTGCATAGAGCGGCACCCAGAACCGCGGCGTCCGGGTGAGCGAGCCCGCCAGTTCCGGCTCATAATAGCCCGTGAAGAGCGCGGGTGGGGTGCCGATCAGGACCGGGCGGAACAGCAGTTCGAAAAAGCTGCGGGCGCGGGCGCGACTGTCGCCCGCTTCGGCGGCGACGCGGCAGATCGGGGTCCAGTCGGGATCGGTGAGCAGTGCGCAGGTTTCGCGGAAGGTGGAGACGGCCGCGCGATGGTCATCCTCGGCCCAGCCATCGAGTGATTCGAACTCAAGAACCTCGGCGCGGGCGGGCGTGGTCACCAGGACCACCAGCCCGAAAAGGGCGGCCATGCAGGGGGCCGCCGCACGCATCACTCCCCGGACGCGACCATGATCCAGTTGGGATCGTCCACGCCCATGCGCCGCGCAAAGGTCCAGACATCGCGCTGACGCTTGATCTCGGTCGGGCTGCCCTCGATGACCTCGCCGACGCGGTTGCGGATGACCGATGTAAGCTCGCCGACAAATCGCACCGTCACCTGCGCCTCGCGCGTGGTGCGGTCGAAGGTGGCCTCTTGCAGCGTCAGTTCGCGCAGGCCTGCGAAGGTGGCCTCCACCGTCAGGCCCTGTTCCTCGCGCGCGTCCACGGCAGCCTGGAACGTCTCGTAGACCTCTGGCGACAGGAAAGGCACCACCGGGGACAGGTCGCCCTTCTCATAGGCCATGAGGATCATCTCATACGCGCTGCGGGCGCCGGAGAGAAAGGTGTTCACCGAAAACCCGGGCTCGGCCATCTTCATCGCGGCCAGCGCCTTTGCGGCAGGGCTTCCGTCAGGGACGTGATCCGTGATGTCGCGGTCCTGGCCGCCCTCGATCACCGCGAGGTCGCGCTTGGCAAGGCGCGGGCGCGCTTCGTCCAGCGGGAGGGGCGGCTTTTCAAATCCTTCGCGCGTGCCGAGCACGTTTTTCAGCTTGAGGATCAGGAAGATCGCAATTCCCGCCAGGACGAGAAGCTGGATCAGGCTGGAGCTCATGGGGTCCTCGATGGGCCAGGGTCGGCCGGAAGGGTTGGGTTGGTCGCAATCCCGTCTTATGTAGGGGAGGCGGGGGGCCAAGTCCACCGCCGGGCCGAGGAAAGGATGGGGCGATGTGGCTGTTGATCGCGTTTGTGACCGTACCGCTGATCGAAATCGCGCTGTTCATCCAGGCGGGCGGCTGGCTGACGCTGTGGCCGACGCTGGGGATCGTGCTGCTGACGGGGATCGTGGGCACGGTTCTGGTGCGGCGGCAGGGACTCGCGGTGCTGGAGGATGTACGGCGCGGGCTGGCCACGGCGCGCGATCCATTGTCGCCGCTGGCGCATGGCGCGCTGATCCTGGTGGCGGGGATTCTTTTGCTGACACCTGGTTTTTTTACCGATGCGGTGGGTTTTGCGCTGCTGGTTCCGGGGCTGCGGCGCGCGGTCATCGCGGCCATCGCGGCACGGGTGACAGTCTTGGGTGAGGCCGCAAGTGGGCGTCCCGGACAGGGGCCCGAGGTGATTGACGGCGAGTGGATCGACGTGACCGAGGTAAAAGCGCGGTCCGGCAAGGGGCCATCGCGCTGGACAAAGCCCTGAGGGCGGTGGCGCACCAGTTCGGCAAGGATTGAGGGGGGCGGGGCGACCTGCTAGAGAGGCTCCGGATTTGCCGATTTTGGGAGAGCGACATGTCGGATGCCAATGGAGCCGGGGCCGCCCCGCAGATGAAGATGCAGGTCCTCGGCCAGTTCATGCGCGACCTGTCGTTCGAGAACGCGGTGGCGCAGCGCGGGCTGCAGTCGAACGAGGTGACGCCCGACACGCAGGTGCAGGTGAGTCTGGATGCCCGCAAGCGCGCGCAGGACAACCAGTACGAGGTGATCTCGAAATTCCGTGTCACGTCGAAGAACGCCAAGACGGACGAGACGCTGTTCCTTGTCGAGGTGGACTATGGCGGGATCTTCCTGGTCGAGGGCGTGCCGGAGGACCAGCTGCACGCTTTCCTGCTGATCGAATGTCCGCGGTTGCTCTTTCCGTTCGTGCGTCGGATCATTTCGGACGTGACACGGGATGGCGGGTTCCCGCCGCTGAACATCGACACGGTGGATTTCCTGCAACTTTACCGGATGGAGATGCAGCGGCGGATGGAGGCGCAGGGCGCGCCCGATCAGCCCGTCAGCTGAACCCGCGGCGCGGCCAGATGGCCGCATCGCCCATCTTGCCGACAAGATCGCGATGTGCCTGCGCCTCTGCCTCGGTGAGGCGAGGCGGCAACGGCGCGGGCCGCGGGGCGCGGGGACGCGCCGTGTGCACCGCAGGTGAGGCGCCACGGTCGCGCGTTTCGGGCACGAGCGTCAGGCCAGGCTGGCGACCGCCGATCAGTTCCAGATAGACCTCGGCCAGAAGCTCGCTGTCGAGCAGCGCGCCGTGTTTCTCACGCGCGCCGTTGTCCACTCCGAAACGGCGGCAGAGCGCATCCAGCGAGGCGGGCGAACCGGGGAATTTCTGCCGGGCCATTTGCACGGTGTCGAGGGCACAGCCATCGGGCAACAGGGGCAGGCCCGCTGCGCGCAGTTCCCAATTCAGGAATTTCATATCGAAGGCGGCGTTGTGGATGACCAGCCGCGCCTTGGCGGTGAAGGCGAGGAAATCGGCGGCCACGTCGCGGAACAGGGGTTTGTCCCGCAGGAAGTCATCCGAGAGGCCGTGCACGGCAAAGGCTTCGGGCGGCATGGCGCGTTCGGGATTCAGATAGACATGGAAGGTGCGGCCCGTGGGCATGTGGTTGACCAGTTCGACCGCTCCGATCTCGACGATCCGGTGGCCTTCGGTGGGCTCAAATCCTGTGGTTTCGGTGTCGAGGACGATTTCACGCATGATCGGGTGTGCCTGTGCTGCGGATATGGTCGATCAGGGCGAGGACGCAGGCGCGGGCGGCATCGAGGCCCAGGGTTTCGATGATATGGGCGGCGCGGGCGCGTTTGTCGGCATCGGGCATCTGGCGGGACAGGATGGCGCGAAAGGCGGCCTCGGTCATGCCGGGGCGGGCGAGCACGCGGGCGCGTTGCAGGGCGGGTGGGGCGGTGACGAGGAGCGTCGCATCCATCGCGGCGTCAAGGCCGGTCTCGAACAGGAGCGGGATGTCGAGGATGACGATATCCGCGGTGGTCGTGGCCAGAAAGCGCGCGCGATCCTCGGCGACCAAGGGGTGGACGAGGGATTCGAGCGTAGCGAGTGCCGCGGCATCCGCCGTGACGATGGATTTCAGGGCGGTGCGGTCGATGGCGCCGTCGGGGGCCAGCGTGCCGGGCCAGCGGGCGGAGATCGCCACCGTCCCCGCGGCCCCCGGCGCATAGAGGCGGTGAACGGCGGCGTCGGCGTCCCAGACGGGCAGGCCTTCGGCTGCGAACATGGCGGCGGTGGTGGATTTGCCCATGCCTATGGAGCCGGTCAGACCGAGGCGGAAGGCCGTCATGGCCCCAACATGGCCGCGCGGGTGGCGTCATCCACCTCGGGGCGCTGGCCAAACCAGCGCTCAAACCCCGGAGCGGCCTGGTGCAACAGCATGCCGAGGCCATCCACGGTGGTGCAGCCGATGTCGGCCGCATGTTCCAGAAAGGCCGTGCGCAGGGGTGTGTAGACCAGGTCGGTCGCGATGGCGCGGGGCGAAAGGCCATCCATGGGGATGCGCAGGTCGGCCTTGCCGGTCATGCCGAGGGCGGTTGTGTTGACCACAAGGCCCGCGTCGTCGAGAATGTTGCCAGCCTGCACCCAGTCTGTGACCACGAGCTTGGCCCCGAAATCCGCGCGCAGCGCCTCGGCCCGGGCGCGGGTGCGGTTGGCGATGCGGATCTCGGGCACGCCGACCTCGATCAGGGCGGCAACCACGGCGCGGGCACCGCCCCCGGCGCCGAACACCACGGCGGGGGCGGCGGCGGGGTGCCAGCCCGGCGCATTCTGGCGCAGGTTTGCCATGAAGCCCGCGCCATCGGTGTTGTCGGCGTGGATGCGTCCATCCTTTCGAAAGATCAGTGTATTGGCGGCTCCGATCAGGGCTGCGCGGTCGGTGACGACATCGGCCAGCGCCAGCACGGTTTCCTTGTGCGGGATCGTGACGTTGAGGCCCACAAAGCCGAGCCGGGGCAGCACACGCAAGAGTTCGGGCAGGTCGGTCTGGGTGATGTCGATGGGGATGTAATGGCCGCTCAGTCCGTAGCGGCGCAGCCAGTAGCCATGCAGCGCGGGCGACCGGCTGTGCGCGATGGGTGAGCCGATGACCCCGGCCAGCGGGATGCGCGGATGGTCGGTCATGTCGGAATGAACCCCCTGTCTCCGAGATAGCCGAGGAGCGGCAGCAGGGGAAGTCCAAGCACGGTGAAGTGGTCACCCTCGATCACAGTGAAAAGGCGGATGCCTTCGGATTCCACGAGGTAGCCGCCCGCGGAATGGCGCAGATCGTCCCAGTTCCGGGACAGATAGCCCTCGATCCAGTCGTCGGAGAAGGCGCGCATGGTCAGCCGCGCCTCGCCGATGTGGCGCCACTGCGGCGCGCCGTCATGGTAAAGGACGATTGCGGAGAGAAGGCGGTGGGTCTGGCCGCGCAGGGCGCGCAGCTGGTCACGGGCGGCGTCTGGGGTGGGGGCCTTGCCCCAGGCGCGACCCTGGAAATCAAGAACCTGATCGCAGCCGATGACCACGGCGGAGGGGGTTTTTTCGGCGATCTTGCGGGCCTTCATTTCCGCGAGGGTATCGGCGATGTCGCGGGGGCTGGCGCCCTCATCCTCGAGCGCCGCGCGGATGCTGTCCTCATCAAGCCGGGCGGGTTGGGCGCTGAAGGGGACCCCCGCGGCGCGCAGTAGCCGGACGCGGGTCTCGGAGGCGGAGGCGAGGACGATCGGCCGGGGCAAGCGGGAACCCTTTCGCGGGAGCGACGGACGGGCGGGCGCGGCGGCCGACCCTGTGGATATGCGTGTTATGTTCCGGTGTCTGACTGTGTGGAGTAACGCGGCAGCAGCGCCTTGGTGGCGGCATCGCGGCCACGTTGTCAAGTTTCGGGGTGCGCCCGCGCCTGTTGCCCACATCGGGACGGTTGATCGACCTGCCTTGGGACAACCCTGATGGGGGCTTTCGACAACGGGAGGAACGATAAACGAACATTTGGTCGTCTTTTTTACAAGTATATGATATGATGACGATTTTAATCAGCCGTCGCCGCCGTACGAATTGTTTCTGCGCGCTTGAACCCTTTGACTGCCTGTGGATAAGCTGGGGGATGGATGCCGCTGTCCCTTTATCCACAATGCATACATTAACCACATTCTCTTTTCTCTCTTTTCTTATAGTAAGAGGTGAACGGCACGAGGAGAGAGGGATGCATGACATGCTGGCGACGGCCTATCCTTATGTGAAATCGCTGCATGTGATGGCTGTTATCGCCTGGATGGCGGGACTTTTCTATCTGCCGCGCCTGTTCGTCTATCATGTGGAGGGGCTCGCAAAGCGGGGCGTCGCGCAGGGCAGCGACATGGACCTTCTGTTTCAGCGTCAGGAACGGTTGCTGCTGCGGGCGATCATGAACCCGTCGATGATGGTGACCTGGGGGGCGGGCCTCGCGCTGGTGATGACGCCGGGCATCGTGGACTGGGGCGAGGTCTGGCCCTGGGTCAAGGTTGCGGGCGTCCTGGGTATGACCTGGTTCCATCACTGGCTGGGCCTGCGCCGCAAGGAATTCGCGGCGGGCATCAATGCGCGGTCGGGCCGAAGCTATCGGCTCATGAACGAGGTGCCGACCGTGCTGATGGTGGTGATCGTGCTGTCGGTCATCGTGAAGTTCTGAAATTGTTGACAAGGCAGCAGCAGTGGCGTAGGCGCGGATGTGCTGGACCGTCCGGTCCGTGAGCAATTCCCTGTCATGACAAGCGTGCGGAACCCTGTGCGGTGGCCGCCATGGACGCATCCGAGATGACCGATACCGATATTCAACGGCTGAACCTTTCCGAACTGAAGGCCAAGACACCTGCTGATCTGCTGGCGATGGCCGAGGAATGGGAGATCGAGAACGCGCCGAGCATGCGAAAAGGCGAGATGATGTTCTCGCTGCTGAAGGAGCACGCCGAGGAGGGCTGGGAGATCGGGGGCGATGGCGTTCTGGAAGTGCTCCAGGACGGGTTCGGGTTTCTGCGGTCGAAGGAGGCAAATTATCTGCCGGGGCCGGATGACATCTACGTCAGCCCCGACATCCTGCGGCAGTTCAGCCTGCGCACTGGCGATACGGTGGAGGGCGTGATCGCCGCCCCTCGCGAGAACGAGCGCTATTTCTGCATGACCAAGGTCACGCGGATCAACTTCGACGACCCCGAGCGGGCGCGACACAAGGTTCATTTCGATAACCTGACGCCGCTCTATCCCGACGAGCGGCTGAAGATGGAGGTCGAGGACCCCACCATCAAGGACAGGTCCGCGCGCATCATCGACCTGGTGGCGCCAATCGGGAAGGGGCAGCGCGGGTTGATTGTGGCGCCGCCACGCACCGGCAAGACGGTGCTGTTGCAAAACATCGCGCATTCCGTCGCGATGAATCACCCCGAATGCTATCTGATCGTGTTGTTGATCGACGAGCGGCCCGAGGAGGTGACCGACATGCAGCGGTCGGTCAAGGGCGAGGTTGTGAGTTCGACCTTCGACGAGCCCGCGTCGCGCCATGTGGCAGTGGCGGAGATGGTGATCGAAAAAGCCAAGCGGCTGGTGGAGCACAAGCGGGATGTGGTGATCCTGCTCGATTCGATCACGCGATTGGGACGGGCGTTCAACACGGTGGTGCCGTCGTCGGGGAAGGTTCTGACCGGGGGCGTGGATGCCAATGCCCTGCAGCGGCCGAAGCGGTTCTTCGGCGCAGCGCGGAACATCGAGGAAGGCGGGTCGCTGACGATTATCGCCACCGCGCTGATCGACACGGGAAGCCGGATGGACGAGGTGATCTTTGAAGAGTTCAAGGGCACTGGCAACTGCGAAATCGTGCTTGACCGCAAGGTGGCGGACAAGCGGGTATTCCCGGCGATGGACATCCTGAAATCCGGAACGCGCAAAGAGGATCTGCTGATCGAGAAGTCCGATCTTCAGAAGACATATGTGCTGCGGCGTATCCTGAACCCGATGGGGACGACGGATGCCATCGAGTTCCTGATTTCCAAGCTGAAACAGACCAAGAGCAACTCGGAATTCTTTGATTCCATGAACACCTGACAGGCCGGCCATGGACACGATCTTTGCCTTGTCGTCGGCGCAGGGGAAGGCCGGTATCGCCGTGGTGCGGCTGTCGGGGCCAAAGGCGTCCGAGGTGGCGCAGGATTTGGTCGGGTCCATGCCAGCGCCCCGGAGAGCGAGCCTGCGGCGAGTGATGGCCGGTGAAGAGCTGCTGGACGAGGCGGTCGTGCTTTGGTTTCCGGCAGGGGCCAGCTTTACCGGTGAGGAGGTGGTGGAGTTCCACCTGCATGGCAGCCGGGCCGTCGTGGCGCGCATGCTGGCCGCTTTGGCGCAGAGGCGAGGGCTTCGGCCTGCTGAACCGGGCGAATTCACCCGGCGCGCGCTGGAAAACGGCCGGCTGGACCTGACGCAGGTCGAAGGGCTGTCGGACCTGATAGATGCCGAGACGGAGGCGCAGCGCCGACAGGCCTTGCGGGAGCTTTCGGGAGCGGTGGGGCAGCGCGCGGCGGGATGGCGCAGCGATCTGATCAGGATCGAGGCACTGGTTGCCGCGGTGATCGACTTTGCCGATGAGGACCTGCCGAACGAAGTGATCGCAGGGGCGCGGCCGCTGATCGAGGGTTTGCTGGCGGCATGGCGGCTGGAGGTTGCGGGGACGGGTGCTGCGGAGCGGATACGGGACGGGTTCGAGGTTGCCATCGTCGGCGCACCGAATGCCGGAAAGTCCACCTTGCTGAACGCCCTGGCAGGGCGCGAGGCGGCGATCACGTCCGAGGTCGCGGGAACGACGCGCGACGTGATCGAGGTGCAGATGGATCTGGACGGTCTGGCGGTGACCTTTCTGGACACCGCCGGGTTGCGCGATTCGGAGGATGGCGTGGAAAGGCTGGGGATCGCGCGTGCGCGTGCGCGTGCAGAGGCGGCTGACGTGCGGGTGTTCCTATTGGACGATACCGGACTTCCTGATGGGCTCGCGCCGCGCGAAGGGGACATCGTCCTGCTGGGCAAGTCCGATATGCGCAACGGTGACCGTGTCGGGATTTCGGGGCGGACGGGGTTTGGGGTCAGGGGCCTGCTTGAGGAGATTGCGCAAAGGATGCAGGAAAGGGTGGCGGGCATCGGCACTCTGACCCGTCTGCGGCACAGGCGCGCGATTGAAGAGGCGATCAGGGCTTTGGAATCGGCGCGGGATTTGCTAGACACCGGCGATGCAGCGCCGGAGCTGCTGGGCGAGGACCTGCGCCGGGCGCGGCATGCGCTGGAAATGCTTGTGGGGCGGATCGGCGTCGAGGATGTGCTGGGTGAAGTCTTTGCCCGGTTCTGCATCGGCAAATGAAGGTGCGACCGCGTTGCCAGACGGCACTGAGTTCAAGGGATGTTTCACGTGAAACACTGTGACGTTGTGGTGATCGGTGGTGGTCATGCCGGGGCAGAGGCCGCGGCTGCGGCCGCCCGCATGGGGGCGCGGACGGTTCTGGTGACGTTGAAACGGGCCGGGATCGGCGTGATGTCTTGCAACCCCGCGATTGGCGGCCTTGGAAAGGGCCATCTGGTCCGCGAGATTGACGCGCTGGACGGTGTTATGGCGCGTGTCGCTGATGGCGCGGGTATCCAGTTCCGGCTTTTGAACCGGCGTAAGGGTCCGGCCGTGCAGGGACCGCGGGCCCAGGCGGACCGTGCGCTGTATCGTGCGGCAATGCTGGCGGAACTTGAGGCGCTGCCAAGTCTGGAGATCTGCGAGGGCGAGGTGGTAGATCTGGTGCAGAACGGCGCTTGCGCGGCAGGCGTAGTCCTGGCGGACGGCATGGTTGTCAGTGCGCGAGCGGTCATCCTGACCGCCGGGACCTTCCTGAACGGAACCATGCATGTCGGATCGCAACGGAGCGCTGGCGGTCGCGTCGGGGATGCAGCATCGATCCGTCTGGCCAACCGCCTGGGCGATCTGGGGTTGCAGCGCGGTCGCCTGAAAACCGGGACACCGCCGCGACTGGACGGCACGACCATCGACTGGCAGGGACTGGAGATGCAACCGGGTGATGAACGGCCGGTGATGTTTTCGTTTCTCAGCCGCGCGCCGGTTGTGCGCCAGATCGCCTGTGGCATTACCTACACGAATGCGCAGACCCATGACATCGTGCGCGAGAACCTGTCTCGTTCCGCCATGTATGGCGGCCACATCGACGGTGTTGGCCCGCGCTACTGTCCGTCGATCGAGGACAAGGTCGTTCGCTTTGCCGAGAAGGATCGGCACCAGGTGTTTCTGGAGCCTGAAGGGTTGAATGACAGCACGGTGTATCCGAACGGCATTTCAACATCGCTTCCGGCGGATGTGCAGGAACGCTATGTGCGCTCCATCGCAGGACTTGAGAATGTGACGATCCTGCAACCCGGATACGCCGTCGAATATGATTATATCGACCCGCGCGGCCTGACCGGCACGCTGGAATGCCGCAGCATGCCGGGTCTGTTCCTTGCAGGTCAGATCAATGGCACAACGGGGTATGAGGAGGCGGCTGCCCAGGGTCTGGTGGCCGGGCTGAATGCGGCGGCGCAAGCGCTTGGCTGCGCGGCGATAACTTTCTCGCGTGCTGAGAGCTATATCGGCGTGATGATAGACGACCTGACAAGTCGCGGCGTGACCGAGCCGTATCGGATGTTCACCTCGCGCGCAGAGTTCCGGCTATCGCTCCGGGCCGACAACGCCGATCAGCGGCTGACCCCGCTGGGGATAGCCTGCGGCTGCGTGGGCGCCGCGAGGGCTGCGGCCTTTGCCGCCAAACTGGACGGGCTGGTGAACCTGCGGGCGGCGCTGACTGCTGTTCGACTGACACCACAACAGTCTGCTGCATGTGGGATTGCGGTCAGCGCGGATGGTGCCCGCCGATCCGCCTATGATCTTTTGGGATTTCCGGATGTGCAGGCCAGTCAGCTGGAAACTGTTGTGCCCGCACTTCGCGAGGCTGACCCCGAAACGGTCACGCAGGTTGCACGCGAAGCCGTCTATGTCCGATATGAGGATCGTCAAAGGGCCGATATCGACGCGCTGCGCCGGGATGAGGCGGCGCGGATCCCGTCCGATCTCGATTTCCTGACACTCCCCGGCCTTTCGCGGGAAGTTGCGGTGAAGCTGCACCGCCGCAAGCCCGAAACATTGGGCCAGGCGGCGCGGATCGAGGGGATGACCCCGGCAGCACTCGTCATACTGCTGGCCCATGTGCGAAAATCCGCGCGGGGCGAAGCCGCGTGACGGAAAACCCGGATGATCGACGGCACTTGACAGAGCAGAGGTTTGCAGACACGACCGCAGCCAAGCTTGCCACGTTTTCCGCCTTGCTTGTGAGGTGGAATGCACGGGTGAACCTCGTTTCGGCATCGACCTTGCCCATTCTGCAAAGGCGGCACATCGATGATTCCGCCCAGCTCGCGGCCTATATGCCGGCGGATGCGCGGAGCTGGGCCGATCTCGGAAGCGGAGGCGGATTTCCGGGGCTGATCGTGGCAATCATCCTGCAGGATCAGGGATCACCGTGTCGCGTCATCCTGGTTGAATCCGACCAGCGCAAGGCTGCCTTCCTGCGGGAGGCGGCGCGTGTTCTGGCCACAGAGGCGGAGGTGGTGTGCGCCCGGATTGAAGCGATTCCGCCGCTGGGCGCGGATGTCGTATCAGCCCGGGCCCTCGCGCCGCTTCCGGTTCTTTTAGGATATGCCGTCCGTCATCTTGCACCCTCCGGGACGGGGTTGTTTCTGAAGGGTGCTGGTCTGCAGGCGGAGCTGGATTCTGCGCGGCGGGACTGGACCTTTGATGCCGAGATGCTGCAAAGTCAGACCGATGCGGAGGGAACGATCCTCAGGATACAGGGACTGCGCCGTGCCGACTGACAACGCCCCTAGAATTATTGCGATTGCCAACCAGAAGGGCGGCGTCGGCAAGACGACGACGGCCATCAATCTGGCGGCCGCTCTGGTGGAGCGTGGCGCCCGCGTTCTGCTCGTCGATATCGATCCTCAGGGAAATGCCTCAACCGGCCTCGGGGTGGCGGCGACGCGCCGCGCGCGCACCAGCTATGACCTGATCATCGAGGATGCGCAGTTGGCAGAGGTGATCCAGAAAACCGCTATTGAGGATCTGCTTATCTGCCCTGCAAACGGCGACCTGTCGTCCGCGGATGTTGAGCTTGTCTCTTTGGAACGGCGCAGCTTTCTGCTGCATGACACGCTGCGCCATCCCGGTGTCACGCCTCTGGCGCTGGATTTCATCCTCATCGATTGCCCGCCATCGCTGAGCCTGCTGACGATCAACGCCCTTGTGGCGGCCCATGGCGTTCTGATTCCCCTGCAGACGGAGTTCTTTGCGCTGGAAGGGCTGTCGCAGGTCATGCTCACGATCCGGGAAATTCGGCAGACCGCAAACCCCGGATTGCGCATTGATGGCGTCGTGTTGACCATGCATGATGGACGGAACAATCTGTGCCAGCAGGTCGAAGCGGACGCGCGGGCGAACCTTGGCGAACTGGTGTTCCGCACTGTCATTCCGCGCAATGTCCGCTTGAGCGAAGCGCCGTCGCATGCCGTGCCGGTGCTGGCCTATGATAGCGCGTCGCGGGGGGCGATGGCCTATCGCGCCCTTGCCGCCGAAGTTGCCGCACGCTGCGGTTTTGTCGCCGATGACAAGGAAGTGGCCTGATGACCGACCAGAGCGACCGCAGACCGGAACGGCGAGGTCTGGGCAGGGGCCTGTCAGCCCTCATGGCGGATGTGCGGGTCGAGGCGGAGGGCGCGTCTGGGCGCGCGGTGGCACCGGACCTTCATGTTCCCCTCGACCGGATCCGCGCGAACCCGGCGCAGCCTCGCCGCGATTTCGCGCCTGATGCGCTGTCCGAACTGGCGGAATCGATCAGGATGAAGGGTGTTCTGCAACCGATCATCCTGCGGACCACGTCCGATACCAATGTTTATGAACTCGTTGCCGGAGAGCGCCGCTGGCGCGCGGCACAGCAGGCGCAACTTCACAGCATCCCCGCCATCGTGCGCGATCTGAGCGACGCCGAAATGCTGGAAATCGCGATCATCGAGAATATCCAGCGCGCCGATCTCAACCCGGTGGAAGAGGCGGCGGGCTATGCCCAACTGATGGAGCGTTTTGGTCACACGCAGGAGCAGATTGCCGAGGCGCTGTCGAAAAGCCGCAGTCACATCGCAAACCTGCTGCGGTTGCTGAAGCTGCCTGATCAGGTCCTGTCGCAGGTCCGGCAGGGGCGCTTGTCCGCAGGACATGCGCGCGCGCTGGTGACCGTGAAGGATCCCACGGCCATGGCGCGACGGATCGTGGAGGGCGGGCTATCGGTGCGTGAGGCCGAGTCCATGGCGCGGGATGAGGCCATGGGCTCGGGTCGGCGAAAGGCCCGGTCTGGCGGGCAAGGCGGATCGGGCCCCCGGTTCGAAAAGGATCCCGATACCCTCGCTCTGGAGGCTGATTTGGCCGCCAACCTACGGATGGGCGTGTCCATCCACCACGAGCCCGGCGGCGAGCGCGGGCGGCTGACCATCACCTATAACACGCTGCAGGATCTTGATGACCTGTGTCGCGCATTGTCCTCAATGCCGCGTGACGGCATCTTTTGACCCTTTCTGATCACGCTGTTCAGGAGTCGTGCGCGTCGAGAGACAGGTCCGAAACGGCCTGAGCGATCACCGAGTTCAGGACCATTCGGCCACGATCGGTCGTGCGCAGCATGTGACCGTCAGGCTCGACCATTCCCCAGTCGATCAGGTCCCGGAACCGGTGCAAGTCCACCATAGAGCCCAACATCTGCGAAAGGCGACGCAGGTCGAGGCCCGAGCGCAGTCGCATTCCCATCATGATGTATTCGATGGCCTGGTCACGTGGGGCAAGGCAAAGGCGCGATAGCTCCGTCTCGCCCGTTCGTGAACCTGCCAGCCAGGCGTGTGGCGCCCGAACCGCTTCGGTTGCCCAGCGCTGCCCCTCTATGGTCAAACGTCCATGTGCGCCAGGCCCGACACCTACATAGTCTCCCGCTTGCCAGTAGATGGTGTTGTGTCGCGACTCCTCTCCCGGCCGCGCATGGTTCGACACCTCATAGGCGGGCAACCCTGCTGCCTCGCAAATCTCTTGCGTGGTCTCATAAAGGTCCGACGCCAGATCCTCATCTGGCAATCCGCGCAGCCCAAGCCGCGCATGGCGCGCGGCAAAAGGCGTTCCGGGCTCAATGGTCAGCTGATAGAGCGACAGATGCTGAGTCCCGAAGGCACAGGCCTCATGCAGTTCCGCGCGCCAGTCTGCCAGGGATTGGTCCTGCCGCGCGTAGATGAGATCGAAGCTGACGCGCGGGAAAAGCGATAGGGCGAGCTCGATGGCTGCCCGTGCTTCAGCCGCATCGTGGCGACGTCCCAGCCGCCGCAAGTCGGTATTGCGCAGCGACTGCACGCCAATCGACACGCGGTTCACCCCGGCATCCCGATAGCCAGCGAATCGTCCGGCCTCGACGGAGCCCGGGTTAGCCTCAAGCGTCACCTCGAGGTCATTGACGCAGCGCCAGGTCGACCGGATCTGGGTCAGAATGGCTCCAACAAGCTCCGGCGACATCAGCGAGGGCGTCCCCCCGCCCAAAAAAACGGTCTGGACGACTCGGCCGGGCGTGTCCCGGCCCACCCGCTCGATTTCGCGCAGATAGGACACTCGCCATTGCCCCTCGTCGATCCGGGCCGCGACGTGGCTGTTGAAATCACAGTAGGGACACTTGGATTCGCAAAAGGGCCAATGCACATAGATGCCGAAACCGCCGCCGCGCCAGTCCTCGCGGGTGTCCTGATGTTTCACGTGAAACATGCGGCTACGAGCTTGGCGAAAGCGTCGGCGCGGTGACTGATCCGATTTTTTTCCCAGCGATCCATCTCACCGAACGTGCATGCATGGCCGTCGGGTTGAAAGATCGGGTCGTATCCGTGCCCATGGGTGCCCCGCATCGGCCAGACGATCCGCCCGCGCATGGTGCCCTCAAACACCGCATCCGCACCGTCCGGCCATGCCAACACCAGCGTGCACATGAATTGCGCCCGGCGCGGCTCTGGCGCGCTGACTGCCTCCAGCTCAGTCCAGGTCCGCGTCATGGCCCGCACAAAGTCTCGCCCGCCCGGCCCTTCGGCCCAGTCTGCCGTCCATACGCCGGGCGCGCCACCCAACGCATCGACACACAGACCGGAATCGTCTGCAAGCGCCACAATTCCTGATGCGAGTGCCGCGGCATGGGCCTTGATCCGGGCGTTGCCGACAAAACTGTCCTCTGTTTCCGCAGGCTCGGCCAGACCCAATGTGGCTGCTGACACAAGGTCCATCCCATAGGGCTCCAGCAGGGCTGCGATCTCCTCCAGCTTGCCCCGATTGTGCGTGGCAACCACAAGCGTTCCAGGTTCCAGCCGCCGCATCCCGCTACCTCAGCGCCTGCTTTTGCGCCGCAACCAGGGCGCCGATCCCCGCACTGGCCAGATCCAGCAGATGATCCATCTCAGACCGGGCAAAGGCCGACCCCTCGGCCGACATCTGCACCTCCACCATCCGCCCCGACCCGGTCAGAACGAAATTCCCATCAGTGCCTGCTACCGAATCCTCGGCATAGTCCAGGTCCAGAACCGGCTGCCCGGCATAAATTCCGCAGGATACCGCCGCGACATGATCCAGCATCGGATCCGACAGCACCGACCCCACCTTCATCATCTGGTTCAGCGCTAGCCGCAACGCCACCCATCCGCCTGTGATCGCCGCGCAGCGGGTGCCGCCATCCGCCTGGATCACGTCACAGTCAATCACGATCTGGCGCTCGCCAAGGGCGCGCCGATCCACCGCCGCGCGCAGCGCACGCCCGATCAGCCGCTGGATCTCCTGCGTGCGCCCGGACTGCTTGCCTGCCGCCGCCTCGCGCCGGTTCCGTGTCGTCGTGGCACGCGGCAGCATGCCATATTCCGCTGTCACCCAGCCCTGACCGGTTCCCTTCAGAAATGACGGCGCCTTGTCCTCGATACTGGCCGAACACAACACCTGAGTATCACCCATATGAATCAGGCAGGACCCCTCTGCATGCCGCATGACCCCCGTTTCGATGGTCACCCGCCGCATCTGATCCGTATTCCGTCCCGAAGGCCGCATTGTATTCCCCTTTCGTCCTAACCCGATCAGATAGTCCCGCGACACCATCCAGTGCAACCCGCATTGACGAAACGCCTTCCGGCTCCCTAATCTGCAGGGTCGCGCATGACCGCCCGATCCAACGACGTGACCCTGACCATGACACCCCCTCCCGATCCGGCCGCCCTCCTCGCCGAACTCAACCTGCGCTCGCGCGAGGTGTTTCGCCGCGTGGTCGAGGGGTATCTGGAATCGGGCGATCCTGTCGGGTCGCGTACGCTCACCCGCAGCATGTCCGAAAAGGTCAGCGCCGCCACGATCCGCAACGTGATGCAAGATCTCGAATACCTCGGCCTGCTCGACAGTCCCCACATCTCCGCCGGCCGCATCCCCACGCAACTCGGCCTGCGCCTGTTCGTCGATTCGATTCTTGAAGTCGGCATCGCCTCCGAACAGGATCGCGACCGTATCGACGCCTCGCTCGGTTCCAACAGCGCCGATGTGGCCTCCCTTCTCGATCAGGTCGGGGCCACGCTGTCGGGGATCACCCACGGGGCCAGCCTCGTGCTGACGCCCAAACGCGAATCCCCCATCCGCCACATCGAATTCGTCAGCCTCAGCGCCGACCGCGCCCTTGTGGTGCTGGTCTTTTCCGATGGCCACGTCGAGAATCGCCTGTTCACACCCCCCCCGGGCCTGACCGCCTCGTCCTTGCGCGAGGCCGCGAATTTCCTCAATGCCCTTGCCGAGGGCCGAACCCTGGGCGAGCTGCGCGCCACCATCACCGAAGACATGAGCGCCCGGCGCCGCCAGGTCGACACTCTGGCCCGCGAACTCGTCGAACGCGGCGTCGCCGTCTGGGAGGATGCCGGCGGCCCCGCCGAACGCCTCATCGTGCGCGGCAGCGCGAACCTTCTCGAAGATACCACCGAGGCGCAGAACCTCGACCGGGTGCGCAGCCTCTTCGATGATCTGGAACGCAAGCGCGACATCGCCGAATTCCTTGATCTGGCCGAGGCTGGTGACGGCGTGCGCATCTTCATCGGCTCTGAAAACAAGCTTTTTTCGCTTTCCGCTTCCTCTCTGGTGGTTGCTCCCTATATGGATGCCAACCGGCGCATCATCGGCGCCGTTGGAGTGATCGGACCAACCCGCCTGAACTATGGCCGCGTCGTGCCGATCGTCAACTACACGGCCCAGCTTGTCGGGCGGCTCGTGTCCGAACGCGAAAAAGGGATCAGGCCGTGAGCGGCAAGACCACGAAAATGGAAAACGAAACCATGACGCAGACCGAAGACCAGGCCCTTCAGGACCAGATCGATGCCACCGCCGCAGACTCTGGCGACGCACCGGAGCCATGGGCCGAGCTTGACGCGCTGCGCGCCGAACGCGACGAATTGCGCGACCGTTTCATGCGCGCCCTTGCCGAGGCCGAGAATTCGCGCAAGCGCGCCGAACGCGACCGGCGCGAGGCAGAGCAATACGGCAGCACCCGCCTCGCCCGCGACCTGCTGCCGGTCTATGACAACCTGCGCCGCGCGCTGGATGCGGCCACTGATGAGCACCGCGCGCAGGCCGCCGCCCTGATCGAAGGGGTTGACCTCACGCTCAAGGAACTGGTCAAGACGATGACACGCCACGGCGTCACCCCCATCGCCCCCGCCCCCGGCGACGTGTTCGATCCGCAACTGCACCAGGCGATGTTCGAGGCCCCCGTCGCCGGCACCAAGGCAGGCCAGATCATCCAGGTGATGACCGAGGGCTTCCTGCTGCACGACCGCCTTCTGCGCCCGGCCCAGGTCGGGGTCTCCTCCAACACCCAATGATCCCTGCCCTGACCCCGGGGGTTTGACACCCCCGGGCCCCCGTCGGGTATTTGGTCAAGGAGAAGCGGAAATTTGCGTCAATCTTTCAACAGCCCGCGCAACTCGTAAAGCAGCGTCAGGGCCTGCATGGGCGTCAGATCATCGGGATTGATGCTGCTAAGCCGCGACTCCACTTCTGACGGCAGCGCGGCCACAGGCGCAGGGGGCGGCGGGGCCGTGCGGAACAGCGGCAGGTCGTCGATCATGGCGGCCCGGCGCGACCCTTGCCGGTCACCGGTTTCAAGTCTGGTGAGGATTTCGCGTGCACGCGCGACCACTGGCGCCGGCAGGCCCGCCAGCCGCGCGACCTGCACTCCGTAGGACCGGTCCGCCGCACCCTCGCGGACCTCGTGCAGAAAGATCACTTCGCCCTCCCACTCGCGCACCGCCACGGTGGCGTTGCGCACCCCCGCCAGCCGCCCGGCCAGCGCCGTCAGTTCGTGGTAATGCGTCGCGAAAAGGCCCCGGCAGCGATTCGCGTCATGCAGGTGCTCCAGCACCGCCCATGCAATGGAAAGACCATCCCAGGTGGCTGTTCCGCGCCCGATCTCGTCGAGGATAACCAGCGCGCGGTCATCGGCCTGATTCAGGATCGCCGCCGTTTCCACCATTTCCACCATGAAGGTGGACCTTCCCCGCGCCAGATCGTCCGAGGCCCCCACCCGGCTGAACACCTGGCTGACCAGGCCGATCTGCGCCCGCGCGGCAGGCACGAAGCTGCCGGCCTGGGCCAGGATCGCCATCAGCGCGTTCTGCCGCAGGAAGGTCGATTTCCCCGCCATGTTGGGCCCGGTCAGCAGCCAGATCGCGGGCGCATCGCGCTGGGTCAGTGCGCAATCATTGGCGACAAAGGTGGCCCCCCCCTGCCGCCGCAAGGCGCGCTCCACCACCGGGTGCCGCCCTGCCGTCACCTCGAAGGCGCGACTTTCATCTACAACTGGTGCTGTCCAGTCCGCCTCGGCCGCGATCTCGGCCAACCCTGCCGCCGTATCGATCCGCGCCAGTGCTGCTGCCGTGGCACCGATTGCGCCCGACTGGTTCAGCACTTCCGCGACCAGCGCCGCAAAGTGCCGTTTCTCGATCTCGATCGCATGCCCGCCCGCGTTCAGGATGCGCGTCTCCAGTTCCGCCAGCTTCAGCGTGGTAAACCGCACCTGGTTGGCCGTGGTCTGGCGGTGGAAGAACGTGTCCGACAGCGGCGGCGACATCATCCGGTCGGCATGGGTAGCCGTCGTCTCGATGAAATAGCCCAGCACGTTGTTGTGCTTGATCCGCAGCCCCGGCACCCCTGCCTCCGCCGCATACTCCCCCTGCATCCGCGCGATCACGCCGCGCCCCTCGTCCCGCAGGGCGCGGGTTTCGTCCAGCTCGGAGTCATGGCCCGCCGCCACGAACCCGCCGTCCCGTGCCAGCAGCGGCGGCTCCTCCACCACCGCCCGCGCCAGAAGCCCGATCAGATCATCGTGCCCGCCCAGCCCCGCAGCAGCCTCCGCCAGCCCCGAGGGCAACTCCCCCGTCAGAACCCCCCGCAAGCCCTCCGCCGCCATCAGCCCCGCACGGATCGCCGCCAGATCCCGCGGCCCGCCCCGGTCCAGCGCCAGCCGCGACAGCGCCCGGTCAATATCCGGCACCATCCGCAACCGCTCGCGCAGCAGCCCCCGCAGCGGGCCATGGTCGCGCAGGAACGCCACATCCGCCAGATGCCCCCGGATCACCCCCAGATCGCAGGATGGCGCCCCCAGCCGCCGCTCCAAGAGCCGCGCGCCCGCCGCCGTCACCGTCCGGTCGATCACCGACAAGAGCGACCCCTCGCGCCCGCCCCCCGCCCCTTGCGTGATCTCCAGGTTGCGCCGGGTGGCGGCGTCGATCTGCATCACATCCGCTGCCACCTCGCGCACCGGCACCCGCAACAGCGGCAAACGCCCCCGTTGCGTCAGCTCGAGATAGGCCACCAGCGCCCCCATCGCCGCAATCTCGGCCCGCCCGAACCCGCCAAACCCGGCCAGTGAAGCGACCCCATGCAGCGCGCAGAGCCGCGCCTCCGCCCCCTGGCTGTCAAAGGACGCGCGCGCCAGTGGCGTCACCGCCACGCCCGAAAGCGTGTCCAACACCACCGCATCGGGCATCTTGCCCTCGGCCAGCAGAATCTCGCGCGGCCCCAGCCGTGCCAGTTCCGCCGCCAGTCGCCCGGGGCCACAGGGCATCGCCCGCATCTCACCCGTGGAAATGTCGCACCAGGCAAGGCCCCCCTCGCCCCGCACCTCCGCCCAGGCACAGAGCCAGTTGGCCCGCCGCGCCTCCAGCAGGCTGTCCTCGGTCAGCGTGCCGGGCGTGACCAGACGCACCACATCCCGCGCCACCACCGCCTTTGACCCGCGCTTCTTCGCCTCCGCCGGGTCCTCCATCTGCTCGGCCACGGCCACGCGGAACCCCTTGCGGATTAGCGCCAGCAGGTAGTCCTCGGCCCGCACCACCGGCACGCCGCACATCGGGATTGGCGCACCCAGGTGAAACCCGCGCTTTGTCAACGCGATGTCCAGCGCGGCCGAGGCCTCCACCGCGTCGTCAAAGAACATCTCGTAGAAATCGCCCATCCGATAGAACAAGAGCGCATCAGGATAGCGCCCCTTGATCTCCAGATACTGCGCCATCATCGGCGTCGCCGTCTCGTCGCTCACCCCGTCCCCCAGCACGCCCGCCAGCGGAACCTAGCGAACCACCCCGCCCGCGAAAAGCGTCATCGCGGGCGGGCTTCGGCGACTACTGCGAAAATACCGCGTCCGCCCCCCACAGTTCGCGCAGCCGCTGGTCGCGGCCACAGGATGCGCGATAGAACTTGTAGGCCTCCGATTGCCGCTTGGGCCCGCCGCGTGTCAGCACGATGTTGCGGCCCTTGTAATAGTCCTGATGATAGTCCTCCGCCGGCCAGAACCGCCCCGCCTCCAGGATCGGCGTCACGATCGTCTTGCCCAGCGCCTTGCCTGCCGCGGCCTTCGCGGCCTCTGCCGCCGCCCGCTCCGCCGCGTTCGAGACGAAAATCGCCGTCCGGTAGCTGTCACCCCGATCGCAGAACTGCCCGCCCGCGTCCGTCGGGTTCACCGAGCGGAAGAACAGATGCAGGATCTCGGCATAGCTGATACGCGCCGGGTCATAGTCGATTTCCACCGCCTCGTAATGCCCGGTCCCCTTGGCCGTCACCTGCTCATAGGTCGGGTTGCGCGTCGTCCCCCCGGTATAGCCCGAGATCACCTCGCGCACCCCCGGCACCTTCTCGAAATCCGCCTCCACGCACCAGAAGCACCCCCCCGCCACATAGGCCTTGTCGGCCATCGCGGGCCCCGCCAGCAGCATCAACGCCAGAACCGCCCGAATCATTTCGCCCTCCTGTCTGTTCATTCATGCATACGCGGGGGCGATGCCGGTTGTTTCCCCGTCACGCCAAATTGACCGGCGCGCGGCGCTGGCTTACCCATGACCGATCCGCCCGAAAGGCTGCCCATGGACCACGTCACCACCCACGCCGCCGAAGAGGATGCCCGCAACGAAAGCATCCTGATCTGGCTGAACGGCCGCATCGTGCCAAAAGCGCAGGCGCTGGTGTCGGTCTATGACAGCGGCTTCATGCTGGGCGACGGGCTTTGGGAGGGGATGCGCCTTTATAACGGCACATGGGCCTTTCTGGACGACCACATCACCCGCCTATTCGAAGGCGCAAAAGCCATCGACCTCGACATCAGCCTGACGCCTGAGGGCGTCAAACAGGCGGTGCTCGACACCCAAGCGGCGAACGGTATGACCACAGACGCCCATGTCCGCCTGATGGTCACGCGCGGCGTGAAAACCCGGCCCTTCCAGCATCCCGGCCTCTCGCAACAGGGCCCCACCATCGCCCTGATCATGGAGCATTCGCGCCCCCGCATCCCCCGCCCCATCCGCCTCGCCACCGTTCCCCACATCCGCGGCCTGCCCATGAGCCAGGACCCCAAGCTGAACAGCCATTCCAAGCTCAACTGCATCCTCGCCTGCATCGCCGCCCAAAAGGCCGGCGCGGATGAGGCGCTGATGCTCGATGTCCATGGCTTCGTGAACACCACCAACGCCTGCAACCTCTTCATTGTCCGGCGCGGCGAGGTCTGGACCTCGACGGGCGACTATTGCATGCCCGGCATCACCCGCCGCGCGGTGATCGACCTGTGCCGCGCGAACGGCATCCCGGTGTTCGAACGTAATTTCGGCCTGCTAGAGACGTATTCGGCTGACGAGGTGTTCCTCACCGGAAGCTTCGGCGCACAGACGCCCGTGGGCCAGATCGACGGCCGCGTGATCGGCACGGGCCAGATGGGGCCCATGACCGAACGCCTGCGCGGGCTCTACAAGGCACTGGTGGGCGCATGACCCCGCATCGCACCATCGCCATGTGGTCCGGCCCCCGCAACCTTTCCACTGCGATGATGTATGCCTTCGCCGCCCGCGGCGATTGCGCCGTGTGGGATGAACCCTTCTACGCCGCCTACCTCGCCGCCACCGGCCTCGACCACCCGATGCGCGCCGACATCCTTGCCACCGGCCTGACCGACCCCGGCGCCGTCGCCCGTGCCTGCCGCGCACCGCCCCCCGGCGGTCAGCCGCTGGCCTACCACAAGCACATGACGCATCACATGATCCCCGGCTTCCCGCTGGATCTCGCCGATCACTGCGCCAACGCCTTCCTGATCCGCCACCCCGCCCGCGTGATCGCAAGCTACCTGGTCAAACGCGAGAACCCCACGCTCGACGATCTCGGCTTCGCCCGGCAGGCCGAGATCTTCGACCACGTCGCCGACAGCCTCGGCCATGCCCCCCCGGTGGTGGACAGCACCGACATCCGCGCAAATCCCGGTGGCCTTCTGCAGGCCCTCTGCGCGGCCCTGAACATCGCCTTCACCCCGGCGATGCTGCACTGGCCCGCGGGGCCGAAAGCCTTTGATGGTGTCTGGGCGGCGCATTGGTATGGCGCGGTCCACCGCTCCACCGGCTTTGACACCGCCGAAGGCCCGCTGCCCGACCTGCCGCCGGACGCGCAAAAGCTGGCCGACAGCGCGCAGCCCCATTACGACCGCCTCGCGCAATACCGCCTGACCGCCGCGCCCTAGAACCCCTGCTTCAGCAGCCGCGCCTTCTGCCGGTCCCAGTCGCGCTTGGCGCTGGTCTCGCGCTTGTCGGACAGTTTCTTGCCCTTGGCGATGCCGATGCGGATCTTCACGATCCCGCGCTCGTTGAAATACATCTTCAGCGGCACCAGCGTCATGCCCTCGCGCGCCGTGGCGTTCCACATCCGCGCCATTTCCTTGCGGCTGACCAAGAGCTTGCGGCGCCGCCGCTCTTCGTGCCCCCAGGTCCGGGCGGGCAGATAGGGCGCGATATAGCCGTTGATCAGCCACAACTCGCCCCCCTCCACGCTCGCATAGCTTTCGCCGATGTTCGACCCGCCCTGCCGCAGGCTCTTGACCTCGGACCCCAGCAGGATGATCCCCGCCTCCACATCATCCTCGATGTGATAGTCGAACCGCGCGCGGCGGTTCTCGGCGATAAGCTTGCTGTTGGGGTCTGATTTCTCGGCCATGATCGGCCCGAGATAAGGGCGGGCGCGGTGCCTGTCCAGTGCAGGGGGGAAAGGCTGTCATGATTGCGCAACTTCTGATCGGCTCGGGGCTGATCCTCTCCACCATCCTGATTGCGGCCATGGGCGTGTTGGCGATGGAGGTCGCCCTGCTGCGCGGGCACAACTGGCTGATGCGCGATCCGCAGCGATTCCGGCTGGTGCTGGTGGTGGTCGCGGTGATGCTGCTCGTGATCGCGATCATGACCATGGGCGTCTGGTCCTGGGCGATCACCTTCCACATGCTCGGCGCCTTTGACCACTTTGAAGAGGCGATGTATTTTTCGCTGGTGGCTTTTACCACGCTCGGGTTCGGCGACGTGCTGCCACCGCAGGAATGGCGTATCCTCGCAGGCATGGCCGCAGCCGACGGCCTCTTGACCTTCGGCCTGCTGACCGCGCTGATGATCGAGGCGCTGCGCCATGTGCGCCTGCATCAGCACGCGGCGCGCGGCACGCCCCCCAGACCGCACAAGGGCTAGGGGCGCGCCAGCCGCCCTTGCCGTCAGGCCGCCCAGCCCGGCAGCGACAGCCCGCCATCGGCGCGCGCCGCCAGCAGCCGCCGCGCCGTGGCCTCGCCCAGCCGGGGAAACACGCCGCAGACCGAAGGCACGGACCCTGCCCCCTCACCCATCGCCGGGCAGTGCAGCAAAAGGCCCGAGGCCGCCCAGACATATTCCTCTTCCTCGAACAGCGGCGTCACCACCTCCAGCGCCGCCGCAACCCGCCGCCGCCGCGCCCCGCACCAGCCCTCGATCGCCGCCGCAGGCACCAGCACCGCCAGCGCATCGGGCAGGTCGCCCAGTTCCAAATCCGCGCGCGTGAGGTCGGTCAGCAGGTGCTGGCCGGGCAGCAGCGTCACCGCGTCATCATTGCCGAAGGTGCCGCCGGGCAGGTCGATGACATCGGCACCCATCTGCGGCAGGATCCACATACGCTCCACCGCCGCGATGCGCCGCAGCCCGCCGTCCAGCGTCTGCACCGCCTCGCCACGGCGCAGGCTGCCCACCGCACGCCATCCGGCGCGGGTCTCGACCAGGGTCGCGGCGGTCAATCCCGTGGTGACCGGCGCGCCCGTCACCAGGGCGGCAACGGGGTTGAGGCGGGTGATGTCTTGCATGAACATGGCGGCTCTCCTTCTGGGTCTGGGCCAGGGTCTGGCTCTGGGGCATCTGGGTTTGTGGCGGCATCGCCGTCCTGCCGCCCAGAAGGCACCCGGATTTCGCCATTTTTCGGACATGATCGGGGCAAGGATTTGTCATTATCCGCGGCAGGGAAACGCCCCCGCCCGCACCGGCAGGACTGCCCCGGAACCCGCGCGACCTTAAGGGTTTGCTAACCGTAAAAAGCAGAGATTTCAGAGGTTTGGGGCGTTGCGATTCGCCCGGTGGGTGCGGAACAGCGTGTAGATCCCGCTGCCCACCACGATCCCCGACCCCAGCAAGGTCGCCCCGTCCGGCACCTCGCCCAACAGCAGAACCGCCAGCACCAGCGCGAACACCAACCGGCTGTAGCGGAACGGTGTCACGACCGACACCTCGCCCGTCCGCATCGCGATGGTCAGCGCAAGATAGGCCGCCACCCCCACCCCGACCGCCCCCAGCAGCGCCCCGGCCCCCGCCGCATCGGGCACCACAGCACCCCCCGTCCAGGCCAGCAGGGCCCCCCCCGCCGGGATCATCGCGCCAAAGCCATAGACGCCCAGCTGCAGGTTCCCCAGCACCGGCGGCGCCGCCCGCGTGGCAAGGTCACGCCCCGCAAAGCCGATCATCCCCGCCACGGCAAGCAGCGACAGCGGCGTGAACCCCTCCACCCCCGGCCGCAGGATGATCATGACCCCCGCGAACCCCACCAGGATCGCCAGCCACCGCCGCCAGCCCACCCGCTCGCCAAAGATCATCGCAGCCCCCGCCACCACCACCAGCGGCGTTGCCTGCAGAATGGCCGAGGTCGCCGCCAGCGAGGTCAGCGCCAGAGCCAGCGTGTGGAACAATCGCCCCCCCACCTCGAACCCGGCCCGCAGCAGCAAAGGCCGCGACAGGACCGCCCGGTGCCACAGCGGCAGGCCCTGCCGCAGGCACAGCGCCGCAAACAGCGCCATCCCCAGCCCGCCAAAGACAATCAGGATCTGCCCCACCGGCATGGCCTGCGCGACCAGCTTCAACAGCAGGTCCTCCACCGCAAAGCCCGCCATCGACAGGACCATGAAGATACTGCCCCGCAGGTTGTCGGTCACCGCATGGCCCACGCCCGGCCTTCGGGCGATCAAGGACCTGTCAGGCCAGCATCTGGAACACAAGCCCCGCCACAAAGGCCCCCGTCAGCGACAGCGCGATGTAAAGGGCAAAGACCGGCGGCCGCACCAGCGCCCAGACCGCGATCGCGGCGGGGATCGAGGTCACACCCCCCGCCACGACAAAGGCCATGCCCGCCCCCGGCGCCATCCCCTGCCCGATCAGCCCGCCCACCAGCGGCAGGGCAGCATACCCGTTCAGATAGGCCGGCACGCCCACCAGTGTTGCGGTCAGGATCGGCAGCACGCCCTCGCCCCCCAGCGCCCAGGTGATCGACGAGGCGGGCACATAGGCCACCATCAGGCTTTCCAGCACGAAGGCCAGCGTCAGCCACTGGCCCAGGAACAGCGCGGTCTTGCGCGCGTCGGCCCCGAACTTGGCCAGCCGCGCAGGCTCGGCCCAGAACCGCCAGACCACGGGCTTGGGTGCGCGCACCTTCGATCCGCCGCAGCCGCCATTGCCGATCCCGTCGCGCAGCGCATCCGTCAGCGCGCCCGCCCGCACCATCAGATGCACCACCGTCCCGCCCAAGAGCCCCAGAAAGATCGCGGCCATCAGCTTGCCAACCGCAAACTCCAGCCCCAGCACGCCCCAGGTCAGCACGAACATCGACGGGTCCATGACGGGCGAGGCCAGCCAGAACGCCATCACCGGCGCCAATGGCACCCCCATCGCCAGCAGCGCCGCAATCAGCGGGATCACCCCGCAGGAACAGAAGGGCGAGATCGCGCCCATCAGCGCCGCCGCCAGAATCATCACCGCGGGCGCGCCGGTAAAGGACCGCGCGATCAGGTTGTCCGCCCCGCTGGCCCCCGCGCCCGCCGCAATCGCCACTGACAGCGCCAGAAACGGCGCGACACTCCACAGCGCCGCCAGCGTGAAGCGCAGCGATTCCGCCCCCTGCGCGGGGTCGATCAGGCCAAGCCCCAACAGGATCAGCACGACCACCCCCCAGACCCGGTGCCGCGACACCAGATCGGCAGCGCGGCGATGGAACGGCGGGGCGGCGGAGGCGGGCAGGTCGGTCATCACGAAAACTCCGGTTCTATCGGTGTGTCGGGGCAAAAAAAGGGCTCAGGCCGCATCCTCGCGCGGTGCCACCCCGGCGCAGCAGGCATGGGTCAGGAACGCCGCCAGCGCCTCGGCCCGCCCCGGCATGGCGCGGTTCAGCACCTCGCGCCCCTGCCGGCCCTGCGCGACCAGCCCGGCCGCGACCAGCGCCGACAGGTGATGTGCCAGCGTCGAAGGGGCCAACCCCAGATGCGCCGCGATGTCGGACACGTTCAGCCCCTGCGGCCCTGCCTGCACCAGCAGGCGAAAGACACGCAGGCGGGCATCATGCCCAAGGGCGGCAAAGGCGCGGGATTCGGGGGTCGCGGTGCTCATGCGTCCCAATATCACGACAATTCCGGTTTTGTAAAGATGTCAGTCGTGGCGATGGGTGGACAGGTCGCATGGGTATTTAGGCAAAGAAGAGAACGCGCCGTGCGGCCCGTTCCTCAGTTCAGCAGCCCCGCGTGCCGCATCGCCGCGTCGATGCGCGCCTTGGTGCCCTCGGTCAGGCCGACCAGCGGCAGCCGCACGTCCTCGGCGCAGAGCCCCAGCCGCGACAGGCCATATTTCGCGCCCGCCAGCCCGGGCTCGAGGAAAATCGCCTCATGCAGCGGCATCAGCCGATCCTGATAGTCCAGCGCGCGGGCGTAATCGCCCGCCAGTGTCGCCTCCTGGAATTCGGCGCAAAGGCGCGGCGCAACATTGGCGGTGACGCTGATGCAGCCCACGCCGCCATGCGCGTTGAAGCCCAGCGCCGTCGCATCCTCGCCCGACAGCTGGATGAAGTCTGACCCGCAGGTGATGCGCTGCTGGCTCACCCGCTCCAGCTTGCCGGTCGCGTCCTTCACGCCCACGATACGCGGCAGACGGGCCAGCACGCCCATCGTCTCGGGCGACATGTCCACCACGGACCGCCCCGGAATGTTGTAGATGATGATGGGCAGGGTGCAGGCATCATGGATCGCGGTGTAATGCGCGACAAGGCCAGCCTGCGTGGGCTTGTTGTAATAGGGCGTCACAACCAATGCGGCGTCCGCCCCCACCCGCTCGGCATGGCGGATCAGGCCGATGGCCTCGGCCGTGCTGTTCGACCCGGTGCCTGCGATCACCGGCACCCGGCCCGCCGCCGTCTCCACCACCGCCTCGATCACCGCCTCATGTTCGGCATGGGTCAGGGTCGGGCTTTCGCCCGTGGTCCCCACCGGCACGATCCCGTGGCTGCCCTCGGCGATGTGCCATTCGACCAGCGCCTTCAGCGTGCCGAAATCCACGGCGCCGTCCTTGAACGGCGTGACCAGCGCAGGCATGGAGCCCTTGATCATGACACGCATCTCCGATGGGGGGCGGGGCGCCCGGATGAACCATCCGTCTTCCTACCGCCGGCGCAGGGGCTTGCCAAGCGCCGCCGCCATGGCGCGGATGTGAGTTGCACAAGGCCCCCCGTCAGGCCAAAAGGCCCGCCATGATCCGCACCCTGATCCGCCTCGCCGCCGGGATGGCCCTTGCGCTGTCCCTCGCCCTGCCGGGCCTTGCCGATGACGCCGCCTTCCGCCGCGCCCTGGCCGCGGCGGGGGCCAAGGATTGGGCGCAGGCCGCCGCCGCCGCGCAGGGGCCGGTGCAGGCGGATGTGGTGGAATGGCTGCGCCTGCGCGCAGGCGAGGGCACGCTGACCGATACCGAGCGGTTCATCGCCCGCCGCGCCGACTGGCCCGGCCTCGGATTCCTGCGCCAGCGGGCCGAGCCTGCGCTGGCCCGGTCCGCCACTCCGGACCGGGTGATCGCCTTTCTGGGCGACCGGCACCCCGCCACGCCCGACGGCGCGATGGCCCTGATCCGGGCGCTGCAGGCCCAGGGCCGCGCACAGGATGCCGCCGCCGCCGCCGCCCGCGCCTGGATCACGCTGAATTTCGACGCAAGCCAGGAAACCGCCTTCCTCGCGCTCGCCGCCCAGCCCGTGGCCACGCATGAGGCCCGCCTCGACCGCCTCCTCTGGGATGGCCGCATCGCCGAGGCGCAGCGCATGTTGTCCCGCGTGGGCGCGGGCTGGCGCGGGCTGGCCACCGCCCGGATTGCCCTGCGCGAGAACAAGGACGGCGTGAATCCCCTGATCGCCGCGATCCCCCCGGCGCTGGCCGGCGATCCGGGCCTAGCCCATGACCGTTTCCAGTGGCGCATGAACAAGGGCCTGCGCGATGCCGCCGCCGATCTGATCCTCGAGCGTTCCGACACAGGCACGCTGGGCCGCCCCGAGGCCTGGGCCCCCCGCCGCGCCAACCTCGCCCGCGCGCTGATGGAGGAGGGCAAGCACCGCCAGGCCTGGCGCGTCGCCGCCTCGCATGGCCTGACGCGCGGCGGCAGCTTCGCCGATCTGGAATTCCTTGCGGGCTTCATCGCCCTGCGCAAGCTAAACGATCCCGCCACCGCCTTGCAGCATTTCCAGGACCTGCGCGCGGGCGTGGCCACCCCCATCAGCCTCTCGCGCGCCCATTACTGGGAGGGGCGCGCCCAAGAGGCGGCAGGCCGCGCCGAGGCCGCCCGCGCCGCCTATACGCAGGCCGCCCGCCATTCCAGCGCCTATTACGGCCTCCTGGCCGCCGAACGGCTGGGCCAGACACTTGACGCGGGCCTGTTGTCCGACCGCCGCCCGCCCGACTGGCGGCAGGCCGGATTTGCCCGCTCCTCGGTGCTGGAGGCGGCACAACTTTTCCTGCGCGCGGGCGATCGTGCAAACGGCAAGCGGTTCCTGCTGCATCTGGCCGAGGGGCGCAGCCCCGAAGACCTCGACCAGATGGCCGACATGGCCCTCGCGCTGGATGAGCCGCACCTCGCCGTCCTTCTCGCCAAACAGGCCGCCGACCGCGGCCGCATCATCCCGCGCGCCTATTTTCCCGTGCCTGACCTCGTGCCCGACGGCCTGCCCGTCAGCCGCGCGCTGGCCCTCTCCATCGCCCGGCGCGAAAGCGAATTCGACCCCGCGGTGATCAGCCCCGCAGGTGCCCGAGGCCTGATGCAGGTGATGCCCGGCACCGCGGAACTGATGGCGCGAGAGACAGGGCAGCCCTATGCCCTGCCGCGCCTGACCACCGATCCGGCCTACAACGTCACGCTGGGGGCCGCCTACCTCAAGAAACTGATCGACGAATTCGGCCCCGCCGTCTCGCTGGTGGCCGCAGGCTACAACGCAGGCCCCGGCCGCCCCCGCCGCTGGATCACGGAATTCGGCGACCCGCGCGACCCCGCCATCGACCCCGTGGACTGGGTGGAACGGGTGCCCATCACCGAAACCCGCACCTACATCATGCGCGTGGTGGAAAGCCTGGTGATCTACCGCGCCCGCCTGCGCGGGCAGCCCGGCCCGGTGCGGGTGACGGCAGAGCTGACCGGTCGCTGAACGGCACCCCCCGGGGCGCTGCCCCGGACCCCGGGGTATTTGTGCAAAGAAGAGAACAGGCGTGCGTTCTCTTCTTTGCACAAATACCCATTCGACGCCTGCCCTCAGCGCACCGCCCGCAGGCGCTGGCGCCACAGCGTGAACAGCCCCGCCGCCACCACGATCAGCACCCCGATCACCACATTCGCGCGCAGCACCTCGCCAAAGACCGCGATCCCGATGGCCGAGGCAAAGACCAGTTGCAGATAGGCGAATGGCTGCACGGCACTCGCCTCGGCCACCTCATAGGCCCGGATCAACAGGTAGTGGCCAAGCACCCCCGTGCAGCACAACAGGGCCATCCAGCCCCAGTCACCCGTCGCCATCGGCTCCCAGAACCAGGCGCCGGCACAGGTGATGGCGGCGCATCCCGCCGTTCCCGTCCAGAAGAACGACACCGAGGCCGCATCGTCCCGCGACACCCAGCGCGTCAATAGCCCGTAAAGCGCGAACATGGCCGCAGAGAGCAGGGCCACCAGCGCCCAGGGCGAAAAAACCCCCGCCCCCGGCTGCAGGATCACGAGGATCCCCACAAATCCGATCCCGATGGCCGTCCAGCGCCGCCAGCCCACCCGCTCGCCCAGCACCGGCCCCGACAGGGCCGCGATCAGCAAGGGATAGCAGGCAAAGACCGCATGCGCCTCCACCAGCCCCAGCTTCACGAACGCCAGAACCATGACGCAGATCTCCGCCGCCAGCAGCACCCCCCGGAACGCCTGCACCAGCGGATGCCGTGACCGCACCGCCGCCCGCAGCCCCCCCGGCGCCCGCGCAGCCACCGCCATCACGAAGAGCGCAAAGAACCAGTAGCGGATCATCACCACCATGATGACGTTGTATTCCCCCGCCAGATGCCGCGACAGCCCGTCCTGGAAGGCAAAGACGATGGTCGTCGCCACCATCAGCCAGATGCCCCGCGCGGTGTTCTGCGGAATGCTCATGCCCGGGCCTCCCTCCGGTCCCGCACCAGCAGCGCAAACAGACCAGCGGCCACCACGATCCCCGCCCCGATCACCGTGGCAGGCTCCACCACCTCGCCAAACACCGCCACCCCCATGATCGCCACGAACACCAGCTGCCAATAGGCAAAGGGCTGCACCGCCGCCGCCTCGGCCACCTGATAGGTGCGGATCATCAGCCAGTTCGACCCGATCGCCACCGCCCCGTTGGCCACCGTCAGCCCCCAGTCGGCCGTCCCCATCGGCTGCCAGACCCAGACCCCCGCCAGCGTCATCAGCACCGCCCCCAGTATCCCCGACCAGAAGAATGCGACAAACGCCTCCTCGCGCAGCGTCGCCCGCCGCGTCAGCACCGAATACCCCGCGAACATCAGCGCCGCCAGCAGGGGCAAGAGCGCCAGCGGCGTGAAGAGGTCGCTCCCCGGCCGCAGGATCACCACGATGCCCGTGAACCCGGCCCCGATGGCCACCCAGCGCATCAGCCCCACCCGCTCGCCCAGCACCGGGCCCGACAGCGCCGCGATCAGCAGCGGGCAGACCGCGAACACCGCATGCGTGTTGATCAACCCGATCAGCGTGAACGACAACACGATCACGCAGATCTCGCCCGTATGCAGCCCCGCGCGCAAAAGATGCAGCCCCGGCTGCACCGTCCCCAGCACAGCGCGCAAGCCCCCCGCCCGCCGCGACGCCAACACAACCACGAACCCCGCGAAGAACCAGTAGCGGATCATCACCACCATCAGCACGTTGTATTCGCCCGCCAGATGCCGCGTCAGCCCGTCCTGCACGGTGTAGCAGAACACCGTCGCTGCCATCAGCAGCGCCCCAAGACGGTTGTCAGGCGTCACCCCATCACCCCTACGGTCATGTGCCGCTTGCCCGCATGCCCGGCCCGCCGCTCCACCGCGAACCCCGCCTCCGCCAGCCCCCGCCGCACGAACCCGGCGGCGGTGTAGCTCGCACAGGTCCCCCCCGGCGCCGTGTGCCGCCCCACCTCGGCCATCAACCCCTCGCCCCACATCTCGGGGTTCTTGGCGGGCGAGAATCCGTCCAGAAACCAGGCATCCGCCCGCCCGCCCCATCCCGGCAAGGTCTCGCGCGCATCGCCCACCACGATCTCCACCTCCAGCCCCGGCAGGGCGAACCGCCGCGCCCCCGCGCCCCAGGCCTCCAGAAACGGCGCCGCCACCGCCGCCGCCTCGGGAAACGCCGCCAGCGCGCGCTCGATCTCCGCCGCCGTCATCGGATAGGCCTCGAACGAGGTGAACCGCAACGCCCCCGCCACCCCCGCCTCCCGCCAGGCCATCCAGACCGCGAGCATGTTCAGCCCCGTCCCGAACCCCAGCTCCGCCACATGAAACCCCGGCCGGAACCGCGCGGGCAGCCCGTTGCCCGCCAGAAACACATGCCGCGTCTCCGCCAGCCCGCCCGCCAGACTGAAATAGGGGTCATCGAACCGCCGCGACACCGGCACATCCCCCGCCCGCCAGTCCAGCCCGCCGCCTGCCTCGCTCACCGCGCCTTGCCCCTTCTTCCGTCCTCAAATATCCCGGGGTCCGGGGCAGCGCCCCGGGGGCCTCCACCCGAAACGCCCTCACCGATCAGCCACCAACCCCCGCCACCGGCGGCGAACCTGCGGGGCGACACCGCCAATGACAAGACCCGATCTGATCGTCATGGGCGCAGGCGTCATCGGCCTGGCCATCGCTTTCGCCGCCGCCCGGCGCGGCGCGCGGGTGCGGGTCATCGAACGCGCGCGCATCGGGGCCGGGGCCTCGGGCGGCGTGGTCGGCGCCCTCATGCCCCATGCGCCGGGGGGCTGGACGCCCGCCAAGGCGTTCCAGCTTGAAAGCCTCCTGATGGCCGAGGTCTGGTGGGCCGAGGTCACCGCCGCCTCCGGCCTGCCCACCGGCTATGCCCGCATCGGGCGGCTCCAGCCCCTCGCCGACGACACCGCCATCGCCGCCGCCCGCGCCCGGGTGCCCGAGGCTGCCACCCTCTGGCAAGGCCGCGCCCTCTGGCAGGTCGTCCCCGCCCCGCCCGGCTGGTCCCCCGCCTCGCCCACCGGCTGGCTGATCCACGATACGCTATCCGCCCGCCTCAACCCCATGCTGGCCCTAAAATCCCTCGCCGGGGCCATCACCGCCCATGGCGGCCGCATCGAGACGGGCGAGGATCCTCCTCAGGGCGCGCCCGTCGTCTGGGCCACCGGCGTGGCGGGCCTTGCGGCCATCACCCTGCCCTCGGGCCGCCCTGCTGGCGTGCCGGTCAAGGGGCAGGCGGCGCTCCTCGCCTTCGACCCCGGACCCGACGCGCCGCAGCTTTACGCCGACAGCCTGCACATCGTGCCCCATGCCGATGGCACCGTCGCCGTGGGCTCCACCTCAGAAACCACCTTCGACGACCCCGCCGCGACGGACGCCCTGCTCGATGCCGTCATCGCCCGCGCGCGGCTCGCTTGCCCGGCCCTCGCCACGGCCCCGGTGATCGCGCGCTGGGCGGGCCTGCGCCCTCGCGCCACCACCCGTCAGCCGATCCTCGGTCCCTGGCCCGGCCGCCCCGGGCATTTCGTCGCCAACGGCGGGTTCAAGATCGGCTTCGGCATCGCCCCGCTGGTGGCCGAGGTGATGGCCGACCTGATCCTGACGGGCCAGGATCGCATCCCCGACACCTTCCGCCCGTTGCGTTAACCGGGGCATCCGCGCACCCCGTGTCGGGACGGAAAACCGACACGAACCCGACGCGCGCGGGACGGATGCCAGACGCGGGATTTCTCCGCGATTACGGCCGTTAACCCCCGATTCGCCCCCGCTCCACCTCACCGCGCAGCGCGCCCATCAATTCGGTCAGCCCCTTCACCGTCAGCGGGTCCAACAGCCGCCCCTCGGCATCGAACGCCTCGCCCGAGGCGGCCACCATCACCTCCGGCCCCGCCAGCACGCGCGGGCGGAACGGATTGAGGCACAGCCGCAGCGCATATTGCGCCCGCTCGCCCCCCGCGCGGCCCGCCGCCGCCGAGACAATCGCCACCGGCTTGTCGCGCCACACCCCGCCCGGCACCCGGCTTACCCAATCGAGCGCGTTCTTCAGCACCCCGGAAATCGACTTGTTGTATTCGGGCGTGGCGATCACCACAGCATCTGCCCCCTTGATCGCCTCGGCCAGCCGGGTCACCGCCTCCGGCACGCCGTCGGCCTCAAGGTCGCCGTCATACATCGGCAGGCGCAGATCGCCCTCATCGAACCGCGTGGGCGCATAGATCCGCGCCGCCTCGCGCAACAGCTTCAGGTTGGTCGATCCGGCGCGCAGCGCGCCACACAGGCCCAAAAGGCGATGGTCGGTCATGGTGCGGTCACTCCTGAAATTTCACATGCAAACAATATGTTCCGGCACAACCGCATCTCAACCCCCAGCGCCGCAGGGCCCAAAGCGCCTTTCCACCGCCGCCCGCAGCCGCTAGTCATGCCCCAACCCAACCCCGGAGCCCCCCATGCGCCACGGCGGCCAGATCCTTGTGGACCAGCTGAAACTGCACGGCGTCACCCGCGTCTTTTCCGTGCCCGGCGAAAGCTTCCTCGCCGCCCTCGACGGCCTGCACGACAGCGGCATCGCCAACGTGGTCTGCCGCCACGAGGGCGGCGCCGCCATGATGGCCGAGGCGCAGGGAAAGCTCACCGGCCAGCCCGGCATCCTCTTCGTCACGCGCGGCCCCGGGGCCACAAACGCCGCCTCGGGCCTGCATGTGGCGCGCCAGGATTCCACCCCCCTCATCGCCTTCGTCGGCCAGATCGCCCGTGGTCACCGCGACCGAGAGGCGTTTCAAGAGGTTGATTACAGGGCGTTTTTCGCCCCCCTCGTGAAATGGGTGGCCGAGGTAGATGACACGGCTCGCCTGCCCGAATACATCGCTCGCGCCTTTGCGGTGGCCACCTCCGGCCGCCCCGGCCCGGTGGTCCTCGCCCTGCCCGAAGACATGCTGTCGGCCCACGCCGACACGCCCGACATCCCCCCCGCGCGCACCCTTCCCGCCACCGCGACGCCCGCGCAGACCGAGGCCGTCACCACCGCCCTCGCCCTGGCCCAGCGCCCGATGGTCGTCGTCGGTGGCCCCCACTGGTCCGTTCCGGCGGCCACCGACCTCGCCCGCTTCGCCACCGCCTGGGACCTGCCGGTTGCCGTCTCCTTCCGCCGCCAGGACCGGCTGGACAACACCCACCCGAACTATGCGGGCGATCTCGGCGTGGGCATGAACCCGGCCCTCGCCCGACGCCTCGCCCAGGCCGATCTGGTGTTGGCGCTGGGCACGCGCCTCGGCGACATCGCCACCGGCGGGTATGAGATCCTGAACCCCGCCCGCCCCGGCCCCCGGATCGTGCATGTCCATGCAGATGCAGGAGAATTGGCCCGCGTGTTCCGCCCCGACCCGGGCGTGGCGCTGCCCGCCCCGGCCATGGTCGCGGCCCTCGCCGACATCACCCCACCCCGCACCCCATGGTCCGACTGGACCCGCAGCGCCCGCGCCGACTACCTTGCCTGGCAGCAGCCGCAGCCGACCCCGGGCGCGGTCCGTCTGGAAGACGTCATCGCCTGGCTGGCCGAAAACCTTCCGCCCGAGGCCATCATGACCAACGGCGCGGGCAACTACGCGGCCTTCCTGCACCGCTACTACCGCTTCCGCCGCGCGGGCACGCAACTTGCGCCCACCTCAGGCTCCATGGGCTACGGCTTTCCCGCCGCCATCGCCGCCAGCCTGCACCACCCCGGCCGCCCGGTGATCTGCCTTGCGGGCGACGGCTGCTTCCAGATGACGCTGAACGAGATGTCCACCGCCGTCCAGCACGGCGCGACCCCCATCGTGATCGTGGCCAACAACGGCCGCTACGGCACCATCCGCATGCACCAGGAACGCCACTATCCGGGCCGCGTCTCGGGCACCGACCTGGCCAATCCCGATTTCGCCGCCCTTGCCCGCGCCTATGGGGCGCATGGCGAAACCGTCACCGACATGGCCGGTTTCGCCCCCGCCTTCGCCCGCGCCCGCGCGGCGGGCACCCCTGCGGTGATCGACCTCATCCTCGATCCCCGGATGCTCACCACTGGCGCGACCCTCGACCAGACCCGCGCTGCGGGTTTCGCGCAAAAGGCTTGACCCGCGCCCCCCCGCATGGCCCCAATGCTCCCATGCCCGATCTCGACGCCGCCTATGCCCCGCGCACGCCCGAGGACATCCGCCGCCTCTACGCCGACTGGGCCGCCACCTATGACAGCGATTTCGCCGCCCGCATGGCCTACCGCCTGCCCGACCTCGTGGCCCAGGCCTATGCGGCGGCAGGCGGCACAGGCCCCGTGCTGGATGCAGGCGCGGGCACCGGCCTGCTGGGCATGGCCCTCGCCGCCCGCAGCATCGGCCCCATCGACGGCATCGACCTCTCGCCCGAGATGCTGGACCGTTCCCGCGCCAAGGGCATCTACCGCCACCTGGCCGAGGGCGACCTGACCCACCCCCTCACGCCCCCCGCCCCTCCCTATGCGGGCGTCACCAGTTCCGGCACCTTCACCCACGGCCATGTCGGCCCCGCCGCCCTCGACCATCTCCTCGGCATAATGCGCCCCGGTGCGATCCTCGCGGCGTCGGTCAACGCCAAGGTCTGGCACAGCGCCGGCTGGCCCGCCGCCCTAACCACACTTGCCCCCCGCATCGCACACCAGACCCTGACAGAAGAACCCATCTACGCCGACGCCCCAGACCCCGCGCACCGCGAAGACACCGCCCTCATCCTCACCTTCCGCCTTCGCTGAACGCCCCGTTTCTTCCGTCCAAAAATATCCCACGGGGTAGTCCATCGGTTTCGCCATCGGTTCAAGAAACCGATGGACTGGGGGGTGTGAAACCCCCGGCGTCCCGTGCCACACGCCAACGCTTGCCACCCCTCCCCCCGCCCGTGCTACATGCCCGCGACCGTGCGAGGCACCCATGACCGACGATACCCTGATCCCCGACCACCCGAAGGCCGAAACCTTCACCGACGCGGCCGAGGCCGTCGCCCGGCTTTGCGCGCTCTATGACCAGGCCACGCGCTTTCTGGTCGGGCATTTCCGGGAAGCGGTCGCAGGCCACCGCCCGACCCGCCGCATCCGCGCCTTCTACCCCGAGGTGCGGCTTTCGGTCGCCAGCTTCCAGAAGGCGGATTCGCGGCTCAGCTTCGGCCATGTGGCGCAGCCCGGCACCTATGCCACCACGATCACGCGGCCCGACCTTTTTCGCCAATACCTGATCCAGCAGCTCTCGCTCCTGATGCAGAACCACGGCGTGCCGGTGATCATCGGCCCTTCGGAAACCCCGATCCCGGTGCATTTCGCGGTGGTGGGCAACCCCGGCCTCTCGGTCCCGCAGGAGGGCGTGCTGGAGTTCAGCCTGCGCGACATCTTTGACGTGCCCGACCTTGCCACCACCAACGACGACATCGTGAACGGCCAGCGCGCGACCAATCCCGACGGCTCCTTCCCGCTGGCCCCGTTCACGGCGCAAAGGGTGGATTACTCGCTGGCGCGGCTGTCGCATTACACAGCCACCGATGCGGCGCATTTCCAGAACCATGTCCTCTTTACCAATTACCAGTTCTACGTCGATGAATTCGAGGCCTATGCCCGCGCAGCGCTGGCCGATCCGGGCCTGGGCTACACCGGCTTTGTCGCCCCCGGAAACCACGTCATCACCGGCCCGGAACAGAACCTGCCGATCCTGACCAAGATGCCCCAGATGCCGACCTATCACCTGAAGCGCGCCGACGGGCAGGGCATCACGCTGGTCAACATCGGGGTCGGCCCCTCGAACGCGAAAACCGCCACCGACCATATCGCGGTGCTGCGACCCCATGCCTGGCTGATGGTGGGCCATTGCGCGGGCCTGCGGAACTCGCAGTCCCTGGGCGATTTCGTCCTGGCCCATGCCTATCTGCGCGAGGATCACGTGCTGGACGATGACCTGCCGATCTGGGTGCCGATCCCCGCGCTGGCCGAGATTCAGATCGCGCTGCAGGAGGCGGTGGCCGATGTGACGCAGCTTGAGGGCTATGAGCTGAAACGCATCATGCGCACGGGAACCGTCGCCACCATCGACAACCGCAACTGGGAACTGCGCGACCAGTCGGGGCCGGTGAAACGCCTGAGCCAATCCCGCGCCATCGCACTGGACATGGAAAGTGCGACCATCGCCGCGAACGGGTTCCGGTTCCGGGTGCCCTATGGGACGCTCCTCTGCGTCTCCGACAAACCCCTGCATGGCGAGTTGAAACTGCCCGGCATGGCGTCGGAATTCTACCGCACACAGGTCAGCCGCCACCTGCAGATCGGCATCCGCGCGATGGAACGGCTGCGCGAGATGCCGCTGGAGCGCATCCACAGCCGCAAGCTGCGCAGCTTTGACGAGACGGCATTTCTCTGATCCTTGCCCGGAAAGCCGCTTCTGTGCCTCAGGGCGGGGATTTTCGGCTTGATCCCTGCGCGGAAAACCTGTGTAGCAAGTGAATTCGCCCCGATGGGGGGGCAAACGACACACAAGGGCAACCCGCGGCGCGCGGGCCCTCAGGACAGTGACAGGAGAGACGGGTCCATGACCACCAAACCGATGACCAAGGCGCAGCTTGTGGCCGAACTGGCAGAAACCATGGGAAGCGACAAGAAAACCGCCACCGCGGCGCTGGATGCGATCGCCACCGTCGTGGCGCGCACCGTCGCCGCCGGCGGTGCCGTCACCCTGCCGGGCCTGGGCAAGATGGCCTGCCGCGCCCGTCCCGAGCGTCAGGTCCGCAACCCCGCCACCAACGAAGTGCTGACCAAACCGGCCGACCGTCAGGTGAAATTCGCCATCGCCAAGACCCTGAAGGACAGCGTGAACGCCTGATCGGAGCGCGTTCCCGCCGGGCAACTCCGGCACATCGGGGCCGTCCTTCGGGGCGGCCCTTCGCATTGAGGGATCACGATGGACCTGCGCGCAATCCTGATGGGGCTGGCCTTTGCCCTGATGTGGTCCTCGGCCTTCACCTCGGCCCGCATGATCGTGGCCGAGGCGCCGCCGCTGTCGGCGCTGGCGCTGCGGTTCCTGCTGTCGGGGCTGATCGGGGTGGGGCTGGCGCTGGCGCTGGGCCAGCGGGCGCGGCTGACACCCGCGCAATGGCGCGCCACCGTGATTTTCGGCATCTGCCAGAACGCCCTCTATCTGGGGTTCTACTTCCTCGCGATGCAGCGGATCGAGGCGGGGCTGGCGTCCATCGCCGCCTCCACCATGCCGCTGATCGTCGGGCTGGCGGGCTGGGCGATCATGGGGCAGCGGTTGCGGCTCCTGGGCATCGCCGGGCTGGTGGCGGGGTTCCTGGGCGTGACCATCATCATGGGACAGCGGCTGTCGGTGGGGGTCGATGTGCTGGGCCTCGTGTTCTGCGCGCTGGGCGTGCTGGCGCTGGCCTATGCCACGCTGACCGTGCGGGGGGCCTCGGCGGGGGGTGGGAACCTTCTGATGATCGTGGGTCTGCAAATGCTGGTCGGGGCGCTGGCACTGGTGCCCGCCGCGGCCCTGATGGAATGGCCGCTGGCGCAGCCCATTGTGCCGACCCCGCGCCTGACGCTCGCCTTCCTCTACACCATGCTGGTGCCCGGCCTTCTGGCGACATGGGTCTGGTTCCTGCTGGTGGGCCGCATCGGCGCGGTGCGCGCCGCCACGTTCCACTTCCTCAACCCGTTCTTCGGCGTCCTTATCGCCGCCGCCCTGCTGGGCGAGGCGCTGAGCCTGTGGGACGCCCTTGGCGTGGCCATCGTGGCGGGCGGCATCCTTGCGGTGCAACTCAGCCGCGCGGGGTAGCGCGCTCAGGCCAACCAGTCCGCCGCCACCCGCGCATATATGCGTGCCGCGCGCCGCACATCCTCGGCCGCCACCATCTCATCCACCATCCCGCTGTGGCCGATCACCCCGGGGCCGCAGATAGCGAAGGGCGCCGCATGCCCGTCCAGCAGGATCGCGGCATCGCTGTAGTAGGATACCCCCAGCCGCGCAGGTGCGTGCCCAGTCTCGGCCCTCACCGCCTGCGCGCAGAGGTCGAGAAACGGGCTTTGCGCAGGCTCTTCCACCGCCGGCTTGAAATCCGTCACCTCCAGCGTCACGCCCTTGGGCAGCACCGCGCGCAATTGCGCCAGCACCGCGTCGGGGTCGATGCCGGGGCCAAACCGCACATCCACCTCGGCGGTGCAGAGTTCCGGCGTCAGGTTCACCGCTGTTCCGCCCGCGATCACCCCCACCGACAGGCTGGGCGGCGTGAGCAGTGGATGCAGAGGGGCCTCGATCCGAACGCCCCGCAGGGCCGCAATCGCCTGCGTCATCAGAAAGATCGCGTTCGCCCCGCCGTCGCCTGACACATGGCCCACCCGGCCCGTGGCGGTGGCCCGCAGCCACAGGATCGCCTTTTCCACCACGACCAGATCAAGGCCCGAAGGCTCACCACACAGGAAGGCCCCGATCCGCGCCTGCATCCCCTGTTCCACGAACCGCCGCGCACCGATGCAGTTGGCGCTTTCCCCCGCCGTGAGCATCAGCAGCACATCACCGGAAAGCGGCACCTTCCGCGCCACAAGGTCCGCCGCCGCCGCGACAAACGCCGCCACCGCCGATTTCATGTCGGCCGCCCCGCGTCCGCGCACCAGACCATCCACCAGATCGCCGCAGAACGGATCGAACGACCACCCCGCGCCGGGCGGCAGCGTGTCCAGATGCGCCGAAAACACCAGCGCGGGGCCGTTACCCCCCGGCACCCGGCCCAGCACATTCGCCCGACCGGGGCGAAACTCGTCCAGCGTGCTCTCCACCCCCGCCGCCAGCAACGCCCCATGCACCGCCTGCGCCACCGCAAGCTCACCCCCCGGAGGCTCGCAACTGGGAATGCGGATCAGCGATTGCAGCAGCGCAACGGGGTCAGTCACGCAAAAGCTCGTTGATCGAGGTCTTGGAGCGGGTCTGCGCGTCCACCTTCTTCACGATCACCGCGCAGTAAAGGTTGATCCCGTTCTTCGACGGCATCGACCCCGCCACCACGACCGACCCGGCCGGAACCTCGCCATAGGTCACATTGCCCGTCTCGCGGTCCACGATCTTGGTCGATTTGCCGATGAACACGCCCATCCCCAGCACCGACCCCTCGCGCACGATGCAGCCCTCGACCACCTCGGACCGCGCGCCGATGAAGCAGTTGTCCTCGATGATCGTCGGCCCCGCCTGCATCGGCTCCAGCACGCCGCCGATGCCGACGCCGCCCGACAGGTGCACATTCTTGCCGATCTGCGCGCAGGACCCCACCGTGGCCCAGGTATCGACCATCGTGCCGGTATCCACATAGGCGCCCAGATTGACGAAGGACGGCATCAGCACCACCCCCGGCGCGATATAGGCCGACCGCCGCACCACGCAGCCCGGCACCGCGCGAAAGCCTGCCGCGCGCCAGTCCTCCGGCTCCCAGCCGTGGAACTTGCTGTCCACCTTGTCCCACCAGCCGCCCCCCTGCGGGCCGCCCGCGTGATGCTCCATGTCCTTGATGCGGAAGCCCAGCAGCACTGCCTTTTTCGCCCATTGGTTCACATGCCAGTCCGCCCCCCGTTTCTCCGCTACGCGCAGGCTGCCCGCATCCAGTGCTGACAGCGTCGCCTCGATGGCATCCCGCGCCTCGCCCTTGGTGGCCGGGGTGATGCTGTCGCGCGCCTCCCAGGCGGCATCGATGGCGGCTTCCAGGGCGGCGTGGGGCATGGGGCTGGTCCTTCTTCGGGGCGCTGCGAAACCCTGTCGTCATACCCGCCCGGCCCCCGCCGCGCAATCCGCAGACCTCCTTGTTGGCCGGCGGGCATTTCCGTGATACGCTCTTGCGATTATCCAACCGATTGCCGACAGGAATTGCCATGCCCCGCCTTCCCCTCGCCCTCGCCGCCCTCCTCCTTTCCACTCCCCTCCACGCGCAAACCGCGCCCGCGCCCGCCACCTGCCCCGCAGGCCAGATCGCGGCGCCCGACGGCACCTGCCAGGCCACGCGCGGGATCGGCGGCAAGGGCGGCACCGACGGCGGCAAGGACGCGGGCGGCACCAGGGGTGGTGCGGGGTCTGACCCCAAGGGCGGTGGTGGCCTTATGGGCACCGCAGGCAACCCGGAGGTCTGACGCGGGCCGTCCCCCGCTGGCCATGCGGCCCACAAGCCGCTAGGGATGGTTCCGACAGGACAACCCGAGGGGCCGAGCCGATGAAGGATGAACCGCGCAGCCATCCGTTCCGCGACAGTGTCGAGGATGCCGAGGCCGCCCACCGCATCCCCGACACCGCCCAGACCCGCGCGCCGGCCTATCGCCTGGCCTTCACCGATGACGATTTCATGCTGCGCGAGGAGCTGCGGCCCGTGCGGCTGCAACTGGAGCTGTTGAAGCCGCAGATGGTGATGGACGAACGCGGCATCACCTCGACCATCGTCCTGTTCGGCGGCGCGCGCATCCCGGCGCCGGAGAAGGCCGAGACGGCGAAAACGCCCGACCTCGCCGCCCTGTCGAAATACTACGACGAGGCGCGGCGGTTCGCAAAGGCGATGACCGAGCGCAGCATGCAAAGCTACGGGCGCGAGAATGTCATCGTGACCGGTGGCGGGCCGGGGGTGATGGAGGCCGGGAACCGCGGCGCGCAAGAGGCGGGCGGGCAGTCCATCGGCCTGAACATCGTGCTGCCGCATGAGCAGGCGCCGAACGCCTATGTCTCGCCCGACCTGTGCTTCAACTTCCACTATTTCGCCATCCGCAAGATGCATTTCCTGATGCGGGCAAAGGCGGTCTGCGTGTTTCCCGGCGGCTTCGGCACGCTGGACGAGATGTTCGAAAGCCTGACGCTGATCCAGACCGGGCGGATGAAGTCCATTCCGTTCCTGCTGTTCGGGCAGGCGTGGTGGGAGCGGATCATCAACTGGCAGGCGCTGGCCGATTGCGGCACGATCAGCGCGGATGACCTGCGCCTCTTCCGCTTCGTCGAGACGGCGGAAGAGGCGATGGCGGCCATCGACGGCTGGCCCTCGGACGGCTGCTAGATCCCCACCGTCTCGATGACCGACGAGGCATGCAGGGTGCGGTGCACCGGGCACTTGTCGGCAATCGCCATCAGGCTGGCGCGCTGGTCGTCGGACAAATCGCCCTCCAGCCGGATCGTGCGGTGGAACACGTCCACCTTGGTGCCCGCCTCTTCGCAACCCTCGCAGGCCTCGCGATATTCCTTGTTGTGCGTCACATCCACCGCCACATGCCGCAGCGGGATGCCTTTGCGGCGCGCATACATGCGGATGGTCATGGTGGTGCAGGCCCCCAAAGCCACCGACAGGAACTGATAGGGCGTGGGCCCCGCATCCCTGCCGCCAACCGACGCAGGCTCATCCGCCACCAGCGCATGCCGCCCCACGGCCACGTCCTGCCGGAACTCCGTCGGATCGGCCTCCGACACCCGCACCACGCCCTCGGGCGCATCGGCGCGCACAGGCTCGGGCGCCAGCACCAGATAGCGGGCGGACCATGCCGTGATCACCTCGGCCACATAGTCGGCATCCGCCTCGCGGGTGATCAGGTGGTCGGCGTCGTCCAGCGTGACAAAGCTTTTCGGATGGCGCGCGGCGGCAAAGATCGCCCCGGCATTGTCGATCCCCACCGTCTCGTCCCTCGGCGCATGCAGCACGAGGAGCGCCGCCTTGAGGCCCCGCAACGCCTGCGTCAATGGCGCCTCGGCGATATCGTCCAGAAATGCCTGCCGTATCTCGAACGAACGCCCCGCCAGCGTGACCGTGGCCGACCCCTTGACGCGTATCTCCTCCACCCGGTCGCCAAAGGCGTGCGCCACATGCGCGGGGTCAGCGGGCGCGCCGATGGTGACGACCGCACGCACCTCCGACACCGCTGCCGCCGCCCGAATCACCGCAGCACCCCCCAGCGAATGCCCGATCAACAGGTGCGGCGCCATCCCGCGCCCCGCCAGATAACCCGCCGCCAGCACCAGATCCTCCACATTCGACGTGAAGGTGGTGTTGGCAAACTCGCCCTCCGAATGCCCCAGCCCGGTGAAATCAAAGCGCAGCACCGCCACCCCCCGCGCCGCCAGCCGCGCCGCGATGCGCCGTGCCGCCGCAATGTCCTTGGAACAGGTGAAGCAATGCGCGAGCACCGCCGCCGCCCGCACCGGCCCCTCGGGCAGGTCCAGCCGCGCGGCGAGCGGTGTTCCCGCATGGCCGTCAAAGGTGATGCGTTCGGTTTTCATGGCTGACCTTCCGGTGATGTCGCGCGCCCTCTGCCGACCCCGATGACATCGCATGCGCCAAAGGATAGAGCCACCGCATGACACGGATCGACTCGTTTCTCTCCACCCTGACGCTGCGCGGTGCGGCGGTCTTGCTGATCCTGCTGACATTGGCGGCAACCCTGCCGGGAGTCACCACCTTGCCCCCGGTGGACCGGGACGAGGCGCGCTTTGTCCAGACCTCGCGGCAGATGGTGGCCAGCGGCGACGTGATCGACCTGCGCTTCCAGGAGGGCACGCGCTACAAGAAACCCGTGGGCATCTACTGGCTGCAGGCGGTCGCGGTGGCGGCAACGGGGGGTGGCGAGGCGGCGATCTGGCGCTATCGTCTGCCGTCGCTGCTGGCGGCGCTGGTGGCGGTGCTGATGACGGCGCGAATCGGGGCGGTGTTTGGGGGCGCGCGGGCGGGCCTGATCGCCGGGGGCCTCATGGCGGGGGTGTTCATCCTGGGCGCCGAGGCGCGGCTGGCCAAGACGGACGCGGTGATCCTGGCCTGCATCTGCGTGGCGCAGGGGGTGTTGGCGCGGCTCTGGCGCGACCGGGGCGCGCTGGGCCCTGATGCGCTGGGGTGGGGCGAGGTTCTGGCCTTCTGGGGTGCGCTGGCGGTGGGGGTTCTCGTCAAGGGACCGATCGCGCCGATGGTGGTGGGGCTGTGCGCGCTGGCGCTGGCGCTGGTCGCGCGGCGGGGGCGGTGGCTGCTGGCGCTGCGGCCGCTTTCGGGGGTGGCGATCCTGATGGCGCTGGTGCTGCCCTGGTATGTGGCGATCACGCTGAAGGCCGGGTCGGCGTTCTGGGACGAGGCCCTGGGGCGCGACCTTCTGGGCAAGGTGGCAGAGGGGCAGGAAAGCCACGGCGCCCCGCCGGGGTCCTATCTGGCGGCGCTCTGGGTCACGTTCTTTCCCGCCTCCGTGGCGCTGGCTCTGGCGCTGCCCGCGATCTGGCGGGCGCGGGCGGCGCCGGGGGTGGTGTTTGCTCTTTGCTGGGCCGTGCCGGGCTGGGTGGTGTTCGAGGCGGTGGCGACCAAGCTTCTGCACTACACGCTGCCGTTCTATCCGGCGCTGGCGCTGGCGGTGGCGCTGGTGTGGGAGGGGGTGGCGCGGGGGCCGGTGGCGGTCTGGGCCGCCAGCCTGGCCAGCCTGGTCGCGGCGGTGGCGGTGCTTTTGCTGCTGGGGCTGGGGGCGGCGAGCCAGGGGATGGCGCTGCCCGCGCCCCTGATGCCCTTCGTGCCGGGACTGGCGGCTCTGGTCGTGGCGCTCGCGCTCTTTGCCCGTGCGCTGCGGCGGGGGCAGGCACTGCCGGCGGTTGTCATGCTGGCCCTGGCCGGAGCGGGATTGCAGGCGGGCGTGTTTCGCGGGCTTGCGGCTGCGCCCGCGCTCTGGCCCGCGCCGGCGGTGGTGGCGCTGGCGGTGGACGGCGGCTGCCCCGCGCCCGCGCTTTGGGTGGAGGGTTATGGCGAGGCGTCGCTGGTGTTCCTGTCGCCGGGACCGGTGCGCTTTGTGGACCGAGGGGCCGCGCTGGCGGCGCTGGCGGGTGGGGGATGCGTGCGAGCCGTCGTGTCGGGCGAGGTCGAGGCGGGCGGGTTGCGCGGCCGGGTGCGGGGGATCAACCTCGGCACTGGCAAAGGTATCGATCTCTGGGTCTACGGGCCATAATGGGAGGCTGCCGGGAGGGCGCGGTCGAACACCCGCGCGTGCCGGTGGCCGGGAAAGGGGCGGCCGAAGCGCTTCATCAGCGCGGTGTAGGAATAGCCCAGTTCCGAGCCCTTGCAGAGCCGTGCCTCGTCGGCCAGCCGGTGCAGCACGAGGCCGCCGCCAGCCTCTCGCAAGACAAAGCCCTTGGCGGCAAGGCGCTGCGAAAGGTCGTTCCAGCCGGTCGAAAAGGCGAGGTCCTCTGCGAGGAGCGCCCGCAAGGGAGCGACGAGCCGCTCATCCGCCCTCACGGGCGTCTTCGCTGGCGCCCGGCGCCGCAGATCGCGCTCCACCGCCTCGCGCAGGATGGCGCCGACCGTCTGATCGGTCTCCCGCGCCACCTTTTCCAGCGCGGCCCAGGTTTCGGGAGCAAGGCGAACCATCCGTTCCATGGCACCAGATTGCCGCAAGGACGGTTAACGCCAAGTTAAGTGCCGCCGCCCACCTCGGCTGCAATCTCGGCCCTGCTCTTGCGCGCCCGCTCGGTGGCCGATTTCAGCTGCCCGCAGGCTGCCATGATATCCTCGCCGCGCGGGGTGCGGATCGGGCTCGCGTAGCCCGCCTTGTAGATGATGTCGGCGAAAGCCTCGATCCGGGCCCAGTCCGACCGCTGATAGGGCGCACCCGGCCATTCGTTGAACGGGATCAGGTTGATCTTGGCCGGGATCCCCGCGATCAGCCGCACCAGCCGCCGCGCATCCGCATCGCTGTCGTTCACATCCTTCAGCATCACGTATTCGAACGTGATCCGCTCGGAATTCGACAGCCGGGGATAATCGCGCAGCGCCCCCAGCAAGGTCTCGATGTTCCACCGCTTGTTGATCGGTACCAGCCGGTCGCGCACCTCATCCGTTGTCGCATGGAACGACACGGCCAGGAGGCAACCGATCTCCTCCGCCGTGCGCGCGATCTCGGGCACCACGCCACTGGTCGAAAGCGTGATCCGCCGGCGGCTCAGCGAAATCCCCTCGCCGTCCATCACCACCTGCATCGCATCCCGCACCGCCTCGAAGTTGTAAAGCGGCTCGCCCATCCCCATCAGCACGACATTCGACACCAGCCGGTTCTCGATGCTGCCCTGACCGGGCTCGGGCCATTCGCCCAGGTCGTCGCGCGCCAGCATCACCTGACCGACGATTTCCCCCGCCGTCAGGTTGCGCACCAGCTTTTGCGTGCCGGTGTGGCAGAACGAACAGGTGAGCGTGCAGCCCACCTGCGAGCTGATGCACAGCGTCCCCCGGCTTCCCTCGGGGATATAAACCGTCTCGACCTCATGCCCGCCCGCGATCCGCACCAGATACTTGCGCGTCCCGTCCGCGCTGACCTGCCGCGACACCACCTCGGGCAACGCAATCTCGAACCGCTCGGCCAGCATCGCGCGATAGTCCTTGGCGAGGTTGGTCATCGCGGCGAAATCGCGCACACCCCAGTGATAGACCCACTGCCAGATCTGCCCCACCCGCATCTTCACTGCCCGCTCGGGCGTGCCCGCGGCCACCAGCGCCGCGCGCAGTTGGTCGCGCGTAAGGCCCAGGATGTTCACCCGCCCGCCCTCGGGCAGCTTGCGGGGGATGGTCAGCACATCGGGGGTGATCGGGGCGGTGGTCATCTTCGGCAATCCTTGCGGCAAGCGATGCGCTTACGCGATTCCCGCACGAAATGGAACCGTCCGCGCCATGCCCGCACTTGCCCTGCGCCCCGCGGCAGTGGTCGCTCCCCATGCCTCTTGTCGGCCCATCCACTATGGGGCCGAGGCTCGCCCTCGCGGCATCGCACCGGACGCAACAGCCCAGTCCTGGTCGCGGCCCATGCAGATGGTGACGGAACGCCTACTGTCAGCGCGGTGAATGTCGAGTTCATTGACGATGGGTCGCATGCAGGCGCGCTTGTCGCGGTCGATGCTGTCGCCTGGCTCGTCCCAGCCGGATCGTGACCCGGCCACAACGTCACCCGGTCACTTGCAGCGCGCTTCCGCCTCGGTCATCGCCGCCGTGAACCCCTGCAGGGAAAACGTGTCCTGCGTCTGCGTGCCGCGCCCCGACCGGGCCGTGACCACCGCCGTCGCCCCGGCGCGCAGCGCGGCCAGGATGGCCGCATCGTCGGTGGCGTTCCCTGGCCAGGCCCATTCGCCATCCGCGATCAGGTCGAAATTCCGCCCGCCGATGTCCACCTTCACCGGCTGACCGGGGGCAAAGGGATAACCGCCGGTAAACGACACCTCGCCCCGCGCGCCCGCGCCGGGGCGGAAGGTCACGAACAACAGGATATCGCCCCGCCGCACGCTCACCGCCCGTCCATCGCGCGTGTTCACCGTTTCCTTGGGCTTGGACACACCCCAGCATTCCTTGGGGTTTGGCCAGACGCACACGCTCCAGTCCGTCTTGGCCGAAACGCATTCCGTCTCGCCCCCCGCCTGCTGGGCCATCGCCCCCTGCGCCCAGAACCCGAGCGTGGCCCCCATCAGCGCCCCTGCGATCCGCATCTTCATAGCTTGTTGCCTCCGCCGTCGCATCGCGTCCCCAACGGCCGGTTTACCCGAGCCTTTTCCGGTGGCGCCTGCCTGCCCATTCTTGCTAGGTCTTTACCGCAAATGGGGCCGGATGCAAAACCCCCATGGGCGGGAAATCGCGCAAGCGTGACGGTTTGGGGGGGACGGGATGACGGCACAGGCGATGGCAGAGCTTTGGCGCGGCGGGCGGATGGAAAGCCGCCACCTCGGCCATGCGGTGATCTGCGGACCGGGCGGCGAGGTGGTGCAGGCATGGGGCGACGCCGACGCGCTGATCTACCCCCGGTCGTCGTGCAAGATGATCCAGGCGCTGCCCCTGATGGAAAGCGGCGCGGGCGCGGGCCTGCCCGACCGTCTGGTGGCGCTGGCCTGCGCCAGCCACCAGGGGGCAGCGATGCATGTTCAGGCGGTGACGCGCTGGCTGGCCGACATGGACATGTCCGAGGCCGACCTGCGCTGCGGCGCGCATGAACCCAACGACCGGGATGAGCGTGATCGCCTGATCCGCGCGCATGAGGCGCCCTGCCAGTGCCACAACAACTGTTCGGGCAAGCACAGCGGGTTCCTGATGATGAACCGCCACATCGGCGGCGACCCGGAATATGTCGATCCCGACCACCCCCTGCAACGCGCGATCCGGCAGGCGTCGGACGAGGTGACGGGCGAGGCCTCGCCCGGCTACGGCATCGACGGCTGTTCCGCGCCCAACTTCGCCATGACCATCACCGGCCTTGCCCGCGCCATGGCGGCCTTCGCCAATGCCACGGGCACCGGCGACGCGCGCGACCGCGCGATGCACCGGCTGACCCGCGCCATGGCCGCGCACCCCGAGATGGTCGCGGGCAAGGGCCGCGCCTGCACCGAACTCATGCAGGCGATGGGGGGCCGCGTGACGGTCAAGACGGGCGCCGAGGCCGTGTTCGTGGCGATCCTGCCCGAGCAGCGGACCGGCATCGCGCTCAAGATCACCGATGGCGGCACGCGGGCGGCCGAGGCCGCGATCTGCGCGCTGCTGGTGCGGGCAGGGATGCTCGACCCCGCGCATCCGGCCGCGTTGAAGAGGCTGGACGCCGTGCAGCGGAACTGGCGCGGGCGTGAGGTGGGGATTGTCCGCGCGGCCGAGGGCTTTCCCGCCTGATGACCGGAGCGTCACCCGCCTGATTGTTACCAAACGGTAAATCCGATCTCGCAAGCCTCTGATAACATTGAGCCTCACTGATGTCCCGCGGTGGGACACCCGTGCAAGACAAGCACCGAGGGGGTCGGCCCAGCAACCCGGACTGGGTGGGGGCTTGAAGCCGGCTCACTGGACCGACCGTCCTCGACGACCTCCGTGTCGCGGCCAACCGGGGCGGATTGCGGGCGGTGGCGGGGTCATTGCGGGACGGTTTCGCGGCAGGATCGGGGCAGCGCGGGGAAGGCTTGATTTGCCACGCGCGCCGCGTCACAGTCCTGTCATGTCGGTCCTCCCCCCGCCCATCCCCTTTGCCGCCGGACTGTCCGAGACGGTCAGCTTCGACCGCCGGGAACTCGGTCTGATCCTCTCTGTCTATGGCCGGATGGTCGCCTGCGGCGAATGGCGCGACTACGGCATCTCCTGCCTGCGCGACCTCGCGGTATTCTCGGTGTTCCGCCGCACCGCCGAACATCCGATGTACCGGATTGAAAAGCGCCCCAAGTTGCGCGCGCGGCAGGGCATCTATGCCGTGGTGGGGATGGACGGGCAGGTGCTGCGGCGCGGGCACGACCTTGCGGCGGTCCTCAAGGTGCTGGAGCGCAAGCTGATCCGCCCGGTTGACTGATAGCCTGGATTGAGAGCCACCATGCAGCCGATCAACCTTGCCGACAAGCTGGCCCTCTTTTCCACCCCTTGGTCCCCCGGCATCGTCGGAACCTTCAACGGCCACGACCTGGTGGTGGTCAAGGTGCTGGGCGAATTCGTCTGCCACGACCACCCCGAGACCGACGATTTCTTCATGGTGCTGTCGGGTGAGTTGGTGATCGACCGGCCTGACGGCGCGGTGACGCTGCGCCCGGGCGAGGCGTTCGTGGTCCCCAAGGGAATGCAGCACCGTCCCCGCGCGGAGGTCGAGACGCACCTATTGCTGACAGAACCCGCGGGCACCCCCAACACCGGCGATCCCAAAACCGCGGCGGTCAAGGTGCCCGCCTGATGCACCCCGGCCCGCGCAACCTGATCACCGATGTCGCGGGCTTGCGGGTCGGCAACGCCGCTCACGCTCGGCTGCGGTCGGGGGTGACGGTGCTGACCGCGGACCGCCCCTTCGTCGCGGCGGTCCACGTCATGGGCGGCGCCCCCGGCACGCGCGAAACCGACCTGCTGTCCCCCGACCGTCTGGTGCAGGAGGTGGACGCGCTAGTCCTGTCGGGCGGGTCGGCCTTTGGGCTTGCAGCCTGCGACGGGGTGATGGCGGGGCTTGCCGAGATGGGGCGCGGTTTTTCCGTGGGCGCGGCGCGCGTGCCTATCGTGCCGGGGGCGATCCTCTTCGACCTCTTGAACGGCGGCGAGAAGGACTGGCAGGACAACCCCTATCCCGCCCTCGGCCGCGCGGCGCTGGCGGCGGCGGCGGCGGGGCCCGGGTTTGCCCTCGGCACCGCGGGCGCGGGCCATGGCGCGATGACGGGGCGCTGGAAGGGCGGGCTCGGCTCTGCCTCCGCGGTGCTGGCCTCGGGCCACACGGTGGGCGCGCTGGCGGCCGTGAACGCGCTGGGGTCCCCGACCGTCGGCGGAGGGCCGCAATTCTGGGCAGCGCCCTGGGAGATGGGCACCGAATTCGGCGGCCTCGGCCTGCCCGCCACCTTTCCGGCCGCCTATGAACCCGCCCCCAACAAACGTAGGGGCGAGGCCACAACCCTCGCCATCGTCGCCACCGATGCCGCCCTCACCCAGGCGCAGGCGCAGCGGATGGCGGTGGCCGCGCATGACGGGATGGCCCGCGCGCTGGTGCCCTCGCATACCCCGCTGGACGGCGATCTGGTCTTTGCCGCGTCCACCGGCGCGCGGCCGCTGTCCGACCCGCTCACCGATACCTTCGCCCTGGGGCACGCGGCGGCCTGCGTGCTCGCGCGCGCCATCGCGCGGGCGGTCTATCTGGCGCAGCCCGAACCGGATGACCTGAAACCGGCCTGGACATCTCGCTTCGCCCGGTCCTGACTTCTTCTGTCTCCAAATATCCCGCGGGGGCCCGGGGGCGCGGAGCCCCCGGTGCAGCGCTCACCCCAAGAGCTTCGCCAGCCGCATCGCAACCGCCGGGTTGCCCGACAGCCGCAGCTTGCCCGTCGCCATTCCCGTCATCGGGTGCATCTTGCCCGTCAGCAGCTTCACCAGATTGTCCCGGCTCAGGTGCAGCGTGCAGTCGGTCGCGCGGTCCTGGGTCGTGGCCGCACCATCGGCCAGCACGATCACGCCCTCCGCGCCGCAGTCGAACTTCAGCGTGCCCTCAAAGCGTGTGACCGCCAGCCTGGCGCCGATCCGTTCGGCGATGTCGGTCAGGGGCATATCGGATCAGCCATTTACGATGCCACGCGGGCGTTGCGCGCTGCGATCAGGCGCAGGCGCAGGGCATTCAGGCGGATGAAGCCGGCGGCGTCCTTCTGGTCATAGGCGCCGGCATCCTCTTCGAACGTCACATGCTTTTCGCTGTAAAGGCTGTGGCGCGACCAGCGTGCCACCGTCCGCACCGACCCCTTATACAGCTTCAGACGGACGGTGCCCGTCACATGCTCCTGGCTCTTGTCGATCAGGGCCTGCAACATCTCGCGCTCGGGGCTGAACCAGAACCCGTTGTAGATCAGCTCCGCATAGCGCGGCATGATCGAATCCTTCAGATGCCCCGCGCCCGCATCCAGCGTGATCTGCTCGATCCCCCGATGCGCTTCCAGCAGGATGGTACCGCCGGGGGTTTCATAGATCCCGCGCGATTTCATGCCCACAAAGCGGTTTTCCACCAGGTCCAGCCGCCCCACCCCGTGCCGTCCGCCGATCTCGTTCAGGCGGGTCAACAGGGTGGCGGGGCTGAGCGACTCGCCGTCGATCGCCACCGCGTCGCCGCCTTCAAAGGTAATCTCGATCACTTCGGGCGTATCGGGCGCTTTTTCGGGATCGACGGTGCGCTGATAGATGTAATCAGGCGCCTCGTCGCCCGGGTTTTCCAGCACCTTGCCCTCGGACGAGGTGTGCAAAAGGTTTGCATCCACGCTGAAGGGCGCCTCGCCGCGCTTGTCCTTGGCGATGGGAATCTGGTTCGCCTCGGCAAAGGCCAAAAGGCTGGTGCGGCTGGCAAGGTTCCACTCGCGCCAGGGGGCGATGCAGCGGATGGCGGGGTCAAGGGCGGCGGTGGACAATTCGAAGCGCACCTGATCGTTGCCCTTTCCGGTGGCCCCATGCGCCACGGCATCCGCGCCCGTCTCATGCGCGATGCGGACCAGATGCTGTGCGATCAGCGGCCGGGCGATGGATGTGCCCAGCAGATAAAGCCCTTCATAAACCGCATTGGCCCGGAACATCGGGAACACAAAATCGCGCACGAATTCCTCGCGCACATCGACGATGTGGATGTTCGACGGAGCGATACCAAGCAGCAGCGCCTTTTGCCGCGCCGGTTCCAGTTCCTCGCCCTGGCCCAGATCCGCGGTGAAGGTCACCACCTCGCATCCATATTCGGTTTGCAGCCATTTCAGGATGATCGAGGTATCAAGGCCCCCCGAATAGGCAAGAACAACTTTCTTCGGCGCGGACATCGACCCCTCCCAGACCCAAGGACGCATCGGCCCTAGCGTCTTTGGTCGCCGCGTGCAACCGCGCTGCATTTCGCTTGCGGGCTCAGGGCGGGCGCGGCAATCAGTTGGAATGCACGATTTTCCCAACCCCGCCCCGTTCACCGCCAGGGCACAGGCCGCAACCGCCGCGCTGCGCGCGCTGTTCGATCCGACGCCGCTGCAACGCAACGATCATCTGTCGGCGCGCTTTGATGCCGAGATCTGGCTCAAGCGCGAAGACCTGAGCCCGGTGCGCAGCTACAAGCTGCGCGGTGCTTTCACGGCCATGCGCAAGCGGGTGCCAGAGGCGCAGCATTTCGTGGCCGCCTCGGCCGGAAACCACGCGCAGGGCGTGGCCTATGCCTGCCGCCATTTCGGGGTGCGCGGGACGATCTTCATGCCGGTCACGACGCCGCAGCAAAAGATCGACAAGACGCGGATGTTCGGCGGCGATGCCGTGACGATCCGCCTGACGGGCGACTATTTCGACCAGACGCTGGCGGCGGCGCAGGACTATTGCCGCGCCGAGGGGGCGCATTTCCTGTCGCCCTTCGACGACCCCGACGTGATCGAGGGGCAGGCAAGCGTGGCGGTCGAGATGCTGGCGCAGATGGGGGTTGCCCCCGATATGGTGGTCCTGCCGGTGGGGGGCGGGGGGCTGGCCTCGGGCGTCACGGGCTATCTGCGCGAGGTCGCCCCGGCCACGGCGTTCCGGTTTGTGGAACCGCTGGGCGGGGCCAGCCTGACGGCGGCCTTGGCAGGCGGCGCGCCGGTGACCCTGCCGCGCGTCAACAGTTTCGTCGATGGCGCGGCGGTGGCGCGGATGGGGGCAAACACCTATGCGATGCTGGACTGGGTGGCGCCCGCCGATGTGCTGTTGGCCCCCGAGGACCGTATCTGCGTGACCATGCTGGCCATGCTGAACGTCGAGGGGATCGTGCTGGAACCGGCGGGCGCGCTTGCGGTCGATGTGCTGCCCGACCTGGCCGAAGCGATCCGGGGCCGCCGTGTGGTCTGCGTGACCTCGGGCGGGAATTTCGATTTCGAACGGTTGCCCGAGGTTAAGGAACGCGCGCAGCGGTTCCAGGGGCTGAAGAAATATTTCATCCTGCGGATGCCGCAGCGCCCCGGTGCGTTGCGCGAATTCCTGATGATGCTGGGGCCGGACGATGATATCGCGCGGTTCGAATACCTGAAGAAATCGGCGCGCAACTTCGGCTCGGTCCTGATCGGGATCGAGACCAAGGATGCGGGCCAGTTCGCGCAACTGATGCGTCGGATGGACGAGGCCGGGTTCGGCTGGCGCGACATCACTTCGGATGAGACGCTGGCGGAATTCCTGATCTGACCCCTCATGCGGCAGTGTTCGCGGCGAGGCCCGATTGAAACAGGTCGCGAGACTGGCGATAGCACTCGGCAATGGCCGTCATGTCGGCCATCGCCGGTGCGCGCTCTCCCGCGTCGCACATCTGCGCGAGGTAGGTGAAGCCGAGGTTGAGCGCGGCCCCTTTCAGGAAATGCAGGTCCGACGCCCGCGCCATCGTCGTGCTGTCCCGCGGCAGACGGCTGACGACCTCGTCCGCCTCTTCTAGGAACATGGCGACGACCTCCGCAATCGCCTCGCGGCCGATTTCGGCCGACAATTCGTCAAGTCTTGTCCAGTCGATCATCCCGATACCCATGCCTTTTCCCGGCCCCCGCGCGCACCATGACCGGATTGCGCTTAACACGCGGTAAGGCGAAGCCGGGACTTCGCAGAGGATTTTAGGTTTCACCCTCTCTTAATCCGGCCTGTCGTAGTCCGGGCCATGCGAAAGGAGCATACCGTGCGCGATGCAGCTGGCCTTGCCCTCCGATCTGATCCGACGCGGTCCCCCGTGGTGCCGCGGCACATCCTGATCATCGACGACAGCAAGGCGCAGCGCCGCGTGCTGTCGCTGGCGCTGATGCGGGGCGGGTATCGGGTGACCGAGGCCGGGTCGGGCGAAGAGGCGCTGGCGTTGTGCGAGGGTGAGGATTTCGACATGGTGATCTCGGACTGGATGATGCCGGGCATGTCGGGCCTTGATTTCGTGCATGCCTTCCGGGTGCTGCCAAAGCGGCGCTATACCTATGTCATCCTGCTGACCTCCAAATCCGACAAGGCCGAGGTGGCCGACGGGCTGGACGGCGGGGCGGATGATTTCCTGTCCAAACCGGTGAACCCGGGCGAACTGCGCGCACGGCTGCGGGCGGGTGAGCGCATCATCGGGATGCAGGCCGAACTGTTGGACAAGAACCGGCTGATCGGATCGACGCTGGCCGAACTGCAGGCGGTCTATGATTCGCTCGACCGCGACCTGATTGAAGCGCGCAAGCTGCAACAGACGCTGGTGCGCGAACGGCACCGGGATTTTGGGGAGGCGCAGGTGGACATCCTGCTGCGTCCCTCGGGCCATGTGGGGGGCGACCTGGTCGGGTTCTTTCAGATCAATCCGCGCAAGATCGCGGTCTATTCGGTGGATGTGTCGGGCCATGGCGTGGCCTCGGCGATGATGACGGCGCGGTTGGCCGGCTTGTTGTCGGGATCGTCGCCGGAGCAGAACATCGCCATGACAACCGGCGCCTACGGTCAGCGGGACGCCTGGCCGCCCGAAATGGTGGCCTGGCGGTTCAACCGGATGATGATAGACGAATTCCAGGTCGATCAGTATTTCACGCTCGCCTATGCCGAGGTCGATCTGGACAGCGGGCGGGTGCAGCTGGTCCAGGCGGGCCACCCCCATCCGGCGATCCTGCGCGCGGCGGGCGGGGTGGAATATCTGGGATCCGGCGGCCTGCCCGTGGGCCTGATCCCTGGCGCCTCCTACACGCGGATCGAGGCGCGGCTTTCGGCGGGCGATCGGCTTTTCCTGATGTCGGACGGGGTGACCGAGTGCCCAGGCCCGCCAGGCGATTTCGGCGAGGAGGGCCTGGCGCGGTTCCTGACGGATAACGCGGCATTGGACAATTCCGCGTTGCTTGAGTCGCTGGTCTGGACCCTGTCGCGCCATCGCGGGTCGGATGAGTTTCCCGATGATGTGTCCGGCGTGCTTTTGCTCTATCAGGGCTGACGCGCGGCCACACGCGCCAGCATGGCCCGGTCGCCGGGACTGCCCAGCAGGTGCAAGGCCTCCGACACGGGCATCCAGACGGCCTGGTGCCCCGGCTCGGCGGGTGGCCCCACGCGGCGCAGCGGGCGTGCCAGATAGACGGTGCACAGCTTTTCAGCCCAGAGGTCATATTCCGGCATGTAGGTGAAGCGGCGGAACGCCCCTGCCCGCCGCAACGCGCCGATGTGCCAACCGGTTTCCTCCCACACCTCGCGGTGCAGGGCAGCGATGGGCTGTTCGCCCGCGTCAATGCCGCCACCTGGCAGCTGGAATTCGGGGACCGGTGCCGCCTGGTGGGTGCAAAGGATGTGATCGCCGCGCAGCAGGATCGCATAGACCCCAGGCCGCCGCCGGTATCTCTGCCCTGCTTTTACCGCTTCGCCGTGACGCCGGATCATGCCCTTGGCCCCTTGGTTGCCCTCGCCTATATGGACGCGATATGCCTGTCGGCAGCAGCCACCACCACCCCCATACCGGGAAAGCCCCCATGACCATCGGTTCACAGATCGCCTGGGACGATACCGTCCTGCCCTTCCAGCTTGACCGCTCCGACATCCGGGGCCGGGTGGGGCGTCTGGATGCCGCGTTGGAAAACGTGCTGCGCCAGCACCGCTATCCGGTGCAGATCGAGGCGCTGGTGGCCGAGGCGGTGCTGCTCACGGCGCTGATCGGACAGTCGATCAAGCTGCGCTGGAAACTGTCGCTGCAGGTGCGCGGCAAGGGGCCGGCGCGGTTGATCGCCACCGACTATTACAGCCCCGAGGTCGAGGGTGGCAGTGCGCGCATACGCGCCTATGCCAGCTTCGATCCCGACCGGCTGGATGCGGCAGCCCCCCCCTTCGCGATGATCGGCGAGGGGTATTTTGCCGTTTTGATCGACCAGGGCGAGGGGACGGTCCCCTATTCCGGCATCACCCCCATCGCGGGCGGGTCGCTCGCGGCCTGTGCCGAGACCTATTTCGCGCAGTCCGAACAGCTGCCCACGCGGTTCAATCTGGCGTTCGGGAAAAGCACCCTGCCGGGGCAGCCCGCGCTTTGGCGTGCGGGCGGTGTGATGCTGCAGCACATGCCGCAGGCGCTGCATCAGGGGGTGGCGGCCGAGGCGGGGTCAGGTGCGGGGGGCCTCTTGTCGCACGCCGACATCCTGTCGGGCGACGCGGGCGAGAACTGGACGCGGGCCAATGCCCTGTTGGACACCGCCGAGGCCATCGAGCTTGTGGGCCCTGCGGTAGAGCCGACCGATCTTCTGGTGCGCCTTTTCCACGAAGAGCAGCCGCGCGTGTTCGACCCGCAGCCGGTGCGGTTCGGCTGCTCCTGTTCGGCCGACAAGGTGCGGCAGTCGCTGTCGATCTATTCGGCCAAGGACATCCGCCACATGACCACGGATGAGGGCACGGTGACGGCCGACTGCCAGTTCTGCGGGGCGCATTATGTGCTCGATCCCGCCACGGTGGGGTTCGAGGCGAAAAAGGCGGTGGGGGATGGGACCTGAGGCATTGCGCCGCGCGTTCGACCGCGCGGCCGTGGCATCGTCGGATTTCGACCTGAACCCGGGGGTGCAACTGCCCCCGGACCGTGTGCTGCGGCCCGCCGCCGTGCTGGTGGCGGTGCGGGACGGGCGGGTGATCCTGACCAAGCGGTCCTCGGCCCTGAAACACCACCCCGGCCAGATCGCCTTTCCCGGCGGCAAGCTGGAGCCGGGGGAAACCCACGAGGAGGCCGCCCTGCGAGAGGCGACCGAGGAAATCGGCCTGCCGCGCGGTCTGGTGCAGGTGCTGGGCCACCTGCCGCCACATGAGACGGTGACGGGGTTTTCCGTGCTGCCGGTGCTGGCGCATGTGTCGGGCGATTTCGACTGGCGCCCGCAGCCTGGCGAGGTGGACGAGGTGTTCACCGTGCCGCTGGCCCATGTCGCCGACCCCGCGCAATACCGGATCGAGCGGCGGCGCTGGCGCGGGCAATGGCGGCGCTACTACGCCGTGCCCCATGGCTCTTATTACATCTGGGGGGCAACCGCGCGCATCCTGCGGGGGCTGGCCGACCGGTTGGCGGATTAGGGGAGGTCACGTCACGAATGAAACTGCCTTCGAAGCATTTGCGCCCGAACTGGTTGCCCCGCATCGAGAACGAGGCCGTGTTCCGCATGATCGAGGCCGGCGGCTATCGCGCCTATGGCGTGGGTGGCTGCGTGCGCGACATCCTGCTGCAAGGTGGCGCGCGCGATGTGGACATCGCGACCGATGCCACGCCGCAGGAGGTGATGCGGCTGGCCGAGGGCGCGGGCCTGCGCGTGGTGCCCACGGGGATCGAGCATGGCACGGTCACGGTGGTGTCGAACGGGATCGGGCATGAGGTGACAACCTTCCGCCGCGATGTGGCCACCGACGGGCGGCGGGCGGTGGTGGCCTATACCACCCGCATCGAAGAGGATGCGGCGCGGCGCGATTTCACCATGAACGCGCTTTATGCCACGCTGGACGGCGAGGTGATCGACCCCCTTGGCGGCCTGCCCGACCTGATGGCGCGGCGGGTGCGGTTCGTGGGCGATGCGGCGGCGCGGATCGCAGAGGATCGCCTGCGCATCCTGCGGTTCTTCCGCTTCACCGCCACCCATGGCAACCCTGCGCTGGGGATCGATGCCGAGGGGCTGGCCGCCTGTGCTGCGGGGGCAGAGGGGGTGGAGCATCTGTCGCGCGAACGGGTCGGGCAAGAGATGATGCGCCTTCTGCACGCCGACGATCCCGCGCCCGTGGTGGCGGCCATGGCGGCGGCGGGGGTGCTGGCGCGGGTGCTGCCCGGGGCGGATGCTACGGCGCTTCCGGCTCTGGTGCACCTGGAGCAGACGTATGACATTCTGCCCGACGGGTGCCGTCGGCTGGCGGTGATGGGGGGCGAGGATGCGGCGGGGCGCCTGCGCCTGTCGAAAGACGAGGCGGGCAGCCTGGCCAAGCTGCGCGAAGGGGCGCAATCGGGGCTGACGCTGCGTGCCCTCGGGTTCCGGTATCGGCATCAGGCGCGGGATGTGGCGCTGGTGCGCGCGGCACTGACAGGGGAGTCGCTGCCCAAGGGCTGGCGCCTTGCGATCGACAGGGGGACGCGGCACCACACAGCGCCGGTTGTCGCGCGCGACCTGATGCCGGGCCTGTCAGGCGCCGCACTCGGCGCGCGCCTGCGCGAGCTTGAGGACCGCTGGCTCGCCTCGGATCTGCGGCTGACAAAGGCCGAATTGCTGGGCTGACGGTTTCCCTTCCCTCCCGGGCAGGCTATATCCATCGGGTAACCCGACCGAAAGCAGCCCCATGTTCCGCTTTTTCGAAGGGCTGGTGGACCCCTACCAACCGTGGCCCGTCACCGACACGCCCCCGCGGCGGCTTTGGCCGTTCCTGCGCGAATATGTCGTGCCGTTTCGCAAGGTCTTTGCCATCACCGGCGTTCTGTCGGTGATCGTCGCCTCCACCGAGGTGGCGCTGATCTGGTATGTGGGGCGGCTGGTGGATGTGCTGGCGGTGGGGGAACCCGCGCAGGTCTGGGCGGATTACGGCACCGAAGTGCTGCTGGTGGCCGCCGCCATCCTGATCCTGCGGCCCCTTCTGGCGGGCGTGGATGTGGCGCTGTTGCACAACACCATCCTGCCCAATTTCGGCACGATGATCCGCTGGCGCGCGCACAACCATGTGCTGCGTCAGCCGGTCGGCTGGTTCGAGAGTGATTTCGCCGGCCGCATCGCCAACCGCATCATGCAGACGCCGCCCGCGGCGGGCGACGCGGTGTTCCAGACCTTTGATGCCGTGGCCTTCGGGATCGTCACCGTGGTGGGCGCGGGCCTGATGCTCGCCGATGCCGACCCCCGGCTGATCGTTCCGCTGGTGATCTGGTTCGGGCTGTATCTTGGGTTGGTGCGCTGGACCATCCGCTATGCCGGGCCCGCGTCCAAGGCCAGTTCCGACGCACGGTCGGCGGTGACAGGGCGGGTGGTGGATGCCTATTCCAACATCCATTCGGTCAAGTTGTTCGCGCACCACGACCGCGAGCTGAACTATGCGAAGGACGCCATCGAGACGGCGCGCACCACGTTCCAGCGCGAGATGCGTATCATCACGCGGATGGACGTGGCGCTGACGCTGCTCAACGGTTGTCTGATCGTGGCGGTGACGGGCTGGGCCATGGTGCTGTGGTATGACGGGCAGGCATCGGTGGGCACGGTGGCCGCGACCACCGCGCTGGTGCTGCGGCTCAACAACATGACCTACTGGATCATGTGGGCCACCTCCTCGTTGGTGCAGGCGCTGGGCGTGGTGGCAGAAGGCATGGAAACCATCGCCCAACCCATCGCCATGACCGACCGCCCCACCGCCAAGCCGCTGCGGCTGACCGAGGGGCGGATCGAGGTGCGCGACGTGCATCACCATTACGGGCGCGGGTCGGGCGGCCTGCGCGGCGTGTCGCTGGCCATCCGGCCGGGCGAGCGGGTGGGCGTGGTGGGCCGGTCGGGTGCCGGAAAATCGACGCTGGTGCGGCTGATCCTGCGGCTGACGGATACCGAGCAGGGGGCCATCCTGATCGACGGTCAAGACGTGCGCGACGTCACACAGGACAGCTTGCGCCGCGTGATCGGGATGGTGCAGCAGGACAGCTCGCTCCTGCACCGGTCGGTGCGCGACAACATCCTTTACGGCCGCCCCGATGCCACCGAAGCCGAGATGATCGAGGCCGCCAAGCGCGCCGAGGCGCATGAGTTCATCCTGGATCTGGAGGATCCCTCGGGCCGCAGGGGATACGACGCCCATGTGGGCGAGCGGGGGGTGAAACTGTCGGGCGGGCAGCGGCAGCGCATCGGGATCGCGCGGGTGATCCTGAAGGACGCGCCGATCCTGATCCTGGATGAGGCGACATCGGCGCTGGATTCCGAGGTCGAGGCGGCGATTCAGGATACGCTTTATGGCGTGATGCAGGGCAAGACGGTGATCGCCATCGCGCACCGGCTGTCCACCATCGCGGCGATGGACCGGATCGTGGTGCTGGAGGACGGGATGCTGGCCGAAACCGGCACCCACGCCGAGCTGATCGCCCGCGACCGGCTTTATGCGCGGTTCTGGGCACGCCAGTCGGGCGGGTTCATCGGGCTGGAGGATGCGGCGGAATGATTCCGATGCGATGGCTTGGCGACCGGATCGACGCCTTCGCCCCCGCCGAGGGGCCGCCGCCGCAGACGCTGGGGCGGTTCATGCGGTGGTGCCTCAAGGGATCTTGGCCCATGCTGCTGCTGGCAGGCGTCATATCGGGGATCGCGGGAACGTCCGAGGTGGTCTCGGCGCTGATCCTGGGCTGGGTGATCGACGCGGCGCTTGCCGCCGGGCCTGACGCGTTCTTTGCCGAGAATGCCGTGCTGCTGGCCGGGTTCGTCGTGTTCTACATCATCCTGCGCCCTGCGGCCTTCGCCCTCGCCTCGGCCTCGAATGCCATCGTGGTGGGGCCGAACGTCCTGCCCTTGGTCCTGAGCCGGTTGCACCGCTGGACACTCGGCCAGGCGGTGACGTTCTTTGACAACGACTTCGCAGGCCGCATCGCGCAAAAACAGATGCAGGCGGCCCGGGCTGTGACCGATGTGGCGACCGAGGTCATCAACACGGTGTTCTTTGCGCTGGCCTCGGTCATCGGGTCGGCGGTGCTGTTGCTGGTCATCGACTGGCGCGTGGCGCTAGCGCTCATGGTCTGGCTGGGCGGTTATCTCGCGCTGATCGGGTATTTCATGCCGCGCATACGCGAGAATTCGGCCGCCCGCGCCAGTGCCCGCGCCATGGTGACGGGGCAGGTGGTGGACACGATCACCAACATCAAGACCGTCAAGCTGTTCGCCCATGCCGCGTTCGAGGACAAGGTGGCGCTGCGCGCGATGGAGGTGTTCCGCGCCCGCAGCCTGGAGTTTGGCGTGATCTCCACCTGGTTCCGCCTGTCCCTGATGATGCTGGCGGGGGTGCTGCCGGTGATGCTGATCGGGGGCACGGTGATCCTGTGGCAACAGGGCGCGGCCACGGCGGGGTCGATTGCCGCGGCTGGCGCCATCTCGATGCGGATCGCGCAGATGTCGGGCTGGGTCAGTTTCACGCTGATGTCGATCTATACCGGTGTGGGCGAGGTCGAGGACGGGATGCGCACCCTGTCGGCGCCACACGCACTTGCCGATGCGCCGGACGCGCGTGAATTGGGACGGGTGCGCGGTGAATTGCGGCTTGAGGGGGTGAATTTCGCCTACGGCCGCCGCCGCGGCGGCGTGCAGGATGTGTCGCTGACCGTGGCACCGGGCGAAAAGATCGGGATCGTCGGGGCCTCGGGGGCGGGGAAATCCACCTTGGTCGCGCTGATCCTGCGGCTCTATGACGTGGAAAAGGGGCGCGTGCTGATCGACGGGCAGGATGTGCGCGAGGTCACGCAAGAGAGCTTGCGCCGCAACATCGGGATGGTCACGCAGGACACCGCGATGTTCAACCGCTCGGCCCGCGACAACATCCTGTATGGCCGCCCCGACGCCACGCAGGATGACCTGTTGGACGCGGCAAGGGCCGCCGAAGCGCATGGGTTCATCGAGGGGATGATGGATCATACGGGCCGCAAGGGATACGAGGCCTTCCTGGGCGAGCGCGGGGTGAAGCTGTCGGGCGGGCAGCGGCAGCGCATCGCGCTGGCGCGGACCATCCTGAAGGACGCGCCGATCCTGGTGCTGGACGAGGCCACCAGCGCCCTCGATTCAGAGGTGGAGGCGGCGATCCAGGAATCGCTGGACACCGTGATGCAGGGCAAGACGGTGCTGGCCATCGCGCACCGGCTGTCCACCATCGCCGCGATGGACCGGATCGTGGTGATGGATGACGGGCGCATCGTCGAAGAGGGCAGCCATGAGGCGCTGTTGCGTCGGGGCGGGCTTTATGCGCGCTACTGGAACCGGCAGTCGGGCGGGTTCATCGGGGTGGACGAGGCGGCGGAGTGAGGCTGACCATCGCGCGGCTGGGCCACTTGGGCGACGGTGTTGCCGATGGCCCCGAAGGCCCTGTCTTCGTGCCCGCCGCCCTGCCGGGAGAAGAGGTTGAGGGCACCCTGTCGGGCGACCGGCTGACCGACACCCGCATCCTGATGCCGGTGCCCGACCGCGTGCGCCCGCCCTGCCCCCATGCCCGAACCTGTGGCGGCTGCACGATGCAGCATGCGGGCGATGCGCTGGTGGCACGGTGGAAAGAGGGGATCGTGGCGGGAGCCGTGGCGGGGCAGGGGCTTCAGGCGCCTATCCTGCCGATCCTGACCTCTCCCTCCGCGTCGCGACGACGCGCCACGCTGTCGGGGCGGCGCACCAAGGGGGGCGCGCTGGTGGGGTTCCACATGAAAGCTTCCGATACCATCGTGCCGGTGCCGGATTGCCGGGTGCTTCACCCCGGCGTGATGGCGACGCTGCCCGCGCTGGAGGCGCTGGTGCGGCTGGGCGGGTCGCGGACGACCGAACTGGCGCTGTCGGTGACGGCCAGCCTGTCGGGGCCGGATGTGGCGGTGACAGGGGGCAAGGCGCTGGATGCCGCCCTGCACCTTGACTTTGCCCGTCTGGCAGAGGCGCATGGGCTGGCGCGCCTGACATGGGAGGGCGAGGCGGTGGCTCTGCGCAGCCCGCCTGTGCAGGCCATGGGCCAGGCCCGCGTGGTGCCGCCGCCCGGCGCGTTCCTCCAGGCCACGGCGCAGGGGCAGGCGGCATTGGTGGCGGCAGTGCGCCGCGTCATCGGCCCCGCGCGCCGGGTCGCCGACCTGTTCACGGGCTGCGGCACCTTTGCCCTGCCCCTTGCGGAAACGGCCGAGGTTCTGGCGGTGGAGGGCGACGCCGCCATGACCGCCGCCCTCGATGCCGCCTGGCGCCAGACCCCCGGCCTGCGCCGCATCACCACGCAGACGCGCGACCTGTTTCGCCGCCCGCTGGAACCGGGCGAGCTTGCTGCCTTTGACGCCGTGGTGATGGACCCGCCCCGCGCCGGGGCCGAGGCGCAGACCGACCGGATCGCCAAGGCGCGGGTCCCGGTTGTGGCCATGGTGTCGTGCAATCCCGTCACCTTTGCGCGGGATGCAAAACGGCTGGTGCAGGCCGGATATGTGCCCGAATGGGTTCAACCCGTTGATCAGTTTCGATGGTCCCCGCATGTCGAGCTTGCGGCATTGTTCCGGCTGGTCGATAACACGCGCAAGTGATTGTCGGCCGCGACAGGATGGGCGGATGCGCGAAACGATTGGAAACTGGATCAATTCCGACAGGGTGCAGAATGCCATCTTGTGGGTGATCATCTTCAATGCGGTTTTGCTCGGGTTGGATACCTCGCCCACCGTGATGGGTATCGCGGGGCCGGTCATCCTGACGCTGGACAGGCTGTGCCTTGCGGTCTTTGTTGTCGAGCTTGTGCTCAAGCTCTATGCCTTCGGGCCGCGCTTTTTTCGCTCGGGCTGGAACGTCTTTGACCTGATCGTGGTGGTTGTCGCCCTGTTGCCCAGCTCCGGTCCGGTGGCGGTGCTGCGCGCCCTGCGCGTGCTGCGCGTGTTCCGGGTGGTTTCCGTCTCGCCCAACATGCGCAAGGTGGTTGACGGGCTGGTGCGGGCGCTGCCGGGCATGGGGTCGGTCATGCTGCTGCTGGCGATGATCTTTTACATCGGCGCGGTGATGGGCACCAAGATGTTCGGCGAGGTGTTCGACGAATGGTTCGGCACGGTGGGAAAGTCGGCCTATTCGCTGTTCCAGATCATGACGCTGGAGTCCTGGTCTATGGGCATCGTGCGGCCGGTGATGAAGGAGTTTCCCTACGCCTGGGCGTTCTTTGTGCCTTTCATCATGATGACAACCTTTGCGACCGTGAACCTTTTCGTGGGCCTTGTGGTGAACTCGCTGCAAGAGGCCGCATCGGAAGAGGGCGACAAGGTGACCGACGCCTTCCGCGACGATGTGCTGGAACGGCTGTCGGCCATCGACGCGCGCCTGGCCGCAGCTTATCCGCAGCCTGCATCCGACGCGCCAAAGGCGACCGACCCCGCACCCGCCTCCGCGCCGGAGGCGGAGCCCGACGCCCCGGCACCTGCGTCACCGCTGACCCAGGCGTGAACGCCCGAGGGTCGATCAAGGCTTTGCACGATTCGCGATCTGCGGTATCGCTTCGGCAAAATGATGCCACCCGCAGGGGATGGCGCGGTTGGGGCAGGACGGCGGATGCGGATGTTTCGGGTTCTGATGGCGATAATGCTGGCCTTTGCGCTGGCATCCTGCGGGCCGCCGTCGAAGTTCCGCAAATACCACGGCCCCGAGGTCACGCAGATCGTGGTGGACAAGGGCGCGCGCACCATGCGGTTCTACCACCGCGAGCGGGAGCTGCGCGCTTTTCCCATCGGCCTGGGCTTTGCCCCCGCCGGGCACAAGCAGTTCGAGGGTGACGGCAAGACGCCCGAGGGCCGCTACATCATCGACCGCCGCAATCCCGACAGCCGGTTCCATCTGTCCATCGGCATTTCCTACCCCAATCCAGCCGACCGCGCCTTTGCCGCCTCGCAAGGCAAATCGCCGGGCGGCGACATCTTCATCCATGGCAAGGGGCCGCGCTACACCCGCCATCGCGGCGACTGGACCGAGGGCTGCATCTGGGTCACCGACCGCGAGATGGAGGATATCTATGCCATGGTCCGGCTGGGCACGCCCATCGAGATCAGGCCCTGATCCTGGCCTTCAGGACCCGGTGACCATCGTCCACCAGATCTTGCCGTTGGTTTCCTGAAACCAGGCAAACCCAAGTTCGCGCGCGGCGGGGTCGAGGATGATCGCGCGGGTGTCGGGCTGCGCCATCCAGGCCGACAGTGTTTGCAGCTCGGTCTCGAAGGTCTCCGAGATCAGCTCGCCCGAAAGCTGCCCGGTATAGCCCACACGGCGCACACGTTCGAACGGCGACGACCCGTCCGACCCGAAGTGCCAGGGCCGGTTCTGCACCGACATGTCGCGCGCATGTGTGGCCGCCGCCGCGTTGAGCTGCGCATTGAGCGCAAGCGGCCCGGCACCGCTGGCCGCCCGCAACGAGTTGACCGAGTCGAGCAGACGGAACGGAATGCGCTGCGATTGCGCGGCATCAATCCGATAGACCTGTGGCAGGGGCTTGCCATCCGGGCCGATCTGCACGGCCGCACCTGTCGCACATCCGGCCAGAACCACGGCCGCCACCAACATCGCCGAAACAGATCTCATCACCACCCCACCCAAGGCGGGGCGTTTGCCGCCCCTTGTCCGGCTGCATAGCCCTTTGCGCGGCCGCTTTCAAATGCACTTCACGTGAAGCCGCCGACCGGGGGCACTTGACGGCCCCGTGTGTTGCCGCGTGGCGGCAAAACCGTTACAAACGTGAAAAAAGACATGAGGAGTTGAGCAGATGCCAGCCGAAATGACAAAACGCGTCGTAATGACGAACCGGATGTCCCGCCGTGCCCTGCTGGGCGGCGCTGCAGCCGCTGCGGGAATGGCCGCGCTTCCGGGCTGGGCTATGGACGGATCGACCGAGTTCGTGCCCGGAGCCTCGTCCAGCGTGCGCAACAATGTCTCCAGCTTCCGCATGCTGGACTGGCGGCAGTATTTCGACAACACCCGCAAGGGCGCGATCCTGGTGGACATGACCTCGCGCGCGCTGCATTTCTGGTCAGAGGATCAGACGATCTATCGCCTTTATCCGTCGTCGGTGCCGTTGTCCGAAGACCTGACGCGCCGTGGCCGGACCGAGGTGGTGCAGAAGGTCGTCAATCCGCCGTGGCGCCCTACCCCGTCGATGAAACAGCGCAACCCGGAATGGCCCGACATGGTGCCGGGCGGGTCGCCGGACAATCCGCTGGGCGTGCGCGCGCTGTATCTGTCCTGGACCTACTACCGGATCCATGGCACCCATGACACACGCAAGATCGGTCGTCGGTCGTCAAACGGCTGCGTGGGTCTTTACAACGAACATATCGTGGAACTCTTCGATCTCGCCACGGTGGGGACGCAGGTTCTGCTGATCTGACAGCGGCGCAACCGCCAGTCGCTGAATTGGCTGTCAGTGCCGATTCCGTGTCATCCTTGATCTATATGGCGGGGCGGGTGCCCCATAACCCTGCGTCATGCCATGCAGGTCCGCAGGGCGCCGAAGGCGCGATGTCGAAAACTCCACATTGGGGGCCCCTGACGGGGAGGAACCGCCCAGTTGGCCAAAGCGGGTGTTGCGAAATTGACGACACCTCCGGCAGCCCGCCGATCTGGCAAACTGGTGCATTGCATTCCTACCAAAGTCCTGCCTACAGAAGCGTTATGAGGTATTCACTTGGAAGTGTCGGCCGCCTCTGAAACCATCGGCCGTGCACTAAAACTGGAGGTTACTATGAAGAAACTCGCGCTCGCCGCTGTTCTGGCCACCGCCGCCACCACCGCCTTCGCCGGCGGCATGACCGAACCGGTCATGGAAGCCCCCGTTGTTGCCGCGCAGGCTGCCGGTTCCTCGGGCGGGATCCTGATCCCCCTGCTGCTTCTGCTGCTCGTCGCTGCTGCTGTGGCTTCCAGCAACTGATCAAGGCTTCCGGCCTCTGGCCGGTCGCCCTGCAAAAAGGCGGCGGGAAAAACCGCCGCCTTTTTCTGTTTCGCGGCGTGTCACCGTGATCTTATCGGACCCAGCCTGACAGGTTGTCGCGAATCACGGCGGACAACGCTGCGATGTGCGCATCGTCATCGTTCAGGCAAGGGATGTAGGTGAACTCCTCTCCACCCGCATGCTCGAACGCCTCGCGGATTTCGCCGTTGATCTCCTCCAGCGTCTCGATGCAGTCCGCCGAAAACGCGGGCGCGATTACTGCGATCCTCTTCTTGCCCGCCTTGGCCAGTTCGGCGACATGCTCCACCGTATAGGGTCGCAGCCATTCCTCGGGGCCGAATACCGACTGGAAGGTCGTGTCGATCGCGCCCTTGTCCCATCCCAGCCGCTCACGCAGCAGGCGCGAGGTCTTGGCGCATTGGCAATGATAGGGGTCGCCCGTCATCAGATACCGCTTCGGCATGCCGTGATAGCTGGCCACCAGCACGTCGGGGCGCTGCTCCAATCCCGCGTAGGCGCGCTCCACCGATTGCGCCAGTGCCTCGATATACAGTGGATGCTCGAAATACTCCGGCACCGTGCGCGCGGCGGGCTGGCGCTTTTCCTTCATCAGCGACCGGAAGAACTGGTCATTCGCGGTGGCCGAGGTCGCGCCCGCGTAATGGGGGTACAATGGAAAGAACAGAATCTTCTCGCAGCCCGCCTCGACCATCGCGCGCACCTTCGATTCGGTCGACGGGTTGCCATAGCGCATGCAGAAATCCACCATGACCTGAGCGCCATGCGTCTCGGCCATCGCGGCCGCGATCTTGGCCGTCTGGTCGCGGGTGATCGTCATCAGAGGGCTTTCGTTCCGCTCGGTGTTCCATATCAGCTTATAGTTGGCACCCGAGGTAAAGGGCCGTTTTGTCAGGATCACCAACTGCAACAGCGGCTGCCAAAGCCAGGACGAATAGTCGATCACGCGCTTGTCCGACAGGAATTCGTTCAGGTAGCGCCGCATCGACCAGTAGTCATAGTTGTCGGGCGTACCCAGGTTTGCCAGCAGCACCCCGATCTTGGCCGCGCGCACCTGGGGATGGTCGGCTGGCGCATGCGTCAGGCGGCCCTGGCCCGCGGGGGCCGGATCACTGGTCATGTCGGAAGATGCGGCATCGGGCCGGGTCATCGCGGTGGCATGGGCCGCGCCTGCGTTGGCGTCAAGCATTGCGCTGTCTCCGATATTTCAATGATCGAGGTATGCACATAGCGGCAAGCCGCGCAGGGTCAACCGTGTGGCCTTGTCGCAGGGTTCGTCGGGTGGGTGTCAGGCGCCCTCAGGCAGCGGCCTTTCGGGCACGCCCAAGGCCTCGGCAAGCCGCGCACGCGCCGATCCCGGGCGCAAGGGGCGGGGCTGGCTGTCGTGCGGGGCCCATCCGGAAAGATGCACGATCTCGAAGGTTGCGGGAATTCGTCCTTCCGGCATGCCGAAGGCGGCCTGGTATCGCGCCGTCGCCTTGGCCAGCACCGTGCGCCCTGTGGGCCGACGCAGGCGGTCGGCCAGCGCATTGCCTTCGCCCATGGCGCGCAGATCGGCCATGAGGTGCAGCGCGTCCCGATACATCACGCGCCGTGCCACCACATCCGCCACAGGCAGCGCCAGCCCCGCCCGCTGCACCAGCGCGCCGAGGTCGCGCAGATCGCCCATGGGCAACACGCGCGGGCTGAGGCCGCCGGTCACCTCCACCTCGGCCTCGGCAAGGCAGGCGCGCAGCTCGTGCAGGGTGCGGCCCCCGAACAGGGCCGCGAGGAACAGCCCGTCGGGGCGCAGGGCGCGCGCGCCCTGCGCGATCTGGCCCACCGGGTCATCCGCCCAGTGCAGGCACAGCGCATGGATCACCAGATCATGCGCGCCTGGGTCAAGGTCCAGCACCTCGTCATCCGCCACCATCCGCGCGCCGGGCAGCAGATCGCGCCACAGATCGGGAAAACCCGTCACCACGGCGGGGGCCGTAAAGGTTCTGTTAACCTCGGCGAGTCTCTCCTGCAGGTCGTCCATGACGTCGCGGTGCAGGAAGTCGGCCAGACCCATCCGACCCGCGCGGGCACGGTTGCGGGCAAGAGCGGCGCGGTCGGTCAGGCGGGGCGACGTGGACATGGCCTACACGTGAGGGGGCAGGCATGGGTTTGCAAGCGGTGCTGCGCGCGATCTATCCGCCGCAATGCCTGACCTGCAGCGCGCAGGTAACGGATGACTTCGCGCTGTGCCCCGACTGCTGGCGGCAGACCCGGTTCATCGGCGGGCTGGTCTGCGACCTCTGCGGCGTGCCGCTGCCCGGGGATGACCCCGGCCACCCGGTGCATTGCGACGACTGTCTGACCATCGCGCGGCCATGGTCGCGGGGGCGGGCGGCGATCCTCTACCACGACAACGGGCGCAAGCTGGTGCTGGCGCTGAAACATGGCGACCGGCTGGACCTTGCCGCCCCCGCCGCACGCTGGATGATGCGGGCGGCGGCGCCCATGATCGAACCCGGCATGATCGTGGCCCCAATCCCGCTGCATTGGCTGCGGCTTCTGCGCCGCCGCTACAACCAGTCGGCGCTCTTGTCCGCGGCGCTCGCGCGGGCGGCCGGGATCGACCACTGCCCCGACCTCCTGATTCGCCCCCGCAGCACCCCCACGCAGGACGGCCGCAACCGTGACGGACGATTCGCAAATGTGGAGGGGGCGATCCGCGTACATCCCCGCCGCACCCACCGGCTGCGCGATCGCCCGGTGATGCTGGTGGATGACGTGATGACCTCGGGCGCCACGCTGGCGGCGGCGACGGAGGCGTGCCTTGCTGCCGGTGCCTCGCATGTGGTGGTGGCGGTTCTGGCGCGCGTTGCGAAAGAGGGTTGATCGCATGTAGGGTCGGGCAAACATGACAGGACCCGCAACCGTGAAATCCGTCGAGATCTACACCACGCCGCTCTGCGGCTACTGCCACGCGGCCAAGCGCCTGCTGACCCGCAAGGGCGCGGCCTTCACCGAGATCGACCTGAGTCGCGAGCCTGCGCGCCGGGCAGAGATGATGCAGCGCGCGAACGGTGGGCGCACCGTGCCGCAGATTTTCATCGGCGGGCGGCATGTGGGCGGGGCGGACGACCTTCATGCGCTGGACCATGCCGGGCGGCTTGACGCCCTTCTGGCGGACTGATGCGCGCAGGGCTGGTCCAGCTGTCGGTGACAGATGACCCCGCCGCGAACCTGCCCGGCACGGTGCAGGCGGTGCGGCGGGCGGCGGCGGGCGGGGCAGACCTGATCCTGACGCCGGAATGCACGAACCTTTTGTCCTCGGTCCGCGACCACCAGCGTGCCACGCTGCGGCTTGAGGAGGATGATCCCACGCTGGCCACGCTGCGGGCTGAGGCCGCGCGCGCCGGATGCTGGGTGCTGGTAGGCTCCCTTGGCGTGCTGACCACCGATGCCGATGGGCGATTCGCCAACCGATCGTTCCTGATCGCCCCTGACGGCGGGATCGCCGCGCGGTATGACAAGATCCACATGTTCGACGTCCAGGTGTCCGAAACCGAGGTCTATCGCGAATCCGCCGCATACCGGCCCGGCACCCGCGCCGTGCTGGCCGATACCGCGCTGGCGCGGATCGGGATGACCGTCTGCTATGACCTGCGCTTTCCGCATCTCTATCGCCGCCTTGCGCAGGCTCGGGCGCAGGTGATCACCGTTCCCGCCGCCTTCAACCACCTGACCGGCGCCGCGCATTGGGAAACCCTGCTGCGCGCGCGGGCCATCGAGACGGGGTGTTTCGTGCTGGCTCCCGCCCAGACGGGCTTTCATCCCGAACCCATCGGCGGTGGCCGGGGCCGGCAAACCCATGGGCACAGTTTGGCCGTGGCGCCATGGGGTGAGGTTTTGGCCGATGCGGGCACCGAGCCCCGCGTCACCTTTGTCGATCTCGACCTCTCGCAGGTGGACAGCGCCCGCACCCGTGTGCCCTCGCTCACACACGACCGCCCCATCGAGGGGCCGTGATGGCCGACAAGTCCGAGGATATCGCAGTCGCGTTGTTTGGCGAGCTGTTCATGGCCGACCAGCTGGCGCGCAACCGCATCTCGAAGGCGCTGCCCAAGGGGATGGAACTGTCGCATTTCGGGGTGCTGAACCATCTGGCGCGGGTGGCCGAGGAACGCACGCCCGCGCAACTGGCGCGCGCGTTCCACGTCACCCGGGGGGCGATGACCAACACGCTGGCGCGGCTGGAATGGGCGGGGCATGTGCATATCCGGCCCGACTGGGACGACGCGCGGCAGAAATTCGTGGCAATCAGCCCCTCGGGCCGCGCCGCGCGGGATGCGGCGGTGCAGGCGGTGGCCCCGCTGATCGGCGATCTGGTGGCCGATCTGGGGGCCGACCGGGTGCGGTCGGTCCTGCCGGTGCTGCGCGAATTGCGCGTGCGTCTGGAAGGGAGCGACTAGGATGCGCCCGCTTCTGGTGCTGGGGGGCACAGGGCGGATCGGATCGGCCCTGCGCGCGGTCTGGCCCACGTTTCCGGGCGGGCTGCGCCCGGTCTGGCAGGCGCGCGATGGCAGGGCGGGGTTTCTGCACTGGCCAATTCTCGGCGCCAACTGCCCCGATGACGCGGCCAGCGGGGTGATCCTGTGCCTTGCCGGGGGGCGGGCCGACGAGTTGGCGTCCAACACGGATCTGGCGCGGGCGACACTGGCCGCGGCACGGGCGCAGGGCGGGTGCCATGTGTTCCTGGCCTCCTCCGCCGCCGTCTATGCACCGGGCCTGGGGTTGGACGAGGATGCGGCCACCCGGCCGCCCTCGGCCTATGGCGCGGCAAAACTGGCGATGGAAACGGCGGCGCAAGCCATGGCCAATCAGCCCGGCGCACCGGGCCTGACCATCCTGCGTATCGGCAATGTGGCGGGGTGCGATGCGCTTCTGGGCGGGTGGCGGCCGGGCAGGGAGGTCACGCTCGACCTCGTGCCGGGGCAGGCGGGGGGGCCGCTGCGGTCCTACATCGGGCCTGCCAGTTTGGGCGCGGTGCTGGCGGCGCTGGTGGCCCGCGCCGTGGCGGGTGCCGTGTTGCCGCGGCTTCTGAACATCGCCGCCCCGCATCCCGTCCGCATGGCGGACCTTCTGCGGGCGGCGGGGCTGCCCTGGCACTGGGGCCCGCCGAACCCGGCCGTCATCCCGGCCGTCACCCTCGACACCGCGCGCCTGCAGGCGCTCGTGCCGCTGCCGCCAGAGGCCAGCCTGCCCGAGACGATGGTGCGCGAGTGGCGGCAGGTGGGGGGCGGCGCATGACCCCGCTGAAGCGCGCCTTCGACATCGCATTCGCCCTGCTGGTGGCGGCTATCCTCGCGCTGCCCTTCGCGGGGGTGCTGGTCTGGCTGCTGGTCACGCAGGGCCGCCCGATCTTTTATGTCGCCGAGCGGATGCGGGCACCGGGCCGCCCGTTCCGCCTGTGGAAACTGCGCACGATGACGCTGGCCCCCGCCGACCGCGGGGTCACCGGGGCCGACAAGGCGGCCCGCATCACCCCCGCTGGCCGGGTCCTGCGCCGGTCACGGCTGGATGAGGTGCCGCAGCTCTGGAACGTGCTGCGCGGCGACATGAGCTTTGTGGGCCCCCGCCCCCCCTTGCGTGAATATGTCGAACGCTTCCCCGATCTCTATGCCCGTGTCCTGCGCTCGCGCCCCGGCATCACCGGCATGGCGACGCTGCACTATCACCGGCACGAGGCATTGCTGTTGTCGCGCTGCGCGACGCCTGCCGAAACCGATGCCGTCTATGCCCGGCTTTGCGTGCCGATGAAGGCACGGCTGGACTTGATCTATCAGGATCGGCGCAACCTGTGCCTCGACATCTGGCTGATCATGCAGACGGGCATTCCGGCGCTGCGCAGGCGTCAGCGATAATCGTCATTGGTGCGCACGCGGCGCTGGTCGGGGGCGTGGGGGTCGAACCCCTCGGCCACCACGGCCCGCACCCGGCAATCGTCGCAAAGTGTCAGCAGCCGCATCCGGTCGGCCCCCGCCTCGCCCGCGAACATCCAATGTTCCGCCAGCTTTGCCTGCACCCGCGCGATGCCAGAGGCGGTGCCAAAGGGTTTGCCGCAGCCGGTGCATTCGAAAGGCGCCTCCTCGTTCAGCAGCCGGCGCGGGGTGTCCCAGGCCTCGAAGTCGATGCCCGGCGACAGGGTTATCGCATCCTCGGGGCAGGTCGCCTCGCACAGTCCGCATTGGACGCAGGCGCTTTCGGTAAAGCGCAGTTCGGGCCGGTCGGGGGTGTCCGACAGCGCCCCGGTGGGGCAGGCGCCGGTGCAGGCATGGCAAAGGGTGCAGGCATCGCGGTTCACCACCACCGCGCCGAAGGGGGCACCCCGGTCCAGAGTGACGCCCAGGGTGGGCGCGGGCGCCACCCGGTTCATCTCGGCCAGTGCCGTGACCAGCAGGCCGCGCTTGTCCGCGGGGGGCAGGAAGGATGACCGAACCGCCCGCGCGGGCAGCCGGGGCAAGGCATAAAGGGCGGCCTCCAGCATGTCGGGATCGCCGGTTTCCAGAAGTTCCGGCACCGCCTGACCCGTCGCCTCCGACACCCGCGCCATCAGCGCCAGCGTGACGATCAGGCCCGCCGGATCGTGGCGCGCCTGCCCCCGGCCCAGCACCAGCACGCCCGCCGCGCCATAGGCATGGGCGGCGGCCATTGCCTCGGGGCCCAGTTGCGTGATCTCGTTCACCTGCACGGGGATCACATGGGCGGGCAGCCCCCTGCCGAAGCGGCCCGCAGCCTCGATCACCGGCAGCCCATGGTCGGCATCGTGGAACAGGATCACCGGGGACACGGTCGCCCCGGCATCTGCATAGGCACGCAGCCCTGCGCGCAGGCGGGCGGTTATGGTGTCGGCCCCCGGCAGGGCATAGGCGGCGGCCCCGGTGGGGCAGGCGGCGGCGCATTGGCCGCAGCCCGCGCAGATGTAGGGGTCGATGGCCACGCTGTCGCCATTGGGCGTGATCGCGCCCGTGGGGCAGAGGGTCAGGCAGCGGGTGCAGCCGGTGATCTGGCTTCGGGAATGGGCGCAAAGGTCGGCCCGAAAGTCGATGTAGCGCGGCTTGTCGAAGGTGCCGGCCATGCCCGACGCGCGGCGCAGCATCGCCTCCACATCCCCCCGGTCGCGCGGGTCGGCGCGGAAATACCCCGGCCGCAGGTCATGCGCAGGGAACAGTGCCGCCCCCCCCGTCAGGTCCACCACCAGATCGGCGCGCGACACCGCACCGTCGCGCGTGGCCCCGAACACCAGCCGCAACCGCGACGAAGGTGCGGGCTGCGCATAGCCGTCCACCGTGATCTCGAACGCCCCCAGATGGCCCACGGCCCCGCGCACGCGCCCCTGCACCACCGGAAACACCGTCTCGCGCGGGGGCGTCACCTCGGCCCCCGGCAGCAGCATCACCGTCACGTTCAGCGCCTCGGCCAGCACGCGCCCCGCCTCCACCGCCGCCTCGTCGCGGCCCAGCACCAGCACGACGCCCGCGCTCTCCATCGTCACATAGGAAAACGCCCCCGGCTCCACCGCCGCCATCGCCAGCAGCGCCGCCATCTTGGGCGCGGATTGCGCCGCCTCCTCGGTCCAGCCTGCAACCTCGCGGATATTGGCAAAGGCGACGGGCGCCTCGCCCGCAACCTCGCGGAACAGCGGGGCCTCTTGCGTGCAGGCCACCGTGACCGGTTGCCCTGTGGCAAGGGCCGCGCGGAACCGGTCCAGCTGCGCGCGGCAGAGCTGATGCGCCGGGGCCTCGCCCGCGCCGCAGCCCGCCCGCGCCAGTGCGGCGGTGTCGGGGGTGATCGTGCCCTCGCAGGTGCAGGTCAGCACGATCCGGTCGGATGGGGTCATCGCGGGTCCTCTGGCTCGGGCGGGGTTGCGCGCCCTGACTGGACGCCTACCATGGGGCGGAACCGAGGCCCCATGCAAGAACCCCCGATGCCCGCACCCCGCCGCCTGACCCTGCCACCACCCTTTGATCCGCATTGGCTTGAGGCGGGGGATGTGGGCGCACAGGCACAAAGGCTGGCCCCCGACCATGGGGCGGGCACGCTGGTCTGGGGGTTCCGCCCCGGTGCCGCGCCGGGGCGGCTGGATTTCGCCGTGGTGCTGGAACCCGAGGACGCGCTGCACAGCGCGCGCCGGGCCTTCGCCGCGGGGCTGGTGGCGCTGGTGGAGGCCTTGGCCGCCCATTGCGCGCCCGACCGCGCCATCCGCCTGACTCCGCGCGGCGAGGTGCGGCTGGACGGCTCGCGCCTTGGCGGGCTGCGGCTGATCGCAGCGCCCGGGGCAGAGGATGCGGTGCCCGACTGGCTGGTCCTTTGCGCCGAACTGATCGCCGACCGTGACCATCTGGCCGCCCCCGGCGACTATCCCGCCTCGATCAGCCTCGCCGAACAGGGGTTCGACGATCCGCCCGCGATTGTGGAAAGTTTTGCCGCCCATCTGATGCTGGCCTTCGACCGCTGGAAGCATGAGGGGTTCGGCTGGATCGCGGCGCAGGTGACGGGGCGGCTGACCGAGGGGCGGATGGAAGATGCGGGCTGGGCGCACGGCCCCACCCGCCTGTCATTCGCAGCACTCACCCGCGATGCGCCGTGGCGCGACCATGGGGGGCCGATTCTGTGATGCTGCTGCCCCGAACGATCCGGCTTGACCCTTCCGACGGCGTGATCTTTGCGCCTGCCGCCGAGCCCGGCGAATGGGCGGTGCCGGGTACGTTCCTGTGGGCGGGCAGGCCCATGGCCAGCCTTGACCGCAAGGCGCAGATCGCGTTCCGGTCGGGGTTTCTGGGGATCGGGGGGTTCGGCTTTTCCACCCTCGTCACGGTGACCGAGGTGCAGCCGCAGAACCGCGCGCAGGCGGTGGACCTGTTGTCGCTACAACTCGTCCTGCATCTGGGTGCCCCCGACCAGGCCACCGCCCGCCCCGCCGCCGCCGAGGAAATCGCGCTCGCCGAGGAACTGTGCCGTGGCCACACCCCCGGCACCCTGATCGCCCTGCATCGCACCGAGGAGGATGGCACCATCCGCGAACGGTTCCGCACCCTCAAGCCCCGCGACCAGACCGCCTATTCCGCCGACTACTTGCGCGGCCATGGCCGGGCTTTCGAATTCTTCGAGGCGGAGGGCGACGAGATCGACCTGACGCGTATGGGGGGTGGCGCATGAGGGAATTCTGGGTCGCCTCCGGCCATCAGCTTACCCGCCTTGACGCGCACGGGCACATGCTGGTGACGGATGAGCTTATCCTGGCCTGGCTCGCCCGCCCCGAGATCCTGCCCCCGCCCGAGGCCTGCTTTGCCGAGCGGGCGCTCCATGCCCGCCTGATGCGCGCGCCCCGCGATGCGGTGACACCGGGCCAGATTGCGGCGCTGGCCGACCCGGACGCGCGCGAGAACTGGGGGTTCCTGATCGCCCTGCGCGATACCCTCATGGCGGCAGGCACCATTGAGGCCGGCTATCTGCGCCTTGTCCGGCAGGGCACCCGGCTGCCCATCGTGTTCTATGACCAGCTGGTGCAGCTGATCCTGCGCAACGCGCTGGACGGCTGCGAGGATGTGTTCACCCTGCGCGCCGCCGAGATGTTCTTTCGCCCCCAGCGGGCGCATTTCGACAAGGGTGCGATCCTTCTGGCCGATGACGAGCTGGTGGGCGAGCTGGAGGCGCAAAGCCACCAGAACCCCCTGATGGCGATGCTTCAGGGCGGCGTATCGGCGCTGGATGTGCTGGGTGAGGGCAACGGCTGGACCTATTTCAGCCGCTCGGATGCGCATGCGATGGTTCTGCCCTTCGGCGCCGACCCGCGCGCGCGCGCGGCGCTGGGGCAGGTCGCCGCGCGGTTCCTGCACCACCTTCTGGGCCTTGAGGCCGAGGTTACGCCGACCACCCGCGCCGAGGGCGTGGACCTGCGCTGGTATGTGGGCCTCGATCCCGTGGGCACGCGCATCGGTGACGCGCTGTGGCGGGGCGAGGTTGCCGCCGATACACTGATCGGGCTTTATGCCATGCAGATCGACCCCGCCGCCCTGCGCCCCGATGTGGCGGGGCATCCGGTCTGGCTGCTCCTCGGGATCGGGGCCGACAATGTGGTGCGGATGAAGCCGCAGAACCTGGTGATGGGCCTGCCCCTCGCCACCGGACCGGAGGGCCGCGCCTGATGCCGAAAGAGGTGTTCCGCATCGGGGTCATGGGCCGCTCGCACCCCCCCGCCAGCCGCTGGGGCGGCCGCGTGCTGCGCCCCCATGCGGTGACCGAGGCGCCCCTGCCGCTGGCCCCCGGCACGCTGATGCACGACGATGGCGGGGTGCACACGGTCTGGCTGGGCGATCATGAGCTGGTGCTGCACCATGGCGAGACGGGGCATTACCGCACCAACCTGGCCTCTGCTCGTCCTTCCGTCTGGGTGTCGATGGATGCCGGGCGGGTTCATCTGGTCACGCCCGACCCCTATGAGGGCGAATCGCTGGCCAGCGACCCCGCGCGCGTGGTCGAGGCGGTTGCGATGCCCCCGGGCCTGATGGCTGCCGTGGCCGCCTTTATCGCCCAGCACCATGTTGAGGAGGTGTTTCACAAACGCCGCCGCACACGCGCCACCGGGCAGTATGAGGCCGACCCGCGCGCCCCGCGCATCCTGTCCCCCGACCAGAAATGGGGCCGCAAATGACCGCATCCGATCCGCCCGGCCCCGACGATGCCGATTTCCTGTCCCGCTGGTCGGCCCGAAAGCGCGCCGCCGAGGAGGCAGCCCCCGAACCCCTCGCGGAGGCTGAACCAGAGGTGGAGGCAGAGGCCGACCCCGAGCTTCTGGCAAGCCTGCCGCGGATCGAGGACATCGGCCCCGGCACCGACGTTCGGGGCTTTCTGCAGGCGGGCGTTCCGCGCGCGCTGAAGAACGCGGCGCTTCGGCGGGCCTGGGCGGCCAATCCGCTGATCGCCAACTACGAGGACCCGGCGCGCGACTACTTCTGGGATTACAACGCGCCGGGGGGGATCAAGGGCTTTGGCGGCACGATCAGCGCGCAGGATGTGTCGCAGATGGCCGAGCGCATCTTTGCCGGCGCGCCCGTTGAGGAGATGAGCCCTGCAGAGGATGACGCTGGGTCGGAATGGGCCGATGTCGCCGCTGCCCCGGCCCCCGCCGCCGCCGCGCCAACCCCGCCGCCCGCTGCCGAGCCAGCGGCGCAGCAGGCTGGTGTTCCGGCGCCGCCCCGTCACGGCGGCGCTTTGCCAGGCTGAGCGCCAATCCATCCCCTGGCACCCGAGTTGGTAAAGTTTTCGGACCGCTTCGCAGAAATGGTTTTGCACTCTGCGCAAGGTTGGGTATCCTTGCCCGCAGGATAAGCGGTGTTGATTCAAATCACCGCACAGGGAGCCAGATGTCAGACAACGCCAGCGCGGCCTTGGTCGAGCCAGCCAAATTGGACGAAAACGCGCTGCGATCCCAGCAATGGGGTTTTCTGGCGCGCATTCTGGTGGCACCGCCCGATGCTGCGATGCTGGCGGCGATTGGCGCGCTTGAGCCAGATAACGCGCCGCTCGGCCTTGCTTTCCGACAGCTTGCCGAGGCAGCGCGGACTGCGGAGGCACCGGCGGTCCGGCAGGAATTCTTTGACCTCTTCATCGGCGTGGGCCGGGGCGAACTGTTGCCCTACGGATCGTTCTACCTGACCGGGTTCCTGAACGAACGCCCGCTGGCCGACCTGCGCCGCGATCTGGCGGCTATGGGCATTGAACGCGCGCCCGGACGGCATGAGCCCGAAGACCACATCGCAAGTCTGGCCGAGGTCATGGCCGGTCTGGCACTGGGACGGTTCGATGCGGCGGTGCTGGGCTGCGGCGGGGCGGGGGAGGCCGGGTTCTTTGCCCGGCACCTGGAGCCTTGGGCGGGCATGTTCTTTGACGATCTGGCCAAGGCCCCATCGGCGCGGTTCTACCGTGTGGTGGCACAGGTAGGGCGTGTTTTCTGTGATATCGAGGCGCGCGCATTTGCCCTGGCACGCGCGGCGGCGGGGGAACCTGCCATCCGGGCACATGGATAGAAAACGGGGGGCCTGCCTTGGCAGGTCTGACAGCGGGAGGATGACATGGCGGAGAATGTAAAGGTGCGAGGCATCGGCAGACGCGGATTTTTCGGCGTGGCCGTAGCTACCGGGGCTGCGACCCTGACCGGCGGGGCACTGCCCGCCGTGGCGCAGGAAAGCGCCAATGAGCGGACCAAGGCCCGTTATCAGGAAACCGACCACGTCCGCGCCTTTTATGCCACCAACCGCTACTACAAGGGGGAATGATCCATGCTGGTAAAGCGCAGAACCTCTGAGACGGCGCGCGGCGGTCTTGCCGCCATGGCCTCCAACCTCGCCGCCAAGCCCGTGGATCGCCGCAGCTTCCTGCGCGGCTCGGGCCTTGCGGTCGGCGGTCTGGCCGCCCTTGGCACGCTGGGTGCGGGCACAGTGCGGCGGGCCGAGGCAGGCCCGATGGTCCATGGCCAGCCCGTCGAGATCCGCAAGAACATATGCACCCACTGCTCGGTCGGCTGCACCGTCAAGGCCGAGGTGCAGAACGGCGTCTGGGTGGGGCAGGAACCGGCCTGGGAAAGCCCGATCAACCGCGGCACGCATTGCGCCAAGGGCGCATCGGTGCGCGAGCTGGTGCATGGCGACCGCCGCCTGAAATACCCGATGAAGAAGGTGGGCGGCCAGTGGACGCGCATCACCTGGGACCAGGCCATCGACGAGATCGGCGACAAGATGACCGCGATCCGCGAGAAATCCGGCGCCGACAGCGTGTATTTCCTTGGATCTGCCAAGTTTTCGAACGAAGGTGCCTATCTGTTCCGCAAGTTCGCGGCCTTCTGGGGCACCAACAACGTCGATCACCAGGCGCGCATCTGCCATTCGACCACCGTGGCGGGCGTGGCCAATACCTGGGGCTACGGCGCGCAGACCAACAGCTACAACGACATCCGCAACGCCAAGACCGTGATCTTCATGGGCTCGAACGCGGCCGAGGCGCATCCCGTCTCGCTGCAACACATCCTGTCGGGCAAGGAGACGCAGCGCGCGAATGTCATCGTCTTTGATCCCCGCTTCACCCGCACGGCGGCCCACGCCACCGATTATGTCCGCTTCCGTTCCGGCACCGACATCGCGGTGATCTGGGGCATCATGTGGCACATTTTCGAGAATGGCTGGGAGGATCAGCAGTTCATCGCGAGCCGCGTCTACGGCATGGACCAGGTGCGCGAGGAGGTGAAGAAATATGCCCCCGCCGAGGTCGAGCGCATCACCGGCGTCCCCGAGGGGCAGCTTCGCCGCGTGGCCGAAACCTTTGCCAAGGAAAAGCCCTCCACCTTCATCTGGTGCATGGGCGGCACGCAGCACACCGTAGGCACGGCCAACGTGCGCGCCTACAACAACCTGCTGCTGGCAACCGGCAATGTGGGATCCGAGGGCACCGGGGCCAACATCTTCCGCGGCCATTGCAACGTGCAGGGCGCGACCGACTTCGGTTTGGATATCGCGAACCTGCCCTGCTATTACGGCCTCGCCACCGGGGCGTGGAAACACTGGTCCCGCGTCTGGGACGTGCCTTATGACTATTTCGTCAGCCGCTTTGACGAGGTGCCTGCCAAGGGTGGCCGCGATGCGCGCGATGCGGTCAAGAACATGGAGACCTCGGGCATCCCCTCGACCCGCTGGTTCGATGCGGCGATGCTGGATGCCGAACAGGTCGATCAACGTGACAACATCAAGGCGATGATCGTCTTTGGCCACGGCGGCAACACCGTGCCGCGGATGGCGGATGCGCAAAAGGGGATGAACGCGCTGGACCTGCTGGTGGTGGCCGATCCGCATCCCACCACCTTCGCCGCCCTGCACGACCGCACCGACAACACCTACCTTCTGCCGATCAGCACGCAGTTCGAATGCTCGGGCTCGCGCACCTGTTCCAACCGGTCGGTGCAATGGGGCGAAAAGATCGTCGAGCCGATCTTCGAATCCGACAACGATTATGCGGTGGTCTATCGGCTGGCGGCCAAGCTCGGCTTTGCCGAGCAGATGTTCAAAAACTATGAAATGGTGCAGGGCAAGTTCAGCCTCGAGCCCACGCCCGAATCCATCCTGCGCGAGATCAACCGTGGTGGCTGGTCTACCGGCTATACCGGCCAAAGCCCCGAGCGGCTCAAGGCCCACATGGCCAATCAGGACAAGTTCGACGTGGTGACCCTGCGCGCCAAGGCGGATGCACCGGCCGAGGTGCAGGGTGATTTCTACGGCCTGCCCTGGCCCTGCTGGGGGACCCCCGAACTGCGTCACCCGGGAACGCATATCCTTTACAACACCAACCTGGAGCCGATGAAAGGTGGCGGCGCGTTCCGTCCCCGGTTCGGTCTGGAAAAGGATGGCGTGACGCTGCTGGCCGAAGGGTCCTGGCCCAAGGGGTCCGAGATCCAGGACGGTTACCCGGAATTCACCTATGGCGTGTTGCAAACGCTGGGATGGGACGTTGACCTGACCGCCGAAGAGCTGGCAACGATCCAGCGCATCGGCGGCAATGACCCCGAGAACCAGGCCAAGGTCTCCTGGTCCATCGACCTGTCGGGCGGCATCCAGCGGGTGGCGCTGCAACACGGCTGCGTGCCCTTCGGCAACGGCAAGGCCCGCGCCGTGGCCTGGAACCTGCCCGACCCGATCCCGGTGCACCGCGAGCCGATCTATTCGCCGCGCCCGGACCTCGTGGCCGACTATCCCACCCGCGACGATGGCCGCCAGTTGCGGATGCCCAACATCGGCAAGACGATGCAGGACAAGGCGATCACCGAAAAGCTGGCCGAGAAATTCCCCATCGTGCTCACCTCGGGACGTCTTGTGGAATACGAGGGCGGCGGCGAGGAAACCCGGTCGAACCCCTGGCTGGCCGAGTTGCAGCAGGACATGTTCGTCGAGATCAACCCGGCGGATGCCACCGCGCGCGGGATCACCGATGGCGGCTGGGTCTGGGTCTATGGCCCCGAAGGCGGCTCGAAGGCCCGCGTCAAGGCGCTGGTGACAGAGCGTGTGGGGTCGGGCGCGGCCTTCATGCCCTTCCACTTTGCCGGGTGGTTTCAGGGTGAGGATCAGCGCGGCAAGTATCCGCAGGGCACCGACCCCATCGTGCTGGGCGAAAGCGTGAACGTCATCACCAGCTATGGCTACGACCCCGTGACGGGGATGCACGAAGGCAAGGTCACGCTTTGCCAGATCGCAGCGGCGTAAGGGAGGATCACACCAATGGCCCGAATGAAATTCCTGTGCGACGCCGACCGCTGCATCGAATGCAACGCCTGCGTCACCGCCTGCAAGAACGAGCATGAGGTGCCCTGGGGCATCAACCGCCGCCGCGTCGTCACGCTGAATGACGGCCTGCCGGGGGAACGCTCGGTCTCGATGGCCTGCATGCACTGCACGGATGCGCCCTGCGCCGCCGTCTGCCCGGTGTCGTGCTTCTATACCACCGCCGATGGCGTGGTCCTGCATTCCAAGGACACCTGCATCGGCTGCGGCTACTGCTTCTACGCCTGCCCCTTCGGCGCGCCGCAATATCCACGCGTCGGCAACTTCGGCACCCGCGGCAAGATGGACAAGTGCACCTATTGCGCGGGTGGACCCGAGGCTGACATGACGATGGCGGAATACCAGAAATACGGCTCCAACCGTCTGGCAGAGGGCAAGCTGCCGCTCTGTGCCGAGATGTGCTCGACCAAGGCGCTGCTGGCGGGGGACGGCGACATCATCGCCGAGATCTACAAGGAACGTGTGGTCACGCGCGGCTATGGATCGGGCGCCTGGGGTTGGCGCACGGCCTATGGCGCCACGGTCACGGTGTAAGGGGGGAATGCCGATGAAAACGCTTTTCGCTACCCTTGGCCTCGTGCTGGCACTGGCCTTCACCACCCCCGTCGCGCAGGCGCAGCAGATCAACCCCACCGCCAAAGCGGTGACAGAGGACAGCCTGTTCAACGCGCTGAAACCCGGCGAACAGGTCACGGGCCGCATCACCATCCCCGATGACCAGGCCGCGGGCCTCATCAAGCCCGACAACAAGGGCTGGGCGGCGACCCACACCACCACCGTGCGGTCGCTGACCATCTATTCCATGGCGGGCATCCTGATCCTGCTTGCGGTGTTCTTTGCTGTCCGTGGACGCATCCGCATCGAAGCGGGCCCCTCGGGCCGGACGATCACCCGCTTCAGCGGCATCGACCGCTTTGCGCACTGGCTGATGGCCGGGTCGTTCGTCGTGCTTGCGCTGACCGGCATGAACCTGGTGCTTGGTCGCACGCTGCTTTTGCCGCTGGTGGGCGAGGGCAGATTTGGCACGCTGACGGCCTATGGTAAAATCGCGCACAACTATGTGGGCTGGGCCTTCATGATCGGGCTGTTGCTGTCGTTTCTCCTCTGGGTCGGACGCAACCTGCCAAGGGCGCATGACATGACCTGGCTTGCCATGGGCGGGGGCCTTTTGAAAAAGGGTGTCCACCCCCCGGCAGGCAAGTTCAACGCAGGCCAGAAGCTTATCTTCTGGGCGGTAACGCTGGGCGGGATCGCGCTGTCGGTGACGGGCTATTTCCTGCTGTTCCCCGGTGTCGCGGGCACACAGGCGGACTGGCAGTTCTACCAGCTGGTCCACGGCATCGTCTCGGCGCTGCTGACGGCCATCATCATCGCCCACATCTACATCGGCTCGGTCGGGATGGAGGGCGCGTTCGATGCGATGGGTTCGGGCGAGGTCGATCTGAACTGGGCCAAGGAGCATCATGCGCTCTGGGTCAAGGAAGTGCAGGGTAATGCGGGCGCATCGGGCGGGCGCTCTGCGGCTCCGGCCGAATAGGCAGGGCTTGCGTGATGGTGAATGCCGGCCCCGCCCACCGGGCGGGGCCGTTTTGATCCGGACGGAGCGACATGGACGACGCTGCGATCATCGATCGGGCAAGGGCGGCGCTGGCAGGGATCACCCTTCCGGACGGCGCTCCGCTTACCGGCTCGGGCCGCCTCAGCCTGTCGGCCGGCCCGCGCCTGACCGCGGCCATCGCCATCACGCCGGATGAGGCCGCGGCCTTTGGCATCCTGCGTAGCGCAACCGAGACGGCACTTCGCGCCGTCGACCCCCGCGCGATGGTCGTTCTGACCGCTGACCGACCGACGGCGCAGAAAGACGCCCCCCCGGCACAACCGCCCATCCTGCCCGGCGTGCGGTTTGTGATCGCCGTGTCTTCGGCGAAGGGCGGCGTGGGCAAATCCACCACCTGCGTCAACCTCGCCGTGGGCCTGCGCAGCCTTGGCCTGCACGTGGGCATCCTGGATGCCGATGTGCACGGGCCGTCGCTGCCCACGCTCCTTGGCCTCACAGGCCAGCCGCGCATGACGGCTGCGCGCAAGCTGATCCCCATGCAGGCGCATGGCATCGCCGCCATGTCGATGGGCCTGATGGTGGACCCCGAGGCCGCGATGGTCTGGCGCGGGCCCATGGTCACCAGCGCCATCACCCAGATGCTGGCCGAGGTGGACTGGGGCACGCTCGACGCCCTCATGATCGACATGCCCCCCGGCACTGGCGATGCGCAGCTTGCCATCGCGCAGGGCGCGCGGCCTTCGGGGGCGGTGATCGTGTCCACCCCGCAGGATCTGGCCCTGATCGACGCGCGGCGTGGTATCACCATGTTCCGCAAGGTGGATGTGCCGATCCTCGGCCTTATCGAGAACATGGCCCATTTCATCTGCCCCGACTGCGGCGGCCAGCACGCGATCTTTGGCACCGGCGGGGCCGAGGCCGAGGCCGCGCGCCTCGCCGTGCCCTATCTGGGTGCCGTGCCCCTGACCATGGAACTGCGCGCCGCCAGCGACGCGGGCCGCCCGGTGACGGCGCGCGACCCCGACGGCCCCCTGGGCCGCATCTATACCCGGATGGCAACCGCCCTCTGGCAAACCCTGACGATGCCGCGCAAGGCGGCGGAATGACAAAGGAGACCAGGCGATGAAGGCTTTTCTTGCAGCGGTGGTGGTGGCGGTCGCGGTCGGGTTCGCGGCCGACTATGTGTTGAACGATCGGTTCCAGATGTCCTCGCCCGACGCCTTCACCACCGAAGGTGCGCGCATCACCTCGCCCGGCAGCAATCTGGTGAGCTTCTGACCGCGTGTGGCGCTGGCTAAGCCTCGCGCTCGCCCTGGCCACCCCGGCCACCGCGCAGGACATGCGCGGCCATGGCGGGCCGGTGCGGGCGCTGTCGGTGGCGGGAGACCGGGTAATATCAGGCAGTTTCGACACCCGGGCGATCCGCTGGGAGGGGGTATTGCCCGCGCAGGTCGTTCGGGGCCACACCGGGGCTGTGACGGCGGTGCTGGCCCTGCCTGAAGGGTTTGCCACCGGCGGACAGGACGGGCAGGTGGTGATCTGGGGAACGGGACCCGAGCCTCTGGCCTCACGCCCAGTCCATGACGCCCCCGTAGCCGCCCTCGCCGCCACGCCGGATGGGGTGGCCAGCGGAGGCTGGGATGGTCGCATCGTGCTTCCCGATGGCACGGGATGGGAGGCGCATCAGGGGCAGGTCACGGGGCTTGCGGCGTTTCAGGGTGGCCTGGCCTCAACCGGCACCGACCTGCGCCTGCGGTTCTGGCAGGCGGACAATCTGACCGGATCGGTCGATATGCCCTCACCTCCCGCAGCCCTTGTCGCAACCGGCGATACGGTGATTGTTGCGGGGGCAGATGGCGTGTTGCGCCGCGTCGCCCCGAATGGCGTGGTGATGGAACGCAGCCTGTCCGAACGCCCGCTGCCCGTGGTGGCACTCGCGGCCGGGCCGGGGTTGCTGGCGGCGGCCTCGGTCTCGGGCGAGGTCTGGCTGGTCGATGCCGACGATTTCACGCTGCGCGTGCGGATCGAGACGGGGCAGGGGGCGATCTGGGCGCTGGCCTTTGCCGGCGACACGCTGCTGACCGGCGGCAATGACGGGTTGATCCGCCGCTGGCGCATCGATGGCACGCCCCTGGGGGAAGGCTCTGCAACCCCGGCCACCGCCGATGACAGCCGCGGTGCGCAGGTCTGGCGCGCCTGCGCCGTCTGCCACACGCTCGACCCCGATGACGGCAACCGCGCCGGCCCCACCCTGCACGGCATCCTTGGCCGCCGCATCGCCACCGCGCCCGGATATGCCTATTCCGACGCGCTGCACCGGCTGGACATCACCTGGACGCCCGACACCATCGCCGCCCTCTTCGAACAGGGCCCCGAGGCCTATACCCCCGGGTCGCGGATGCCCGAACAGCGCCTGCCCGATCCAGCAGACCGCGCGGCGCTGGTGGACTATCTGCGGGCCAACGGGGGCTAACCTACTCTGCCGCCACCCCGTCTGCCGCCTCCACCCGCACCGCCGCATACTTGAACTCGGGGATCTTCCCGAACGGGTCCAGCTGCGGGTTGGTCAGCACGTTCGCCGCCGCCTCGACATAGGCAAACGGCATGAAGGCGCAATCCTCGGCCACCGCCCGGTCGGCCCGCGCCCGCACGGTTATTTTCCCGCGCCGGGTGGACAGCCGCACCATCGCCCCCGGTTCCACCCCCAGCCGCCGCAAGGTTGCCGGGTGCAGCGACGCGAAGGCCTCAGGCTCCAGCGCGTCCAGCGTCTCGGATCGCCGCGTCATCGAGCCGGTGTGCCAGTGTTCCAGCTGACGCCCGGTGATCAGGATCATCGGATAGTTGCGGTCGGGCGCCTCGGCGGGCGGCGTCACGCGGGCGGGGGTGAACTTGGCCCGCCCCGCGCGGCGCGGGAAGCCATCGCCGAACACCACCGCCTGCCCGGGGTCATCGGGGCCAAGGCTGGGGTAGGTCACGGCGCCTTCATTCTCCAGCCGCGCCCAGGTGATGTGGTGCAAGGACCGCATCGACATCTTCATTTCCGCGAACACCTCGCGGGGGCTGTCATAATCCCAGTCCAGCCCCAGCCGGTTCGCAAGGTCAACCGTGATGCGCCAATCCGCCCGCGCCCCGCCCGGTGGCGCCACCGCCGCGCGGGCCATCTGCACCTGCCGGTTGGTGTTGGTGACCGTACCCGATTTCTCATAGAACGCCGCCGCGGGCAGGATCACATCGGCATACATCGCCGTTTCGGTCAGAAAGATATCCTGCACCACCAGATGCTCCAGTTTTGCCAGCGCTCGGCGGGCATGGTCAAGATCGGGGTCGGACATCGCGGGGTTTTCACCCATGATATACATCCCCCGGATCTCGCCGCGATAGATCGCGTCCATGATCTCCACCACCGTCAGGCCGCGCTGCGCCTCGATCTCGGTGCCCTGCCAGATATGCTTGAACAGATCGCGCGTGTCGGGATCGCCGACGGGGTGATAGTCGGGCAGGAACATCGGGATCAGGCCCGCATCCGACGCGCCCTGCACGTTGTTCTGCCCGCGCAGCGGGTGCAGCCCGGTCCCGGGCCGCCCGACATGACCACACAAGAGCGCCAGAGAGATCAGGCAGCGCGCATTGTCCGTGCCGTGGATGTGCTGCGACACACCCATGCCCCAAAAGATCATCCCCGCCCGCGCGCGCGAAAATGTGCGGGCGACGGTGCGGATGGTTTCGGCATCAATGCCGCACAGGGGGGCCATCCGTTCCGGCGTGAAGGCCCGGATATGGTCGCGGAACTCGAAGAACCCTTCGGTGAAGCCCTCGATATACTGCCGGTCGTAAAGCTTTTCCTTGACGATCACGTTCATGATCGCGTTCAAGAGCGCCACATCCGTTCCGGGGCGGAATTGCAGCATGTGGGTCGCGTGCCGCTTCAACCCCATGCCGCGCGGGTCCATCACGATCAGGTCGCCGCCGCGCTTGGCGAACTGCTTGAAATAGGTGGCGGCCACGGGGTGGTTCTCGGTCGGGTTCGCGCCAATCACGATCACGCAATCGGCGTTCTTCACCTCGTTGAACGTCGCCGTTACCGCCGCCGAGCCCACATTTTCCATCAACGCGGCCACCGAGGACGCATGGCACAGCCGCGTGCAGTGATCCACGTTGTTGTGCTTGAATGCCTGCCGGATCAGCTTCTGGAACAGATAGGCCTCTTCGTTCGTGCATTTGGCGCTGCCGAACCCCGCCACCGCCCGCCCGCCCCAAAGGCTGCGCAGGTCCATCAGCCCGCGCGCCGCCACCTCCAGCGCTTCGTCCCATGTCGCCTCGCGGAAATGCGTCAGCGGGTTGGCGGGGTCGGCGTTGAGCCCTTTGGGCGACGCATCCTCGCGCCGGATCAGCGGCTTGGTCAGCCGCTGCGGATGGCAGATATAGTCGAACCCGAACCGCCCCTTGACGCAGAGCCGCCCCTCGTTCGCCGGGCCATTCACACCCTCGACATGCGCGATCCGGCCATCCTTGACCTTCAGCGATACCTGACACCCCACGCCGCAGAAGGGGCAGAGGCTGGCAACCTCGCGGTCGAAATCCCGGCTGTCGCCGCGCTGCGCATCGTCCATCACGCTTGCCGGCATCAGCGCGCCGGTGGGGCAGGCCTGCACGCATTCGCCGCAGGCGACGCAGGTGCTTTGCCCCATCGGATCGGCCATGTCGAACACCGGAAAGGCGTCATGCCCCCGCCCCGCCATCCCGATCACATCGTTCACCTGCACCTCGCGGCAGGCCCGCACGCAAAGCCCGCAGGAAATGCAGGCATCCAGATTGACCCGCATCGCCACATGGCTGTCATCCAGCAGGGGCACGCGCGCCGCCGCCAGCCTGGGCAACCGGCTGGTCGCCACCCCCACGGCATCCGCCATGTCCCACAGATGCGACGACCGGTCATGCGCGTCCTCCCGCGCGGGCTGGTCGGCCAGCAGCATCTCGACAACCATGCCTTGCGCCTTTTTCGCCCGCTCGGAGTCGGTGCGCACCACCATCCCCGCCACCGGCACCCGGCAGCAACTGGGGGCGAGCACCCGCTCGCCCTCCACCTCTACCACGCAGGCGCGGCAGTTGCCGTCGGGGCGATAGCCGGGGGCGGGCTTGTGGCACAGATGCGGGATCGTCAGGCCGCGTCCCTGCGCCACCTCCCAGATCGTCTGGCCCGGCTGGGCTGCCACGGGCTGGCCGTTCAGGGTAAAGATCACCGGCTCGGTCATGGCTTGATCTCGATTTCAAGGAAAGACAGCGGCGCACCCCCGCCATTGAACACGTTGTGCGACACGCCGCGGGGCCGGGAATAGGGCAGGCCCATGGTCAGGGGGGCCATCACCTCGGTCCCGTCATCCATCACCACCCGCAGCATCCCGTCCGTCAGCGGCACGATCACATAGGGGTAGCCATGCACATGCGCGCCGGTCTCGTCGCCGGGGGCGAAGTCGAACCGGTTCACGATCACCCGTTCATCGTCGATCAGCACCGTATGCACCGCATGGGCCATCAGATCTCCTCCGGGAAATGCTGCATGACCAGCCGGATCGCATTCGGCGCCGCCTGCCCCAGCCCGCAGATGCTGGCATCCGCCATCACGTCGCTGATGTCGCCCAAAAGTGCACGGTCCCACCGCTCTGCCTGCATCAGCGTCACCGCCTTTTCGCAGCCCACCCGGCAGGGCGTGCATTGCCCGCAGGACTCGCGCTCGAAAAACCGCAGCATGTTCAGGGCTGCATCGCGCGCGCGGTCCTGGTGCCCCAGCACCACCACCGCCGCCGACCCGATGAACGTGCCCAAGGGTTGCAGCGTGTCGAAATCCAGCGGCACCACCACCGAGGCGGGCAAAAGGCCCGAGGACGGCCCACCCGGCTGATAGGCGTGGAACCGATGCCCCTCCGCCATCCCCCCCGCCGCCGCGATCACATCGACGATCGTGGACCCGGCAGCCAGCAGATAGACCCCCGGCCGCGCCACCCGGCCCGACACCGAATAGGACCGCAACCCCTTGCGCCCGTTCAGCTCCGCGCCCGAAAGCACCTCTGGCCCCTCGCGCAGCACCCGCGCCACCCAGTGCAGCGTTTCCACATTGTGCACCAGCGTCGGGCGCCCGAACACCCCCACTTGCGCCACATAGGGCGGGCGCAGGCGGGGGATGCCGCGCTTGCCCTCGATGCTTTCGATCATCGCGGATTCCTCGCCGCAGATGTAGGCCCCCGCCCCCCTGCGCAGGTCGATGTAGCCCGCCTCCACGATCCCGGCCGCTTCCAGCGCCGCGATCTCGGTGGCAAGGATATGCAGAACCGCCGGATACTCGTCCCGCATGTATATGAACACGCGTTCGGCTTCGACCGCCCAGGCGGCAATCAGCATCCCCTCCAGCATCAGATGCGGGGTGCGTTCCAGATAGAACCGGTCCTTGAACGTCCCCGGCTCGCCTTCGTCGCCGTTCACGGCCATCAGGCGCGGCCCCGGGTTGGCCCGCACGAAGCCCCACTTCTTGCCCGCGGGGAAACCGGCCCCACCAAGGCCCCGCAGACCCGAGGCCGCGACCTCCTCCTGCACCGCCATCCAGTCGCCCCCCGACCGCAGCGCCAAAAGGCGGTCGTATCCGCCGCCCGCGCGATAGGCGTCAAACCCTTCATAGGCCGGGATCACCGGATGCAGGTCACCGCCCGCGATCACCGCCTCCACCGCCGCAACACTCGCGTGATCCACATGCCGATGACCCACCTCGGCCACGGGCGCGGTATCGCAACGCCCCATGCAAGGCGCGCGCAGCACGCGCACCGAGGCCGGGTCCATTCCCCGTGACAGGGCCGCAAACAGCGCCTCCGACCCCGCCATTTCGCAACTCAGCGAATCGCAGACGCGGATGGTCAGCGCGGGTGGCGGGGCCTCGCCCTCGCGCCGGGGGTCGAAATGGGCGTAGAACGTCGCCACCTCCCACACCTCGGCCATGCTCAGCCGCATCTCCTCGGCGAGGGCGCGCAGATGCCGGGCGGCCAGATGGCCGTGCGCATCCTGGATCAGGTGCAGGAACTCTATCAGCAGGTCGCGCCTGCGCGGCCGGTCGCCCAGAAGCGCCCGCACTTCGGCCAGGGCCGCATCCTCCAGCACCCGTCCCTTGGGGTGTGGGCGCCCCTGTCCCCGTCCGCGTGTCTGGTCCAGTGCCATGGCTGCCCTCCGCTGGCGTGACGCCTGCTTGCCGCGCCTTCGTTTGTCGCGCGCCCTGCTTGTCGCGCCACGGGGCGCGGTGCGTCAAGCCGCCCCCGCCCGGGGCTCGACAGACGCGACGCGCCTCCCTTGCCCGTCCAGACTGCCACAGCCCGCCACGCCGCCATGGACAATTCGCGCCGCTTGGCCTAGCTCTCGCGGCATGGACTGGGATCAGGAACTCGATGCGCGCGGCCTGTTGTGCCCGCTGCCGGTGCTCAAGGCGCGCAAGCGGCTCAAGGACATGTCGCCGGGCCAGGTGCTGCGCCTTGTGGCGACCGACCCCGCAGCGGTGGTGGACGTGCCGCATTACTGCCGCGAGGCGGGGCACGATCTGGTGTCGGTGGGCGAGGATGGCGCGGCGCAGGTCTATCTGATCCGCCATGGCTGACACCCCGCCCGAAAAGCCCGACAAACCCGACAAACCCGCCAAGGCGCCCCGCCCCCAGCAGGTGTTCACCCTCCTCGTGCAGACCGGGCGCAAGACCGGCGACGGCCTGCCGGACCGTTCCTCCGGCGCGGGGCTGATGGTCTATGCCTCGGGCGTGGACGAGGCCGAGGCGGTGCGCGAAACCGTGGCCATCCTGAAACAGGCCGACCTCGCCGTGCTGGAGGTCGAGGGCCTGGGCACCATCGCCGAGCGCGAGGAAAACGGCGACCAGATCGACCCCGAGGAACGCGCGCTGATGGCGCGGGCGCTTGCGGAAAACGCGGTGATCGTGGCGCAGATGACGCCGTTCTTCGACTAGGGCTCAGGCCGCCCGCGCCCGCAAGCCCGGCCCCAGATGCAGGCGCAGCGGCAGCGCCTCCCACGCCTCCAGCCAGCGCAGGTGCTGCACGCCGCCGACCGCGAGCGTGCAGCCGTCCGCCAGGATCACCGCAGCACCCGGTTCCTCCGTCCCGTCGATGTGCAGCGACACGCCCTGCATCATGCCCGCGCGCGGGTCGCGCCGGGCGCTTTCATGCCCTGCCAGATGCCCCGCCTCGGCCAGCACCGCATCCTCGCCGAACAGATATTCAACCGACACACCCGACAGCACCACCGGCTGATCGGACGAAACGATCAGGTCGGCCCCGCGCGCGAACCAGGGCGCGCGCAGCCGGACGGGCGTCAGGCTGCCCGACATCGGGGTATCGTTCTGCTCCACCCCGGCCAGCATCCGCACCCCCGCAAGGGTGCAGACCGCATCGCCCACCCGCAGACTCGCCACTTCGCGCGGGCCATTCGGCGTATCCACCGGCGTTGCAGGGCCGATCCACGGCGCGGGCACCGGCATCCGCTCGCCCGCCGCCAGCCCGACCCACAGCACCGCGCCGTCGCAGCGCAGGTCACCCGTTGACGCCAACATGCCCGCCATGACCTGGGGCGGCAGCGGCAGCCCGCCCCGCCCGCGCACCATCCGTGACAGCCCCGCCGCCAGACCCTCGGCGCGCAGCGACCAACCCGGTCCCGGCCCGCCCCAGCACAGGCTCAGGCGCAACACCCCCGTGGCCGGCAGGTCCAGCGGGCCGGGCAGGCGCAGTCGCGCCACCGCCGGGCCCCGGCGGCACAGCACCGACACCCCCGCCCCCGGATCGGCAAAGACCGACAGTGCCGCCTCGCCCGGCCCCCGCCCGTCCGTCCCCCGCGCGTCCAGCAGCACGACAGGACCGCGCAATGGCAGCGCCACCTCCAGGACCAGCACAACCGGACCTGCCCCGGCCGACTGAGCCCCGGCCGACTGAGCCTCCGCCGACCGGGCCCGCCCCGCAAGGGCGATCCAGCCGGTCATGCCGCCCGCGCCGCGAAGAGCACGCGCGCCTCGTGCCCCTTCAGCGCCCGTCGCACGGCGGGGCTGTAGCCAGTCCCGGTGAGGGGATCGAGTTCGGGAAAGATCGCCGCGATCTCGGCCATCACCTCCGCCTCCATCCGGCCCGTGACCTGCGGCCCCGGCAGGAAGCTTTCGGTCGCCAACCCTTCCGAGAACACCACCTCATGCCGGTCGAACAGCAAGTGCACATAGGTCACCGCCTCGCCCTCCACCCGCCGCACCGCGCGGCCATCGACCAGATCCTTTGCCGCGACCAGCACGTCGGTTTCCCCGAACAAGAGTTCCGCCATCGCGTCGCGCACCAGGATGCGGTGCTGTGGCGACACCAGCAGGCGGCCGTGGTTGCCAAAGGTGCCCGCCCGGATCGCCACCGGGGCGAGCGGACCCATGGCAGGCACGGTGCGCGCGCCGATCCAGCGCAGGGGTTGCGCGCCATGGTCCAGCGTCTCGATCAGATCGCCGGGTGCCAGCGTCTCGACCGCCCGCTCACCGGCGGGGGTGCGGATGCGGGTGCCCGCCACGAAACAGGGCACCTGGTTCAGCGTCACAAAGCCGACGTCGATGTTCCCCAGGTTGTCCTGCACCTGATAGGTGAAGGTCTTGCTCTCGATCTGGCCGTCGCCGATGATCGTGAGCACCCCGCCGGCGCCCACCTGGATCGTCTGGCCCGAGGGGAGCAGCACGGTCGATCCCACCGTCACCGCCACCCCGTTCACATGCGTCAGGGTCAGGGTGCTGCCCGGTTGGCTGACATCGTTGGCCAGCACGTTCACCGAAGCCTGGCCGTTGGCATAGAGCGTCGCCTGATCCGTCCGCGCCACCAGCCGCGTCTGCACCGACCCCGCCGCAATCAACAGGTTGGAGTCGTAAAGCGCATCCGACGTGTCCGCGATGCCGATGCGGATCGAGTTCACGACACCCGGATTGACCTTCATGGTCAAGGTCATGGTCAGCGTGAAGCCGTCCATCTCGGTGTTGAAAGCGTCATTCATATTGTTGACGAACAGGTTTTCCTGATTGACGCCGTTGATGTTGTTCACGCTGACGGTGCCATTTCCCACTTCGATGGGAACGTGCGTGCCGTTCACCCAGACGCCCACGACATCGTTGTATTGACTGTTGATGTATTCGGGATATTCCTCGGACGAGAATACGAAACGGATGGTCATGTATTCGCCCTGCGGAATGAAGTCGGCGTTCAGCCACACCCCGTCATAGGTGCGCGCGCCCGCGATGGCGTTGAAATCGGCGTTGTTGTCGGTCGTGCCCGAGGTGTCGGTCGAGGTGTTCGGGTTGCGGTTCGGGTCGCCCGACGACTGGGTAAAGTCGGCGATCCGCCCGGTGGACAGGATCACACCCGAATTCGACGGCACAACCCCAGGCGACAGCTGCCCGTTGGCATAAAGCCCTGCCGAAGTGTTCGAGTTCGCCACGTTCAGCGAGGCGCCCGTCACCGTGACTCCCGCCCCGAATATCGTGTTCGCCATCGTCAATGCGTTGACGTTTGTGGTGTAGGTAAGTTCCGCGCCCGTCGCCATTCTTGCCTGCCCCCATTCGGGATTGCAGTCCGTCAAGGCCGGTCAACCGCCGCCCGCGCATGACCTTCGCCGCCGCAAGACGGCGTGTGGGCTGGCGGACCGCCTGCTTCCTGCTCGAATTGGGGGCGCATTGGCCCCGCGTTTGCCCTGCCTCAAGGACTGTTATTGCGGTAACAATACTGCGGGATCGGGCCGTGTCATGCACATTTGCGAAACAATCCTTGCGGGTGCTCCTCGCGGTGGCTCCCGCGCCACACCCCCGCGCGCAACACCCGTGCCTCGTGCCGCCGCAACACCCGCCGCGCGGCGGGGCCATAGCCCGCCCCCGTGGCCAGGTCGATCCACGGAAACAGCGCTGCAATCTGGGCCAGCTGCGCGGGCGCGAACAGGGTCTGCGCCTGCGACCCCGGCAGGAAGCTTTCGGTGGGCAGCCCTTCCGAGATCACCACCTGATGCCGGTCGAACATCAGATGCACATAGGTCACCTCGCCGCCCCCCCGCTGCGTGATGCCCGGCGCTCCCAGAAGGTCCTTGGCCGCCACCAGCACCTCCTCCTCGCCGAACAGCAGCGCGCAGGCCGGATTGCGGATCAGGACCCGGTGCTGCGGCGACACCATCAGCGTGCGGTGCGCCCCCAGCACCCCTGCCCGCAGATGCACCGGGGCCACCGGCCCCACCGCCGCCAGCCGCCGCGCCCCGACCCAGCGCAGGGGTTGCGGCCCGTCGTCCAGCGTCAGCACCATGTCGCCCGGCCGCAACGCCTCCACCGCCACCTCGCCGCACGGTGTCAGGATGCGCGTGCCCGCCACGAAGCAGGGCACCACGGTCAGCGTGACCTGCGCGCTGGACGACGCGCCATTCCCCTGACCGGCCGCCACCGTGTAATCGAAAACGAACGTCCCCGTCGCGGACCCCGCCGTGATGGTGACCGTCTTGTCGGCATTCAGCCGGATCGTCTGCCCCGACAGCAGCGTCAGCGTCTGCCCGACCGATATCGCCACCCCGTTGATGCCGATCACATGCAACGAGCTCATGCTGGCCGCAGTGTCGTTGGCCCTCAGATCGACCGTGATGCTGCCACCGCGCGCCATGGTGTAGCTGTCAGGATTGGCGATGGCACCCTGTTGGCCATTGTTGCTTGCTGTCGTGCTGGTGCTCGTGGAATCGTTTCCGTTTCCGTTCCCGTTGTTGTTTCCTTTGCCTTTGCCCTTGCCGGTGTTCGCCTCCGCCGCGCCGGGCAGCAGGGCAGCGCCAAGGCCAGCACCCGCCGTCGCCACTGCCCGATCTGCCGAACGGACCGCTCCACCCGCGCCCTCTGCAACCGGCAGCGCTGCCGCCCCGGCCCGCGCCACCATGATGACCGTCCCGACGCCGCCCAGATCGTCCAGCCCGATCCGAAGCGAGGCAAGCTCGCCCGGCACCAGCGCCAGCCTCAGTTGAAGCGTGACCTCCACAGGGGCTGCCACCGCCACCTCCTGTCGCGCGGGCGGCGGATTGGCTGCTGTGCAGGGCAGCGCCTCCGCTCCAAATTCGCGCCCGTTCACCCAGAGGCCGATCAGACCCCGCTCAAGCGCCGCCGCCACGACCCGCACATCCGCCGACAGCAATACAAGCGCCACGCTCAGCACGGGCCCCTCAGGCACAAAGTCGATATCGAGCCATGCCGGCCCCGTGCCGCGCCCGCTTTGCCAGACCGCCGCGCCCCCGTTCATGCCCGGCCGCAGGCCGCTGAAGCTGGCCATGACGATGTGCGCGCCGGGGCCAAGCACGGCGCGTGCAACGGCCTGGGCCGTGGCAGCCGTCACCGGCATGTCCCGAAACGAATTGTCCATCGCCGCCCGTCTCGCCCCATGGGCACAACGAACAGGACGACACGCGCCGGTTGCCCCGCGCTGTCCGTCCAAACGGGGCGCATTGGCCCTCTGCTGCTCGCTCTGCCTCGGTTTTTATTCTTGTGTGCATGACGCTAGCCTGAATCCTGTCACATTTCCACCACCAAACCGCCTGCCTTGCACGACCCTCCCCCCACCTGTATCGCTGGCGCGTCCTCGACCGGAGCCGACCCATGCCCACCCTCCGCGGTCCCGCCGCCCCCTGCGATCCCGTCACCCTCACCGCGGAATTGATCCGCTGCCCGTCGGTCACTCCGGCCGAGGGCGGCGCACTGGTGCTCTTGGAACAGGTGCTGGCCGACGCGGGCTTTGCCTGCACCCGGGTTGACCGCGAGGGCATCGCCAACCTCTTTGCCCGCTGGGGCCGCAAGGGCGCGAACCGCAGCTTCGGCTTCAACGGCCATACCGATGTGGTCCCGGTGGGCGACGCCGCCGCCTGGACGCGCGATCCCTTCGGGGCCGAGGTGGTGGACGGCTGGATGTATGGCCGCGGCGCCACCGACATGAAATCCGCCGTGGCCGCCTTTGTCGCCGCAGCCGTTGACTTTGTGCGCGACGCCCCGCCCGACGGGGCGGTGATCCTCACCATCACCGGCGATGAAGAGGCCGAGGGCAAGCACGGCACCCGCGCGCTGCTGGACTGGATGGCCGCCAACGGCGAGGCGATGAGCGATTGCCTCGTCGGCGAACCCACCTGCCCCGATACCTTCGGCGAGATGATGAAGATCGGCCGCCGCGGCTCGCTTACCGCGCATCTGGTGGCGCGGGGCGTGCAGGGCCATGCGGCCTATCCCCACCGCGCGCGGAACGCCGCCGAGGCGATGGTGGTCCTGCTCGCCCGGCTCAAGGCCGAACCGCTGGACACCGGCACCACCCATTTCGACGCCTCGACCCTGGCCGTGACCACCATCGACTGCGGCAACCCCGCCTCGAACGTCATCCCCTCGACCGCCCGCGCCACCGTGAACATCCGCTTCAACGACGCGCATTCCGGCGACAGCCTGACCGGCTGGCTGAACGGCCACGCCGCCGCCGCGCAGGCGGCCAGCGGCGTCGCGTTCGACCTCACCGTCTCGGTGTCGGGCGAAAGCTTCATCACCCCGCCGGGCGACCTCTCGGCGCTGGTCGCGCGTGCGGTGCAGGCGGAAACCGGCATCACTCCGGCCCCCTCAACCTCGGGCGGCACCTCGGACGCACGTTTCGTCAAGGATCACTGCCCGGTGGTGGAATTCGGCCTGGTGGGCCGCACCATGCACCAGGTGGACGAGCGGGTAGAGGTGGCACAGATCCATGCTCTCAAGCGGGTCTATGCCCGCATTCTGGCCGCGTATTTCGCATGACCGCCACCATCGCCCCCACCCCCGACATCGCCACCTGCCGCGCCCTGCGCCGCGCCGTGTTCATCGACGAACAGGGCGTGTCCGAAGCCGACGAGATCGACGACCAAGATGACCACGCCATCCACCTCCTGGCCCATCTCGACGGCCAGCCCGCGGGCACCGCGCGCCTGCTGATCGTGGGGAACATCGCCAAGATCGGCCGTGTCTGCGTCCTTGCCCCCCACCGCGGCACCGGTCTTGGCGCAGCCCTGATCCGCGCCGCCCTCGACGCGGCGCGCAGCAGCCGCGGCGTGACCCGCGCGAAACTTGGCGCGCAGATCCATGCGCTCGGGTTTTACGAACGCCTCGGCTTCACCGCCACCGGCCCCGAATACCTGGACGCAGGGATCCCCCACCGCGACATGGTGATGCCGCTCTGACCCCGGCCGTCGCAGGGGGGCGTTCCGCCCCCCGCCTGCGTGCCGCAGGCTCCCCCCTGAGGGTATTTGGACAAAGAAGAGCGACAATTTGATTCAAATCCTGTTCTCTCTTTTGTGCAAATACCCGCGGGGGGTCCAGGGGGCGGCAGCCCCCGGGCGCGGCGGATCGCAGGCGTGACGGCAGGTGTGGGGCATGCTAGGGGCAGCGCATGGATCAGATACCCGACAGATCGGCCCTCCTGCGCTGGATCGCCGAGAACCCCACCCAGACCGCCAAGCGCGACATCGCGCGCGCCTTCGGCATCAAGGGCGGGCCTGCGCGCATCGAGCTGAAGCGGCTCCTGGCGGAGCTGGAGGATGAGGGCCTGGTTGCCCGCAAACGGCGCGTGTTCCGCGATGCCGGCAGCCTGCCGCCCGTTTCGATCCTGCGCGTGGCGGCCCCCGACATGCAGGGCGACCTCTATGCCGAGGCGCTCGAATGGCAGGGCGAGGGCGCCCGCCCGCGCATCCTGATCGTCACCCGGAACAGCGACCCCGCGCTTGGCGAGGGCGACCGCATCCTTGCGCGTCTGACCGAAACCCCCGGCGAAACCCACAGCCATGAGGCCCGCCTGATCCGCAAGATCTCCGCGTCGCCCTTGCGCGTGGTTGGCGTCTTCCGCAAGGGGGCCGAGGGCGGGCGGATATTGCCCATCGACAAGGGGTCGGACAAGGAATGGCGCGTGGGTTCCGGCATGGACATGGGTGCCCGCGACGGTGAGCTGGTGGAGGCCGAGGCCGCCGGCCCCCGCCGCCTCGGCCTGCCGCAGGCGCGCATCGTGGCGCGTGTGGGTGACCCGGCCGCGCCACGCGCCGTCAGCCTCATCGCCATCCACCAGCACGCCATCCCCGACCGTTTTCCCGAGATCGTGCTGGCCGAAGCGGAAGCGGCGGAATACGCCCCCCCTGGCCAGCGCGAGGATCTGCGCGATCTGCCCCTGGTCACCATCGACCCCATCGACGCGCGCGATCGCGACGACGCGGTGTTCGCCCAGCCCGATCCCGACGCCGCCAACCCCGGCGGCCATATTGTCTGGGTCGCCATCGCCGACGTGGCGCATTTCGTGCGCCCCGGCTCCGCGCTGGACCACGAGGCGCGCAAGCGGGGCAACTCCACCTACTTCCCCGACCGCGTGGTGCCCATGCTGCCCGACCGGCTGTCGGGGGAGCTGTGCTCGCTTCACGCGGGGGTGGACCGGGCCTGCATCGCCGTGCGGATGCGGCTGGATGCGGGCGGCACGCTCATCTCCTTTCGGTTCCTGCGCGGCCTGATGCGCTCGGTCGCCTCTCTGCACTATGCGCAGGTGCAGGCCGCGATGGACGGCGCGCCCGATGAGGTCACCGCGCCCCTGATGGACCGCGTGATCCGCCCGCTGTTTGCCGCCTACACCGCCGCAGCCCTTGCGCGTGATCGGCGCCAGCCCCTGAACCTCGACCTGCCCGAACGGCGGATCGAGCTGTCGGAGGCGGGCGAGGTGGTCAGCGTGGCCTTCAAGGACCGGCTGGAGGTGCATCGCCTGATCGAGGAATTCATGGTCATGGCCAATGTGGCCGCCGCCGAGGAGCTGATCCGGCTGAAAAAGCCGCTGCTGTTCCGCGTGCATGAGGAGCCCAGCCCCGACAAGCTGGAGGCGCTGCGCGAGGTGGCCGAGGCCTCGGGCTTTACACTTGCCAAGGGGCAGGTCCTGCGCACCTCGCATCTGAACCGGCTGCTGGCGCAGGCCGAGGGGACGGACCATGGGGAACTCTTGAACATCACCACGCTCAGGTCGCTGCCGCAGGCCTATTACTTTCCGCAGAACTTTGGCCATTTCGGGCTGGCCTTGCGCAACTATGCGCATTTCACCTCGCCCATCCGGCGCTATTCCGACCTGATCGTGCACCGCGCGCTGATCTCGGGGCATGGCTGGGGCGATGACGGGCTGTCAGTCCAGGACATCGAGACGCTGGAGGAAACCGCCAAGCTCATCTCCGACGCCGAACGGCGCAGCATGGCGGCGGAACGCGACACGACCGACCGCTATCTGGCGGCATGGCTGTCGGACCGGGTGGGCAGCACATTCACCGGCCGGGTGTCGGGGGTGCAAAGGTTCGGCCTCTTCGTGAAACTGGACGAAAGCGGGGCGGATGGCCTGATCCCCATCCGCTCGGTCGGGCGCGAGTTCTTTCACTACGACCCGGCGGGACAGACCCTGATGGGGGCCGATACCGGCACCGTCATCGGCGTGGGCCAGCGGGTGACCGTGCGGCTGGCCGAGGCGATCCCGGTGACGGGCGGCTTGATCCTCGACCTGCTGGAACTGGAAAACCGCGCGATGCCCGCAGCCCCCAAGGGCGCGCGCGGCCGCCCCGCCCCCCGCAAGCCCGCGCGCGAGGCGCATCGCACAAGATCGGTCAAGCGCACGCGGCGCTGACGCGCGCACCGCCACCCCTGCACCGACCTCCGGCGTCATGCGCCTCGCTCCCCCCTTGTGGGGGAGGGATGGGGAGGGGGGGGCGAGCGACCAACCGCAGTCCCCCACCCCCATCCCCTCCCCACGAGGGGGAGGGGAGGCACCATCCGCCCAACCACATCGCCCATCATCGGCCTTGCGTCATCCTCGCGGCCTGCCGCCCGGCGCATCCGGCAGAGCGGGAACCACCCTCCCCCCTCGTGGGGGAGGGATGGGGAGGGGGGGGCCTCGCGCGTCCACCCGCAGTCCCCCCCCTCCCCACAAGGGGGAGGGGGGCGCCATCCGGGCAACCGTATCGCCCATCATCGGCCTTGCGTGATCCTCGCGGCCTGCGGCACAACAGAGCGCGGTTCCTCGAAACCGCCTGGGAGATGACCATGACCTACATGCCCGCCGCCGACCGCTATGAGCGGATGGTCTATCGCCGCTGTGGCGCTTCGGGCCTCATGCTGCCCGCGATCAGCCTCGGGCTCTGGCACAACTTCGGCCACGACACGCCCCATGCGACCAAGCGCGCGATCTGCCGCACCGCGTTTGACCACGGCATCACGCATTTCGACCTTGCCAACAACTACGGCCCGCCGCCCGGCAGCGCCGAAGAGGCGTTCGGCGAGATCATGGCGACCGATTTCCGGGGCTACCGGGATGAGCTCATCATCTCCTCCAAGGCCGGATACCGGATGCACCCCGGCCTCTATGGCGAATGGGGCAGCCGGAAGTATCTGATCGCCTCCTGCGATGCCTCGCTGCGCCGGATGGGCCTTGAATACGTCGATATCTTCTATTCGCACCGCTTCGATCCCGACACGCCCCTGGAGGAGACCATGGGCGCGCTGGACCAGATCGTGCGGTCGGGGCGCGCGCTTTATGCCGGGATCAGCAGCTACAATTCCGCCCGCACGCGAGAGGCCGTAGCGATCCTGCGCGACCTCGGCACCCCCTGCCTGATCCACCAGCCCAGCTATAACCTTCTGAATCGTTGGGTAGAGCGGGACGGGCTCAAGGACACGCTGCGCGAGCTGGAGCTGGGCTCCATCGCCTTCACCCCGCTGGCGCAGGGCATCCTGACCGGCAAGTACCTGAACGGCATCCCCGAGGGCAGCCGTGCGGCCCAGGGCAAATCGCTGAACCCCGCCACGATCACGCCCCGCGCGCTGGACTCGGTGCGCGCACTGAACGCGGTGGCCGAGGCGCGCGGCCAGAGCCTCGCGCAAATGGCCATCGCCTGGGTTCTGCGGGGCGAAGGCATCACCACTGCCCTGATCGGCGCCTCGCGCCCCGAACAGGTAACCGACTGCGCGGGGGCCATCCGCAACCTCGACTTCACGGCAGAGGAACTGGCCGAGATCGACCGCATCGCTGCGGAAGAAGACATCAACCTCTGGGCACGCTCGTCGGAATCCGAATGATCCGCGCGGCGCTTCTCCTGATCCTGACCCTCGCCAGCCCCGCCCACGCCACGCTGGACCCCGAACAGGCCATCGAAGGATGGTATCGCCTGACCCTCGAACTGGTGCGCCACACCGCCACCTACACCCCCCCGGTGGCCAGCCGCGCCTTTGCCTATACCGGGGTCGCGGCCTGGGAGGCGCTGGCCTCCGGCGATCCCGGCCTGATCTCGCTCGCAGGTCAGCTCAACGGCCTCCCCCCCCTCCCCCCCCGCGACCCCGGCCCGTATGACGAAGGCACCATCCTGAACGCGGCCCTGTCGGCCGTCATCGCGCAGATGTTCGCCAACACCGGCCCCACTGGCCAGCGCGCCATGGCCGCGATGGATCGCACCCTGACCGCCCGCGCCGCCGATGGCCTGCCGCCCGAGGTGGCCGCGCGCTCTGCCGCCCATGGCCGCGCCATCGCCGCGCATATCCTGGCCTGGGCCGAGACGGACGGCGGCGCGACCGTGCCCAACATGGGCTTTCCCGAAACCTGGCGGCCCGTCACCAGCCCCGCGCAATGGGTGCCCACCAACGCCATCCCGCTGCAACAGACACCGCTTCTGCCCGGCTGGGGCACCAACCGCCCCTTCCGCATGGCTGATGGTGCCGCCTGCCTGGTCCCGCCGCATCCGCCCTATTCCGAGGATCCCGGCTCGGCCTTCTGGGCCGAGGCGAAAGAGGTGCATGACACCTGGAAAACCCTCACCGCGGAACAAGAGGCCATTGCCCTCTTCTGGGCCGATGATGCCATGCTCTCGCCCACCCCGCCCGGCCACTGGATCAGCATTGCCATGCAGGTGACGGCCCGCGACGGCGCCGATGCCGCACGCCGGGCCGAGGTGCTGGCGCTCTTGGGCGTCACCCTTGCCGATGCCTTCATCGCCTGCTGGCACGAAAAATACGTCTATGACCTGGTACGCCCCGTCACCTATATCCGCCGCGTGATCGACCCCGCCTTCGACACCATCCTCATCACGCCACCCTTTCCCGAATATCCCTCGGGCCACTCGGTGCAATCGGGGGCGGCGGGCGCGATCCTCACGCATCTGTTCGGCGCGCCCTTCCCCTTTACCGACGATACCCACGCCGATGAGGGCCTGCCCGCGCGCCACTTCGACAGCTTCGACCACGCCGCGGCCGAGGGCGGCATCTCGCGCCTTTACGGCGGCATCCACTATCGGTCGGCCATCGAACACGGCCTGGCGCAGGGCCGCTGCGTGGGCGCGCATTTCACAACGATCAGGACCCGCCGATGATTCGCCTCACGCTGATTGCCGCCCTCCTCGCCGCCCCCGCCGCCGCCCAGACCTTCGTGGCCGATCAGGCGGGGCTTGACGGCACCTTCGCGGGCGACTGGCAGTATATGGTCGGCGGCGGGGCGGCGGCCTTCGACTGCTCCGGTGACGGCTTCCCCGACCTCTATGTCGCCGGCGGCGAAGACCCCGCGCGGCTCTATGTCAATGAAAGCCCCCGCGCGGGGCCCCTCGCCTTCCGCCGCCTTCCCGCCCCTGCCACGGACCTTGACGCCGTCACCGGGGCCTATCCGCTCGACATCGACGGCGACGCGATCACCGACCTGATCGTGCTGCGCGTGGGCGAGAATGTCCTGCTGCGCGGCCTCGGCGACTGCCGATTCGAGCGCGCCAATGCGGCATGGGGGTTCGACGGCGGCGACGGCTGGTCCACCGCCTTCGCCGCGATCTGGGAGGCCGGGGAAACCTGGCCCACCCTGGCCATCGGCAACTACATCGACCGGCGCGAAGAGGCGTTCCCCTGGGGCTCCTGCACCCCCAACGAATTGCACAGACCGCAGGGCCGCGCCTTTGCCCCGCCGCTGCCGCTGCTGCCCAGCCATTGCCCCCTGTCGATGATGTTCACCGACTGGAACCGTGACGGCACCGCCGACCTGCGCCTGTCCAACGACCGCGAATACTACAAGGGCGGGCAGGAACAGATGTGGCACATCCCGGCCCGCGCCGCCCCCCGCCTCTACACCGCCGAGGATGGTTGGTCCTATGTCCGCCTCTGGGGCATGGGCATCGCGAGCCATGATGTGACCGGCGACGGGTTTCCCGAATATTTCCTCACCTCCATGGCCGACAACAAGTTCCAGACGCTGGCCGACCCCGCCACCGGCCAGCCCGCCTATGCCGACATCGCGGCCCGCGCGGGCGTGACGGCGCACCGCCCCCATGCGGGCGACGACATCCGCCCCTCCACCGCCTGGCACGCACAGTTCGAGGATGTGGACAATGACGGGCGCGCGGATTTGTGGGTGGCCAAGGGCAATGTCTCCACCATGCCCGATTTCGCCAATGCCGACCCGAACAACCTGCTGATGCAGGGGCCGGACGGGACCTTCACCGAGATGGCGATGACGGCGGGCGTGGCTTCGATGAAAACCGCACGCGGCGGGGTGCTGGCCGATTTCAACCTGGACGGGCGGGTGGACATCCTGGCCGTGAACCGGTGGGACGCGCCCGAGGTCTGGCGCAACACGGGCAAGGCGGGGAACTGGCTGCAGCTGCGGCTTGCCATGCCGGAGGGGAACCGCGACGGGATCGGCGCCTGGATCGAGGTCCGCACCGAGGCGGGTACCCAGCGGCGCGAGGCGTTTTCGGGCGCGGGCCATGTGTCGGGCCATCTGGGCTGGTGGCACTTTGGCCTGGGGTCGGCCGAGCGGGCCGAGGTGCGGGTGATCTGGCCGGGCGGGGCTGCGGGCGACTGGCAGGCGGCGGCGGCGGGCGGGTTCTTTACTGTGGCCCCCGATGCCGCCCCGCAGCCCTGGCAGCCAACGCGCTGAGCGCCGCTCTTCCGCCCTCACGGGCGTCATCGCGGGGTGATTCGCCGTTGCGGGTTAACGCCCTGCACCGCGCGCCGTGTCGGGACGGATGCCATACGCGGACCCGACGCAAACCCGACGCAAGCCAGACGCAAAACAGCGCGCCGGATCAGCGGGTTAACCCCGAGCGCCCCGCTTCACGCTGGCGGTGACATAGTTCACCGAAAGATCGCGCGCCGACAGGCTCCAGGACCATCCCAGCGGATCGAACACCATCCCCTTGCGGTCCACCGGATCCAGGCCCGCGCGGCGGATCAGGTCATAAAGCTCATCCGGCGTGATGAATTTCCGCCAGTCATGCGTGCCGCGGGGCAGCCAGCGCATCACCCGCTCGGCCCCGATGATCGCCACCAGATAGGATTTCGCGTTCCGGTTCAGCGTGGAACAGATCATAAGTCCCTGATCGTGCAGCAATTCCTGACAGGCCGTCAGATAGGCAAGGGGGGCTGCCACATGCTCAACCACCTCCATGTTCAGGACCACATCGAACCGCTCGCCCGCCGCCGCCATGTCCTCGGCGGTGGTGTGGCGATAGTCGATGGCCAGGCCCGACTGTTCCGCATGCAGCCGCGCCACGGGGATGTTGCGCGCCGCCGCATCAGCGCCCACCACTTTGGCCCCCAGTCGGGCCATGGGCTCGCTCAGCAGGCCCCCGCCGCAGCCGATATCCAAAATCCTCAATCCATTGAACGGGTTGGGCTGCGACAGATCGCGGTCGAACTCGGCCGCGATCTGGCTGGTGATATAGTCCAGCCGGCAGGGGTTCAGCATGTGCAGCGGCTTGAACTTGCCCTCGGGGTCCCACCACTCGGCGGCCATCACCTCGAACTTGGCAACCTCGGCGGGGTCGATCGTCGTCATGGCGCGCTCCTTCGGTTTGCCCCTGCGCTTTGCCCGGTGGCAGGGGCATTGCCTTGCGTTATATAGGGCAACGATGGATCACAGATCAGGCCAAAAGCGCGCATCCGAGTTCCTGTTCCCGCCGGTTGACCCGTTCGACCAGCGCGTGATGGACATGGGCGACGGGCACCGCATCTATGTCGAGCAATGCGGCCACCCCCAAGGTGTGCCCGTGCTGGTGCTGCATGGTGGCCCCGGTGGCGGCTGCAGCCCCTCGATGCGGCGCTATTTCGACCCCGCGCATTACCGGATCGTGCTGTTCGACCAGCGCGGTTGCGGGCGCTCGCGCCCCCATGCCAGCGTGGAGGCCAACACCACCTGGCATCTGGTCAAGGACATCGAGGCGATCCGCAAGGCCCTCGGGATCAGCGCGTTCATCGTCTTTGGCGGCAGCTGGGGCGCCACGCTGGCGTTGGTCTACGCCATCAGCCACCCGGACCGCGTGACACATCTGGTGCTGCGCGGCGTGTTTCTGATGACACAGGCCGAGCTGCAATGGTTTTACGGCGGCGGCGCGGGCGCATTCTTTCCCGACCTCTGGGCGCGGTTCTGCGCGCCGATCCCGGAGGATGAGCGTGGCGACCTGATCGCGGCCTATCGCAAGCGGCTGTTCTCGGGCAGCCTGATGGAGGAAGCGCGCCACGCAAGGCTATGGGCCAATTGGGAAAACGCACTGGCCTCGATCCATTTCGATGGTGCCGTGTCCGAAGGCCCCTCGGACTATGCCCGCGCCTTTGCGCGGCTTGAGAACCATTATTTCACCCATGACGGTTTTCTGGACAGCGACGACTGGATCATGCGCCACCGTTCGGCCATCGAGCATATCCCCGCGCATATCGTGCAGGGCCGCTATGACATGATCTGCCCGCCGAAGTCCGCGCAGCGGCTGGCCGAAGGGTGGGCGCAGGCCCGCCTGTCGATCATCCCGATGGCGGGGCATGCGCTGTCCGAACCGGGGATCAGCGAGGATCTGGTGCGGGTGATGAACGTTCTGCGCGGCTGACCGCAAGCCCTTGCAAAGCGCCCGCCTGCCCCGTATATCCACGTCAACAGCGGTACCGGCCTCCAACCCCGGCGCCATCGACCTGACCGACGGGCCGCTGCGGCCCGTTTTTTGTTGTTCCAAAGGATCCCCGTGGCAGACCTCATCGCCAAGACCGCCATCGACCGCCGCCTGGCCGATATCGTCGGCCCCGCCATCGAGGGACTGGGGTTCGAACTTGTGCGCATCCGCCTGATGGGCGGCAAGACGCGCACGCTGCAGATCATGGCCGACCGCCCCGACGGCGGCATCGACGTTGAGGATTGCGCGCAAATTTCCACCGCCGTCTCGGCGATCCTCGATGTCGAGGACCCGGTGGAGGACAACTATATCCTGGAGGTCTCCAGCCCAGGTATCGACAGGCCCCTGACGCGGCTCAAGGATTTCGAGGTCTGGAAGGGTTGGGAGGTGCGGATGGAAACCTCCGAGCTGATCGACGGCCGGCGCCGGTTCAAGGGCACGCTGGCGGGCACCGAGGGCGACGAGGTGCTGATCGAGATCGAGGAAGGCGCCGAAACGGTGACCATCGGGTTGCAGTTCGACTGGCTGTCGGACGCCAAGCTGATCCTGACCGAAGAGCTGATCGCCGAGATGCTGCGGCAGAAGAAGGCGTCGGAACCAGAGCCGGGGCAATTCGACGAGATTGAAGATGATACGGGCGAGGACGAGCCGCCCGAAGTGACGAAACACTGACGCCGGGAGGGCATCATGGCCATTACCTCTGCCAACCAGTTGGAATTGCTGCAAACCGCCGAGGCGGTCGCGCGCGAAAAGATGATCGACACCGAGCTGGTCATCCAGGCGCTGGAGGATACGATGGCCCGCGCGGCCAAATCCCGCTACGGCGCGGAGATGGACATCCGGGTCAAGATCGATCGCAAGACCGGTCGTTCCCAATTCTCTCGCGTCCGCACCGTGGTCGAGGATGACGCGGTCGAGAATCACCACGCCCAGATGACCGTCAAGCAGGCGAAAACCTACCTCGCCGACCCCAAGGTCGGCGACGAGATCGTGGACGAGGTGCCGCCGGTGGATCTTGGCCGCATCGCCGCGCAATCGGGCAAGCAGGTGCTGTTGCAGCGCGTCCGCGAGGCCGAGCGGGATCGCCAGTTCGAGGAATTCCAGGACCGCAAGGGCACGATCATCAACGGCCAGGTCAAGCGCGAGGAATACGGCAACGTCATCGTTGATGTGGGCCGGGGCGAAGGCATCCTGCGCCGCAACGAGAAGATCGGGCGCGAGGCCTACCGAATCGGCGACCGCATCCGCTGCTACATCAAGGACGTGCGGCGCGAGGCGCGGGGGCCGCAGGTGTTCCTGAGCCGCACCGACCCGCAGTTCATGGCCGAGCTGTTCAAGATGGAAGTCCCGGAAATCTATGACGGCATCATCGAAATCAAGGCCGTGGCGCGCGACCCGGGCAGCCGCGCCAAGATTGCCGTCATCAGCTATGACAACTCCATTGACCCCGTGGGCGCCTGCGTGGGCATGCGCGGCAGCCGCGTGCAGGCCGTGGTGAATGAGCTTCAGGGCGAAAAGATCGACATCATCCCGTGGAACGCCGACATCGCCACGTTCCTCGTGAACGCGCTGCAACCGGCCGAAGTGTCCAAGGTCGTGTTCGACGAGGATGCGTCGAAGATCGAGGTCGTGGTGCCGGATGAGCAGCTTTCGCTCGCCATCGGGCGGCGCGGGCAGAACGTGCGGCTGGCCAGCCAGTTGACCGGCCTTGATATCGACATTCTGACCGAGGCCGACGAATCGGCCCGCCGCCAGGCCGAATTCGCCGAGCGCACGAAGCTGTTCATGGACACGCTCGATATCGACGAGATGATGGCGCAGCTTCTGGTCGCCGAAGGCTTCACCAATCTGGAAGAGGTGGCCTATGTCGAGCTGGATGAACTGACCTCCATCGACGGGTTTGATGAGGGCACGGCGTCCGAGTTGCAGACCCGCGCCATCGAACACCTGGAGGAACAGAGCCGCAAGGCTTTGGAAGCCGCCCGCGCCCTGGGTGTGGACGACAGCCTGATCAACTTCGAGGGGCTGACGCCGCAGATGCTGGAGGCGCTGGCGAAGGACGGCATCAAGACTCTGGAAGACTTTGCCACCTGCGCCGACTGGGAGCTGGCCGGCGGCTGGACCACCGAGAACGGCCAGCGCAAGAAGGACGAGGGCGTGCTGGAGAAATTCGAGGTCAGCCTGGAAGAGGCGCAGCATATGGTCATGACCGCGCGCGTCCTGCTGGGCTGGGTCGATCCCACCGCACTCGAGGCCGACGCCGACGCCGAGGACAAAGAGGAGGCCGGGGCCTGACCGAGGCCCCGGACCCCGGCCCCAGCATGACCCGAGGCGGACGTGACAAGTTGCAAGATGAGCCCGAGCGGCGCTGCATCGTCACGGGCGAAAGTCAGCCGAAATCGGGCCTGATCCGGTTTGGCATCGGGCCCGAGGGGCAGGTGGCGCCCGATGTTCTGGGCAGGTTGCCGGGGCGAGGGCTCTATGTCGCGGCGGATCGCGCGGCCATCGACAAGGCGGCCGCCAAGGGGCTTTTCGCCCGAGCGGCGCGCAAGCCGGTCGTGGTGCCCCCGGGCCTGTCCGATCTGGTTGAGGCGCAGCTTGCGCGCCGGGTGACGGATCTGCTCAGCATGGCGCGCAAGGCAGGCGATGCCGTGACGGGCTACGAGAAGGTGAAGGACTGGCTGGAGAAGGGCACCGCACGGGTGCTGATACAGGCCAGCGACGGGTCGGAGCGCGGCAAGACCAAGCTGCGCCCGCCGGATGGTGAAGGCACGTTCATCGGCTGTTTGACGGCCGGGGAAATGGGTTTGTCCTTCGGCCGCGAACGTGCGATACACGGCGCGCTTGCGGCTGGCGGACTCACCACGCGTGTTGTAGAGGAAGCGGCAAGATTGGCCGGTGTGCGTGCATTTGCGCATGGCAGCCCCGTCGGCGGAGATACCGCCGGGAAGGATACGAAGACCACATGAGCGATACGGACGGCAAGAAACCCCTCGGCCTTGGCGGCGGCGCCTCACGTCCTGGACAGGTGAAGCAAAGCTTCAGCCATGGCCGGACCAAGAGCGTCGTTGTCGAAACCAAACGCAAGCGCGTTGTGGTGCCGGTGACGAAAGCGGGCACAAACGTGTCCGGTGGGGGAGCCATCACAACCGCCCCGCATCTGGGCGATCCGACCAAGCGGCCCGCCGGCATCTCGGATGCCGAGATGGAGCGGCGTCTGGCCGCTTTGCGCGCCGCCAAGGCGCGCGAGGCCGAGGATGCCCTGCGCCGGGCCGAAGAGGATCGTCAGCGCGAGGAAGAGCGCGCGAGGAAGCGCGAGGAGATCGAGGCCAAAGAGCGTGAAGAGCGCGCGCGCGAGATGGCGCAGCGCCTGAAGGCCGAGGAAGAGGCCGCTGACAAGGCCGAGGCCGAGGCGCGCGCGCGGAAGGCCGAAGAGGCGAAGAGACCCGCCTCCGCGTCTGCTGCGCCCGCCAAGACCGAAGACTCCGCGCCTCGCGGTCCCGCTGGGGCCAAGCCCGGCCTGCCCCCCGCCCGGTCCAAGACCGACCGCGATCGTGAGGCGGAGCGTGAGCGTGGCGCCAAGGCCAAGGCAGCAGACGAGGGCCGCCGCACCGGCAAGCTGACGCTGAACGAGGCGCTTGCCGGCGAAGGCGGTCGCACGCGCAGCCTGGCCGCGATGAAGCGCAAGCAGGAAAAGGCCCGCGCCAAGGCGCTTGGCTTTGGCCAGAAGGCCGAAAAGCAGGTGCGCGACGTGCAGCTGCCCGAAACCATCGTGGTGTCCGAACTGGCCAACCGCATGGCCGAGCGTGCGGCGGATGTGGTCAAATCGCTCATGAAAATGGGCATGATGGTGACCATGAACCAGACCATCGACGCCGACACCGCCGAACTGGTGATCGAGGAATTCGGCCATCGCTCCGTTCGCGTGTCGGATGCCGATGTGGAGCAGGTGATCGACACGGTGCAGGACAAGGCCGAGGCGCTGCGCCCGCGCCCGCCCATCGTGACCATCATGGGCCACGTTGACCACGGCAAGACCAGCCTTCTGGACGCGCTGCGCAAGACCAACGTGGTGTCAGGCGAGGCGGGCGGGATCACGCAACATATCGGCGCCTACCAGGTGACGACCGATGCGGGCCAGACGCTGACCTTCCTCGACACGCCGGGCCACGCGGCCTTTACCTCGATGCGCGCGCGCGGCGCCAATGTCACCGATATCGTGGTGCTGGTGGTGGCCGCCGATGACGCGGTGATGCCGCAAACGGTCGAAGCGATTGCCCATGCCAAGGCCGCCAAGGTGCCGATGATCGTGGCCATCAACAAGGTGGACAAGCACGAGGCCAACCCGACCAAGGTGCGCACCGACCTGTTGCAGCACGAGGTCGTGGTCGAAGCGATGTCGGGCGATGTGCAGGATGTCGAGGTGTCGGCCAAAACGGGCCAGGGTCTTGACACGCTGCTGGAGGCGATTGCGCTGCAGGCAGAGATACTGGAGCTGCGCGCCAACCCGGACCGTCAGGCCCAGGGGGCCGTGATCGAGGCCAAGCTGGACGTGGGCCGGGGGCCAGTGGCCACGGTTCTGGTGCAGCACGGCACCCTGCGGCGCGGCGACATCTTTGTCGTGGGCGAACAGTGGGGCAAGGTCCGCGCACTGGTCAACGACAAGGGCGAGCGGGTGGACGAGGCCGGGCCATCGACGCCGGTCGAGGTGCTGGGCCTGTCGGGCACGCCTTCCGCCGGGGACACGCTGAACGTGGTGGAAACCGAGGCGCAGGCGCGCGAGATTGCGGATTACCGCGAGAAGGCCGCCCGCGACAAGCGCGCCGCTGCCGGTGCCGCGACCACGCTGGAGCAGCTGATGGCCAAGGCCAAGGCCGACCAGTCGGTGGCCGAACTGCCGATCCTCATCAAGGCCGATGTGCAAGGCTCTGCCGAGGCCATCGTGCAGGCGCTGGAAAAGGTCGGCAACGACGAGGTGCGCGTGCGCGTGCTGCATTCGGGTGTGGGGGCGATCACCGATAGCGATGTGGGTCTGGCCGAGGCGTCGAAGGCCCCGATCATCGGCTTCAACGTGCGCGCCAATGCCTCTGCCCGCCAATCGGCGCAGCAAAAGGGCGTGGAACTGCGCTATTACTCGATCATCTACGACCTGGTGGATGATATCAAGGCCGCGGCCTCGGGCCTGTTGAAGGCCGAGGTGCGCGAGAACTTCATCGGCTACGCGAAGATCCTGGAGGTGTTCAAGATCACCGGGATCGGCAATGTGGCGGGCTGCCTTGTGACCGAAGGCGTCGCGCGCCGCTCGGCCGGTGTGCGCCTGCTGCGCGATGACGTGGTGATCCACGAAGGCACGCTCAAGACGCTCAAGCGGTTCAAGGACGAGGTCAAGGAAGTGATCTCGGGCCAGGAATGCGGCATGGCCTTCGAGCGCTACGAAGATGTGCGCAAGGGCGACGTGATCGAGATCTTTGAGCGCGAAGAGGTTGAGCGCAGGCTGGCGTGACCTGCATCAGGAACGCGCAAAGGCCGGGCCGCCTTGCGGCCCGGCCCCGTCAGGCGGTGGCCTGAGCCGTCTGTGGCCGGACAGGATCGACGGGCGTTCCGACAAATACGCGCTGATCGACACGCACCATCAGGCGCCCGTCAGGCTTTTGACCCACGACGATTCCCTGAATGGACACACAGCTTCCCAGAGTGATGGTGCGCAACATTCTGACAGTCCCCCAACTGTTATGCGGTTCAAGTTATCCCAGTAATCTCTTAAATCCATCATAATCCCGGGGAGGCCTGCAAATTTTGTGGGCAACTTGGAAACAGCGCGGTCAGAGCCAGTCGCGCAGGATCGGGATCAGCGGCAGATCGGCGGCAGGCATCGGGTAATCGCGCAACTTTTCCGGGCGCACCCAAGCCAGCCCCTGCCCCTCGCGGGCCATCGCTGTTCCACCCCATTTCCGGCAGGCGAAGAGCGGCATCAAGAGGTGGAAGCCGTCATAGGCATGGCTGGCAAAGGTAAGGGGGGCAAGGCAGCTGGCCCAAGTCTCGATGCCCAATTCCTCGTGCAGTTCGCGGATAAGCGCGGCCTCGGGCGTCTCGCCCGGCTCGACCTTGCCGCCGGGGAATTCCCACAGGCCCGCCATGGACTTGCCCGGCGGGCGCTGCGCCAGAAGGACGCGGCCATCGGGGTCGATCAGGGCCACGGCGGAGACCAGAACAAGCGTCATGGGGCGTTCCCATGGCAGGCCCCCGGGGGCAGCGCGCCCCCGGACCCTGCGGGATATTTGGACCATCGGGACATCAGGAGCGGTAGTCGGCGTTGATGTCGATGTAGCGGTGTGTGAGGTCGCAGGTCCAGACCGTGCGCTTGGCAGTGCCAAGGCCAAGGTCCACCGCGATGTTGATCTCGGGCTGGCGGAACAGAGCGGCGGCGTCTTCTTCGCGGTATTCGGGCGCGCGCCAGCCGTCGCGGGCGACGGTCAGTTCGCCGAAGCGGATCGACAGGCGGTCCCGGTCGGCTGCGGCCCCCGATTTGCCGATGGCGGCGACGATGCGGCCCCAGTTGGGATCCTGGCCCGCAAGGGCGGTTTTCACCAGCGGCGAATTGGCGATGGCGAAGGCCACGCGCGCGGCATCGGCGTCCGAGGCCGCCCCTGTGACCGCAACCTGCACGAATTTCGTGGCGCCCTCGCCGTCGCGGACCACCTGATGCGCCAGGGACATCATCACATCGCGCAGTGCGGCCTCAAACGCCTTGGCCACGCGGCCCTTGGGGGGCGAGGCCGCGCTTTGGCCCGTGGCGCAGAGGAGGAGGGTGTCGGAGGTGGAGGTGTCGCTGTCCACCGTGATCGAGTTGAACGTGGCATCGACGTTGCGCGCCAGCATCTTTTGCAGCGTCGCAGGGGGGATGGCGGCGTCGGTGAAGATGTAGACGAGCATGGTGGCCATGTCGGGGGCAATCATGCCCGAGCCCTTGGCGATGCCTGCGATGTGGATCGGGCCGCCCTCCCCCTCAACCGTGGCGGTGGCGCCCTTGGGGAAGGTGTCGGTGGTCATGATCGCCTGCGCTGCCATGGCGATGCCGTCCTCGGTCAGGGCGGCGGCGAGGTCGGGGATGCGCGCCGTGATGCGGTCATGCGGCAGGGGTTCGCCGATGACGCCGGTTGAGGAGGTGAAGACGCGAGACTCGGGGATGCCAAGGGTTGTGGCCGTGGCGGCGCAGATCGCGGCCACGGCCTCATCCCCCAGGCGCCCGGTGAAGGCGTTGGAGTTGCCCGAGTTCACCAAGATGGCCGCCCCGGCCCCCGCAGGCACCTTGGCCGCCAGTTTCGTCTGGCAGTCGCGCACACAGCCCGAGCGGGTGGAGGAGCGGGTGAACACGCCCGCGATGCTGGTGCCGGGGGCCAGCCGCACCAGCATCACGTCGCGCCGGTTGGCATAGCGCACGCCCGCCTCGATCGCGGCGAATTCCGCCCCCGCAATCGGTGGCAGGTCGGGAAAGGCGCCGGGGGCGAGGGGTGAGACCGGTTTCGCCGCCTTGGGCAGCAACGCCTCAGCCACCGGCTCCAGCGCCTTTTTCAGCTTTTTCTTCAGCGACTTCGCCTCGGCCTTCCAGTCGGTCTTGCCCATCTCCGCCCCCATCCTGACCTCGGGGTGATTACAACCCCGTCACTTGTCCAACAGCGTTAGGTCGCGCAGCAGGGCGGGGTCAATCCCCTCTCCGGGGCGGGTGACGGTGGCGGCGGCAGTCAGCGCGTCGATATGGGCATCCACCACCTCGCGTTCGATGCCGGCCGCAAGCTCGTCGCGCATGTCGTCGAGGCTGGGCACCGAGGCGACCCGCGTCTCGTTCAGGCGCACGATGTGCCAGCCGAATTGCGACTGCACGGGGTCGGATACCTGACCGGGCTGCAGCGCGACCACGGCATTCTCGAAGGGCTTGACCATCTGGCCAAGGCCGAACCAGCCCAGATCGCCGCCACGGGGGCCCGAGCCGGGATCGGTGGAATTGGCGCGGGCCAGTTCGGCGAAATCGGCGCCGCCGTCGATCTGCGCCTTCAGTTCCGCGGCCTTTTCCTGCGCGTCCACCAGAATATGCGCGGCGTTGTATTCGGTCTGCGGGGCGGCATCCGCGAACCGCGCTTCATAGGCGGCCTGCAGCGCCGCATCGGTGACGGAGCGGCCCACCACCGCGCGCAGGGCCACACCCGAGAGATAGCCGCGCCGGTCATTTTCCAGTTGCAGCCGGTCGCGCGCGGGGATGGCCCCCTCGACCGACTGTTCCAGTGCGGACTGCTGGACCAGCTGGTCCAGAATGCCCTTGAACAGCACGTCATCGGGCAGCGCCTGATACTGCGGGGGCAGCTTTTCGCGCAGCACGATCATGTGGCCCAGCGTGATGTCGCGCCCGTTGACTGTGGCGACCACGGTATCGGCCGTCTGGGCCCATCCGGCGCCGCCAAAGACGGCGGCCGCCAAGGCCGCCCCGAAAATCGCCCGTTTCATGACCCTGCTCTCCCTATCCCCGGGCCTGTCGCCCCCGGCGTGACGTTGACTTGGCCCGTCCCGCCCCTTACATCGCGCAAGTCGCGTGGGACAGGTTGCCACGCGCACCTTCCCGATTTTTCTAGGGAAGGCGGTGAAGGCGGGCAAGCCCGCGGCTCACACGATGATGTCAGGGCGGCCTGGCACGGATCGGGGCAACCCCGGGGAGAGATGATGCTGGGTTTTGGTGCGATCGCGCGAAAGGTCTTCGGAACGCCGAATGACCGCAAGGTGAAATCGGTGCGCCCGCTGGTGGCGCGGATCAACGCGCTGGAGGCCGAGTTTCAGGCGCTGACCGACGAGGGCATCAAGAAAAAGACCGAGGAGTTCGCCGCGCGGGCGAAGAATGGCGAAAGCCTTGACGCGCTTCTGCCAGAAGCCTTTGCCAACTGCCGCGAGGCCGCGCGCCGCGCCCTGGGCCTGCGCGCCTTCGATGTGCAGCTGAAGGGCGGCATCTTTCTGCATCAGGGCAATATCGCCGAGATGAAGACGGGTGAGGGAAAGACGCTGGTCGCCACCTTCCCCGCCTATCTGAACGCATTGGCGGGCAAGGGCGTGCATGTCGTCACCGTGAACGACTATCTGGCCAAGCGCGACGCGGAGTGGATGAGCAAGGTCTATGGCGCCCTCGGCCTGACCACCGGGGTGGTCTATCCCTACCAGCCCGAGGCCGAAAAGCGCGAGGCCTACCGGGCCGACATCACCTATGCCACGAACAACGAGCTTGGCTTCGACTATCTGCGCGACAACATGAAATCGTCGATGGACGAGATGAACCAGCGCGGCCATTTCTTTGCCATCGTGGACGAGGTGGACTCGATCCTCGTCGATGAGGCGCGCACGCCGCTCATCATCTCGGGCCCCAGCCAGGACCGCAGCGAACTCTACATCAAGGTCGATGCGCTGATCCCCGAGCTGACGGCCGATCACTTCAAGCTGGACGAAAAGACCCGCAACGTGACCTTCACCGAGGAAGGCAACGAATTCATCGAGGCGCGGCTGGCCGAGGCGGGGATCCTGCCAGAGGGCCAGTCGCTCTATGATCCCGAAAGCACCACGCTGGTGCACCACGTCACGCAAGGGCTGCGGGCGCACAAGCTGTTCCAGAAGGATCAGCAGTATATCGTGCGGGACGGCGAGGTGATGCTGATCGACGAATTCACCGGCCGCATGATGCGCGGGCGGCGGCTGTCGGACGGGCTGCACCAGGCCATCGAGGCCAAGGAGCATGTGGCGATCCAGCCCGAGAACGTCACGCTGGCAAGCGTGACGTTCCAGAACTATTTCCGCCTGTACGAGAAACTGGCCGGGATGACGGGCACGGCGGCCACCGAGGCCGAGGAGTTCCGCGAGATCTATGGCCTTGGCGTGGTCGAGGTGCCCACCAACCGCCCCGTCGCCCGCAAGGACGACCACGACCAGGTGTTCCGCACCGCGCGCGAAAAATACGATGGCATCGTGGCCGCGATCAAGGAGGCGAACGCCAAGGGCCAGCCAATCCTTGTGGGCACCACCAGCATCGAGAAATCGGAATTCCTGTCCGACCTGCTGAAAAAGGCGGGAATCGTGCACAACGTGCTGAACGCGCGCCAACATGAGCAGGAGGCGCAGATCGTCGCCGATGCCGGCAAGTTCGGCGCGGTCACCATCGCCACCAACATGGCTGGCCGCGGCACCGACATCCAGCTGGGCGGCAATGTCGAGATGAAGGTGATGCAGGCGCTCGCCGCCGACCCCGCCGCCAACCCCGACGCGGTGCGCGCCAAGATCGAGGCCGAACATGCCGAGGAAAAGGCGCGTGTGCTGGCGGCAGGCGGGCTGTTCGTTCTGGGCACCGAACGGCACGAGAGCCGGCGCATCGACAACCAGCTGCGCGGCCGGTCGGGCCGTCAGGGCGACCCCGGGCGCTCGGCCTTCTTCCTGAGCCTGGAGGATGACCTGATGCGCATCTTCGGGTCCGAGCGGCTGGACAAGGTGCTGTCCACGCTGGGGATGAAGGACGGCGAATCCATCGTCCACCCCTGGGTCAACAAGAGCCTGGAAAAGGCGCAGGCCAAGGTCGAGGGGCGCAACTTCGACATCCGCAAGCAGCTCTTGAAATTCGACGACGTGATGAACGAGCAGCGCAAGGTGATTTTTGGCCAGCGGCTGGAGATCATGCAGTCCGAAGACATCTCCGACATCGTGACCGACATGCGCCAGCAAGTGATCGACGATCTTGTGGACACCTATCTGCCGCCGAAATCCTATGCCGACCAGTGGAATGTCGATGGCCTCGCGCAGGCGTTGCGCGACCGGATGCGCATGGATCTGCCGGTGGCCGACTGGGCGGCAGAAGAGGGTGTGGATCAGGACGCAATGCGCGAGCGACTGTCCGAGGCCGCCGACCGCATGATGGCGGAAAAGGTTGAGGGGTTTGGCCGCGAGGTCATGCGATCGATCGAAAAGCAGGTGCTCTTGCAGATCATCGACACCAAGTGGCGCGAACACCTGTTGCGGCTTGAACACCTGCGGTCGGTCGTGGGCTTTCGGGTGCATGCGCAGCGCGACCCGCTGTCGGAATACAAGACCGAGGGATTCGCGCTGTTCGAGAGCATGTTGAACGCGCTGCGCCACGACGTCACGCAGCTTCTGTCAGAACTGCGCCCGCAGACCGAAGAGGAAAAGCGCGCGATGCTGGAACAGTACATGGCCCAGCAGCGCGCGGCGGCGACCCCGGCGGCAGCGTTGGCCGCCCCGGCCATGGCCATGGCGGATGCCGCAGCGGGCTTTGACGCCGCCGACCCCGCCACCTGGGGCAACCCGGGCCGCAACGACGCCTGCCCTTGCGGATCGGGCAAGAAGTTCAAGCATTGCCATGGGGCGATTGCCTGAAACAGTGAGTGCCTGAAACAGTCGGGGCGGTGCCATCTTGGCGCCGCCATTGCTGGAAACATTCCCCGGTTCTGCCACGTCCCCGCCGCCTTTGACCGCTAGCCCGATCCGGCAGGTTTTCCTGTTGGATGGAGGCGGCTATGGCGGAAATGGACATCAAGGGTATTGCCGCAGGGGCAAGAGCACGGGCCATGGCCCTGCGCGATCGGGTGCGGCTCGGCACGAAAGCCACCCCCGTGACAGAGCCCGCGACCGATTCCGTGGCGCCTTCCGTCAGCGAAGCCGCCAAAGCTGCGCCCGCTGCACCGCAGGATCGGGCAGGCGCCCTGAGCGCGGTCCTGCCCGCCGCCGGGGCCGCACTGGCGGGCCTGAAGGTGCAGGCTACCGGCCGACTGGCCTTTCTGCGATCGGCCCTGCCAGGGGCAGCCCCAGCGGCCGCGATGCCGCGCAGCGCAACCGGCATCCGGGGGCTGGCGCGCAATGCGGGTCTGGGTGTGGCCGTTCTGGGCGTCGCCGTTGCCGCAGGCCAGTTCGTGCAAAAGGATGGCGCATCGCCGGTCCAGCTGGGGTCGGCCGCCCTTCCCCGCGAGATCGTGGCGCTTGCCGCCCCGGCCGTGGCCGCCAGGTCCGCCGCAGAAGTGTCCATGCCCGACGAGTTGCCGGTGCCGGAAGCCCCGAAACCGGTCGAGGTGGCCCTGACGACAGAGGTCCCCGGCTCCGACCTGCCCGTGCCCGATGCGGCCCCGATGGACGTGACGACCGTAGCGGCACCCATCTGCGAAACATCGCTTGTCGGGATGAAAGGTGCGGATGCCAGCATCGACATCGTGCTGCTGGCGACCTGCGCGCCGGACGCGCCCGTCGTGCTGCGCCACGGCGGGCTGGCCCTGTCGGCGCGCACCTCGGCCTCGGGCGCACTGTTCCTGTCGGTCCCGGCGCTGGAACCTTCGGGCCGTGTGATCCTGCGGCTGGAGGATGGCACCGAACTGGAGACCGAGGTGCCCACCGACCTGACCGGCCTGCGCCGCTTTGCAGTCCAGTGGCAGGCCGACGACCGGATGCAGCTGCATGCGCTGGAAGGCACGTCGCGCCATGGCGAGGCGGGCCATGTCTGGGCCGAGGCCGCGCGGGCGGGCTCGGGAAGGCTCGCGGTGCTGGGGGATGCATCCGTCGCCGTTCCGCTGCTGGCTGAGGTCTATACCTTTCCGGCAGACCCGGTGCTGCCTGTCGCGCTGACGGTCGAGGCCGAAGTGACAGGCACGACCTGCGCCCGCGACATTCTGGGCGAAATCCTGCACAGCGATGCCGGAACCGTCACCACGATGGATGTCACTCTGGCGATGCCTGGCTGTGATGCTGTCGGCGATTTTCTGGTGTTGAACAATCTTCTGCCCGAGACGACACTCGCCAGCGTGGCCGCCAACTGACAGCGGCCTGCGCAGCAAGGATCGGACCGGGGGGCGATGGGGGCAGCTTGGCGTGCGGTTGCGGCCCTGTCGGCCGCGCTTTGGAGTGGTGCCGCGGTGGCGCAGGATGCCACGCTGACTGGGCGTGATGGCGGTCTGGCGCTGTCTGGTAACCTGCGGTCTTATGATGGCGAGTTTTACCGGATCGACACTGCCTATGGGCTGTTGACCGTGGATGCGGCGGGGGTGATCTGCACCGGCCCCGCCTGCCCCGCACTGATCGCACCGCAGGCGAAGTTGCGCATCGTGGGGGCGGCCGATCCCGGGCTGGCGCTGCTGCCGCCGCTCTGGCGGGCCTTCGCCCGGGCGCGTGGGCTGATGCTGGCCGAAGAGGGGGTGCCGGGCGCCTTTCGCGCGCAGTTGACCGACCCCGCGACAGGCCAGAGCCTGGCCGACATCGACTTTGCCCCCTTCCCGCCCGAGGCCGCACGACTTGCGCTGGTCGAGGGACGGGCCGAAATGGCGTTGGGGTCTGAGGTGCCGCCGGGGGTCATCGGACGCGCGGTGGGGGCAGATGCGCTGGTGCCGGTGGTGGCCGCGGACAACCGCCTGCCGCAGGCCCGCACGGCCGATCTGGCACGCGCACTGGCGGGCGAGATCGACAACTGGCAGGGGCTGGGGGGCCCCGACATGCCAATCACGGTGCATGGCCTGCAGGAGGGCGCGCTGCGCGATGCGGTGCGCGCGCGGCTGGGGCGCGATCCGGCGGTCGAGGTGCCGCACCGGGATGCCGAGTTGCTGGCGGCAGCGGTGGCGCGCGACCCCTGGGCGCTGGCCTTGACGGCGCAATCGCGTGCCGGGGCGGCGCGGGTGCTGCCGCTGGCCGACAGCTGCGGCTTTCCCCTTCCCGCGACGCCCCTTGCCGTGAAGGCCGAGGATTACCCGCTGACGGTGGCCTGGCACATCCTGATCCCGCGCCGCCGCCTGCCCCTGATCGCGCGCGAGTTTCTGGAGTTTCTGGCCAGCGATGCCGCGCAGGCCGCCGTGGCCGAGGCGGGCCTGATCGACCGCCGCGTGGTGCAGGCCCCGCTGGCAGATGATGGCCGCCGCCTTTTGGGGGCGATCCGCAACGCCGGGCCGGAGGTGCCGCTGGCTGAGTTGCAGCGGCTGGCGGCGGCGATGGAGGGGGGGGACCGGCTGTCGCTGACCCTGCGGTTCGATGGGGGATCGTCGCAGCTGGACCCGCAGTCGGAGACGAACCTGTCGGATCTGGCGCGACTGATCGCGGTGCGAGCCTTTGATGGCTATGTGCTGATTTTCGCAGGGTTTTCGGACGGCTCGGGGGCGGCGGCGACCAACCTTGCGCTGTCGCGCAGCCGGGCCGAGGCGGTGCGCGCGGCGCTGGCGCGGATCGCGCCCGATCTGGCCCCTGGTGAAATGCCGGGGGTGGAGGCCTATGGCGAGGCGCTGCCTATGGCCTGTGACACGACGCCTGCGGGGCGGCAGGTGAACCGACGGGTGGAGGTCTGGCTGCGGCCTGTGCCGGACTGGGACGGGCCGCGGCATCCCAGACCTTAACCGGAGGCGGCGCGCGGGTGGTGCATCCGGGGGCTTCACGCCCCCCGGATTCACCACCCGTGGGATGTTTGGTCCATCAGGAAAGGACGGTAGGTCAGATATATCCTTGTGATTTTAAGCTGAGTTCGCGGCCCTTGCCGATGATGAGGTGGTCATGGAGCGTGAGGCCGAGGACGGCGGCGGCGTCCTGGATCTGGGCGGTCATGGTGATGTCGGATTGCGAGGGGGTCGGGTCGCCCGAGGGGTGGTTGTGCACCAGGATGAGGGCGGAGGCGTTGAGTTCGAGGGCGCGCTTGACCACCTCGCGCGGGTAGACCGGCACGTGATCGACGGTGCCGCGGGCCTGTTCCTCATCCGCGATCAGCACGTTCTTGCGGTCGAGGTAGAGGACGCGGAACTGTTCGGTTTCGCGATGCGCCATGGCCGTGTGGCAATAGTCGAGCAGCGCGTCCCAGGACGACAGGACCGGGCGGTGCATCACGCGGGCGCGCATCATGCGCTGTGCGGCGGCTTCGAGGATTTTGAGGTCCTGCACCACGGCCTCCCCCACGCCCTCCACCGCCATCAGCCGGGCCGGGGGGGCTGTGACGACGCGGTTGAGGTCACCGAAAGTGTCGAGCAGGCGGCGGGCGAGGGGTTTCACGTCTTGCCGGGGGATGGTGCGGAAAAGCATCAGCTCCAGCAGTTCATAATCGGGCATGGCCTGCGCGCCACCTTCGGAGAACCTGGCGCGCAGGCGTTTGCGGTGGTCGCCGATGTAGGAGGGCAGTCGTTCGGGCAGGGCGCGCGGCATCGCCTCATCCGCGTCGCCCGGGGGGGCGGCGGGGAAAAGCGGCAGGGCGGATTCGGCGAACGCGCGGGACATGCGGAGAGGATGGCCCGGCTTTGGTATAAGAAACGTTAACGCAGGGTCGCAGGCGGGTCAGCCATTCTCGCGCAGCACTGCCCCGGCGAGGTAGAGAGAGCCGCAGATCAGGACGCGCGCCGTAGGGGTGGCAGTGGTGATGGCGGCGAGGGCCGAGGCCACGCTCGCGGCCTCATGTGCCGGGATCCCTTGGGCAAGGGCGGCAGCAGCGGTGATGGCGGCGGGCAAGGTGTTCGCCTCGCCGGGGATCGATACGGCGTGGACGCCTGCCAGATGCGGGGCGAGGGGGCGCAGGTAGCCGCCCACATCCTTGGTGTTCAGCATCCCGCAGATGGCGTGGGTGGTGCGTGCGGGCATGGCGGCAAGGGTGGCGGCGAGGGCCTGCCCGCCTGCCGGATTGTGCCCGCCGTCGAGCCATAACTCCACCCCCGGAGCAAGGTCCACCAGCGGACCCCGGCGCAGGCGTTGCATCCGGGCGGGCCAGTCGGCGCGGGTGACGGCGGCCTCTGCGTCGCCCACGCCGAGGGCGCGCAGCGCCATGAGGGCCGCCCCGGCGTTGTCGATCTGGTGGGGGCCGGGCAGGTTGGGCAGGGGCAGGTCCAGCAGGCCGTTCTCGTCCTGGAACACCAGGCGGCCGCGTTCGGGATAGGCGTGCCAATGCTGGCCATGGGCCAGCATTGGCACGCCGAGGCGGGCGGCGCGCGCCCCCGCCCCCCCCCCCCCCCCCCCCCCCCCCCCCCCCCCCCCGAGGCGGGCGGCGCGCGCCTCGATCGCGGCCATGCCGTCAGCGGTTTGGGGGCCGACCACGCAAGGCACGCCGCGCTTCAGGATGCCTGCCTTCTCGGTTGCGATCAGGGCGACTGTATCCCCCAGATAGTGCTGGTGATCCAGGCTGACAGGGGTGATGACGGTGAGGGCGGGGCGATCCACCACATTGGTGGCATCGAGGCGGCCGCCAAGGCCCACCTCCAGCAGCAGCCAGTCCGCAGGGGTGCGCGCGAAGGCAAGGAAGGCGGCCGCCGTGGTGATCTCGAAGAACGTGATGGGCGCGTCTCCGTTGGCGGCCATGCATTCGTCCAGAAGGGCGGTCAGGTGATCCTCGGCGATCAGCGTGCCGCCCAGCCGGATGCGTTCGTGAAAGCGTGCCAGATGCGGCGAGGTATAGGCATGGACGCGCGCGCCCGCCCCCTCCAGCCCCGCGCGGATCATCGCCTGGGTCGATCCCTTGCCGTTGGTGCCCGCGATGTGGATGACCGGGGGCAGGTGGCGTTCGGGATGGTCCAATGCCTTCAGGATGCGGTGCATCCGGTCCAGCGTCAGGTCGATGACCTTGGGGTGAAAGGTCATCATCCGTTGCAGGATCAGGTCCGAGGTCAGGGTCACGCTGGCGTGGGCTCCGCCGGGGCTGCGGGCGCTTCGGGGGCGGGCAGGTCGCCGCGGATGGCGGGGGGCTGGCGCAGCAGCATCCGCAGGATCGTGGCCAGTTCGTCGCGCAGGTTCTTGCGGTGCGTCACGCGGTCGAGCATGCCGTGGTCGAGCAGGTATTCGGCGCGCTGGAACCCCTCGGGCAGCTTTTCGCGGATGGTCTGTTCGATGACGCGGGGGCCGGCGAAGCAGATGAGCGCGTTGGGTTCGGCGATCTGCACATCGCCCAGCATGGCGTAGCTGGCGGTCACACCGCCTGTGGTGGGATGCGTCAGGACCACAACATAGGGGAGGCCCGCCTCGCGCAGCATCTGCACGGCGACGGTGGTGCGGGGCATCTGCATCAGGCTCAGGATGCCCTCTTGCATCCGCGCACCCCCGGCGGCGGAAAAGAGGACCAGCGGGCGCTTCAGCTCGACCGCGCGTTCGGCGGCGGCGAGGATGGCGTTGCCCACATACATGCCCATCGACCCCGCCATGAAGGCGAAATCCTGCGCCGCGGCGACAATGGGGGTGCGCAAAAGCTCACCCTCGGCAACCAGCATGGCGTCCTTTTCGGAGGTGGCCTTTTGCGCGGCCTTGAGCCGTTCGGGGTATTTCTTCTGGTCCTTGAACACGAGCGGGTCGGCCAGCGGTTCGGGCACCTTCACTTCGGTGAAAATCCCGTGGTCAAACAACGCCTTGAACCGGTCGCGGGGGGTGATGGCCATGTGATGGTCGCAACTGGTGCAGACGTTCAGGTTGTCGGCAAGTTCGCGGTGGAACAGCATTGTCCCGCATTCGGGGCATTTGGTCCACAGGTTCTCGGGCACCTCGCGGCGGGAGAAGAGCGAGTTGATCTTGGGGCGGACGTAGTTGGTGATCCAGTTCATCGCGGCCTCCGGGCGGGTCGGGGAGGAGATAAGCCGGGGGGGGCGGGAATGCAATCGCGGCACCCGTTAACGCGGGGCGTTGCGGTCAGGGGGGGGTGGGCAGCGCGCGGTGGGGGGGCGGGTGTGGCGGGGCGTTCGGGGGGGTAACCTGCGGGGACTGCGCGAAAAACGGCGTATGGCAAGCGTCGGGTTTGCGTCGGCTCTGCGTCGGGTTTCCGTCCCGACACGGGGCAGGTTCGGGGCGTTAACCGATGGCGCGCGAATCGGGGGGCGGGGCGGGGTGCCGGGTGAGGCGGACCCGGGCATCGGGGCCTTTGGGATCGCAGTCGAACAGCGCCTTGCGGCTGTCCGCGGTCAGCCACGCGCGCCAGGTCTTTTCGGGCAGCGTGCCGATCCTCGTCCCGAATTCACGCTGGACGAGCGTGTTGAGGTGGGTCACCGGCAAGCCTTCGGACCCCGCCTTGCGAATTTCACCCATCACGAACTGACGCAGGTCCGGTTTGGGCGGGGGTAGCGCCACGGGTTTTTCGGGCGGTGGGCTCAGGCAGACAAACCGGTGCGCGGCGGCGCGCAGGGCGGGGCCGGTGATGTCCGCGCCCAGAACGGTCACGGTCTTTCCGGCCTCGCGCAGGTGCTGCACCAGATGGATCAGGCCAGTGTCCGAGGTGGCGATGGCGAAGTGGCGTGCGGCCCCCGTGCAGGCCAGATGCACGGCCTCGATGGCCAGAAGGATGTCGGCCGCGTTCTTGCCGGGCGTCGCATGGACCGTGCGCAGGCCGGGGACCGACAGCCAACCGTTGAGCCGCGCCACATCGCCATAGACCCGGCGCACCGGCGCATCGGGCGGCACGGCGGCGAGGATCGCCGGGGCATGGGCCGAGGAGAGATTCTCGCCGTCGATGAGCAGGGCGTGGGGCATAGACAAGGTTTGGGGAGCGCTGGAATCGGGGGGCGCCGGCGCTACTCATCAGGCTTATCTGATTTCGGTGGCTGTATCATCCCGACCAGCCCAATCTTTGTGTTAAACCCCCAATCGCGATGCATAAGCATCCCATTCACAATGTATAGGTTGCGGACCTCATACACATCATAGCGCACGCCACTCGCGTCGGGATCACGCACTCTGATTGCGGGATGATACCGTTGGCCACTGTGCGGCATGTATTTGAAGAGCGAAGGAGGGGCAGTCTTGGCGATGTCCCTCACGATGGCGTCGATTTCTGAGAATTCGGTTATGCGGGTATCTGCAAAGTAACAGGCACCCTCGAATGTGCCGATGACTGCGACAGTCACCGCCCCGGCAATAATGGTCGCTGGAGCCGTGATCACAGCAACAACCGTGCCGAACAAACCAGCAGTGCCACCGATGATGCCCGCGGTGCCAGCGGCTGAAGCACCAGCCCAAGTGCCACCTACCATGGTGGCGCCGGTTGTGGCATGCACGAGCGTATAAACACCGGCTGCCTTAGCAGCAGCGCCTACACCAGCGGCCGCCCCTCCAGCACCTGCTACAGCGGCTGTGCCGCCCGCCCCTAGTAATTGGCTCGGTCTGTAGTCGCACAGCTTCGCATTCGCAGTTGAAGATATTATCAGCCCTGCGACGAAGGCAATGGGGGAAAGCGCTTTCAGCATATGAACCTCGACAAACCGGAATTTGCGAGCAGCGTCTCAAAAGTTAATCTTCAGGTCAAGTTCCCAGTACAGCCAAGATCGTGTTGACTGCGCCGCGATGCCAAGCGCCTCACGCCACATCCCGTGCCAGCAGCTGCCCGCCCGGGCCCGGTTTCACCTCGAACCGGCTGATCTTGCGCACGAGGTCTGAGAGTTTCGCCGACCCGTAGGTGCGGGTGTCGAAGTCGGGGACGGCCTGGGTGATGTATTGGCCGACCTGGCCCAGCGAGTACCACTCGCCCTCGGGGTCGATGGCGCGCATGGCGGCGATGATGAGGGGGATGGCCTTGGCCGGGGGTTCCTTGACGGGCGCACCGCTGCGGCCGGGTTCGCGGGTGGGTTCGGGAGCGGGGTCCTGGGCGCGGGGGGCGTCGCGCGGGTCTTCGCGGGCCGAGAGGTTTTCGACATAGATGAAGCGCTTGCAGGCCATGCGGAACGCTTCGGGTGTTTTCTTTTCGCCGATGCCATAGACATCGAGGCCCTGTTCGCGGACCCGGGCGGCCAGCCGGGTGAAGTCGCTGTCCGATGACACCAGCACGAAGGCGTCGAACAGGCCCGAATGCAGGAAATCCATCGCGGCGATCACCAGGCCGATGTCGGAGGCGTTCTTGCCCTTGGTGTTGGAAAACTGCTGGTCGGCGACAAGGCCGAGGGCCGCCACCTTGCGCGCCCAGCCGCCCAGGCGCTGCGCGGACCAGTCACCGTAGATGCGGCGGACCGAGGCCTCGCCCAGGGCGGCGATCTCTTCAAAGATCGCCTCGGCGTAGTTGGCGGGAACGTTGTCGGCGTCGATCAGGACGCAAAGGCGCGGGGCGCGCGGGTCGGGCATCGGGGCCTCCTGCTTTTTCGCCGTTGTCGCGCATCCGGGGCGGGATGGAAAGGGCGCGATTCGGGGCAGAATCAGGCGCTACCAGTTGTCGGGGCCCTTGTCGGCAAACTGCCGCGCGAGGAAGTCGATGAAGGCGCGGACCTTGGGCTGGGTGAAGCGGCCGGGCGGATAGACGGCGTAGATCCCGAGGATCTCCACCGGCAGGCCGGGGATGGCCTCTTCGACCTGCCTCGCGCGCATCGCGTCGGCATAGAGGAACGAGGGCAGGTAGGCGATGCCCAGGCCCGAGATGGCGGCGTTCAAGAGGGACTGGCCGTCGTTGACGGTCAGCCAACCGGCGGTGCGCACCTGGCGCTTTTCGCCCGAGGGAGTAGGCACGCGCCAGACATTGCCGTTGGCCTGGTTGGAGTAGTGCAGGAGTTTGTGTTCGTTCAGGTCGTCCACCTTCAGGGGCCGCCCGTAGCGCTGGAAGTAGCTGGGCGAGGCGATCATGCGCTTGGTGGTCTCGGTCAGCTTGCGCGCGCGCAGGCTCGAGTCCTCAAGGTCGCCCACACGGATGGCGAGGTCGAAGCCTTCGGAGATGAGTTCGACATAGCGGTTGTTCAGCACCATATTCACGGTGATGTCGGGGTATTCCAGAAGGAAATCGCCGAGGATCGGCGACAGCAGGTTCACCCCGAAGTCGGTCGCGACCGAGAGCCGCAGGAGGCCCGAGGGCGCGGATTGCATGGAGGTAACCAGCGCGTCCGCCTCGCCCGCGTCGTTCAGCACGCGGCGGGCGCGGTCGTAATATGCCAGCCCGATTTCGGTGGGTGAGACGCGGCGGGTGGTGCGGTTCAGAAGGCGGGCCCCCAGCCGCGCCTCCAGCGCCGAGACATGTTTGGAGACGGCGGATTTGGATATCCCCATCTTCTTGGCCGCGTCGGTAAAGCCGCCCTGGTCCACCACGGTGGCAAAGGCTTCCATCTCGGTCAGTCGATCCATTGTATTCCCCAGGCAGACGGTGGCACCGCTTTGCGATGGTTTGACCCTGAAATCGGGCAGGATGACGGCGCTTGCGCGACGATGGCGGGGAATTGTCGGGATCGTTCAGGGCACGGAAACGGCGGCATCGGCGTGAACGGTGCGGCCACAGCCGTCCCCGCCCCGCGCGGGGGAGGGCAGGCGCCACGCGGACATCGGTGCGTCTAGAGGCGTGCGGCCAGCCGTGCGGCCTGGTCGATGGCGCGCTTGGCATCGAGTTCGGAGGCCACATCCGCGCCACCGACGAGGCTGTGCGCGATGCCTGCGGCGGTGAGCGCATCCGAGAGGGTGCGGTTGGGAAGCTGGCCTGCGCAGAGGACGACCGTATCCACGGGCAGGAGCGAGGGGTTCTCGCGTTCGGGGCCGTGGGTGATGTGCAGGCCCTCGGGGGTGATCCCCTCATAGGCCACGCCGCCCTGCATCCGCACGGATTTCATCGCGAGGGCGGCGCGGTGGATCCAGCCGGTGGTCTTGCCCAGACCCCGCCCCGGCTTTTCGGCCTTGCGTTGCAGCAGGTGCACCTCGCGCGCCGGGGGTTCGGGTTGCGGGCCGTTTTCGGCAAGCCCGCCGGGGGTGGTGGCCGGGTCGCCCACGCCCCATTCGCGGCGCCAGAGGTCGGGGTGTTCGGTGGGGCTTTCGCCCGCATGCACAAGGAATTCGGCCACGTCGAACCCGATGCCGCCCGCGCCCACGATGGCCACGCGGCGGCCCACCGGCGCACCGCGCAGCACCTCGGCATAGCCAAGCGCGTTCTCCTGGCCGGGGATGCCGGGGTCGCGGGGGGTGACGCCGGTGGCGACGATGACCTCGTCATAGGGGCGCAGGGTCTCGGGGTCGGGTGAGGTATGCAGGCGCAGGTCGATGGTGGATTGCGCGATGCGGTGGCGGAACCAGTCCACGAGGCCGTGGAACTCTTCTTTTCCGGGCACCTGCTTTGCGAGGTTCAACTGGCCGCCCACCTCGGCCCCCTGTTCGTAAAGGGTGACATGGTGGCCACGCTCGGCCGCCACCAGCGCCGCCATCATCCCGCCCGCCCCCGCCCCCACGACCGCGATGCGGCGGGGGCTGTCGGTGGGGGTATAGGCCAATTCCGTTTCATGGCAGGCGCGGGGGTTCACGAGGCAGCTGGTCAGTTTGCCTGCGAAGGTATGGTCAAGGCAGGCCTGGTTGCAGGCGATGCAGGGCGCGATGTCGCGCGCGCGGCCCGCCCGCGCCTTGGCCATGAAATCGGCGTCCGCCAGAAAGGGGCGCGCCATGCTGACCATGTCGGCCTGGCCCGCGGCCAGGATCGCGTCGGCCACCTCGGGCGTGTTGATGCGGTTGGAGGTGATGACGGGGATGGTCACCTCGGGGCGCAGGCGGGCGGTCAGGTGGGCGAAGGCCGCGCGGGGGACGGAGGTGGCGATGGTGGGCACGCGCGCCTCATGCCAGCCGATGCCGGTGTTCAGGATGGAGGCGCCCGCCGCCTCGATGGCCTTGGCCAGCAGGATCACCTCGTCCCAGGTCGAGCCGTCGGGGATCAGGTCGATCAGGCTGATGCGGTAGATCACGATGAAATCGGGGCCGACAGCGGCGCGCACGCGGGCGACGGTTTCCACCGGCAGGCGCATCCGGTTGGCATAGCTGCCTCCCCAGCCATCGGTCCGGTGGTTGGTATGGCGCACCAGGAACTGGTTGAGGAAATACCCCTCGGACCCCATCACCTCGACCCCGTCATAGCCCGCCTCGCGGGCGCGGGCGGCGGCGGTGGCGATGTCGGCGATCTGTTTTTCGATCCCCGCCTCGTCCAGTTCGCGGGGGGCAAAGGGGCTGATGGGGGATTTCAGCGGCGAGGCGCTGACGCAATCCTTGCCATAGGCGTAGCGGCCCGCGTGCAGGATCTGCATGGCGATGCGGCCGCCTGCATCGTGCACGCGGGCTGTGACGGTGCGGTGGTTGGCGATGTCCTCGGGCGTGTAAAGGCCCGCGGCCCCCGGGAACACGCCGCCTTCGCGGTTCGGGGCCATGCCGCCGGTAACCATGAGCGCGACCCCCCCCCGCGCGCGGGCGGCGTAGAATTCCGCGACGCGGTTCCAGTCGCCCGTCTCCTCCAGCCCCGTGTGCATCGACCCCATGAGGGCGCGGTTGGGCAGGGTGACGTGGCCAAGGTTCAGCGGGGTGAAGAGATGCGGGTATTCCATGGCGTCCTCCCTGACTGGGGCGCAATCTGCCCCGCCCGGTGCCGTCTGTCACGGGATACGCGGCGTCATGGTGTGCCGAGGTAGGCGGCCAGCGCCGGGGGGGGATCGTTGAGGAGCGCGGTGGTGGGCTGGGGCGGATGGGCGGCGCCATCCGCCACAAGGCAGGTGAGCGGGCAGAGGCGGCGGGCGTCGGCGGGGTCATGCGTGACGAGAAGGACGGTCGCGCCGGTGTCGGTGGCGATCTGGGCCACGAGGTCCAGCATGTCGGATTTCATCGCGGGGCCGAGGGCGGCGAAGGGCTCATCCAGCAAAAGGATCGGGCGCGCGCGCAAAAGCGCCCGGGCGAGGGCAGCGCGCGATTGCTGGCCGCCCGAAAGCGCGGCGGGCATTCGAGGGCCAAGGTCTGCCAGGCCGACGCGGGCAAGCGCCTGGTCGATGCGGCTGGCATCGGCGGCCGAGAGGCGGCGCGCGGGCGAGAGGCCAAGCGCGAGGTTGCGCGTGATGCTGAGGTGGGGAAACAGGTTCTGGTCCTGGAACAGGATCGAGACGGGGCGCTTGCCGGGGGGCAGGGGGGCAAGGTCTTGCGCTTGCCACAGGATGCGGCCCGAGGTGGGGGGCAAAAAGCCCGCGATGGCGTTCAGGAGCGTGGATTTGCCCGCACCCGAGGGGCCGATCAGGGCCACCCGCGCGCCGGCGGGCGCCTGCCAGTCGGCGGTCAGGCGGAACGGCCCTTGGGTCAGCGTCAGGCGGTCAAGGTGCAGCATGGCGTCCGATCCGGTCGATGAGCGCAAAGAGCGCGAAGGAGAGCGCCATGAGGAGGAGGGCAGCGGAGGCCGCGGCCTCCATCCGGAAGGCCCCCATCAGGCGGTGCACGATCAGGGGCAGCGTCGGGTTCCCCTCACCCGCGAAGAGCACGATCACCCCGAGGTCGCCCATGGCGAGGGCGGCGGCGAGGCCCCCGGCAAAGCCCAAGGGGCGGGCCATGCGCGGCAGGGTGACCCAGCGCAGCCGGGCCCAGGGGCAGAGGTTCAGCGCGCGGGCGAGGCGGTCATGCGGCAAGAGCGCCTGCGCGCCGGGCAGAAGGAGGCGAAAGGCGAAGGGCAGGGTGAGGAGCGCGTTGACCAGCACGGTGACGGGCAGGGCGATGTCGGCGGGCCGGATCAGCGGGTTCAGGATGAGGAAAAGCCCGGTGCCGAGGGCAAGGCCGGATGTGGCCAGCGGCAGGGTGGCCGCGAGGGCGGGAAGTGCCGGGCCACGGGCGGCGGCGAGGGCAAGCGGCAGGGCCAGGGCGAGGGTGGTGGTGGCGGCGGCGAGGGCGACCGCGATGGAGCGGGCGGCGGCGGCCCAGACTTCGGGCGGCAGGGTGGAAAGGCCGGGCAGGCCTCGCCACGCGATGGCGACGATGGGCAGGGCGAGGGCGAGAGTGGCCAGCGCGATGATCGCGGCATCGGCGGCGGCGCGCCAGCCGGGCGGAGCGGGCGGAGGCTCGGCCCGGTCGAGGCCCGCGCCGAAGGCGGCGGCGACGGCCAGGTGGCGGGCGGCAAGGAAGGCCGCGGTGCACAGCGCCAGCTGCACAAGGGCAAGGCGGGCGGCGGCGGGCAGGTCGAAATCGAAGCGGAGCGCCTGGTAGATGGCGAGTTCCACGGTGGTGGCGCGGGGGCCGCCGCCGAGCGTGAGGGCGACGGCAAAGCTGGTCAGGCAGATGGCGAAGATGGTGAGGAACACGCCGGGGATGAGGCCGCGCAGCATCGGCGCCTCCAGATGGCGGAAGGTGGCGGCGGGGGTGAAATCGAGCGCGCGCGCGAGGCGGAAGCGTTCGGCCGGGATGGCGGCCCAGCCGAAGAGGATCAGCCGCGTGGCCAGCGGCAGGTTGAAGACCACATGCGCGAGCACGACCCCGTGCAGGCCGTAGATCGAGACGGGGGGGAGGGAGAGGGCGGCGAGGGCCGCGTTGACCCAGCCCGCGCGACCGAAGACGGTGAGGAGGCCGAGGACGGCGGAGAGGGCGGGCAGGAGGAAGGGTGCGCCGAGGGCGGTGATGAGGGCCGCGCGACCGGGGAAGCGCCTGCGGGCAAGGGCGCGGGCGAGGGGGATGGCGAGGGCGGTGGAGATCGCGGCGGAGAGGAGCGCCTGGAGAAGCGTGAAGCGGATGGCGGCGAGATCGGGCGCGGAGAGGGCGAGCGTGAGCGGGACCCGGCCCGCGAGGGCCAGGACCGGGGCGAGCGTGAGCGCGATCAGCGCAAGCGCGATGGCGGCGGTGGGGCGCGGCATGGTGAGGGTGGCCTGCTGCATCGGTGTCCGGGGGTTTCACACCCCCGGACCCCCGTGGGATATTTGGAGACAGAAGAAGGCAGGGTTATTGCGACAGGGCGCGGCGCCAGGTGTCGAGGGCGGGGCCTCGGGCCGCCTGCGCCTGCTCCGGCGTCATCAGGAGGGATGTTTCGGGTTTGAGGAGCGTCTCGAACCCGTCGGGCAGGCCTGCGGCCGGCGTGCGGGCGGGATACATCCAGTTGGTGGTGGGCAGGATGGATTGCGCGGCATCGGTGCCGAGGAAGGCCAGGAACTGGCGCCCGAGGCCGGGGTTGGGGGCGGCGGCGAGGAGGCCCGCGACCTCGACCTGGAGGTAGTGGCCTTCGTCGAAGGGGGCGGCGGCCTTGGTCGCGTCGCCTTCGGCGATCAGGTGGTAGGCGGGGCTGGTGGTGTAGGACAGCACCATGTCGGCCTCACCCGCCAGGAAGAGCCCGTAGGCCTCGGACCAGCCGGGGGTGACGGTGACGATGTTGTCCGCGAGGCCCGCCCAGATCTCGGCCGCGCGGTCACCGTGCGAAGCCTGAACCCAGAGAAGAAGGCCGAGGCCGGGCGTGGAGGAGCGCGGATCCTGGATCACGATGCGGGCGTCCGAGGCGGCGAGGGCCTCAAAGGAGGTGGGGGGCTCGGGCAGGCGGGTGGTGTCGTGGACGAAGGCGAACCAGCCCCAGTCATAGGGGGTGAAGAGGGGGTCTTCCCATGTCACCGGCAGGTCCCAGGTGCCGGTGAGGCCGTGGGGCGCGAAGAGGCCGGTGGCGGCGGCCTGCGCGGTCAGCGCCGTGTCGAGGCCGAGGACCACATCCGCCTCGGACCGCGCGCCTTCCAGTTGCACGCGCGCGAGGAGGGCGGCGCCGTCGCCCGACCCGATGAGGCGCAGGGTGCAGGCGCATTTCGCCTCGAACGCCGCCCTGATGGCGGGGCCGGGGCCCCAGTCGGAGACGAAGCTGTCGTAGGTCAGCACGGTCAGGGTGGGGGTGTCTGCTGTTGCGAGCGTCGCCGTGGTGGCGATCATCAGGCAACCCGCAGCAAGGAAGGTCCGCATGGTATGCTCCTATTGCGACGGGCGGAGTCGGGCAGGAGGATCCATGCACCTTCCCTCCGCCGGTATTAGCCGGTTCAGGTTCGACGGGTTCGCGTTGCCGCATCTCAGCCCTGTCAGGGCACCCCGAGGTATGCTCAAGATTAGCGTGGTCTGCGGCGGGCGCAAGACCCCCCGGTTTCAGCCGAAGACGGTGAGGATCTGGTTCAGCGGTTTCTTGCGCTTGGCCACGGCGGGGACGGTGGCATCGGGGGCGGGCCAGCCCACGGGCAGGATCATCACGGGCTTTTCATGGTCGGGGCGGCCGCAGAGGGGGCCGAGGAATTTCATCGGGTTGGGGGTGTGTTCGAGGCAGACGAGCCCCGCGTGGTGCAGTGCCGCGATGAGGAAACCGGTGGCGATGCCCACGCTTTCGGGGACGTAGTAATTCTTGTATCGGGTGCCGTCCTCGGTGATCCCATACCGCTGGGCGAAGATGACGATGAGCCAGGGCGCATCGGTCAGATGCGGCTTTTCGGGCCCCGTTCCCACGGGTTCCAACGCGGCCAGCCATTCATCGCCCCCGCCGCCCGCGTAGAATTCGCGCTCTTCCTCCTCGGCGGCAGTGCGGATGCGGGCCTTCATGGCAGGGTCTGCGATGGCGGCGAAATGCCAGGGCTGGTGGTTGGCCCCCGAGGGCGCGGTGCCTGCGGCGGCGATGGCGGCGGTGATGATGGCCTCGGGCACGGGGCGGGTGTCGTACTGGCGCACCGAATGGCGTTTCTTCATGTAGGCGAGGAAGGCCGTGGCATCGGCAAGTGCCGCATCATCGGGCTTTTGCACGCGGTCTGGCAGCGGCAGCGGCTGATAGGAAACCTCGCCCTTGCGATACATGGCCCTCAGCCCCCCCCGATGAACGCCCCCGCAGCAAACACCAGCGCGCCGCCCAGGACAACCTGGAAGGTGGCGCGCAGGAAGGGGGTTTCCATGAACCGCATCTGGATCCAGACGATGGCCCAAAGCTCCACAAACACCACGATGATGGCGATGGTCGTGGCGGTCCAGAAATCCGAAATGAGGTAGGGCAGCGCGTGGCCAAGGCCCCCCAGCGTGGTCATGATGCCCGAGGCAAAGCCGCGCTTCCAGGGCGAGCCGCGCCCCGACAGCACGCCGTCGTCATGCGCGGCCTCGGTGAAGCCCATCGAGATGCCCGCCCCGATCGAGGCGGCAAGGCCCACGGTCAGGGTCGTCGCCGGGTCCTGCGTGGCGAAGGCGGTGGCGAAGATGGGGGCGAGGGTGGAGACCGAGCCATCCATCAGCCCCGCAAGGCCCGGCTGCACCCAGGTGAGCAGGAACTGGCGTTTGCGGGTGTCATCCTCGGTTTGCCGGGCATCCTCGGGCAGGTGTTCCTCGGTCAGGCGGTCGGCGGTTTTCTGGTGCCCGGCCTCGGCGGCGGCGAGGTCGCCCAAGAGCTTGCGGGTGCCCGCGTCGGAGGTGCGGGCGGCGGCGGCCTCATAGAACCGGCGCGCCTCGTTCTCCATCGCGTGGGCTTCGGCGCGGATGCGGTCGAGGCCCAGGTTCTCGGTCAGCCAGACGGGGCGGCGGGCATAGGCGCCCGCCACATGCTCGCGCCGGATGAGCGGGATCACCTCGCCGAACTGGGTGCGGTGCAGGTCGATCAGGCGCTTGCGATGCTGGTCTTCCTCGGCGGCCATACCGTCGAAGAGAGCGGCGGAGGATGGGAAGGCGGCGCGCAGGCGTTCGGCATAGCTGCGGTAGATGCGCGCGTCATCCTCTTCGTTCGAGATGGCGAGGGCCAGCACCTCTTGTTCCGACAGGTCGCGGAAGCGGCGGCGGTTGGACAGGCCGGGAATCATCGGGGGCTCCGGGTTTTTGGAATGATTCTAAGTTAGGGCTGCGTGATCCTGGCGGCAAGCCCACGATTTATCTGAACCGGACGGTTCAGTTTTTGCTGGACAAACTGAACGACTCGGTTCAGTTAATGTAATCTAAACCGATCAGTTCAGAAGGGAACCGCCATGACCACGATCCGCCTTGCGCTTGCCGCGCTGTCCCTGTCCGCCCTGCCCGCGATGGCGGGTAGCCTCGTGTTCGATCTGCCGCGGCTGGATTTCGGCACGCCCGCCCCGGTGACGCAGGGCTGCGCGTCGCCCGCCACGCCCGGGCCGGCCATGGGATGCCGCACGGGCAAGTGACCCGGGGTCTGCCGATGGCGGCGCTTGCCCCGATTGAACCGTCCGGTCTATGCTGCGGCGGGGAGAACGTGATGGGTGCAGCGCCGCAGATGGCCGCCAAACGGGGCCGCAAGTTCGAGCAGGTGCTGGCCGGCGCCCGCCTTGTATTCATGCGCGACGGGTATGAGGGCGCGTCCGTCGATGACATCGCGCGCGAGGCGGGGGTGAGCAAGGCGACGCTGTATGCCTATTTTGCCGACAAGCGGTTCCTGTTCCTGGAGGTGGCCAAGTTCGAATGCTGCCGCCAGGCGAATGAGGCTGAGGCGCTGATCGACGCCTCGATGCGCCCCGCGAAGGCGCTGACCATTGCGGCGAGCCGGATGGTGGAGTTTTTCACGTCGGAATTCGGGATGCGGGTGTTCCGGATGTGCGTGGCCGAGGCCGACCGCTTTCCCGAACTGGCGCGCGATTTCTACGAAAGCGGCCCGGCGATGGCGAAGGGCGTGTTGCAGGAATATATCCTGGACCGCGTGGCGCGCGGCGATCTGGTCTGCGATGACGCCGCCCTTGCCGCCGACCAGTTTGCCGAACTGTGCAAGGCCGATCTGTTCCATCGCATCGTCTTTGGCGTCAACCTGCCGATCACGGAAGCGGATCGCGCGCGGGTGATCCGGGGCGCGGTGGAGACGTTCATGGCGCGCTACGGCGCGCCGGGGTCCCAGGTCGCGACAGGATAGGCGATCCCCCGGAAGGGCGGGAAGTCGCGGTAGCCGTTGGCGCGGTCCGGTGGGGCCTCGGCCCCGCTGACCAGGAGGGTGCCCCGGGGTGTCGCGTAGGAGGTGATGCGGCGCGCAGGATCCTCGCGCCAGGTCAGGTTGAAGGCCGCGCGTTTGGGAAAGAACTGCATCGCGGAATAGGGCAGGTGATCGTGGATCCACCAGGCCAGATCGCGCCAGTCGCGGCCCCGGTCATACTGATCCGAAAACCACGGGATGACGATGCAGGCACAGGCCCCCATGCGGCCCTTGGCATCGCGCCGGTCCCAGATATGCCCGGCGTGGTTCGCCGCATTCGCAGCGCAATTCAGGCCATGGGCGTTGCCGAAGGCGTTGACGGCGGGGCTGCGGTAAGAGGACCGCACCGCGATGGGGCCGAAGGTTTCCACCAGCGGGTCAGGCAGCTCGGTCGCCATCCGTGTGCCCGCCGCCACCAGCAAGTCGGCGTCTTCGGGCAGGTTGGGGATGGCGTGAAAGCTGCCGATCTCGGAATACAGGAAATCGCGCAGGAAGAAGTGGCGCGAGAGGCGCACGCGGCCCAGTTTTTCCAAGGCGGCAAGGCTGGTGGTCGCGCGCATCTGTTCCCCCATGCTGCGGCAAGCCTAGGGTCGCGGCCGCCCCCGTGCAATCCCGGCTTGCCCGTCCCGCCACGGCCCTTTATCCCTGCGCCGAAAGCCATTCCGGGGAGGGACCGCCATGACCAACCAGCGTTTCGACAAATCGAAACTTCCCAGCCGCCATGTGACCGAAGGCCCCGCCCGCGCGCCGCACCGCAGCTACTTCTACGCCATGGGGATCACCGAAGTGGAAATCCACCAGCCCTGGGTCGGCGTCGCCACCTGCTGGAACGAGGCCGCCCCCTGCAACATCGCGCTGAACCGGCAGGCGCAGATCGTGAAGCATGGCGTGAAAAAGGGTGGCGGCACCCCGCGCGAGTTCACCACGATCACGGTGACCGACGGGATTGCGATGGGGCATGAGGGGATGCGGTCGTCGCTGGCATCCCGCGATGCGATCACCGACACGGTGGAGTTGACCATGCGCGGGCATTGCTATGATGCGCTGGTGGGGCTGGCGGGCTGCGACAAGTCGCTGCCGGGCATGATGATGGCGATGGTGCGCCTGAACGTGCCGAGCGTGTTCATTTACGGTGGGTCGATCCTGCCGGGCCGCTATCAGGGCCGCGACATCACCGTGCAGGACATGTTCGAGGCCGTGGGGAAGGTGCAGGCAGGCAGCATGTCCGAGGCGGAACTGGAGATCATGGAGCGGGTGGCCTGTCCGTCCTCGGGGGCCTGCGGCGCGCAATACACCGCCAACACGATGGCCTGCGTGTCCGAGGCGATCGGCCTGGCACTCCTCAACTCGTCGGGCGCCCCCGCCCCCTATGAGAGTCGCGACCAGTTTTGCGAGGCGTCGGGGGTGGCGGTGATGAACCTGATCGAAAAGAACATCCGTGCCCGCGATATCGTGACCCTCAAGAGCCTGGAGAATGCCGCCCGCGTGGTGGCCTGCACCGGGGGCAGCACCAATGCGGCGCTGCATCTGCCCGCCATCGCGCATGAGGCGGGGATTGATTTCGACCTGTTCGACGTGGCCGACATCATGCGCGACACGCCCTATTTCGTCAGCCTGCGGCCGGGTGGCCAGTATGTGGCCAAGGACTTGTATGAGGTGGGCGGCGTGCCCGTGGTGATGAAGGAACTGGCGCGCGCGGGCCTTTTGCACCTCGACTGCCTGACCGCCAGCGGCCGGACCCTGGGCGAAAGCCTGGAGGAGATCCGGGGCGAGCCGGACGGAAAGGTGATCCATCCGGTCACCACACCGATCACCAAGACCGGCGGCGTCGTGGGCCTGAAAGGCAACCTCGCGCCCGAGGGGGCCATCGTGAAGGTGGCGGGGATGAGCGAGGCCGAGCAGGTATTCAGCGGCCCCGCCCACGTCTTTGAATGCGAGGAGGATGCGTTCGAGGCGGTCAAGGCGCGCGAATACAAGGAAGGCGAGGTCATCGTGATCCGCAACGAGGGGCCCGCCGGCGGCCCGGGAATGCGCGAGATGCTCTCCACCACCGCCGCCCTGTCCGGTCAGGGCATGGGCAAGAAGGTGGCGCTCATCACCGACGGCCGGTTCTCGGGGGCCACGCGCGGGTTCTGCGTGGGCCATGTGGGGCCGGAGGCGGCCCATGGCGGCCCGATTGCCCTGCTGCGCGATGGTGACGTGATCACGCTTAACGCGCTGACGGGCGAATTGTCGGTGGCACTGAGCGATGAGGAACTGGCCGCGCGGCGGGCCGACTGGAAAGGCCCGCGCGAAACCGCCTATGCCACGGGGGCCTTGTGGAAATATGCCCGCCTTGTGGGCGGGGCCCGGCTTGGGGCGGTGACGCATCCGGGGGCGCGTGATGAACGCCATGTCTATATGGACCAGTAAGGCCGCAGGGCTGGCCGCAGCCTTTGCGCTGTCGGGCTGCCTCGGCGGCGGAGGCGGCGGAGCAAGGACGGTCAACCTGGGGGCCGAGGGCGCGCCGGGACTTGCTGTCGCTGCCCCGCAGGGGTTCTGCGTGGCGCCAGATGCCGTGGCCCGCGTGGGCGCGTCGGATTTCGTGGCCTTCGCGCGATGCATGGGCGCGCCGGGGGCACCCGCGCTGCTGACGGCCACGGTGGCGGGCCCGGGCAGTGCCGGCGGGACCGACCCGGATGCCGAGGCGCTTGCGGCGTTCTTCACCTCCGACGAGGGGCGCGCGGCGCTCAGCCGCGCGGGCCGCGCGGGCAGCGTGACGGTGCATGAGGTGCTGCAGGCCGACGGCGCGGTGCTGGTGCGGCTGACCGACCGCGCCGCGCGCGGCGAGGCGGGCGAGACCTGGCGCGCGGTTGTCGCGGTGGGGGGGCGGCTGGTAACGCTCTCGGTTGCTGGGGGTCTTGGCACGGCGCTGTCAGCCGAGGCCGGTCGGCAGATGATCGGAGCTTTCGTGCGGGCGATGCGCGCGGCCAACCGGGATGCCTGAAGGCGGATTTACCCGTTCTTCAACTGGACCGTGCAGCCTGTGAAGTGTTTCCGGCCATTCGACAATCGTTTCCATTGCGGCGACAATGCGGATGCGCGAGAACGAAGGGAGGGGCGCGGGGCGGAAGATGGCAAAGGGGTTTGACGGTTTTCTGGATCGGCTGCTGCATCGCAGCGCGATTCGGCGCTGGCAGTCCTTTGCCGACAGCGCCGATGCGATGGACCTCACCACGCTGCGGCGGTTCCGTGGCCGGGCCTGGGGACTGCGGCGGCAACTGGACCGCGTGATCCACCAGGCCGACCACCGGCTGGCGCTGCCGGTGATCGGATCGAACGCGCTGCGCCGGCCCGTGGGGGCCGACTGGGTGTGGCGGCCGGAGATGTGGCGCGGGCCGATCCCGGTGCCCGGCATCGCCTCGGTTCCCGGCAAGGCGCAGGTGGCCGAGGGTGCCACGATCTTTCACGATTGCCGGCGCTCGGAACTGACCGTGCGCCAGATCAGGAACACCCGCGAATCTGATCTGGCACCCTTCGGCCTGCGGTTGGACGTTTTCCGCTTCGACGGGTCGTTCCTGTCATTGGTGCTTGATCTGCCACCCGCGTCGGTGGACGGGCTGCGCCTGCGCCACCTGATCCGGCTGGATGCCATCGTGGAGATGGAGAAACCGCTGGAGATCTTTGCAAGGCTGAACATCCGGCACGGGCCGAACGTAGAGCAGATCGTGCGTGAATTGCCGCTCGCGTCGGAAGAGGTGACGGTGGAATTCGACCTCGCCTATTCCAACGTCAAGGAAAAGCGGGCCGACAAGATGTGGATCGACCTGATCTTCGAAGGCCCCGAGATGAACCAGATCATCCTGCGCGACGTGATGGTCAGCCGCCGCCCGCGCGCCGAGATATGAGGGCCCGATGACCGAGATCACGCTGACGCAGACGCGCATCCGGGCCGGGGTGTGGGAGGGGGTGCTGACCGGCGCCGCCACCACGCCCCGTATCGAGGCGCTGCATCTGGAGACCGTGCTGCCCGGGCTGACCGTGGTGCCTGTGCCCGACCGGCCGGGCGACCACGCGGTGCGCCTGCCGATCCCGGTGGCGGCACTGTCCGAGGGCGTCCAGACGGTGATCCTGCGGGATGCCGAAACGGGCGCGCGGCTTGCGCATTTCACCATCGTCGCCGGCGTCCCGCTGGAAGAGGATATCCGCGCGGAGATGGATCTGCTGCGCGCGGAGCTGGACATGCTCAAACGCGCCTTCCGCAGGCATTGTCTTGAGACGATGGGGTAACGCGCGACCGGATCGTGGCGGCTGCGCGGCCGGGACGCGGCACCTGACACTTGCAAGTTTCCGGATCGGTTTCTTGCAAGAAACCGTGTCGCGGCGACCGGGCACGCCTGCCTACCAGCGGGTGAGCGCGGCCTCGTCGCCCTCTTTCGCGGCCACCCATTCCGCACCATCCGCGCCGATTTCCTTTTTCCAGAACGGCGCGCGGGATTTCAGATAGTCCATCAGGAACTCGGCGGCGGCAAAGGCGTCGGCGCGGTGGGGGGCAGCGGTGGCCACCATCATGATCGGTGCGCCGGGGCCAAGGTGCCCGTGGCGGTGGATGACCAGACAGTCGGTGAGGGCGAAGCGGGCCATCGCCGCCTCGGCATGGGCGCGGATCGCGCGTTCGGTCATGCCGGGGTAGTGCTCGATCTCCATCGCCGACAGAGAGCCGCCATTGTCGCGCACGAGGCCGGTGAAGGTGACCACCGCCCCCGCACCCGGCGCGCCCGCCGCGAAGGCGGCGGTTTCGGCGCCGATGTCGAAGGCGTCCGCCTGCACCGCAATCCGCATGGGGCTCAGCCCCCCGTCATCGGAGGAAAGAACGCCACCTCGCGCACGCCCGCGAGGGGTGCGTCGAAATCGGCCAGCACCTGGTCCACTGCCACGCGCAGGCTGGCCGTATCGGCGAAGGCCAGGGCATAGCGGTCCTCACGCGCGCTCAGTTCGGCCATCAGGTCGCGCACTGTGGCGGCCTCGGTCCGGACCGTCTCGCGCGGCAGGCCGATGCGTTCGCGCACCCAGGCGAAATAGAGGACCGTCAGCGTCATTTCGGATCATCCCGCAGGTAGGGCCGCGATTTCTGGAAATAGTCCCAGCCGGTGATCGCCGTCAGGACTGCCGCAATCCAGATCAGCGCGAGGCCCACGTTCGTGGCGACCGAGGAGCAGCCGCGCATCCCGCAGGAGCGGATGGGATCGGCAAGGCCCGCCGACACCGCCGCCGCATACTGGTCGGTCGTCATGCCGCGCCGGGCGATCCCCTCGACATGTTCCAGCCCGGTGCCGAGGAACAGCACGGCGATGGCGATCATCTGGGCGGTGGTCTTCCATTTCGCGAGGGGGGTGACCTTCAGCAGGCCCGCCTTGGACCCCAGAAACTCGCGCAGGCCGCCCACGAAAACCTCGCGGAACAGGATCACCGTGGCGGGCAGGATCAGCCAGGGGTTCATGCCGGAATAGCCGGTGATGATGAGAAGCGCGATCACCACCATCGCCTTGTCGGCGATGGGGTCGAGCATCGCGCCGAATTTCGATTCCTGCTGCCACAGGCGCGCGAGGTAGCCGTCGAAAAAGTCGGTGATCGCGGCGGAGACGAACAGGGCGAGGGCGAACCAGTCGGCCCAGGGGCGGTGGAAGTAGAGAAACATCACCGCGACGCCCGGGGCGGCCAAGAGGCGCAGCGTGGTCAGGATGTTCGGGATGGTCCAGCGCATGGGGGAAGGGATAGCCGATGGGTGCCGGGCGGGGAAGCCGGAATCGCCGCGCCCGCAGGTGGCGTGGCGGGGTGTCCCATCGTGGGACGCCGCGCCGCCCGTTTGAAATCATGGGCTTCCGGGCGCGAATTTACCAATTGTTCGCATTTGCCCGCGGCGGACGGATGGCGCGTCAGCGGCCGAAGCTGGCCAGACCGGCGAAATCCATCGCCTGCATCGCGGCCATCATCGCCCCGGCGTCGCCCCCGCTGGCCTGCACGAGGATGCGGTTGTCCACCACGGCGGTCAGCTCTCCGTTCTGGTCCAGCACCATCTGGCCGCCGATGCGCGTGACCTTGCCCATCTGCGCCATCAGGGCGGGGTTGGCGAACATGCCGACAAAGCCCATCATCATCGGGTTGTCGGCGGTCATCGTGATGGTGAAGCTGCCCGCGTCGCCGTCATAGCGCGCCTCGGCCCCGGTGCCGCCGCCCATCATCATCAGGGCGGCGTTCATGTCGGTGTTGACGGTGCGGGTGTATCCGGCGGGCGCCTCGGGCAGGAAGGCGCCGAAGGCCGCGCCCTTTTTGGCCTGAAGCAACTGCTGGGCGATGGCGATGTCCTGCTGGGCGGCGGTGTCGTTGCCGGCCTCATAGGCGGCAAGCGCGCTGCGCAGCGTATCGGCGATCTCGTCGGCGCGGGCTGCGGGGGCGGCGGCGAGGGCAAGGCCAAGGGCCATCGGAGCAAATCGCATGGGGTCAATCCTGTCTGGAAACTCGGCGGGCGGAGAAAACGACAAACGCCCGCAGCCCGTCAACCTGCGGCGAGGTCAATATTTCGAGGGCACATAAAGCTCGGGCGGCAGCACGGCGCGTTCGTAATCGGGGTTGAACACGCGGTCGGGCAGGGTGATTTCCTCATGCGGCACAGGCTCATAGGGGATCAGCGACAGGAAGTGGTCGATGCAGTTCAGCCGCGCGCGTTTCTTGTCGTTGCCCTCGACGATATACCACGGCGCCTCGGGGATGTTGGTGCGGGCGAACATCTCTTCCTTGGCCTTGGTGTAGTGTTCCCAGCGCACGCGGCTTTGCAGGTCCATGGGCGAGAGTTTCCACTGCTTCATCGGGTCGTGGATGCGCATAAGAAAGCGCATCTGCTGTTCCTCGTCGGTGATCGAGAACCAGTATTTGACGACCCTGATCCCCGAGCGGATCAGCATCCGCTCGAACTCCGGCGTGTCGTGAAAGAACTGTTCCACCTGATCGTCGGTGGCAAAGCCCATCACCCGCTCGACCCCGGCGCGGTTATACCACGACCGATCGAACAGCACGATCTCGCCGCCCGCGGGCAGGTGGGGGACGTAGCGCTGGAAATACCACTGGGTCTTTTCGCGGTCGCTGGGCGCGGGCAGGGCCACGGTGCGCACCACGCGGGGGTTCAGGCGCTGGGTAATCCGCTTGATGACGCCGCCCTTGCCCGCGCTGTCGCGCCCCTCGAACAGCACGACGACGCGCTGTTTCGTGTGCACCACCCAATCCTGCAGCTTGATCAGTTCGGATTGCAGCCGGATCAGGGTTTGCAGATAAGTCAGGCGGTCAAGGCCGTCCTGGTGGCGCGACTTGTAGAGTTTGGCGATCTCGCGGCTCAGCGTGGCGTCCTCAAGCTCAAGCTCATAGTCCTCGTCCAGAAGGTCGGCCAGTTCGGAGGCCAGCCATTCGGCACCATTTTCGGCAGGTTCGTCGCGGGTGTCCATGTGAGCCTCCTGATGGATCGCGCGGCACATGACCACGGAAATGTGACGGTTCTGCATCAGGGCGCAGGGTGGGTGTCATTGTTGCGCCGGAAAGGGGCGCTATGCTCGGGGCATGATACAACGGATGCCCCCCAGAACCAGCTATTCCCGCGCCGAATACAGGTCGGATGCGGTGGTGCATGTGGCGGGGTTGGCGCTGGTGACGGCGGCGGTGCCGGTGCTGATCGTGCTGGCGGCCACGCAGCGGGGGGATGTGGCGTCGGTGGCGGGGGCGGCGGTTTATGGCGCCACGCTGGCCGCGATGATCCTGTGTTCGGCGCTTTACAACATGGTGCGGCGGCCGGACTGGGCCTGGCTGTTGCGCCGGATGGACCATGCGGCGATCTATGTAAAGATCGCGGGCACCTACACGCCCTTTGCGCTGCTGACGGGTCAGGGCACGGGGCTGGTGGCGGCGGTCTGGGCGGCGGCGGGCATCGGCGTGGTGCTGAAGCTGGTGGATCCGGGGCGGTTCCGCTGGCCGGCGCTGGCGCTGTATCTGGGCATGGGGTGGGCCGGAATGGTGGCGGGGGGCGACCTTATGGCCGCGCTGCCCCCGGCCTCGGTGCTGCTGATGGTGCTGGGGGGCGCGATCTATACGGCGGGGGTGGCGTTCTACCTGTGGGAACGGATGCCGCATCACAACACGGTCTGGCATGTGTTCGTGCTGGCGGCGACGGCGGTGTTCTATGCGGCGGTGACGGTGGCGGTGGTGGCCTGAGGGCCTGCCTCGGCGGCAAGGCGCACCACCTCGGCCACCTGCAGGAACTGGCGGGCCAGCGGGCTGCTGCGGCGCCAGATCATGCCGATGCGGCGGCTGGGCTGCGGATCGCGAAAGCGCGCGACGCTGACGGTGCCCGCGCGGGTTTCCACCGCCACCGCCATTTCGGGGATCAGCGTGACGCCGATGCCCGCCTCGACCATCTGGACCAATGTGGTGAGCGAGCTGCCATCCAGAAGCTCGCGGGGCGCGCTGCCCGACGGGTTGCAAAAGGCCAGCGCCTGATCGCGGAAACAATGCCCTTCCTCCAGCAAGAGAAGGCGCATTTCGCGCAGCGCCTCGGGTTCGGGGACCGGTTTGCCGGCATCCTCGGCCGGGCGGACGAGGACGAAGGCTTCGGTGAAAAGCGCGACTTCGGTCAGGGCCGGTTCCGAGACGGGCAGGGCCACGATGGCGGCGTCCAGCGTGCCTGCGGTGATGTCCTGCATAAGCTTGGGGGTGATGGTTTCGCGCATGTGGATGTCGAGATCGGCGTTCATGCGGGTCAGGCTGGCGATGATTCGCGGCAAGAGATAGGGGGCCACGGTGGGGATGATGCCCAGGCGCAGGCGGCCCACGAGGCCGTCCTGTGCGGCGCGGGCAAGGTTTTCCAGCTCATCGACCGCGCGCAGGATGTCGCGCGCGCGGGGCGCGAAAGCTTCGCCAAAGCTGGTCAGGTGAACCTGGCGCGCGCCGCGGTCGAAAAGGGGGGTGCCGAGAGTGGCCTCAAGCTCTTGCATCTGCATCGAGAGCGCGGGCTGCGAGATGGCGCAGGCATCGGCGGCGCGGCCGAAATGGCCATGCCGGGCGAGGGCCTCGAAATAGCGCAGTTGTTTGAGGGTGAGATTTTTCATAAGACCAGCTTATCGTGGGTATCAGAAAATACAACTTAAACTAATGGACCTTCTCTGCTAGGGTCATGTCATCGCGGGACGGGCTCTGCCCGTGCCATCACGCGGGGAACGGGGGTTTGGCCCCGGTCAAGTCTCCTGTCACGGCCCCTGCACAGCAGAATCGGAGAGATCAATGGACGGAAACGATAGCGCGGCCGGGAAATGCCCGGTGCTGCACGGGGCGGCCCGGCATGTGACGCACAGCCTGCGCAGCAACGCGGACTGGTGGCCCGAGCAGATCAACCTGAAGATCCTGCACCAGCATTCGGCCAAATCCGATCCGATGGGGGCGGATTTCAACTATGCCCGCGCCTTCGAGGGGATCGACTATGTGGCGCTCAAGCGTGACCTGACCGCGCTGATGACCGACAGCCAGCCGTGGTGGCCTGCGGATTACGGGCATTACGGCCCGTTGTTCGTGCGCATGGCCTGGCATTCGGCGGGCACCTACCGCACCGGTGACGGGCGCGGGGGGGCGGGCAGCGGGACGCAGCGCTTCGCGCCGCTGAACTCCTGGCCCGACAACGTGAACCTGGACAAGGCGCGGCGCCTGTTGTGGCCGATCAAGCAGAAATACGGCGACGCGATTTCCTGGGCCGACCTGATGATCCTGGCGGGCAACGTCGGGATGGAGTCGATGGGGTTCAAGACCTTCGGCTTTGGCGGCGGCCGCGCGGATGTGTGGGAGCCGGAGGAGGATATCTATTGGGGCGCCGAGGAAACCTGGCTGGGCGATGCCCGCTATACCGGCGACCGGGTGCTGGAAAACCCGCTGGCTGCGGTGCAGATGGGCCTGATCTACGTCAACCCCGAGGGGCCGAACGGCCAGCCCGATCCGGTGGCCTCGGGCCGCGATATCCGCGAGACATTCGCCCGGATGGCGATGAACGATGAAGAGACGGTGGCCCTGACCGCAGGCGGCCATACCTTCGGCAAGTGCCACGGCGCGGGCGATGCGGCCCTGGTGGGCGCGGACCCCGAGGCGGCCCCGCTGGAACAGATGGGCCTTGGCTGGATCAGTCGCCATGGCACGGGCATCGGCGACGACCAGATCGGCAGCGGTCTGGAAGGGTCATGGACCACGAACCCCATCCGCTGGGACATGGGCTATTTCGACGTGCTGTTCGGCAACGAATGGAAACTGGTGAAAAGCCCCGCAGGCGCCTGGCAATGGCAGCCGGAGACGCTGCATGACGGCAATACCGCGCCCGCCGCGCATGATCCGACAAAGCGCGTGCCCATCATGATGACCACCGCCGACATGGCGATGCGGATGGACCCGATCTATGAGCCGATCTCGCGCCGGTTCCATCAGGACCCCGCCGCCTTTGCCGATGCCTTCGCCCGCGCGTGGTTCAAGCTGACCCACCGCGACATGGGGCCGAAGGTGCGCTACAAGGGCCCCGAGGTTCCGGCCGAGGATCTGATCTGGCAGGATCCGGTTCCGGCGGTCGATCACCCGCTGATCGACGCGGCCGACATCGCGGCGCTGAAGGCGCAGATCCTGGGGTCGGGCCTGACCACGGCGGAACTGGTGGCCACGGCCTGGGCCTCGGCCTCGACCTTCCGGGGGTCGGACAAGCGGGGCGGGGCCAATGGTGCCCGCATCCGGCTGGCCCCGCAAAAGGATTGGGAGGTGAACCAGCCCGCACAACTGGCGCGCGTTCTGGGCGTGCTGGAGGGGATCAAGGCGGCGTTCGACGCGAATGCCGGGGCCAAGCGCGTGTCGCTGGCCGATCTGATCGTGCTGGGCGGGTCGGCGGCGGTGGAGGCTGCGGCGCGGGCGGCGGGGCACGAGATCACAGTGCCTTTCGCGCCGGGCCGCACGGATGCCACGCAGGACCAGACCGACGTGGACAGCTTTGAGGCGCTGGAGCCGGAGGCGGACGGGTTCCGCAACTGGCAGCGGGCGGAGTTCACCGTCTCGGCGGAAAAGATGCTGGTGGACCGCGCGCAGCTTCTGACCCTGACCGCACCCGAGATGACGGTGCTGGTGGGCGGCCTGCGGGTGCTGGGCGCGAATGCCGGGGGGGCGACGCATGGCGTGCTGACCGACCGGCCCGGCCATCTGACCACCGATTTCTTTGCCAACATCCTGGACATGGGCACCGTCTGGCGCGCCTCGCCGGATGCGGTGGGCGTGTATGAGGGGCGTGACCGGGCCACGGGCGATCTGCGCTGGACCGGCACGCGGGCGGACCTCGTGTTCGGCTCGAACTCGCAACTGCGCGCGCTGTGCGAGGTCTATGGCTCGGCGGGCAACGAAGGGCGTTTCGTCCGCGACTTCGCGGCGGCCTGGGCCAAGGTGATGAACGCGGACCGGTTCGATCTGGCCTGAGTGCGGGTAATGGAAATCGGGGGGGCGGTCCGGCGACGGGCCGCCCCTTTGGCTTGCCCTCGGGGGGTGGCTGGGCCAGTCTGGCGGGCCTGGGGGAACGCCATGCGCGAGATGGATCTGAACGCCGATCTGGGTGAGGGGATGGGCGACGACGCTGCGATGCTGGACATCGTGACCAGCGCCAATGTCGCCTGCGGCGCCCACGCCGGCAGCCCGGAGACGATGTTCGCCACGATGCAGATGGCGGCGGCGCGGGGTGTCGCGGTGGGGGTGCATCCGGGCTATGCCGATCCGGCGCGGTTCGGCCGGGTGGTGGTGCCGCAGACCGAGGCGGAGCTGGAGCGGCTGGTGGCGCATCAGGTCGGGGCGGCGATCGGGATCGCCGCGCTGGCCGGGGTGCGGGTCAGCCATGTCAAGGCGCACGGGGCGCTGTACAATCTGGCGAGCGAGGATGCCGGGGTGGCACGGGCCATTGCGCGGGCGGTGCGGGCGGTGGATGCCGGGTTGGCGGTGCTGGCGCGGGCCGGGTCGATGGCCGTGGGTGCGGCCGAGGTGCTGGGCCTGCGCGGCGTGCACGAGATATTCGCCGACCGCGCCTATCTGCCCGATGGCCGCCTGATGCCGCGTGAGCGGCCCGGTGCGGTGATCCATGATGCCGGTGTCGTCACGGAGCGGGTTCTCGCGATGCTGGAGGCGGGGGGGGTGATCGCCGAGGGCGGGGTGCGGCTGGCGCTGCCGATGGACAGCATCTGCGTGCATGGCGATACGCCCGGATCGGTCGGGATCGCGCGGGCGCTGCGGGCGGCGCTGCGGGCGGCGGGGCATGGCGTGCGGCCCTTTGCCGGGGCGGCCGCATGCCGGTGATCCGTGACGCTGGCGAATGTGCGCTGCTGGTGCGGTTCGGGGACCGGTCCGATGCCGGGGTCGGCGCGCGGGTTCTGGCGCTGGATGCGGCATTGTCGGCGGAGGCATTGGCGGGGCTGGTGGAATGCGTGCCCGCCTATGCCGCGCTCATGGTGCATTACGATCCGCTGATCCTGCCGCGGGCCGCGCTGCTGGCGCGGGTGGAGGCGGCACTGCTGCGGCCGGTGGGGGATGCGGCGGGGGGGGAGACATGGCTCTTGCCGGCCTGCGCCGATCCGGCACTGGCAGAGGATCTGGGCCATGTGGCAGAGGCAACGGGCCTGTCGTCCGCGCGGGTGACGGCGCTGCATCTGGGGGCGACCTACCGCTTGTGCATGTACGGGTTCGCGCCGGGCTGGGCCTATCTGGACGGGTTGCCCGAGGCACTGGCGCTGCCCCGCAGGCCCCGCCCGCGCGATCTGATCCCGGCGGGCAGTCTGATCGTGGCGGGCGGGCAGGCGATCGTGGCCGGGGGGGCGATGCCCTCGGGCTGGCACATCCTGGGGCGGACGCCGGAGCGGATGTTTGCGCCGGGGCGTGATCCGGTGGTCCTGATGGCGCCGGGGGACTGGTTGCGGTTCGATCCGGTGGACCTGACCACCTTTCATGCGCTGGAGGCCGAGGCGGCGGCGGGAAGGGTGCTGGCGCGGCGGGTGCCAGGGTGACGGGTCGCGGCATGACGGGTCTGCGCATCCTGCGGGCGGGGCCGCTCTGCACGATGCAGGACGCGGGGAGGCTTGGCTGGCAGCGCTATGGCGTGACGCCTGCGGGGCCGATGGACTGGATCGGCCATGCCGAGGCGGGGCTGCTCGCGGGGCGTGGCGTGGGCGCGGCGGTGGAGATCGGGCCGGGGGGGATCGAGGTGCAGGCGCAGGATGCGGCCCTGCGGGTGGGCCTTTCGGCGCGGGGGTTTGCGGTGACGCGGGATGGCGCGGGGATGCCCGACTGCGGCGCGCTGATGCTGGGGCCGGGGCAGGTGCTGCGCGTGGTGCCGGGGGTGTCGCATGTCTGGGGCTATCTGGCGGTGGCGGGCGGGTTCGCGCTGGCCCCGGTGATGGGCAGCCTTGCCACGCATCTGCGGAGCGGGATCGGGCCCTTTGGCGGGCGGGCGTTGCAGGCGGGGGATGTGCTGCCCTGCACCGCGGGGCCGCCCGGACCGGATCTGGGCCTGGCCCTGCCGCGCCCCCTGCCCGGCGTGCTGCGCTATGTGCCGGGGCCGCAGGCCGAGGCCTTCACCGACGCCGCGCGGGCGATGTTCGATGCGGAGCGGTTTACCCTCTCGCCCCGCAGCGACCGGATGGCCTATCGGCTGGAGGGGCCACGTCTGACCCATGCGCGGGGGCATGACGTGCTGTCGGAACCCATCGCGCCGGGGGGGGTGCAGGTGCCCGGCGACGGCGTTCCGCTGGTCCTGATGGCCGACCGGCAACCGACCGGGGGCTATCCGCGCATCGGCACGGTGATCCGGGCCGATCTGGCGGCGCTGGCGCAGATGCGCCCCGGATCGGCGGTGCGGTTCCGCCCGGTGACGGTGGAGGAGGCGGTGACGGCGCTGCGGCTGGCAACGCCCGAGGCGGAGGCGATCCGGGCGGCCTGCCGCACGGCGGGCCTCGATCTGGAGGCGCTGGCCAGCGGCAACCATGCCGGGGGCATGGTGGATGCGCGCGATCCCGGCTGATCAGCCGTCGATCAGATAGCGCAGCGACAGGGGCACCGCCGCCGCCCCAAGCACACGCGCATCCGGGCCTATGCTGCCCTGCCGGAACGCGGGGGGCGTGATTCCGGCGGGGTCGAGGCGCGCGAAGGCCTGCGCAGTCGCCTCGGTGATGGCCGCACGCACCGGGGCGGGCATCCAGCCGTCAAAGAGCACGGCCTCCAGTTCCAGCAGGCCCGCGGCACTCATCACCGCCGCCGCCAGCGCCTCGCCCGCATCGGCGATCCAGGCTGTGAGCAGGGCGGGGCTCACGGGCCAGGCGCAGGGATCGTGCCAGAGCGGATCGGATGCCTCGCCCGCCGCCTCCATCGCCGTGGCGAGGGTATAGAGCGAGGCCACGTCCAGAAGGCGGCGCATCCCGCCGCCGGGGCCCGGCACCGGCATCGGCCCCACGCCCGCCGCGTTGCCGGTGCGGCCCGTGTGCAACTGGCCGTTCAGCACAAGGCCGCCGCCCACGAAGAAGCCGAAGTAGAAATACAAAAAATCGCGCGGCCGCTCGCCCGTGCCGAACACCAGTTCCGCGCCGCAGGCGGCGGTGGCGTCGTTGCGCACATAGACGGGCAGGCCCGTGAGCGCCGCCAGTTCGGTGCCGATGTCGCGGTGGCGCCAGGCGTCCATTGCCGCTTGCGGTGCGCCGATGAAACCCACCCAATCCCACAGCTGGAACGGCATCGCGACGCCCATCCCGCCGAGCCGCGCCCGCAAGGGGCCGGAGAGGCCCGCCAGCACCCGGGGCATGGCGTCGCGCACAAAGGCGATCACGGCATCCGGGGTGGGATAGCGCCAGGTGCGCCGCTCGGTGGAGCGCACCCGGCCCAGAAAGTCGATCAAAGTCAGGTCGGCAGACCGCCGCCCCAGTTTCAGGCCCAGAAACAGCGCCCCCTCGGGGGCAAGCCGCATGGGCACCGAGGGTTGGCCGATCTTGCCGCGCACTGGTTCGCCGCGCAGCAAGAGGCCATCGTGTTCCAGCGCGCGCATGATGACGCTGATCGTCTGCGCCGAAAGGCCCGTCATCCGCGCGATGTCGGATTTCGCAAGCGCCCCGTTCTGGCGCACCAGGCTGAGGACCAGCCGTTCGTTGTGCGCCCGCATCCCGGCCTGGTTCGATCCGCGCGGGCCCGCGTCATCGCCCTCGGGGGCGGGAGGGTCGCCGTCCAGCTTCATGCGGCGGTGGCGGCGGGGCGGATGACGCCCTTGCGCAGGATGATGTTGGCGTAAAGTGCCGCCTCTCCGGTCGCCACCACCATATGCGCGGTGCGCACGCGGGGGTAGAAATCGGTGCCGGGAAGGGCGGTGACGGGCGTAAGCGGGGCCATGCGTGCGCAGGTGGCGTCCAGCGCCAGATGGACGGGCGCGCGGTCGGGGGGTGTGTTGCCCTCGGCCGTGCGCAGGATGGCGGGGGCGGCATGGTCGAGCGGCAGCACGGTCAGGATCGCCTCCAGCAGGGGCAGGAGGGCCACGCCATCCGCACGGATCAGGCGGCGGGCGTGATCCTCGGCGGGATAGTTGGCATCGACAAGCGCGATCTCGTCGCCATGCCCCATCGCCCTGAGCGCGCGCAACAGGTCGGGTCCGAGCAACGAGGGGAGTCCGATCAACATGGCCGTCACCTGCGGTATCGGGGGCGTTCTTGCCCCTTCAGACTGTGCGGTGGCGGCGGGTGCTGTCAATATTAAATCAAAGTGATTTATTTATATTGACGCAAGGGCGGGAATCAGGCGATGTGGCGGGGCAACGGCGCAGAACCGCGCGGCGCAACCACGGCAACCGGCAGGACCAGTCGCCTGCCACCCTCGGGAGGATTACGGATGACACGGACGACACAGGCCCTTTGGGGCGCTGCGGCGCTGGCCCTGATGGCAGCGGCCCCCGCCATGGCGCAGACCTCGGCCTGCCTGATCACCAAGACCGACACCAACCCGTTTTTCGTGAAGATGAAGGAAGGCGCCACCGCCAAGGCCACCGAGATGGGCATGACGCTCAAATCCTACGCGGGCCGCATCGACGGCGACCATGAGGGCCAGGTGGCCGCCATCGAGGCCTGCGTGGCCGATGGCGCCAAGGGCATCCTGATCACCGCGTCCGACACCAAGGCGATCACCGATTCGGTTGCCGCCGCCCGTGCGGCGGGTGTGCTGGTCATCGCGCTGGACACCCCGCTGGAACCCATCGACGCGGCCGACGCGACCTTTGCCACCGACAACTTCCGCGCGGGCCTTCTGATCGGCCAATGGGCGAAGGCCACGCTGGGCGACAAGGCGGCAGCGGCCAAGATCGCCATGCTGGACCTCGCGATCAGCCAGCCCTCGGTGGACGTGCTGCGCGATCAGGGCTTCCTGCAGGGCTTTGGCATCGACCTTGCCGATCCGAACAAATGGGGCGACGAGACCGATCCGCGCATCGTGGGCAACGAGGTGACGGCGGGCAACGAGGAGGGCGGGCTGAAGGCGATGGAGGCGCTGCTGGCCAAGGACCCCGGCATCAACGTGGTCTATACCATCAACGAACCCGCCGCAGCCGGCGCCTATGAGGCGCTGAAGGCCGTGGGCCGCGAAAAGGATGTGCTGATCGTGTCGGTCGATGGCGGCTGCCCCGGCGTGCGCAACGTCAAGGACGGCGTGATCGGCGCCACCAGCCAGCAATACCCGCTGCTGATGGCCGCGCTGGGGATCGAGGCCATCGCCAAGTTCGCCGCCGACGGCACGAAACCCGCGCCCTCCGAGGGCAAGGATTTCTTTGACACCGGCGTGCAGCTGATCACCGACAAGCCCGCGGCGGGGATCGACAGCATCGACACCGTCAAGGGGCTGGAGCTGTGCTGGGGCTGATGCGCCCCTGCCGCGACGCTTGATGTGCTTCGCGACCTGACCGACGCTTGAACCCTCGGGGGCGGCCCACGCGCCGCCCCTTGAACGGGGGGACGGTCGCAAGAATTGTCCGACATCACAGGCCAGGGAAGGGACGCCATGTCATCCGACGCCAAGGCGGCCACCGGTTTCGAGGAGGGGCTGACGGGCGCCTCGGAACAGGTCGCCGAATTTCACGAACCCAAAAGCCCCCTGAAGCGCATCCAGCACTGGCTGCACCAGACACCCTCCGCCGTGCCGCTGATCGTGCTGGTGGTGGCGCTGGTGGTGTTCGGGTTCCTGTCCGAGAATTTCTTCAAGGCAGGCACGCTTTCCACCATCCTGCAGCAGATCGCCATCGTGGGGATCCTCGGCTGCGCGCAGACCATCGTGGTGCTGACAGCGGGTATCGACCTTTCGGTGGGGGCCATCGCGGTGTTCTCGTCGGTGCTGATGGGGCAGATGTCGTTCCGCTATGGCGTGCCGCCGACGCTGGCGGTGATGATCGGGCTGGGCTTGGGCACCGCGATGGGGGCGGTGAACGGCTTCCTGATCGCCCGCATGAAACTGCCCCCCTTCATCGTCACGCTGGGCACCTGGCAGATCCTGCTCGCGTCCAACTTCATCTTCTCGGCGAATGAGACGATCCGCAGCCAGGACGTGCGCGAAAGCGCGCCGATCCTGCAATTCTGGGGCGGGTCGTTCAACCCCGGCGGGGTCAAGGTGCTTTATGCCGTGTTCCTGATGATCGCGCTGGTGGCGGTGATGTCCTATATCCTGCGCAACACCGCCTGGGGCCGACACGTCTATGCCACGGGCGACGATCCGGATGCCGCCGAACTGGCGGGGGTGCCCACGCGCCGCGTGCTGATACAGGTCTATGCGCTGGCGGGGTTCTTCTGCGCCGTGGCGGGCTGGGTGATGATCGGGCGCTTCGGCTCGGTCTCTCCCACCGCGTCCACCGGCCAGCTGGGCAACATCCAGTCGATCACCGCCGTGGTGATCGGCGGCATCTCCCTTTTCGGCGGGCGCGGCAGCATCGTCGGCATGTTCTTTGGCGCCCTCATCGTGGGCGTGTTCGAGATGGGCCTGCGCCTTGTCGGCACCGACCCGCAATGGACGTTCTTCCTTATCGGTGCGCTGATCATCTTTGCGGTGGCCGTGGACCAGTGGATCAGAAAGGTGTCAGGCTGATGGAACCGATCCTGAAGGCGCGCGGGCTGGTCAAACGCTATGGCCGCGTGACCGCGCTGAACTCCTGCGACTTTGACCTGTATCCTGGCGAGATCCTCGCCGTGATCGGCGACAACGGTGCCGGGAAATCCAGCCTCATCAAGGCCCTTTCCGGCGCGGTCATCCCCGATGACGGCGAGATCACGCTGGAAGGCACACCCATCGCCTTCCGCAGCCCCATCGAGGCGCGGGCGGCGGGCATCGAATGTGTCTATCAGACGCTGGCGATGTCGCCCGCCCTCTCCATCGCCGACAACATGTTCATGGGGCGCGAGTTGCGCAAACCGGGGATCATGGGGTCACTGTTCCGGATGCTAGACCGCCCGGCGATGGAGCGGTTCGCGCGCGAAAAGCTGAACGAGTTGGGCCTGATGACGGTCCAGAACATCAACCAGCCGGTGGAAACCCTGTCGGGCGGCCAGCGGCAGGGGGTGGCGGTGGCCCGCGCGGCGGCCTTCGGATCGAAGGTGGTGATCCTTGACGAACCCACGGCGGCGCTGGGGGTCAAGGAAAGCCGCAAGGTGCTGGAGCTGATCCGCGACGTGCGGTCGCGCGGCATCCCCATCATCCTGATCAGCCACAACATGCCCCATGTGTTCGAGGTGGCCGACCGCATCCATATCCATCGCCTGGGCCGCCGCCTTTGCGTGATCAAGCCCGGCGACTACACGATGTCGGACGCCGTGGCCTTCATGACCGGCGCCAAGGCCCCCGAGGGGGTGGAGGCCGCATGACACCCGCAGCCCTGGCAGGCCTGATCCGGGCCCGCGCCGGCGCAGGCCCGGCCCGCTTCCTGACCGCCATCGCCGGGCCGCCGGGGGCGGGCAAATCCACCCTCGCCGCCGCCTTAGCCACCACCCTCGGCGCGGGGGCCCGCGTGGTCCCGATGGACGGCTTTCACTATGACGACGCGGTGCTGAACGCCCGCGGCCTGCGGGCCCGCAAGGGCGCGCCCGACACCTTCGACGCCGCGGGCCTCCTCCACCTCCTGCACCGCCTGCGCAGCGAAGCCGAGGTCGCCATCCCCGTCTTCGACCGCAGCCTGGAACTTTCCCGCGCCGGTGCCGATATCGTGCTGCCCGCCGACCGCCTGCTGATCGTCGAGGGCAACTGGCTCCTCCTCGCCACGCCCCCCTGGGATGCGCTGGCCCCCCTGTTCGACCTGACCATCATGCTGACCCTGCCCGAGGCCGAGATCGACCGCCGCCTGCAGGCCCGCTGGGCCCGCCACGGCAAGACGCCCGATCAGGCCCGCCACTGGATCGACAGCAACGACATGCCCAACGCCCGCCGCGTCCTCACCGGCTCGCGCCCCGCTGATCTCACGATCCCCGGCTGATCCTTTCCTGATGGCAGAAATATCCTCGGGGGCCCGGGGGGTGAACCCCCCGGCCTTTCCGCCGCCCCGCGCTATCCGATCACCTCGAACCGGTCCACATCCACCATCCCCATATCCGTGATCTTCAGATGCGGGATCACCGGCAGGCACAGGAAGGCAAGCTGCAGGAACGGCTCATCGAGCACCACGCCGAGGCTCCGCGCCGCCGACCGCAGCGCCACAAGCCCCTCGCGCACCACCTCGAACGGCTCCTGGCTCATCAGCCCCGCCACCGGCAAGGCGAGTTCGGCCAGCACTTCCCCGCCAGCCACCACCACGAACCCGCCCTCGATCTGGCCCAGCCGGTTCACCGCCACCGCCATGTCGGCCCCATTCGCCCCCACCACGGCGATGTTGTGATGGTCGTGACAGACGGTCGAGGCGATGGCGCCGTGGGTCATCCCGAACCCGCGCACGAAACCCGTGGCGATGCGGCCGTTGATCCCGTGGCGCTCCACCACCGCGATCTTCATCAGGTCGCGCGCAGGGTCGGCGTGCTTGTCGCCGCCCAGGGGCTCGATCCGCTCGGTCAGATGGGCGGTGATGATCTTGCCGGGAATGATACCGATGACCGGGGTTTCGGCGCGGTTCCCGGCGGTGCGGAAGCTGGCCGCCGTTACGACCGGGGCCTTTACCGACCCCCGCGCCACGGGCTCCACCATGGCACGCCCAGCAAAGGCCGCGTCGCAGGCCAGCACCCCGCCCGCGAACACCATCTGCGCGTGGCAGCCCTCCGGACTGTCGATCACCGCGATATCCGCCCGCCGCCCCGGCGCGATCAGGCCGCGATCCTTCAACCCGAAGGCCTCCGCCGCCGAGAGGGTGGCGGCGCGGTAAACGGCCAGCGGCGGGGCGCCTTGCGCGATGGCCCAGCGGATCATGTGGTCCAGATGGCCATGTTCGCCGATGTCCAGCGGATTGCGGTCATCGGTGCAAAGGCAAAGGTAGGGTGCCATCCGTTCGGTCAGCAGCGGCCAGAGCGCGGCCAGGTCCTTTGACACCGACCCCTCGCGGATCAGCACCCGCATCCCCTTGCGCAGCTTTTCCAGCGCCTCGTCATGGCCCGTCGCCTCATGCTCGGTGCGGATGCCTGCGGAAAGGTATCCGTTCAGGTCGCGCCCCCGCAGCAGGGGCGCGTGGCCGTCGATATGGCGGCCGCGGAACGCCTCGAGCTTTGCCATGCAGCCCGGATCGCGCATCAGCACGCCCGGGAAGTTCATGAACTCCGCCAGCCCGATCACGCGCGGATGGTCCATCAGCGGCACCAGATCCGCCGCCTCCAGCCGCGCGCCCGCGGTTTCCATATGCGTGGAGGGCACGCAGGATGACAGCTGCACCCGGATATCCATCAGCGTGCAGGCCGAGGCGCGCAGGAAATAGTCGATGCCCACCAGCCCGCAGACATTGGCGATCTCGTGCGGGTCGCAGATGGCGGTGGTCACGCCGCGCGGCAGCACGCAGCGGTCGAATTCATGCGGGGTCACCAGCGAGGATTCGATGTGCAGATGCGTGTCGATGAAGCCGGGCACCAGCACGCGGCCCGAAACGTCGATCACCCGCCGCCCCTCATAGGTGCCGAACACCCCCACGATCGTATCGCCGCAGATCGCCACATCCGTCTCCACCAGATCGCCCGTCATCAGGTCGAACACGCGGCCGCCCCGCAGCACGAGGTCGGCAGGCACCTCGCCGCGCCCCTGCGCGATCAGGTCGGTCAGGTCGGGTCGGGTCATGATGTTCTCCTGTGGTGGCGGGCGGCGCCCCTTGCGCCCGCCCCGGTCGGGGGCGATGGTGCCCCATCACGGAACGGATCGCCATGCATGTCGCGGTGAACGGGGTCAGGCTTTATGTGGATGTGATGGGCGCAGGCCTTGTGCCCGATGGCGTGGCGATGCGCGAGCGCCCGGTGATCGTGATGGTGCATGGCGGGCCGGGCGCGGATCACACGGTGTTCAAGCCAGCGTTCGGGCAACTGGCCGACGTGGCGCAGATGGTGTTCTACGACCAGCGCGGCAATGGCCGCAGCGAAGGGGATGAGCCGGCAGATTGGACGCTGGCGCAATGGGCCGATGACCTGCGCGGCCTTTGCGATACGCTGGGGATCGTGCGGCCCGTGGTGCTGGGCACGTCCTTCGGCGGCTTCGTGGCGCAGGCCTATGCGGTGCGGCATCCGGGCCATGCGGCGGCGCTGATCCTGATCTCCACCGCCGCGCGGATGGAATTCGAGCGGGTCTTTGCCACCTTTGGCTGCCTTGGCGGACCGAAGGCCGAGGCGCTGGCCCGCGCCTATTGGACCGCCCCCACCGCAGCCCTGCGCCAGAGTTACCGCGAAACCTGCCTGCCGCTTTACCAGCGCGCGCCCTGGCCCCCCGGCGCTCTGTCGCGCATCCGGTTCCGCGACGGCCCCGCGCTGCATTTCAACGGGCCGGGCAATGAGCACGGGCGGATGGACCATCGCGCGGGGCTGGCGTCAGTGACCTGCCCCGTGCTGGTGATGGCGGGCGAGGATGACCCCATCGTGCCCGTCGCCCTGAGCGAAACCATGGCCGCCTGCCTGACCCGCGCCCCCGTCACCTTTCGCCGCTATCCTGACTGCGGGCATGGCGTGACGGGGGACCGCCCGGCTGAGGCCTTTGCCGAGATCCGGGCGTTTCTGGCCCGTTTGCCCATCCGCGCAGCCTGAAGGAACGCCATGCCGTCCGAACGTCCCTCCATCCCGGCACCAAGGCCCCCGTCAGCGCGCCCGCTGCGCGGCATCCTGCTGAAGATCGGTTCCGTCGTGACCTTCATCGTCATGGCCGCCCTGATCAAGGCCGTGGCCGATCGCGTGCCGCCGGGCGAGGCGGTGTTCTTCCGGTCGTTCTTTGCGATCCCGGTGATCGTGGGGTGGCTGGCGCTGCAGGGCGACCTGCAGGACGGGTTCCGCACCACCAACCATATGGGGCACCTGTGGCGCGGGGTGGTGGGCACGCTGGCCATGGGCTGCGGCTTTGCGGGGCTGGCCTATCTGCCGCTGCCGGAAGTCACCGCCATCAGCTATGCCGCACCCCTGCTTGTGGTGGTCTTTGCCGCGATGTTTCTGGGCGAGGATGTGCGGGCCTTCCGCATCTCGATGGTGGTGCTGGGCATGGTGGGCGTGATGATCGTGCTGTCGCCGCGCCTGACGCTGGTGTCGGGGGAAACCGTGCGGGCGACCGAGGCCTTTGGCGCCATGCTGGTGCTGACGGGGGCGGTATTTGCGGCCCTGGCACAGGTGTTCGTGCGCAAGCTGGTGCTGACGGAAGGCACCTCGGCCATCGTGTTCTGGTTCTCGCTGACCGCCTCGGCGCTGGCGCTGGCCACGCTGCCCTTCGGCTGGGTCTGGCCCACGCCGCGCGAGGGGGTGATCTTGGTGCTGTGCGGGCTTCTGGGCGGGGTGGGGCAGATTTTGCTGACCTCGGCCTACCGCGATGCCGATGCCTCGGTGGTGGCGCCCTTCGACTATGCCTCCATGCTGTTCGCGCTGGGGATCGGGTATTGGGTGTTTGGCGAGGTGCCCACGCGGACCATGCTGGCGGGGGCGGCGCTGGTGGTGGCGGCGGGGGTGCTGATCATCTGGCGCGAGCGGCGGCTGGGGCTGGAGCGGGCGCGGCAAAGAAAGGCGATGACGCCGCAGTGAGGCGCGCCGTGAAGGGGGCACCCGCCCCTCGGGGGGGGGTGACGAGAGGGGGCTCCCGCCCCCTCGGCCTTCGGCCTCACCCTCGGGGATATTTGCGCCAAGATGAAAGGGCAGGGGATCGATTTTGGCGACAATCGGGTGGGGGTTGCCTTGACAGGCCCGCGCCGCACTTGCAGGTAGGGGAGGCTGCGCGGTCCGGTGCAATCGGACCGCGCTGGCATATCTGACCCTTGCGGATGAGCGGTTTGCCGATGTCCCTTGCCCTGATCGCCGCCCTGCCGTTTCTGGGGGCCCTGTTGCCCGGCCTGATGATCCGGGCGGGGCGCAATGCCTGTGCGATGGCCGCCGGGTCGGCCACGCTGCTGGCGCTGGTGCTGTTGGGGTTGAACGCGCCGGCGGTGCTGCGGGGCGAGGTGGTGCAGTGGCGGGCCGAATGGCTGCCCTCGCTGGGGCTGAACGCCAATTTCATGCTGGACGGGCTGGGCCTGCTGTTTGCGGGGCTGATCCTGGGGATCGGCCTTCTGATCATCCTGTATGCGCGGTTCTATCTGGCCAAGGCCGATCCGATGGGCCAGTTCTATACCTACCTGATGCTGTTCCAGGGCGCGATGGTGGGGATCGTGCTGTCGGACAACATCCTGTTGTTGCTGGTGTTCTGGGAGCTGACGTCGCTGTCGTCGTTTCTGCTGATCGGGTACTGGAAGCATCTGCCCGAGGGGCGGCAGGGCGCGCGGATGGCGCTGACGGTGACAGGTTCGGGCGGCCTTGCGCTGATCGGGGGGATGCTGATCCTGGGCAATATCGCGGGCAGCTATGATCTGAGCGTGATCCTGACGCAGAAGGACGTGATCCAGGCGAGCGACTGGTATCTACCCGCGCTGATCCTGATCCTGCTGGGCTGTTTCACCAAATCGGCGCAGTTTCCGTTCCATTTCTGGCTGCCACATGCGATGGCCGCCCCCACGCCCGTCTCGGCCTATCTGCATTCGGCGACGATGGTGAAGGCGGGGCTGTTCCTGATGGCGCGGCTCTGGCCGGTGCTGGCGGGGACGGATGCCTGGTTCTACATCGTGGCGACCACGGGCCTGGTGACGATGATCCTGGGCGCGGTGATTGCCGTGTTCAAGGATGACCTGAAGGCGCTGCTGGCGTTTTCCACCGTCAGCCATCTGGGCCTGATCACCATGCTGTTGGGCTTTGGCACCACCGAGGCGGCGGTGGTGGCGGTGTTCCACATCATCAACCACGCGACGTTCAAGGCGGCGCTCTTCATGTCGGCAGGCATCGTGGACCATGAAGCGCATACGCGCGACATCAAGCGGCTGGGCGGGCTGCGGACCCTAATGCCCGTCACCTTTGTCATCGTCTGCATCGCGGCGCTGTCGATGGCGGGGATTCCGCCGCTGAACGGGTTCCTGTCCAAGGAGATGATGCTGGAGGAGGCGGTGCAGACCGTCTGGGGCGGCAACGGCTGGATCATGGCGGCACTTGCCACGTTCGGGGCGCTGTTCTCGGTGGCCTATTCGTTCCGGCTGATCGGCCATGTGTTCCTGGGGCCGGTGCGCGACGACTATCCGCACAAGCCCCACGATCCGGGGTTCGGCCTGTGGGCGGCGCCCGCGTTCCTGGCCGTGCTGGTGGTGGCCATCGGCATCGCGCCCATGACGATGGTGGGCGATCTGGTGAGCGTGGTGGCGGGGGCCGTGACGGGCGAGGCGGTGCCGGTGAAGATCTATCACTGGCATGGCTTCGTGCCTGCGCTGTTCCTGTCGATCTTTGCCGTGGGCGCGGGGCTGATCGTGCTGGGCACGCATGGAACGCTGGCGCGCTGGTGGGACAATGCGCGCAGGCCCGAGGCGAAGGCGATCTTTGACGGTCTGGTGGAGCCTTTTGCCGCCCTGTCGCGCCGCGTGACGGACGGGCTGCATGACGGGCGGGTGACGAAATACATGGGCATTGCCGTGCTCGCCATCGTGGCGTCGGGGCTGTGGGCGTTCTGGGGGGCGCCGCATCTGGCGGGGACCCGCGCGGCGACGGCGGTGCCGCCGGTGGTGCTGGTGGGCTGGGTGCTGCTGGTGGGCACCACGCTGTCCTTGTTCGCGTTCCACCGCAACCGCCTGCTGGCGCTGGTGCTGGTGGGGGTGGTGGGCCTGATGGTGTCTGTGGGCTTTGCCTGGCTTTCGGCGCCCGACCTTGCGCTGACGCAGATCACGGTGGAGGTGGCGACGATCGTGCTGCTGCTCCTCGCGCTGAACTTCCTGCCCAAGGAGACGCCGGTGGAAAGCTCCGGCGGGCGGCGGTTGCGCGACGGGGTGATCGCGGCCACGGCGGGCGGGGCGGTGGCGGCGCTGGCCTGGGCGCTGATGTCGCGCGATTTCGCCTTTCCCACGATCTCGGACTATCACCTGGCGAATTCCTATCCGGGCGGCGGCGGCACCAACGTCGTGAACGTGATCCTGGTGGATTTCCGCGGCTATGACACGTTCGGCGAGATCATCGTGCTGGGCATCGCGGGCCTGTGCATCTATGCGCTGAGCGAGGCGCTCTTGCGCCCCGGGCCTGCCAACGACCGCCTTCTGGCCTTCGTGCCCGACGAGGCGCGGGCGGGGGACCGGCATCCCCTGATGCTGGTGGTGGCGACGCGGATGATGCTGCCGATCGCGCTGATGGTGGGGGTCTATATCTTCCTGCGCGGCCACAACCAGCCGGGCGGTGGGTTCATCGCGGGGCTTGTGGTGTCGATTGCGCTGTTGATGCAATATATGGCGAGCGGGTTTGCCTGGACCCAGGCGCGGCAGAAGATCGACTATCACGCGGTGATCGGGGCGGGCGTGCTGATCGCCGGGGCCTGCGGGATCGGGGCTTGGCTGTCGGGCACGCCGTTCCTCACCTCCGCCTTCGGCTATGTCACCATCTGGCCGCTGGAAGAGTTTGAACTGGCGACCGCGATGATCTTTGACGTGGGCGTGTTCCTGTGCGTGGTGGGGGCGGTGATGCTGGCGCTGGCCTCGCTCAGCCGGCTGGCGATCCGGGCGGGCGAGACGGTGAACGTCAAGCCGTTCGAGATCGATCCCTCCGCCGGCAAGGAGGCCTGAGCCATGGAAATCCTCATCGCCGCCGCCATCGGGATGATGACCGCCTCGGGCGTCTATCTGATCCTGCGCAAGCGGACCTTTCCGGTGATCGTGGGACTGGCGATGCTGACCTATTCGGTCAACGTGTTCCTGTTCATTTCGGGCAGGCTGTCGGTGAACCTGCCCGGCGTCATCAGCAAGACGGCGGCGGGCTATGCCGACCCGCTGCCGCAGGCGCTGGTGCTGACGGCCATCGTGATCTCGTTCGGGATGACGGCGGTGATCGTGATGATGGCGTTGGGGGCGTTTTTGGAAAAGGGCGACGACAAGGTTGACATGGACGAGGATGCGCGGCCGGAGGACCGGCCATGAACCACTGGATCATCGCGCCCGTCATCCTGCCCGCCATGGTGGCGCCGCTGATCGTGCTGGCGATGCGGCACGACCTGCTGTTGCAGCGGGTGTTCGGGGTTGCGGCGACGGCGGCGTTGCTGGCCATTTCGGTTGGCCTTTTGGTCACGGCTTCGGCCAACCCGCCGGAGGTGTATTTCCTCGGCGACTGGCCCGCGCCCTTTGGCATCGTTCTGGTGCTGGACCGGCTGTCGGCGATGATGGTGGCGCTGACGGCGGTGCTGGCGCTGGTGGTGCAGCTTTATGCCATCGGCACGGGCTGGGACGCGCGGGGGCGGCATTTCCACGCGCTGTTCCAGTTCCAGCTGATGGGGGTCTGCGGGGCCTTCCTGGCCGGGGACGCCTTCAACCTGTTCGTGTTCTTCGAGGTGCTGCTGATCGCCTCCTACGGGTTGATGATCCACGGCGGCGGGCGCGACCGGCTGCGCGCGGGCGTGCAGTATGTGGCGTTCAATCTGGTGGGATCGACGCTGTTCCTGTTCGCGCTGGGCACGATCTATGCGGTGACGGGCACGCTGAACATGGCCGACCTGGCGGTGAAGGTGGCGGCATTGCCCGAGGGCGACACGGCGCTTCTGCGGGTGGCGGCGGTGCTGTTGATCCTGGTGTTCGCGGTGAAGGGCGCGCTGGTGCCGTTGCAGTTCTGGCTGCCCGCGACCTATGCGCTGGCCCCCGGCCCGGTGGCGGCGCTGTTCGCGATCATGACCAAGGTCGGCGCCTATGCGATCATCCGCATCTATACGCTGGCCTTTCCGCCCGAGACGGCGGCCACGGGCACCCTCTTTGCCGACCTGCTGATGCCCGCGGCGTTGGTGACGCTGGTGCTGGGGGCGGCGGGGGTGATCGGGGCCACAGGCCTTGCGCGGCAGGCGGCTTTTGCGGGGATCGCGTCGATGGGCACGCTGTTTGTCGCGGTGGCGACCTTCACCCCGCAGGGCACTGCGGCGGCGCTTTACTACCTCATACATTCCACGCTGGCGGCGGCCGCGCTGTTTCTGGTGGTCGATCTGGTGACCGACCGGCGCGGCACCGACACGACCACCCGCGCCCTGCCCCCCATCGCGCAGAACGGCCTTCTGGCGGCGCTGTTCTTTGCGGTGGCCATCGCCATGGCGGGGATGCCGCCCCTGTCGGGGTTCCTGGGCAAGCTTCTGGTGATGGACGCCACGCGCGGCCCCGCCATGGGCTGGATCTGGGGCGTGATCCTGATCACGTCGCTGATCACGATCATGGGCTTTGGCCGCGCGGGATCGACCGTGTTCTGGAAGGCCCATGCCAGCCCGGGCGAGGCGGAGGATCACCGGGCCGAGGGGTTGGCCATCACCATGGTCATGGCCCTGCTGGCGGGGCTGGTGGCGATGACGGTGCTGGCCGGGCCGCTGGACCGCTGGCTGACCGCCACGGCGGCGCAGCTTTACGACCGCCCCGCCTATATCGACGCCGTTCTGGCCCGGGCGGGGGAGTGACGCGATGCTGGGCCGCCTGTTCCCCCACCCCTACCTGACGGCCCTTCTGGTCGTGACCTGGCTCTTGCTGGTCAACGGCTGGTCGCTGGGCAATCTGGTGCTGGCCATCATCCTGGGCACGGTGATCCCGCTGCTGACCGCGCCCTACTGGCCGAACGCGCCCAAGATGCGCAACATCCCGGCGATGATCGAGTATATCCTGGTGGTGCTGTGGGACATCGTGGTGTCCAACGTCATCGTCGCGCGGATCGTGCTGTTCATGCCCAACGACAAGCTGCGCCCCGGCTGGATCGCCGTGCCGCTGGACCTGACATCGCCCGAGGCGATCACCGTGCTCGCGGGAACCGTCACCATGACGCCGGGCACAGTGTCGTCGGACATGTCGGCCTGCGGGCGTGTCCTGCTGGTGCATTGCCTGCACGCCCCCGACCCCGACGCCACCCGCGACGGCATCAAAAACCGCTATGAGGCCCGCCTGAAGAGGATCTTCGAATGACGGTCATCGACATCGCCCTGACCTTCGCCTTCGCCAGCTTCGGCCTGGGGCTTTTGCTGAACCTCTGGCGCATCTTCTATGCCCCCGGCGTGCCCGACCGCATCCTTGCGCTGGATACGATGGTGATCAACGTCATCGCCCTCATCATCCTCTACGGCATCCGCGCGGGCACCAGCATGTATTTCGAGGCCGCGATGCTGTTTGCCATGACCGGCTTTGTCTCGACCGTCGCCTATGCCAAGTTCATCCTGCGCGGCGACATCATCGAATGAGGATGCCATGAACCCGATCTGGGAATACGTCATCGCGGGATTGCTGGTCATGGCCGGGGTGTTTGGCCTCGTGGGGTCGGTGGGCCTGGTGAAACTGCCCGACACGATGACGCGGCTCCATGCGCCGACCAAGGCTACGACGCTGGGCGTGGGGGGCGTGCTCCTGGCCTCGATGGCGTGGTTCTGGGCGGTGGCGGGCACGGTGTCCTGGCATGAGCTGATGATCACCATATTCCTGTTCCTCACCGCGCCCATCACCGCCAAGTTCATCGCCAAGGCGCAGATCCACCGCGGCAACCTGCGCGACCAGCTTCCCCCCACCGGCGTCGAACGCGGCTGGGCCAGCCATGAGCCTGACAGCAAGCCCGGCGACCGGATCGACGAGCGCGACCCGAACACGTGATCCCGCCCGCAGGCGCGGGGGCCGACGCCGCCCTTGCGCGGGCCACGGGCGCCATGCGAGTTTGCCCATACCGCGAGGGGAAGCCGCCAATGCAGACCGACACCGCCATCCGCACCCACCTGCCGCAACTGGCCCCCCAGCCGGGCCACCCGCGCAACCCCGGCGTGGCGCTCGACCTGGACTGGGTATCGGCGGTGCAGGCCAACACCTCGGCCATCGAGCGGCGCGCGGCCAGCCTGCCGGGGCGGCGGTCGGTGAAAAAGGACTGGCAGGCGGCCTGGCTTTGCCGCGCGATCAGCGTGATCGACCTGACCACGCTTGCGGGCGACGACACGGCGGGCCGGGTGCGCCGCCTGTGTGCCAAGGCGCGCCAGCCGGTGGCGCCCTGGATGCTGGAGGCGCTGGGGATGCAGGGCCTGACCACCGGCGCCGTCTGCGTCTATCACGACATGGTGGAGGTGGCGGTGCGGGCGCTGGAGGGGTCGGGCATCCCCGTTGCCGCCGTCTCCACCGGCTTTCCCGCGGGCCTGTCGCCCTACCGCCTGCGGCTGATGGAGATCGGCGAGAGCGTGCGGGCGGGGGCGGCGGAGATCGACATCGTGATCTCGCGCCGCCACGTGCTGACGCAGGACTGGAAGGCCCTCTACGACGAGATGCGCGAGATGCGCGAGGCTTGCGGGGCCGCGCATGTGAAGGCGATCCTGGCCACGGGCGAGTTGGGCACCCTGCGCAACGTGGCGCGGGCGTCCCTGGTGTGCATGATGGGCGGCGCCGATTTCATCAAGACCTCGACGGGGAAGGAGGGCGTGAACGCCACGCTGCCCGTCAGCCTGACCATGATCCGCGCCATCCGCGATTACGAGGACCGCACCGGATACCGCGTGGGATACAAACCGGCGGGGGGGATCGGCAAGGCCAAGGACGCGCTGGTGTATCTGGCGCTGATGCGCGATGAGCTGGGCCTGCCCTGGTGCCAGCCGGACCTGTTCCGTTTTGGCGCGTCGAGCCTCTTGGGCGATATCGAGCGGCAGTTGGAACATCACCTGACCGGGGCCTATTCGGCGGCGCACCGCCATCCAATGGCCTAGCGCCTGCGGCACCCGGCGGGGGGTTTCACACCCCCCGCACCCCCCGTGGGATATTTTCGCCAAGATGAAGATCAGAAGGGCACTCCGGCATGACGATCCGCGACATCTTTGACCGCATGGACTATGGCCCCGCCCCCGAGGGCAATGCCGAGGCGCTGGCCTCGATCGCCGCGCATGGCGGGCGGTTCGGGCACTGGATCGACGGGGCGTTCACGGCGCCGGGCGAGCTGTTCGCCACGCGCAATCCGGCCACGGGGGCGGTGCTGGCGGAGGTGACGCAGGGGAGCGCGGCGGATGTGGCGGCGGCGGTGGCCGCGGCGCGGCGGGCGCAGCCGAAATGGGCGCGGCTGGGGGCGCATGGGCGGGCGCGGGTGCTCTATGCGCTGGGGCGCCTGGTGCAGAAGCACAGCCGGTTGCTGGCCGTGCTGGAGACGATGGACAACGGTAAGCCTATCCGCGAAAGCCGTGACATCGACGTGCCGCTGGTGGCGCGGCATTTCGGCTATCACGCGGGGATGGCGCAGCTTTTGCCCGAGGCGCTGCCGGGGATGGAGGCGCTGGGGGTGTGCGGCGCGGTGATCCCGTGGAACTTTCCCTTGCTGATGCTGGCCTGGAAGGTGGCCCCGGCGCTGGCGGCGGGCAATACGGTGGTGTTGAAGCCCGCCGAATGGACGCCGCTTTCCGCGCTGCTCTTCGCCGAGATCAGCCGGGAGGCGGGGCTGCCCCGGGGCGTGCTGAACATCGTGACCGGGGACGGCGCCACCGGGGCGGCGCTGGTGGCGGCAGAGGTGGACAAGGTGGCCTTCACCGGCTCGACCGAGGTCGGGCGGAAGATCCGCGAAGCGACCGCCGGAACCGGCAAGGCGCTGACGCTGGAGCTGGGCGGGAAATCGCCCTACATCGTGTTCGACGATGCCGATCTGGACTCGGCCGTCGAGGGGCTGGTGGATGCGATCTGGTTCAACCAGGGGCAGGTCTGCTGTGCCGGCTCGCGCCTTCTGGTGCAGGAGGGGGTGGCGGAGCGGTTCCATGCCCGGCTGAAGCGCCGGATGGACGGGCTGCGGCTGGGCGATCCCCTGGACAAGTGCATCGACGTGGGCGCGGTGATCGACCCCGAACACCGCGCGCGCATCGCGGCCATGGTGGATGCCAACCGCGAAGGCGAGGTCTATCGCGCCGCCTGCGCGGTGCCCGCGGGGTGCTTTTACCCGCCGACGCTGATTACGGGGCTGTCGCCCGCCTCCCCCCTGATGCAGGAGGAGATTTTCGGCCCGGTCCTGGTGTCCTGCACCTTCCGCACGCCGGAGGAGGCGGTGCAGCTGGCCAACAACACCCCCTATGGCCTCGCCGCGACGGTCTGGACCGAGAATGTGAACCTTGCCCTCGATGTGGCCCCGAAGCTGCGCGCCGGGGTGGTCTGGGTGAATGCGACCAACCTGTTCGATGCGGCGGCGGGGTTCGGCGGGGTGAAGGAGTCCGGCTTTGGCCGCGAGGGGGGATGGGAGGGGATGCATGCCTATCTGCGGCCCGTCACCCGGACGCGCCCCCTGAAACCCCTGGCCCCCGTGCCGGCATCGCGCGCGCCCGAGGCCCCCGGGCTCGACCGCACCGCCAAGATGTTCATCGCCGGCAAGCAGGCCCGCCCCGACGGCGGGCATTCCCGCGCGGTCTGGTCGGCCCGGGGGCGGCTACTGGGCCATGTCGGCCTTGGCAACCGCAAGGACATCCGCAACGCGGTCGAGGCGGCGCAGGCCGCCCGCGGCTGGGCGCGGGCAGCCGCCTGGAACCGCGCGCAGATCCTCTACTACATCGCCGAAAACCTCTCGGCCCGCGCGCCCGAATTCGCCGCCCGGCTGGCCGACATGACCGGCAAGCCCGGCGCGGCCGAGGTGGAGGCCAGCATCGACCGCCTCTTCACCCATGCCGCCTGGGCCGACAAATGGGACGGTGCGGCCAAGCCCGTGCCGATGCGGGGCGTGGCCCTGGCGATGAACGAACCGGTGGGCGCCATCGGCATCATCGCGCCCGATGAGGCCCCGCTGCTGGGCCTGATCTCGCTGATCGCCCCCGCCATCGCCATGGGCAATACCGTGGTGGTCGTCCCGTCCGACCCCTTTCCCCTGGCCGCGACCGACCTCTATCAGGTGCTGGAAACCTCCGACCTGCCTGCGGGCGTGGTGAACATCGTCACCGGCAGCCATGCAGACCTGGCAAAGCCCCTGGCCACCCACCTCGACCTCGATGCGGTCTGGTGCTTTTCCTCCACCGATCTCTCGGCCAGCATCGAACATGCAGCAGCGGGCAACCTGAAACGCACCTGGGTCAACCACGCCCGCGCCACCGACTGGGCAGCCTGGGATGCCCGCACCGCCCTGCGCCAGGCAACCGAGGTGAAAACCGTCTGGGTGCCTTACGGAGAGTGACCCGCGGCGCCGGGTGCCTCCCTCCCCCCTCGTGGGGGAGGGATGGGGAGGGGGGGCTATCGCTTGGGCTTGTCGTCGTAATCCTTGCGCAGGATGCGGTGCGCACTCCCGTCGGGGTCGTCGAACTGCCCCCGCCGCAGCATCCAGAAAAACGCCACCAGCCCCACGCCGCCCAGAAACAGCGACACCGGAATGAGGATCGTCAGGATCTCCATCAGCGCAGCCGCATCGCGTTCAGCGCCACCGTGATCGACGACAGCGACATCGCCAGCGCCGCCAGCAGCGGTGTGGCCAGCCCCACCAGCGCAATCGGCACCGCCACCACGTTATACCCGGCCGAAAGCGCGAAATTCTCGCGCATCCGCCGGGTGGCCGCCCGCGCGATCCGCAGCGCATCGGCAATCGGCGCCAGATCCTGCCCCAAGAGCACAATATCCGACGCGGTGCGCGCCGCGTCCAGCGCCGAGGCGGGCGAGATCGACACATGCGCCGCCGCAAGTGCCGCCGTGTCGTTCAGCCCGTCGCCCACCATCAGCACCCGCGCGCCCTCTGCGGAAAGACGCGCCACCTCTGCGGCCTTCTCGGTCGGCAGCACGCCCGCGCGCCACTCGGCAATCCCCAGCCGCGCCGCCATGTCGGCCACCGGGGCCATGGCGTCACCCGACAAGAGCATCACGCGCCGCCCCTGCGCCTGCAGCGCCGCCACGACCTCCGCCGCGCCCGGGCGCATCCGGTCGGCAAAGCCGATGGCGCGGGGGGTGCCCTCGCCCAGGCACAGATAGGTGGCCGTTACCGCCACCGGCTCGGCCCCGCACCAGTCCGCGCGGCCCAGCCGCACGCGCCGCCCGGCCCAGATCCCCTCGATACCGTGGCCCGGCACCTCGCGCAGGTCCGCCACCTCTGCCGCCCGCACGCCCGCCTTGCGCGCGCCCTCGGCCAGCGCGCGCGCCAGGGGGTGCGACGAGGCGCCGGCCAGCCCTGCGGCCACCTCCAGCTCGCGCCGGGGCACGCCACCCAGGTCCATCGGCACCGGCGCGCCCATGGTCAGCGTGCCGGTCTTGTCGAACACCACCGTATCCACCTCGGCCAGCCGCTCCAGCGCCGTGCCGTTCTTGATGAGCAGCCCCTTGCGGAACAGCCGCCCCGATGCCGCCGTCACCACCGCAGGCACCGCCAGCCCCAGCGCGCAGGGGCAGGTGATGATGAGGACCGCCGCCGAGATGTTCACCGCAAGCCGCACATCGCCGCCCGAAATCCACATCCAAACACCAAAGGCCGCAAAGCTCACGATATGCACGATGGGCGAATAGGCGCGGCTCGCGCGTTCCGCCAATGAGGTGTAGCGCGTGCGCGCGGCCTCGGCCACGGCCACCAGATCGGCCATCCGGTGCAGGGAACTGTCGCGCCCCGCCGCCGTCACCCGCACCAGCAGCGGCCCCGTCAGGTTCACCTCGCCTGCCGCGACCAGCGTGCCGGGGCCCGCAAAGGCAGGCTCGCTCTCCCCGGTCAAAAGCGACCGGTCCACCTCGGACGATCCGCCCTCCACCACGCCATCCACCGGCATCCGGCCGCCGGGGCGCACCCGCACCAGATCGCCGGGGGCAAGCGCGGCCACAGCCACCTCGGCCTCGCCGTCCCCCGTCACCCGCAAGGCGCGCGGCACCTCCAACGCGGCAAGCTCCTGCGCCGCCGATCGGGCGGCGGCCCGCGTGCGATGGTCCAGATACCGCCCGCACAGCAGAAAGAACGTCAGCATCACCGCCGCATCGAAATAGGCGTGGTGCCCCGACTGCGAGGTTTCATAAAGCGAGATCGACGAGGCCAGGATGATCGCCAGCGAAATCGGCACATCCATGCCCAGCCGCATCACCCGCAAGCTGGCCCAGGCCGAGCGAAAGAACGGCTGGCCCGCGAATACCACCGTCGGCAGGGCAATCGCCGCCGAAATCCAGTGGAACATGTCGCGCGTCGCATCCTCGGCCCCCGACCAGACGGCCACGGACAAGAGCATGATGTTCATCATCGCGAACCCGGACACGCCGATCCGCATCAGCAGATCCCGCCCCTGCCGGTCCGTTTCGGTGGTCGACAGAAGGCCCGCGTCCAGCTCATGCGCCTCATACCCCAGCGCGGCCATCGCCTCGATCAGGCGCGCGGGCGTCACATCCGCCTCGGCCTCCACGCTGATCCGCTTCAAGGTCAGGTTCAGCCGGGCCGAGCGCACGCCCTCCACCGCCTCCAGCCCCGGCTCCAGCACCTGGATGCAGGCCGCGCAATGCACCATGGGCAACGAGAACACCATCCGCGCGGGCCCCGGCGCCACCCGCGCCTGCGCGCGCGCCATGGGGGCGGCGGCGCAGGCGGGGCAGGCGCTCAGGCCGCCCTCGATGTCCTCGGCCAGCGCCACCTTAGCCCCGCACCGTCAGGCTCAGCCGCTGGCGAAAGGCGGTGCCGTCCTCGGCCTCCGCCTCCACCCGCACCAGCCACTTGCCGGTGGTCAGCGCCACATCGGCATGGAATGCGCCATCCTCGCGCACGAAGACCGGGCGCTGGTCGTCCTGCGCCGCCGTGGCCCGGCCCACGAGCACCGCCAGCCCCGCCACGGGTGCCGGACGCCCCGAGGCATCGGTGAAGCGCAGCGTCAGCACGCCGTCGCGGTATTCCTGCACCAGCCGCCAGCCCAGCGCCACCTGCGCATCCCGCGCGGCATTCCAGCCCTGGCTTGCCACATAGGAATTCTTGACCTCGATCCCCGGAAAGGTGCTGACCGCCTTGTAGGCCATCACCAGGTTCACCCCCACGATCACCGCGAACGCGCCCACCGTGATCGCCAGCACATGCCGGCCCGTCAGTTCGCCTCGCATCATTTGCCCTTTCCGTTGAAGATCGTGTCGTGATGCACGCGGTCGGTCGATCCCATATCCTCGACCCACAGGCGCAGGCTTGTCCGCTCACCCTCGGCGGCCGCGCTGCCCGGACGGGCGACAACATAGACACGCTGCATTCTGGACTCGTTTGCCGGCACTGTCACGCGCAGGTCGTCCGTCCCTTCCAGCGCGATGCGCAGCACCTCGTCCGAGGTCAGCGAGATGCGGAACTGCCGGTCGTCGCCATGCTTGTTCAACAGCCGCAGGTCATAGGTGTTGCGCACCGATCCGTCCGACAGCGTGACATAGGTGGGGTTGCGCACCGGGGTCACGTTCACCTCGATCTCGGACCGCAGGAACAGCGCCACCACCAGCACCACGCCCACCCCGGCCCAGAGCACGGTATAGACCATCGTGCGCAGCCGGAAGATATGCCGCCAGACCGAGATCGGCTTGGCCCCCCCGCGCTCGGCCACCTCGTCGGTCAGCGCCAGATAGCCCACCAACCCGCGCGGCTTGCCCACCTTGTCCATCACATCGTTGCAGGCGTCGATGCACAGCCCGCAGGTGATGCAGGCAAGTTGCTGGCCGTTGCGGATGTCGATGCCCATGGGGCAGACGTTCACGCAGGCCATGCAGTCGATGCAGTCGCCCTTGGGCTTGTCCGCAGCGGGGGCGCCCCCCGGCGCCGTGTCGGGGGCAAAGGCCACCGATCCCTTGGGCATGGTCTTGCCGGCGGGCAGCACGAAATCCTTTTTCAGCTTGCCGCGCGGCTCTCCGCGCCAGTCGCGATAGCCGATGGTGATGGTATCCTCATCCATCATCGCCGCCTGGATGCGCGGCCAGGGGCAGGCATAGATGCAGATCTGCTCGCGAAAGAACCCGCCGAACAGGAACGTCGTCAGCGTCAGGATCGCCATGGTGGTATAGGCCACCGGATGCGCCTGCCCCGTCACCAGATCGCGCGCCAGCGTCGGGGCATCGGTGAAATAGAACACCCAGGCCCCGCCCGTCGCCAGCCCGATCAGCAGCCAGACGGTCCATTTCAGCCCGTATTTGCGGATCTTCTCGGCGTTCCACGGCTGATGGTGCAGCCGCACCCGCGCGTTGCGGTCGCCCTCGATCCAGCGTTCCACCAGGATGAACAGGTCGGTCCAGACCGTTTGCGGGCAGGCATAGCCGCACCAGACCCGCCCCAGCGCGGCCGTGAACAGGAACAGCCCCAGCCCCGCCATGATCAGCAGCCCGGCCACGAAATAGAACTCATGCGGCCAGATCTCGATCATGAAGAAAAAGAACCGCCGATGCGCGAGGTCCAGCAGCACCGCCTGATCCGGCATGCTGGGCCCGCGGTCCCAGCGCAGCCAGGGCGTGACGTAGTAGATGCCCAGCATCATCCCCATCAGCCACCATTTCATGCGGCGGAAATTGCCCTTCACGCGACGGGGAAAGATCGGCGTGCGCTTGGAATACAGGGTTTCCGGCTGGGTGTCGCTGGGCACGGTGGAAGGCTCCGAAAGGGGGGGCTGGGCCGATGATGCCCGAGGTATGGACCGCAGGGTTGCGCCAATCCTTGACCTGCATCAATCTGGCATCCCCGATGCAGCTTTGGGCTGCGACATATTGGTTGAGACAGGCGTTACACCCGGGAACTAGTGTCAGCCACGCGCGCCGAGGAGTCCCCGCATCATGACCGACATTCGCGACCCCGCCCTGCGCCGCGCCGTCGCCTGGGCGGGCGGGCTGAACCTTGCATGGTTCGGCGTCGAATTCACCGTGGCGCTGGCCATCGGATCGGTCGCCCTGTTTGCCGACAGCATCGACTTTCTCGAGGATGCCGCCGTCAACCTGCTGATCCTTCTGGCGCTGGGATGGTCCGTCGCGGCGCGGGCGCGGCTGGGCATGGTGCTGGCGGGGTTGATCATGGTGCCCGCGCTCGCCACGCTTTGGGCGCTGTGGAGCAAGATCGGAAACCCCGTCGCACCCCATGCCATGTCGCTCACGCTGACGGGGCTGGGGGCGCTGGGGGTGAACGGGGCGGCGGCGCTGATCCTGGCGCGGGTGCGCCACCGCGGCGGCAGCCTGTCGCGCGCGGCCTTCCTGTCGGCCCGGAACGACATGCTGGCCAATCTGGGGATCATCGCGGCGGGGGTGGTCACGGCCTATCTGTGGCGCACGGCCTGGCCCGATGTGATCGTGGGCCTGGCCATCGCGGCGCTGAACGCGGATGCGGCGGTGGAGGTGTGGAAAGCCGCCCGCGCCGAGGCGCAGGCGGCCCGCGCCTGACACGCGGCTATTCCGGCGCAGCCTCGCCGCCGCCCAGTCCGTGCACATAGAACGCGACCGACCGGATATCGGCCTCGCCCAGCCGCGCGTCGAAATTCGGCATCACCCCGAACCGCGCATTGACGATGCTGTAGCGGATCGCGGCCTCTGACCCGCCGTAAAGCCAGATGGCATCGTTCAGCCGGGGCGCGCCGAGGTCGCGATTGCCCTCGCCCAGATCGCCATGGCAGCTCGCGCAGTTGTCGGCGTAAAGCTCGGCCCCCGGCTCGGCAACCGCCGCGTCATGCTCCTGCCCCGACATCTGGCGCACGAATTGCACCAGGTTCTCGATCTCGGCCCTCTCCAGCAACTCGCCAAAGGCGGGCATCTGCGAATAGCGGGCCTCGTCGCTGGTGGTGTTGCGGATGCCGTGGGTGATGGTGGTGTGGATGTTCTCGATATCCCCGCCCCAAAGCCAGTCGTCATCCAGGAGGTTCGGATAGCCCGCCGCCTGCACCCCCGCCGCCCCCGAGCCATGGCACTGCACGCACCAGGTGCGGAACACGGCCGCACCCGCGTTCTGGGCATAGCTGGCAAGGTCCGGGTCCGCGGCGATGTCGGTCAGCTCGGTGTCCACCAGCCGTGCCTTGATGTCGGCGTTGGCATCGGCAAAGCGCTGGATCTCCACCGCCACATCGGCACGGGTCGAGGCGCCCAGGACCCCCGGCGTCGCCTGCGTCAGCATGGGCCAGGCGGGATAGAAGATCGTATACCCCAGGCCCCACACGATGCAGAGGTAAAACGTGTAAAGCCACCAGCGCGGCAGGGGATTGTTGAACTCCTCGATCCCGTCCCAGCTGTGGCCGGTGGTTTCCACATCGCCGGGCTGGCGGTTCGTCTTGTGCTCGGCACTCATGTCCGCGCCTCCTTGTCGTCTGTGGATGGGTCGCGCGCCGGGCGGTCCTCGTTGCGGAAGATCGCCGTGGCGGCCTCGTGCTGCACCTTGCGGCCACCCGGGCGGAAGGCCCAGATGATAATCCCCACGAACATCGCGGTCATCAAAAGCAGCGCCCAGCTGTCGGCCATCTGGCGCAGGAAGGAATAGGTTTCCATGATCCCCCCTTACCGGCTCGCGTCCGGGATGAAGGTCGAGAAATCGACCATCGTGCCCAGAACCTGCAGATAGGCGATCAGCGCATCCATTTCGGTCAGCGCAGGCTGGCCGTCGAAATTGCGCTGGTTCAGCGTGGCGGGAAACACCAGCGCCTGCCCCCGGATCTCCTGCGCGCCGGTGTAGCGCGCGATCAGCCCCTCGCCATCCGCCTCCGGGTCGGCCTGCGCCCGGAAATCGGCCACCGCGTTGTCCATCATCTCGTCGCTGTAGGGCACGCCCAGCAGGCGGTGCGTCGCCATCGAGTCGCGGATGTAGCGGCCGTCGATCTGGCGGTTCATCAGGAAGGCATAGGGCGGCATCACCGATTCCGGCACGACCGATTTCGGCGCGATCAGGTGATCCACATGCCAGTCGTCCGAATAGCGGTTGCCGACCCGCGCCAGATCGGGGCCGGTCCGCTTGGACCCCCACTGGAACGGCCGGTCATACATCGACTCGGCCGCCAGGCTGTAATGGCCATAGCGTTCCACCTCGTCGCGCATGGGGCGGATCATCTGGCTGTGGCAGTTGTAACAGCCCTCGCGGATGTAGATGTCGCGCCCCGCCAGCTCCAGCGGCGTGTAGGGCCGCACACCCTCCACCCGCTCGATGGTGTTCTCCAGGTAGAACAGCGGCACGATCTGCACCAGCCCGCCGATGGTCACCACCAGGAACGACAGCACCAACAGAAGGGTGGCATGCGTCTCGATGGCCTTGTGCTTGTCCAGGAAAGCCATGGCTCACCCCTCCTTATTCGGCGGGGACGGCCGCACCGGCACCAGCCCTCGCAGGCTGTGCGCGGACGGTCATCCACAGGTTGTAGCACATGATGATGGCGCCGGTCAGATACATCAGACCGCCCAGACCGCGCACCACATACATCGGATGCTTGGCCGCCACCGTGTCGGCAAAGGCGTTCACCAGGAACCCGTTGGCATCCACCTCGCGCCACATCAGCCCCTCCATGATGCCCGTCACCCACATGGCGCTGGCGTAAAGGACGATGCCGATGGTCGCGAGCCAGAAGTGCCAGGACACCAGGCCCAGCGAATAGAGCGCCGGCCGGTTCCACAGCCGCGGCACAAGGAAGTAAAGCGCGCCGAAGGTGATCATCCCGTTCCAGCCCAGCGCCCCCGAGTGCACATGGCCGATGGTCCAATCGGTATAGTGGCTCAGGCTGTTCACGGCCTTGATGCTCATCATCGGACCCTCGAACGTGCTCATCCCGTAGAACCCGATGCTGACCACCATCATCCGGATCACCGGGTCGGTGCGCAGCTTGTCCCAGGCGCCCGACAACGTCATCAGCCCGTTGATCATGCCACCCCAGGACGGCATCCACAGCATGATCGAGAACACCATCCCCAGGGTCGCGGCCCAGTCGGGAAGTGCCGTGTAGTGCAGATGGTGCGGACCGGCCCAGATATAGAGGAAGATCAGCGCCCAGAAGTGGATGATCGACAGCTTGTAACTATAAACGGGCCGCTCGGCCTGCTTGGGGACGAAGTAATACATCATCCCCAGGAAGCCCGCGGTCAGGAAGAACCCCACCGCGTTGTGGCCATACCACCACTGGATCATCGCATCCTGCACGCCCGAATAGGCCGAGACCGAGGTGGAGCCGAAGATCGACACCGGCACGGCGGCGTTGTTCACCACATGCAGCATCGCGACCGTGATGATGAAGGACAGAAGGAACCAGTTCGCCACATAGATATGCGGCTCTTTCCGCTTGATCAGCGTGCCCATGAACACCGCAAGGAACGCGAGCCAGACGACCGTGATCCAGATGTCGATATACCACACGGTCTCCGCGTATTCCTTGGACTGGGTGCCCCCCAGCACATAGGACGTGGCCGCCAGCACGATCATCAGCTGCCAGCCCCAGAACACGAACCACGCCAGGTTCCCGCCCCAGAGCCGCACCGCACTGGTCCGCTGCACGATGTAGAAGGACGACATGATCAGCGCGTTGCCACCAAAGGCAAAGATCACGGCGCTGGTGTGCAGCGGGCGCAGGCGGCCAAAGTTGCCGATCCCCTCATAGGCGACGTTCAGGCCGGGATAGGCCAGCTGGAACGCGATCACCACGCCCACCAGAAATCCCACGACCCCCCAGAACGAGGTGGCGATCACGCCCGCGCGCACCACCCCGTCCATGTATTCATCCTGCCGCACCGGGGCCTTTTCGTCCCCGATGCCGCGCAGCACCCACAGAAAGGTGCCCCCCGCCGCCAGCATCACCACCAGCGCATTGGCCAGATAGGCCGCGTCGCGCGCATAGTTGGCCGCAATCGCGGCCAGAACCGCGATCAGGCCAAGCACGACAAGTTTAGCGTAATCCCACATTCAGTATCCCTTCGTCCTTGCCCGGCGGTGTGCGCAGCCGATAGCCCCGCCGATGCCGTTCGACCCTTCCGCTCTTCGCCCGAAAGCGCGGCGCCCCGCTTTGATCCACATCAACACCGGGGCCTCCTGTTCTTGATCCGCATCAAGGCAGTCCAAACCCGCGCGGCGCAAGGTCGCTGGTGTCGCGGCCCGCGCACCAGGGCCGCCCCGGCACCGACTGCCCCGGCACCCGTATGGAGGACCCCATGGCCTACAAGACCATCCTGACCGTCGCCACCGACGCCACCCGCGCAGGCCCCGTCATCGGGGCCGCTGGTGCGCTCGCCATCGCGCAGAACGGGCATCTGGACATCCTCGCGCTGGGCATCGACCGCACACAGATCGGCTATTCCTACATCGGCGCGGGGTCGGTCCTGTTGCAGGTCGCCACCGAACGCGCCGAAGAGGATGCCCGCAGCATCGAGGCCGCCGCGAAAAAGGCGGTCGCCACCCTGCCCGACGCGCTGCGCTGGTCGTCCGAGGCGGCGGTGGCGCAGTTGGGCGGTCTGGCCGACCTCATGGCCCTGCGCGCGCGCTTTGCCGATCTCGTGGTGATGCCCCGCCCCTATGGCGAAGGTCGCGGCCCCGAGGATGAGGCCCTTGTCGAGGCCGCGCTGTTCGAAGGGCAGGCCCCCGTCCTGATCCTGCCCGAACCCCTGCGCGACAAGATGCCCGAGGCGCGCCGCATCCTTCTGGCCTGGGACCAGAGCGCCGAGGCGATGATCGCCACGCGCCGCGCCATGCCCTTCCTCGCCGCTGCCGAGCTCGTGTCGATCACCGTGATCGACCCGCCCGCGCATGGCCCCGAACGGTCGGACCCCGGCGGCCTCTTGTGCCAGATGCTGGTGCGCCACGGCGTGCGGGCCGAGGTGTCGGTGCTGGCGCGCACCCTGCCGCGCATCGCCGACGTGATCACGCGACAGGCCCGCGATATCGACGCCGACATGATCGTGATGGGCGCCTACGGCCATTCCCGCCTGCGCGAGGCGATCCTGGGCGGCGCCACGCGCGACATGCTTGAACATGCCGAGGTGCCGATCCTGATGGCGCATTGACGGGCGGGCAGGGGCCCTTCGCAGGGCTCCGCCGCCCCCCGCCGCGCGTTGCGTAAACCACGCCCGCTCAGCACCCCGTGTCGGGACGGATGCCCGACGCAAAACCGACGGGAAACCGACGCGGGCCATACGGACACCTCTTCGTCATTTCAACGCGTTAACCACCGATTCGGGTGCCGCCCCCTCAGACCGGCATCCCGCCATCGGAATCGTCCGCCGCCTCTTCCAGCAGCCGGTCGAAATCGGCCACCCGGACATGCCGCTTGCCCTCCAGCTCGATCACCCCGTCGCGGCGCAGGGCGCTGATCTGGCGGCTGACGGTCTCCAGCGTCAGGCCCAGGTAATCGGCCATCTCCTCGCGCGTCAGCGGCAGATCGAACACCACCGGCCCCTTGGCGCGGCGCAACTGCAGCACCGCATCGCGGCGCACAAAGATCGACAGAAGGCTCGCGATCTTTTCCCGCGCCGTCTTGCGGCCCAGAAGCAGCATCCACTCCCGCGCCGCATCCAACTCGTCCAGCGTCATCTCCAGCAGGCGCTGGGCGATGTGCGGGGTGGCCAACATCATGTCCTCAAAGGGTTTCTTGCGAAAACAGCACATCACGAGGTCGGTCGTCGCGGTCACGTCATAGGCCGCCGTGGCCCGCCCCGGCCGCCCCACGAAATCGGAGGGCAGCAACAGGCCCACCATCTGGCGCCGCCCGTCCTCCATCGTCTGGGTCAGCGTGGCAATCCCCGTCACCACCGAGGCCACGAAATCCATCCGGTCGCCCGACCAGATCACCGTCTGCCCGGCGGCAAAGCTGCGGTAATACTTGATCTGCTCCAGCTGGAGCAGTTCATCCGCCTCGCAGCGCGCGCAAACCGCCCGATGCCGGATCGGGCAACCGCCGCAATCCTGCTGCGCGATGGGGACGTGTTGGGCTGCCATGCGGATGCGTTTCCGGTTTGATCTGAATCAAGGATGTCCACAATCCTACACGCCAAACCTGTCAACATGAACCAGCAAACCGCATATCGCCGCCTCGGACTTTTTGACGCGCGCGTGCCCCGTTACACCAGCTATCCGACCGCGCCCCACTTTTCCGGCGGCGTGACGCCTGACCGGTTTTCCGAATGGATTCAGGCCATTCCCGAAGGCTCGGGCATTTCGCTCTACATGCATGTCCCGTTCTGCCGCAGGCTCTGCTGGTTCTGCGCCTGCCGCACGCAGGGCACCTCCTCGGACGCCCCGGTGCGCGCCTATGCCGAAACCCTGCTGGCAGAAATCGCCCTGCTGCGTGCCCACCTGCCGCGCGGCGTCCACCTGCGCCGCCTGCACTGGGGCGGCGGCACGCCCACGCTTTTGCCCCCCGAACTGATCCGCCGCCTGGCCGACGCCATCGCCGAGGCCGCGCCCTTTGCCCCCGATGCCGAATTCTCGGTCGAGATCGACCCGAACGAGATCGACGATGCCCGCCTCGATGCGCTGGCCGCTGCGGGCATGAATCGCGCCTCCATCGGCGTGCAGGATTTCGACCCCGAGATCCAGGCCGCCATCGGCCGCCTGCAGCCCTATGACCTGACCCGCCGCGTGGTCGATGCCATCCGCGACCGCGGCGTGCACAGCCTGAACGCCGATATCCTCTACGGCCTGCCGCACCAGACCCGCACCCGAATTTCCACGTCGGTTCAACAGCTTCTGACGCTCTCGCCCGACCGCGTGGCGCTGTATGGCTATGCCCACGTGCCCTGGATGAGCCGCCGCCAGCAGATGATCCCTTCTGACGCCATGCCCGGCCCCGAGGAACGCCTTGCCCTGTTTGAGACCGCGCGCGAGCTGTTCGTCTGGGACGGCTATGACGAGATCGGCATCGACCACTTCGCCCGCCCGGGCGACGGTCTGGCGCAGGCGCAGAAAACCGGCCACCTGCGGCGCAATTTCCAGGGCTATACGGATGACACGGCACCGGTGCTGATCGGCCTTGGCGCCTCGTCGATCTCGCGCCTGCCGCAGGGCTTTGCCCAGAACGCCAGCGGCACGGCGGACCATACGCGGGCGATCCGCACGGGCGGGTTCTCCACCCATCGCGGCCATGTCTTTGGCGGAGAGGATTTGTTGCGCGCGCGGATCATCGAGGCGCTGATGTGCGATTTCCGCGTGCAAAGCCATGAGCTTGTGCGCGACTACGCCGCCGATCCCGCCCGCCTGGCCGGCCTTTTTGCCATCGCCCGCGATGCCTTTGGCGATATGGTCAGCGTGGATGCGCAGGGCCTCGCGATCCCGCCGCGCGGGCGGCCCCTGACGCGCATGATCGCGCGGGCCTTCGATGCCTATGACACGGCAAAGGCCCAGCATTCGGCGGCCGTCTAGGCCGCCCCCTCGACAAAGGCGATCATGCGCGGCAGGCACACCCCGCGCAGGTCATACCGCGCCACTATGGTCTGCCGCGCGGCCTGACGCATTGCCTGAAACCGCGCGGGTTCCGCCAGCGCCTCGATCAGCGCGGCCTCCCATCCGGGCATGTCAAAGAACCCCACCAGCCGCCCGTTCACCCCGTCCGCGATCACCTCGGCCACCGGGGGCGTGGCCGACGCCACCACCATCGCCCCCGCCGCCATCGCCTCTAGCATCGACCACGACAGCACGAACGGATAGGTCAGATAGGCATGAACCCGCGCCACCTGCATCAGCGACACGAACACCGGATAGGGCACGCGGCCCATGAAATGCAGGCGCGCGGGGTCGATGCGGCCCGCAACCTGGTTCAGAAACAACGCCTTCCACGTCGTCCCCTCGGGCGCCGCGCGGCCATAGCTGACCTCGTCGCCGCCCACGATCACCACCTGGGCCTCCGGCCGCGCGGCCATCACGGCGGGCAGGGCGCGCATCAGGATGTGGTACCCGCGATAGGGCTCGAGGTTGCGGTTCACAAAGGTCAGCACCTCATCCCCCGCGCGGATCACCCGGCCATCCGGCAGGGTGACGCGCGCCGCAGGGTCGGGGGCCACCGCCCCGGTATCCACCCCGTCATGGATTACGCGGATCTTGGCGCGCAGGTCGGGTGGATGGCTGTCGGCCTGCCAAAGCGTGGGTGACAGCCCCGCATCGGCATGCAGCAGCGCCTGCCCCAGATGCGCCGCCCGCGCCTGCGCCACCATCACCGGATCGAAACTGCCCCTGGGCGCGGTATCGAACTCGGGGTCGAACCCCACATCCTGCCCGATCCCGCGATAGTAGAACTCGGCATAGACCAGATGCCGCGCCTCGGGCCAGACCTCCCTGAGGAACAGCGTCTCGCCCCAGCCGGAATGGCCGAACACCACATCGGGCACATAACCCTGCCGCCGCAACTTCAGCGCCGCCCGCGCCACGGTCACCCCCCGGTCCGACATCTGGGTATAGGTGCGGCCCAGCCGCGTGGCGGCGGGGTCGGGCGGGGCGGCATCATGGCGGTATTTCATCACCGGCACGGGGCTGGTGCGGGGGTTCCTGGCATCGGTCAGGGCCCGCACCGCATGCCCGCGCGCGACCAGCGCCGGGGCCAGATGCGGAAACTGGCCCGGGAAATTCTGGTGCACGAACAGGATCTTCACGCGGGAACCCGCGCGACCTCTGCCCCGAATGCCGCCCGCATCAGCTCTCGCGTGTAGTCCGAGGCCGGGGCCTCGAACACCTGCTGCGCCGGCCCCGCCTCGACCACATCGCCCGCCCGCATCACCATCACCTGATGCGACAGCGCCCGCACTACCCGCAGGTCGTGGCTGATGAACAGATAAGCCAGCCCATATTGCCGCTGCAACTGGCGCAAAAGGTCCACGATCTGCACCTGCACCGTCATGTCCAGGGCACTCGTCGGCTCGTCCAGCAGCACCAGCCGGGGCCGCAGGATCATCGCCCGCGCGATGGCCACGCGCTGGCGCTGCCCGCCCGAGAATTCATGCGGATAGCGGGCCATGGCGGCGGGGTCCAACCCCACCTCGGCCATGATTTCGGCCACCATGTCGCGCCGGTTGCGCCCCGGCTCCACCCCGTGCACGCCCAGCCCTTCGGCGATGATCTCCTGCACCGTCATGCGGGGCGAGAGGCTGCCGTAGGGATCCTGAAACACCACCTGCATCTGGCGGCGCAAGGGGCGCATCTGCGCGGGCGACAGCGCGTCGATGCGCTGCCCCTCAAAGGTGATCGCGCCCTGCGAGGCGATCAGCCGCAGGATGGCCAGCGCCAGCGTGGTCTTGCCCGACCCCGATTCCCCCACGATCCCAAGCGTTTCGCCCGCCCGCACCGCAAGCGTCGCGCCATTCACGGCCTTCACATGGTCCACCGTGCGGCGCAGGAGGCCCCGCTGGATGGGGAACCACACGCGCAGGCCATCGGTGCGCACGACCTCGGCCCCGCCGGGCGGCAGGGGGTCGGGGCGGCCCTTGGGTTCGGCGGCGATCAGGCGGCGGGTATAGGGGTGCTGCGGCGCATCGAACACCTGCGCCGTCGGCCCCTGCTCCACGATCTCGCCGCCCTGCATCACGCAAACCCGGTCCGCGATGCGGCGCACGATGGTCAGGTCGTGCGTGATGAACAAGAGGCTGAGGCCCTCGGTCCGCTTGAGGTCGGCCAGAAGGTCGAGGATCTGCGCCTGGATCGTGACATCGAGCGCGGTTGTCGGCTCATCCGCGATCAGCAGTTCCGGCCCGTTGGCCAGCGCCATGGCGATCATCACCCGCTGGCGCTGCCCGCCCGACAGCTGGTGCGGATAGGCGCCCAGACGGCTTTCCGCATCGCGGATGCCCACCTTGGCCAGAAGGTCCAGAATGCGTGCCCGCGCTGCCGCCCCCGTCAGCCCCTGATGCAGCGCCAAAGCCTCGGCAAGCTGTTTTTCGATGGTGTGCAGGGGGTTGAGGCTGGTCATCGGCTCCTGGAAGATAAAGCTGATGTCGTTGCCCCGCACCGCGCGCAACTGCGCCTCATCCGCGCCCACCATGTCGCGGCCATTGTAGGTGATCCGCCCGCCCACCTCGGCGCTGTCGGGCAGCAGCGCCACGGTGGACAGCGCGGTGACCGACTTGCCCGATCCGCTTTCGCCCACCAGGGCCACCGTCTCGCCCTTGTCCACATGGAAGGACACGCCGCGCACCGCCTCGATCAGGCGGCCGTCCTGGCGGAAACGGATGGTCAGGTCGCGGACATCCAGAACCCTCATCGCGCCCTCACCGGAACGTCTTGCGCGGGTCGAACGCATCGCGCACGCCCTCGAACACAAAGACCATCAGCGACAGCATGATGGCAAAGGCAAAGAACGCGGTGAAGCCCAGCCATGGCGCCTGCAGGTTCTGCTTGGCCTGCAGGGTCAATTCCCCCAGCGAGGGCGCGCTGGAGGGCAGGCCGAAGCCCAGGAAATCAAGGGCGGCCAGCGACCCGATGGCCCCGGTGATGATGAAGGGCAGCAGGGTCAGCGTGGCGACCATGGCATTGGGCAGCACATGGCGAAACATGATCACCCGGTCCGACACGCCAAGCGCGCGGGCCGCCCGCACATATTCGAAATTCCGCGCCCGCAGGAACTCCGCCCGCACCACCCCCACCAGCGCCGTCCAGCCGAACAGCACCGACAGCCCCACCAAGAGCCAGAAATTCATCGGGATCACGGCGGCCACGATGATGATGATGTATAGGCTGGGGGTGGATCCCCACAGCTCGATCACCCGCTGAAAGATCAGGTCCAGAAGGCCGCCGAAATACCCCTGCACCGCCCCCGCCGCGATCCCGATGACCGAGGTGAGCAGCGCCACGATCAGCGCGAAACTGACCGAGGTGCGGAACCCGTAGAGCACGCGCGCGGCCACATCCCGCGCGGTGTCGTCGGTGCCCAGGATATGCGTGGCATCGGGCGGCGACGGTGCGGCGCGGCCGATGTCGTTGATCGTGTTGAACTTTGCCGGGATCAGCGGCCAGACCATCCAGCCGGGGGTGATCCCTTCGGTCCGCCCCGCCGCCACCTCGGCCATCACGCCCGCCGCATCGTCAAGACACTCCTCCAAGCCCCCGGTGCGGATCAGGCACTGCACCTCGGGGTCCTTGTATTTCGCCTCCGTGCGGAAATCGCCGCCGAAGGCCGTTTCGGGATAGAACTTGAGGACAGGCGTGTAGAATTCGCCCTGAAACCGCACCAAGAGGGGTTTGTCGTTGGCGATGAACTCGGCGAACAGCGACAGGATGAACAGCACCGAGAATATCCACAGCGACCAGTAGGACCGCCGGTTCGCGCGGAAATTGCGCCAGCGGCGCGCGTTCAGGGGGGACAGGCGCACCCTAGCCCCTCCGCTCGAAATCGATGCGCGGGTCGATCCAGACATACATCAGGTCCGACAGGATCCCCATCAAGAGCCCGATCAGCCCGAACACGAACAGCGTGCCGAAGATCACCGGATAATCCCGCGCCACCGCCGCCTCGAACCCCAGCCGCCCCAGCCCGTCCAGCGAGAATATCGTCTCGATGATCAGCGACCCGCCAAAGAACACCGACACGAACACCGCCGGAAAGCCCGCGATCACGATCAGCATCGCGTTGCGGAACACATGGCCATAAAGCACCCGCCCCTCGGTCAGGCCCTTGGCGCGGGCGGTCATCACATACTGCTTCTTGATCTCGTCCAGAAAGCTGTTCTTGGTCAGCAGCGTCAGCGTGGCAAAGCTCGAGATGGTCGAGGCCAGCACCGGCAGGGTGATGTGCCACAGGTAATCCACCACCTTGCCCCAGGCCGACAGCTGATCCCAGTTGTCCGACCCCAGCCCCCGCAGCGGGAACCACCGCAGATAGGACCCCCCCGCGAACAGCACCAAGAGGAGGATGGCGAACAGGAACCCGGGGATGGCATAGCCCACGATGATCGCGCCGCTCGTCCAGGTGTCAAAGGGTGTCCCGTCGCGCACGGCCTTGCGGATCCCCAGCGGGATCGAGATCAGATAGGCGATCAGCGTGGACCACAGCCCCAGCGTGATCGACACCGGCATCTTTTCCAGCACCAGGTCGATGACCGAGATCGACCGGAAATAGCTGCGCCCAAAGTCGAAGTTGACGTAGTTCCACATCATCATCAGGAACCGCTCAACCGGGGGCTTGTCGAACCCGAACTCCCGCTCAAGCTGTTCGATGAAGTCGGGCGGCAGGCCGCGCGAGCCCAGATAGCGGTCGTTCCCGCCGCCGCCGAGGTCGGCCATCGGCAGCCCGTCGCCCCCGCCCGAAAACCCCGCGAACACGTCGCCCGACCCTTCCATCCGCGCGATGATCTGCTCGATGGGGCCGCCCGGCACGAATTGCGTGAGGGTAAAGTTGATCAGCATGATCCCGAACACCGTCGGGATCACCAGCAAGAGCCGTCGCAGGATATAGGCGCCCAAGGTGCTGGCCCGCCGGTCAGAACGCGCCGGCGGCGCGCAGCCGTGCCGCCGCCTCGGCATCATACCACCAGAAATCCAGCTGCCCCACCGACAGGGGCGGCAGCGGCTCGGGGTGGCGATACATGTCGAAATAGGCGACCCAGCTATCGGGGTTGTAGTAGATCGGGATGTCGAAATGCACCGACCGCAGCACCCGGTCCAGAGCGCGCACCGAGGTTTTCAACTCATCCAGCTTTTCCGCCGCAATGACATTGCGGATCAGCCGATCCACCGCCGGATTGCGCAGCCGCATCAGGTTGCGCGACGAATTGTCGGCGGTTTTCGACGCGAACCACTGCTCCAGCCCGATCGACGGCTCGAACGACATGTCGAAGGCCTGGTAGGTCACGTCGAAATCGCCATCGCGGCGGCGCTGCACATATTGCGCCGTGTCCATCTGCTGCAGCGTGGCCTGCACCCCCAGGGCCTTCAGGTTCTCGATGAACGGATTGACCACGCGGTTGAAGATCGGGTTGAACTGGATGATCGTCATGCTCAGCGCCTGGCCCGCCGCATCACGGCGGATGCCGTCGTTGCCGATGGTCCAGCCTGCCGCGTCCAGCATCGCGCCGGCCTCGCGCAGGATCGCACGGGCAGGCCGGTTGGTGCCAGCCGCCTGAACCGGGGGGGCCTCCGCCTCGGCCGTCAGGATGGCGGCATCCAGCAGCCCCTCGTCCACCAAGGGCTGCAACAGCGCCACCTCATCCGGCCCCGGCACACCCGTCGCCGCAAGGTCCGTGGCCGACCAGAACGACACCGGGCGCTTGTAAAGGTCATAGTAAAGCGACGCGTTGGACCATTCGAAGTTGAACATCATCCCCACGGCGCGGCGCACCCGCGCATCCTGCCAGCGCGGGCGGTCCAGGTTGAACACCCAGGCCAGCCGGTTCGCCACATCCCCGCTGGGGATGCCCTTTTTGACCACCCAGCCGCGCTGGATGCCGGGAAAGTTGTAGCCCGTCGCCCAGTCTTGCGCGGAGTTCTCGTTGCGGAACGTATAGACGCCCGCCTTGAAGCCCTCGAAGGCCGCGTTGCTGTCGGCGAAATACTCCACCCGGATCCGGTCGAAATTGTTGCGCCCCCGGTTGAAGGGGATGCCGTTGCCCCAATAGTCGGGGTTGCGGGCGTAGATCACCTGCCGGTTGAAATCGAAACTGTCCAGCACATAGGCCCCGGTGGACAGGAACGGGCGTTGCGAGCTTTGGTCCAGCCGGGTGCCCGTGCTTTCGAACCAGGCCTTGGAAAACACCGGCGTTCCGCCCGCAAACCCCACACGGTCGCGCACCGAGGCCTCATCGTTGAAGTAAAAGGTGATGCGGTAAGGCCCCTCGACCTCCACCCGGTCGATGAAGCCCTCCACGATCCGGCGGTATTCCAGGATGCCCTGCGTCTGGAACAGGTTGAAGCTGTAGGCCACATCCTCGGCGGTCATCGGCGTGCCGTCCGAAAACCGCACATCGTCGCGCAGGTTGAAGGTCACGAAGGACAGATCGGCGGGATATTCCAGCGTGGTGCAGAGAAAGCAGTAGCTGCCATAGGGATCGTCGGCGGTGCCCGTCAGGATGGACTCGCTGCCGATGGTGTTCAGCGCGGCGGGCACGCCCTCGCGGGCATACTGGTTGAAGCTGTCGAAATTGCCCTGGGACCAGATCGACATCTCGCCACCCTTGGGCGCCTCGGGGTTCACATAGTCCAGATGGGCGAAATCGGCGGGGTAGCGCAACTCGCCAAAGTTGGAATAGCCGTGCGAGATGGTCAGGTCCTGCGTGAGGCCCGCCGTCGCGGCCAGCACCCCCAAGGCCGTCACAGCCGTCAGCCCCGCCCCGCCCCGTCCTGCCATCCGCCGTCTCCCGTTGTAATGCCGCGCGCCGCACCGCACGCGCAAGAATAATGCGTAAGCTTGCAGCGTGCCCGTCTCAAGCCACGATTGCGCGAATTCGGTGGAAACGCGGGCGGCGCGCCGCAAAACCGGTCACGCGCGACGGCTGCGGCGATAGATGATCCCGCGCCTGACGCCGCGCCGGGCCAGTGTCGCGGCATCGCCCCGCGAGGTGCCCGGCCTGCGATGCGCCAGCCTGCGGCCTGCGGTCGCGATCCTGTGGCGGCGGCGCAAGGCTGCGGGGGCCATGCCCGCGATGACCATGCCTCAAGCGCACACGACGCATCCCACCCCGACCAGAGCGCCGAGGCGGCCCGGCATGGGCAGGATCAACGCCCCCCTCGCGCGCCCCGCATCACGGCGGTCGCGACGGACCGCCCGATCATTCGGTGGTGGCGAGCCACGCGATCAGATTGACGCGCTCGGCCGGGCTGGGAAGGCCGGCAAAGCTCATCTTGGTGCCCGGCGCATAGCTGCGGGGGTTGAGCAGGAAGGCGTCCAGGTTCTCGGGCGTCCAGGCGTCATCCGCCATCCCGACCAGGACCGCCGAATAGGCATATCCATCCGACGCTGCCTTGGCCTTGTTCACGATTCCGTTCAGGTGCGGGCCGGTGCCGTCCGTTCCGTCCATCTTGTGGCAGGCGCGGCATTTGGCGAACACACGCTCGCCCGCGCCCGCATCCGCCAGGGCCAGCCGCTCTTCAAAACTGACCTCTTCCACGGCCTCGGCAGGTTCCGCGCCGGCCACCTCGATGACATAGGCCTGCGTCACGTCGCCATGGCCGCCGCCGGTGTGATAGATCGTCTCGGCCGCCCAACCGCCCAGCAGGAACACCAGGAGCGACCCGCAGGTTGCACCCAGAACCTTTGTCACCGTCATCGTGTCGAACATGTCGCGCCCTGCCGTCTGAACTTCCCGCGTGCTTCTAACCGCTTCCACCCCCCGGTTTCAAGGTGTAGAGCCGCGACCGATTGCCCAATTTCCCCGCCCGATGCAACGGAGCCCCCGATGACCGCCGCACAGACAGGCCGCATCGCCTTTCAGGGCGAACCGGGCGCCTATTCCCACGAGGCCTGCCGACAGGCCCGCCCCGGGATGGAGGCGATGCCCTGCCGCACCTTCGAGGACGCGATCGACGCCTGCCGCTCGGGCGAGGCCGATCTGGCGATGCTGCCGGTGGAAAACTCCACCTACGGGCGCGTGGCCGACATCCACAGCCTGCTGCCCGGTTCCGGCCTCTACATCATCGACGAGGCCTTCGTGCGCGTCCACATCAACCTGCTGGCCCTGCCCGGCACCCCCATCGAGGCCGTCCGCGCTGCGATGAGCCATACGGTGCTGCTGGGCCAGTGTCGCGACTTCCTGCGCCGTCACGCGATGCAGGCGGTGACGGGGGCCGATACGGCAGGGTCCGCACGGCTGGTGGCCGAAAAGGGCGACCCCGCGCTGGGGGCGCTCGCCTCGGAACTGGCGGGCGAGATCTACGGGCTCGACGTGCTGGCGCGCCAGATCGAGGACCAGTCGAACAACACCACCCGGTTTCTGGTCATGTCGCGCGAAGCCGACCACAGCCGCCGTGGGCCGGGGCGGATGGTCACCACCTTCACCTTCCGCGTGCGCAACATTCCGGCGGCGCTTTACAAGGCGATGGGGGGCTTTGCCACCAACGGCGTGAACATGACCAAGCTGGAAAGCTACATGGTCGGCGGGTCGTTCACCGCCACAGAATTCTACGCCGACATCGAGGGCCACCCGGAGGATGCCAACGTGCGCCTTGCACTGGAAGAACTGACCTATTTCACCTCGCAGCGCGCGATCCTCGGCGTCTATCCGGCCGATCCGCTGCGGGCCTGATCTTGGCCTGACCCCGCGCCTCAGCGCGACAGCGACCGGCGATACCTGTCTTCGATATCCGCCGACAGCTGTGCCAGTCGCATCTCCAGCCGCCGCGTCATCCGCGCCTTGGCAAGCGAAAGGGTCTGGAGGAACAGCCGGGCGGTCAGCGTCTGCGGCTTGACCTCGATCGCGGCCATCAACCGGCTCCGCTTCGGCCCCATCGACACCAGGTCCAGGCTCATGGCCCCGCTCACCATCTCGCCCGCGCCGGCAAAGGCCAGCCGGTGCTGCGGGTCCAGTTCGGTCAGCCGCAGCGTCACCCGGCGCATCTTGCCGCGAAAGCCAAAGCCGATGCGCCAGGCCATGCCGGGCGACAGCCCGGGCAATTCATCCTCGCGCGTCACTTCGGCCCCGCGCCGCAATGCCGCGCGTTCCCAGTGGTCCACGTCCGTCAGCATCCGATAGACGAATTCGACCGGCGCCTCGATGTCTTCGCGCGTGCTCAGCTTCATGTCCTGTCCCGGTTGCGGCGCATGACCGCGCCCCCCGCACTCCCTGCTGCGTCATTTTCTCCGCAGCGTGACGTCATTCCAGCCGGTCCGCAAGCCATCCTTCGATCAGCGCATGGGCGATCGCCCCCCGCCGCGCCGGGCGGATCGCCGGATCAAGCCCCGCCATGACCGCCACCATCTCCTCGCGGCTGACCCATCGGGCATCCTCGATTTCGACGGGGTCCAGGGTGATGGCCTCGGTCTCGGCCTCGGCCACGCAACCAATCATCAGCGAGGCGGGAAAGGGCCATGGCTGGCTCGCGGCATAGCGCACCGGGCCGACGCGCACGCCCGTCTCTTCGGCCACCTCGCGGCGCACGGCGGCCTCCAGCGTCTCGCCCGGCTCCACGAACCCCGCAAGGCAGGAATACATGCCCGGCGGCCAGCCCGGGCTTCGGCCCAGCAGGGCGCGGTTGCCACGGATGACCAGCATGATCACCACCGGATCCGTGCGCGGAAAGTGATGCGCGCCGCAGGCCGGGCAGCGGCGTTGCCACCCCGCCTCGGCGGCCTCGCTCGCAGCCCCGCAGACTGCGCAGAACCCGTGGCTTCGATGCCATTGCACCACCGCCTTGGAGGTGGCCGCCAGTTCCGCCTCGCGCGGGGTCAGGCGCAGCATCATCCCGCGCAACTCGGCGAACAGGTGGTCGGCGGGCAGTGCGGGATGGTGCTGCTCGGAGGCATCGAAGAACCCGCCCTGCACCGCCTCGGCCCCGGCTTCGGGCGACCAGTCCGAGATATCCTGCGCAAAGCGCGCCACGCTCTCGCCGCCAGCATCGTCCAGCCCCAGAAAGACCGGCGCGCGCCCCTGCGCCAGCGCCGGATGGCCCGCCGCCAGCCAGCCCAGCCCCGCACCGCGCACCACCAGCGGCTTGCCCCGCCAGAGCGGCAGCACCCGGCCTGTCGCCAGCAGCTCCGCCATCGCCGCCGCCTGCCCCCGCAGATGCGCGGCCCGGTTCAGCCCCGATTCCCCAAAGGCAAAGCCCATCGTCATGTCGCCCCCACCATCCCTGCAAGCAGATACCGCATGCCACCGCTGATGCCACGCCGCGCCACGACTGCCTAGGTCCGGCAGATGCGCCACATCATTTGACAAAACTGCAACCCGCGCGCGAAAACGCATGCGCCGGACTTGCCTGCCGTTTGCGCGTCAGCGAAATCGTCCTACTTTTTCGCCAATGCCAACCCGTCCAGTCGCAGGAAAGGGAGGGCACCGGCAGATAGCAGGCCGGTTCGGGCCATGACACGGATTTTGAAGGCGATATCGCAATGGATTTCACGCCACCCGCCACCGCCCCGACTGACGGCGATGCAATCCTCCTGCGCATCCTTGCCACGTCCGACCTGCACGCCCATGTGCATCCCTATGATTATTGCGCCGACCGTGCCAGTGATGCTTCCGGCCTCGCGCGGACGGCCTCGCTGATCCATCGGATGCGGCAGGGACCGGCGGCGAGCGTCCTGCTCGACAACGGTGATTTTCTTCTGGGCTGCCCGCTGGGCGATCACGGGGCCGATGATCCGCAGGCCGAGACGCATCCGGTCATCGCGGCGATGAACGCGCTGGGCTATGACGCGGCGACGCTGGGCAACCATGAATTCAACCGTGGCCTGCCCTGGTTGCAGACGGTTCTGGCGCGCGCCGCCTTTCCGGTCGTCTCCGCCAACGCGCAGCACCCGGGCGGACCGAACGGACCGCAGCCGCTGCTGCCGCCCTTCGTGGTGATCGACCGCGATCTGCCGCTGGCCACCGGCGGACACCGACGCCTGCGTCTGGGGGTGATCGGCTTTCTGCCGCCACAGACCGCGATATGGGACGCGCATCTGTTGCGCGAACAGGTCGAGACGACCGACATCTTGACCGCCGCCCGCCTCTGGCTGCCGCGCCTGCGTGCGGCGGGGGCCGATGTGGTGGTGGCGCTGTCGCATTCCGGCATCGGGGCGCCAGATGCCGCACCGGGGGCCGAGGATGCCTCGACCGCGCTGGCGGGCCTGCAGGGCATCGACGCCATCGTGACCGGCCATTCGCATCTGGTCTTTCCTTCCGACACGTTCCGCAACATCCCCGGCGTGGATGCCGCCGGTGGCACAGTGGCGGGGATACCGGCGGTCATGCCCGGGGTGAACGGATCGCATCTGGGCGTGATCGACCTGTGGCTGCGCCCGTTGGACGGGGGATGGACCGTGGCCGGGGCACGGTCGGCGGTGCATCCCATCGCGCGGCGTGTCGCGGGGGCCGGCCTTGTCGCGCAGGTGGCGGATCGTTCCGAGGTGATCACCGCCACGGCCACGGCCCATGCCGCCACGCTGGCCCGGATGCGCCGGGTGATCGGCCGCACGCCGGTCGCGCTGACCTCGCATTTCGCCATGGTGTCCGACGGCCCCGCCCTGCGCGTGGTGGCCACGGCGCAGCGCGACACGGTGGCGCGCGCCCTGCGCGGCACGGCGCTCGAGGCGCTGCCGATCCTGTCGGCGGCGGCTCCCTTCCGTTCAGGGGGGCGGGGCGGGCCCGAAAGCTTTACCAGCATCGCCGCAGGGCCGCTGGAGCGGCGGCATGTGGACGATCTCTATTGCTTTCCCAACCGCCTGTGCGCGGTGCGCATCCTGGGCCGCGACGTTGCCGAATGGCTGGAACGCTCGGCAGCGGCCTATCAGCGGCTGCGCCCCGGCGTGACCGACCAGCCGCTGCTGAACTCGGCGTTTCCGGGCTACAATTTCGACACGATCCTGGGCGTGACCTACCGCATCGATCCCACGGCCCCGCCTCGCCACGATCTGCGCGGCACCCTGATCGACCCCGACGCCCGGCGCGTCCGGGGCCTGCGGTTTCGCGGCCAGCCCCTGATCGACGAGATGGAGTTCATCGTGGTGACAAACAGTTACCGCCTGGCAACCTGGGACCGCGAGGCCGTGGCCACCGCGCAGGAGGTGCCCCTGCCCGCCATGACGGTGCAGGACCTGATGGTGGACTGGATCGCGGCAGGCAACACGCCCGCGCACCTCGAGACGCGCGCGTGGCAGCTGGCGCTGCCGCCCGGCACAAGCGTCACGATCGACACCGCGCCTGGCGCCGATCCGGCGGAACTGCAGGGCTCGGGCATTGCGGGAACGTTCCTTGGGCAGACACCGGACGGGTTCCGACGCATCCGCCTTGCCCCTGTTCTCGACGCCCGCCCGGGGCAAAGCCACGGCCAAGTCAGTTTACATATGCCTGAAAACTAGGCAGGGTTGCGCAACTTGCCCTAGATCGTGCGAAATAACGCCTGGCGTCCCTTGACGGGTGACATTCCCGATATCCACCACACCGCCGTCATCGCAGGCTATCGTGAAAACCGCTGCAAGCTGCCAAACCCGGAGATTGCCCATGCTCGCTCGTCTCTTCGCCCCCGCCCTTGCGACCCTGCTCCTTGCGGGCGGCGCCTCGGCCCAACTGACGCTGCCCTTCGCCCTCGACTGGAAATTCGAGGGCCCCGCCGCCCCCTATTTCGCCGCCATCGACAATGGCCATTTCGCGGCCGAGGGGCTGACGGTGGAAATCTCCGAAGGGGCCGGATCGCTGGACGCCATCCCCAAGGTGGCGACGGGGGCCGTCCCCTTGGGCTTTGCCGACATCAACAGCCTGATGAAGTTCCTCGACCAGAACCCCGGCGCCCCCGTGACCGCCATCATGATGGTCTATGACAAGCCGCCCTTCGCCATCGTGGGCCGCAAATCCCTCGGGATCGAGGCGCCCAAGGATCTGGAGGGCCGCATCCTCGGCGCCCCGCCGCCCGACGGCGCCTGGGCGCAGTTCCCCATCTTTGCCGCCGAAACCGGGCTCGATACCAGCAAGATCACCGTCGAACCCGTGGGCTTTCCCACCCGCGAGCCGATGCTGGCCGAAGGCAAGGTGGCGGCGGTCACGGGCTTTTCCTTCTCCTCCACGCTGAACCTCAAACGGCTGGGCGTGCCCGCCGATGACATCACGGTCCTCCTGATGGCCGATCACGGCGTGGCGCTCTATGGCAACGTCATCATCGCCAACACCGAATTCGCGGCCCAGAACCCGGCCCTGGTCACGGGCTTCCTGCGCGCCGTGGCACTGGGCTGGAAGGATGCCATCGCCAATCCCGACGCCGCCATCGCGGGCCTGATCAAGCGCAACCCCGCCGCCGATGCGGGTCTGGAAACCGAACGCCTGCTGATGGCGGTCGGGGCCAATGTGCTGACCGATTACGTCAAGGCCAACGGCATGGGCGGCATCGATGCCGCGCGCATGGCGACCGCCATCGAACAGACCAAGACGGTCTATGAGTTCAAGACCGCGCCCGACGCCGCCACCTACTTCACCGATGCCTATCTGCCGACCGACGGCAGCCTGATGCTGCCGTAAGGGCAGCGCCCGGCGCCGCCGCCCTCCTCCCTCGGGCGCGGCGCCGGGCATCTTCCGGGGCCCCAGATGGCAAACCTGATCGAGATCAAGGGCGTCACCCACGCCTATCGCACCAAGGCCGGGCCCCTGCCGGTGCTGGACAACCTGACCCTTGCCATCCCCGAGGGCGAATTTGCCGCCGTCGTCGGTCCCTCGGGCTGCGGCAAATCCACGCTCACGCGGCTGGTCGCGGGGCTGATGAAGCCTGACCGGGGCGAGGTCTGGCTGCACGGCCAGATCGTGAAAAGCCCGCGCAAGACGGTGGGGATGGCGTTCCAGAACCCCGTCCTCTTGGAATGGCGCAATATCCTCGACAACGTGATCCTGCCGCTGGAGATCGTGGCCCCCGCCATGCCGCGCGCCAAACGGGTTGCGCGGGCCGAGGAACTGCTGGCCCTCGTGGGCCTCACGGGGTTCGAGGGCAAGCGCCCGTCCGAACTGTCGGGCGGGATGCGCCAGCGCGCCAGCCTCTGCCGCGCCATCGTGCACAAGCCCGAGGTGCTGATCATGGACGAACCCTTTGGCGCGCTCGATGCCTTCACGCGCGAGGATCTGTGGCAGACCATGCGCGACCTGCGCGCGAAAGAACCCTTCACCTGCGTCCTGATCACCCATGACCTGCGCGAAAGCGTGTTTCTGGGCGATCAGGTGATCGTGCTGTCGGGCCGCCCCGCCACTGCGCAGCATGTGCTGGATGTGACGCTGCCCCCCGACCGCACCATCGACAGCCTCTACACACCCGAGGCGGCAGCGATGCTGCACACGCTGCGCGACCAGATCAGCATCGCGCAGGGTCGCGCGGGGGTGGCGCACGGATGCTGAAACAGATCGCCGTGCCCGTTGCCGCCGTGGTCGCGTTCCTGTTGTTCTGGGAATGGATCGTCTGGGTGAACAACTGGCCCAACTACAAGATGGCCTCGCCTTCCGACCTGCCGCCCGCCTTCTGGCGCTTTCGGTGGTTCTTTCTGGAAATGGGCTGGCAGACGTTGTGGCGCACCGTGGCGGGGCTGGGGTTGGCGGTGGTGTTCGGCACGCTTCTGGGCATGGCGATGGGGTTCTCGAAGGTCGCGCGCGACGCGCTCTATCCGCTGCTCGTGGGATTCAACGCGATCCCCAAGGCCACGCTGGTCCCGGTGATCGCGCTGATCTTCATCGGGCAGCATGATTTCAACACGGTGCTGATGGCCTTCCTGATCTCGTTCTTTCCCATCGCGGTGTCGGTGGGGATCGGGCTTTCGACGCTGGAGCCGGAATACCGCGACATCCTGCGCGCGCTCGGGGCCTCCCGGATCACCATCTTCCGCAAGATCGCCCTGCCCAAGACCCTGCCGGAGTTCTTTGGCGCGTTGAAGGTGTCGGTCACGCTTGCCTTCATCGGCACCAACCTGGTCGAGATCGTCTCACCCCATGGCCGGGGCCTCGGCGCGCTGTTCAAATCGGGCGAGACGAACGGCGACTATCCCCTGATGTTCGCCGTCCTGATCGCCCTCGCCGTGCTGGGGATCGTGCTTTACTACGCCGTGGTCGCGCTGGAACGCATCTTTGCCGGCTGGGCCGAGCGGCAGCCGACGTGACTGGCCCGGCCCCGGATATTAACAGATCGTGAACGCAAGGGGTATAACCCCTTGATTTCACGCACCCCAGGGCATGTCCCACCATGGGACACCCCGCCCGCGATCACTCCGCCGCCGCATCCCAGCCCGAAATGGCCTTGACCTCCAGGAACTCCTCGATCCCCCAGACGCCGCCCTCGCGGGCACGGCCACTGGCCTTGACCCCCCCGAACGGCGCCCCCGCCCCGCGCGACTTGCCGTTCATCTCGACCATCCCCGACCGCAACGCCCGCGCCAGCCGGTTGCGCCGCGCGCCGCTCCCGGACTGGACATAGTTGGTCAGCCCGTAGGGCGTATCATTCGCGATCCGCACCGCCTCCTCCTCGGTGTCGAAGGGGATGATCGACAGCACGGGGCCAAAGATCTCCTCGCGCTCGATGGTCATGCCGGGCACCACATCGGCGAACACGGTGGGGCGCACATAGAAACCCTTGTTCATCCCCTCCGGCAGGCCAAGGCCCCCGGCCACCAGCCGCGCGCCCTCGTCGATCCCCTTCTGGATATAGCCCTGGATCTGGTCCCACTGCCGCTTGTTCACCACCGGCCCGATATGCCGCCCGGGGGCCGACGCAGGCCCCACCCCCATCGTGCGCGCCACCTCGGCGGCAATCTCCACCGCGCGGTCATAGGCCGACCGCTCCACCAGCATCCGGGTCGGCGCGTTGCAGGATTGGCCGGAATTGTAAAAGCAATGCGTGGCCCCCCGCTTCACCGCCTTCTCGTCCGCATCGGCAAAGATCAGGTTCGCGCCCTTCCCACCCAGCTCCAGCGTGACCCGCTTCAGCGTCTCGGCCGCCGCCTTGCTGATCGCCCGCCCCGCGCGGGTCGAGCCGGTAAAGCTGATCATCTCCACATCCGGGTGGCTGGACAGCTGCGCCCCCACCCCCGCCCCGTCGCCGTTCACCAGGTTGAACACGCCCGGCGGAAAGCCCGCATCATGCACGAATTCGGCGAAGAGCAGCGACGACAGCGGCGCCTCTTCCGAGGGCTTCAGCACGCAGGTGCACCCCGCCAGCAGCGCCGGGATCACCTTCAGCGTCACCTGGTTCATCGGCCAGTTCCACGGCGTGATCAGGCCCACCACCCCGATCGGTTCCAGCGCGATGCGGGTTTCGGGCGCGTGGGGGCCCAGGGGGCGGATCCATTCGATTTGGTCGAAAGCGGTCAGGAAATTCTTGAGGTGCCAGGGCAGGCTCTCGGCCTGATCGGCGCGGCTCATGTCGATGGGGGCGCCCATCTCCAGGCTGATCGCCTGCGCCATCTCTTCCTTGCGCCGCTCATACTGGGCAAGGATCCCCTCGACCAGCGCGCGGCGGGTGGCGGGCGGGGTGGCGGCCCAGGCGGGCAGGGCGGCACGGGCGGCGGCCACGGCGGCGTCGGTGTCGGCCTGGTCGCCCAGCGAAATGACTGCGCAGGCCTCTTCGGTCGAGGGGTCGATGACCGGGCAATCGCGGGGGGCTGCAGGGGCCACCCACGCGCCATTGATGTAGAACGCGCGCTTCTCGATCATCTCAACCTCCATCGATGCCCCCCCGACCGTGCCACCCGTCAGCTCCGCCCGCAAGCGGCGAAGCGACGGATGGCGCGCGCCCCGCGCCGTCAGATTGACCTGCGGGGCGCGCAGAGTGCCGGACAAGACCGTCCTTCCGTCTTGCCGCACCCGCGTCGGCCCCCCGTGCAACTCCTTGGACGAGTGCCTATGTTCCACGGCAGCGAACATCCGAGCAAAGGAGTGCCCCATGGGTCTGCGCATCAACGACATCGCCCCCGATTTCACCGCGGAATCGACGGCCGGAACCATCCGGTTCCACGACTGGATCGGCGACAGCTATGCCATCATCTTTTCCCACCCCAAGGATTTCACCCCCGTCTGCACCACCGAATTCGGGGCCGTGGCGCAACTGGCCGAGGAATGGAAAAAGCGCAACACCAAGGTGATCGGCGTGTCGGTGGACAGCGTGCCCGAGCACCTGAAATGGAAGCGTGACATCGAAGCCTTCGGCGGCGCCCCCGCCGATTTTCCCATCATCGACGATACCTCGCTGACGGTGGCCAAGGCCTTCGACATGCTGCCCGCCGAATACTATGCGCCGACCGAGGGCCGCGCGCCCGCCGACACCGCCACGGTGCGCGCTGTCTATATCGTCGGGCCGGACAAGAAGATCCGGCTGATCATGACCTATCCGATGTCCATCGGCCGCAACTTTGCCGAGGTGCTGCGCGCGCTGGACGCCGTGCTGATGACCGACGGCGTGCCGCTGGCCACGCCCGCCAACTGGGTGCCGGGCCAGGACGTGATCGTATCGCTGAGCCTGACCGACGAAGAGGCCAAGAAGCGCTTTGGCGAGCTGGACATCAAGCTGCCCTATCTGCGCTTTGCCAAGTCTCCGGCCTGAGGCCTGGGGTCAGGGGGGCGGTGCGTCCGCCCCCCAGACCAAAGCCCGCTCACGCGCCAGCGTCGCCGCTTCGGCCCGGTTCAGGGCCTCCAGCGCCGCCTGATGGTCACCGCCGCGCGTCAACGCCCGGCGCCAGATGCGCAGCACCGAAGCTGCGCTCCACGGCAGGGCGGCTGCGGCCGCCCAGGCGCGCAGGGGTGCCGGCAGGCGGTCATGCGCGGCCATGGGATCGGTCGCGCGCCATCGGGCGCGCGGGCTGGTCAGGTTGCGCGGCATGGCCCGGTCAGGCCGCCTTGCGCCGCCATTCGGGGAACGGGTCGGGCAGGTTGCGCCAGACCTCGGGCGTGTAATCCGCCGCCTCGACCAGCGCCGTATCCAAGGCGGCGCGGATTGCCCCCTCATCCATCCCCGCCCCGATGAACACCAGTTCCTGCCGACGGTCGCCCCAGGGCTCGACCCATTTCCCCGCCACCTCTTCCAGCGCCTGCGGATGCGTGGGCCAACGGTCGCGCGGGACCGCCGCCCACCAGCCCCCCAGCGGCGTTACAGATGACACCGCCCCCGCAAGGCTGAATTCGGCCACCCAGTTGGGGCGGCTGGCGATCCAGAAATGCCCCTTGGCGCGGATCACGCCCGGCAGGTCGCCGTTCAAAAGCCGGTGGATGCGCGCGGGGTGAAAGGGCGCACGGGCGCGATAGACGAACGAGGTGATCCCGTATTCCTCGGTCTCGGGGGTGTGGTGGGCAAAGCCGTAAAGCTCCTTGGCCCAAAGGGGATGTTCATGCGCGCGGTCGAAATCGAAAAGCCCGGTATCGAAGATCGCCTCGGGCGCCACGCGGGAATGGTCGGTCTCGATCAGGCGGGCGTCGGGGTTCAGGGCGCGGATGATCTTGCGCGCGGCATCGGCGCGGTCGGGGCCTGCGTCGGCGACCTTGTTCAGGATCACCACATCGGCAAATTCGATCTGCTCGGTCAGCAGGTTGACCAGCGTGCGGGTGTCGCCTTCCAACGCCTCGCCACGGTCGGCCAGAAAGTCATGGCTTGCGAAATCGCGCAGCAGGTTGATCGCATCCACCACCGTCACCATCGTATCTAGCCGCGCCACGTCCGACAGGCTGGCCCCCGCCGCGTCGCGGAAATCGAAGGTGGCGGCGACGGGCAGGGGTTCGGCGATCCCCGTGCTTTCGATCAACAGGTAATCGAACCGCCCCTCGGCCGCGAGCCTGCGCACCTCGGACAGAAGGTCATCGCGCAGGGTGCAGCAGATGCATCCGTTGGTCATCTCGACCAGCTTTTCCTCGGTGCGCGACAAGCCCGCACCATCTCGCACCAGATCTGCGTCGATGTTCACCTCGGACATGTCGTTCACGATCACGGCCACGCGGCGGCCCTGCCGGTTGTTCAGCACATGGTTCAAAAGCGTGGTCTTTCCGGCCCCCAGAAAGCCGGAAAGGACGGTGACGGGAAGGCGGGGATCGGGCATTGGCGGCTCCATGAATGTTATACTATAACTATCAGGGCCAGTGGAGGGCGGCAAGGGGCGCGCGGAGTCGCAAATCCGTCATGGCCGGGGGATAGCCGTGGGCGCAGGGCAACGGCGGGGGCAGGCATGGCGCGGCGCATGGCGTTCGAGATCGGCGGCCGCATGGTGCCGCCTGGCCGGCGCGAGACGGTGCACCTGCCGATGACCGCGATGCCGGACCATACGCCGGTGGCCCTGTCGGTGCATGTGGTCCACGGGGCCAAGGCGGGGCCGGTGATATTCGTGTCGGCGGCCGTGCATGGCGACGAGGTGGTGGGGGTGGAGATCGTGCGGCGGTTGCTGCGCCTGCCGGTGCTGGCGGGGATGGCGGGCACGCTGCTTGCGGTGCCGATCGTCAATTCCTTCGGGTTTCTGGATCATTCCCGCTACCTGCCCGACCGGCGCGACCTGAACCGCAGCTTTCCGGGCAGCCCGCGCGGATCGCTTGCCGCGCGTCTGGCGCACACCTTCCGCACCGAGATCCTCGCGCGCGCCAGCCTCGGGATCGACCTGCACTCGGCGGCCATCCATCGCACCAACCTGCCGCAGATCCGCATCTCGCCGGGCCAGCCCGAGGCGCAGCGGCTGGCCGAAAGCTTTGCCACACCCGTGATGCTGACCAGCAAGATGCGCGACGGATCGCTGCGGGCCGAGGCGGCAAAGTCCGGGGTGACGATGCTGTTGTTCGAGGGGGGCGAGGGGCTGCGCGCGGATGAGGGCGCGGTGCAGGCGGCGCTTGCGGGCATTTTGCGGGTGATGGCGGTCTTGCGGATGATCCCGGCCTCCGCAGCACCCCGGGCGCGGCGGCCCACGATCCATTGCCCCCGGTCGGAGTGGCTGCGCGCGCCCGGCGCTGGCATGATCGTGCTGCGCGCGGCCCTGGGGGCGCGGGTCGAGGCGGGGCAGGTGCTGGCCACCGTGTCCGACCCCTTCGGCGAGGATGAGATCGACCTTGTGGCCCCCCGCGCGGGCCTGATCCTGGGGCGCGCGCAGATGCCCGTGGTGCATGAGGGCGACGCGGTCTTTCACCTGGCCGACCTGCCCGAGGGTGAGGAGGATACGGTGGCCGACATCCCCGACGAGGACGAGGTGATCTGACCCTTCAGAACGTGCCGAGGGCACCGCCCGTCAGGATCAGCACCACAAGCGCCAGCACCGGGATCGCCACCGCCACCACGAAGATGTCGGCGTAAGCCTGCCGGTGCGTCATCCCGCAGATGCCCAGCAGGGTCACCACCGCCCCGTTGTGCGGCAGCGCGTCAAGGCCCCCGGTCGCCACCGCCGTCACCCGGTGCAGCAGCGCGGGGTCGATCCCCGCCGCCCGCGCCTGCTCCAGATATTGTGGCCCGAAAGCCTCCAGCGCAATCGACATGCCGCCCGAGGCTGACCCCGTGATCCCCGCCAGCACGTTGACGACCAGCGCCAGCGACCACAGGACCGACCCGCCCGTCACCCCCTCCAGCCCCGCGCGGATCGCCTCGAACCCCGGCAGGGCGGCGATGACGGCCCCGAACCCCACAAGGCTTGCCGTGTTGAAGATGGGGGCGAGGGCCGCCCTGGCCCCTTCATCCAGCGTGGCCACAGGCGCGCGCAGCCGCGACCAGCCTAAGGACAGCGCCATCGCGCAGGCCAGCACCAGCGCCCCGATCACCGCCCAGAGGCCGATGACGCGCGACACCTCCGTTGCGCCATAGCGCGGGTCGGCCAGATAGGCGGTGTCGAGCGCAGGCAGCACATGCGCGCCCAAGGCCCAGGTGAGCGCCACCACAGCGACGATGGGCGAAAGCGCCTGCCAGACCGGAACGACCCCCTCACGCGGCCCGTCCTCCGGCAGGACTAGCCCGAACCCCTCACCCCCCGCGCGCAGACGGCGCGACCGCCAGACCAGCCAGGCCTGCCCCAGCCCCAGCATCACCAGCCCCGCCAACACCCCAAGGCCGGGTGCTGCAAAGGCCGTGGTGCCGAACCAGGGCATCGGGATGGCGTTCTGGATGGCGGGGGTGCCGGGCAGGGCGGTCATGGTGAAGGTAAAGGCCCCAAGGGCGATGGTCGCGGGGATCAGCCGCGCGGGCGTGTCCGTTTCGGCAAACAGCGCCCGCGCCAGCGGCCAGGCGGCAAAGGCCACCACGAACAGTGACACGCCGCCATAGGTCAGCACCGCGCAGGCCAACACCACCGACAGGATCGCCCGGTCGCGCCCCACCCGGGCCGCGATGGCGCGGGCCAGCGTGGTGGTCGCCCCGCTGTCCTCCATGATGCGCCCGAACACCGCCCCCAGCAGGAACAGCGGAAAGAACGCCACCACGAACCCGCCCGCCGCCGCCATGAACACCTGGGTATAGCTGGCCAGGGCGGGGCCCCCCGAGGCGACGGCCGCCGCCACCGCCAGCAGCGGGGCCAGGAGCAGCACCGGCAGTCCGCGATAGGCGCCCCAGATCAGCAGGCCAAGCGCCAACAGGATGGGAAGGATGCTCATGCGCCGCCTCTTTCGCCGCATCGCAGCATAGCGCAGGCGGCCACGCGCGGCCAGCCAAAGGTTCAGTCAGACCCCAGATCGCGCAGCACCGCCAGAAGCGTGCCCATCTCGCCCCCCGACAACGCCAGCTCTGCCTCGATCATCAGGCGCAGGGCGTTGGCCTGGTTCTTGATGCGCTGGCGCGTGGTCATCTCGCGCTGCGTGTCCGCGCGCGCGCGGGCTTCGTCCGCCTCGGCCAGGGTGCGCAGGATGCGGGCCTCGGTCTCCTCATTCTCCAGCCCGGATTTCTTGAGCCGCGCCCGCAGGTGGGCCAGGCCCTCGGTGATGAATTCCTGCGTCTGGCCCTGCACCGTGCGCCCGGTGGCGGCATCCACCTCGGCCTGCATCAGCGCCTCCATCCGCTCGCGCAGGCGGGCCAGAAAACCACCCTCCACCGCCGGGGCGGCGGGCAGGGCCGCGCGCTTGATCGCCACGAAGGCCTCGATGATCCGGCGCGAGGCGGCCACCGCCCGGTCGGAATTCAGCACGGTCGCCGCCATGACGACGCCATGTTCGGTGAAGGCGCGCGGTGGGTAGCGGGTGCCGCCGCGGCCCTTTGAGGTCGCATCCTGCGACCTCAAAGCCGTCCATTCCGCATCGGTCAGGACAAAGGAATACCCCTCGAACCGAGCCTCCTGCCGCTTGACGATTTCGTTTAACCGCTTGGTTTCAATTCCGAAAACCTCCGCCAGATCGGCATCAAGGATCACCGGCGTATCGCGAAAGCTGGTCAGGCGTGGGGCCATCGGCAGGGGCAACAGATCGTCAGCCATCGCGTTCCCCGCATTTGATATCGCAACCTGCGACATCAAACATATCGCCGCGGCCCCGCGGCCCGTCAACCCAGGGTGGCACAACGCAAAAGGCCCCGGCATCGCTGCCGGGGCCCCTGTTCTGCCAACCCGAAAGGATCAGGCCTCGGCCTCTTCCCGCTTTTCGGTGATCTCCAGGCCCGTTTCCTGATCGACCATCTTCATCCCCAGCCGCACCTTGCCGCGGTCGTCAAAGCCCAGGAGTTTCACCTTGACCTCCTGACCCTCTTTCAGATGCTCATTCGGGTGATTCAGGCGCTTGGACGAGATCTGGGACACATGCACCAGACCGTCACGCTTGCCGAAGAAGTTCACGAAGGCGCCGAAATCCACCAGCTTGACCACGCGGCCGGTGTAGACCTTGCCCTCTTCCGGCTCGGCCACAATGGACCAGATCAGGTCATAGGCCTTCTTGATCGCATCCGCGTTGTTCGACGCGATCTTGATCACGCCGTCATCGTTGATATCGACCTTGGCGCCCGACAGTTCCACGATCTCGCGGATCACCTTGCCGCCCGACCCGATCACTTCGCGGATCTTGTCGGTGGGAATGGTCAGCGTCTCGATCTTGGGCGCGTAGGCCGAGAAGGCATTGGCGCTGGTCAGCGCCTTCGACATCTCGCCCAGAATGTGCATCCGGCCTTCCTTGGCTTGCGCCAGGGCCTGCTCCATGATCTCGGGCGTGATGCCCGCAACCTTGATGTCCATCTGCAACGACGTGATGCCGTTCTCGGTGCCCGCCACCTTGAAGTCCATGTCGCCGAGGTGGTCCTCGTCGCCCAGGATGTCGGTCAGGATGGCATAGCGGCCGTCCTCTTCCAGGATCAGACCCATCGCCACACCGGCCACGGGGGCCTTCAGCGGCACGCCCGCATCCATCATCGAAAGAGACCCGCCGCAGACGGTGGCCATCGAGGAGGACCCGTTGGACTCGGTGATCTCGGAGACCACGCGGATGGTGTAGGGGAAATCGGTGGCCGCAGGCAGCACCGCCTGCAACGCGCGCCAGGCCAGCTTGCCGTGGCCGATCTCGCGGCGGCCGGGGGGGCCGAAGCGGCCAACCTCGCCCACCGAATAGGGCGGGAAGTTGTAGTGCAGCAGGAAATTCATCTTCGAGGTGCCGGTCAGGGCATCCACGAACTGCTCATCCTCGCCAGTGCCCAGCGTGGTCACCAGCAGGCCCTGGGTTTCCCCGCGGGTGAAAAGCGCCGACCCATGGGTGCGCGGCAGCACCGAGGTCTCGCAGGAAATCGGGCGCACCGTCTTGGTGTCGCGGCCGTCGATGCGCGCGCCCCCGTTGATGATGTCACCGCGCAGGATCGAGGATTCCAGCTTCTTGATCGCGGGGCCGAGGTTTTCGTCCTTGTGGTCCGTTTCCGGCAGGGCGGCCTTGATCGCGGCAACCGCATCGGAAATCGCGGTGGTGCGTTCCTGCTTGTCGCGGATGGCAAAGGCCGCGCGCATCTGCGCCTCGCCCGCCGCCTGCACCCTGCCATAGAGCGCCGAGTAGTCGGGGGGGGCGAAATCGAACGGCTCCTTGGCCGCCTCTTCGGCAAAGTCGATGATCATGTCGATCACCGGCTGGATCGAGGCATGGGCGAATTTCACAGCACCCAGCATCTCGGCCTCCGACAGCTCATAAGCTTCGGATTCCACCATCATCACGGCGTCCTTGGTGCCCGCAACCACCAGATCGAGCCGCTGCTCGGGGTTTTCGCGCAGCTTCATCATCGCGTCGCAGGACGGGTTCAGCACGTATTCGCCGCCCACATAGCCCACGCGGCAGCAGGCGATCGGCCCCATGAAGGGCGCGCCCGAGATGGTCAGCGCGGCAGAGGCCGCGATCATGGCCAGCACGTCCGGCTCGTTCACCAGGTCATGGCTCAGCACGGTGCAGATGATCAGCACCTCGTTCTTGAACCCATCGACGAACAGCGGCCGGATCGGCCGGTCGATCAGCCGCGAGGTGAGCGTTTCCTTTTCCGAAGGCCGCGCCTCACGCTTGAAGAATCCGCCTGGAACCTTGCCCGCAGCGTAATAGCGTTCCTGATAATGCACGGTCAGCGGGAAAAAGTCCTGCCCCGGCTTTGCGGATTTGGCGAAGGTGACGTTGGCCATCACCGAGGTTTCGCCCAGCGTCGCGATCACCGACCCGTCGGCCTGGCGCGCAACCCGTCCCGTTTCCAGAGTGAGCGTTTCGCCGCCCCACTGGATTTCCTTCTTCGTCACGTTGAACATATGTCGTTCCCTATCTGGAGGCACCCACGGGCCCCTTGCCCATGTCCTCCGTTTGCATGGCGGCCCCATTGCCGCCGCCCCCTATCCTATCGCATGTGCCCGGGGGCCGTGGGCGTCACGTCGCAGATGGCCTGCGCATACAGGAAAGCGGGACGAAGGGAAAGTGGCGTGATCGGGACGGCACGGCCAGCCCGATGTGAGAAAATGCGGGTTGGTGTTGGGGTCTTCGGGTGTGCAGCGTGATCTTCGTGCCGCTGATGGCGCAGGACGGGGCCATCGGCGCGATCACCGTGTTCCGTTATGACGTGCGCCCCTTCGACGACCGCCTGATCGACCTGATCCAGACCTTTGCCGCCAAAGCCGTCATCGCCATCGAAAACATGCGCCAATTCAGGGCGCTGCAGGCGCTGAGTGCCGAACCGGGTGACCGCGTTCAGGCGCAGGTCGGCGAGATCGAGCGGATGGGGCGGCTGAAGCGGTTCCTGACTGCTGCGGTGGCGGATGCGGTGATGTCCTCGGGGTCCGACCGGAAGCTGGCCAGCCACCGGGCGCTGCTGGGCGTGCTCTTCTGCGACATCCGCGGCTTCACCGCGTTTTGCGAGACGGCGGAGCCGCAGGAGACCATAGAGGTTCTGCAAACTGACCATGACGAGATGGGCCGCCTGATCGAGGCGCATGGCGCGGGCGTCGATCACCGGATGGGCGACGGGATCATGGTGCTGTTCAACGATCCGATGCCGTGTGATGACCCCACAGGCAAGGCGGTGCGGCTGGCCGTGGCGATGCGCGACCGGATGGCCGAACTGTGCGCGACGTGGCGCAAGATGGAGCCACCGGCTGGGCTTTGGCGTGGGCATATCGCTCGGCTATGTCACGGAGGGGATGGTCGGGTCGGGCAGGCGCATCGACTATACCGCCTTGCGGACCGCCGTGAACCTGGCCGCCCGTCTGTGCGACGAGGCGCAGGACGGTGAGATCCTTATCAGCCCGCGCCCTCAAGGGTATCCGCGAGCCTGTGGAGATGTTCGCGGTCACCGTTGCGCAGCCCTGATGCGGCCGCGCCTCAGAACACCGCATGCGCGCCGCGGTCGTCCTCCACCTCGCCGCGCAGCATCGCCGCGTAATGCGCCTCCAGCGTCTGGGTGCCGAATTCCGGTGTCGCGGCGGCGTCATAGGCCCCTTTCGCGGCGTCCCAGACCAGCATCGACTCTGTGCCATAATAGCGCCCGATCCGCGCCAGTTCCGCCTTGGCCGCCAGCCGGGGCGACACGCGCCCCAACCCCGACAGCACCGCCACGATGGCGTCCATCATCGCCACCGGCACGCGATTGATCCGCACGGCCTGCCCCGTCAGCCGTTCCAGCATCGCGACCTGATCCAGCGGCGTGATGGCCGGGCCGGGGCCACCCACCGGCAGGATCCGGTTCTGCCGGTCCGGATCAGTCAGGCACGAGGCAATGAAGCGGGCAAGGTCAGCATCGCTGATCGGCTTGCACGCGGTCAGCCGCCCGTCGCCGAACACCAGGAACGGGCGCCCCGCCTGCACCCGCGCCACCTGACCCGACAGCGATTTGAAGAACGCGGTCGGCCGCACGATGGACCAGGTGACAGGGGCCGCCTGCAACGCGGCCTCGAAGGCCAGCTTGGCGCGCTGGAACTCCAGGAGCGGCCGCTGCACGCAGATCGCGGACAACAGCACGAACCGCCCCACCCCCGCCCCGGTCGCGGCCCGCAGGGCAAGGAGATGGGCGTCATGGTCGATGGCCCAGGCATCCGCCGGGGCACCCGTGCGGCTTGCCAGACAGGACACCATTGCATCCTGCGGCCCCTCGGCCAGCACCCGTGCCACCGTTCCCGTGACCGTCACGTCACCCTGCCGCAGCGCACATCCGGGCACCGCCCCCGCCGCCACGCCCGGCCGCACCAGCGCCGTCACCCGGTGCCCCGCGGCACACAGCGCCGCCGCAGTGGCCCGCCCGATGGTGCCGGTTCCGCCCAGCAAGAGCACGCGCATGGGGTGATGGACCTCCGTCATGCCTCGCTCCTAGCACGGCCTGCCGCCGGGGTCAGCCCGTGTCGCTGCCGGATTTGCCTCGTATAGGCCGCCGCTCAGATGGCCAACGCACCCTGCAGCGCAATCCTGAATTGCATGCCGCCCCTGCGTTTCTGCTTGATCGTGACCGCCTTGAGCATGCTATCTTTCCCCGACAATTTTCGATGGCGATTTGCGCCTCTGCCCATCCTGCCCGCCGATTTTTTGCGAACTCGATTTCAGGAGAGTTGACCATGGCCGATCCAAAGCCGAAAGCCGAACACAAGGTCCGCAAGTCGGAGACGATGGACACCATCGCCAAGAAATACGGGTTCAAGAAGGTTGAGGATATCTGGACCTACCCGCGCAACAAGGCACTGGTAAAGCTGCGCAAGGAGCCCAAGAACATCCTTCCCGACGATGTGGTCGTCATCCCCGCGTTCAACGACGAGGAACGCAAGGAGATCTCCGAGCGGCAGCGCAGCTTTGCCATTGCCGCCAACATGGAAAAGCTGGCGTTCTCGCGATTCCTGGAGCAGGCCGCGGCGGATCGCAAGCTTGCGGACAAGATGGACAAGGTGGCCGCCATGTATGGCGCCTCGGCGGCCAGCTACATCAAGCAATACGAAGCGAGCGTCAGCAAGGCGGACAATTGGTCGAACGGTGTTGACGCCGCCAATGCCGTGCTTGGCATCCTGAATGCCCTGCGCGGCCTTGCGGTGAAATCCACACAGGCCAGCGAGGCATTGCTCAAGGCTGGCGAGGCGGAGTTCGAGAAGATTTCCAAGGAGGTTGTCAAGGACGCGCGGCAATTCACCACCGCTCCGGTGACGTCTGAGCTGACAAAGCAGACCGGCAAGGCGCTCGCCGATACCAAGACCGGCCCGCTGGTCGATTTCAGGGTCTATGCGGGCGTGGTGATCGAAAGCTATGGCAAATGGACCTCGCCGTCGTTCTATGGCCAAGCGATCGGCATCCTTGCCGAAGGGAAGGGGTGGAGCGCCGCCGCGACCTTCGATCTGCAAAAAGATGCCAAGGAAACCAAGGCCCGCATGAAGGCCGAGTTGGACCGGGTGGAAAAAATGGCCAAAGAGGCCGCATCCGCCGCCCGGGCGCGGGCCGCCGCCTCGGAGGCCGCGGCGAACGCATCGCAGAAGAAGTTCAAGGAATTCAGCGAAAAATCGCGCGAATTCTGATCCGCGTCGGGGCGCGGGGCCAGGTCATGCGGGGCGGGAACCGCCCTGCATGACATCTCGCAGGCACAGGCCTAGCGGCGCAGGCCAAGACGCCCGATCAGCGACTGATAGCGGCCCTCATCCTTCGATTTCAGGTAGTCCAGCAACTTGCGGCGCTGCGCCACCATCATCAGAAGGCCACGGCGCGAGTGGTTGTCTTTCTTGTGGCTCTTGAAGTGTTCCGTCAGCGTCGCGATGCGCGACGAGAGGATCGCCACCTGCACCTCGGGCGACCCGGTGTCGCCTTCCTTGGTGCCATAGTCCTTGATGAGGCGCGCCTTGTCCTCGACTGTGATCGACATCGGTTGTCTCCTCGGTTTGAAGGTGACGGCACAAGCCGGGATGTCGTCCAGCAGGGCCCTTGTCCACGACCCGCCTGGGGCGCGCCGCAATCCTCCGGAACTCGGGGGATGCGCGCGTATAGGGGAAGCGCGCGCGGAAGAAAAGCGCCAAGATGCGGCGATGGCGGGCGACCATCCGCGCAACCTTGAACCAAAGGCCTGCAATTGTGGCCGGTCATGCCACGCCGGATGGCTGGATTTTCGTGTCGGACCGTGGCATGAATGTTTGAATTGTTCTCGCAACGTCAGTCGGTTACGCGGGTTCATGGTTAACGCGGCGTTCGGGTCGGTCGCGTAGGGGGTGCAGGATGTTTGCTTTGCTCGGAATTCTGGGGGCGCTTCTTGCGGGCATGGCCGTTGACACGGTCCTGTCGCGGTCGAATGCGTCCGAGGATGAGGGGGACGAGGCGGAGGGGAACGCCGCTTCGCCGCATGCACCCGACGATGCAACCGGCGCAGGCTCCACAACGGGCACAGCGCCCGGCACCAGCATGCTCGACTATGCCACGGCGGTCGGGCCAAACGCGGCATCGGATGTTCCGCCGCAGACACCGGCCGAGACGTCCTTTGATTCGTCCGACGCACCCCCGGTCCCGTCCAGACCGCTCACCCTGACCGGAACGCTGTCGGACGACATCCTGACGGGCGGTTCCGGCGATGACACGATCTCGGGCGATGCCGGGAGCGATCATATCGCCGGCGGAGCCGGGGCCGACCTTCTGGAAGGCGGCGACGGCCGGGACCATATTCACGGCGGCCCTGGCGATGATCTGGGCTATGGGGGTGATGGCGATGATGTCGTGCAGGCCGAGGATGGCGACGATGCCGTTTATGGCGGCGATGGCGACGACCTGCTGGCCGGGCACGAAGGGCAGGACACGCTGTCGGGCGACGCGGGCAACGATACGCTATTTGGCGGCGGCGGCGACGACAAGCTGGACGGGGGGGCAGGCGACGACTGGCTGGCCGGGGGAGCGGGGAACGACGTGCTGCGCGGTGGCCCGGGGCAGGATACGCTGGATGGTGGCGACGGCAACGACACGATCTGGGGGTTCGACCGCGACGCCCCGCAGGACGAGGTGGATTTCCTGAACGGCGGCGAGGGGGATGACCTGCTGATGATCGGCGCGGGTGACCACGCGCATGGCGGCGGCGGGGCCGACATCTTTGCTCTGGGCGACTGGATCGACAACGGACGCTTTGCCACCATCGCCGACTTCGACGCTTCTGAGGACGAGATCCTCGTCGTTTACGACTCCACCGCGCATCCCGACCCCACCCTGACCATCGAGGTGGCAGAGGGGTCGCGCGATGCGACCGTCCTGCTGGATGGCGCGCCGCTGGCGCTGGTGGTGAATGGGGCGGGGATCGATCTCGCGCTCATCCGGCTCGTGTCGTCCTACCAGGTCGCGGCCTGACCGGTCTGCTCACCCGGCGCGAAAGAACGGCAGGAACGCCTCCAGCACCGCCTCCGGCGCCTCTTCCATCACGAAATGGCCGGAGGCACAGGCGCTGTCGGTCACATCATCCGACCAGGCCCGCCATAGCGCCCCCGGATCGCCGGTCCGCGCCGGAAACCCGTGCCGCCCCCACAGGAACCGCAACGGCGCCTCGATGCGCCGCCCCTCCGCGCGGTCGGCCTCGTCCATCGCGCGGTCCACGCTCGCCCCTGCCCGATAATCGGCGCACATCGCGTGGATGCGCGCGGGCTCGCGCGCCTGCGCACGATAGCTTTCCAGCGCGGCAGGCGGAAACACCGACAGATCGCGCGCCATGGTCCAGGACCGCAGGAACCACTCGATCACCCCCACCGGATCGGCCGCGATCATCGTCTCGGGCAGGGGCGCGGGCTGCGCCAGAAACGTCCAGTGCCAGGCGGCCATCGCCATCCCGGCATCCCAATGCGCCCAATAATCGGCGGTGGTCGCGATCTCGATGATCCCCAGCCGCCGCACGCGCCCCGGATGGTCCAGCGCCAGCCGGTAGGCCACCCGCGCCCCCCGGTCATGCCCCAGCACATGTGCCGCACCTAGCCCCAGATGGTCCAGCATCGCCACCACATCCCGCGCCATCGCCCGCTTGGAATAGGTCAGATGCCCGTGGTCATCTACGGGCGCGTCGCTGGCCCCGTAACCCCGCAGGTCTGGCACGATCACATCGAAATCCGCCGCCAGCACCGGCGCCACCCGGCCCCAGCACATCCCCGTCTGCGGAAACCCGTGCAGCAGCACGAGCGGCTCCCCCGCCCCCGCCCGCTGCACCGACAACTCTACCCCGTCGCCCGGCACCCGCATCCGCCGGAACCCCTCGATCACGCCGCCCATCCCGTCACTCCCACCGCACCGGACCCGCCGCCCGCGCCACATACAAGGGATGACGCGGTGCCCCGCCTTTCGTCAGGCCCAGATGATGCAGCACCACCCCCGCCCCGCGCAACCGCGCCGCCACCGCCTCCCCCCGGCCCAGCAACGCGCCCCCGTTCCCCCAGCCGCAGACCACCATCCCGGCCCCCCGCACAGCCGCATCCACCGCCCCGTCCGTCCCCGGCCCCACCGGATCGGCGACGCCCCGCAACGCCCGCGGGTCCGCGCTGCGCCAGCCGAACAGGTTCACCACCTCCACCCCGCCGAACCCCGCAGCCTGCGCCCGTGCCACGCAGGCCCGCAGCGTGGGATCATCGGCCACACCATTCGCCACCGACGGGTTCAGCAGCACGAACGCCATCCGCGCGCCCCCGCCCCACCGCCGCCACAGCCGCAGCCGATAGCGCCCGCAGGCCGACATCACCGCGCCCCTGACCTCTTCTTTGTCCAAATACCCCCCCCCGCGGGAGGCGTCCCGCACGCCCCGCCCGCGCGCCCTCAGACGAACACGCGCGACGGGTGCAGCTCGCCCGCCCGGTAATGCCCCACCGCAATCGCCCGGCCCTCGAAGCTCGCCCAGGCCTCCGCCCCCCAGTCGATCCCCGACACCAGCACCATGCCTGCATTGCCGTTGCGCAGCCGCGCCGCGCCCTCGGGCGTCGCCGGGCATTCGGGCAGATGCGCCAGCGCCACCTCCAGCGGCAGGAGCAGCGCGTCCAGATCAGGCGTGCGCGCCAGCCGCTCCACCTCCTCCATCGACACGCCTTGCGATGCGCGGAACGGCCCCGACCATTCCCGGCGCAGCCAGGCCACATGGCCCAGACACCCCAGCACCCGCCCCAGATCGCGCGCCACCGCGCGCACGTATCCGCCCTTGCCACAGACCATCTCGAACTCCGCATGATCCGCATCGGGGCAGCCGAGCAATTCCAGCCGCTCCACCCACAGGTCGCGCGCGCCGAGGTCCATCACCACCCCCTCGCGCGCCAGGTCATAGGCCCGCGCGCCGTCCACCTTCACCGCCGACACCTGCGGCGGCACCTGTGAAATCGCCCCCCGGAACGCGCTCAAAGCCGCCTCGATGGCCCTGGCGTCGGGCCGCGCCTCGCTCACCCGCAACACCTCACCTTCGGCGTCATCGGTGCCCGTCTCGGCCCCCCATCGCACCCGGAACCGGTAGCATTTCAGCGCATCCGTCACATGCGGCACGGTCTTGGTGGCCTCGCCCAGGGCCACCGCCAGCACACCCGTCGCCGCGGGGTCGAGCGTGCCGGCATGGCCCGCCTTCTGCGCCTCAAAGGCCCATTTCACCTTGTTGACGACGGCGGTCGAGATGATGCCCGCAGGCTTGTCCACCACCAGCCAGCCCGAAACCGCCCGCCCCTTGCGCCCGCGCGCCATATCCGCCCCCGTTCTGCCAAAACGCGCGCCTTAGGCCCGCCCGCCCGATGCGTCAACCCGCAGGAACCACAAGCCCCAGAATCGGCCCCATGCTGACGCCCCAGTCGTTCCGCCGCAATGCCGGCGCATGAAGGCGCGAGATGCTGCCGTCGAGATACAGCGCATCCGCAATCCCCAGACCATCGCGGAACAGCCGGGCGAATTCGTGGAACGTCACCGGCGCGTCCGAAATCGCGAACACCGCGCGCCGCCCGTCCGGGGTCACCCCCACGCCGTTGCGCACATACCGGCTGTCGCTGTCGGGCAGGAACCGGGGATGCAGGGCCCCCCCGATCACCAGCATCGGCCCCGATTGCGTGGCGGCCCGGCAGGGCAGGGGGCGGGCGGCAAAGGCGCGGCTTTCGCGCACGGAAAAGCGGTCGGCCAGCACGCAGAACACCCCGTTCGGCAGCATCCCGAAATTGCCCCGGCTGGCCCCCGTCACGATGCGGCCCCGCGCCGCGCCATCCTCGATGGCCAGGCCCACGGGGCTGCGGTCCTCATGATACATCCCGCCGTTCATGGCGAATGCCAGCCGCCGCCCCTCGGCCCGCAAGGCGCCGTTGACGCGCGCGAAACTGCCATAGGGGCGGCCATCCGGCGCGGTCAGGAACAGCCGCAGGTCGGCCCCGGCAGGCACCTCGCAAACCACATGGCCGCGATCCTCGAACGTCACGCGGCGGCACACATCGCCCGCCATCGCCCCCGAGGCCGCAAGGCCCAAGAGGCCCGCCAGGATCGCCCTAAGCATCGTCCCCGTCGGCATCCTCGCGCGCCGCCAGATCCCGCTGCACCTTTTCGTCGGCGAACAGCCGCCGCGTCTCGTCCAGCGCGGCAAAGGTCTCATCCGGGCGGAATCGCAGGTCGGGCGCGAATTTCAGGGTCAGTGCCGCCCCCACGCGGCGGCGCAGCTCGCCCTTGTTGCGCGCGAGGGCCTGCACCGCCTCGTCCACGCCCGCACCACCCAGCGGCATCACATGCACCGTCGCGATCTTCAGGTCGGGCGACAGGCGCACCTCGCCCACGGTGATCGACATGGCGTTCAGCACGGGGTCATGCACCTCGGCCCGGTTCAGCACCTCGGACAGGGTGCGCCGGATCAATTCGCCCACCCGCAACTGGCGTTGCGACGGGCCGCGGGCCTGGGGGGGGCGGTTCGACATGGGCAGGCACATAGGCCACCCGCGCCCCACACGCAAGCGCGGGGCCTTTGCGCGCGGCCTGCCTTGCGCTAGGCAAGGTGGCGCAACAGGGGGAACATCATGGCCGATCTGCCGGGTATCGTGATCGCGGGGGCCTCGGGGCGCATGGGGCGGATGCTTCTTGGGCTGGTGGCGGGGTCTGACAAGGCGCGGCTCGCGGGCGCGCTGGAGCGGCCGGGCCATGCGTGGATCGGCCAGGATGCCGGGGTCGCCATGGGCGGCGCGCCGCTGGGCATCACCGTCACGGATGACCCGCTGGAGGCGATGGCGACCGCGCAGGCGCTGATTGACTTCACCACGCCTGCCGCGACGGTGGACTTTGCCGCCCTCGCCGCACAGGCCCGCGCCGTGCATGTGATCGGCACCACGGGACTGGAGGCCGAACACCTGCGCCGCATCGCTCTTGCCGCGCATCACGCCACCATCATCCGCGCGGGCAACATGAGCCTGGGGGTCAACCTGCTCGTGGGCCTCACCCGGCGCGTGGCCGCCGCACTGGGGCAGGACTGGGACATCGAGGTGGTCGAGGCGCATCACCGGCAAAAGGTGGATGCCCCCTCGGGCACCGCGCTGATGCTGGGGCAGGCGGCGGCGGTGGGGCGCGCGGTGGACCATGACGCGGCCCGCGTCTCGGGGCGCGACGGCATCACAGGGGCGCGGGTGGCGGGCAGCATCGGCTACAGTGCCATCCGGGGCGGCGACATCGTGGGCGAACATGACGTGATCTTTGCGGGCGCGGGCGAACGCATCGTCCTGCGCCACATCGCCACGGACCGCGCGATCTTTGCGCGCGGGGCCATCGCGGCCGCCGTCTGGGGGCAGGGGCGCGCCCCTGGTGAGTATGACATGGCCGATGTGCTGGGCCTGTAGCCGTCCATCACGCAACCGTCATGGACGGGCGATGCATCCGATCCGGCCTCCCGTGCGTAGAGGTCGCAGCACCTCAAAACAGGTATGTCATGATCAAAAGTTTCGCAGTCGCCACCGCCCTCCTCGCGGCCAGCCCCGCGCTGGCCGATTTCAACCGCGTCTCCAGCAAGGGCGATTTCGTCGGCCTCGTGTCCGGCAAGGCGCTCACCCGCATGGGCGTCACCCTCAAGGTGCTGCCCGAGGGCAAGATCGAGGGCCGCGCCTTCGGCCAGACCGTCACCGGGGCCTGGAACTGGAATGGCGGGCTCTTCTGCCGCGACCTGACCTTCGGGCGGCGAAACCTTGGGCCCAACTGTCAGGTCGTGCAGAAAAAGGGCGACACGATTCGCTTCATCGCCGACGAAGGGCGCGGCGACTTTGCCGACCTGCGGATCCGCTAGGCGCTATTCCCCCATCCGCAGCACACCGCCCGCCAGCAGGGCCACCATCACCGACTGGTCCAGATAGCCGGTTTCGGGCAGGCCGCGGGACGCCTGGAACCGGCGGATCGCGCGGCGGGTGCGGTCGTCGAACACGCCGTCCACATCGCCGGGCCGCATCCCCAACTGCTCCAGCCGTTGCTCGATCAGATTGCGCGCAAGGCCGTTGAGCCGCAGACCGGCCTCCGCCGCCTCGGCGCGCGCCCGGTCGGCGTCCGACAGGCCGGGGCGCTGCAACGCCTCGATCCGGGCCTGCGCGTCGGCCACGAAAGCGCCGCGCGGGAAGGCGGACAGATAGTCGCGATAGGCGGCAGGCCGGTCGATCCCGCGCGCCTGATCCCATGCGGCACGGTCGGCGGCGGCGGCCTGATCGCGCCGCCCGGCCTCGATCGCGTCCAGCCGGGCCTGCGCCACCTCGGCGTAAAGCCCGTCGGGATAGCGGCGCAGATAGGTGCGCAGGCCCACCTCATCGCCGCTGGTGCCGGTCTGTTCCCAATAAATGCGGTCCTCGCGGTCCTGCGCGGCCTGCCGGGCCGCCGCCTCGGCCTCCAGTTCGGCAGCGCGACGGTCGGCCTGCGCGGTCAGGCGCAACAGCATGTCGCGGGTCAAGAACCCGGTGGCCGGTTCGCCGTTCGCCCGCTGCCAGGCGGTGATCGCCGCGCGCGATCCGGGGCCGAATACCCCGTCGATGCCGCGCGGATCGTGGCCCAGGATCGACAGTTGCCGCTGGATCGCGCGGCGCTGGTCACGCGAGAGGGTCAGCGCATCTTCCGCCGCGCGCGCCTGTGCGGCGGGATCGGCGGCGATGCGCGTGACCTCGGCCCGCGCGAGGGCGGCATAGCGCCCTGCCGGATAGCGCGACAGATAGGCCTGGAACGCCGTCTGCGTCGCCGCCTGCTGCGTCAGTGCCCAGATGCGGTCCTCTTCCGCGCGCTCGGCATCGGTCTGGCCGGGACGCGGCGGTGTCACAACGGCGGGAGGGGCCACAGGCGCAGGGGCTGCCACCGCATCGCCCCGGAAGGGCACCTGTGCCAGGAACCCCTCGGCGGTAAGACCGCTGACGCCCGCCAGCATCGTGGGCAGCGACCGCCCTCGCCGGGTCAGCTCACGCGCCGCGAAATCGGCCACGCGCCCTGCATCGCCCCGCACCACGGCCACGCCCTGGGGCACCGCCAGCGGCCCTATGCCCGCGCTCAGGCCGCGCCCCAGTGCGATCCGCCGCGCCTCCGTCCCCAGCAGAACGACCGCACCCCCCGGCACCTCTGCCGCAACCTGCAGGATCGTCGCCACCGAAAGCCCCTGCGCCCCCGCCGTCGCCAGATCGGGGACCGAGGCATCGGTTCCCAGAACCCACGTCTCGCCGCCTGAGCGCACGAAATGGCCCACGACCACGATGGCCAGCCGGTCCCCCGGCGCCAGTTGGCGCAGCGCCTCGGCCAGCCGCGCGCGCAAGCCCGCCGCCGTCTGGTCCGCCGCCGCTATGGTGACAAAACCCTCGGCCTGCATGACCGGCACGGCGCGCATCGCGGCAACCGCCCCGGAGATGTCCGCCGCATCGGCATAGTTGCCATTGGCCAGGATCAGCGCCCGATCCGCCGCCGTGGCCGCCCCCGCCACGCTTCCCGCAAGTGCCAGAACCAGAAGACCGATGCGCATGGTGAACCTCTTGAAAAATGGCGGCCTCGAAAAGTGACCGGAAGGCCGCACCCCCTCGCCCCGCGGGTGCGACCCTACCACGCAATGCCTGCGTTTCCAGAACCGATCCCAGCCCCAACGCGCGAAGGGGCGTTTCGGTTTCCTCGGTCTTTTTCCCGGCGACCTGCGCGTCCGGGTTGCGCGCACGGGCTCAGGTCAGCTGACCGCAAAGGCGGTCAGGATGCTGCCCCCGCCCTGGTGGCTGCGCCCGGTCAGCACATGGCCTGCCGAAAACGGCGGGCAGGTTGCGAGAAGCGTCGCAATGAGCGTATCGCCGGGGATGACACGCATGGCGTCAAAGCCGATGACACGGCGCGTCAGGGGATAGATCGCCTTGTAGGCCGCTTCCTTGGCAGAAAAGATCAGCCGTGCGGTGCGGGGGTCTGCCGGTTCCTGCGCCGTCAGGATCAACGGGATCAGGTCAGATGGCAGGTCCTCGTCCGGCTCCAGGTCGATCCCCAGACCCCGCGCGCCGGGCAGCACTGCGGCAAGGCAGGTGCCGGCGGTGTGGGTGATCGACAGCGCGAGGCCGGAGGGCCATGCGGGGCTGCGGTCGGCGGTGATCGGCAGGGCCATCGGCGGCAGCCCCGCATCGGCAAGCGCCGCGCGGAACGCCGCGCGCCCCGCCGCGAATTCGCGCAGGCGCGCGGGGGTGGCGCCGGGCAGGTGCTCCCCCGGCCAAAGCGGGTGATCCGCGCACGGATCGGTCTGCGCGACACCCGCGCCAGGGGGCAGGAGGCCACGAAGCGCCGCGCAAAGGTCAGGCATTCACGGTGCCGTCACGCGCCCCGCGCAACGCGCGGCGGCGGGCCATGGCGTCGGCCCTCGCATCGGCGCGAGAGGGGCCGGGTGCTGTGGGCGCGATGCGTGACGGTGCAGCGACCGAAGGCACCCCAGGGGCCGCGCTACCCTCCAGATACGCCACCAGTGCCCCCAGCGTGGGAAAGCGGAAGATGTCGGTGATCGACAGTCGGGCAGGCCCCAGCGCCGCCCGCAGGTCGCGGTGCACTTGCACCGCCAGAAGGGAATGGCCCCCCAGGGCAAAGAAATTGTCGCCCGGCTGCACCTGCGCCACCCCCAGCACCCGGCACCACGCCGCCGCGACCATCTCGGCCACCGCAACACCCTTGGGCAAGGCGGGAATTGCGGGAACAGGGGCCTGCGCGGCCCCCGCTTGCGCCGCCTGCACGGCCCCCGGCGCAGGCAGCGCCTTTCGGTCCACCTTGCGGTTTGGGGTCAGGGGAAAGGCGGTCAGGGACACATGATGCTGCGGGCGCATGTGCTCGGGCAGGACAGAGGCCAGCGCCGCCCGCAGGTCGGCCTCCGCCGCCCCGCCGGTGTGATAGGCCACCAGCCGCACATCCCCCGGCCGATCCTCGCGCGCCATCACCACGGCCTGCGTCACACCCGGCTGCGCCTCCAACACCGCCTCGATCTCGCCCAACTCGATCCGGTAGCCGCGCAGTTTCACCTGATGGTCGGCCCGGCCCAGGAAATCCAGCCGCCCGTCTTCCCGCCACCGCACGAGGTCCCCGGTGCGATACATCCGACCGCCCTGCGGATCGGGGCGGAACCGCTCCTCCGTCAGGTCGGGCCGCTGCCAGTAGCCGCGTGCCACCCCCTCTCCGCCGATCCACAATTCGCCCGGAATGCCGGGTGCCACGGGGTGCCCGGTCTCATCCAGCACATACACACGGGTGTTCGCGATGGGGCGGCCGATGTTGGTGGTGGCCTCGACTCCGGTCACCTCTTCCACGGTGGACCAGATGGTGGTTTCGGTCGGGCCATACATGTTCAGGATGCGCGCCGATGTGGCGCCTTTCAGGTCGGCCACCAGCGCCCCGGGCAGCGCCTCGCCCCCCACCATCAGCGTGCGCAGCCCCGCCAGCGCCGCCCGCGCCTCGGCATTCATCGCGATCATGCGGGCCATCGACGGCGTGCATTGCAGATGCGTCACCCCATGCCGTGCGATCTGCGCGGCAATCGAGAAATCCCCCTCGGCAGGCCCCGTGCCCCGGCAGGCCGCCACCACCTGCGCCAAAGGCCGCAGCCCCTCCATCACCTGCACGGGGGCGATGCCATAGTCGATCAGGCAGGCCACCTCGGTCACCCCGATGGCGCGCACCTGCGCCACGCGGGCCAAGGCATCCTCCACCGTGCCGAACAGCCCCGACTCCTCGAAATATCGCTGGAAGGCGAAATCGAGGATCGCCTCGGATTCCTCGGGTGTCAGGCTGGCAAGGTCGATGTCCACCGGCTGTGCCACACCCACGGGCCGCTTGAAGGCGGGAAAGGCCCAGGCATATTGCTTGATCAGGTTCGCGGCCGAGCGCAGATATGCCTTCATCGGCCCACGCGCCACCTCGCGCGCCTGCTCGCGGTCGCCCGCCAGATAGGCATGCAGCATCAGCGTCACCTTGAACCGCGCGGGGTCATGCCCCGCCTCGCGCAGCGCGGCGTGGTAAAGCGCGATCTTTTCGCCCACCTCGGTCACCGTCTGGCCCAGAAGGTGGGTCAGCACATTGGCCCCGATCCGACCCGCCTCGCGCCATGTCTCGGGGTTGCCTGCGGTGGTCACCCAGATCGGCACCTCCGCCGACACCGGGCGCGGCTGCGTCACCACCGACACGCTGCCGCCCCGGCCATTGGGATACTCCACCGCCTCGCCGCGCCAGTGGCGGCGCAGGGTGTCGATGCTGTCGAACAGCGCCTTACGGTTCGCGGGCGGTGCATTCTCCGGCCGCAGCACGAAATCGTCGGGGTGCCAGCCGCTGGCGATGGCGAGGCCCGCACGGCCGTCGGTCAGGTTGTCGATCACCGCCCATTCCTCGGCGATCCGCGCCGGATGGTGCAGGGGCGCCACGCAGGACCCCGCCCGCACCCCGATGTTGCGCGTCACCGCCGCCACCGCCGCCCCGGTGACCGAGGGGTTGGGATAGGGCCCGCCGAAGGCATGGAAATGCCGCTCGGGCGTCCAGACGGCGCAGAACCCGTTGGCATCGGCGAATTTCGCGCCCTCCAGCAGCAGTTCGTATTTCTTCGGCCCCGCGCCATCGTCGTTGCCCCAGTAATACAGGCTGAACTCCATCCCGCCCATGCCCGTGCCCGTGCCGCCCGACACCATCGCCCGGTTCGCATCCGAGGTCAGCACCACCTTGAACCCGCGCGCGAGGGTCCAGAAAACCTCCAGCACCGAAATGTCGAACGACAACGAGGTGACCGCCAGCCAGCAGCCCGGATCGGTGCCGATCCTGTCATCCATCCCGGCAAAGAAGTTCATCACCTGGCCGTGCTCGATCATCACCCCCTTGGGCCGGCCTGTGGAGCCGGAGGTGTAGATCATGTAGGCCAGATCACCCGGCCCAGCCCCGCCCTCGGGCGCGGTATCGGGCGCGGTTGCCAGACGCGGATCGGCATCAAGGCACAGATGCGCCGCCCGCCCCGGAAGGCCGGGGGCGAGGGCGGTTTGGGTCACGATCACAGGGCAGCCCGAATCCTCGGCATACAGCGCCAGTCGATCGGCCGGATAGGCCGGGTCCATCGGCACATAGGCCCCGCCCGCCTTCAGGATCGCCAGCGCCCCCGCCACCAGATCGACCGAGCGGGAGCAGCAGAGCCCTACCAGAACCCCCGGCCCCACGCCCATTCCGCGCAGCACCTGCGCGGCCCGGTTGGCCCGCGCCTCCAGCGCAGCGTAGGTCAGGCTTTCCCCGTCGCAGACCAGCGCCACGGCCTGCGGCGTGGCCGCCACCTGCGCGGCAAACGCCGATGCCATTGTCAGCCCCCGGTCATGGTCGCGCGCCGTGCCGTTCCAGCCGTGCAGGACCAGTGCCTCCTCGGCCTCGGCCATCACCGGCAGTTCGGACACCTCCGCCCCATCACCCGCTGTCGCAAACGCCGCCACAAACCGCGCCAGGCGGGTGGCCAGGACATCGGCCTCGGCCGGGGCAAGCCTTGCGGTGTCGTGGTGCAGCACGACGCCCGAGGCCGTCACCTCCACCGTCACCGCCGCGCCTGCCACCGCGCCCCCCTCGGACAGCGCAACGGACGGCACGGCCAGTCCAGACAGCCGGACATCGCGCAGCGGCAGATCGCAGGCAAACCCGCCCGCCCGCCGCGCCGCCGACAGAGCGGGGGCGAACCGCTCGCGCGCCTCGGCCAAGGTGCCCGACGCCACCACCCGCAAGGGCACCCAGTCCGTCACATATCCCAAAGCCGCCGACGGCCCCGGCGAATACGCGATATCCCCCAAGCTGCGCCCTGCCACCCGCACCAGTCCCAGCGCCAGCGCCCGCAGCTCCCTGTCGCGCGGCAGGCCCGCAGGCACCGCGACAGGCACCCTACGGGACTCGCCAGCGCCAGCGCCGCCAATCTCCACCGGATCCGCTGCACCCAGCAAGGCCCGCACTGCCCCCTCCTGCGGCGCCACCAGCGCAAGCGCCGCCGTCAATCGCGCAGCTTCGTCCGCATCCGGGCTAGCCAGATGGCCCGCGGAGATCGTGCCGGGGCACACCTCTGCTCCACCCATGTCGCGCAGGGCCGTGAGCCGCACCGCCCCGTTACCACAGGCGACCACCAGCCCGGCAGGCGAGGCCTCCAGCACCGCCCCCGGCGCACCCTCGCCCACCGCGACCGCCGCCGACCCCACCGCCAGCACCCGGCCCGTCACCTCGATCTTGGGCATCGTCAGCGGGTTCCAGTAGCGGCCATGATCGAGGCCACGCACCAGATCAACCACCGCCTGCACGGGCCGCGAAAAATCAATCCGCCCCGCCGCGCTCGGCCTGTCGTGGCGCAGGTGCAGGGTGCGCCCGGTGCAATCCTGTGCCCGCCGCCCCGGCGCGCCCGCCTCCAGCGCGGCCACAAGATCGGGAAAACTCTCCACCGCCGCCTCGAAACAGCGCGTATTCAGCGTCAGCGCGGTATCGTCGGGCGCGATGGGAAACACCCGCTGCACCAGGATCGCGCCCTCGTCCACCCCGCCCGTCATCAGGTGCCAGGTGATGCCATGCGTGGCCTCGCCCCCAAGGATCGCCCAGACCGGCGCATTCAGCCCGGCATGGCGCGGCAGTGGCCCGTCATGGAAATTCACCGCCCCCGCCGTGGCCAGCCCCAGCACCGCCTCGGGGATCACCGACAGGTTGGCCACCGACAACAGCCAGTCACACAGCGGCAACTGCCCCGCCAGCCTCGGCCCCGGCGCCTCCACCCGCAGTCCCTGCGCAAGCGCCCAGTCGCGCACCAGCGGGGCGCGCGTAACCACGGCGGCGATCCCATGCCCGCGCGCCAGCCAGAGGCGCCCGCATTCCACGGCAAGGCTTTCATTCCCGATCAGGATCGCGCTCAGCATCGCATCGCCCCTATTCCGCCGGCTGTTCCCCGGCCCGCATGGCATGGCCCCGTGGCCGGAAGATGGCGTGCAAGCCATGCGCCGCCAGATCGCGCAGGAAATGCGGCGGGTCCTGCCGGGGTTTGCCTTGCACCAGCATCCGTAGGCGATAGAGCACCCCCCCCGCCAGATGCGCCAGCGTCGCCAGCACCCAGATGCCCCGCCCGTGCACCGTCACGAAATACCGCTCGCGGCTGTCGAACCAATAGCCTGGCACGCGCCGCCACGCCTTCATCCCCGTCGAGACCGAGCCGATATGCGCCACCCGGCTTTCCACCACATAGTCGGTGCTCCAGCCTGCGCGGGCCGCGCGGTGACACAACTCCGTCTCCTCGAAATACAGGAAAAACCCCTCGTCGAACGGGCCGATCCGATCCAGCACATCCATCCGCATCATCAGCGACGCCCCCGCCAGCCAATCCACCCGGCCTGTGGCAGTGGGCAGCGGCGGGGCCACCACATGACGGCGCAAGAGCCGCGTGAACGGGCCGAACCGCACCGCCCCCTCGAATTCGCCCGCCACCGAGGGGAAACGGAACGCGGTCTGGTGTGGATCGCCCCCGGGGCCATGGATATGGCTGCCCGCAAAGCCCGTCGCGGGATGCGCCGCCAGATGGGCGCGCAGCGCGCGAATGGCATCCGGCGCGGGAAAGGCGTCTGAGTTCAGGATATAGACCAGGTCGGGCCGCACCCCCCCCGGCAGCCCCGCCCTGATCCCCGCATTGTTGCCCGCGCCAAATCCGCCATTGCGCCCCGACTGGATCACCCGCACCGGCGTCTCGCCCCCCGAGCCGATGGGGGGCCAGCCCGCTACCGCCGCCGTCATGGCCTCGAACGATCCATCCTGCGAATCGTTGTCCACAAGGGTGATCGCCCCCGGAATCCCCGCCATGGCCACCCGCGCCGCCGCCGCCGCGCGCAGCGTCATCTCGGGTGTCCGCCAATTCAGGATCACGCTCAGGACGGATGCCCCGGTCATTCCGCCGCCCGCACCAGCACCGGCGGCACCTCGACCCCGGCAATCACCGCGCGCAGCCGCGCGGCCAGCACCCGCACATTCGGCTCCAGCACCATGGAGTCATGGTCCCCGGGCACCTCATGCACCTGCAAGGCCGGGGCGAACCGCGTCAGGTCATTGTCGGGAAACACATATTCCTTTGCCGCCGAGACCCAGCGCCCCGCCGTCACCTGCCAGTGCAGGTCCAGGGGCGGCCGGAACAGCGCGGTGGCGCCTGCGCGCTGCGGCAGGTCATACCCGGCCACCGCGCCCCGAAAGGCCGCCTCGATCGCCGCATTGTGGAACGCGCCCTCCTCGGCCACGCCCTTGGGGCGGCGCTTCTCCCGCTCCCATTCCATGCGTGCGCGCCACCATTCCGCCAGATAGCCCGGCCCCTTGCGGCGCAGTTCCGCCAGCTTGATCGCCAGCTTGTCGGCACGGCTCAGCGCAGGCCGCACCGGCAGGGGCGTGTCCAGCAGCACCAGCATCGCCACCTCCTCGCCCGCCGCCTCCAGCTGATGCGCCATCTCCCAGGCCGTCAGCCCGCCGCCCGAGAACCCACCCAAAAGGTAGGGCCCGCGCGGCTGCACCTGCCGCAACTCGCCGATGTAATCCGCCGCCGCCTCGGGCAGCGTGGCGTGGGGGGCCGCGTCGCCATAAAGCCCCCGCGCCTGCAAGCCATAGAACGGCCGTTCACCCCCGATAAGCTGCGCGAGATGGCGCAGATTCAGCACGTTGCCGAACATCCCCGCGACAAGAAAGAACGGCGTGTTCGGCCCCCCCTCGCGGTCATGCATCGGCACCAGATGGGTGAACCGGCGCAGCGTTGCAGGGGCCGCCCCCGGCGCCACCTCCGCCACCGGCCCGATCCGCGCCTCGATCAGCGCGGCACAGGCGGCCACCGTGGGGGCCTCGAACAGCACCGAAATCGGAAACGCGACGCGGTAGGCCTTTTTCACCATGGCAAACAGGCGCACGGCGATCAGGCTGTGGCCGCCAAGGGCAAAGAAATCATCCTCCACCCCCACCTTTGCCACGCCCAGAAGATCGGTCCAGAACCCGGCCAGGGTGCGCTCGATGTCATTCCTCGGCGCGACATAGGCGATGTCCAGCTCGGGTCGCTCAAACGCCTGACCCTCGGGCCGCGCAGCCTCTGCCCGGTCGGCCTGCGCCACCAGAGCGGGCAGGTCGAGCGATGAGACATAGACCTGCGCCATCCCCGCCGCGATCCCCCGGGCAAAGGCCTCCGCCCCCTCTTCCGGCCGGATGCCCTGCGCCAGATTCGCCGCCAGCCGCTCTTCCGCCGCCGAAAGCGCCCGCGCGGCAGGCGCATCGTCGAACATCAGGTCGCGCGACTGCGGTTCGGAGAGGCTCAGCGCGCCCTCCAACCTGCGGATGGTAAAGCCCTCGATCTCCACGCAAATCCGCCCTTCGGCATCGGCCAGCGTGATGTCGAACGCCGCCGTCTGCCCCGCGGCCCGGTTGTCGCCCGCATTGCGCACCCAGCTGACCACGCGGGCAGGCAGCGCCCCGAACACCCGCACCCGGCCATAGGACACCGGCACCCAAAGTTGCGCCGCCTGATATCCCGCGATGAGATCCATGGCCCAACCGGTGGCAAGGTCCATCAGCGCGGGGTGCAGCGGCCACCGGCCCGCCTCATCGGCATAGGCCGCGGGCAAGGCCAGCTCCGCGATCCCCTCGCCCGACCCCAAGCTGCGCGACCGGATCACCCGCCAGCGCGGCCCGAACACCAGATGCGCCTCCTGCGGGCTGGCCAGCCCTTCGCCCCGCTCTGCCACCCCGCACCGCGCGGCAATCGCACCTGCGTCGATGCGCCCCGCCGTGCCCGCCAGCGGCATCAGCCGCCCCTGCGCATGGGTCAAATACCCGACCCGCCCGCGATGCGGCACCGCCGACTGCACCTCGACCCCGAAGCCCTCGTCGCTGGCCGACAATTTCACCCGCAACTCACGCGGCTCGCGCGCCGCCAGCGGGCGAAAGAAGTAGAGGTCGCGCAACTCGAATGCAGCCATCCCTTCAGCCCGCGCGGCTTCGGCCGCCAGTTCTAGATGGCCGGTGCCCGGCAGGATCGCGCGGCCGTCCTTCAGGCGGTGCTGGTCCAGCACCCAGTCGCCCTCGGACAACTCCCCCAGATAAAGCCGGTTGCCCGACACATCGAACGTCGCTTCCGCCAGCATCGGCCCCGCAACGGGCAGGCGCGGCGCAGGGGCCTTTGTTCCCAGACGGTTGGCCAGGGCCTCCGCCGCCATGCCCACGCCCGACCAGATGCCCCAGTTGAGCGCGACGACCCGGGTTTTGCCGCCCGCCCGCCCCTGCGCAAAGGCGTTCAGGAAATCATTGGCCGCCACATAATCCACCTGCCCCGCAGGGGCGGTGACGGTGGAAGTGGAGGCGAACAGCACCAACAGGTCCAGCCGCCCATCGGGAAAGAGCGCATCCAGAACCTGCGTGCCGTGCAGCTTGGGTGCAAACACCTCCTCCACCGCCGCCGGGGTCTTGGCAAGCATCGGCCCGTCATCGACCACGCCCGCCGCATGGATCACCGCGCGCACCGGACCCAGCGCCGCCTCTCCCGCCGCCACCGCCGCCCGCATCTCCTCGGCGTTGCACACATCGGCCACGGCCACCTCGACGCGGCCCCCCATCGCCTCCAGCCGTTGCACGGCCAGGATGCGGTGGCTTAGCGGGTCATCCACGCCCCGCGATGCCAGATGCGGGGCCCATCCCGCCCGCGCAGGCAGCGCCCGGCGTGCGATCAGCAGGATCCGGGCGCCAAAGCGGCGGATCATGTCCTCGGCCAGTGTCATCCCGATGCCGCCGAACCCTCCGGTAATCATCACCGCGGCCCCCTGCGGCAGCGCAAACCCTTCTGCCCCCGGCAGCGCCTGCGCCTTCACCCCGCGCAGATAGCGCCGTGCACCGCGCAGCGCCGCCACCCCATTGGCAGGCGCGGCCAGCAACTCCTCCAGCACCTGCGCCAGCAGCGCCCCCGGCACCCCGCCCCGCCGACCCATGGGCAGCACCAGATCGACCGTGGTGCAGGTCAACCCCGGCACCTCGCGCGGCATCACGCGCGCAGGCCCCGCCAGCGTGGCCTTTTCGGGATAGGGCAACGCCTCGGCCTTCACGCGCGCGGCCCCCGTCGTGAAGGCCGCGATATGGATGGGGCGGGGCAGGTTTTCCTCGGCCATCGCCTGTGCGAGGAACAGGAGCGAATAGAACCCCTGCTCGATGTTGCGGTGGAAAAAGCTGGACCCGGGGCGGAACCGCTCGGCCCCCGTCACCAGCCAGAAATGCCCGATCCGGTTTGGTGCCACCCCCCGCGCCACCAGATCGCGGATCAGCAGGTCATAGCCCTCGCGCCCGCGTTCGGGCGACAGGGTGTAATCCTCGCCCGCCCGTCGAAAGGCATCGCCCGCCCGCACCGTGGCAACCCGATGCCCCGACGCGCGCAGCCGGTGGGCGGCGGCCATGCCCAGCCCCGCCTCATCGACGAACACCAGCCAGGTCTGCGCGGGGCCGAGGTCATCCTCCACATCCACCGGGCAGTCGGCGGCGACGGGTCGCCAATGCGGCACCCATCCCCAGGCGCCGATGTCCGCGATCCGGGCGGGGGCCGCCTCGGCCTCCATCTTCATCGCCGCACCCGGCGCAATGAAATAGGTCCTGCGCTGAAAGGGATAGGTCGGCAGCGGCACGCGTACTCGCCGCGCCTCGCCCCAGATCGGGGACCAGTCGGCATCCACCCCGCAGGCCCAGAGCCGCGCGATGGTGCCGATATGCCACGCGTCATCCGCCATCGCCTGCTCGGGGTGCCGCAGCGCCGGGATGACCTGCGCCGCCGCAACGCCATTTGCCTGCGCCAGCGAACTCATCGCGCGGCCCGGCCCCATCTCCATGAACACCCGCCCGGGCCGCGCCTTCAGATGCGCGATGCCATCGGCAAACATCACCGTGCCGCGCAGATGCGCCACCCAGTAGTCGGGGCTGGTGGCTTCGGCCGCCGTCAGGGGTAACCCGGTCCGGTTCGAGATGATGGGCACCCCGGGCGGATGCAGCCGGATCGAGCGCAGGTAATCCCCGAACCGCGCGAGGATCGGCGCCAGCATCCGCGAATGGGCGGCGATGTCGATGGCGATGCGCTGCGTCTCCACCCCCTCGGCGGCCAGCACGCGCGCCAGTTCCGCCAGCGCCGCATCCGGCCCCGACACTACGCACAAGCCCGGCGCATTGACCGACGCCATGTCCAGATCGCCCGCCAGCCGGGGGCGCAGCACATCGGCATCCAGCGGCACCGACAGCATCCCCCCCGGCGGCACAGTGTCGAACAACTGCCCGCGCAGATGCACCAGCCCGATGCAATCCTCGAACGACATCACCCCCGCAAGGGCGGCGGCGGTATTCTCGCCCATCGAGTGGCCGATCAGCGCGGCGGGGGTGACACCCCATGACTGAAACAGCTTCGCCAGCGCATATTCGACGATCATGATCAGCGGCAGCTGCACCGATGGCCGCGTCAGCCGCGCATTGGCCGCAGCCTCGGCCCCCTTTCCGGGCAGCCACAGATCGCGGATGGAATAGTCCAGCCGTGGCTCCAGCACCGCCAGCCCCCGGTCCATCCAGTCGCGGAACTCCGGCTCGGTCTCATAGAGATCCCGCGCCATGCCCGCATATTGCGCGCCGCCGCCGGGGAACATGAACACCACCTCAGGCGCTTCCAGCCGGTCATGGCTCCACACCCGCCGCGCGTCCCGGCCCTCCAGCAGGTCGGCCGCTTCGGCATGGGACCGCGCCACCACCACGCGGCGCTTGTCGAACGCCCGCCGCCCCGCCTTCAGCGTAAAGGCCACATCGGCCAGCGGCTGATCGGGATGCGCGCGCAGATGTGCCGCCAGCCGGGCGGTGGCCGCATCGAGTGCCGCCTTGCTGCGGGCCGAGATCACCAGCGGCTGGAACGGCCAGTCCGACGCCTCGGACAGCTGCACGGGCGGCTCCTCCAACACCACATGCGCATTGGTGCCGCCCACGCCGAGGCTGTTCACCCCCGCCCGCCGTGGCCCGGCCAGCGGAAAATCCATCAGCCGGTCAGCCACCCGGAACGGCGATCCGTCAAACTCGATGGTGGGATTTGGCGCCTCATAGCCCAGCGAGGGCGGCACCTCCCCCCGCTTCACCACCAGTGCGGCCTTGATCAGGCTGGCCACCCCGGCGGCGGTATCCAGATGCCCGATGTTGGTTTTCACGCTGCCGATGCGGCAGAAATCGGCGGCCTCGGTCGTCTCGCGGAACGCCTGCGTCAGCGCCGCCACCTCGATCGGATCGCCCAGATAGGTGCCGGTGCCGTGGCACTCCACATAGCCTACCGTATCCGCAGCCACCCCCGCCACCGCCTGCGCCTCGGCGATGCAGCGCGCCTGACCCTCCACCGACGGGGCCAGATACCCGGCCTTCGCCGCTCCGTCATTGTTGACCGCCGACCCCTTGATCACCGCCCAGATGTGGTCGCCGTCCGTCACCGCATCGGCCAGCCGCCGCAGCACCACGCAGCCCGCGCCCGAGCCGAACACCGTGCCCTCGGCCCGGTGGTCGAAGGCGTGGCAATGCCCGTCCGGCGAAAGGATCTCGCCTTCGGTGAACACATAGCCCCGCCCCTGCGGCAGCTCGATGGTCACACCGCCCGCAAGCGCCATGTCCACCTCGCCGTTCAAGAGCGCCTGACAGGCGTAGTGCACCGCCACCAGCGAGGTGGAACAGGCCGTCTGCACGTTGACCGAGGGCCCCGTCAGATCGAACACATGCGAAACACGGGTGGCCAGAAAATCCTTGTCGTTGCCGGTATGGCGCAACAGGAACATCCCCGTATCCTCAACGAGGCCGGGGTTGGAACAGATGTTGAAATAGAAATAGCTGCCCATCCCGCAGCCCGCCCAGACGCCCACGGTCCCCGCGAACCCCCCGGGGGGATGCCCCGCATCCTCCAGCGCCTCCCAGGCCACCTCCAGGAACTGACGGTGCTGCGGGTCGAGGATCGCGGCCTCCTTCTGCGAGAAGCCGAAGAATTCCGGGTCGAAATCGGCGAACCCGTCCAGGGGGGCCGCCGCACGCACATAGCGGGGGTGGCGCAGGCGGGCGGGGCTTTCGCCTGCATCCAGCAGGTCGGCCTCCGACAGCGTGCGTATCGATTCCACCCCGTGCAGGAGGTTGTCCCAAAAGGCGGCCACCGACGCCGCCCCCGGCAGATGCGCGGCCATGCCCACGATGGCGATGTCATTCGCCCCGATGCCCGCCGCCTGCGTCAAACCTGCCCCCATGAAACGGAATACGGCGCCGAAACCCGGCCCGGCGCGGTAAAAATACCCCAAACCGCCGCCATGGGCCACCCGTGACCGGCACCCTGCGGCACCGTCGCCCGCCCGGCCACAATGCCGCAATGATGCCGTATTCCCGCCGCCATTGCCGCCCGATTGTGGCGGCCGGCGCCTGCCACCCCGGCAAAGATCTTTAAAATGTGCGCCATTGCCGCGCTGCCGCGAACAGTCGCGCGCTCAGAGGACGGTGCGCCGTCCCTGTGGCAGCTGCGCCGCCCAGTCGGCCCGCGCCTGCGCCCGCCGCGCCATCGCCAACCCCTCGGCCCAGGCCAGAAGCGCCCCGCCCATCAGCCAGGTCAGCGGGATGATCGTGTCGTTGGGCAACAGGTCCACAAGGTTCGCGGCATAGATGAGCGCCACCACACAGCCCGCCCGCCCAAACGCGGCCCCCCGCGACAGGATCGCCTCGCGTCCCAGCAGGATCAGCGGCAGCACCAGCAGGCCGAACTGCGCGCCATAGCCCAGCCAGCCGTATTTCCCCAGCACGATGATCCAGCCGCCATCGGGCACCGACAGGATGCGCCCGTCATAGGGGTCAAGGATCAGCGCCCGGCCATAGCCGCCCCAGCCGAACCAGAATTTCTCCTGCGCCCGCGCCAGCAGGATCTCCTCGTTGATGATCCGGTATTCCAGCGACTGGTGCCGCTCGGCACTGAAGCTCAGCGCAGCCTCCAGGATGCGGTCCAGCGGCACCAGATGCGCCCCCCGCAGCAGCGGATAGGTCATCACCAGCACCGCCAGCCCCGCCGCCACCAGCAGTTGCACCCGTTTCGGCGCGAACAGGATCACCGGCGTCAGTGCCAGCGCATAGACCATCGGCCCCGCGCTGCGGCACAAGACCAGAACGCCCGTGAGATACAGCCAGATCACGATGCGCTTGGGCCGCTCTTCCGGCCCCGCCTCGCGCAACAGGTAAAGCGCCGACACCGCCGCCATCAGCGCAAAGAACGCCACCCACAGCCCATGCGGCATGAACACCATCGGGCGGAACCCGCCGCCGCGCATCGACTGGCCGAAATCATGCTGGAAGAACCCGTAGATCCAGGTGTTCAGCTGCGGCGAGAACCGCCCCTCGAACAGCATCGGCACGGAATATAGCAGCCCGGCGGTCACCAGCGACACCAGCAAGAGGCGCAGCCCCTCCTCGGTGCCCAGGAACCGGCGCGCCAGAAAGAACGGGATCAGCGCGATCAACTGCCCCGCGACATAGGACACCGCATCATAGGCGCGCAGCGCCGGCACATCGCCCAGATAGACCGGGATCGGGTCGGGGTTGGTGATGGCCGTGGCAAAAGGGCTGATCACGAACAGCGCCAGAAGCATGCCGCCCACCGGGTTTGCGGGCAACACCGGCACCCGTTCGCGCAGCACGAACAACGTGAAGACCAACGCGCAGAGATTGGTGATCGAGAACTTGTCCAGCTCGGGGATGGCCGGGAGGTTGAAGCTGGCCTGCACCGGCGGCAACAGCATATAGCCCAGCAGCATCGACCAGATCAGCGCCCGTGCCGCCCCCATGCGGGTATAAATCGCCAGCATCGCCAGCGGCCAGATCAGCAGCATCAGATAGGCCAGCGGGTTGGGCATCGGTCCTGTCGGGTGATCGGGTCGGGTGATCGGTTGTCTTCCCGATCCCCTAGCACGAAACGCCCCGCCCGGCCATCTGCGCGCCCTGCATCCCCGTCAAGAAACAGAATGTTCCCCGCTTGGCTCCAAAGCCCACTTCGCGAGGCGCCCGGCCCCATGCTATGCCCGTCCGGAGGGTCAATCATGCGTTTCCGCTTCGACCAGACCGAGATCGCAGTGACCCACCCCGACCGGGCGGGCCTGATGGCGGCTGTGGCCGCGCGGCTTGGGGCGGGGCAGGGCTTTGCGCTGGCCACGATCAACCTCGACCATCTGGTGAAGCTGCGCCGCGATACGGCCTTCCGCCACGCCTATGCGACGCAGGACATGGTGGTGGCCGATGGCAACCCGATCGTCTGGCTGTCACGGCTGGCGGGGCGGCCGGTGGCGCTGGTGCCGGGGTCCGATCTGGTGGTGCCGCTGGTGCAGGCGGCCATGACCGCCGCGCGGCCGGTGGTGATGGTGGGGGCAACCGATGCGGTGCTGGCCGCCGCCGCCGCCGACCTGGCCGACCGGGTGCCCGGTACCACCTTCGGCCCGCGGATCGCCCCCCCCATGGGTTTCGACCCCGAGGGTGAGGGTGCGCGGGCCCTGCTGGCGCAGGTGGCCGCAGTCGGGCCCTGCCTGTGCCTGCTGGCACTCGGGGCGCCCCGGCAGGAACGGCTTGCTGCGCTGGGGCGGCGCGAGGCTCCGCAGGCGGGCTTTGCCTCGGTTGGCGCGGGCCTCGATTTCCTCGCGGGATCGCAGACCCGCGCGCCCGCCTGGATGCGGCGACTGGCGCTGGAATGGCTGTGGCGGATGATGTCCTCACCCATCCGCCTCGCCCCGCGCTATGCGGCCTGTGCGGCCATTCTGCCGGGCGAGGTCGCCGCCGCCCTGCGCCTGCGCGCAACATCCTGACCCTCGGGGCCGGCCTGTGCCCCGAACCGGTCGCGCCGCCTTCATCGCTGCAGGCCCGCCGCCAAAAAGTCCCCGGTGCACCGATCCCGCCCGCGCGCCAATGCCCGATCAGTTTCCGTGCCCCTACCCAGCACGTCCGGGATGATGGGGCCCCGGACCCGACCCCGCACCGCTACCTGTATTCGATCAACCCGCGGCGCAGCCCCCGCAACCGCGCCAGATGGAACCCCAGCACCCCCTGCGCCTCGGCCACCTTTCCCAGGACGGTGAACAGCGCGGCCTCCCACCCCGCGCGCTCCTCGGCCCGCCAGCGCCAGCCCAAACGGATCACCTGCAACGGCCAGGCCAGCAGCACCAGCAAGCCCGCCGGATGCACGATGCCCGCCACCAGCGCCGCCCCCGGCACGCCCAGCCCCCAGACCAGCGCGCGCCGCGTCTCGGCCACCCAGTGCCGCTCCGGCCCCGCGCCGTGCAACGAGGCCCCTTCGGCAAAGGCGTGGCCCGCGCGCCGGCTCCGCCGCCACCACTGCCCCATCCGTGTCATGCCTGCGTCATGCCGCGTCATCTCGGCGTCGATCCGCCAGACCTCGCCCCCCGCCCGGATCAGCCGCAGGCACAGTTCCGGCTCCTCGCCCGCGATCAGGTCGTCGCGGTAGCCGCCCACGGCCTCGACCGCCGCCCGGCGCATCAGCGCATCGCCCCCGCAGGCGCGCGCCCGGCCCACCGGCGTATCCCATTCCCGGTCCGCCAGCCGGTTCCAGACCGAGGCTTCGGGAAACCGCTCGCGCCGCCGCCCGCACACCACCACCGCCCCTGGATGCGCCGCCACGAAGGCCAGCGCGGTGGCCACCCAGCCGTGCACCACCTCGCAATCGCCGTCGACAAACTGCACGAACTCGGCCCCCTCATCGGCCAGCACCGCCAGCCCCGCATTGCGCGCCCGCGCTGCGGTGAACGGTGCCCCGATATCCAGCGCCACGACCACGGCGCCCGCCGCCCGCGCCGCAGCCACGCTGCCGTCATGCGATCCGCTGTCCACATAGACCACGCGCCGCACCTGGCCCGCCAGCGAGGCCAGACAGGCCACCAGCCGCGCGCCCTCGTTCCGCCCGATCACCACGGCATCCACGGCGGGGCTGGCTGACGGGCAGGCGAGGGGATCGCAGGCTGTCGGAACGGTGGGCATGGCCGCGGTGTTCCACAAAATCCCCCCCGCCGTCCAGTGCCTTACCCCGGCATTCGCACCCGGCACCCGCGCCCGGCGCCCCCTTCCGCCGAAAGGGTTTATCTGGTATTCATCCAGATGCTGGGCGGGGGCCCGGGCGATTCCGCAGCCGACCTGACGCCCGTTCCCCGGGTCTCAGGACAGGTGACGCGGCTTTTGTCCGTGTCCGGGCCTGCTGCAAGGCGGGTGGTGTATCGAACCCGTGCCGGGCGCCCCGGTCAGTGCAGGAGCAGGTCCATTCCGATGACCATCCACAACATGTCGGTGGCAGGCACACCGCCGGGCGACGATCTGGGGCAAGCTCCGATGGATGACGAGACTTTCCGGAAACTGGCGGAAGAGGCGCGCCGCCCGCGCCACGCCGGGCCAGCGCTGTTTCGCGCGGGGCAGGACGTCACGCATCCCGTGCCGCAGCCGTCCGTGCCCAACCTTCCGGCGCCGATCCCGAAGCTGTCCTCCCCGGACCCCGCACGGGTCTGGGCTTCGCTGACCTCGGTCGCCCCCGACCCGTTGCGGATGGAGGGAAACGGATTGTTCCCGAACCCATCGTCCAACCCGGCCGCCACCGCCTTTGACATCCTGCGCACGCGCACCCTGCTGGCAATGCAGGATCACGGCTGGCGGCGTATCGCCGTCACCTCGCCCACGCATGGCTGCGGGAAATCGCTTGTGGCCGCGAACCTCGCGCTCAGCCTCGCGCGCCGACCCGACAGCCGCACGATCCTGCTGGACCTCGACCTGCGCCGCCCCGGCCTTGGCACTCTGTTCGGCCTGCGCGAAACCGCAGCCCTGCGCGACATGCTGATGGGCCGCCAGACCATCGAGGGGCAACTTCTGCGCGTGGGCCGTGGGCTGGCACTCGGCCTGAACGGACGCGCCGAAACCGGCGCGGCCGAGATCCTGCAATCGGCCGATGCCGCCGAATGCGTGGCGGCGATGCTGGACCTGCTCAAGCCCGGCGCGATCATCATGGACGTGCCTCCGGCGCTGCTGTCCGACGACGTGATGGCGGCGCTGCCGCTGTTCGACGCCGTGCTGCTGGTCGCCGACGGGACGCGCACGACCGCAGCCGAGATCACCTCTTGCGAGCGCATGTTCTCGGGCCATCTGCCGATCCTGGGCGTGGTGCTGAACCGCGCGCAGGACGCGGGGCTCTCGCTTCTGCGCTATGGCCGGGGAAGACGCTGATCATGGGCCAGATCCAGAGTATTGACGAATTCCTGGGCCTCCTGCTGCGCCGCCGCCTGGTGATCGCGGCTGTGACGGTGCTGGGCGCCGTGCTGGCGCTTCTTTATGCGCTGTCGCGCCCGGTCATCTATGAAGCGGCGGCCGTCATCCAGGTGCAGTCTCCGACGGTCAGCGACGCCGCGTCCCCCGTCGCCTCGGCCTCGGCGCAGCGGCTGCAGACGATCCAGCAGCGCCTGACCACCCGCGAAAACCTGCTGGCGATGATCGACCGGCACGGCCTTTACACCAACCTGCCCATCAGCAACGACGAAAAGGTGCACATGCTGCGCACCCAGATCCGGTTCCAGACCGTCGCCGCCGCAACCACCGTCACCTATGGCAGCGCGCCGCCCGTCTCGGCTGTCATCATTTTTGCGCAGGCCGACGCCGCCGCCAAGGCCGCCCGCATCGCAAATGACATCGCGCAGAACATGCTGGACGCCGGCGCCGAAACCCAGAGCGGGCGTGCGCAAGAGGCCTTGTCCTTCTTCGCCGACGAGGAACGACGGGTCGCAGCACAGCTTGCGGCCCTCGAATCCGAGGTGGCCGCCTACAAGAACCAGAACGGCGATGCCCTGCCCGCCCTGCGCGACATGCGCCGGGAAGAGATCGTGGGCATCGAGGCCGACCTGCGCGGGATCGAGGGCTCGCTGGCCGCGCTGAGCGCCGAGCGTGCGGCGATCACCGCCTCGGGGCGCACCTTGCGCGAAACCGATCGCCGCCAGATCGAGGCGCTCTCGGGTCAGATCGACACCCTGACCGCGCAGCGCGACTCGCTCTTCCGGCAACGCGAACGCCTTGTCACCGCCATGGCCCTGATGCCCGAGGTGGAGCGCGCCCTGGCCGGGTATGACCGCAGACTGGACCAGCTGCGCGTGCAATACGAACAGGTCACCCGCCGTCTGGCCGAGGCCGATACCGCCGCAAAGCTGGAGGAACGCCAGCAATCGGAACGCTTCAGCCTGCTGGAACGCGCGGTCACGCCGGAATATCCGGTGACCGGCGGGCGCCGCAAACTGGCCATGGTAGGCGCGGTGGTCAGCTTGCTCCTCGGCGTCGGCGTGGCCTTCCTGCTGGACCTGCTGCACCCGGTCATCCGCACCTCGGACCAGATGGAGCGCCAGCTTGGCCTGCGCCCCGTCGTCGCCATCCCCGACATGCGCCATCTCCGCCCTACCCGGGCCGAGGCCGCACCGGCGCGCAAAGGCGGTGGCGGGCCCGGCTGGGACAGCGGGGCCCGCGGCCTGCCGCGCTATGCCGCCCTGTTCGGGGGGGTGGCGTTGTTGCTCGCCCTGGCCGCCGCCCTCGCCTGACCGTCCCGGCGGTCGGGGCCGGGATCACCCGGCCCCGGCCGCGTGCCTCAGCACCCCGTGCCGCGCAGAACCACCCGCACCGTGCGCGCCAGCAAGGCAAGGTCAGTCCCCAGCGACAGATCGCGGTCATAGGCCGCATCGTATTCGGCCCGCGCGGCAAAGCTGGTGGCGTTGCGCCCCGAGGTCTGCCACGGCCCGGTGATGCCCGGCCGCAGCCGATAGTAGGCGATACCGGGATACAGCGCCCGCTGATCCGTCATCATCGGACGCGGACCCACCAGGCTCATGTCGCCCAACAGCACGTTCCACAGCTGCGGCAGCTCATCCATCGACGACTTGCGCAGAAGGTGGCCAAACGGGGTCACTCGCGGATCATGGCGCAGCTTTTGTGTGCGGTCCCATTCTGCCCGCGCCGCAGGATTGCCCTGAAGATGCTGCGCCAGCCGGGCATCGGCATCGGCGACCATGCTGCGCAGCTTCCACATGTGGAACACCCGCCCGCCCGCTCCGATCCGTTCCTGGCAGAAAAAGGCCGGGCCGCCGTCGCGCCGCACCGCCAGTGCCAGCCCCAGCACCAGCGGCGCGACGAACGGGGCCGCCGCCAGCACCAGCGCCACATCCAGCGCACGCTTCCACCGGTGCCGATAGATGCCGCCGCGTCCTCCCGGATGCCTGGGCGACGGTTCCGAAGCGACCGGCAGAAACTCCGGAAAGTTCACCGACATTGTGCAGGTTCCCCCGACAATGCCGCCACCTGAGCGGCTGGAAAACGCTTGTTTCCCACCCCTTTTCGAAGACACCACTTACCAGGCCGCTGCGACGGATCGCAGGGTCGGTCCAGTTCCAAATACATGACTCACACCCTTGGCGTGCGCCCCCGATATGTATTTTACTAGAATTCGCACGGACTTGGCGATGAGGAACCGCTGCAATTCTGCCGCATTTCCGCCTGATTCACCTTGATACTCTGCCAATATATCCCCGCCCGTCACGCTGCCACGCAAGGCTGCGCGAGTGTGGTTCAGGGGGTGCAATCAGGGGTTGATCTGGGTGCCGCAGCGATTCGCGGTCCATGTCACCCGCAGGATCGCAGGAGCCCCGGAGGAGATGCCCTCCGACGATCCGAACCCGGCGAAAGTACTGTTTCCAACCGCAGGCCAATCCGCCGTGGCGGCTCAAACGATCAGTTCTGACGCGCCTCGGGCGCCGCGTCTTCAAGGTCCGATGCTACGCCGCCGCGCTGCGCCACGGCCACCGCGAACAGGACCGCGCCAAGGCTGCCGAACACCACATAGGCGAGGAACGCCAGCACGACAGACCCGAAACCTGCAAGGGTCATCGCCGCACCCAACACGCCCGAGAGAATTCCGAACCCAACGATGCCGATCAGCATGTCTCGTGTCCTTCTCAGTTTCGTGCAACCACACTCGCACAACCGCGCCAGAATGCAACTACAGCGTGTGCGTTCCATGCCATATTCGTGAGATACAGGCACAATAAGGCAAAATTCGGCCCCGGCCATGGCATTCTTGGGCGCAATGCCGCCGATGCCGCCAATGTCACGTCGCGCCCGCCCCCAGATCGCGCAGCACATCGGCAAGCCCCCGCCGCCAGTCGGGCCGCACGATGCCAAACGATTCGGCCAGGCTGGCGCAATCCATCCGCGAATTTCCGGGACGCCTTGCGGGGGTCGGATAGGCGCTGGTCGGGATGTCCTCGATCCGGCAGGCCAGCCCTGCGCCCTGCATGATCGCCCGCGCGAAATCGGCCCAGCTTGCATCCGGCGCGCCGCTGAAATGATGCGTGCCACCCGGCGCACCCGCCACCATCGCCCGCGCCGCCACGATCAGCGCATCGGCGATGTCTGCCGCGGGCGTCGGCCCCCCGATCTGGTCGGCCACCACGCGCAGCGCCTCGCGCTCGGCCCCCAACCGCAGCATCGTTCGCACGAAATTCGCGCCATGGGCCGAGAACACCCAGGACGTGCGCAGGATCAGATGCGCACCGCCCGCCGCCCGCACGCCCTCCTCGCCCACCAGTTTCGAGCGGCCATAGGCGCCCAGCGGTGCCACCGGATGATCGGGCGCAAAGGGCGCAGCCCCCGCGCCGTCAAAGACGTAATCCGTCGAGACATGCAGGAACGGGATGCCCCGCGCGGCACAGGCCCGCGCCATCGCCGCCGGCGCCACGCCGTTCACCACCGTCGCCGCCGCCTCCTCGGCCTCGGCCCGGTCCACCGCCGTCCAGGCCGCCGCGTTGATCACCACGTCGGCCCCGGCCGCCATCACCGCCGCGGCACAGGCGGCAGGGTCCGACAGGTCGGCGCCGTCGCGGCCCAGAAAGGTGGCCGTCACATCGCCGGGCATCCGCCGCGCAAGCTCGGTCGCCACCTGCCCTGACTTGCCAAAGACCAGCGCCCTCACGATGCCACCCCCAGCCGCTGTCCCACCCCCTGCCGCTCCAGCAAGGGCCGCCACCAGCCCTCGTTCGCCAGATACCAGGCCACGGTCTGCCGCAGCCCCTCCTCCAGCGAGACCGAGGGGCGCCAGCCCAGCTCCGCCCGGATGCGCGCGGGGTCGATGGCATAGCGCAGGTCATGCCCCGGCCGATCCGCGACAAAGGTGATCAGCCGGTCGTGCGGCGCCCCCTCGGGCCGCATCTCGTCCATCAGCGCGCAGATCATCCGCACGATGTCGATGTTGGCGGCCTCGTTCTCGCCCCCGATGTTGTAGCTGCGCCCGACCGCCCCCTTTTCCAGAACGCAGAGCAGGGCGTCGGCATGATCCTCGACAAAGAGCCAGTCGCGCACGTTCACGCCCTGGCCGTAAACCGGGATCGCCCGGCCATGCAGCGCGTTCAGGATCACCACCGGGATCAGCTTTTCGGGGAAATGATAGGGGCCATAGTTGTTGGAACAGTTGGTCAGCAGCACCGGCAGGCCATAGGTTTCCCCCCAGGCCCGCACCAGATGGTCCGACGCGGCCTTGGACGCCGAATAGGGGCTGCGCGGGTCATAGGGCGTGGCTTCGGTGAACTGCCCCGTCGCCCCCAGCGAGCCGAACACCTCATCCGTGGAGATATGGTGGAACCGGAACGCCTCCGGCCGCCCCGCCCCCAGCCAGAAGGCCCGCGCGGCCTCCAGCAGGTGATAGGTGCCGCTGATGTTGGTCTCGATGAACGCCCCCGGCCCGTCGATCGACCGGTCCACATGGCTTTCGGCCGCCAGATGCATCACCGCACCGGGCGCATGTGCCGCGAACACCCGGTCCAAGCCTTTGCGGTCGCGGATATCGGCATGCTCGAACGCATAGAGCGGCGACCCTGCCACCTCCGCCACATTCGCGGGGTTCGCGGCATAGGTCAGCGCATCCAGGTTCACCACATGGTGCCCCCGCGCCACCGCCTGCCGGACCACCGCCGATCCGATGAACCCGGCCCCTCCGGTGACCAGGATCTTCATGCGCGCCCCTCCCAGACAAAGGGGCTGGTCCAGTCGCGCAACAGGGGTGCCGCCTGATCCTTGGCCGACAGGACGGGCGGGCCCGACAGGCCCCAATCCACCCCGATCTGCGGGTCATCCCAACGCACCGCGCCGTCGCAGTCGGGCGCATAGACGTCCGAGCACTTGTATTGCACCTCGGTATCGGGCGCGCGGGTGACAAAGCCGTGCAGAAATCCCTTGGGCACCAGCAGCTGCCGCCCGTTCCCGGGCGTCAGCTCCACCCCCACCCACTTGCCATAGCTCGGCGATCCCACCCGCACATCCACCGCCACATCCCAGATCGCGCCGCGCGAACAGCGCACCAGCTTGTCCTGCGCGCGCGGCGGCCGCTGGTAGTGCAGGCCCCGCAGGGTGCCCACCGCCGCCGACATCGAATGGTTGTCCTGAACAAAATCCACCGACACGCCGGCCGCGGCCAGCTTCGGCCCGTTCCATGTCTCGCTGAACCATCCGCGGTCATCACCGAACCGCGCGGGCGTCAGGATCAGCACGCCGTCCAGGGCCGTCTTGTCGATCTGCATGGAATGTCCTCTGACCTAGAGCAATGCCGCAATCGCCCCGCTGTTAAGCCAGAGCGCCAGCGCAATCGCAAGCATCGCGGCCCCGCCCGCCACAAGATCGTGCCTGCCATCCCACACCCCGTGCCGGCGTGCCAGCCGAATGATCAGCGGATGCACCAGCACCAGCGCCACGCCCTGCCCGGCCAAGGCGCCCACGAGGCCCCCCACCTCGGCCCCCGCCAGAAACGCCCCCGTCTGCACCAAAGCCTTGGCCAGCAACAGCCAGAAGAAGCCCCGCGAATCGCCCGCCGCCAGCGCCGCCTGATCATAGGTCATCCCGATCACCGCAGGCATCTGCACGCAGGCCACCATCACCACGATGGCCCCCGCCGCAGCATAGCGGTCGTCATACAGGACCCCCACCAGCGGCACGCCCAGCACCGCCATCGCCGCCAGCAGTCCCAGCAAGACCCCCGTCATACCCCAGCGCATCCGCCGCAGCCGGTCCGCATTGGCGGCCTTGGCCCCCGCAGGATCGTCGCGATAGAGCGGGATCATCACCCGCATCGTCACCGCCCCCCCCAGCAGCCACGGAAAGGACGCCAGGAAATAGCCGATGTTGTAGATCCCCAACTCCTCCAGCGTCAGATAGGCCCCCAGGATCAGCCGGTCGCCCTGCGACATCGCAAAGCCGCAGATGGTGGACAGCAGGATCCACTTGCCGAACCCCAGCAGTTCACGCACCGCTCCCCGGTCCCAGGCGAACCGGTTGCGTGGCCCCGGCAGCAGGGCAGAGGTCAGCGCCAGCTTCACCGCCGCCCCGATCACGGACCCCGCCACCAGCGCCCAGACCGATCCCGTCGCCCAGGCCAGCGCCACCATCACCACGATCCCCATGGCCTGCGACGCCAGATCCAGCATCGTCACCCGCCCCAGCATCAGATGCCGGTGCGCCGTCTCGATCCGCGTCGGATTGAACCCCGCGATCACCAGCGCCAGCGCCGCCACCGGCAGCAGCGCCTGCAATTCGGGTGCGCGGTATAATGCGGCGAACGGCACCGAAATCAGCGCGGCCACCGCCCACAGCAGCAGCCCGCGGCACACCTGCACCGTCCAGGCCGTGTCAAGGAACGCGCGGTCATCCCCGCGTGGGCTGCGCGCGATGGCCGGGCCGATCCCGGTGTCAGAAAACATCTGCAACCCCACGATGACCACCGTCACCAGCGCCATCATCCCGAAGGCCTCGGGAAACAGCAGCCGCGCCAGCACCAGGTTGGACGCCAGCCGCAAACCCTGCGCCGCCGCCGTGGACCCGGCCGTGATCGCCGACCCCCGCATCGCCCGTGCGAACAGCCCCGCCCCCCCCGAATGACCCTCCCCGCGCGCGTCTTTCATCCTGGTCCAGATATCCCACTGGGTTTGCCGACGGTTCCGCCACCGGTTCAGGGAAACGGCGGCTTGGGGGGGGCCCCATGCCGCCCGTCCCGCTGCACTGACGCCCGATCCGGGCCTTTCAAGGGCCGCGTTTGGGCGTTACGCAGGCGCGGTCACCGGGGGTGACCATGAGGGTGTCCATGAAACTCGCCTATCTCGTCAACACCTATCCCCGCGCCTCGCACAGCTTCATCCGGCGCGAGATCGTGGCGGTGGAGCGTGCGGGACACCCCGTCCACCGCTTCGCCATGCGCTCGGATCGCGCGGCGCTCAAGGATGCCGCCGATCTGGCCGAGGATGCGCGTACCGAACACATCCTTGCCGCCGGAGCGCTGCCCATCCTCGCCTCCACCTTCGCGGCCATGGCGCATCCCGCCTGCTTCCTGTCGGCCCTCGGCCTCGCGCTGGCCTGCGGGGCGCGCGGGGCGGGGGGGGGCGACGGCACCGGGGGCCGCTTGCGCCACCTGATCTACCTGGCCGAAGCCGCGCATGTCGCCGCGCGCGCCCGCGCCCTGGGCATCACCCACCTGCACGCGCATTTCGGCACCAACTCCGCCACCGTTGCCATGCTGGCCCATGCGCTGGGCGGCCCGCCCTTCAGCTTCACCACCCACGGCCCCGAGGAATTTGACGCCCCGCGGGCGCTGTCCCTGCCCGAAAAATGCGCCCGCGCGGCCTTCACCGTCGCCATCTCCAGCTTCGGGCGCAGCCAGCTTTGCCGCTGGTCCGATCCCGCGCACTGGCCCCGCCTGCGCGTGGTGCATTGCGGCATCGACCCCGCCGCCTTCGCCACGCCCGCCGCCTTGCCTGCGGGTGGCCCACATCTGGTGGCGATCGGGCGACTGGCCGAACAGAAGGGGTTCGCCCTGCTGCTCGACGCTTTCGCCATGGCCGCCCCGCACCACCCGCAGCTGCGCCTGACCCTGGTGGGCGATGGCCCCCTGCGCGGCCCCCTCACCGAACAGGCCAACCGCCTCGGCATCGCCCCCGGTGTCACTTTCGCCGGATGGCAGGACGAACAGGGGGTGCGCGCGGCCCTTGCCGCCGCGCAGGCGCTGATCCTGCCATCCTTTGCCGAAGGTCTGCCCGTGGTCATCATGGAGGCGATGGCCGCCGCCCGCCCGGTCATCGCCACCGCCATCGCCGGGGTGCCCGAACTGGTGCTGCCGGGCGAGACGGGCTGGCTGGTGCCTGCGGGCGATGCGCAGGCGCTCGCCACCGCTATCGACCAGCTTGCCGCCACGCCCTTCGACCGATTGTCGGCCATGGGCACCGCCGCCCGCGCCCGCGTGCTGGCGCGGCATGACATCGACCATGAGGCGGCGCGGCTCCTCGCGATCTTTGCAGAATTTCCCTGAGCCAACTGCAAGGACCGCGAAGGTTTTTGCAAATCCCGGCCCATAATTTTGCAATCTTCGCAAATCAGACCTGAAAATGGAGAAGGGGCTGCCGTTTGGGCAACCCCTTCCGAGTTCCAAGGAGATGGGCCAGTTAGGCTCAAGCCCAATCCAGGTTCGACTTTCCAGAGGGCTGCCCCTAGAAGATCATCCCCCCGACTGTCCCGACACCTCTCTCCAATATCACTCTAGACACTGGATCACCTCCTTTCAAAATGGTTGCCGATGGGTAGAGGGTGCCCACAGATTTTGTGTTTGTCAAAACCTTTTACGCTACCCTTGTGCCCAGCCGGGCAAGTGCCCATCGAAATGGCACAAGCGCCACAATCGCCAGCCCCAGCTTCACCCCCCAATCCGCGACCGCCAGCGACATCCACAGCGGCACGACTGGCCCCAGGCCCAGAAGCGGCAGAACCTCATTCGCCCAGGCCACGTCATTGCCGGGTTCCAGCACCGAAAAGGCTGCCGCGAAGGCCAGCGAGAAGAAGATCGCGGTATCCGCAAATGACCCCAGCAGGGTCGAGACGAGCGGCGCCCGCCACCATATCCCGTGGCGCAGACGGTCGAACACCACCACATCCAGCATTTGCGCCACCAGAAACGCCAGACCGGACGCCAGCGCCACCCGCAAGGTGACCAGCGGGCCAAATTCCCCCTCGATCTGCGTGCCGACCAGAGAACAGGCCACCCCCACCGCGAACCCCGCCATCACCACGCGGCGCGCGGGGCCGGGGCCATGAAGGCGGTTGGTCAGGTCGGTGACAAGAAAGGCAAGGGGATAGGTGAATGCACCCCAGGTCAGCCATTGGCCAAAGAGGTGCTGCACCAGGATGTTGGAGGCCACGACAACCGCGGCCATCGCCAGAATGGCGGGGATCAAGCGCATGATTTCATTCCGTTTTGTCAAGGTCGCGGAGACTTGGCCCCCTTTGGGGACAGCGCGGATTACGCCCCTTGTCCTGCGCCGTCAATCGGGCAGCGCGTATTCCACGATCTCGGTGCGCTGGAAGAACTTGAAATTGTCGTCCGACACCATCGTTGCCACCATCCGGCCCGACGCCTCCCGCCAGACCGACAGCCCCTCCAGATTGTCGTGCAGCCCGGCATGGGTTTCCCACAGAACAACCTCGTCCATGACCCCGCGCGGCGTCATCACAAAGCGCCGCAAGCGGCTGGCGAACCCGGCCAAACCCCTGAAATCCCGCTCCAAAAGATAGAACCGCCCGTCCGGCCCGATGTCCGCCGCCACCGGCAGCCAGGGACCGGAGCGGGGAATGGCAAAGGGCTGGTCCCAGGCTCCGCCGCGAAACCGATAGACCGGAAAGGGGCGCGAGGTGGACCCAGACCGTTCGGGCAGCGTGTAAAGCGCGCCGTCGGGGCCGATCGCCAAAGCCTCCAGCGCCGAATTCAGCTGCATCCGGCGGAAATCGGGATGCACGGGCAGGTTTTCCGCTGGCCCGTCCAGACGGCGGTAGCGCAGCACCCGCGCGGCGCCCGGACCTTCGAAACTGACAAAGACGGTGCCATCGGGGGCGACTGCGATCCCCTCGCTGTCGTTGCGGCCGTCGGCCAGGGGTTCTTCCCCTGACCCACGCAACAACCGGAAAGGATTTGAATTTATTCCTACGATCCGGCCGGTGTCATCGCGAAGGAACCGCCCCCCCGACCACGCGCCGCGGTCCGAGACGGTGAGGAAATCCCACCCGCCGGGAAAGACATGGATCGCCGAAAGCCCGCCGAACAGCGGGTCGGCCATGCGCCAGCGATAGGCCCCGAGGAAACCCGGCGGCGGGGCGGCCGCCGCCCCGCCCCGCAGCGCCAGCGCCGCGAGGCCGCCCGCGATCAGCGCGAGGCCAGCACGTCTGCGCATTGTGCGGGCAGGTCGGCCATGGTGAATTCGCGCGGGCCGCGCGGGCGGGGGGCGGGATCTTTCGGTTTCTTGGTGGGTTTGGGCGGGTTCAGATAGTCGGTCACCCACCACATCAGCGTCTCGTCGCAGCCGTTGCCGCCATTGGACAATTCGTTGACCGTGGGCGTCTGCGTCTGGCAAGCCCTTGCGCCACCGGGGCATTTCAGCCGCACGTGGAAATGCGTGTCATGCCCGGCGACAGGGCGGATGCGTTGCAGCCATTTTGTGTCGGCGCGGGTCGCGGTCTTGCACATCTCGATCTTCACGGCCGCCGCGACGAAAATCCGGTCCACCCGGTCATCGCTCGCCGCCGCCCTGAGGAGCGCATGGTGCCGCGCTGACCAATTCTTTGTGACCGACCGCTGGTCGGCCGAGCGCACGGGAATGGAACTGATGCTTTCACGCTCTGCCCGGGTCAGGTTCAGGCGCTGCGGCGGCAGCATCCAGATATCAGCGTCCAGCCCGATCTGGTGGCTGGCGTGGCCGCTGGTCATCGGCCCGCCGCGTGGCTGGCTGATGTCGCCGATATAGAGGCCACGGCCATAGCCGATCTCGACCGCCTTGCGGCTGAGATCCTGCAGGTAGGCGATCATCTCGGGCTGGCCCCAGTTGCGGTTGCGGCTCAGCCGCATCGCCTGCCAGGTCGGCCCCGTCTCTGCCAGTTCCACATGGCCCGCCCCGCAGCCCTTGGCATAGCTGCCAATGGGCATCGCCGCCTGCCGCGACGGGGCCTTGTGCGCGCCGAAAAGCTGGTTCGCTTTTTGCTGCGCCTCGCCCGCCCCACCCACGGCCATCAGCGCCAGTGCCGCCAGTAGTGCCCTCATGCCTGCCCCCGTCCTCGCCCTATGCCGCTTTGCGGTCTCCCTCCGGTTTAACCCAGATGAGCAGAACAAGGCCAATCACGAAAAGCACGACGATGGGCAGGATGCCCAACTGCTGGCTGCCCGTGATGTCGGTGACGATGCCGATGGAGAGGGGGGCGAGGAAGGAGGTCGCCTTGCCCGTCAGGGCATAGAGACCAAAACCCTCGGTCATCCGGTCGGGATGGGCCTGGCGCACCATCATCGTGCGGCTGGCCGATTGCATGGCCCCGCCCGCCGCCCCGATCAGCGCGCCGAGGATATAGAAGCCCAGGTCGGGCAGCTTCGAGCCCTCGGCCACGGGCAGGCCGAACACCGCGTCGCGCGAGACGAAGATGATGCCGACGGTGGTGAGCGTCAGCACCAGCACGGTCAGCGCGATCACGGGCTTTGGCCCGTAACGGCTGTCGGCCTTGCCGCCCAGCCAGGCGAAGAGCGCGCCGGTGATGGTGCCGAGGATGCCGAAGATGCCAAGGTCGATGGCGGACCATCCCAGCACGCCCGCGGCATAGATGCCGCCGAACACGTAGATGCCGTTCAGCGCATCGCGGTAAAACATCGAGGACAAAAGGTAATTCAGCAGCGAGGGCTGGCGCGGCAGCGCGGCGAGGTTTGCCTTGAGGTCTGGCCAGGCCGTGGCGGCCGCCTGACGCACCGGGAGCGCGCCGGGTTTGCGGGGTTCGCGCACCCAGAGGAAGAAGGGGATCATGAACACCACATACCAGATCGCGGTCAGCGGCCCGACCGACCGCGTGCCCTCGCGCGTCTCGGGGTCGAGGCCCAGAATGGGCGGAATGCCGATCAGCGTGACACCCGCCTTGTTCTCGGCCAGGAGCGTGAGCATAAAGATGAGTGCGACCATGCCGCCCAGGTAGCCGAAGGCCCAGCCGGTGCCGGACATGCGGCCCATATCCTCGGGCGTGGTCAGATCGGGCATCATGGCGTTGGTGAAGGTGGTGGCAAACTCCATCCCGATCAGACCGATGCAGAACGAGAGCATGATGAGGGTCAGGTTGAAGTCGCCGGGCGCGGCATACCACAGGCCCCAGGCGCCCAGCACATACATCGCCGAGAAGAGCCAGATGAACCGCATCCGCCCGCCGGCCTTGTCGGCTATGGCGCCCAGGAGCGGCGAGAACACCGCGATGATCAGCCCCGCAGCACCGATGCCGTAGCCCCAGACCGCCTGCGCGCGGCTGCCGTCGCCCAGGATCTCGGTGATGTAGGGGCCGAAGATGAAGGTCAGGAGGAGCGTGTTGTAGGGCTGGCTGGCCCAGTCGAAGAACCACCAGCCCCAGATACGCCGCCGTGCCGTTGTCATGCCTGTCCTCCGGTCCTTCGCGGAGGGATGAAGCCCGAATCCCCGCCGTCGTGCAAGCGTTGTGGGCAGGAGCGGGGGCCAGCCCCCGCACCCCCGGGATATTTTCGGACAGAAGAAGGGGGGGCGCCGCGTGGATCGGGTGTCAGGGCGCTTCGGGCGGCCGGGACGTTTCGGGCGGCCAGGGGCGCATGGCGTCGGCGGTGATCCAGGCCTGCACCCAGTCGGGCAGGTCGGGGCTGTCGGTGGGCTGGCCGAGGGCGGCGAGGACCTGGGCGGGGGCGACGATGCCGCTGGCCGAGGTGACGGCGGAGCGGATCAGGATGTGGCTGGTGCAGTCGCGGCCCTTCCACATGGATTGTTCCATGTAGATGAAGCGGTGGTCCCAGCCGATGCAGCGCGTCACCATGGTGAGCCGGTCGAACATCCGCACGCGGCGGCGGTAGCGGGTGGAATTGCCCGCCACCGTCATGCCCCAGCGGTTGGCCGCCAGCACCCGGTGCAGGCCGGTGCGTTGACCCAGCGGGATGCGGCCGAGGTCGTAGAGCGTGAGGGTGCGCCCGTTGTTCAGCTCGCGCCAGGGATCAAGGTCCCAGGGCATGCAGGTGTGGGTGGAGACATGGGTGCCCAGGATCGGCAGAGGGGGCGCGTTGCGGTGAAGCCAAAGCTCCAGCCCCATGCGCAGGAAGGGATACATCGCGGTTCTCCGTGTTTGTGCTGCGGGTGCCGCAGGGCGGGCATGGCGTCAAGCGGGACGCGGCGGAACGGGGCGGAAGGCGGGTTGCGCTTTGGCAGGGGGAAAGCTACCTGATCGGGGTGGCAGCTTGGTGGAGACCCGGACGTGACCTCGATCCTGCAGATCCTGCTATTGATCCTCGACATCGCACAATGGATCATCCTTGCGCATATCATCATGTCCTGGCTGATCAATTTCCAGGTGCTGAACCTGCGACAACCGATCGTGGCGCAGATATGGGATGGGCTGAACCGGATCCTGGAACCCGTCTATGGCCGCGTGCGGCGGATCTTGCCCGCGATGGGGGGCATCGACCTTGCCCCGCTGATCGTGCTGTTGTGCATCATCGGGCTGCGCATCGTGCTGGTGAACAACGCCGGTCTGTTCCGCTGATCCTCACCCTTCGTTAACCGCGTTCTGCGCAAATGAAAGCGGCTGCATCCATGTCCGGGGACCCGATGCCAGAGGCAGCCGATCTGTTGCGCAGCGTGTTCGGGTTCGACAGTTTCCGCCCCGGCCAGGCGGAGATCGTGGAGGCCGTGCGCGCAGGCCGCGAGGTGCTGGCCATCATGCCCACGGGCGGGGGTAAATCGCTGTGCTTTCAGCTGCCCGCCCTGTGCCGGCCGGGGGTGACGGTGGTGATCTCACCCCTCATTGCGCTGATGCGCGACCAGGTGCGTGCGCTGCGGGCGGCGGGGGTGGAGGCGGGGGCGCTCACCTCCGGCAATACCGAGGGCGAGACGGAGGAGGTGTTCGCGGGGCTGGATGCGGGGCGGTTGAAACTGCTGTATCTGGCGCCAGAACGGCTGGGGATGCCCGGCACGGTCGCCATGCTGCGGCGGGTGGGCGTGGGCGCGATTGCGGTGGACGAGGCCCATTGCGTGAGCCAATGGGGCCATGATTTCCGCCCCGACTATCTGCGCATCGGCGAGTTGCGTCGCAGCCTGGGCGTGCCGCTGGCCGCCTTCACCGCCACCGCGGATGAGGAGACGCGGGCCGAGATCGTGGACCGGCTGTTTGCCGGGGGGGAGCCTGTCACCTTCCTGCGCGGGTTCGACCGGCCGAACATCCATCTGGCCTTTGCCGTGAAGGACCGACCGCGCGAGCAGGTGCTGGCCTTTGCCGCTGCCCGCCGCGGCCAGTCGGGCATCGTCTATTGCGGCACGCGGGCCAAGACCGAAACGCTGGCCGAGGCGCTGCGGGGGGCGGGACATGCGGCCCTTGCCTATCACGCGGGGCTGGAGGCCGAAGAGCGGCGGCGGGTGGAGGTGGCGTTCCAGCAGGAGGACGGGCTGATCGTGGTGGCCACGGTCGCCTTCGGCATGGGGATCGACAAGCCCGATATCCGCTGGGTGGCCCATGCCGACCTGCCCAAGTCGATCGAGGGCTATTACCAGGAGATCGGGCGGGCCGGGCGCGACGGGGCGGCGGCGGAAACGCTGACGCTGTACGGGACCGACGACATCCGGTTCCGGCGCACCCAGATCGACGAGGGCGTGGCCCCGGCCGAGCGCAAGGAGGCCGATCACGGTCGGCTGAACGCGCTTCTGGGTCTGGCGGAGGCGGTGGGGTGCCGGCGGCAGGTTCTGCTGGGGTATTTCGGGGAAAGACCCGGGCCCTGCGGCAACTGCGACATCTGCGACCGGCCTGCCGCGCTGTTCGATGGCACGGATGCGGTGCGAAAGGCGCTGTCGGCGGTACTGCGGACGGGGGAGTGGTTCGGGGCGGGGCATCTGATCGACATCCTGACGGGGACAGCCACGCCCAAGGTGCGCGAGCGGGGGCATGACCAGCTGCCCACCTTTGCCGTGGGGCGCGAGATGTCGAAACCGGCCTGGGGGGCGGTGTTCCGGCAGATGATGGGCCGCGACATGCTGCGCCCCGACCCTGCGCGGCATGGTGCGCTGCGGATGACGGATGCCGCGCGGCCCGTGCTGCGGGGCGAGGTGCCGGTGACGCTGCGGCGCGATACGGTCGAGGGGGTGGGCGACCGGCCCGTGGCGCGGGCGCAGGTGGCGGACGAGGATGCGGCGCTGTTATCGGCGCTCAAGGCCAAGCGGCGCGCGCTGGCCGAGGCGCAGGGCGTGCCTGCCTATGTGGTCTTTCCCGACCGCACGCTGATCGAGATGGCCGAGCGGCGGCCCGCCACGCTGGACCAGATGGCGGGGATCACCGGCGTGGGGGCGAGGAAGCTGGAGAGCTATGGGGCCGCGTTCCTGGCCGTGATCACCGGTGAGGCGGCCGCGCGGCCGCATCCCGCGCGGATGCGGCTGGCGGGGCGTGCGTCGGGCGAGGTGTTCGACCGACTGGAGGAGGTGCAGCGGCGGCTGGCGCGCGGTGAGGACGGGACGGGGAAACCGATGAGCCTTTCGCCCGCCGCGCTGCGCCGGATCGCGGAGGCGCGGCCGGGGACCCTGGCGGAGCTGGAGCGGGCGGGCGAGCTGGGTGAGGCGAGGCTGGAGCGGTTCGGCGCGGCGTTTCTGGAGGTGATCCGGGGCGAGGGCTGAGGCGGGGTGATATGTGGTGCGGTGCGCCGGGGAACGAGCTGTTCCGGTCAGGTTACCGTGTTTCCGGGAACCTGCGCCGGTCCCGACCCATCGCCGGAGGAGGCGGGGCTGCGATATGGCGGGCGGGGGCAGTTCAGCCCTGTGGGCCATGTTTGCGGAGCAGGCCCCCGCCAGACGGCATGACCCATCTGCCTCGCCCGTTCGGGGCCATTGGAACGCGAGGCGGGGCCGTCACAAATGCCCGCACCCGCGCAGGTTGGTCAAGCGCGCGCAAGCCCGTTGCGAGGCGATCCGCCACCCCGTGGGTGCGCTTGAGATCGGGCCGGGGTTCCGGCGGGGTCAGCCAGACAGGCAGCGGCGCCAGCGGCAGGAAATCTCCTGCGCGCACCATGCCCGTGTCCGCGTCGCCCATGCCCCGCTTCATGGCCGCGATGCCACGTTCGGCGCTGGCAAGTGCCCAGTGGATCGGTTGGTCGTCACAGCGCACCGCGCAATCCGCCCGCTTCCGGGTGATGGCCTGCGCGGCAAGGCGGTCGATGATCAGCCCGGACCGGTCCCACCTGACGAAGGCTGCCGCTGTGGCTGTCGATGTGATCGTGACTGCGATGAAGCCGCAAGGCCATGCCGGATGGGATGCGGACATGCCCGAGATGACCCAAGGCGTGATTGCGGCGCGTCCAGACTGGGGGAGGATACGTTGTGCGCGCATCCGGAGCCTGGGGGTCACGGCAGGATGACGTCCATCCAGACCGGCCGGTGGCGCGATGCTGCGGCAAGGGTTGCTGCAAGCGGGTCGACCTCGTCGGGCCAGAGCACCCCGCTGGCCGTCACCGCCAGATCGGCCGAGGGCAGGACGTAATCCACCCGGACGCTGCCCGGCAGGCCGCGGGCGCGGCCGAAGGCGGCGGTGTCGGTGGCGGGATCGCCTGTGTGGTCGGGATCGGGCGGGGCGTTGCCGCGCGGTGCGGGGTCCTGCAGGGCGGGGTGGGTGAGCAGGGCGCGAAGGGCCGCACGGTCGCCCTCGCCATCCGCAGGGTCGGCGTTGGCGGTGCCGAGGATGACGAAGGGCGGCGCGGGGGGGGGCAGGGGCAGATGGCCGTCAAGGAACAGCGGCCAGAAGGCGAGCTCATCGCCATGGCGGGCGCGGTTGAGGTCGGAAAAGGCCGGGGGGGCGGCGTGGAAGGCCAAAAGGCGCAGGCGTTCCCCATCCGGCAGCACCAGCGGCACCTCCCATATGCCGGACGAGGCGAGGCGCAGGATGGCGGCGGCGCCCTTCGGCAGGGGGGCGGGCATCCGGTGGCCGGGCAGGTCCGCCCAGAGGAACGCGGACAGGTCGCGCAGCCCGTCGCGGTCCACCGGCAGGCGCGACAGGATCGCCATGCCGCCCTGGCCTGCGAACCGGCCATAGCCCTGCGCATCCTCGGGCTCGCCCAGTCGGCCGTCGCCGTCAAGATCGAGACCGGTCGGGATGGCCCGATTGGGCGGCAGGGCAAGGCGGTGCGGATAGGGTTGGCCCTTCGCCTCCAGCCGGGCGGCCAGCGCGGTGAGGGCGGCTAGCCCCGGGTCGAAATCGATATCGAGGAGCAGGATCGCATCGGCCCCGGTCGCGGCGATTGCGGCCACGGCGGCCTCAGTGGCGGCGTTGCGCCCTGTGGTGAGTTCGTGCAGCAGAAGGCCGGGGCCCTTGCGCGACAGCTCGGCATGGTAGGCCGCGATACGCAGCGTGTCGGCCATGAGCGGTGCGGACAGCCCTGCGAGGAGCAGCGCCAGCGTCAGGCGGCGACATAGCCGGGTGCGCCGGGGTCCTGGCCGTGCTGGCGCTTGTCGCGGATCATCGCCGCGATGCGCGCCATCGCGATGCCGCGCATGAAGAGGGAAGCGGGAAGAAAAGCCCATGCGGCAATCGTCCAGGTCAGCGCCTGCGGCGCGGTCATGTCCAGCGTCCCCAACCCCATGCCGCCCGCCTTGATCACTGCGGGTATGACGAATGGCAGAAGGAACCCCAGCGCGAGATTGACACGCGCATCGCGTTCCAGTCGAGCCACCACATCGCCGCCCCCGGTGGGATCGAAGGTGGGCAGGTTGACCCAGACGTTGAAGGCCCCGTTGCTCGCAGGCCAGTTCTGCATCCGCAAGAGCACGATGAACAGCACCAGCGACATCATCGCCGTCATGTAGGCTGCCCCGGCCATGGACCGAATCGCCAGCGCAGTGCCGGGCGGGGTGTCATGCGACAGCAGGATGGTGACCAGCCGGACCGGGCTGTAGGGGAAGTCGAGCGCCAGCCCGCACAGATAGGCGATGGCACCGAGGAGCGAGCCGAGCGTCGAGGGGTCAGAGGCATTGCGTCCGGCGATGGACAACACCAGAACCATCACGAACAGCATCAGGAAACGGGTGCGGTTGTAGGGCGGGGCGTCGCGGAATTCGACGAGGCCGGGGTAGGTGGCGCTGTATTCGATGAAGGTGAATACGCCCGCGATCACCGCGATGAGTGCTGCCATCTGCTGGCCGTCCACCCCGGTTCCGGGCAACAGCACCGAAGGCGTCGCCACCAGCACCATGACCAGACCTGCGCGCACGGATGCGCCTGTGATCCGTGAAAACACGGCTGCCAACCTCTCGCCTGGACCGGGAGCGATACTGTGCCGCCCCGTTGTTCCGATGATTTCCCGCCATTTGTGGCGGCTTGCCTCAATCTTGCCCAATTTGTGCCTTCTTTCCCGGGCCGCTGCAACATCCCGGAAACAAAGCACTTCATTTGTGGCGCTTTAGGGGAAAATCTGTCGCCAGTTTGCATCAACTGCGCGGCATCTGCGGGACAGCCCCCGCCGGAGGGCGGGCGCTGCACCAGATGTTGTAGAGTGATTGGGGGTCAGGCCCAAGGTTGCAGGGTGACGGCCTTTGCCTCGTAGGCGTCGATGGCCGCCGCCTTTTCCAGCGTCAGGCCGATGTCATCCAATCCATTCAGCAGGCAATGCTTGCGATGGGGGTCAACCTCGAAGGCAAAGCTCTGGCCGTCGGAGGTGGTGACGGTCTGCGACGGCAGATCGACGGTAACGCGGGCATTGGCGCCACGGCGGGCATCCTCCATCAGCACCTCCACCACCTCGGGCGGCAGGACGATGGGCAGGATGCCGTTCTTGAAGCAGTTGTTGTAGAAGATGTCGGCGAAGCTGGTTGAGATCACGCAGCGGATGCCGAAGTCCAGAAGCGCCCAGGGCGCATGTTCGCGGGACGAGCCGCATCCGAAGTTGTCGCCCGCGACCAGGATCTCGGCCTGCCGGTATTGCGGCTGGTTCAGCACGAAATCAGGGATCTCGGCCCCGTCCGGGGTATGGCGCATCTCGTCGAACAGGTTCTTGCCCAGGCCCGTGCGGGCGATGGTCTTCAGGAACTGCTTGGGGATGATCATGTCGGTGTCGATGTTGACCAGCGGCATGGGCGCCGCGATGCCGGTGAGTGTGGTGAAGGGGATCATGTTGAATGTCTCCTAGTGGGGGCGTTGCGTGAAGTCGGTCGCAGAGAAGGATACGTCTGCTGCGGTGCGGCCCGCCCACAGAATGATGGAACGCGAAACCCACTTGCGGCTTCCGTTGGTTTGCTCCGTGCAATCGTGAATTCGGTCTGCCCGGTCTTGTTCGAATCGTAAATGCGCCGCACCATGAAAAGCCAAAGCAATTGGATCAGCGGAGACTTACGATGGACATATCCAACCACAGGATTGACGACATCTGGTACCGGCAGACAAGCAATCTGTCGCCTGGGACGATTACGCCCACTTTCATTGTGACCCATTATACGACCGGGTGGAACGGGACCAGCTCCCGCGATTGGCTGTTGGGCTCTGCGGGCGGAACCGCGAACACGAGGACCAGCGCACATCTGGTCATTGATGAGGATGGCACGGCTTGGCAGCTCGCCCCGTTCAATCGCCGAGCCTGGCATGCCGGACCATCGCGCCATGGGGCTCTCTCCGATCTCAATTCGCATGCCGTCGGCATCGAGTTCATCAATGCCGGGTGGATGAAGCCGATGGCAGGGGGCGGACGTTGGATTGACGACAACGGTGTAATCAAGACCGAGGGCCAACTGAATGCCCGCGGCGGCTTCATCGAGGCGCAGCACCCCCGCGTTGGCAGCCAGACCTATGCATGGCCGCTTTATACCGAGTCGCAATTGCGTATCGGTCGGCAGATCGTTCTTGCGCTCATCAACAAGTACGACATCAAGGGAATCTTGACGCATGAGGAAATCGACACTCGCGGCTGGAAAACTGATCCCGGGCCAGCTTTCCCGCAGCAATCCTTCGTTGAACTCATCGACGGAGGGTCCGATGCACCGGGAGCGCCGAGCCGTTTCATTGTCAACGCGACGCGCCTGAATGTGCGTGGTGGGCCAAGCGCAGCGGCCGAGCGGATGGATCCGCCTGGGTCGATCCCGAAGGACACAAGTGTCGAGATAACCCGCCGCTCTGGCGGATGGGCCTATATTACTGTCGTGGCTGCCCCGCCTACCGCCGCGGGAACCGTTCCCGTCGGCCTTCAGGGCTGGGTCGATGCCAGCTACCTGCTTCCGGCGACTTGACAAGAGGTTGCGATACCTGAGTGGTGCTGTTTGCATGATGGCATTACTCCACCTCTCCCATCATCTCCCTTACATCTGTCAGCCGCCCCGTGATCGCCGCGGCCGCCGCCATGGCGGGGGACAGCAGGTGCGTGCGCCCGCCCCGGCCCTGGCGGCCCTCGAAGTTGCGGTTCGAGGTCGCGGCGCAGCGTTCGCCGGGGGCGAGCTGGTCGGGATTCATGGCAAGGCACATGGAGCAGCCCGCAAGGCGCCATTCAAACCCTGCGTCGAGGAAGATCTGCGCCAGCCCCTCCTCCTCTGCCTGTGCGCGCACGAGGCCCGATCCCGGCACGACCATTGCGCGCATTCCGTTCTTGATCTTGTGACCCTTCAGGATGGCGGCCGCCGCCCGTAGGTCCTCGATCCGGCCGTTGGTGCAGGAGCCGATGAACACCGTGTCGATGGCGATGTCGGTCAGTTTCTGGCCCGGCGTCAGGCCCATGTAGTCCAGGCTGCGGGCCACGGCCTCGGATTTGCCCTGGGGGAAATCGGCGGGGCTGGGGACGGTGCCGGTGATCGGCAGCACATCCTCGGGGCTGGTGCCCCAGGTGACGACGGGGGCGATATCCTCGCCGCGCAGGGTCACGACCTTGTCGAAATGGGCGCCCTCGTCGGTGAAGAGGGTTTTCCACCAGGCCAGCGCCGCTTCCCATTTCGCGCCTTTCGGCGCGTGGGGGCGGCCCATGACATAGTCGAACGTCTTTTCATCCGGCGCGATCAGGCCCGCCCGCGCGCCGCCCTCGATGGCCATGTTGCAGACGGTCATGCGGCCTTCCATCGACAATTCGCGGATGGCCTGCCCGCAGTATTCGATGACGTGCCCCGTGCCGCCCGCCGTGCCGGTGGCGCCGATCACCGACAGGGTGATGTCCTTGGCGGTCACGCCGGGGCGCAGGGAGCCGGTGATTTCCACCTTCATGTTGCGCGCCTTGCGCTGGATCAGCGTCTGCGTCGCCAGCACATGCTCTACCTCGGACGTGCCAATCCCGTGGGCCAGCGCGCCAAAGGCGCCGTGGGTGGCTGTATGCGAGTCACCACACACCACGGTCATGCCCGGCAGGGTCCAGCCCTGTTCGGGGCCGACGATATGCACGATGCCCTGGCGCACGTCCGACACCGGGTAATAGTGGATGCCGAAGTCGCGGGCGTTGCGGTCCAGCGCCTCGACCTGGATGCGGCTGTCCTCGGTCATCGTGGCGGCATTGGCGCGGTCCAGCGTGGTGGGCACGTTGTGGTCTGGCACGGCGATGGTCTTTTCGGGCGCGCGGACCTTGCGGCCCGCCATGCGCAACCCCTCAAAGGCCTGCGGGCTGGTGACCTCATGCACCAGATGGCGGTCGATGTAGAGAAGGCAGGTGCCGTCATCGGCCTGATGCACGACATGGGCATCCCAGATCTTGTCGTAAAGGGTTTTCGGAGCGGTCATGGCTCGGGGTTCCTGATCGGAAGGGCAAGGGGGGCTGACGGTGACTGCGACGGGCGGGCAGGGGGCGTCAGCGGCGTGCGAGGACGGACCGGGTGAGCGCGGTGAACCGCCAGGGCAGGCGTTCATGGTCGGCCATGTCGAAAAAACGTATCATGCCATGAGTGATACGCGTGATCGCGGGTCCGGGCAAGATCAGGCTGGTGACCGGCCCCTTGTGCCGAGGTGAGGGGGCCCAGCCCTCCGCGCGGATCGTCCTACTGATACCGCTCCAGCAGCGCGATGTCTGCTGCCGTTGCCGCCTCTGCGGTCTGGACCACGAGCCGGATATCGCCGGAAGAGATTTGCGCGGGCGAGACGCCGAAGAGGATGGCCCCGACCATGCCATCGAGGGTCACGGCGGTATTGTCAGCGCTGCGCAGAACGGTCACCTCGGTTGCGAACAGGTCGTTGACGACGACTGCGCGCAGGCTGATCTCATAGCCGGAGGCATCGACTGTGGTGCCGGCGGGCAGGCCCGCATCACCATAGGTGACGCGCAGTTCCAGGATATCGAGGCCGGGTTCGAATTGTGCGATCTGCACATGGGTCGAGGCATGGATCACGTCGGCGGTCATCGGGGCCGAAATGATGGTCATGGACGGGATCACCGGCCCGGTGCCCGGGTCTGCGGTCAGCTCGACCGCCCCCATCGCGTGGATGGTGTTGACCCCGCCCACCGTCTGATCGCCCCCTGCCAGCACGCTGCCTGCGCCGGTGCCGATCAGAACGTCCGACCCCGCGCCACCCGTCAGCCGGTTGGGCCCCTGATCGGCAAAGGCAAGCGTGGTCGTATCTGCCGTGATGGTGCGGTCATAGGCCACCAGCGTATCGTCGCCCGTGCCGCCGTTCACATCGTTGCCGGACCCGCTCACGCGCACACCGTCGTTGCCGGGGCCCGCGTTCACGGCGTTGCCGGTGCCGACCACGAGGATCGAATTGTCGCCCGGCTCATCCGCAAAGCCGCCCCAGATCACCATGCGGTCGCCATGGGCGCTGATCGCATCGCTGCCCGCGCCGCCATAAATGTCGGCGCCATCGCTTTCCACGAAGATCTGGTCGTTGCCCGCGTCGCCGCGCACAAACAGGTTGGCCCCCGACGCGTTGATCGTATCGGCGCCGACACCGCCCAGGTAGCGGCTGTTGTCGCCCGTGCCGGACAGAAGGTCCGCCCCGGCACCGCCGCGCAGATTGGCGAAATCTGCGCCACTGGAGAGGACGTCATCGCCATTGCCACCGTTCAGGATGACGCCGCCCGCTATGGTATCGTTGCCGTCGCCACCATAGCTCGCGCCGCCACCCGCGATGCTGTCATCGCCAAAGCCGCCATAGATCGTATCCGTGCCGGTGTTGCCGCCCAGGATCGTGTCGTTGCCCAGCCCACCATAGAACAGGTTGTTCTCGCCCCGCGCCAGCAGCAGGTCGTCACCCGCATCGCCGATCAGCAGGTCGCTGCCAAGACCGCCGTTGAGCGTGTCATTCCCAGTGCCACCCTCAAGCCGGTCATTGCCGAGGCTGCCCCAGATCTGGTCATTGCCCGGCCCGCCGATGATGGTGTCATTGCCGCCCCCGCCCTCCAGCGTATCCGCCCCCGCGCGGCCTATGATGAGGTCGTCTCCGTCAAAGCCCCGGATCAGGTCGTCGCCCAGCGTGCCTTGCAGCGTGTCGTCCCCGGAGCTGCCCAGCAGCGTCTCGCCAACGTCGCCATCGCCATCGCCACCGCCGCCACCGTCCGATCCGGTCGTGAACGCGAATGCGACGCCCCCAAGAAGCAAAGCCAGAAACAGGAATTCCATGATGTCGTCGCTCCGGAAAGGCTTACGCCAAGTTAATGCCCCTTGGGTGTCCACAAATCGGGCTGCTGGTGCAACGGTAAAGGCCCCATGGATTGTTTCTTTTACGGAAATTATGTAGATCGGGTCGCCGCGAGGATGTGCGCCGTTTCGGGTGTTGTGCCTGCGGTTGTGGGGCCATCTCTCGGTCCCACTTGTGCGGACCAAAGCCGGTGCCCGCCTGCGTTGAAAGCCTGGCGCGTTCTTGGTAAGCTGTCGTCAGCCTTGCGCTCGGGCCATCGGGCGTGTTTTCGGAGGATTGTCATCTGTCACATTCAGACCCTGCGACCGGGCTTCCGGTCGGCCCGCGGGCGACGCGGATGACCCCCGCCCCGGCGCAAGGTTTCAGCGCGGCTGAGGTTCTGGCCGCCGTGCTGGCCTCGCTGGACGATGACAAGGCCGAGGAGGTGGTGCAGATCGACCTGCGCGGCCGTTCGGACATGGCCGATTACATGGTGATCTGCGAGGGCCGGTCGTCGCGCCAGGTTGCGGCGATCTCGGAAAAGCTGGTGGACCGGCTGAAGCTGCAATTCGGCATCCATGCCAAGATGGAGGGCAAGGAGACCGGCGACTGGGTGCTGATCGACGCCTCGGATGTGATCGTGCATGTCTTCCGCCCCGAGGTGCGCGAGTTCTACCAGCTTGAGAAGATGTGGCTGCCCGCGGACCAGCAGCGCCCCGCAAGGGTTTGATGCGGCTGCATATCTGCGCGGTGGGCCGGCTGCGGGCGGGGCCCGAGCGGGCGCTGGTGGCGGATTACCTTGACCGGTTCGGCAAGACCGGGCGAGGGCTTGGCCTTGGCCCCGCGGTCGAGCATGAGGTAGAGGCCAGGGCGGGCGGGATGGCGGCGGAGGGCGCCTTGCTGGCCCGTGCGGTGCCCGAGGGCGCGGTGCTTGCCGTGCTGGATGAGCGGGGGCGGGTGATGACCAGCCCCGACTTTGCCGCGATGCTGGCCGGCTGGCGCGATGCGGGGCGGGGGGATGCGGCGTTCGTGATCGGCGGCGCGGACGGGATCGACCCGGGCCTGCGGGGCCGGGCCGATGTGGCAGTGTCGTTCGGCGCGATGGTCTGGCCGCATCTGCTGGTGCGGGTGATGCTGGCCGAGCAGCTGTATCGGGCGGCGACGATTCTTGCGGGCGGGCCCTATCACCGGGCATGACGGGTCAGATGGTCGTGACGAACCGCTGCCCCGGCGCATAGGTCAGCCGGACGGCGGTGATCGGCACCGCCTCGGCCCAGGTGGTGCGGTCGGCGGCCAAGAGCGCCGCGCCCGGCGCGCAGTCCATGAGGGCGGCGGTGGCGGGGTCTGCGGCCAGCGCATGGAACGCGATGTCGCCGCCCGAAAAGGGCACGTTGCCCACCAGCCATTCATTCGCGCTGAGGGCCGCGAAATCGGCCCCGGTCACGCCGGGGATGGCGGGGTTCAGCCAGCGATCCTCCAGGCACCAGGGACGGTCATCGGCCAGATGCAGGGCGCGCAGGTGGATCATCGGTGCGGCCCCCGGCAGCCGCAGGAGCGTCGCGATACCCGCCGGGGCCGGGGCGACAGCCTGCGACAAGAGGCGATAGCCGTGCCGCTGGCCGCGCTCCTCCACATCCCGCCGGATGATCGGGATCGCAAAGGTCGCCTTGCGCACCGGGGCCACAGCGACGCGCGTGCCCGCCTTGCGGCGGCGTTCCAGCCAGCCCGCCTCGGCCAGATCGCGCAGGGCGCGGTTGACGGTGGCGCGGGCGCAGCCCAGTTCGCGGGCAAGGTCGGCCTCGTTCGGGATCAGGGCGCCGGGGGGCCAGTCGCGGCTGCGGATGCGGCGCAGCGCCTCGGCCTGCACGTCCTGCCAGCCGAGGGTGGGTGCGTCAGAGGGCATCGCGCAGCCGGGCGAGGGTGGCGCGATAGGCGGCCTCGACCGGCCCGCGCGCGATGTGGCGGCCATCGCGCACCATGGCGCGGCCCGCCGCCCAGACATGGCGCACCATCCGGTCATCGCCCGCAAAGATCCAGGCATCCAGCAGCGTATCCCCCGCCAGCCCCGCCAGATCGACCGCCCTTGTGTCCAGCGCCAGCAGATCGGCCAGCCGCCCCGGCGCGATCCGCCCCGCATCGCGCCCCGCCGCCTGCGCGCCCCCCTCCGCCGCCGTCTGGAACAGCACCCGTCCGGTGGAGCGGTCTTGCGTTGCCAGTGCCGCCCGGCTGCGGTCGCGCAGGCGTTGGGAATGGTCGAGCGTGCGCAGCTCTTCCGCCAGCGCGATGCGGATGTTGCTGTCCGACCCGATCCCCCAGCGGCCCCCGGCCCCGGCATAGGCGACGCCGTCGAAGATGCCGTCGCCAAGGCTGCTTTCGGTGATGGGGCACAGGCCCGCGACGGCCCCGGATGCGGCCAGCGCCAGCGTCTCGGCCCGTTCCATCTGCGTGCAGTGGATCAGGCACCAGCGGGCATCGACCTGCGCATGGGCGAAAAGCCATTCGACAGGCCGCGCGCCCAGATGGGTATGAACCTCCTCCACCTCGGCCAGTTGTTCGGCCAGGTGCATGTGCAGGGGGGCCCCGGGGCGTAGCGCCGCGGCGAAGGCCAGCCCCTCGGGTGTGACCGCGCGCAGGGAATGCGGCGCGATCCCCAGCCGCGCATCCCCCGGCAGGGCATTCAGCGCGGCCCCGGCCCGGTCCGCCAGATCGGCAAAACCGTTCAGCGTGCAGCCGAACCTGTCCTGCCCCGGCACCAGCGCGCGCCCGTCACAGCCGCCCTGCTGATACAGGACGGGCAGGAGCGTCAGCCCGATCCCCGTCTGCCCCGCCGCCGCGATGATCCTCGCCGACATCTCGGCCGGGTCGGCATAGGGCCGCCCGCCCTGCCCATGGTGCAGGTAGTGGAATTCGGCAACGGCGGCATGGCCCGCCTCCATCATCTCGACCTGCACAAGGGCCGCGATGGCCTGCACGTCCTCGGGCGTGAGCTGGTCAAGGAAGCGGTACATCAGCCGCCGCCAGGTCCAGAAACTGTCGCGCGGGTCGGGGCCGCGCGCCTCGGTCAGGCCGGCCATGGCGCGCTGGAAGGCGTGGGAATGCAGGTTGGCAGGGGCGGGCAGCAGGGCGCCCACCCGGTCGGCCCCCGCAGGCATCGGCTGGCCGGGCAGAACCGAGGCGATGCGCCCGGCCTCCAGCCGCACCACCGCGTCCCGCGCCCAGCCGTCGGGCAAGAGCGCCTGTTCCGCCCAGATCACCGACATGGCCCCCCCTTGACCGATTCATTATGTATAGACATAATAACCGCAAGGCAAGGGAGACTCAAGATGCGATCCGCCCCCCCGACCATCCTGTGCGACGCCCGGATCGCCTGTCCGGGCGGGGCCCTGGGCGACGCGCTGGCCATGCAGGGCGGGCGGATCGTCTGGGTCGGTCATCTGGCCGATCTGCCAGCACCGATGGCCGGATGGCTGCGCCGCGCGGCGGGCGGGCGGATGGTGACGCCGGGCCTGATCGACTGCCACACCCACATCCTGCACGCAGGCCACCGCGCGCGCGAATTCGAGATGCGGCTGGAGGGCGCGAGCTATCAGGACATCGCGCGGGCGGGCGGGGGCATCATCTCCACCGTCATGGCCACCCGGGGGGCACGTGAGGCCGAACTGGTGGCCGCCGCCTTGCCCCGGCTGGATGCGCTGATCGCCGAAGGGGTCTGCACGATCGAGGTGAAATCGGGGTATGGGCTGGAGGTGGAGACCGAACTGCGGATGCTGCGCGCCGCCCGCGCGCTGGCCGGGCTGCGCCCCGTGCGCATGGTGGCCACCCATCTGGCCGCCCATGCCGTGCCCCCGGACTACGCGGGCCGCAGTGATGCTTATATCGACGATGTGGCCATCCCCTCCTTGCGCGCCGCTCATGCCGAGGGGCTGGTGGATGCGGTGGACGGGTTTTGCGAGGGAATCGCCTTTTCCCCAGCCCAGATCGGCCGCGTGTTCGACGTGGCGCAGGCGCTGGGCCTGCCGGTGAAACTGCATGCCGAGCAGTTGTCGCATCAGGGCGGCACCGCGCTGGCCGCGTTTCGTGGCGCGCTCTCTGCCGATCATGTGGAATATGCGACCGAGGCCGATGCCCGCGCCATGGCGGCGGCGGGCACGGTGGCGGTGCTGCTGCCCGGCGCGTTCTATGCGCTGCGCGAAACGAAGGTGCCCCCGGTCGCGGCCTTCCGCGCCCATGGCGTGGCCATGGCATTGGCCACCGATTGCAACCCCGGCACCTCGCCCCTGACCTCGATCCTGCTGACGATGAACATGGGCTGCACGTTGTTCGGCCTGACGGTGGCCGAGGCCTTTGCCGGCGTCACGATCCATGCCGCCCGCGCGCTGGGCCTTTCGGACTGCGGGCGCATCGCGCCGGGGATGCGGGCCGACCTTTGCCTCTGGGATGCCGAAAGCCCCGCCGAACTGGCCTATCGCATCGGGTTCAACCCGCTTCATTCCCGCATATTCCAAGGTGCCGCATGACCCTGACCCTGATCCCCGCTGCCACGACGCTCACCATGCTGGAACGCCTGTGGCGCGAGGGGGCTGCGGCCCGGCTTGACGACGCCGCGCGCCCAGGGGTGGAGGCGGCGGCGGCGCAGGTCGCGGCGGCGGCCATGGGGGGCGAGGCGGTGTATGGCGTGAACACCGGGTTCGGCAAACTCGCCTCGGTCAAGATCGCGGCGGGCGACACCGCCACGCTGCAACGCAACCTGATCCTGTCGCATTGCTGCGGCGTGGGCGAGGCGCTGGACGAAGGCACCACGCGCCTGATGATGGCGCTGAAACTCCTGTCCCTCGGGCGCGGCGCCTCGGGCGTGCGGTGGCAGGTGATCGCGCTGATCGAAGGGATGCTGGCGCGTGGCGTGACACCGGTGGTGCCGGTGCAGGGCTCGGTGGGGGCAAGCGGAGACCTCGCCCCGCTGGCCCACATGACGGCGGCCATGATCGGTGAAGGCGAGGCGATGTTCCATGGCCAGCGGACGCCGGGGGCGCAGGCGCTGGCCGCGGCAGGGCTGACCCCCGTTGTGCTGGGCCCGAAAGAGGGGCTGGGCCTGATCAACGGCACGCAATTCTCCACCGCCCTTGCCTTGGCGGGCCTCTTTGACGGCTGGCGCTGCGCCCAAGGCGCAATCGTCACCTCCTGCCTTTCCACCGATGCGATTATGGGATCGACCGCACCCCTGACCCCCGAGATCCACAGCCTGCGCGGCCATCGCGGCCAGATCGAGGTGGCGGGCCTGATGCGCGCCCTGATGGCCGGATCGGTGATCCGCGACAGCCACCGCGAGGGCGATGCCCGCGTGCAGGACCCCTATTGCATCCGCTGCCAGCCGCAGGTGACGGGCGCGGCGGTGGATCTCATGCGCTTCGCCGCCGCCACGCTGGAGACCGAGGCGAACGCCGTCACCGACAACCCGCTCGTCACCCCCTCGGGCATCATCTCGGGCGGCAACTTCCACGCCGAACCCGTGGCCTTCGCCGCCGACATCATCGCCCTGGCCCTGGCCGAGATCGGCGCCATTGCGCAGCGCCGCGTGGCGCTGATGGTGGACCCCACGCTCAGCCACGACCTGCCGCCCTTCCTGACCCCCGCGCCGGGCCTCAACTCCGGCTTCATGATCGCCGAGGTCACCACGGCGGCGCTGATGAGCGAGAACAAGCATCTGGCGAACCCCTGCTCCACCGACTCAACCCCCACCAGCGCCAACCAGGAAGATCACGTCAGCATGGCCGCCCATGGCGCGCGCCGTCTGCGCCGGATGGTGGACAACCTTGCGGTGATCCTCGGCGTCGAGGCGCTCTGCGCCGCGCAGGGCATCGCGTTCCGTGCGCCCCTTGTCACCTCGCCCTCCCTCCGGTCCGCCATCGCCGCCCTGCGCGCCGTCTCGCCCCCTTTGCAGCAGGATCGCTATCTCGCCCCCGACATCGCCGCTGCCGCCAGCCTTATCCGCAACGGCACCCTCGCTGCCGCCGCCCATCTGGAGTTTCCCCTGTGACCCCCTTCTTCCGTCCCCAAATATCCTCGGGGGGTGAGGCCGCAAGGCCGAGGGGGGCAGACAGCCCCCCTGCGCGGCGGGGGCAGGCATGACGCCCGTCGAGGTCACCCAAGGCCCGGGTCCCATCGTGCTGGGCCTGCCGCACACCGGCACTTGGCTGCCTGACCGTATCGCCGCCCGGCTGAACGCGCGCGGGCGGATGCTGGCCGATACCGACTGGCATGTGGACCGGCTTTACGCGGGCCTTTTGCCTGGGCTGACCATCGTGCGCGCCACGTTCCACCGCTATGGGATCGACGCCAACCGTCCGCCGGGTGGCGACAGCCTGTACCCTGGGCAGAACACCACCGGCCTTGTGCCGCTGACCGATTTCGACGGCGCCCCGATCTGGGCCGATCCCCCCGGCGCATCTGAAGTGGTGGCGCGGTGTCAGGGGTTCCATGCGCCCTACCACGCGGCGCTGGCGGCCGAGCTGGAGCGTGTTCGGGCGATCCATGGTTTGGCGATCCTTTATGATTGCCATTCGATCCGGTCGCGCATCCCCTACCTCTTTCCCGGCACGCTGCCCGATTTCAACATCGGCACCGCGGACGGCACCAGTTGCGATCCCCGCATCGCGGGGGCCGTGCAGGGCATCTGCGCGGGGGCCGAAGGCTACACCCATATCGTCAACGGCCGCTTCAAGGGCGGCTGGACCACGCGCCACTATGGCCGCCCTGCGCAGGGTATCCACGCGATCCAGATGGAGCTGGCGCAAGCCACGCATCTGCAATCCGAGGCGCCGCCCTTCGCCTACAGCGCCGAAAAGGCCGCCCGCCTGCGCCCGGTCCTTGCCCGCATCCTTGCCATCCTGGCCGATCTGGCCCCCGACCTGAGGCCCCCCGCATGACCAATCCCCGCCACAACATCCGCGACATCTATCCCGCCACGGGCACCGAGATCACCGCCAAAAGCTGGCTGACCGAGGCGCCCCTCCGGATGCTGATGAACAACCTGCACCCCGATGTGGCCGAGAACCCGCACGAGCTGGTGGTCTATGGCGGCATCGGGCGGGCGGCGCGGACATGGGAGGATTTCGACCGTATCTGCGCCGCCCTTCGCGCGCTGGAGGCGGACGAGACGCTGCTGGTGCAATCGGGCAAGCCGGTGGGGGTGTTTCGCACCCACAAGGATGCGCCGCGCGTTCTGATTGCCAATTCGAACCTCGTGCCGCATTGGGCGACCTGGGACCATTTCAACGAGTTGGACCGCAAGGGGCTGGCCATGTATGGCCAGATGACCGCAGGGTCCTGGATCTACATCGGCACCCAAGGCATCGTGCAGGGCACCTATGAGACCTTTGCCGAGGCCGGGCGCCAGCATTACGGCGGGTCCCTAAAAGGCCGCTGGATCCTGACCGGCGGTCTGGGCGGCATGGGCGGGGCGCAGCCCCTGGGCGCCGTGATGGCCGGGGCCTGCTGTCTGGCCGTGGAATGCGACGAGACGCGCGCCGATTTCCGCATCCGCACCCGCTATTGCGACGCCAAGGCCCACAGCCTCGATCAGGCCCTGGCGATGATCGCGGACTGGACCGCGAAGGGCGAGGCGAAATCCGTGGCGCTGATCGGCAACGCCGCCGATGTGTTCCCCGAGATTTTCGCCCGGATGCAGGCGGGGGGCATGCGCCCCGACATCGTGACCGACCAGACATCGGCGCATGACCCGATCCACGGCTACCTGCCGCAGGGCTGGACCGTGGCGGAGTGGCGCGCCCGGCAGGAAACCGACCCCAAGGCGGTGGAGGCGGCGGCGCGGGCATCCATGCGCACCCATGTCGCCGCCATGGTCGATTTCTGGAATGCGGGCGTGCCCACGCTCGACTACGGCAACAACATCCGGCAGGTCGCGCAGGAGGAGGGGTTGGAGAACGCCTTCGCCTTCCCCGGCTTCGTGCCTGCCTATATCCGGCCGCTGTTCTGCCGGGGCATCGGCCCCTTCCGCTGGTGCGCCCTCTCGGGCGACCCCGAAGATATCTACAAGACCGACGCGAGGATGAAGGAGCTGTTCCCCGACAACCACCACCTGCACAACTGGCTGGACATGGCGCGCGAGCGCATCGCCTTCCAGGGCCTGCCTGCGCGGATCATGTGGATCGGCCTTGGCGACCGCCACCGCGCGGGGCTTGCGATCAATGCGATGGTGCGGTCGGGCGAGTTGAAGGCCCCCGTGGTGATCGGGCGCGACCATCTGGATTCGGGCTCGGTCGCCTCGCCGAACCGGGAGACGGAGGCGATGCGCGACGGATCGGACGCGGTGTCGGACTGGCCCTTGCTGAATGCGCTGTTGAACTGCGCCTCGGGGGCCACATGGGTATCGCTGCACCATGGCGGGGGTGTCGGCATGGGGTTCAGCCAGCATTCCGGCATGGTCATATGCTGCGACGGGTCTGCGGATGCCGACCGCCGCATTGCGAATGTGCTCTGGAATGATCCGGCAACCGGCGTGATGCGCCATGCCGATGCGGGCTACGACATTGCCCTAGACTGCGCCCGCGAACACCGGTTGAACCTGCCCGCGATCCTGAAGGGGTAGGGGCCGCCCAAGGGCGGCCCGCTGCGCCCTAGATCGCCGCCAGCATCGCCTCGCCGCCCGAGGCGTCGCAGGTCCCCGGCGATTCTTCGCTGTGGATCACCTTCACCACGCCATCGACCGCATGCAGCGCGTAGCGCACCGACCGGTCGATGAACCCGACCGGAGGCGCCGAAAACGCCATGCCGGTCGATTTGGTGAACGCGGCATCCGCATCGGCCAGCATGGTGATCCCGGCGGCCAGGGCCCCGGTGCTCTCGCCCCAGGCCTTCATCACGAAGGGATCGTTGACCGACACGCAGATGATCTCGTCCACCCCCTTGGCCATGAGGGCATCCTTGGCGCGCATGAAGCTGGGAACATGCGCGTTGGTGCAGGTGCTTGTGTAGGCGCCCGGAAGCCCGAACAGGATCACGCTGCGCCCTGCCAGTTTCGTGGCCAGGCTCACACCTTCGGGGCCGTCCTTGCCCATTGTCAGCAGCGTAGCATCGGGCAGCTTGTCGCCCACGGAAATCGTCATGATCAGTCCCTCGCGCGTTGCGTTGTCGTCCCTTCGGGTTATACGGTCGCAGGCAGGGATCGGCCAGAGGTGGTGTAGCATGACGCGGATCGTCGTCGTTGGCGCGGGGCAGGCGGCGCTTTCGCTGGTGGCCAGACTGCGGGCGCTGGGTCATCAGGGGCCGATCACGATGATCGGCGAGGAACCCGCGCCGCCCTATCAGCGCCCGCCGCTGTCCAAGGGGTTCCTGATGGGTGCTATCCCCGAGGAGCGGCTGTATCTGCGCCCGGCCGATTTCTATGCCGAGGCCGGGATCGACCTGCACACCGGCACCCGCGCCGTGCAGATCGACCAGGTGGCGCGCGTGGTGCAGACCACGGCGGGCGAGGTGCCCTATGACGTGCTGGTGCTGGCCACGGGGGCGGTGCCGCGCCGCCTGCCGGGCGCCATCGGAGGCGAGCTGCCCGGTGTGCACACGCTGCGCGGCATCGCCGATGTGCAGGCTATCCGCCCCGCCTTTCAGCCCGGCGCACGGCTTTTGGTGGTGGGCGGCGGCTATATCGGGCTGGAGGCGGCGGCGGTCGCGCGCAAGATGGGGCTGGAGGTGATGCTGGTCGAGGCCGCTGACCGCATCCTCAAGCGCGTGGCGGCCCCCGAAACCTCTGACTGGTTCCGCGACCTGCACCATGGCCAGGGCGTGACGATCCATGAAGGGCAGGGGCTGGCACGGCTGCGCGGCGGGCACCGGGTGCAGGGTGCCATCATGGCCGACGGGCGCGAGATTGCGGCCGATCTGGTGATCGCGGGCGTGGGCGTCGATCCGGCGACCGAACTGGCCGAGACGGCGGGCATACGGCTGCGCAACGGCATCGCCACTGACGAGCTGGGCCGCACCGATGCGCCCGACATCTGGGCCGTGGGCGACTGCGCCAGCTTCCTGTGTCGCGGCGCGCGGATGCGGCTCGAATCGGTGCAGAATGCCATCGACATGGCCGAGGTGGTGGCGGCCAACATCCTCGGCGCGGCCACGGCCTATGAGCCGGTGCCCTGGTTCTGGTCCGACCAATATGACGTGAAGCTGCAGATCGCAGGGCTGAACACCGGCTATACCGATGTGGTGGTGCGCGATGGGGGCGAGGGGCGGTCGCACTGGTATTTCGCGGATACCCGCCTGCTGGCCGTCGATGCCATGAACGACGGGCGCGCCTATATGGTGGGCAAGCGGCTGATCGAGACGGGGCAGAGCCCGCCGCCCGCGACCCTTGCCGATCCTGCCACCGACCTGAAGGCGCTTTTGCGGGCATGAGGATCATCGGTGGCCGGTTCCGGGGCACGCATCTGTCCCCGGTGGGTGCGGGCGACCCCGCCGCCCATCTGCGGCCCACCTCCGACCGGGTGCGCGAGGCGGTGTTCAACCTGTTGGAAAACAGTCTGCGCCTGCCGCTGGAGGGGCTGCGGGTGCTCGACCTCTTTGCCGGAACGGGCGCGCTGGGGCTTGAGGCGCTGTCGCGCGGGGCGGCACGGGTGGTGTTTGTCGATGACGGAGCGGCGGCGCGCGCGATCCTGCGGCGCAACATCAAGATTTTGCGCGCCATGGGGCAGACCGATGTCTGGCGCCGCGATGCCACGCGGCTGGGGCCGAACCGGGGGCCGGGGTTCGATCTGATGTTCCTGGATCCGCCCTATGGCCGGGGCCTGGGCGAGGCGGCGCTGGCCTCGGCGCAGGCGGGGGGCTGGTTGGCCCCCGGCGCGGTGGTGGTCTGGGAAGAGGGCAGCGTGCCGATCCTGCCGCCCGGTCTGGAGCTTCTGGACCAGCGCCACTACGGCGACACCGTGGTGACATTGGCAAAGGCCCCGGCATGACCCCGCGCGCCGTCCTGCTTGATTGCGATGGCGTGCTGGTGGACAGCGAGCCCGTGGCCTTTGCGCTTCTGGCCGGGGACCTTGCCGCGCACGGCCTGCACCTGAGCCGCGCCGAGATGGAGGCGCGGTTTCTGGGCGGCACCATCACCGGGCTGTGGAAGGCCGCGCGCGATCTGGGGGCGGACCTGCCCGACGACTGGGTGGATGATTTCTATGCCCGGATGTATGCGCGCCTGGCCCTTGGCTGTGGGCTGATAGCGGGGGCAGAGGCTCTGCTGGACCGGCTGGATGAGGCGGGCATCCTTTATGCCGTGGGCTCGAACGGGGCGCCGCGCAAGATGGAGATCACGATGGGCCAGCATCCGGCGATGTGGGCCCGGCTGCAGGACCGGGTGTTTTCGGGCCAGACGCTGGGCTGCCCCAAGCCCGAGCCGGGCCTGTGGCTCCACTGTGCGGGGTTTCTGGGCGTGGCCCCGGCCGATTGCGTGGTGGTGGATGACAGCCCGTCAGGCTGCCTGGGCGCGGTGCGGGCGGGGATGCGTTGCCTCGGCCTTGCCGAACATGACGACGGCGCGCGGCTGGCGTCGGTGGGGGCCGAGGTGATCCACCGGCTGGGCCAGGTGCCGGGGCGGATCGGCCTTCAGCCCTGAAAGAGCGGAAAGGTCACCGCCAGCGCCCAGCCGAGGAACAGGCCAAGCCCCGCGCCCGATGCCAGCACCCGCCCCGAGGCGCGCGCAACCCGGCTGCCAAGGGCGCCGAACAGCAGGAAAAATACCAAGATCACCGGCAGCACGATCACGAGGAACATCAGCCGCTCGAAATCCAGTGCCACCGCAAGGCCCAATGACAGCAGCGCCATCGCCCGCACCGCGATCACGCGCCCCGGGGATGCGCGCCCCCCCTCGGTCAGGATCGCATCGGCCATCATGAAGGGCACGGCGCCTGCGACCATCGCCACCACCACCGCCATCCGCGCCGCCACCGGCCAGAACGACGCGACATAGGTCTCCAGCACCCAGCCGAACACGCCGATCCCGAACAGCGCCACCAGCGCTGCCACCCGCAGCCCCGCAAGCGACGGCCAGATCGGTCGCCAGACCCCCAGCCCCCAGGTGACCGCGACGATGACAAGCCCGTAAAGCGCCAGATGGAGCATCAGGTAATCCGCCACCAGCACCGGCAGGAAGCCCACCTCGGCCCCCCGCAGCACGACCGGCACCACGATCCCGGCCGCCGCAAGCATCCCCGCGAACTGCCGCCCCGAAAGCCGCCCCACCGCCTGCGGTGCGGGCCCCCGCGGCCCCATCGCACCAAAGCCGAACCACCCCGCCACCATGACCGCGCCCAGCAAGGCCAGGATCCAGCCGCCGCGCATCGCCACATCGCTCCGTGATACCCGGCCAAAGGCCGCATCCAGCCAGTCGCGGGTTTCGCGCAGCGTGGTCGCGGAGTAAAGGACGCCCACATGCTCCACCCCCGGCGCCGCCACCGCCCGCCGCCCCGTGCCCGCGCCCGGATCGCCCAGCGTCTGTGCAAACCCCGCGCCGGGCTCGACCATCGCCACCGCCTTCAGCGCCTCGGCCGCCAGAAACCCCTCCCATTCCCCCGCCACCACCAGAAGGTTGCTGGGCGAATCTGGCGTCACCGCCGCGCTGAACATCGACACCGCGACCACCGCGCCGACGCGGGCATCGCGCAGGGCCTGCCGCACCACCACGTCCGAAGCCATCGAATGGCCCACCAGCGCCAGCCGCCCATCGACGCCGGGCAAGGCGAGTGCGGCCTCAGACACCCGCGCCATCTCGTCCATCAGCACGGTCGTCGTGCCCTCGATCACCGTCACATCGCCCGACATCGGCACCGGATTGCGCCCATGGCCCGCCAGATCATAGGCCACCGCCACATAGCCCGCCCGCGCCAGCGTGACCGCGAACCCCTCCATCAGCTGGCGCGACCCGGCAAAGCCATGCGCGATCACGACGGCGGGCGCGGGCCCCGCGCCGGGCATCCGCCACACCGTCGCAGGTGTCCCGCCAACATCCAGCGCCGCTCGCTCCAGCCCCCCCCGCGCCCCCTCCAGCCGAAATATCGACAGCGCGATCACCGCCACGGCCAAGGACAGCACCAACCACCGCAGCCTGCTCATGCGCCTTGCCTTCTTCTGTCCGAAAATATCCCGGGGGGTCCGGGGGGCAGGCCCCCCGGCGTCGGCACGCAATGCGTCATTCCCATGTGGGGTGGAACCGCCCCGCAGGCGACAGGGTAAAGATCTCTGCCCCCGTCGCCGTCACCCCCACCGAATGCTCGAACTGCGCCGACAGCGACTTGTCGCGCGTCACCGCCGTCCAGTCGTCGGGCAGCACCTTGGTTTCGGGGCGGCCCAGGTTCACCATCGGCTCGATGGTGAAGAACATGCCCTCTTCCAGCACCGGGCCGGTGCCAGGGCGGCCGTAATGCAGCACGTTGGGCGGGGCGTGGAATACGCGACCAAGGCCATGGCCGCAGAAGTCGCGCACCACGCTCATCCGGTTGCCCTCGACATAGGCCTGGATCGCATGGCCGATGTCGCCGAAGGTGGCACCGGGCCGCACGGCCTCGATCCCCTTCATCAGCGCGTCGTGCGTCACCCGGATCAGCCGTCGCGATTTTACCGACGGCTCGCCGGCAATATACATCCGGCTGGTGTCACCGAACCAGCCCTCCACGATCACCGTCACGTCGATGTTCAGAATATCCCCGCCCGTGATGACCTTGGGCCCCGGGATCCCGTGGCAGACCACATGGTTCACGCTGATGCACGACGCGTGGCGATAGCCTTTGTAGCCCACGGTGGCCGACACCACCCCGCGCCGCGCAATCTCGTCGGTGATGAAGCGGTCCAGCGCCTCGGTGGTCGTCCCCGGCACCACCAGCGGGGCCACGTCGTCAAGGATCTCTGCCGCCACCCGGCCCGCCGCGTGCATACCGGCGAAATCCGCATCCTCGTGGATGCGGATGCCGTCGCGGGTGATGCGGCCGCGTGTGTCGTCCATGGTGGGCCTTGTTGCATGCGGACCGATCATGACGCCTACATAAATCCGGGGTGTGGAAATGGCCAGAGCGCGGCTCTATACGGGTGCGTGACCCTTGCGAAAGAGCGCGCCATGACGAACCCTACCGCCGCCATGCTGGTGATCGGCGACGAGATCCTGTCGGGCCGCACGCGCGACAGCAACATGCACCATCTGGCGGGCGAGCTGACGCGCCATGGCGTGCGGTTGATGGAGGCGCGGATGGTCGCCGATGACCATGCGGCCATCATTGCGGCGATCAATGCGCTGAGGGGCGACTGGGATCATGTGTTCACGAGCGGGGGCATCGGGCCCACGCATGACGACATCACCGCCGATGCGGTGGCCGCGGCCTTTGGCGTGGGAATCTCGCACCGCGCGGATGCGATGGCGGTCTTGGCTGCGCATTACGATCGCGCGGGCCTGCCCTTCAACGAGGCGCGGCAGCGCATGGCGCGTATCCCCGATGGCGCCAGCCTGATCGACAATCCGGTCAGCGCGGCGCCCGGGTTCACGCTGGGCAATGTGCATGTGATGGCGGGGGTGCCCAACATCTTTCAGGCGATGCTGGCGGGGGTGCTGCCCACCATCACGGGCGGCGCGCCGCTGTTGTCGCAATCCCTGACCGTGCAACGGGGCGAGGGTGAGATCGCGGGGCCTTTCGGGGCGCTGGCGGCGGAGTTTCCCGCTCTCTCCATGGGTTCCTACCCCTTCATCCGCAACGGGGCATATGGCACGACGCTGGTGATCCGCGGCACCGATGGCGCGCAACTGGATGCCGCGATGACGCGGCTGGCGGCGATGTTCCCGGCACCATGACCGATCCGCTGCACAGCCTTCTGGCCGACATGGCCGCGACCTGGCCGCCGGTGGCCCAGCATCGCGCGGGCCCTTGGGTGCTGCGCGAGGGGGGCGGGGGCGGCAGCCGGGTGTCTGCGGCCACCGCCGTCGGGCCGGTCACGCCGGGCGATCTGGCGGTGCTGGAGGAGGGTGCGGCGCGGCTGGGACAGCCCGCGCTGGTGATGGTGCGCCCGGGTGAGGAGGCGCTGGACGCGGTTCTGGCGCAGGCGGGCTATGCCCTGCAGGATGAGACGGTGCTTTATGCCGCGCCGGTTTCTGCCTTTCCCGAACCGCCCCGGATGACCGCCTTTCCGCTCTGGCCGCCGCTGGCGGTCACGGTGCAGATCTGGGCCGATGCGGGCCTGGGCCCCGCCCGGATGGCGGTGATGGACCGTGCCATGGTGCCCAAGGTGGCGATTCTGGGCCGCCATTCGGACCGCGCCGCAGGGGCGGCCTATGTGGCGGTGTCGGGCGGGACGGTGTTCGTGCATGCGCTGACCGTGGTGTCCGCGCTGCAGCGTCAGGGTGTCGGGCGGCACATCATGTATGCAGCCGCTGAATGGGCACATTCGGTGGGTGCCCGCCAGATCGCCCTCGCGGTAACCCGCACGAATGCGGCAGCGAACGCGCTCTATGCTTCCTTGGGCATGCGAGTTGTGGGACACTATCACTATCGTCGCAAGTGAGCCCGAAGAGGCCAGAGCAGTTGAAACGGACCCGAACCCATGGCGCGCTTGCCGCGTTTTTTGTGCTGTTCGTCGCCGGGGGAACCGGGGCGGCCGGGGCAATGGAGTTGCTATTTCCCGGCCCTGCGACTGTGACGGCCCGGTCGGTTGACCAGCTGGCCAGCTATGCCCTGCCGACGGGCCCCTTCGATGGCGAGGTCGTGCCGGTCCGCCCGTCCGAAGGCGCGGTTGAGCGCAGCGCGTTTCGGATCGATCTGCCGGGCGTCTCGACGCTGCATCTGATGTCCCAACTGCGCGGCCAGCTTGCCAGGGCCGGGTATCGCACGATCTTTGATTGTGAAACCGAGGCCTGCGGAGGGTTCGACTTCCGCTATGCGTCGGATCTTTTTCCCGAGCCGGAGATGCATGTGGACCTTGGCGATTTCCGCTATCTGGCCGCCGAACGGGGGAACGAAGTTCTTGCCCTGATGGTCAGCCGGTCGGCGATGGCCGGTTTCGCGCAAGTGACACGGGTCACGCCGGGGGGTGGGCCTGGGCCGGTGTTGCTGGCCGCAGATACGGGTTCGGCGCGTGAGGTCGCGCTCTCGGCGGATTCCGTGTCCACCCTGGCCGGCGATGCCGGCCCGGTGGTGGCGCTGTCGGGATCGAATGCGCCGGGGCCGGGCCTGTCAACAGCGGCGGCGCTGGATGCGCATGGTCTTGCGGTGCTGGAGGATCTGGAGTTTGCAAGTGGCAGCACAGCTCTGCTTGAAGGTGACTATCCGTCGCTGGCCGACCTCGCGGACTGGCTGCGCCGCAATCCGGGGCGCAAGGTTGCCCTTGTGGGGCATACCGATGCCTCCGGGGGGCTGGAGACGAATATCGTGATCTCGCGCAGGCGCGCGGATTCGGTGCGGGCCGTCCTGCAGGGCATCCACCGCGTTCCGTCCGCGCAGGTGATGGCCGAAGGCGTTGGCTATCTGGCCCCGCGCGCCAGCAACGCAACCGAAGAGGGGCGAAGGGCCAATCGACGGGTGGAGGTGGTGGTGACCGATCCCTGACCGGGGGTGACGCGCGTTCAGATCCGGCGGCCCGTCCCGCTGTCGAAGAAATGGAGCGCCTCGGGCAGGGCCTCGAGGTGCAGCACCTCGCCCAGCGGATAGTCCGGCGCCATGGTGACGACCAGCGGCTGCCCCGCGACCGTGCCATGGACAAGCCTTTCGGCCCCCAGTTCCTCAACATAGTCGATGAGCAGGTCGAATCCCCCCGCACCGGGGCGCAAGTCCTCGGCGCGTACGCCGAGGATGGCGCGATCCGCCGCGATCGGGGCGGGGCCAACGGGCGCATCGCCAAGGAATGCCCGGCCCTCGCGGACCGTCACGGTGACCAGGTTCATCGCGGGCGAGCCGATGAAGCCCGCCACGAATGTCGAGGCGGGGCGGCGGTAGACCTCCAGCGGTTTGCCCTGCTGTTCGATCCGCCCGCCGTTCAGCACGATCAGCGTGTCGGCCATGGTCATCGCTTCGGCCTGGTCATGGGTGACATAGATCGAGGTGGTGCCGAGGCGGCGCTGCAACCGCTTGATTTCGCCGCGCATGGCGATGCGGAGTTTTGCGTCGAGGTTCGACAGGGGTTCGTCGAACAGGAATGCTGCCGGATCGCGCACGATGGCCCGGCCCATGGCCACCCGCTGGCGCTGGCCGCCCGACAGCTGGCGCGGCTTGCGGTCAAGATAGTCGGTCAGTTGCAGGATGCCTGCCGCCTCATCCACGCGCCGGTTGACCTCTGCAGTATCCATCTTGCGGTTCTTCAGGCCGTAGCTGAGGTTCCCGCGCACCGTCATGTGGGGGTAAAGCGCGTAGTTCTGGAACACCATGGCGATGTCACGGTCGGCGGGATCGACCTTGTTCACCACGCGGTCGCCGATGCGCACCTCGCCCTCGGATATCTCCTCCAGCCCCGCGACCATGCGCAGCAGCGTGGATTTGCCGCAGCCCGAGGGGCCGACCAGCACCGCGAATTCGCCGTCGGCAATGGGGATCGACACATCATGCACGGCGCGCACGCCGCCGGTGTAAACCTTTGAAACCCGGTCGATATGGATCGTCGCCATTCACTTGTCGCTTTCGGTAAGGCCCTTGATGAACCAGCGCTGGAAGATCACGACGACCAGCACGGGCGGCAACATGGCGATGATGGCCAGCGCCATGGCCTGCGGGAAATCGGGGATCTGGCTGCCGGCCCAGACGTTGGTGATCTGGCGGATGCCGCGGACGAGGGTGAAATACCCTTCCTCGGTGGTCATCAGGGTTGGCCAGAGATACTGGTTCCAGCCCACGACGAACATGATGATGAAGATGGCCGCGATCATGGTTTTCGACAGCGGCACAAGGATGTCGATGAAGAACCGGAAGGGCCCCGCACCGTCGATCCTTGCGGCCTCCAACAGCTCATCCGGCACCGACTTGAAGAACTGGCGGAAGAAGAACGTGCCGGTGGCCGAGGCAATCAGCGGGATGATGAGGCCAGACCACGAGTTGAGCATCCCCAGTTTCTGCACGATCTCGTAGGATGGCAGGATGCGCACCTCCAGCGGCAACAGGAGCGTGGCAAAGATCATCCAGAAGGCCAGCGTGCCGAACCGGAAGCGGAAATAGACGATTGCATAGGCCGCAAGCATCGACACGATGATCTTGCCGACCGCGAACCCCAGGCCCAGGATCATCGAGTTGACCAGCATCGTGGTGCCCGTGATCGTCTTGGTGAACCCGCCCTCGCGGAACATCGCGTTGCCGTAGTTCTTGGCGAAATCGTCGCCGAACGTGGCCTGCATCCCGTTGCGATAGACCTCCACGTAGTCGTGGGTCGAGGACAGGAACACCGCCACGACCGGCACCACCATGAAGAGGCAGCCGAGGATCAGGATAAGGTGGTCGGTCCAGGTGCTCTTATGCATGGCCCCTCACGAATAATGCACGCGGCGTTCGATGATGCGGAACTGCACCACCGTCAGCGCGAAGACCACGATCATCAGGATCACCGACTGTGCCGAGGACCCGCCCAGATCGTTGCCCCGGAACCCGTCGAGGAACACCTGATAGACCAGCGTGCGCGGCTTGTCGCCGGGCTCGCCCCGCATCATCACGTCGATGACGCCGAAGGTGTCGAACAGGGCGTAGGTGATGTTGATGATCAGGAGGAAGAACGAGGTGGGCGCGAGCAGCGGGAAGGTGATTGTCCAGAACCTGCGCGCGGCGGATCGGCAATCGATCAGTGCCGCCTCGCGCACGCTCGCGGGGATCGCCTGCAACCCCGAAAGGAAGAAGATGAAATTCACGGGCACCTGTTTCCACACCGAGACCACGGTCATGGCAAAGGCCGTGTCCCAGTAATTCAGGCCCACCCGCATGTCCCAGCCGAAGAGGCGGGCGAAATCGGTAAGGGGGCCGATATGCTGATCGAAAAACATGACACCCATCAGGCCTGCGACCGGCGGGGCAATGGCGTAGACCCACATCAGCAAGGTCTTGTAGCTGGCCTGCCCGCGGATCACCGCATCGGCCTTGACCGCCAGAAGGAGCGCGAGCGCGAGCGACAGGAAGGTGACGATGGCGGTGAAGAGCACCGTGAACCGCGCGGTGCGCGCGTATTCGCGGCTGCCGAGCGCGTTGGTGTAATTTTCGAAGCCGACGAAGGTCGAGGAAAAGCCGAACGGGTCTTCGAGGTAGAACGACGACTGGATCGCCTGCCATGAAGGCCAGAAAAAGAACACTAGGACGATGGACATCTGCGGCAGCAGCAAGAGCCACGGATACACCGGACTGCGGAACTGCATCCGCTTCATCGGCGGTGCGGCAGGAACGACCCTGCGCAACGCGAAGCGGGGGCGCGATGCGCCCCCGCGGGTGGTTTCGGGTGCCGTGGCCACCATCAGCTGGCGGTGCGGGCAAAGCGCGACAGAAGCTCGTTGGCTTCGGTCTCGATGGCCTTGAACGCATCGTCGACGGTGGCCTCGCCGTTCAGGATGCGGCTGTATTCGCGGTTCATCACGTCGCGGATCTGCACATAGAAGCCCATGCGGTAGCCGCGGGTGTTGTCCGAACCGGGCAACAGAAGTTGGCGCACGCCCACTTCGGCAGCCGGGAATTCGTCGTAGTAGCCCTGCGACTTGGCCAGTTCATAGGCGGCGGGCGTTACCGGAACGTAGCCCGTCGCCTTGTGCCAGCTCACCTGCACTTCGGGCGAGGACAGGAATTCGAAGAAGGCGGCCGAGGCCTTGTTCTCCGCATCCGATTTGCCCGACATCGCAAAGAGGGCGGCACCACCGATGAAGGTGTTGGTGCCGGCACCCTCGACACCTGCCCAATAGGGAAGTTCGGCGGCCGAGAAGGGCATGGTCGCCGATTTCAAGAGGCCCGAGAACGAACCCGATGATCCCAGCCACAGCGCCACCTTGTCCTCCTGGAAGGGCTGCTGGTTTTCGTTCCAGCCGGTGCCGAACCAGCCGAACAGACCCGCATCGCGCCATTCCTTCAGCTTGGAGAAATGGGCCTTCAGCGCAGGGTTGTCGATCAGGATCTTGGTGCCGTCGGCGCCTTCAAAACCGTTTGCGTTGGTGGCGAAGGGCTGGTTGTGGCGTGACATGAAGTTTTCGGTAAAGATCCAGGGCAGGTGCGACTGCGCCAGCGGAATATAGCCCGCTTCGAGGAGTTTCGGCGCGATGGCCTCGAACTCTTCCCAGGTCTTTGGGGCGGTCACACCGGCCTTCGCCAGCGCGCCGTCGTTGATATACATGATCGGGGTCGAGGAGTTGAACGGCATCCCGACCATCTTGCCCGAGGCGTCGGCGTAGAAGTTGCGAACGCCGGGGATGTAGTCGTCTGCATCGAACGGCTTTGTGCCGAACTGCTCCAGCAGGTCGGCGGCGGCGATCGTGGCACCCTTGGCGCCGATCACGGTTGCGGCCCCGGCGTCGAACACCTGCACGATGTTGGGGTGCTCGCCCGCGCGGAAGGCGGCGATGGCGGCAGTCAGGGTCTCCTCGTAGGAGCCTTTGTAGATCGGTGTCAGGCGATAGTCGGACTGCGCGGCGTTGAACGATTCGACGAGCGCGTTGGTGGCCTCGCCAAGGGCGCCTCCAAGGCCGTGCCAAAGCACGATTTCAGTCTGGGCGAACGCGCCCGCGGTGGACAGGGACAGCGCTGCCGTGGCAGCAAACAGGGACTTACGCATCATGAACCTCCATTGGGGTCGGTGGAGCGCAGTTCTCATGATCGGGTGACAGTGCTTTGAGGGTTTTGTGACCGTTCGGTAAAAGCGTGCAGCCTCGCCGGTGCCCCCGACCGTCGCAGCCGACCCGCGCGGCATGGCCGCGGCCCTGCAGGGGCGGGCGCGACCGGGGCCGGGGAGGGTGCGGGGTGACACCGTGCGGACGCCCCGTTGCGGGAGTGCCTCAATCGCGCGTACATTCCCTTGAAAGGTCCGCCGCCCTTGGCCTTCCTGCAACTCTGGCGGGGAAAAGTGTGATTCTGCATTGCGGCATGCGCGGAGATTGTGCACCAAGTGGGGTCGCTGCACAGGTTTGCATTATTCGGTGGCTGTCCATTCGCGTAATGGTGGCCGCATACGGAACTTTGGATTTGCGGTCGCTCGGCCGGTGTCGGTGCGGGCCCTAGGCGGAAAGTGACAGTAGGCGGCAAGTGACAGGTGGACCATGCGATGAAGGCAATCCGCACAATCCTGTTCTCCACGGTTGACCGCATGTCCCGGTCGCAAAAGCGCCTGCTTTTGCTCGGGATCGACTGCTTCAGTGCGCCACTGGCGCTGTTTTTGTCCAGCGTGGTTGTTTACAGCGCGGTTCCGGTCTGGCCCTTCATAGCGCGCCTCGGCTGGCAATTTCCGATTGTGAGCCTGTGCGCGGGGGTGTTTTCGGCGTTGCTCGGGATGCACCGGGTGCAGCTCAAGGCCTACGAATCGCTGGCTGTCCTGCGCACGGCGGTGGTCACGGTCCTGCTGGTCATCAGCTTTGTCGTCTCTCTGTCCAACATTGGGCCGTATTTCCCCGTCACCGGGGTTATCCTGTTCGGGCTGATCTATTTTCTTCTGGCGGTGTCCATCCGGGTGCTGCTGCTGCAGCTTCTGCAATGGACCCTGCGGCTTGGCGTGCCGCGTCGGCGCGTCCTGATCTATGGTGCTGGCAACACAGGTGTGCAACTTGCGGCAGCGCTGCGTGCGCATCAAAGCATTCTGCCGGTGGGATTTGTCGATGACAATGCGTCGCTGCACGGCATGACGCTGGCGGGTCTGCGTATCCACAATTCGGACCGGATTGCCATGCTGGCCAAGCGACTTGAGGTGGACCGGGTGATCCTTGCGATGCCATCGGTATCGGCGCCCAAGCTATCCCAGATCGCGCGGCGCATGACCGAGGCGAAGCTGCAGGTCATGTCGGTGCCGTCGTTCGCCCAGTTGGTGGGCGAAGAGGCGCTGGTGAATTCGCTGACGACCGTGATCCCCGGGCAATTCCTGAACCGCCATCAGGTGGATCAGGTGCTTGCCCCGGCGGCCGATGCCTATGCCAACCGCGTGGTGCTGGTCAGCGGCGCGGGCGGCTCGGTGGGATCGGAGCTTTGCCGCCAGTTGCTGGTGTTGCGCCCCCGCAGGCTTGTGCTGTTCGACGTCAGTGAGATCGCGCTTTACTCCATTGACCGCGAGCTGCGCGAACTGAGCCAGGGCCTGGGTATCGACATCGTGCCGGTGCTGGGTTCCACGACCGATTCGCGGATGGCGCGGATGGTGATGCGCGAGAACGAGGTCGAGGTGGTGCTGCATGCCGCGGCCTACAAGCATGTGCCGCTGGTCGAGGCCAACCCGATCGCGGGCCTTGCCAACAACGTGCTGGGCACGCGCACCATGGGCGACGCGGCCTGCGAGGTGGGCGTTCGGCGGTTCGTGCTGGTCTCCACCGACAAGGCCGTGCGCCCCACCAACATCATGGGCGCCTCTAAGCGGTTGGCCGAACTGGTGGTGCAGGACCTTGCCAAACGGTCCACCCACTGCGTGTTCTCGATCGTGCGTTTCGGCAATGTGCTGGGGTCATCCGGCTCGGTCATCCCGCTGTTTCGCGAACAGATCGCGCGGGGGGGGCCGGTAACCCTTACGCATGAAGATGTGACGCGCTATTTCATGACGATCTCTGAGGCGGTGCGCCTCGTGCTGCTGGCCGGCTCGTTTTCCGACACGGCGCGGTCGCGCGGTGGCGATGTCTATGTCCTTGACATGGGCAAGCCGGTGCGCATCCGCGATCTTGCGCATCAGATGATCGAGGCCGCAGGATACAGCGTGCGCACCGCCGAACGCCCCGACGGGGATATCGAGATTGTGGTCGTGGGTCTGCGCCCGGGGGAAAAGTTGCATGAGGAACTGCTGATCGGAGAGGGTCTCCTGACCACGCCGCATCCAAAGATCCTGCGCGCCGAGGAGCGCAGCCTGAGCGAGTTGCAGCTTGCCGCGGCCCTGCGGGCGTTGCGCGCCGCCGTTGCAGCCGGAGACTCCGTCGCGGCGCGCGCCGTCGTGCGCGACCATCTGGCCGAATACGAAGGTCCTGCGGCCACGAAGGTTGCGTCTTTGCCATAGGCGGGGCCCCTTGCGGTCACGGGCGCGAGTTGGCCGTTGCCGCTGCCCGCATCCACACCTAAGGTCACGACGAGAATATCGGGTAAAGCATGTCCGCCTTTGATCTGTTCCGCGCCATGCGAACCCCGTCGGCCTCCGCATGTGCCCTTGCGGCAGGCACGGCGGCGCTGGTGGCCGTGGCTGGCATGGGGGCGGCGCAGGATGGCGAGCTGCGGGCGGGTCGCGCCCCGACCCTGAACCACTACGGCGCAACGGGCCTGATCGACATGCCCTCAGGCGAGGCGCAGCCGGACGGCCAGCTTTCGGTAACCTCGGCGCATTTTGGCCCGATCAGCCGCACCACGCTGTCGTTCCAGATCACGCCCCGCCTGTCCGGCAGCTTTCGTTTCCTCGGGATCCGCGACTGGAACCGGAACCTCTGCCCGCCCGACTGTTCCGGCGAAAACCAGTTCGAGACCTATTTCGACCGCAGCTTTGACCTGCGCTACCAGGTGCTGAAGGAGGGCCGCTATCTGCCCGCCGTGACCGTTGGCCTGCAGGATTTCGCGGGAACCGGCATATTGGCCGGGGAATACGTGGTGGCGACCAAGCAGGTCGCCCCGCAGATCAAGGCGACACTGGGCCTTGGCTGGGGTCGGCTGGGCAGCGCCGGGTCGATCGGTTCGCCTTTCGGGGCGCGTCCGCCTATCACGGTCGGCTTTGGCGGCAACTTCAACACGAACACCTGGTTTCGAGGCCCCGCCGCAGCCTTCGGCGGCATTGAATGGCAGGTGAACGAGCGGCTGGACTTCAAACTGGAATATTCCAGCGATGCCTATGCCGAAGAGGTCGGTCGCCGCGGCACGTTCCGGCGCAAGAGCCCTGTAAACCTCGGCCTGGAATACGCGCTTGCCCCGGGCGCGCGGGTCGGGGCCTATTACATGTATGGCTCGACCTTCGGGATCGCCGGGCATGTGACGCTGAACCCCAGGGACCGCCCTTTTGCCGGATCGGTCGAAAGTTCACCTGTTCCCGTGGCACCGCGCCAGAGCGCGGGCGCCTTGGGCTGGGGCACGGCCTGGGTGCAGGAACCCGGCGCGCAGGACAGGCTGGTGGCCAGGCTGTCACAGCTGCTGGCGGCGGATGGCATCCGGGTCGAGGGACTGCGGGCCGAGGGCACGCGCGCAGAGTTGCGCATCCGCAACAGCCGATACGATGCAGGGGCCCAGGCGGCAGGCCGCGCGGCCCGCGCCATGTCGCAGGTCATGCCGCCCTCGGTCGAGACGTTCGAGATCGTGCCGCTGGTGAACGGGATGGCGACCGCAAGCGTGGTGCTTCGCCGGTCAGACATCGAGGCGCTGGAATTCGCACCGGACGGTGCCGCGGCGGTGCAGGCCCGCGCCCGCATCGGGTCGGCGGGCGCCCGGCCCGCGGGGATGTCGCGCGAGGCGGGTCTTTACCCGGCCTACACCTGGTCGCTGGCACCCTATCAGCGCCTTCGCCTCTTTGACCAGAACGCCCCGGCCAAGCTGGATATCGGGGTGCGCGGCACTCTTCGGTATGATCTCGCGCCCGGCGTCTACCTGCAGGGTGCAGTGACGCAGAAGGTGCTGGGCAATCTTGACGACCGGCCCCCGCTGCCGTCGCGCGGTCGGCTGCAACCGGTGCGCTCGGCGGTCTATTGGTATGACGCGGAGGGCACGACGGCGATCGAGAAGCTGGCGCTGCACTGGAACACGACGCTGGGGCCGGACCTCTATGGGCGGGTGTCCGCGGGCTATCTGGAACGGATGTTCGGCGGCGTCTCGGCCGAGGTGCTTTGGAAACCGGTGGGCAGTCGCTTTGCGCTGGGGGCCGAGGTGAACTATGTCGCGCAGCGCGCGCCCGATGGCGGGCTTGGGTTCAAGCTGCCCGCGACGATCTACGAGACGGATGCCGCCTCGCCCGGCGGGCCGACCACCTATCGCGTGGCCACAGGGCATGTCAGCGCGTATTACGAGCTTGCGCAAGGGTTTCATGTCCAACTGGACGTGGGCCGCTATCTGGCGGGCGATGTCGGTGCGACCCTCTCGATCGACCGCGAATTCGACAACGGCTGGCGGGTCGGAGCCTTTGCGACCAAGACCAACGTCAGCGCGCGGGACTTTGGCAGCGGGTCGTTCGACAAGGGCATCCGCATCGAGATCCCCTTTGCCTGGGTTCTGGGCAAGCCGTCGCGCCAGACCTCGACCACAGTCTTGCGTCCCTTCGGTCGCGATGGCGGTGCCCGGCTGGAGGTTGACGGGCGCCTGTATGAAGAAGTGCGCGGCTACCACGCGCCCGGCCTGAATCGGCAGTGGGGGAGGTTCTGGAAATGAGGCGGACAGCGTTCATGATGGCCGCCGTCCTGCTGACCGTGACCCTCGCTGGCTGCGGCAGCGACGCTGACGAAACGGCCGGCGCCCGCGCCCTGCAGGCCGTCGCGCAATCGGCGGTGTCGCGGCGTGCCGCCCCGCAGCCGGGGGCCTTTGCGACCCCGCCAGGATTGACCCGCGCGCTTCTGGCAACCCTCGGCGCGCCGGTCGAATTGATCACAATCGAGGCCACCGGAGCCACCGGGCTGGTGGAAAAGGTCGGGCAGAACCGCGGGGTCGAAACATGGGTGTCCGCCGATGACAAGACCGTGTCATGGCGCGACGGCATGATCCTGGCCACGCGCGGGTTCGGCCCTGACCTGATGGCCGCCGAGGCGCCCACGGCGGCGCAGGTTGCGGCGGGAGGGTCGTGGGAGCGGGTGCATGTAGGGCTGGACGGGCTCGATCAGACGGTGCGCGCCCGGTATCAGTGCAGGGCGGTTCGGGCCGGGGCGGCGCGGATCGTGATCGTGGAGCGCGCCCATGACACGATTCAGATGCGTGAATCCTGCGTGGGCATGGGCACGCGATTCGAGAACGAATACTGGTTCGATCGCGGGTCCGTGTTGCGCGCGTCCCGTCAGTGGATCAACCCGACACTCGGTCATCTTGCCATCCGGCGCCTGTCGAACTGACGGACCGGCGGCACGGGCGGGTAGCCGCCAGGGCTGTGTGTGCCGAGGGCAACTATCCGGCCTCAACTGCCGCAGAAACGTGCAAGACAGCCGATGGCCCCCCCTGATTGGCGGCAAGGCGATTGAACTCCGCGCGAAACGGTGCTATCCCAAGCATGCAATTTGGATCGGAGATGCCAATGTCGAAACTTATGTCCTGCGCAGCCGCGCTGATGCTGATCGGTGGTATGGCAACGGCTCAGACGGTCGCGCCGACCAAGTCGGGTTCGAACAAGTCCGTGGTCCTGTCCAGCCAGAGCCTTCCTGCGGGCGCCGCAGGCAGCCTGGGCGCTCCCGGTGCCGCCGCCGCCGTTGGCATTTTCGCCGTGATCTTCGTGACGCTGGCCTCGAACGCCTCGGGCAGCCACGGCGACTGAAGTATTGCCATCAACCACCGCAATGCGCTGGGGGGCCCGCTGTATCAGCGGGCCTTTTCGTTATGATCGGATCGACATGCGCCTGCGCCTGATTGCCCTCGCACTTCGGCGGTTGACAGACGCCATCGCCGCCCCCGCCCGTCTCTATTCCCGGATCGAGCAGCGCGAGTTGGGTCTGATTGCCGCCGGTGTGGCCTTTTTCGGCTTCCTCGCGGTGTTTCCAGCACTTGCGGCGGTCATCGCGCTCTGGGGCTTTGCCGCCGACCCAAGTGCGATCCGGTCGCAGCTGGCCCTGTCGCAGGATTTCCTGCCCTATGACGCCTATGCCCTGCTGAGCGCGCAGGTTGACGCACTGTTGTCCATCAACAACCGCGACCTGGGCTGGGCCACGCTGTTCACCACCGGCTTTGCGCTGTGGTCGGCGCGGGCGGGCGTTGCGGCGCTGATGCGGGGGATGAACGCCATGCATGGCCTGCCCGCGCGGTCTGGCCTGTGGGACATGGCCTGGGCGGTCGTATTGACGGTCATGCTGGTGGCGCTGGTTCTGTCGGCCATGGTTCTGGCAGTGGTGGCGCCGCTGGTCATCGGGTTCCTGCCGCTGGGATCGTTCCAGGCCGGCGTGCTGGAAGTGGCCAATCTGGCGCTTGGCCTCATCCTCGTGGTCATGGCCATCGGGGCGATCTACCGGCTGGCTCCAAACCACGCGGGGGAGGGGCGACCGCCGCTGTTCACGCGCGGTCTGTTGCTGGCGGTGATCCTCTGGGCGGGGGTGTCACGAGGGTTGGTGTTCTATCTGGCCAATTTCGGCAGCTACAACAAGATCTATGGCTCCATCGGCGCGGTCGTGGCCCTGTTAATGTGGTTCTACCTTTCGGCCTATGCGATCCTGTTGGGCGCCGCCGTCGATGCCGAGCGCACCGCCCGCCGACGGGCAAAGGCGCGTCAGTAGTCTTTTTCCAGGAACACCCCGATCCCCGCCTCGCCGCCCGTGCCCACGCGGCCCTTCACCGTCACCCCGGGGCGGATATCCAGGTTCAGGTTGATCCGGCTCTTGCCGCCCTGATCCACCTCAACTTCGGTATAGACCCGCTCGCTGATGTATTTCCCAGCCCGCAACTGGGTCTCACCCGCAGCGTTGGTGCTCACATCCAGATCGTCCAGCCCGAAGCCCTTGCGCAGGCGTCCGATGATGCCATCGCCCCCGCGCCCCGCCAGCGTAGCGACAGCCGAGGCAAGCTGCGCCGCCTGGAAGGCCGAGATGTTCTGCAACCCCCGCCCGAACAGCAGCCGCGCCAGCACCTCTTCCTGCGGCAGTTCCGGGGAGGAGGTGAAGGTGATCACCGGCGCATCGGCCGGGCCGTCGATGCGCACGAATGCGGTGATCCCGTCGCTTTCGCTGGCGGCAACCACCTCCAGCGTGGGCACGAGATCGCCCTGCAGGTCCAGACGCGCCGTGGTCAGCGTCAGCCGCTTGCCCAGGATGTCCAGCCGCCCCCGGATCAGGTCGAACGCGCCCGAGGGCACCACATTCGACGTGGTGCCCTGCACCCGCACCGACCCGCCGAGTTCGGCATCGAGGCCCCGGCCCCGGATGAACACCCGGTTCGGCGCGCTGATCGTGATGTCGAGGCCAAGCGCGCCCGACCCGCGCGCGCCCCCGCCGTTGCCGTCCGCCCCGCCCAGCAGCCCCGCGCGCGCGCGCGTCGTGCGCACCGGCGGGGGCTCGGCCAGATGCCGCAGGTCGGGAATGTCGCCCGTGCCGCCAAGGCCGGTCGAGGGCACGCGCAGGTCGGTCTGGCCCAGGTCGATCTGACCCGACAAAAGGCCGCCCCCCGTCAGGGGCCCGCGCAGGGCCAGCGTGCCGCTGGCGGTGGTGTCGTAAAGCTCGGGGTCGCGCAGGCGCAGCGCCTGCAACCCGATGGCAAGGTCGGCCGCATAGGGCGCGGCCAGGCCCAGCCCGCCCGCCACCGTCAGCCGCCCGCCCGTGGTCAGCGCCGCACTGGCGTCGATCTGCGCCCGCGCACCCGCCAATGTGGCGGTCGCCTGCACGTCCTGCAGGGCAAAGCGCAGGTCGGGGTCGCTGATCCGCCCGCCCGTCAGCCGGATGGGGCCAGAGAGCGACGACAGCGCGAGGGGGCCGTTCAGGCCCAGATCGAAGTTCACCAGCCCCGAAACCGCCCGATTGCCCAGAAACACATTCGCCAGCGCCGCCTGCGCCGATCCGGCGATGCGCAGGTCGCCCCCGTTCAGGCTCGTGGCCATCCGCCCCCGCGCCGTCGCGTCGATCTGGCCCGGCCCCTGCGCCCGCAGGTCGAGGTCATAGCCCTGCGCGTCCTCGCGCACCGTGCCGGTCACGGTCAGCGCGCCGGGGAAATCCGGCAGGATCAGCGCAAGGTTGGCCAGCCGCGCCGACAGGTCGATCCGCCGCTGGTCACCGTCGATCAGGCCTGTCGCCTCGGCCGTCACCTGCGGGTTGGTCACGCGCGCCTCGTCCACGCGCAGTCGGCCCTCATCCACGCGCAGTGCCAGCCGCACGGCAGAGGTGCCGCGCAAGAGCCGGTCCGCCGCGGCCTGCCCGACCGACAGGTTCTGCCCGGTGCCGGTCAGGGCCAGTGCGCCCGCCTCAGGCGTGCCGGTGGCTCGGGCATTGGCGACAAGGGTGCCGCCATAGCGCGGGCCAAGGTCGCGCAGGTTGGTCAGCGTCAGGTCGGCGGTCAGGTCGGACCCGGCGGGATCGTAGAACCCGGTCAGCCGCAGCGTGCCTTGCGGGTTTGACAGGTTGCCTGTTTCGACAACGATCCGCTCGCCCGTCCGGGCGACAGCGATGTCCAGCACGGTGGCACCCCGCAGCATCCCGTCCGCCTCGGCGATGCCCGTCACCAGCGATCGCCCGGTGCCGCGCAGGGTCAGCCGGGCATCCTGCGGCGTGCCGGTCAGCCGCGCATCGGCGGCAAGGCCGCCGCGATAGGGGCCGCCCAGAACCCCGAGATCGGGGAAATCAAAACGCGCGTTCAGGTCGCTGCCCGCCGTGGCGATGGTGCCGCTGGCGGTCAGGCTGGCCGGTCCTGCCAGCACCACAAGCTCGCGCAGGGTGGTCCCCGTCTCGTCGCGCCGCGCCGATACGCGCAGGGTGGAGGCGCCGCGCAGCAGGCTGTCCGCCTCGCGCTGGCCGATGGCGAGGTCGGTGCCGGTGGCCTCGACCGTGACATCGAAGAGGCCCCCAAGGGCGCTGACCCCGACTGCGCCCGACGCCTGCACCGCGCCTGCCAGCGGCTGGCCCGCCAGCGCCGCAAAGCGTCGCAGGTCGGCGGCGCGCAGGCTGGTCTGGCCGTCAAAGCGGAACCCGGTGTCCAGCCCGTCGATGGCCCCGCGCAGGGTTGCCGCGTAATCCGCGCCGTCGATGTTCAGCGCCGAGATGCGCAGCCGTGCATCCCCGCCCTGGCGCGACACCACGGCCCGGCCGGTGATGTTGCGCCCCAGCGCCTGCGCCAAGCCTGGGTCGGCGGGGGCCAACCCCTCGGCCCCGAAGGTGATCGTGCCGCCGAACACCGACTGCCCCGCCGCCCCCGCGCGCCGCGCGATCCGCCCCGATCCGGTGACCGTCAGCAGGTCTATGGAGATGTCGTCACGCTCGATCCCCTGCACAGTCGCGCGGGCCGACCATCCGTCATCCACCGCCGCGTCATAGGTCAGGTTGAGGTCGGCCTGTCCGACGCTGGTGCGCTGGTCGGTCGCCAGCGGCAGCAGCACCGCTTCGCCCGACGGCTGGCCCAGCCGCCCGACCAGCGCGAACCGCTCGGGCAGCCCGTCTGCCGCCAGCACCATGCTGCCATCCAGCCGCAGCGCCCGTGACGCCACCGCAAGCTGCGTGAGATCCAGCCTCCCCGACGCCTCGCGCGCGCCTTTTGCCACCAGCCGCACCTCGGAGCCAAAGAATTCGGCATAGTCAGGCAGGAACAGGGGCGCCAGATCGCCGCCCAGATCGGCGGCAAAGCTGCGGGTGCCGGGGGTGTCCTCGCGCAGGGTGATGCGCCCCGCCAGCCGGTCCTGCCCATCCGTCGTCAGGGCCACGTCCGCCGTGAAATTCGTCAGGGGGCCCGATCCCTGCACCGACAGCCGCGCATCCGGCGTGCCCGGCAGACCCAAGAGCGTGGCGGCGATACCGCCCGCCCCCTCGGCCGCTACAAGCCCGATCACCAGCGCGCCCGAGGCGTTGGAATAGCTCGCGTCAAGCTCGACCGTCCCCTCCGGCCCCGCATCTTGCCGCAGGATGCGCAGGCGCGCGCGCCCCTCGCCGCCCGACAGGGTCATCGACGCCTCTAGCGCGCCGGTCACCGGCTGGCCCAGCACCGCCTCACCCAGCACGATCCGGTCCGCCGCGATGCGCCCGATGGCCACCGCGACGGGCAGCTCGGGCAGGGCAAAGGGCGTGGCCTCGGGCTGCGGGATCGCAGGGCCGGAGGCGGGCCGTGGCGGGCGTTCCAGCACGATCTCGCGCGCGGTCAACTCGTTGATCTGGATGTTGCCCGACAGCACGGCGAGCCGGTTCCAGTCCAGCACGATCCCCGACAGGGTCAGCCAGACGCCCTCATCATCGGCAATCGTCAGGATGTCGATTTCGGCCCGCGCCGACAGCGCCCCGCGAAAGCCGGTGACGGTGACGCTGCGCCCGGCATCCGACAGATTGTCCTCCAGAAACCGGGTCAGGCGGTCGCGGTCGTCCTGCGCCGCGGCCATCAGCGGGAAGAGGCACATCAGGAGGGCCATAAATACCCGCATCAAAATGACTGCCCGATGCCGATGTAGATTTGCACGCCCTTGCCGGTGTTGCCGCTGACCGGGGCCGCCACATCGAACCGGATCGGCCCGATCCCGGTGTCATAGCGTAGGCCAAGACCCGCCCCCGCATGGCTGTTGCCGCTGCCGTCAAAGAAATCCACTGCGCCCACATGCCCCCAGTCATAAAAACCCACCACACCGATGGTGTCTGTCACCCGCACCCGCGCCTCGGCCGAGGCGGCCACGAATGCCTGTCCGCCGATCTTGAAATCGTTGCGCAGGATCGACACGCCCAGCGATTGATAGGGCTGCCCCCGCACCGTGCCGCCGCCGCCCGAGTAAAACAGAAACTCGCGCGGGGTGCGCAGCAGGGTCGGACCGCTCACCACCCCCGCCTGCACGCGGCCGGCAAAGGTCACCCGGTCGCTCGCGCCGACGCTGCGATAGCCGCGCGCGTCCAGCGTGGCGCGCAGGCCCGATCCGGCCCCGTCGAAGCCCACGAAGGGGCGCAGTTCCGCCTTCCCATAGAGGCCCTGCCGCGCATCGAGGGGATTGTCGCGCCCCTCCCACTCGCCCCCCAGCGGCAGCGAGAGGTTGCGATAGCTGTAGCGACCTGTGATGTCCGTCACGTCCGACGCGTCATAGCGGATCCCAACCGTCCAGGTCAGCCTGCGCGAGGCATAATTGGTGAGAAGGAGCCCGATCCCCAGCGTATCGGCGCGGTAATCCTGTTCGTCCAGATGTGCGAGGTCGAAGGACAGGCCCGCCGTCGTGTCGGCCCTGATATCCGCGGGGCGATCCAGCGTGATGCCCAGCCGGTAATCCACGCCCGACGATTGCGCCCCGATCTGCGCCACCTCGCCCGCGATGCGGAACCGTTCGGCCCCGCCAAAAAGGTTGCGGTGCAGCCAGGCCCCCGACACGGTCACGCCGTCCAGGCTGGAAAGCTCGGCCCCGAAGGTGTAGCGGCGCGGTTTTTCCTCGGCCAGCGTCAGGGTGATCGGCTGCAGGTCGGGGGGCAGGATGCTGTCCCCCTCGGTCAGCGAGACGGAGCGGAATACGCCCGTGCGGCGCAGGCGCTCGGCCACCACCTCCAACCGTTCGGGGCTGAACTGCTCACCCTCGCGGTAGCCCGCTATGGCAAGGATGCGTGACAGGCGCATCCGGTCCTGCCCGGTCACCTCCAGCGGGCCAAATCGGAGGCGGGGGCCGGGGGCAAGGCGGATGTCGGCAGAAAGGGTGCGCGCGCGGTGGTCGGCCACGATGTCCTGCGCCGCCACATCGGCGCGCGCATGGCCCTGCGACCGCCAGCGGTCGATGCCTGCCTGCGCCGCCTGGCCGATCACGCCGCTTTCAGCGGTGCGACCGGGGGCGAAGCCCTCGGGCAGGATGGTGCCCGGGGCCTGCGGGGCCACCCGTGTGCGGTCGAAGGCAAAGACCGGGCCGGGGTCCACCGTCACGACAATTGACGCGATGCGGGTGGGCGCGTCCAGCGGCGCGATGTCGGCGGCCTCGCGCCCGTCGAGGCGCACCGAGATCACCGCCGAATAGTGGCCGCGGGCATAGAGCGCGCCAAGGATGCGACCATATTCGGCGCGGGCCGCCGCGAACAGGTCCTGCGCGTCGGCCTCTCCCCCGGCGCGCGCGGCGGCGATGGCCGAGGCCCCTTCCAGCGCGCGCGTCAGCGCCTTGTCCTCACCCGCGACCCGGAACGAGAAATCTTGGGCTCCGGCCTGGGGAACGCCCAGAAACGCCGCAAGGGCGAGAATCGCGATCACTGATCTGCCTCGGTGACGCGTCCCCACACCTACCCCCGATACCTTACGCCGCGACTATGGCATTCACCCTAGCGCGGGGCAATGCGCGCTGGGCCGGATCGGTTCCCGCCAGGCCGAAAACCAGTGAACAAACCTGCGTGATGGCCCGTGCTACTGAGCCGCCACCTCGCGCGGCTCGCGCGGCTGCGACAGCAGGCGATCGGTCAGTTCCGACAGCGCCAGCGCTGCCGCCCCATGCGCCCACAAAAGATCCCCCCAGGCGTGGATCTCGATGGGGGGCCGGGGGCGGCCGGTGTTGATCGCCAGCGCCTCCATCTCGGCCAGCGTCTCGGCGGCATAGAGGTAATCGAACCGCATCCGCTCGCCTGACAGGATGATCAGAGCTGGGTCGAAGAGATTGACGACATTGGACAATCCGACCGACAGATAGCGCCCCGCGCGGCGAAAGATCGACCGCGCGGCGCTGTTGCCCGCTTTCGCATGGTCATAAAGGCTTTCCAGAAGCACGTTGATCGGCATCTCGCGTGTGAGGTTCAGCGCGGTCGTCGCCTCGCGCGCCAGGGCATAGTCGGCGACATAGGCCTCCAGGCAGCCGCGCTGCCCGCAGCGGCACAGCGCCCCGTCCAGCTGCACCTTGGTATGGCCCAATTCCATCCCCAGCCCCCGCGCTCCACGATAGAGGCGGTGGTTGACGACCAGACCCATGCCCACGCCGTGTTCGATCGTCACCACCGCGAAATCCGACAGGTCGCGCCCCGAGCCGAACCAAAGCTCGGCCAGCGCCACCAGATTGGCGTCGTTGTCGATGCTGACCGGCACACCCAGCCGCGCCTGCGCCGCCGCCGCCAGCGGCACCTTGCGGTCGGACAGGGTGGAGGACCACAGGACCACCCCCTCGGCGCTGTCCACGAACCCCGGCACGCCGATCCCCACACCCGCAAGGTCGGCCTGTGCGATGGCGGCCTTGGCGCAGACCCGGCCCAGCAGGGTGTCCACCGCCTCCAGCATCTCGGCCAGCACCATCGGGCCGGGCCGGCGCGGGATCACGTCATCGGCGATCAGGCGGCCCGCGAAATCCACCACCACGGCGGTATGCTCGCGGTCCGACAGCTTCATCCCCGCCACGCGGTAGGCCCCCGCCCGCACCCCGAGCGCCTGCGCCGGGCGGCCCCGGCCCTGCGCATCCTCGCGCGGCGCTGTCACCTCTTCGATCAGACCGGCCAGGGTCAGTTCCTGCGTGGCCGTGGTGACCGAGGCCGGGCTGACTGCCAGGTCGCGGGCCAGCTGCACGCGGGCGACCGTGCCCGCCGCGCGCACCCGCTCGAACACCTGCTGGCGCAGCGGGCGCAGCGAATCGGAAAGCGGCGCGATGACCGGACCGCAGCCCAGCCCTGCATCCTTGGCACGGGTCCTGTGCAACTGCGGCATGATTACTTTGACCCTCGAAGTTAAAATCGCTGATGTCACGCAAATTACGACGTTGCGCGGTCCGTTCGTGCTGCGTGGCGGCATGCTCCTACCCGCAGGGCGGTCGTAACAGAGTGTGACCAATTCTTTTTATTTGACAACTGAATTTATTGACGCCACGTTCCTGCCCGTGCCGGTCGACACCGGTCAGGCCCATCCGCAGGGGCCGCCATCAGGGAGGATACACATGCGCAATGCCATTCTGGCCGCTGTCGTGGCGGTCACAGGGTTTTCGTCGTCCGCGCTGGCCCAGGGCCTGACCGTGGGCGTGTCGTGGTCGAACTTTCAGGAAGAGCGCTGGAAAACCGACGAGGCCGCGATCAAGTCGGCGCTGGAGGCGGCTGGCAACAAATACATCTCGGCCGACGCGCAGGCCTCGGCCGCCAAGCAGCTGACCGATGTCGAGGCGCTGATCGCGCAGGGGGCCAACGCCCTCATCATCCTTGCGATGGACAAGGACGCCATCGGCCCCGCCGTGGATAAGGCGACCGCCGAGGGGATCCCGGTCGTGGGCTACGACCGCCTCATCGAGGACCCGCGCGCGTTCTATCTGACCTTCGACAACAAGGGCGTGGGCCGCATCATTGCCCAGACCGTCATGGCTGTCGTGCCCGAAGGCAACTATGCGATCATCAAGGGTGACCCCGGCGATCCGAACGCGGGCTTCCTGCGCGAAGGTATGCAAGAGGTGATCGGCGACGCGGTGGCGGCGGGCAAGATCAAGATCGTGGGTGAAAGCTTTACCCAAGGCTGGGCCCCCGACAACGCGCAGTCGAACATGGAGCAGATCCTGTCGGCCGCGAACAACGACGTGGACGCGGTGCTGTCGCAGAACGACGGCATGGCGGGCGGTGCCATCGCGGCACTGGCGGCGCAGGGTCTGACGATTCCGGTCGGCGGGCAGGACGGCGATCTTGCCGCGCTGAACCGCGTGGCGCGCGGCACGCAGACGGTGTCGGTCTGGAAGGACTCGCGCCAGCTGGGCAAGGCGGCCGCTGACATCGCCTCGGCACTGGCCAAGGGGACCGCGCTGGACGCGATTCCGGGTGCGGTGAAATGGTCGGGCGGCGAGAAGGGCGTGGAGATGAACGCGATCTTCCTCGACCCCACGCCGATCACCAAGGATAACCTGAATCTGGCGATCGACGCGGGCCACATCTCCAAGGCGCAGGCTTGCGAAGGTGCCATGGCGGGCGTCGCCGGCTGCTGATCGGCTGATCCAAAACCGGTGCCGGGGCTCGCCCCCGGCACTCGCACCTCTTTCATTGCAGCGGCCCGACAGGCCGCATCCGGCAGCGTGACGAGCAGGGGTGGCGGCTTGGCCGCGGCCCCGCCGCGCGCTTCTCCCCTTGCGAACGGGACGCGCCCATGACCCAACCCATTACGACCACGGCAAACCTGCCGCCCGATGCGGGGCCGTTTACCCGTTTCCTGCGCGCCACCGAGCTTGACACCCGCCTTTTGGGCATGGTCGGCGCGCTGGTGGCGATCTGGGTGGGGTTCCACCTTGTCGGCTATCTGAACAACGGGTTCGGGGCCTTTCTCACCCCGCGCAACCTGTGGAACCTCAGCGTGCAGACCGCCAGCATCGGCATCATGGCCTGCGGCATGGTGCTGGTGATCGTGACACGGCACATCGACCTGTCGGTGGGGGCCATGCTGGGCTTTTGCGCGATGGTGATGGGCCTCCTGCAGGTGGAGATCCTTCCGCAGGTTCTGGGCCTCGGGCACCCCGCGATCTGGGTCATCACCTGCATCGTGGGCATGGCGCTCGGCACGCTCATCGGGGCCTTTCAGGGCGCGCTGATCGCCTATGGCCGCATTCCGGCCTTCATCGTCACGCTGGGGGGCCTGTTGGTTTGGCGCGGGGCGGCGTTCCTTGTGGCGCGGGGGCGCACGATCTCGCCGGTGGACAGCACATTTGCCCTGCTGGGCGGCGGGCCCTATGGCTCGGTGGGCGAGATCGGCAGCTGGATCGTCGGCATCCTGGCCTGCATTGGCATCGTCTGGATGCTGGTCCATGGCCGCAGCCAGCGGCGCAAGTTCGAATTTCCGCTGCGCCCGATCTGGGCGGAGTATTTCCTGGGCCTGCTGGGCTGCGGTCTGGTGATCGGGGCGGTCCTTCTGGTCAACGCCTACCCCTGGCCGCGCGGCATCGTGAACCAGTATGTGGCCGCCAACAACATCACCCTGCCCGAGGGCGGCACGCTGTTCATCAGCCACGGCTTTGCGATCCCGGTGCTGATCCTGATCGGCGTGGGCATCGTGATGACCTTCATCATGACGCGCACCCGCTTTGGCCGCTATGTGTTTGCCATCGGCGGCAACCCGGATGCGGCCTTGCTGGCGGGGATCGACGTGAAGTGGATGACAGTCAAGATCTTCGCGCTTATGGGGTTCCTGACGGGCCTATCGGCGGTGGTGGCCTCGGCCCGCCTCAACTCGGCCACCAATGCGCTGGGAACACTGGACGAACTCTACGTCATCGCCGCCGCCGTGATCGGTGGCACCAGCCTTTCGGGCGGGATCGGCACGATCTATGGCGCGATCCTGGGGGCATTCGTGATGCAGTCCTTGCAGACGGGGATGGTGCTGATCGGGTTCGACGCGGCGCTGCAGAACATCGTGGTGGGCACGGTGCTTGTGCTGGCCGTCTATATCGACACGCTTTACCGCAACAAGGCCAAGTGAGGGGCAGCCGATGACCAATCCGAACACCGGCACCCCCATGATCGAGATGCGCGACATCTCCATCGCCTTTGGCGGGATCAAGGCCGTCGATCATGTCTCCATCGACCTTTATCCGGGTGAGGTCGTGGGCCTTCTGGGCCACAACGGGGCCGGAAAGTCCACGCTGATCAAGTGCCTGTCGGGGGCTTACCAGAAGGATTCCGGGCAGATTTTCGTGAACGGGCAGGAGGTGGATATCCAGAACCCCCGCGACGCCCGCGCCCTGAACATCGAGACGATCTATCAGACGCTGGCGCTTGCCGACAATCTCGACGCCGCCTCCAACCTCTTTCTGGGGCGCGAACTGATCACCCCGCTGGGGTTCGTCGATGACGCGCAGATGGAGGCCGAAACGCGCCGCATCATGGGCCGGCTGAACCCCAACTTCCGCAAGTTCAACGTGCCGGTGTCGTCGCTCTCGGGCGGGCAGCGGCAATCGGTGGCCATCGCGCGGGCGGTCTATTTCAACGCCCGCATCCTGATCATGGACGAACCGACCGCCGCCCTCGGGCCGCAAGAGACGCAGATGGTCGCCGAACTGATCCAGGAGCTGAAGCGCCAGGGGCTGGGCATCTTCCTGATCGAACACGATATCCACGCGGTGATGGATCTGTGCGACCGCGCGGTGGTGATGAAGAACGGCCAGAGGGTGGGCACCGTGAACGTCAGGGACGTGACAGATGACGACATCCTGGGGATGATCATCCTCGGCAAGAAACCCCCGCAGGCCTATTGATGTATATCGGGCTGGACCTGGGCACCTCGGGCCTGAAGGGCATCCTGATCAACGAGGATCAGGCGGTGCTGGCCGAGGCGCAGGCGCCCCTGACCGTCAGCCGCCCCCGTGACGGCTGGTCCGAACAGAACCCCGCCGACTGGATCGCCGCCGCCGAGGCGGTGATGGACGCGCTGTCGGTGCATGGGTTGGCGGCGGTGCGGGGGATCGGGCTGTCGGGGCAGATGCATGGCGCGACGCTGTTGGACAAGGCCGACGAGGTGCTGCGCCCCTGCATCCTGTGGAACGACACCCGCGCGGCGGATGAGGCGCATGACCTGGACGGCGACCCGATGTTCCGCCGCGTGTCGGGCAACATCGTGTTCCCCGGCTTCACCGCGCCCAAGGTGATGTGGGTGGCCCATCATGAACCCGCGCTGCGGGCACGGGTGGCATGGGTTCTGCTGCCCAAGGATTACCTGCGCCTGTGGCTGACGGGCGAGCATGTGGCCGAGATGTCGGATGCCGCGGGGACGAGCTGGCTGGATACAGGGGCGCGAGACTGGTCGGACGACCTCTTGGCGCAGACCGGCCTTTCGCGGGACCAGATGCCGCGGCTGGTGGAGGGGTCGGCGGTGTCGGGCACCCTGCGGCCCGCATTGGCCAGCCGCTGGGGCCTGCCTGCGGGCGTGCTGGTGGCGGGGGGCGGGGGCGACAACGCGGCCTCGGCTGTTGGCACGGGCGTGGTGCGGGCGGGTGAGGCCTTTGTCTCGCTCGGAACCTCCGGCGTGCTGTTTGCCGCCAATGACGGCTATCAGCCGGCCCCTGAAACGGCGGTGCATACCTTCTGCCACGCGCTGCCCGGCACCTGGCACCAGATGGGCGTGATCCTGGCCGCGGCCGATGCGCTCAACTGGTATGCCGGGCTGGTGGGCGAGCCCTCCTCCGCCCTCACGGGCGTCCTCGGCGCGTTGCAGGCCCCGGGGCGCACGCTGTTCCTGCCCTATCTGGGGGGAGAGCGGACACCGCTGAACGATGCGGCGGTGCGCGGTGCCTTTCTTGGCCTTGAACACGCGACCGACCGGGCGGCGGCCACCCGCGCGGTGCTGGAGGGGGTGAGTTTTGCCCTGCGCGATTGCCGCGATGCGCTGGCGGCCACAGGCACCCGGATCGAGCGGCTGATCGCCGTGGGGGGTGGCTCACGGTCGGACTATTGGCTGGCCGCCATCGCCACGGCGCTGAACATTCCCGTGCAGGTGCCTGCGGCGGGCGATTTCGGCGCGGCCTTTGGCGCCGCGCGCCTTGGCCTGATGGCCGCGACCGGCGCGGGCCCCCGCATCTGCACCCCGCCCCCCATCGCCCGCGCCATCGACCCCGACCCCACCCTGACCGCCGCCTTCGACGCAGCCCATGCCCGCCACCGCGCGGCCCGAGACCTGATCAGGACCCTGCCATGACCGATTTCTTCCAGGGCATCGCGCCCATCCGCTATGAAGGCCCGCACACCGTCAACGAATTCGCCTTCCGCCATTACAACCCCGACGAGGTGGTGATGGGCAAGCGGATGGAGGATCACCTGCGCTTTGCCGTCGCCTACTGGCACAGCTTTGCCTGGCCTGGGGGTGATCCTTTCGGCGGCCCGACCTTCCGGCGCCCCTGGTTCGGCGACAGCATGGACCATGCGGTGATGAAGGCCGACGTGGCCTTCGAGATGTTCGATATCCTGGGCGTGCCCTTCTGGTGCTTCCACGATGCCGACGCCCGGCCCGAGGGTGCCACTTTCGCTGAAAGCCTGGCGAACCTGAACCGGATCGTCGATCATTTCGAACAGAAGCAGGCAACCCACAAGGCCAAGCTTCTCTGGGGCACCGCGAACCTGTTCAGCCACCGCCGCTGGATGTCGGGTGCTGCCACCAACCCCGACCCGGAGGTCTATGCCTATGCGGCAGCCACGGTGAAATCCTGCCTTGATGCCACTCACCGGCTGGGTGGGCAGAACTATGTGCTCTGGGGCGGGCGCGAGGGGTATGAGACGCTGCTCAATACCGACCTCGCGCGTGAGCGTGCGCAGGCCGGGCGATTCCTGTGCCAGGTGGTGGATTATGCCTGCAAGATCGGCTTTCCGGGCACCATCCTGATCGAGCCGAAACCACAGGAACCCTCGAAACACCAGTATGACTATGACGTGGCCACGGTCTATGGCTTCCTCAAGGATTTCGGGCTGGAAAAGGTCGTGAAGGTCAACATCGAGCAGGGCCATGCGATCCTTGCCGGGCATTCCTTCGAGCATGAGATCGCGACGGCTGCCAGCCTTGGCATCTTCGGCTCCATCGACATGAACCGCAACGATTACCAGTCCGGCTGGGATACCGACCAGTTCCCCAACAACCACGCCGAAAAGGCGCTGGCCTTCTACGAGATCCTGCGCGCGGGCGGCTATACCACCGGCGGCACCAACTTCGACGCCAAGATCCGGCGGCAAAGCCTTGACCCGGAGGATCTGATCCTCGCCCACGTCGGCGGCATGGACACCTGCGCGCGGGCACTGAAATCGGCCGCTGCGATGCTGGAGGATGGCGGCCTGGAGGCGGCGCGCGCGGCCCGCTATGCGGCCTGGGACGGCCCGCGCGGCAAGGCGCTGATGACGGGCGGGCTGGGGGATGCGGCAGCGATGGTGCTGGCCGACAACATCAACCCGGAGCCGAGGTCCGGGCGTCAGGAGCGGCTGGAAAACCTCGTGAACCGCTTCGTCTGACCGGTTCCCCGCAGCGCCCGTCCGCGCTATGTTGCTGTTGAGCAGAACACAAAACGGACGGGCAAGATGCGGGCACCCGTGATCGCGGTCCTTCTGGCGGCAACCCCGGTGGCCGCCGAGGCACCGGTGTCGCGCGCGGCGGAGGCGGGCATGGAAAGCGTGGGCGATGCGGCGGGGCTGGCAGGCTGGGTCGCAGACTTTCGCACGCGGGCCATGGCAGCGGGCATCGCCCCGAGCACCTTTGACCGCGCGATGACCGGGCTCGCCTACAATGCCGACGTCATCCGGCGCGACCGCAACCAGGGCGAATTCACCCGCACGGTCTGGGACTATCTGGACCGCGCGGTGTCGGAGGAGCGCATCGCGGCGGGCCGCACCGCCTTGCAGCGCCATGCCGCCCTTTTCGACCGGATCGAGGCGCAATACGGGGTCGAACGCGAGGTGGTGGCCGCCCTCTGGGGCCTCGAAAGCGCCTATGGCACCTTCCGCGGCGATGTGCCCACGCTGGAGGCGCTGGCGACGCTGGCTTATGACGGCCGCCGCGCCGCGTTCTTCGAGGGCGAGCTGATCGCGGCCCTGCGCATCCTGCAGGACGGCCACACCACGCCCGACCGGATGCGCGGCAGTTGGGCCGGGGCGATGGGGCACACGCAGTTCATGCCGACCTCGTTCCTTGCCCTCGCCGTGGACTTTACCGGCAACGGGCGGCGCGATGTCTGGGGGGATGACCCGGCGGATGCGCTGGCCTCTGCCGCCGCCTATCTCGCGCATCACGGCTGGACGAAGGGGATGCCCTGGGGGGCCGAGGTGCGCCTGCCAGAAGGGTTTGACTTTGGCGAGACGGGCGAGCGGGTGGTGCGGCCCGTGGCCGACTGGCGGTCAGCGGGGGTGCGGCTGTGGGATGGGGCGGACCTGCCGGACCACGGGCCGGGGTCGGTGCTGCTGCCCGCCGGGCACCGGGGGGCGGCCTTTCTGATCTGGCGGAATTTCCGGGTGATCGAACGCTACAACCCGGCGGATGCCTATGTCATCGCCATCGGCCATCTGTCCGACCGCCTGCGCGGCGGCCCGGCGATTGCGGGCCCCTGGCCGCGCGAGGATCGAGCCCTGACCCGGCCCGAACGCGTGACGCTGCAAGAGCGGCTGACCGCGGCGGGGTTCGACACAAAAGGCGTGGACGGGCGGATCGGGCCGAACACCATCGCGGCGATCCGCGGGTTTCAGCGCGCGCGGGGTCTCGTGCCCGACGGCTATGCGGACCCCGGCCTGCTGGCGCGCCTGCCCTGAGGCCGGGCCCCGGAGTTTTGCAAAACTTCGGCACGGAGCCTTTGAAGGCTCCGTCGCGATGTCTTGCAACACACCGCCGCGCGGTCAGCCCGCAATCTCGTCCATCTTTGCCGCAAGCCGGATATCCAGTTCCGTCAGCCCGCCCGCGTCATGCGTGGTCAGCGTGACGGTGACATTACGATAGACGTTGGACCATTCGGGGTGGTGATCCCATTTCTCGGCCCAGAGGGCGGCGCGCGTCATGAAGCCGAAGGCTTCGGTGAAATCCTTGAAACGGAAGGATTTGGTGAGGGCGTCGCGGGTGGGGTCATGGGCCCAGCCAGCCTGCAGAAGCGGGGCGAGGACGCTGCGGTCGCTCAGTTTCTCGGGGCGTGGCATAGGCGGTCCTCCTGCGGCAGGTCAGTCACGGTCGTCGGTGTCGGGGGCGCAGCGGCGGAACGGGCCGTAGGTGGTCAGCACCTCGATCTCCTGATCCACCGCGCGGCGTTCGTGATCCAGATACTGCCCCACCGCCCGGCGCAGGCCGGGATCGGCGATCCAGTGCAGGGAATGGCATTCCGCGGGCAGATAGCCGCGCGCGAGCTTGTGTTCGCCCTGCGCGCCGGCCTCGACCCGGCGCAGGCCCCGGGCGATGGCCCAATCGATGGCCTGATGGTAGCACAGTTCGAAATGCAGGCAGGGGTGATCCTCGCAGCTCCCCCAATAGCGGCCATAGAGCGTCTCGCGCCCGATGAAGTTGAGCGCCCCTGCCACCGGTCGCCCATCCCGTTCGGCCAGGACCAGCAGCACATCGTGGCGCATCGTTTGGTGCAGAAGGTCAAAGAAGGCGCGTGTCAGATAGGGCGTGCCCCATTTCCGCGCGCCGGTGTCCAGGTAAAAGGTCCAGAAGGCATCCCAATGGCGGGGCTCAAGGTCGTCCCCCGTCAGCACGCGGATCGTGCCGCCAAAGCCCTGCGCGGTCGCACGCTCCTTGCGCAGGGCCTTGCGCTTGCGGCTGGAAAGGCTGGCAAGAAAGTCGTCATAACTCGAATAGCCGCGGTTTTCCCAATGAAATTGCTGGGTTGTGCGGCGCATCAGGGACAGGCCCTCACCTGCCGCGGCCTCGGCCTCGGTGCAGAAGGTGACATGGACCGAGGACATCCGCCCCTGCCGCGCCACCTCGATGGCGGCGGCAGCCAGGAGGGCGCGGCCCTCCTCCTCATGCCCCGGCAGGGTCAGGAAGCGCCGCCCGGTGGCGGGGGTGAAGGGCACGGCGATCTGCAGTTTGGGATAGTAGCGACCTCCCGCGCGCTCATAGGCATGGGCCCAGGAATGGTCGAAGATGTATTCGCCTTGGCTGTGGGTCTTGGCATACATCGGCGCGGCCGCGATGGCGCGCCCGCCCTGGCGGGCGACCAGCAGGCGCGGTGCCCAGCCGGTGCCGGTGCCGACCGAGCGCGAATTTTCCAGTGCGGACAGGAACCTGTGTGTGGTGAACGGGTCGTTCGCGGGGCCGCCGTCGGCGCATTCGGGACAGGCCATCGCGTCCCACTCGGCGGCGGGAACCTCGGAGATGCGAGCGTGCAGCGTGATCTCGGTCGCGAGGGCGTCCATGGGGGAATGTCCGGTGCGCTGGAAGGGGCCAATCCACCCCGTATCGTGAAATGGCGCGGGCGCTGCGACGGTCAAGCCGGGACGGGCGCGGGGTAGCCTTCGAAGGTGACGTTGTGGGCAATGGCGCGTGCGCGCGCCTCGTCCTGCGGGGTGCGGATGGTCCAGCACAGGATGGCGGCGCCGGCGTTCTTCAGGTCGGCGATGCGCGGGCGGTCGAGGTAAAGCCATTCGTGCGACACGAAACTTGCGCCGGTGGCGTCAAAGTCGGGGATGGCGCGCAGGTGGTCGCAGGTTGCGGCGGGCAGGGGGGCCCAGGCGGCGGGGTCGAAGGCGGAGGTGGTCAGGCCGCGCGGGATCTGCGGCGCGAGGCGCGCCATGGTGGCGACGGCGCGGGGGTTGAAGGACATCACGGCCGCGGGGCCATGGTAGCCCTGAAGCGCGGCGGCGGTGGCGGCTTCGAGGCGGCCATCGGTGGCCATCATGGTGCCGGACTGGTCCTTGATCTCGATCAGCAGGGGCACGCGGCCTGCGATCAGGGTCAGCACCGAGAGCAGGGTGGGGATGAAATTGTCGCTGTCTTTCAGGCGGATGGAGCTGAGTTCGGCGGCGGTGCGGGCGGTCACGGGGCCGGTCTCGGCGGTCAGGCGGTCAAGGGTTTCGTCGTGAAAGACCATGGCCTGACCGTCGGACGACAGTTGCAGGTCGATCTCGATCCCGTAGCCCGCCTCGACCGCGGCAAGGATCGCGGCGGGGCTGTTTTCGGGGCGGTTCAGGCGGCGGTCATGCAGGGCGCGGTGGGCGATGGGGGTGGTCAGAAAGGCCGGGGGGAGGGGCGCGCGGGTCATGGCTCGATCTCAAAAATCCCTTCGATTTCAACGGCTACGCCAAAGGGCAGCGAGGCCGCCGAGACCGCTGAACGGGCGTGGCGGCCGGCGTCGCCGAGGGCTGCGACGAGGAAATCCGAGGCGCCGTTGATGACCTTTGGCTGGTCGGTGAAATCGGGGGCGGAATTGACGAAGCCCACCAGTTTCACCGCCCGTTTCAGCCGCCCGAAATCACCGTCGCAGGCTTTTCTGACCTGCGCCAGAAGGCTGATCGCGCAGGCGCGGGCGGCGGCGGCGCCGACCTCTGCATCCAGGTCCACGCCGAGTTTTCCCTTGATAAGTCCTTGAGAATTCTGCGAAATCTGGCCCGAGACATGCACGAGGCCGCCCGTGGCCACAACAAAGGGCACATAGTTCGCGGCAGGCGCGGGGGCCTCGGGCAGGGTTATGCCGAGGTCGGCGAGGCGGGCGTCGATAGGGTGCATGGGGGGTGCTCCGGCCTGAGGTTCGACGGCAGGCTACCGAGGTGGCGGGGGCGGCGCAAGCGGCGGCGGGGGGCGTCTGGCATCCGTCCCGCGCGCGTCGGTTTTGCGTCGGTTTTCCGTCCCGACACGGCGCGCGGGGGCGGTGCAAAGCGTTAAGGTCTGGCCGAAGCCGCGCCCGGCCCCCCCCCTCAGCTTTCGCGGAAGGCGCGGGCGAAATAATCGGTGAAGGGCTTGATGAGATAAGCCAGCGGCGTGCGCTCTTCGGTGCGGATGAACGCCTCGACCGGCATCCCGGGGATCAGGGTCAGGCCCGCCAGTTTGTCCAGTTCGCCCGGATCGGGCAGGATCTCGGCGCGGTAGTAGGTGACCCCGCTGCGGTCATCGGTCAGGGCATCGGCCGAGACCCGCGACACCGTGCCCAGCACCTCGGGCGTGGTGCGCGAGGAGAAGGCCGAGAAGACCAGCACTGCGGGCTGGCCGGGGCGCACCTGGTCGATGTGGATTGTGGGGATCTGGGCCGCGATCACCAGCGGGCGGTCCTGCGGGATCAGATACATCACCGGCTCTGCCGGGCGCAGCACGGCGCGCGGCGTGGTGACCTGCAGGCCCAGCACGATGCCCGCCACGGGTGCCACAATCTCCAGTCTGGCGATGCGTTCGGCCAGCGCCCGGCGGCGTTCGGCCAGTTCCAGCTCGCGAAAGCCGATGTCGCGCAACTGGCTGTTGGCCTCTTCGCGCCGGGTCGCGGCGAGGCGCAGCACCTCCAGCTCCAGTTCGGTGATGCGGCCCTCGCTGGCAGCGCGGGTGGCGGCAAGCTCACCCGTCTGGCCGCGCAGCCGCGCCTCTTCGCGTTGCAGCGCCAGAAGGCGCGCGGCCTGCGCCAGCCCCTTGTCCAGAAGCTCCTGCACCGAGGCCATTTCCTGACCGATCAGGGCAAGCTGGTCGGACATGGCGGTGATCTGCGCGTCGATCCCCACGATCTGCGCGGCGGTCTGGTCGGCGCGGCGGGCCAGCTGTTCGGATTGCTGGGCGAGCGTATCGCGGCGCGCCTCGAACAGGCGGCGCTGGCCTTCCATCAGCTCGGCGGCATCGGTGCGGGTGGCGGCCAGCGTCACCAGTTCCTCGGGAAAGCGGGGGGCCGCGGCCTCATCCCGCTCGGCCTCCAGCCGGCCGCGGCGGGCGAGGATTTCGAGGAACTGGCTTTCGACGATGGACAGCTCGGACCGCAGGAGCGACCCATCGAGCCGCAGCAAGGGCTGGCCCGCGGTGACGGTGCTGCCATCGGCCACCAGGATCGCCTCAACCACGCCGCCGTCGGGGTGCTGCACGATCTGGCGGTTCTGTTCCACCTCGATCTGGCCCGAGGCGACGATGGCGCCGGTCAGGGTGGTGCCGACCGACCAGTAGCCAAAGCCGCCCAGCAGGACCGCCAGCGTGAGGGCTCCGAGGATCAGCGGTGCGCGCGCGGAATACGTCATGCCACACCTCCGGGGCCCGCCTGGCGGACAATGTCCGTGTGATTTTTCACCATCTCGCGCAGCACCTGGTCGCGCGGGCCAAAGGCCGCGCGCATCCCGTCCTGCATCACCAGCAGCACGTCGCATTCCTGGATCGCGGCGGGCCGGTGCGCCATGATGAGGACCGAGCCACCGCGCGCCTTGAGGTCGCGGATCGCGAGGTTCAGCGCGGCCGAGCCGTCATTGTCGAGGTTGGAGTTCGGTTCGTCCAGCACCAGAAGGACCGGATCGCCGTAAAGCGCACGCGCGAGGCCGATGCGCTGGATCTGGCCGCCCGAGAGCCGCCCACCCAGCGCCGAGACGCGGGTGTTATAGCCATCGGGCAGGTTCACGATCATGTCATGGGCGGCGGCGGCCTGGGCGGCGGCCACCACGTCGGCATCGTCGGGGGTGTCGGCAAGGCGCGCGATATTGTCGGCGATGGTGCCGTCAAAAAGCGCCACGCGCTGCGGCAGATAGCCGATGAGCGCGCCGAGGGCGTCGGGCGGATACTGGTCCAGCGTGGCGCCGTCCAGCCGGATGCGGCCTGCGGCGGGCCGCCAGACGGCGGTGATGGCGCGCGCCAGCGTGGACTTGCCCGAGCCGGAGGGGCCGATGACCCCCAGCGCCTGCCCCGGCTCCAGCCGGAAGGACACGCCGCGCAGCACCGCCTGCGATTCGCCCGGCGGGACCACCGACAGGGCCGCCACGTCGAGGGCGGCGCGCGGGCGCGGCAGGGCGGTGCGCGCGGGTTCGGGCGGCTGGACCGACAACAGGACCGAGAGCCGGTGCCAGCCTTCCTGCGCGCGCTGCACCAGCGCCCATTGGCCCACGGCCTGCTCCACCGGGGCCAGCGCCCGGCCCAGCAGGATCGAGGCCGCGATCATCGCGCCGGGCGTCAGCTGCCCTTGCAGGACCAGCCAGGCGCCAAGGCCCAGAACCGCCGATTGCAGCGCGAGCCGGAACGTGCGGCTGCCGACGGTAAAGGCGCCGCCGACATCGCCCGCCTCGGTCGCCCGCGCCAGCGCCTCGGCCCGCTGGCGGTTCCAGCGGGTGAACCCGGCCCCGGCCATGCCCAGCGCCTGCACCGTCTCGGCCTCGTTGCGCAGGGTGTCGGCGGTGCGTTCGGCGGCGGACTGGGCCGCGTTCAGGCGCATCAGGGGGCTGCGCGATGATACCTGGTTCGCCAGCGCCAGCAGGATCACCACCGCCCCGCCCACCAGCGACAGCCAGCCCAGCATGGGATGAAAGACAAAGATCGCGGCGATGAAGAGCGGCGTCCAGGGGATGTCGAACAGCGCCAGCAGGACGGGCGAGGCCATCAGCCGCTGCACGGCCTCCAGATCGCGCGTTCCGGTCGCGGCGACGGGATCGTTCGGCAACACCGACAGGCGGCGCACCGAAGCCTCGAACACGCGGCGGTCCAGCCGGTCCTGGAACCGCGCGGCAAGCCGCCCCATGACCCGGCCCCGCGCATGGTCCAGAAGGCCCATGGCCAGGAACAGCCCGGCCACCAGGATCGACAGGGCGATCAGCGTCTCCTCCGACCGCGACCCCAGCACGCGGTCATAGACCTGCAGCATGTAAAGCGGCCCGGTGAGCAGGAGGAGGTTCACAAACACCGAGAATACCGCGACGGCAACCAGGAGGCCCCCCCCGGCGCGCGCCGTGCGCAGTTCGGCCTGCCCCTTGCGGCGGTCTATCCCGGTCATGTGCTGCCTCTGATCCCTGGGGCGGTGGACAGGGTGACAACGGCCCGCCACCGGTTTCATTCGCGACAATCCGCCGGATGTGTTGACGGAGCCTTGAGGCCCGACCCCGCGCCGGTTGTGTTGGGCAACTGGCCCGACTAGGGGTTGTCATTGCGGCGGCAGGGCTATCCTTTGTCCCTTGGCGCAAGACGATAGGCAGGTGGACGCGCGAATGCCATTTTTTTCTGGGTCATCCTTCCGCCGGTATGCTCGCCCGCGCGCGCGCCTCATGGTCTCGGCACTGCTTGTCCTCGGGGCCTGTGCCGCCCCCGCCCCCGTGCAGCCCCATTACGACCCCGACGAGGCGAACAACCGCGCCCGCCACGACCAGAACCGGGCGCTGGACCGGAGCATCCTGAAACCCGTGTCGGGGGCTTATGGCGGGACGGTGTCGCCGCAGGTGCGCAAAGGCATCGCGAATTTCGCGGGCAACCTCGACGCGCCGGCCGATGTGCTGAACAGCGTGCTGCAGGGCCGCCCCGGCCCGGCCATCGAGAACACGCTGCGCTTTGTGCTGAACACCACGATCGGCATCGGCGGCATCTTCGATCCGGCGCGCGCGATGGGCATCGAGGGGCGCCCCACCGATTTCGGCGAGACGCTGCATGTCTGGGGCATGGCGGAAGGGGCCTATCACGAATTGCCGCTGATCGGCCCTTCGACCGACCGCGACACGATCGGCAAGGTCGTCGATGTGGTGATCAACCCCGTCCGCCTGCTGCTGCCCCCGCGCGAGGGCACGCTGGCCACGCTGGCCGGGGCGGGATCAAGGCTTGGTGATCGATACCGCTATTCCGATACGGTGGATTCGATCCTATATGATAGCGCGGACAGCTATGCCCAGGCGCGCCTCCTGTATCTGCAGAACCGCCGCTTCCAGTTGGGCCAGAGCGGCGGCGAGGATGACTTCGTCGATCCTTATGCGGAGTAGTGCCATGACCCGAACCTCACCCCTGTCGCGCCGGATGCTGCTGACCGTCGGGGCCGCCGCCGCCGCGGTGGCCGCCCTGCCCGGGGGTGCCCTTGCACTGGACGTCGGCACGGCGCGGTCGCTGATCGACCGGGCGGTTGGTGACGTGAACAGCACGATCAACTCGGGCAAGTCCGAATCCGCGATGTTCGCGGACTTCGAGCGCATCTTCGTGCGCTATGCCGATGTGCCGACCATCGCCCGCTCGACGCTGGGCCCCGCCGCCAGATCGGCCACGCCGGCCCAGATGCAGGCCTTTACCGCTGCCTTCCAGGGCTACATCAGCCGCAAATACGGCCGCCGCTTCCGCGAATTCATCGGGGGGCAGATCGAGGTGACGGGCGCAAAGCCGATCAAGACCTATTTCGAGGTGACCTCGCTGGCCCGCCTGCGCGGCCAGTCGCCGTTCGACCTGCGCTGGCACGTCTCCGAAAGGGGCGGCAAGCAGATGTTCTTCAACATCATCATCGAGGGTGTGAACATGCTGGCCGCCGAACGCACCGAGATCGGCGCCATGCTGGACCGCCGCCGGGGCGATATCGCGGCGCTGGTCGAGGACCTGAAACGCGCCTGACGGTGTCCGCGCGAACGCGCTGGGGTTCCGTGCGGTTTCATGGTAAGGATCCGGGCGCAGGATCGGTATGCATTCAGGTCCCAGGACAGTTGTTGTCCCCGTATTCGATCCTCACCGGAGAGAACCATGGGCGCGCAGAAAACACCCGTAGCCGTCGACAAGGTGTCAGTGATCAAGACCTTTGATCCAGCCGCGACCAAGGGCGCCGCCGGTCACGTCGAAGACATGCTGGGCAAGATCATCAAGGGGTCCGCAAAGCTGGAGCTGGTGCGCAAGTTCCCGAAGGACGCCAAGGGGTTCGAGGTTTCCGGCACGGTCAGGGAACTGGAGTTCGACACATCCGCCAAGGTCATCTCGGCCAAGCTGTCGGTTCAGGTGGTCCTGATGCCGGGGCGCAAGCTGCACGCGATGCTGGACGGCGGCGGCAAGGTTGACGGGGTGAACCCCGCCAAGATCGAACCGGCGGTCAAGGATGTGCTGGACGCCGTCGCCGAAAGCCTGGCCGCCAAGGCCCGCAAGGCGATGGAGGCCAAGGCCGGGGACCTGTGACGCCCGGCCGCCCTAATACTGGCCGCCGAAAATCCCCAGCACCTCGCGCAGGATCTGTTCGGCCAGGTCGGGCTGGCGCGGGGCCACGTCATAGGGCTGCGGCGGGGTCTCGGGCGGCCAGCCGCCCGGCTGGTTGCCGGTCTGGCCCACATCGACGGGCACCGGGGCGCCGCTGGCGCGGGCGGGATCGGGGGGGCGGCGCCATTCGGGCCGGTCCATCGGCAGGGGGCGGGCGGGCAGACCGTCGTGCACGCGCACCATCACCTCTTTCCAGATCTCGGCGGGCAGGCCGCCGCCCGTCACCCCGGCCAGCGGCGTGTTGTCGTCATAGCCCATCCAGACGCCCGCCACATAATCGGCGGTATAGCCGATGAACCAGGCATCCCGCGCGGCCGAGGTGGTGCCGGTCTTGCCAGCCGCCTCGCGCCCCGGAAGGCGGGCGCGGGTGCCGGTGCCGCCGGTGATCACCTCGGTCATCATCCAGGTCAGCTCGCGCGCCGCACGTTCCGAGATCACCCGCTCGCCAAAGCCGCCCTCCTGCCCCATCAGCACGTCGTTCTGGCCGCGCAGGCGCAGTTCCACCAGGCCGTAGGGCCGGACGGCGGTGCCGCCGTTCAGGATGCCCGCATAGGCGCCCGACATCTCGATCAGCGTGGATTCGGAGGCCCCGAGCGCCAGCGCGGGCCCCGCCGCCAGATCGCTGTCGATGCCGAAGGCGGTGGCGACGCGGCGCACGTTCTCGCGCCCCGCCGCCTCGGAGATGCGGACAGCGGCGGTGTTGAGCGACCATTTCAGCGCGTCCGACACCGTGACGACGCCCCTGTAATCCCTGGTGTAGTTCTGCGGCGACCAGGGGCCTGAGCCTGGAATGTTGATGGTAAGGGGGGCATCCTCGACATAATCCGCCGCACTGAACCCCTGATCCAGCGCCGCGGCATAGACGAAGGGCTTGAAGCTCGACCCGGTCTGGCGCTTGGCCATCGTCGCGCGGTTGAAGGCGCCGGGCAGCTGTGCCGCCCGCCCCCCCACCATGGCGCGCACCGCGCCATCGGCGGACATCACGATCACGGCGGTTTCGGCCTTGGACCCCTCGCGCACCTTGGTCTTGAACACCTCGGCCACGGCGGTTTCCGCCGCGCGCTGCAGGCGCTGGTCCAGCGTGGTGCGGATGGTCACATCCTCGGTCGTGGTTTTCGACAGGAAGGAGGGCACCGAATCCATCACCCAGTCGGCGAAATAGCCGCCCGATTTCGTCTCGGCCGCCGGTGACAGGCGCGCGGGATTGGCGCGGGCCTCTGCCGCCTCGGCGGCGGTCAGATAGCCCTGTTCCTGCATCAGGCCGATCACCACGGCGGCGCGGTCGCGCGAGCGTTGCAGGTTGTTGGTGGGCGCAAAGCGCGAGGGCGCGCGCAACAGGCCCGCCAGCATGGCGCCCTCCGCCGGCGTCGCCTCGCGCGCGGATTTGCCGAAATAGCGCTGCATCGCGGCCTCGAACCCGCGCGCGCCGGCACCCAGATAGGCCCGGTTGAGGTAGATCGTCAGGATCTCGGCCTTGGAATACCGGGCCTCCAGCGCGAAGGCATAGGGCATTTCCTTCAGCTTGCGCCAGACGCTGCCCTTCCGGCAGTCCTCTTCATAGGCGGCCTCGGTCTTCCACTGGGCGGGATCGTAGGGCACGCCGAGGCACAGCAGTTTCGCCACCTGCTGGCTGATGGTGGAGCCGCCGTTGCCGCTCAGCGCGCTGCGGCCTTCCGAGAGGTTGATGCGGACGGCCCCGGCGATGCCGCGCGGGCTGATGCCGAGATGGCTGTAGAACCGCTTGTCCTCGGTGGCGATGACGGCGTTGCGCAGGTGTCTGGAGACGGAGTCGGCGTCGATATGGCCGAAGGTTTCACCGCGCCAGGCAAAGACCTGGCCCTCGCGGTCGGTCAACGTGACCGAGCCGCGGGCGCGGCCATCGGTCAGCTGGGAGACGGGGGGAAGCTGGGCGTAGAAATAGCCCACGGTGAGGGCGAGGATCAGCGCGACCACCGCCGTGCTGCGCCAGACGACGCCCCAGACCAGCCGCCAGAAAAAGGCAACGATCCCCGCCAGAAGCCCGAAAAGGCCACGGCGGCGGGGCCTGCGTGGGGCAGGCTTGCGCGGCGCGGGACGTTTGGCCCCGCCCCCGGTTCCCCCCGCCGAACCGCCGCCCGAACCGCCGCCCGAACCGCCGCTCGCCGCCCTGTAACGGCGATCCGCCACCAGAGGCGCGCCACCCTTGCCCGTTCTGCCCATGCCTTGACGCCCGTTCGCTGCGTGCTGCTCCGCCGGGCAGGATACCCGGTCGCGCGGGAAAAGGGAAAGCCGGGCAATCACGATTCGGTTCACAGGTTTGCCTAAAAAATAATCCAACTGCTGCAGAAGTGTAAAAATTGGGCGGAAATCTCGGGAATGCACGAGCGGATGGCCGCCCATTCCTTGAGCGCTCCGTCCCGACGCCCCCTGATATCTCCGTGACCGCTCCGGCGGGTCGCCTGTCAGACGAAAGGGGACCGATGTGAAACTCATCATAGCAGCGATCAAGCCGTTCAAGCTCGAGGAGGTCCGCGAGGCGCTGACCACCATCGGCGTGCGCGGCATGATGGTGACCGAGATCAAGGGCTTTGGCAGCCAGTCGGGCCACACCGAAATCTACCGGGGTGCCGAATATGCCGTGAACTTCGTGCCGAAGGTGCGGCTGGAGATCGTGGTGCAGGACAGCCTGGCCGAAGCGGTGGTGGACACCATCGCCAAGACGGCCAAGACCGACAAGATCGGCGACGGCAAGATCTTTGTTCTGGACGTGCAACACGCCGTGCGGGTGCGCACGGGCGAGCTCAACGACGACGCGCTGTGACGCGGGCGGGGATAGGGAAAGTGACCAAGATGCTCAACTGGAAAACGCTCATGGGGCTGGCCGCGCTGGGGATGGCGCTGGCGGCACCCGCACATGCTCAGGACGCCGCGGCCACCACCGAGGCGGTCGCCGAGGCCGTGGCCGAGGCGCCACCCGCCATCGACAACGTGTTCATCTTCAACACGCTGCTGTTCCTGATCGGCGGCATCCTGGTGTTCTGGATGGCGGCAGGGTTTGCGATGCTGGAAGCGGGTCTTGTCCGCAGCAAGAACGTGACGATGCAGCTGACCAAGAACATCGGCCTGTTCTCGATCGCAGCGATCATGTACTGGCTCGTCGGCTACAACCTGATGTATCCGGGCGACGGCTGGACCATCGAAGGCTATCTGGGGGCCTTCAGCCTTGCCAGCATCGGCGGCGAGCCGGCGCTGGATGACGGCTATGCCACGGGGTCTGACTTCTTCTTCCAGCTGATGTTCTGCGCCACCACGGCGTCGATCGTGTCGGGCACGCTGGCCGAGCGCATCAAGCTCGGGCCGTTCCTGATCTTCACCGTGGTCCTGACCGGGTTCATCTATCCGATCGAGGCATCATGGCAGTGGGGCGAAGGCTGGCTGGACGCGATGGGCTTTTCGGATTTCGCGGGCTCGACGCTGGTGCACGCCGCGGGCGGCTTCGCGGCCCTTGCCGGGGCCATGGTGCTCGGCCCGCGTCTGGGCAAATACGGCAAGGATGGCAAGGTGAACCCGATGCCCGGGTCGAACCTCGCGCTGGCCACGCTGGGGACGTTCATCCTGTGGATGGGCTGGTTCGGGTTCAACGGCGCCTCGCAACTGGCGCTGGGAACCGAGGCTGACGCCAATGCGGTGGCGGTGATCTTCGCCAACACCAACATGGCGGCCGCGGCGGGGGCTGTCACTACGCTGATCCTGTCGCAGCTGGTCTATGGCAAGGTGGACCTGACCATGGTGCTGAACGGAGCCCTTGCAGGCCTCGTGTCGATCACTGCGGGGCCGCTGGACCCGTCGCTGTTCGGGGCGCTGTGGATCGGGGCGATTGGCGGCGTGATCGTGATCTTCTCGATCCCGATGCTGGACAAGCTGAAGATCGACGATGTGGTGGGCGCGATTCCGGTGCACCTTCTGGCCGGGTTGTGGGGCACGCTGGCGGTGCCGTTCTACACCGAGGGCACCTCGTTCGTGACGCAGATCATCGGCTTTGCCTCCATCGGCGCCTTTGTCTTTGTCGCCTCGTTCATCGTCTGGACCATCCTGAAGACGGCGATGGGCGGCCTGCGGCCCTCGGCCGAGGATGAGATGATGGGGCTGGACAAGGCCGAACTGGGCCTCGAGGCCTACCCCGAGTTTGCCAAGGGCTGAGGCCTCTCCCCCTCAGCCGGCATGGGCCCGGGCGGAAACGCCCGGGCCTTTTTGGTGCGCGGACGCCGGTTCTGAGAGGGCAACGCGCGGGGCAGGCGGGGAATTGGGTATTTGGACAAAGAAGAGGAGCAGGGGCATCCGCCTGTTCTCTTCTTTGCACAAATACCCATCTTTGCGCGGTCAGGGGCGCCGCGGCTGCCGGTCTAGATGCCGCAGGCCACCACGGCCTGGGCCAGCACCGGCACGGTGGCCGCGTTCAGGCCCGCGATGTTCAGGCGGCTGTCCGAGACCATGTAGATGCCGTGTTCGGCGCGCAGGCGTTCCACTTGTGCGGGCGCGGCGCCAAGGCGGCTGAACATGCCGCGGTGGGTGGCGATGAAGTCGAAGCGGTCGGAATTGGTGGCCTGGCGCAGCGCATCGGCGAGGCTTTGGCGCAGGGCCAGCATGGCGGCGCGCATATCGTCGAGTTCGGCCTGCCAGTCGGCGCGCAGGGCGGGGTCGGTCAGGATCATCGTCACCAGCCGCGCGCCGTGGTCGGGGGGGAAGCTGTAGTTCTGGCGGTTCAGGAAGGCGAGGTTGCCCTGCACCACCGCGCGGCGGGCGGGATCGGTCAGGGCGAACAGAAGGCCGGTGCGTTCGCGGTAGATGCCGAAATTCTTGCTGCAGGACGCGGCGATGAGGAGTTCGGGGAAGCGGGCGGCGATCATGCGGGTGGCGGCGGCATCCGCCTCCAGCCCGTCGCCGAAGCCCTGGTAGGCGAGGTCGATGAAGGGCATGGCGCGGCGGCGGTCCAGCACCTCGGCGATGCGGGCCCAATCCTCGGGCGTGGGGTTGGCGCCGGTGGGGTTGTGGCAGCAGCCGTGCAGCAACACCACATCGCCGGGGGCGACGGTGTCGAGGTCGGCCAGCATCCCCGCCATGTCCACCCCGCGGGTGCCCGCGTCGAAGTAGCGGTAGGTCGCCATGGGCAGGCCGAGGTAGCGGATGATCGAGGGGTGGTTGGGCCAGGTGGGATCGGGCAGCCAGACCCGCGCGCCCGGTGCCGCCAGCCGGATCAGTTCCAGCGCCTGCCGGATGGCCCCGGTGCCGCCCGGCGTGGCGATGGCAGCGAGGCGGTCCAGGGGCGCGCCCTCGCCCAGGATCAGGTGGGCCATGGCGGCGTGGAAATCGGGCTCCCCCGTGAGGCCGGTATAGGTTTTGGTGCGCTCGGCCTCCCACAGCTGGCGCTCGGCGGTCTTGACCGCGCGCATGACGGGGGTGAGGCCGGTCCCGTCCTTGTAGACGCCCACGCCGAGGTCGATCTTGTCCGTGCGGGGATCGTCGCGGAAGGCGGCGATCAGGGCGAGGATCTTGTCCTGCGGCTGCGGGGTCAGGGTTTCCAGCATGGGGCTATCCTTTCGCAACCTTCAGGTCTTCATACATGCCCCACTCCGACCAGGACCCGTCATAGAGCGCATGGTTGCGGTGGCCCAGACGTTCCAGCGCGAGGCTGAGGATCGCCGCCGTGACGCCCGAGCCGCAGGTGGTGATGGCGGGGCGCGTGAGATCCACGCCCGCGCCCTCGAAGGCCGCGCGCAGGGCGTCGCCGGATTTCATCGTGCCGTCGGGGTTCAGCACCTCGGCGAAGGGCAGGTTCTTTGACCCCGGGATATGGCCCGAGCGCAGGCCGGGGCGCGGTTCGGCCACCTCGCCGCGAAAGCGGGGGGCGGCGCGGGCGTCGATGATCTCGGCCAGGCCCAGTTTGGAGGCGTGGGCAACCTGCGTCACGTCCTTGACCAGATGGTTCTGGCGGCTGACGGTGATGTGGCGGTCGCGCAGGACGGGCGGCATATCCTCGACCTCGCGCCCTTCGGCCTGCCATTTGGGCAGGCCGCCGTCGAGCACGGCCACGTCCAGCTTGCCCATCAGGCGGAAGGTCCACCAGACGCGGGCGGCGGAGAATATCCCCGTGCTGTCATAGACCACCACCTGGTGGCCGTCGCCCACCCCCATCGCGCGCATCCGGCTGATGAATTTCTCGGGCGGGGGGGCCATGTGGGGCAGGGCGGACCGCTGGTCTCCGATCTCGTCGATGTCGAAGAAGCGCGCGCCGGGGATATGGGCGGCCTGGTATTCCGCCTGCGCGTTGCGGCCCTGGTCGGGCATGTGCCAGCTGGCATCTAGAATGCGCAGGTCAGGATCCTTCAGGTGCCTGGCGAGCCAGTCGGTGGAGACGAGGGTGCGCGGGTCGTCAGCGGGCGATGGGGTCACGGGGGCGGCTCCGGTATGGCGGTTCCAGAGAGGTAAAGGGCTATGGGCTGTCAGACAAGCCGCGTTGAGGCAGGCGGTGAGTCGTGGCCTGCGACTGTGCCGCACGGGCTGTGCCGCTTTTTGGGGCGGATCACCGGAAAGTGACTGAAATTTCGGCGGCGGCGCGCGGAGGGCACTCCCGCCCGCACCGATCACTTGCCGCAGCGCAGCGTCCCCGGTCTGGTGACGATTGCGCCGGGACAGCTTGCCGCCCGGTCACAGGATGTGCGGTGGCGACCGAGCTTGCAAACCTGCCACCACCGCACGGGGTGCAACCGAAGTTGCCGACCGGGATCTGTCCCCGAAACGCGGGAAGATCAAGACCCGGCGGCCCCACAAGGGGGATTGGAATGAACGGATTGAAGGGAATTCTGGCGGGGACGGGTCTGGCGCTGGCGCTGACCGGTGCCGCCGCCGCGCAGGAGCCGATCAAGATCGGCGTCCTGCATTCGCTGTCGGGCACGATGGCGATTTCGGAGACGACGCTGAAGGACACGATGCTGATGCTGATCGCCGAGCAGAACGCCAAGGGCGGCGTGCTGGGCCGGCAGCTGGAGGCGGTGGTGGTGGACCCCGCGTCGGACTGGCCGCTGTTTGCCGAAAAGGCGCGCGAGTTGCTGACCGTCTCGAACGTGGATGTGATGTTCGGCTGCTGGACTTCCGTGTCGCGGAAATCGGTGCTGCCGGTGATCGAAGAGTTGAACGGCCTTCTGTTCTATCCGGTGCAGTATGAGGGCGAGGAATCGTCGAAGAACGTGTTCTACACCGGGGCTGCCCCGAACCAGCAGGCCATTCCCGCCACCGACTATTTCCTTGAGGAACTGGGGGTTCAGAAATTCGCGCTGCTGGGCACCGACTATGTCTATCCGCGCACCACGAACAACATCCTGGAAAGCTATCTGAAATCGAAGGGCATCGCGGAAGCCGACATCTTCGTGAACTACACCCCCTTCGGGCATTCCGACTGGTCCAAGATCGTGGCCGATGTCGTGGCGCTGGGTGCCGACGGCAAGAAGGTGGGCGTGATCTCCACCATCAACGGCGACGCCAACATCGGGTTCTACAAGGAACTCGCGGCGGCGGGCGTGTCGGCGGATGACATTCCGGTGGTGGCCTTTTCGGTGGGCGAGGAAGAGCTTTCGGGTCTGGATGCCTCGAACCTCGTGGGCCATCTGGCGGCCTGGAACTATTTCCAGACGGCCGAGTCGGACCTCAATGCCGAATGGATCGCCAAGTGGAAGGCCTTTGCAGGCGAGAACCGCGTGTTCAATGACCCGATGGAGGCCCATGTGATCGGCTTCAACCTTTGGGTGCAGGCGGTCGAGAAGGCGGGCACCACCGATGTCGATGCCGTCCGCACCGCGATGTATGGCCTTGAGGTGCCGAACCTGACCGGGGGCATCGCCAAGATGCTGCCGAACCACCACCTGACAAAGCCCGTGCTGATCGGCGAGATCCGCGCCGATGGCCAGTTCGACATCATCAGCGCGACCGAGCCTGTGCCGGGTGATGCCTGGACCGACTTCCTGCCCGAATCGGCGGTGCTTGAGGCGGATTGGGAAACGCTGGGCTGCGGGATGTACAACACCGTCACCAAGACCTGCGTGCAGATCAGGTCGAACTACTGATCCAAGGCCGGGGGGCCGCCCGCGCGGCCCCCCGATCACCCGCCCGATCACCTGAAAGAACCCCATGCGCCGCTTCCTGCTGTCCCTTGTGGCCATGATCCTCATGGCCCTGCCGGTCCGTGCCGACCTGGCCGCCGCGCTGGTGCAATACGGCGACCAGATCGCCAACCCCTCGCGCCAGACCATCGGCCCGGTGATCGACGCGCTGGTGGAAACGGCCGATCCGGCCGTTCCGGCCTTTTTGACCGCCTGGGCCGACCGGGGGCTGGGGCAGCGCCGTGCAGACGGTGCGATTTTCCTGATTGCCGAGGCGCCGGGGGCCTATGCCCTGCGCGACCCGCTGACGGGCGCGGAGGCGGGCACCGTGCCCCGTGCCGAGATCACGCCGATCCGCCCCAATGCCGGCGTGCGCGGCCTGATCGCCACGGCGCTTGTGGAATTCCAGCTGACCGACCCCGACCCCGCGCAACGCCGCGCGGCCCTCGCCTCCATCGCCCGCGACCCCGGCGAGGCGCAGCTGGAGGCGCTGCGCGGCGCGCTGGAGGTGGCCGACCCCGATCCGGGCCTTGCCGCGCAGAAGCTGCGGTTGGAACGCCTGCTGACCATCCGCTTCGATCCCGACGCCGCCGCGCGCGTGGCTGCCATCGGCAGCTTCGGCGGCGATCTGGGGTTGGACCTGCGCGGCGCGCTGAACCCGATCCTCGCCACCCGCCGGATCGCCGCGACCGCAGCGCCTGCGGGCGCAAATATCGCGCGAGAGTTGGACGTGGGCCGTGACATCACCGCCGCCGAGGCCTTCGCCCTGTTGGTCGCACAGGGCGCGGCCCCCGCCCCCCTGACCATCGCCGAACAGCGCGCGGCACTGATCGCCAATATCGAGGGTGGTGCCGTCGCGGGCATCCCGCTGGCCGAACTGGGCACGCAAGCGGCCCGCGACCGCGCCTATACCGCGCTCGAGGCCGCAGGCCGCGTGCCCGTTGCCGCCACCTCGGACGAGGTGGCCGCCACCATCGCCAGCTACCGGTTCTATGACACCTATATCGAGCCCGACCCAGCCATCACCGACGCCGCCCGCGCGGCGCTGGGCCGGATCAACACGCGGGTCGGGTTCATGCTGGCCGCCGACCTCGCGCTGGACGCGCTGTCGCTGGGGTCGATCTATTTCCTCGCCGCCGTGGGCCTTGCGATCACCTTTGGCGTGATGCGGGTCATCAACATGGCGCATGGCGAATTCATCATGATGGGGGCCTATACGGGTTACTGCGTGCAGCTGGTGATCCCGGATTACACCGTCTCCATCATGGTCGCCCTGCCGCTGGCCTTTGCCGTGGCGTTTCTGGCGGGCGTCGCGATGGAACGGCTGGTGATCCGCCACCTTTACAAGCGCCCGCTGGAAACGCTGCTCGCGACCTTCGGCATTTCCATCGCGCTGCAGCAGATCGCCAAGAACATCTTCGGTACCCAGGCGCGCCCGCTCACCTCGCCCGGCTGGCTGGACGGCGCGCTTTCGTTCAACGATGTCGTGTCGATCAGCCACATCCGCATCGCGATCTTCGGGCTGGCGGTGGTGTTCCTGCTGATCATCCTGTTCGTCATGACGCGCACCCGGCTGGGGCTGGAGGTGCGCGCGGTGCAGCAGAACCCCTCGATGGCCGCCTCCATGGGCATCAACCCCGACCGCATCAACATGCTGACCTTCGGCCTGGGATCGGGGATCGCGGGGCTGGCGGGCGTGGCGATCGGGCTCTTCGCCAAGGTCACGTCGGAACTGGGCAACGATTATATCGTGCAGTCCTTCATGACGGTGGTGGTGGGGGGCGTGGGCAACATCTGGGGCACGCTGGCCGGGGCCGCTCTGATCGGCACGCTGCAAAAGGGGATCGAATGGCTGAACCCGTCCAACACGCTGGCGGCGCAGACCTTCATGATCCTCTTCATCATCCTGTTCATCCAGGTCCGGCCGCGGGGCATCATCGCCCTGAAGGGCCGCGCGGCGGGGGATTGAGGCCATGGAACGATCCTTCATCGCGCGCAATCCGTCGGTCCTGTGGTTCCTGCTGGCGCTGGCCGCGTTCACGATGGGCGTGACGATCCTGGCCGAAGGCTTCGGGATCGGCGTCATCTCCACCTCCTTCGTCAAGACCTTGGGCAAGACGCTGTGCCTCTGCCTTGCCGCCATCGCGATGGACCTGATCTGGGGCTACGCGGGGGTGCTCAGCCTTGGCCACATGGCGTTTTTCGCGCTTGGCGGCTATATGATCGGCATGTGGCTGATGTATGCCCGGACAGAGGAGATCGTGATCGCCTCGCTCGCGGGCCAGCCCCTTCCCGCCACCCATGAGGAGATCCGCACGGGCATCGGCACGCAGGTGTTCGGCGTGGTGGGCGGGTCGGAGATCCCGCTCGTGTGGTCCTTCGCCCACAGCCTGACCGCGCAACTGGCGCTGGTGGTGCTGGTGCCGGGGGTGCTGGCGGGGGTGTTCGGCTGGCTCGCGTTCCGCAGCCGGGTGACGGGGGTGTATCTGTCGATCCTGACGCAGGCGATGACGCTGGCGCTGGCGCTGTGGCTTTTCCAGAACGACAGCGGGTTGCGCGGCAACAACGGATTGTCGGGCCTGCAAAACATCCCCGGCCTTGGCCATGTGCCGCAGGCCACGCTGTCGGTCTGGTTCCTCTGGGCCTCGGCGGCGGCCCTGGCGCTGGGCTATGTCACCGCCGCCGTCATCGTCTCGGGCAAGTTCGGCAGCGTGATCCGCGGCATCCGCGACGACGAGGCGCGCGTGCGCTTCCTTGGCTATTCGGTCGAGAGCTACAAGCTTTTCCTTTTCACGCTGACGGCGGTGATCGCCGCCATCGCCGGGGCGCTCTACTATCCGCAGGCGGGCATCATCAACCCGGCGGAACTGGCACCCATCGCCTCGATCTACCTCGCGGTCTGGGTGGCCATCGGCGGGCGAGGGCGGCTTTACGGCGCGGTGATCGGGGCGGCGCTGGTGTCGCTTCTGTCGTCATGGTTCACGGGCGGGCGCGCGCCCGACATCCCCCTGGGCTTTGCCACGCTGAAATGGGTGGACTGGTGGTCGGTGGCGCTGGGCCTTTCCTTCGTCGCGGTCACGCTGTTCGCGCCCAAGGGCATCGGCGGCCTCTTCGACCTCTGGGCGCAGCTGCGCACCCCCCAACGCCACGGCGCCGATCTTGGCCCTGACGCCGGCTCCCTGCGCGAAAGGGAGGCGGTGGAATGAGCCTTCTGGACGTTTCCGGCATCTCGGTCACTTTCGACGGCTTCCGCGCCATCAACAACCTGTCGTTCACCATCGCCCCGGTGGAACTGCGCGCCATCATCGGCCCCAATGGCGCGGGCAAGACCACCTTCATGGACATCGTCACCGGCAAGACCCGCCCCGACACGGGCCGCGTCACCTTTGGCGAGAAACTCCTGAACCTGCTGAAGATGTCCGAGGCCCAGATCGCCCGCGCGGGCATCGGCCGAAAGTTCCAGCGCCCCACGGTGTTCGAGGATCAGACCGTGGCCGACAACCTGATGCTGGCCTTGCGCGCCAAACGCTCCCCCCTCGCCGTCCTCGCATGGCGACCCGCGCCTGCCGACCACGCCCGCGTGGCGGCGCTTGCGGCGCAGGTCGGGCTTGCCGAGGCCCTGCCCAGGAAGTCCGGCGAACTCAGCCACGGGCAAAAGCAGTGGCTGGAAATCGGCATGCTGCTGGCACAGGAACCACGCCTCCTCCTCGTCGATGAACCCGCCGCCGGCATGACCCTGGCCGAACGCGAGGCGACGACCGCCCTCCTCGTGGACCTCGCCAGAACCCGCGCGGTGGTGGTGGTGGAACATGACATGGACTTCGTGCGCCGCCTCAACTGCAAGGTCACCGTGCTGCACGAAGGCTCGGTGCTGGCCGAAGGCAGCCTCGAGCATGTGACCCGCAACCAGCAGGTGATCGACGTCTATCTGGGCCGCTGACCGATGCCGGTTTCTTCTGTCCCCAAATATCCCGGGGGTCCGGGGGCTGGCCCCCGGTCCCGCAATCTGAGCAGGAGCAACCGATGATCCGCACGCACTCCCTCACCCTGAACTACGGCGGCGCGCAGATCCTGCATGGCGTGGATTTCGAGGCCCGCGCGGGCGAGGTGACCTGCATCATGGGCACCAACGGCGTGGGCAAGACCTCGTTCCTCAAGGCGCTGGCGGGCACGCATCCGCGGTCGGGCGGGCGGCTCTGGATCGGGGACGAGGAGGTGGGCCGCCTCCCCCCGCAGGGCATGGCGAAAAAGGGGCTGGCGGTGGTGCCGCAGGGGCGGATGATCTTTCCGCTGCTGACGGTGCGCGAGAACATGGAGACGGCCTTTGCCCTTCTGCCCAGATCCGAACACCGCATCCCGGATGAGATCTATGACCTGTTCCCGATCCTGAAGGAGTTCCTGCACCGCCGCGGCGGCGACCTTTCGGGCGGGCAGCAGCAGCAGTTGGCCATCGCGCGGGCGATGATCATGAAGCCGCGCGTCCTGCTGCTCGACGAGCCGACCGAGGGCATCCAGCCCAACATCATCCAGCAGATCGGCCGGGTGATCGAATACCTGAAGGGCAAGGGCGGCATGGCCATCGTGCTGGTGGAACAGTATTTCGATTTCGCCTACGGCCTGGGTGACCGGTTCTATGTGCTCAAGCGCGGCGCAGTGGCGATGTCGGGCAGCAGGGCCGAGCTGGGGCACGAGAGGCTGAAGGCGACCGTCTCGGTCTGACCTGCCGCCGGGGCAGCCCCCCCTCCCCATCCCTCCCCCACGAGGGGGGAGGGAGGCACCTGCCGCCACCCGCGCGCCCGCCACGAAAAAGGCCCCGCACGGCAGCGGGGCCTTTCGCGGTTCCGACGGGCGGCCGGGATCAGATGTTGACCTTCTTGCCCTTCACATCCGCCCAGATCTTCTTGTTGGTCAGGTAGAGCAGCACCGACAGCACGGTCAGGAAGATCACGGCGGTAAAGCCCGCCTGCTTGCGCGCCATCATCTTCGGCTCCGCCGTCCACATCAGGAAGGCCGCCACATCCTCGGACAGGTGATGTGCCGAGTTGTCATGGCCGTCGGCATAGTCGATCAGCCCGTCATCCAGCGGCGGGGCCATCGCGATCCAGCCGCCCGGAAAGGCGGTGTTCTCGTAATAGATCACGCCGGCCTCTTCCTTTTCCTCGCCCGTATAGCTGGTCAACAGGGCCGCGATATATTCCGGCCCGCCCGTCCCCCTGAACAGCTGGTTGATCCCAAGGCCATAGGGTCCGTGGAATCCGGCCCGCGCCTTGGCCATCAGGCTGAGGTCCGGCGCATTCTCCAGCCCGGAATGCGGGAAATGGTCGGTTGCGATGCGCGGCCGCTCATCCCCGTCGGGCAGCATGACGGGGTTCAGCGTGTCGGCATAGGCGCGCACCTGATCCTCGGGCAGCGCGGGGCCGCCCGGGTCGGCCAGCGTGCGGATCGGCACATACTGCAGCCCGTGGCAGGCCGAGCAGACCTCGGTATAGACCTGCAGCCCGCGTTGCAGCTGCATCTGGTCATAGGTGCCGAACGGCCCCTCGAAGGAAAAGGCCGTGTCGTGGATGTGCGGGGCCTCGACCGCGGCCAGGGCCGCCCCGGCCAAGAGGGCCAGGGCAGAGACGGCGGCGATTGCGATCTTGCGGATCATCACAGGATATCCTTTCTCACTCGGCCGGCTGCGCCATGGCACCGCCATAGGACGACTTCGGCTTGGCGTAGTGCGCGTTGAAATCCGCCTCGATCGTCACGGGCGGCGTCATCGGTTTCTCGATAACGCCCAGGAGCGGCAGGATCACCAGGAAATAGACGAACCAGTAGGTCGAGGCGATCAGGCTGATCCAGTTGTAGATGCCTTCGGCCGGCATCGCGCCCACCCACATCAGCACCATGAAATCCACGCAGAGAAGCGCGAACCACCACTTGAACATCGGGCGATACCGGCCCGAACGCACCGACGAGGTGTCAAGCCAGGGCGCCAGCGCCATCACCGCAATCGAGCCGAACATCGCCAGCACGCCGAAGAATTTGGCGTCCACGATGCCGAAGGTGACGAATTGCGTCAACTGCACCAGCCAGACATCGGCGGTGAAGGCGCGCAGGATCGCGTAGAAGGGCAGGAAATACCATTCCGGCACGATATGCGCGGGCGTCGCCAGCGGGTTCGCGGGGATGTAGTTGTCGGCGTGTCCCAGGTAGTTGGGCATGAAGCCCACGATGGCAAAGAACACCAGCAGGATCACGGCCAGCGCGAAGAGGTCCTTGATCACGAAATAGGGCCAGAACGGCACGGTATCCTTCGCCGCCTCTTCCTTGGACGTGCGGCGCACCTCGACCCCGGTGGGGTTGTTGTTGCCCGTGGTGTGGAAGGCCCAGATATGCACCGCCACCAGCGCCGCGATCACGAAGGGCAGCAGGTAGTGCAAGCTGAAGAACCGCGTCAGCGTGGCATTGTCCACCGCTGGACCACCCAGCAGCCAGGTCTGGATCGGATCGCCGATGCCGGGGATCGCGCCGAAGAGGCCGGTGATCACCGTGGCGCCCCAGAACGACATCTGGCCCCAGGGCAGCACATAGCCCATGAAGGCCGTGGCCATCATCGCCAGATAGATCAGCATCCCGATGATCCACGTCACCTCGCGCGGGGCCTTGTAGGACCCGTAGTAAAGACCGCGGAAGATGTGCAGATACACGGCCACAAAGAACAGGGACGCGCCGTTGGCGTGGATGTAGCGCAGCATGTGCCCGCCATTCACGTTGCGCATGATGTGTTCGACCGACGCAAAGGCCATGTCCACATGCGGCGTGTAATGCATCACCAGCACGATGCCGGTGACGATCTGCAAAACGAGGCAGAAGGTCAGCACGATGCCCCAGATCCACATCCAGTTGAGGTTTTTGGGGGTCGGCAGCATGATCGTGTCATAGGCAAGCCCGACGATGGGCAGGCGGCGGTGCAGCCACTTTTCGCCCGCGGACTTCGGCTCATAATGGTCGTGCGGAATACCAGCCATGTTTGGTTCTCCTTACCCGAGCTTGATGGTTGTGTCGTCCACGAAGGACGCGACGGGAATGTCGAGGTTGCGCGGCGCGGGGCCACGGCGGATGCGCCCGGCCTCGTCATAGTGCGAGCCGTGGCAGGGGCAGAACCAGCCGCCGAAATCGCCCGCGCCGTCGCCGATGGGGACGCAGCCCAGATGGGTGCAGACGCCGATCATCACCAGCCATTCGCCATCCGCGTCCATCGTCCGGTTCGCGTCGGAGGCATCGGTTCCGGCCTTGTTCGGGTTCTGCGACATCCGGTCGGGCAGGTCCGACAACGCGGTGGCGCGCGCAGCCTCGATCTCGTCGGGCGTGCGGCGGCGGATGAACACCGGCTTGCCCAGATACTTGACGGTGAGCTGCGTGCCTTCCTCGACCCCCGAGACATCGACAAAGATCGACGCCAGAGCCGACACATCGGCCGAGGGGTTCATCTGGTTGATCAGCGGCCAGACGGCGGCGCCGGTGGCGACGGCCCCGGCCCCGGCGGTGGCGTAGTACAGAAAGTCGCGGCGCGTGGCTGCGGGTTCTTCGGCGTGGGACACGGTTGTCTTCTCCCTTCCGTGGCCGTCGCAGAGGGCGGCCCAATGTTCCTGCGGGGCCGCATGACGCATGCAACCCCAACCCCGCGTTATCTAGCGGCCCGGGTAGGACGCGTCCAGCACACAAAGGCGGAAACCGCATCCGCAAGGCCCACGATGGGGTAACTGGCCCGCCAGATGGCGGTTTTGTCGCAGCGCGCCAGAAGCTTGGACAGCCCCGTGCAACTCCTGCTTACAGACGTCGCACCGCTGTCATGGCGTGCCGCTAACCTTGGGACTTTGGCAACCGGACCGATCCCCATGCGCCCGATTCTCCTGTTCCTTTCGCGCGCCCAGGCCGTTCTTGTGGTGCTGGCGCTTGTGATCGCGGTCACGCCGCCCTCGGCGCTGCGCTATGGCGACCGGCTGCAGGTGGCGCTGCCCCTGCTGGCCTGGGCCTGCGCCGGATCGCGCCGCGAGGGGGCGGAGTTCTTCCTGCGCTATGCCGTGATGTTCACCACCGCCCATGCGGCCAAGACCGGCCTCGGCGGGGCAGAGATCAACCGGCGGCCCGATGGCGGCGGCAAGGGGTTTCCCTCCGCGCACACCTCGACGGCGGTGCTGGGGGCGTCTTCGCTGGCGCATGACTGCCTGCGCGCCGCGCCGGTGGCGCAGGCTGCCGTCATCGCTGCGGCGGCCTTTGTCGGGGCCAGCCGGATCGAGGGGCACAAGCACGACATCTGGCAGGTGCTGGCCGGCGCCCTGCTGGGATATGGCTGCGACCGCGCGCTGCGGCACCCCTCGCCCGCGCGCAGCCGCCTGCGCGCAGCACTCGGCCGCGTCATGGCCGCCCTCGCGTCGGACGGCCAGCGCAGGCTCGCACGCCTGCGGCTGCGCGTGACCGGCCGCCTGTCGCGCTGGACCTGAAGCTCTGCAGTCTACAGCGGCGGAACCGTCGCCTGCATGCTGGCGCGCGCCGCAAACCCGCCATACCACGCGGCCAACCCGGGCCGCCCCGCCCGCCAGTCCCGGTCGCCCAGCCGGAAATCCAGATAGCCCAGCGCACAGCCCAGCGCGATCTGGCCCATGTCCACCGGCCCCTCCGGCGCGCCTGCCTCCAGCCAGTCCAGCGCCCGCGCGATCTTGGCCCCTTGCCCCTCCACCCAGGGGTCGAACCGCATCCCCTCGGGCCGCAGCCGCCCCTCGTAGACCATCAGAAGCGCCGCATCCAGGATGCCATCCGCCGTGGCCTCGGCCACCAGCACCTCCCACAGCCGCGCGCCCGGATACATCCCCGCCCCGAACCGGTCGTCGAGGTAACGGCAGATCACCCGGCTGTCATGCAGGGGGCTGCCATCGTCACGCTCCAGACAGGGCAGCTTGCCCAGCGGGTTCTGCCCCACCGGCATCGAGCCCGGGTCCAGAGGCGAGCCATAGGCGGGCACCAGCGCCACCTCGGCCACCCGCCCCGCCTCGTGCAAGAGCACCATCACCTTGCGCACATAGGGCGAGGTCGGCGCGTGATAAAGCCTCATGCCTGCGCCGTTCATCTTGGTTCAAATATCCCCGCCGGAGGCATCCGACCCCGCCACCCGGCGCATCCGAAGCCGGGCGATGGCGGCCAGGTCCACCTCCACCCCGCCGCCCGGCCAGCGGATCACCCGCCGCAGCCGCAGCGCCGCATTCCGCTGGCCCTCCGCGTCGGCGGGCACGTGGGCGGCCAGCCCCTCGCCCAGATCGTCCAGAGCCTCCTCGGCGCGCTGGTCGGTCCGCCCGGGCCGCACCACGCGGCGCAGGGCCCAGACCGCAGCGCCCGCCAGACCTGCCCGCATGGCCCAAAGCGCCAGCGGCGGCAGGATCGCGACAATCGGCAACGGCATGGCGGCCCCCCTACAGGATCAGGCAACATGGACCTGCGTCACAGGATGCGGCCTTGCCGCGCGCCTGTAAAGCCCGCGCCCGCACCGAAAGCATCACCCGTCACGCATCCTGCGCGCGATCTCCCCGGCCGCCAAGCCCAACCGCGCCGCGTCGATCCCCGCCGCCGCGCCCGCCCGCGCCTCGTCCGTCTTGTTCTGGTTCAGCTTCACCGTGCCATGCACCGCCGCGACCGCCAGCCGCACGGGCAGGATGGCGCGCATCATCCGCTCCAGCACCCCCGGCGTCATCTTGTCGGCCAGCCAGGGCGGCTTTGGCGCCAGCCGCGCCTCGAACCCCGCCGCCACCCGGTCCAGATGCGCGCGCAAGGTCTCGGCAGGCATCACCTCCAGCGCGCCCCGCAGATGCACCGAGACGTAGTTCCAGGTCGGCACCTGATCGGGCACGCCGTACCAGTCGGGCGAGACATAGGCATCCGGTCCCGACACGATCATCACGCCCTGCGCGGGCAGACCGCCCCGCAGCATCGGATTGGACCGCGCCAGATGCAGCATCAGCGATGCCCCCTCCGCGTCGATCTCGAACGGCACATGCGCGGCCAGCGGCCCCTCGGCGCCGTTCACCACCAGCACGCCGAACCCCCGGTCCCGCGCAAAGGCCAGCGCATCGGCCTCGGATCGCTGGCGAAAGGCGGGATAGGGGTGCATTCTGGCCTCCATGCGGCGCGAAACCCTGCCACGCCCGTCCCCCATCCGAAAGTGCAACCATGTCCCCGACACAATCGCCCACCGCCCTCGCCCTGCCGCAGGCCGACCCGCTGGACGCCGACATCGCCGCCTATTTCGCCAAATGCACCGAAAAGCTGGGCCTCGTCCCCAACGTCCTGCGTGCCTATGCCTTCGACCAGGCAAAGCTGCGCGCCTTCATGGCGCTCTACAACGACCTGATGCTGGCGCCCTCCGACCTCACCAAGGCCGAGCGCGAGATGATCGCCGTCACCGTCTCCGCCCTCAACCGCTGCCACTACTGCCTGACCGCGCATGGCGCCGCGCTGCGGCAGTTGACAGGCGATCCCGCCTTGGCCGAAACCATCGCCCAGAACTGGCGCGCGGCCCCATTGGACCCACGCACCCGTGCGATGCTGGCCTTCACCGAAAAGACGACCCTGGCCAGCCATACCATCGAGGAACCCGACCGTGAGGCGCTGCGCGCCGCAGGCTTCACCGACCGCGACATCTGGGACATCGCCGCCGTCGCGGGCTTCTACGCCATGTCGAACCGCATGGCCTCGGCCACCGCGATGGCGCCGAACCCCGAATATCACGGCATGGCGCGGTAGGTGGACCGCAGGCCTGACCGGGCAAACATCATGCTCAAGCCGTCGCGCGCGGCGAGGGCCCGGCGGTGTCGAACGCCTTTCCGCGACACAGGTTTCCGCGACACAGGTTTGCGCGACACTGGCACCGCCGAAGGGCAAGCGTCGCGAAACCCGCGCGTGGACATGTCATCGACATGTGCTAACCCTGCGTCATGCGCGGCTCCTTGCGAAAATTGAAACGTGGCCAAGGATACCTTGGGACGATCGCGGCCATCAGCCTGATCGCCCTTTTGATCGGGAACGGGAAAGCCCTGCTTGGGGTGCTCGTCATCTTCGGCGGGGCCTATGCAGGGATTGTTCTGGGTGGCGCCTTGGGCAAGGCGCTCAACCGGCATGTGGTCCGAGGCTCTGCCGACCTCGGCGATCGCCTGAACGCCGCAGGTAGCGTGTTCGGCTTTCTGTCCCTGCCGGCAGCTGTCGGCGCGCTGATCGAAGCGCAGTCGGGTATCACGATCCTCCAGCACGGGCTGGGCGCGCATTTGCTCTGGGCCTGCATCGCGGCGGCCGTCGGTTTCTGGCTGTCAAAGCGCAAGACCAACGATGCGCAGGCTTCCACACCCCGCACAGGTGCTAACGAAACGTAAAGGCGGCCACCCCAACCGATTGATTTCAAAGGATCGCACAGGCGTCCCATCGTGGGACACCCCTTATCTGGCCCATGGAAAAGGCCGCCCCGGTTGCCCGGCGGCGGCCCTGTCCGTCCCTCGCGGGGAACGGCGTTCCTCAGCCCTGGCGGGCCTTGTAGCGCTTTTGCGTCTTGTTGATCACATAGACGCGGCCCTTGCGGCGCACGACCTGGCAATCGCGATGACGCGTCTTCAGCGAGCGGAGCGAGTTCGCAACTTTCATCGGCCTTCTCCTGTTCGCGGCGCGTCTGCGCCGATTGAAAACAACGTGCCCCCGGACCCGGAGGCGGTGAATGGTGGGCGGTACTGGGATCGAACCAGTGGCCACTACGATGTCAACGTAGTGCTCTACCGCTGAGCTAACCGCCCACGACCGACCCGGACCCGCCCGCACCAACAAAAACGACGCGGGCGGAACCGCGTCGGGTGGATGGGCTATAAAAGGTTGGGCGGGGGGGCGCAAGAGGTTTTGGACATCGGCCCGTTGCCCGCTATGTTGCGCGAAAGCTTGCGGAGGCTGCATGACGACCGAGGCTTTCACCCTGCACCTGCCGGTCCACCGCACGAGCCCCGCGGTGTTCTCCTCGCCCCATTCCGGGCGGGCCTATCCGGCGGAGTTCCTGCGGGCAAGCCAGCTTGACCCGATCACGCTGCGGTCGTCCGAGGATGCCTTTGTCGATGACCTCTTCGCCGATGTGCCGGCCCATGGCGCGCCGCTGCTGGCCGCGCGCCGCCCGCGCGCCTGGATCGACCTGAACCGGGCGCCAGATGAACTGGACCCCGCGCTGATCGACGGCGTGGCCCGGTCGGCCCACAACCCGCGCATCGCCTCGGGGCTGGGCGTGATCCCGCGCGTCGTGGCGAACGGGCGCGCGATCTATGGCGGGCGGATCGCGCGCGCCGAGGCCGAGGTGCGGCTGGCGCAGGTCTGGCATCCCTATCACGCGGCGCTGAAGGGGCTTTTGGACCAGTCGCGGGCGCTGTTCGGGCAGGCGGTGCTGATCGACTGCCATTCCATGCCGCACGAGGCGATCGAGGCCCATGCGCGGCCCGGCCAGCCTCGCCCCGAGGTGGTGCTGGGCGACAGGTTCGGTGCGGCGGCAGGGGCGGATGTGATGGAACGGGTCGAGGCCGCCTTTCGCAGCGCGGGCCTCAGGGTGGCGCGCAACGCACCCTTTGCCGGGGCCTTCATCGCGCAGGCCTATGGCCGCCCCTCGCGCGGCTGCCACGTCGTGCAGGTCGAGATCGACCGCGCGCTTTACATGGATGAGGCGCTGGTGACGCGTCGCCCGGATTTCGAGGCCTTCCGCAGGATGATCGCCGGTATTGTCGCCGAAATCTGCGCGGGCGTCGGCGGGGCGATCCCGCTGGCGGCGGAATAGCGGGGCACCTGTCAGGCGCGCGCACCCGCAAGATGTGGGCGGAAGGCGGCGATGACCTGCTCGTAGACGGCGCGCTTGAACGGCACGATCCCGTTGACCAGCCCGTCAGGATCTACCCAGGCCCAGCGTGAGAATTCGCGCGGTTCCGCGTCGATGCGGATCTGATGGTCCGCACCCGTGAAGCGGAACAGGAACCACTTTTGCCTCTGCCCGCGATACTTGCCGCCCCAAACCCTGCCCAGAAGGTCGGGCGGAAGGTCATAGCTCACCCAGCCCCGCATCTTGTCCAGCCGTGTCACGAGGTCCGGCGTGACGCCGGTTTCCTCGCGCAGTTCGCGCAGGGCGGCGGCGCCGGGCTTTTCGCCGTCGTCGATCCCGCCCTGCGGCATCTGCCAGGCTGGCGAAGGGCTGTCGATGCGCTGGCCCGCCCAGATCAGACCGTCGCGATTGACCAGCATCACGCCCACGCAGGGACGATAGGGCAGCGTGGCGGGGTCCACCACGTCGTCACCGGCAGACGCGGTCACTTTGTCCCGTTGGCCGAGATCACCGACAGCCCCTTGATGATGTCCACGGCATAGGCCAGCTGGTAATCCTCTTCGCGCAGCTTGGCGGTTTCCTCGGCGCGGGCGCGGTCGGCCTCCAGCAAGGCCCGCTCATCCTCGGTCATCGAATCGTTGGACAGCGCGCCGCGCAGTTGCGCCTCGGTGCGGCCCGCACGGGGGGCGGGGGCCTCTTCGCCCGCCGGGCGGCGGGGGGGCTGCTGCACGATGATGTCGGGCGCCACGCCAAGCGCCTGGATCGAGCGGCCCGAGGGCGTGTAATAGCGCGCGGTCGTCAGGCGCATCGCGCCGTCGCCCCGCAGCGGGATCACGGTCTGCACCGACCCCTTGCCAAAGCTCTTGGTGCCCACGACGATCGCGCGGTTGTGGTCCTGCAGGGCGCCCGCCACGATCTCGGACGCCGAAGCCGAACCGCCGTTGATCAGCACGACCACCGGCTTGCCACTGCTCAGGTCGCCCGCCGTGGCGTTGAACCGCTCGCCGTCGCCGGTGTTGCGTCCGCGGGTCGAGGTGATCTCGCCCTTTTCCAAAAACGCGTCGGAGACCTTGATGGCCTGGGTCAGAAGGCCGCCGGGGTTGTTTCGCAGGTCAAGAACGATCCCCGCCACCTTGTCCATGCCGCCCAGCGCCTCGACCTCTTTCTTCAGGCCGGCCTCCAGCCCCGGATAGGTCTGGTCGTTGAAGGTGGTCACGCGCAGCACGATGGTTTCGCCCACCGCGCGGGTGCGCACCGCCGTCAGCTTGATCGTGTCGCGGATGATCGACACGTCGAAGGGTTCGGCGGTGCCCTGGCGGACCACGGTGATGATGATCTCTGACCCCACGGGGCCGCGCATCATGTCAACGGCCGCATCCAGCGTCAGGCCCAGCACCGATTCGCCGTTTACATGGGTGATGAAGTCGCCCGGTTCGATCCCGGCGGCGGCGGCGGGGGTATCGTCCATCGGCGTCACCACCTTGACGAAGCCCTCTTCCTGCGTGACCTCGATGCCGAGGCCGCCGAATTCGCCGCGCGTCTGCACCCGCATGTCCTGGAATGCATCGGCGGCCAGATAGCTGCTGTGCGGATCGAGCGAGGTCAGCATTCCGTTGATTGCAGCCTCGATCAGCTTGGAGGTGTCCACCTCCTCGACATACTGGTTGCGGATACGCTCGAAGATGTCGCCGAAGAGGTCGAGCTGTTCATAGACCGAAGCATTGCGCTTGGCCTCCTGGGCGACAAGGGGGCCCGCGACCTGCGTCGTCAGAATAACCCCTGCCACGGTGCCGCCCAGAGCGGCCATCACGAACTTTCTCATTGTCGGTCCTGTTCTCCCAAGGCGGCAAACCAGGGGGCCGGATCTTCCGGCCGGGTGCCGCGTCGCATCTCGATATAGAGCGTTTCGGTCTCGCGCGCACCTGTACCGTCGATGCTCGCAAAATCTTGCGCAGCGGGGTCGGACCCGCCCATCAATCCCAGCGGCGCACCCGCCGCCACAACCTCGCCCGTCTCGCCGAAAACCGATCCAAGACCTGCCATGACCAAAAGATAGCCCCCGCCGGGTTCCAGGATGATCACGTTTCCGTAGTCTTTCAAGGGGCCGCGATAGCGGATGGTGCCGGGAGCGGGCGCGGTGACGAGGGCTTGCGGCCGCGTGGCCAGAGCCATGCCGGGGCGGCGCACGCCGGCCGCGTCGGCCTCATGCGCCCGGCGCAGGAGCGTGCCGCGCGCGGGCGCGGGCAAAAGGCCCTGCATCGACGCGAAATCGCGGATGGCGCCGTCGGCCTCGGGCAGGGGTGGCAGGCTGGCGGCAAAGGCCTCCAGCGTTGCAGCGCTGTCAACAAGGTTCTGCAGGGCTGCGGGGTCGGCGGTGTAGGGGCGCGGCAGGGGCGCGCGGTCGCTGATCGCCTGGCTGAGCGCCGTGCGCGCCTCCTGCGCGCGGGTGAGCCCCTCGGCCAGCGTGGCCGCCGCGCCGGTCTGCAGGTCGCGCAAGTCGCGCAGTTCGGTCAGTTCGGCCCGCAGCATGTCCACCTCGGCCTGCAGGGCCGGCGTCACGTCCGACAGGATCATGCCTGACCGCACCATGCCCAGCGGCCCCGAGGGGTGCAAGAGAAGGAGCGGCCCCGGCTGCGCCTCAAGCTGCGTCAGCACGCCCAGAAGCTGCGCCACCCGCGCGCTTTTGGCATCCAGCCGCAGCGCAAGCTGGGTCTCGCGCAGCCGCGCCTGGCGCAGGGCCTCGCGCAGGGCCGACAGGCCGGATTCGTAGGTGCCGATGGTTCGGGTCAGCGCCGCCACCCGGTCGCGCGCGGTGGTGGCGGCCTGCAGGCCTTCGATGGCGGTCTGGAACTCCGAAGCTGCCCGTGCCGCGTCCAGGGTCACCGTCTGCGCCGTGGCGGGCGAGAGGGTGAGGGCAAACACGAGGGCGGCGGCGCGGATCATGCGGTGATCAGGCTTTGCCCGGTCATTTCGGGCGGTTGCGGCAGGTGCATCAGCGACAGCAGCGTGGGGGCAAGGTCGGCCAGCCGCCCATGTTGCAGACGGGCACCCGGGGGGCCGCCCACCAGGATCACCGGCACCGGGTTGGTGGTGTGGGCGGTGTGGGGGCCGCCCGTGGCGGGGTCGGTCATCACCTCGCAGTTGCCATGATCGGCGCAGACCACCATCGCCCCCCCCGCCGCGCCGAGCGCCGCCACCGCGCGGGCCAGCCCCGCATCCACGGCCTGACAGGCGGCGATGGCGGCGGGCAGGCTGCCGGTATGGCCCACCATGTCGGGGTTGGCGTAGTTCACCACGATCAGGTCATAGCCCTGCCCGATGGCGGCGACCAGATGGTCAGTTACCTCGGCCGCGTTCATCGCCGGCGCAAGGTCATAGGTGGCCACGCGGGGGCTGGGGGCCATATGGCGATCCTCGCCCGGAAAGGGGGTTTCGCGCCCGCCGTTCAGGAAAAAGGTGACATGGGGGTATTTCTCGGTCTCGGCCAGGCGGAGCTGGCGCAGGCCCTGGGCCGCCACCCATTCGCCCAGCGTATTGCGGATGTCCTGCTTGGGGTAGGCGGTGGTCATGTAGGCGTTGTGGGCGGTGGAATAATCCACCATCCCCAGCATCGCGGCCCAGGCAGGGCAGGGGCCACGGTCGAAGGCGGCGAAATCCTGGTCGCCCAGGGCCGACAGGATCTCGCGCGCGCGGTCGGCGCGGAAGTTGAGGCAGAACAGCCCGTCACCCGCCCGCGCCCCGCCATAGGGGGCGATCACGCTGGGGGCGATGAATTCGTCGGTCTCGCCGCGCGCATGGGCCGCGGTGATGGCGGCCATGGCATCCGGGGCGGCCTCGCCCTCGCCCTGTCGGATGGCGGCGAATGCGCGCGCCACGCGGTCCCAGCGGGTATCGCGGTCCATCGCCCAGTAGCGGCCGATCACGGTGGCGACGCGCGCCCCCACCGGCAGGGCGTGCAAGAGGCCGTCCATATAGCCGGGGGCCGAGGAGGGCGCCACATCGCGCCCGTCGGTGATGGCATGCACCCAGACGGGAATTCCCGCGGCGGTGATCGCGCGCGCGGCCTCGATCATGTGCCGGACATGGCCGTGCACGCCGCCGTCCGACACCACGCCCAGCAGATGCGCCACCCCGCCGCTGACGCGGAGGGCTGCGATGAACTCCAGCAGTGCGGGGTTGCGCCGGAAATCGCCCGTCTCGATGGCCAGGTCGATGGCGCCCAGGTCCATCGCCACCACGCGCCCCGCGCCGATGTTGGTGTGCCCCACCTCGGAATTGCCCATCTGGCCGCTGGGAAGCCCCACATCCGGGCCGTGCGTGACCAACGTGGCATGGGGACAGCTCGCCATCAGCGCGTCAAAGGCGGGGGTATCGGCCAGCGCGGGCGCATTGGCGGTGCGGTCGGGCGACAGGCCCCAGCCGTCAAGGATGCACAGCACAACGGGGCGGGCGGCGGGCATGGGGCGGTCTCCGGGACAGGTCGGCATGTTCTAGGGCCTGCCCGCGCGGGCTGCAACCTTGCCGCATGGCACTGGCCTCGGAGGCCGAATCGGCCTAGGTTTGTTCCCGTAATGTTCCGGTGCCTTCCATGCCTTTTGCCGAGCTTTCCGCCACCTCCAACTTTACCTTCCTCACCGGCGTCTCCCATCCCGAAGAGATGATGCGCCGGGCGGCCTCGCTTGGCCTCTCCGCGCTGGCGATCGCGGATGAGAACAGCGTGGCGGGCATCGTGCGCGCGCATGTGGCCGCGCGCGAGATCGCGCGGGATGGCGGCATGCCCCCCCGCCTGATCCCCGCCGCAAGGCTGGTGACGCGCGAGGGGTTCGAGGCCACCGCCCTGCCGCGTGATCGGGCGGCTTGGGGGCGGCTCTGCCGGCTGATCACGCTGGGGCGCAGGCGGGCGGTCAAGGGCACCTGCGATCTGGCGCTGGAGGATCTGACCTGCGGGAGCGAGGGGATGGAGTTATTGCTGCACCCCGCCACGGGGGCTGCATGGCGCGACATGGCCGCGCGGCTGGTGGCGCGCTATCCAGGGGCCTGCCATCTGGCGATGGCCCCGCGCTATGACGGGCAGGATGCAGCGCGCTTTGACCGGCTGGCGCGGCTGGCCGCCCGGCTGGGCATCGCCACGCTGGCCACCGCCCGCCCCATCATGCACGAGGGGCGCCGCCGCCGGCTGGGCGACGTGCTGACGGCGATCCGGCTGGGTTGCCGGGTCGAGGAACTGGGCCGCCGTGCCGCCCCACATGCCGAGACGCGCCTGCGGTCCGAGGCCGAGATGCGGCGTCTGTTTCGCGGCCATGCCGATGCGGTGGACCGCGCGGCCGAGGTGGCGGCGCGGCTGGGGTTCAGCCTGGACGAGCTGCGCTATGAATACCCTTCCGAGGCGACGGACGGCGAAACTGCCGCCGGGCGCCTGGCACGGCTGGCGCGCGCGGGGCTGGCCTGGCGCTATCCGCAGGGCGCGCCGCCCAAGGTCGCGGCGCAGATGGACCATGAACTGGCCCTGATCGGCAAGCTGCGGTATGAACCCTATTTCCTGACCGTCCACGACATCGTGGCCTTTGCCCGGTCGCGCGGCATCCTCTGCCAGGGGCGGGGATCGGCCGCCAATTCCATCGTCTGCTATGCGCTGGGCGTCACCTCCGTCAGCCCCGAGATCGGTACGATGGTCTTCGAGCGGTTCATCAGCGAGGCGCGGGGCGAGCCGCCCGACATCGACGTGGATTTCGAACACGAACGCCGCGAGGAAGTGATCCAGCATATCTACGCCACCTACGGCCGCCACCGCGCGGGCCTCTGCGCGACCGTGATCCACTACCGCGGCAAACGCGCGGTGCGCGAGGTGGGTCGCGCCATGGGCCTGACCGAGGATACCGTGGCCGCGCTTGCCAGCCAGATCTGGGGCTGGGGCGGCCCCCAGGGCATCTCGGATGAGCGTCTGCGCGAGATCGGGCTTGACCCCGCCGATCCGCGATTGCGCCAGACGCTGGCGCTGGTGGACGAAATCCAGGGCTTTCCCCGCCATCTGTCGCAGCATGTGGGCGGGTTCGTCATTACCGAGGGGCGGCTGGACGAACTCGTGCCCATCGAGAACGCCACGATGGAGGATCGCACCGTCATCTCCTGGGACAAGGACGACATCGACGCGCTGGGGATCCTGAAGGTGGATGTGCTGGCGCTGGGGATGCTCACCTGCATCCGCCGCGCCTTCGACCTGATCGGGACGCATCACCACCAGCACCATACCCTCGCCACCCTGCCACCCGAGGACCCGGCGACCTATGACATGCTGTGCCGCGCCGATACGCTGGGCGTGTTCCAGGTGGAGTCACGCGCGCAGATGAACTTCCTGCCCCGGATGCGGCCGCGCGCCTTCTATGACCTGGTGATCCAGGTGGCGATCATCCGCCCGGGGCCCATCCAGGGCGACATGGTGCATCCCTACCTGCGGCGGCGGAACGGGCAGGAGGTGGTGCAATTCCCTTCGGACGCGCTGGGCGCGGTGCTGGCGAAAACGCTGGGCGTGCCGCTGTTTCAGGAACAGGCGATGCAGATCGCCATCGTCGGCGCGGGGTTCAGCCCCGAAGAGGCCGACCGCCTGCGCCGCGCGCTCGCGACGTTCAAGAAACACGGCAATGTCACGGCGCTGAAGGACCGGTTTCTGGCGGGCATGCGCGCCAACGGCTATGACGACGATTTCGCCCAGCGGTGTTTCGCGCAGATCGAGGGGTTCGGCAGCTACGGCTTTCCCGAAAGCCATGCCGCCAGCTTTGCCTTCCTCGTCTATGCCAGCGCCTGGGTGAAATGCCACCACCCCGGCATCTTCGCCTGCGCGCTCTTGAACTCGCAGCCGATGGGCTTCTACGCCCCCGCCCAGATCGTGCGCGACGCCCGCGAACACGGCGTCACCGTGCTGCCGCCCTGCATCAACGCCAGCCAGTGGGACAACGCGATGGAGGAGGACGGGCAGGGCACCCTGGCGCTGCGCCTGGGGTTTCGCCAGATCGCGGGCATCCCCGAGGAGGACGCGCAATGGATCGTGGCCGCCCGCGGCAACGGCTACCGCGCGCTTGCCGATGTCTGGCGCCGCGCGGGCGTGGCCCCCGCCACCGTCACCCGCCTGGCCGAGGCCGACTGCTTCGCGGCCCTGGGCCTCGACCGCCGCGCGGCGCTGTGGGAGGCCCGCGCACTGGCCGGCCCCGCCCCCCTGCCCCTGTTCGCCGCCGACCTCGACGGTGAGGCCATCGCGGAACCCGCCATCACCTTCGCCCCCCCGACCGAGGGCGAGGCGGTGGTCGCCGACTACCGCGCCCTGCGCCTGACCCTGCGCGCCCACCCCATGGCCTTCCTGCGCGCCGCCCTCACCCCCGGCGCGCGGCCCGCCTGAGCCGTCGCAGGGGGCGTTCCGCCCCCTCGGCCTGCGGCCTCACCCCCTAAGGGTATTTGGACAAAGAAGAGGACATTTTTATTCAATTTGTTCTCTTCTTTGAAAAAATACCCTCAGGGGGGAGCGCGGCACGCGCGGGGGGCAGAATGCCCCCCAGCCACGGTGCCGCCGTGCTGCCGGTCAGGTCAGGAGGCCATGGCAGAACCAGCCGCCCCGCATGTCGCCGCCTTGCGCATGGTAGATCCACAGCCGGTCGCCCGCATCGGTGTCCACCTGCCAATAGTCGCGGGGGCCCGAGCGCCAGGCGGGATCGTCGAGCCACCATTCGGGGGCGATGCGTTCGGGGCCGATGGCGCGGATCGTGGCGAGGTCGCGGTTGCGCCAGCGGAAGGTGGCGGGGGGGCGGGGGGTGTCGGGGGCGGTCATGGGTTCGGGGGGCCAGAGGGAGAGCGGGCGCAAGGCGGGCGGCAGCGGCCAGGGGCCGGTGGCGGGGGGGGCGAAGGCCGCGGTCAGGGTGAGGGCGGCCTTTTCGGGCAGGTGGCTTTCGGCAGGGGCGAGGCGGATCACCGCCTCCATCCCCAGTCTTGCGCCGAGTTTGCCGATCAGGTCGTCCAAGCCTGCACTTCCGCGCAGGGCACGGCCCGCGGCCTCGGCATGGCCCGAGGTCTGGCGGGCGTGCAGGGGTTCGGTGGCGGGGGCGGAAAGGCGCAGCGTGTCAAAGCCGAAGCCCGCCTCCAGCCCGCCCAGTTTCAGCGCCAGCAGGGGGCGGATGCGGTCGGGCGCATCGGCGGGGCGGGCGAGGCCCACCTCGGCCCGCGCCGTGGTGCCGTCGCTGCGCATCCCCTCGACGCGCACCATCCTGGCACCATGGCCGCGGGCGCGCAGCCGGTCACACAATGCGGGAAGGAGGCGGTCCACCGCCGCCTCCACATCCTCGGCCAGCCCGATGGGATCGGGGAAGGTCAGGCGCACGGCAAAGTGCAAAGGTGCCGCGGCGGGGGCGACGGGTTCGGCCTCGACCCCCAGCGCCTGGTCCAGGCGGCGCAGCGTCTCGGCGCCGAAGCGGCGGGCCAGGGCCGCGCGGGGCAGCACCGCGATGTCGTCGATCCGGCGCAGGCCGAGGGCCGCCAGTGCCTCGACCGTGGCCGTGGGCAGGCGCAGGGCGGCGAGGGACAGGGCGCCGATGGTCTGGCGCGTGCGGCCGGGGGGGGCGATGACGCCCTGCGCCGCCACGCCGCGCGGGGCGGGGGGCCGGGCGCGGGGGGCTGCGCGCGAGCGGGTGGCGCGCGCCTCTTGCCGAATCGTGTCGCCGGGGGCGGTGGCCGGGGCGGGCATGTCGCGCCCGCCATAGCGCGCCAGCGCCCAGGCCGCGCCGCGCGTGTCGGCCAGGCCTGCGCGCATCGTCAGCCCCAGGTCGGCGCAATCCGCCCCGAGTTGCGCCAGGAGCGCCTCTTCGCCGCCGAAAAGATGTGCGCAGCCCGTCAGGTCGATTACCAGCGCGTCGGGCGCCTCTTCGGCCACCCAGGGGCTGAACTTGCCCGCCCATCGGCGCAAGAGGGTCAGGAAGGACGCCTCGGCCAGCGGATCGGCGGGGCGGGTGACCAGGGCCGGGCACATCGCGGTGGCGTCGCGCAGCGGCTGGCCCTGGCGCAGGCCCGCCGCCTCGGCCTCCATGTTCAGGGCGGTCAGCACCTGCGCGCCGTGCTGCTCCCGGACCACCGCGAAGGGGGGCGGCACCGCGTCGCGCCGCCGCCGCAGGTGGCGTTCGGCCGCGAGGCGCGGGAACCATAGGGACAGGATGCGGCGGTGGGGCATGAGTCGCCATATGTTCATCTTTTGTTCTTTCTTATCGGGCGGTCCGGGGGCGAGTCGAGTCCTGCGCCCGCCCGCAACTGCGGCCATGACATTCGCGTGAGAGGTCTTGGCCGCGCGACATGGTCACTTCCGCGACGCAAAGCCCCGTCTATGATGCCAGCCATGGGGCCACGCGCCCCCGGTTTCGTGCCGTCCCGGCACCCAGCAGCAGAGGTTGACCATGAGTCTCGCCACCCGCACCGCCGCCAAGACGCTGTTTGTCACGCTTGCCCTTGTCGCCACCGTCGCCGTCGCCAAGGAGGGCGTGCAGGACCCGACCGTGAAGGCCCGGATGGATCTGATGAGCCAGCAGGGCAAGGCGATGGGCGTGCTGGGCGGCATGGCCCAGGGCAAGACGCCCTTCGACGCCGCCGCCGCCGCCGCCGCCCGCGAGACGCTGATCGCAACCGGTGCCGACATCGCCGCCAAGTTCGAGACCGAGGCCGATGATCCCGTGTCGGAAGCGACGCCCCGGATCTGGCTGATGTTCGACGACTTCTCCGCCAAGGCCGAGGCCATGACAGCCGCGGCCACCGCGATGGATGTGTCGTCGCTGGATGCGGTCAAGGCGGGCATGGGGGCCGTGGGCGGCACCTGCCAGGCCTGCCACAGCGAATACCGCGCCAAGCGCTGAGCGCCGCGAAAGCCGATCACGGGGCCGCGCGGGAACATCCCGCGCGGCCATTCATTTCATCCGCAATAGACGCGGACGATGCGTTCGCGGGTGTCGATCTCGATGTTCAGACGATTCTCGCGGTAGTCCATCGTCACCGCCATGCCGGGGCGGATGATTCGGGTCTCGGAGCCAAAGGCCATGCCCTGCAAGACGCTTGCGCGCTGGCCCACGAGCCCCTGCAACCCCTCTGCCCCGCAGGACGGGCTTGCGGGCGGCATCGGTTCGGGGATGGGTTCGACCGTGCAGGCCGCGGCCAGCATGAGGGCGGGAGCGATCAGGAACAGGCGCATCGGGGGACCTTTCAGGGTTACTGCATTCTACTGGTCCCTGTGACGCGGGTGAAGGAGAAATCCTTGGGGCCTGTTGCCATGGGCCAGGTTCTGCCGCACCGTCACGCCGACGAAATCAGGGAGACCTCATATGCGCACCCGTGCCGCCGTTGCCCTTGCCGCCGGAAAACCGCTGGAAATCATGGATGTGAACCTTGAGGGCCCGAAGGCGGGCGAGGTTCTGGTGGAGATTCGCGCGACCGGCATCTGCCATACCGACGAGTTCACCCTGTCGGGCGCCGACCCCGAGGGGATGTTCCCCGCCATCCTGGGGCATGAGGGCGCGGGCGTGGTGGTGGAATGCGGGCCCGGCGTGACCAGCCTGAAACCGGGTGACCATGTGATCCCGCTTTACACCCCCGAATGCCGCGCCTGCCCGTCCTGCCTGAGTCGCAAGACCAACCTTTGCACCGCGATCCGCGCGACGCAGGGCCAGGGGCTGATGCCCGATGGCACCAGCCGGTTCTCCATGCTCGATGGCACGCCGATCCTGCATTACATGGGCTGCTCGACCTTCTCGAATTACACCGTCCTTCCCGAGATCGCGCTGGCACGCGTGCGCGAGGACGCGCCCTTCGACAAGATCTGCTACATCGGCTGCGGGGTGACCACCGGCGTGGGTGCGGTGATCAACACGGCGCAGGTCGAGATCGGGGCCAAGGCGGTGGTCTTTGGCCTGGGCGGGATCGGGTTGAACGTGATCCAGGGCCTGCGGCTTGCGGGGGCCGACATGATCATCGGCGTGGACATCAACCCCGACAAGAAGGCCTGGGGCGAGCGGTTCGGGATGACCCATTTCGTCAACCCGCGCGAAATCGACGGCTCGGTGGTCAACCACATCGTCGAACTGACCAAAACGCCGTTCGACCGGATCGGCGGCGCGGACTATTCGTTCGACTGCACCGGCAACGTGAAGGTGATGCGCGACGCGCTGGAATGCACGCATCGCGGATGGGGGCAGTCGATCATCATCGGCGTGGCGCCGGCCGGCGCGGTGATCGAGACGCGGCCCTTCCAGCTGGTGACCGGGCGGGTGTGGAAGGGCACGGCCTTTGGCGGGGCGCGGGGGCGCACCGATGTGCCGCGCATCGTGGACTGGTACATGGAGGGCAAGATCGAGATCGACCCGATGATCACCCATATCCTGAGCCTTGACGAGATCAACAAGGGGTTCGACCTGATGCATGCGGGAGAAAGCATCCGGTCGGTCGTGGTCTATTGATCCGGGCGGCAGCAGGGCTCTGGTTGGCGCTGGCGTGGGGCGCCCTGGCCGATCCCGCTGCCCTGCTGCGGATCGAGATGCTGGGGCCGGACGCCCAAGTGACGGCGATCGAGGCAGAGCCTGGCGATATCCTGTCGGTGGAGGATGCGCCGGGCCTTGGCGGGCGCTTCGGTCTGACGGTCAGGCTGGTTCCGCAGCTTGACGACCCCGTGGCACGGCTGACCCAGGGTCGCGACGGCGATACCGTGGTAGTCAAGATCTGCGGGCAAGAGATACTGCGCGCGGTGCTGCGGGGGGAGATCCCGTCGGCGCGCTTTACCCTGTCGCTGCAGGACCGGGCCGTCAGATGGGCCGTGCGGACGGCGCTGACCGGGGGTGGCTGCGCCTCGGTCGTGTCAAGTTGATGCAGGTGCCCCGCCCGTGGCGATCCGAGCGGCCGGGATGCCGGGCGCGGGTTGCAACCGGCCCGGACGCTGCCTAGACCGCGCCCTGACCGCGATCCTCCTTTGCCCGGGGCGACATGAAGCGACCATTCGCCATCGGCCATATCGCCCTTGCCCTGCTGATTGGCGGGTTGGGCGGCGTGGTGTTCCGGGCACTGACGCTGCCCCTGCCCTGGATGCTGGGGGCGCTGACCTTCACCTTGATCGCGGCAGTGGCGCGGGCGCCCATCCGCGCGCCGGAAACATGGCGCGATCCGGTGATTGCGGTGATCGGGGTGCTGCTGGGGTCGGGGTTCAGCCCAGCCCTTTTGGGGCAGGTGGTCACATGGGGCTGGTCGCTGGCCGCACTCGGGGCCTATCTCGCGGTGGCCGCCGCGGTGGTGGTGCCGTTCTACCGCCGCGTGGGCGGGTTCGATCCGGTCACCGCCTATTTCGCCGGAATGCCCGGCGGGTTGGCCGAGATGGTGACGCTGGGCCGCGCAGCGGGGGCCGATGAGCGGCGGATCATTCTGGCCCATGCCGCGCGGATCGTGGTGGCGGTGGCGGTGATCGCGGTCTGGTTCCGACTGATCAAGGGGTACGCGGTGGGGGCAAACCCCGGTGGCGGGGCGCTGGCCGACATGGCGGGCGCGGATATCGCGATCCTTCTGGCTTGCGGGGGTGTGGGAGCCGTGGCGGGGCGGTGGCTGCGGCTGCCCGCGCCGATGCTTCTGGGGCCGATGATCCTGTCGGGGGCGGCGCATCTGACCGGGCTTACCGCGAGCGCGCCCCCGGGGGGGCTGGTGATCGCGACGCAGGTGATGCTGGGTGCGATCATGGGCTGCCGGTTCCTCGGCATCCCTGCGCGGACGGTGGGCCGGGCGCTGGTACTGGCGACGGGCGCCACGCTGATCACCTTCGCCATCGCCATGATGTTCGCGCTGGGGCTGGCGGCGGTTGCCGGGTTGCCCGCGGATCAGGTTATCCTGGCCTATGCACCCGGAGGGCTGACGGAGATGAGCCTGGTGGCGCTGGCCGTACAGGCCGAGGTGGCCTTTGTGGCGCTGCACCATGTCGTGCGGATCGTCATGATCATCACGGCGGCCCCGCTCGTGCTGCGCCTGTTTCCGCATGTGGCGGCGGGGCCCCGCCCGGGCGGCCCGCCTAGCCCGTGATCGCGCGCATGTCCACGCTGTGTCCGCCCCGCCGCCCGCCCGCGCTGCGCAAGACACCCTGCACCGGGGCCACATCGTCATAGTCGCGCCCGTAGGCCACCACGACATGGCCATCGCCCGCCTCGCAGCCATTGGTGGGGTCGAATTCGATCCAGCCCATGTCTGCCCCGCACCAGGCCCGCACCCAGGCGTGCATCGCATCCGCCCCTTCCAGCCGTGGCCGCCCCGGCGGCGGCACGGTGCGCAGGAACCCCGAGACATAGCCGGCCGGAACCCCGATCCCGCGCAGGCCCGCGATCATCACATGGGCAAAGTCCTGGCAGACGCCGCGCCGGTCGGCAAATGCCTCGTCCGGCAGGGTGTCCACGGTGGTCGCCTCCGCGTCAAAGGTCATCGCCGAATGCAGCCCGCGGCCCAGCTGTTCCACCGCCTCGCGCACCGTGCCCGCTTCCTGGGTCGCGTCGCGGGCAAAGGCTGTGATCGCGTCGCTGGCAGGCACGCGCGGCGAGGGGCCAAGGAAATGATGCGGTGCCTCGGGGGCGAGGCTGCGGTCGTCCTCGATCTCGGTGGCCAGGTCTGAAAGCGGCGGCGACAGGTCGAGCAGGTCGGCAGGCGCGAGACGCTCCACCCGCGCGCGCAGGATGAATTCGGTCTGCGGTGCGGGGAGGCGGTGCACCATCTCGGTGATCTTGTTGCCGAAGAAATCCGCCCTGTCGCCGCGTTCGTCGGGCGCAGGCCGCCCCGTCACCTGCCCCGCGATCAGGCGCTGGCGCCCGGGCAGGTCGGCGGGCAACAGGCGCAAGAGGTTGCGCCCGGCGGCGGCCGGGGGATCATAGACATAACGGATGCGCGCCACGAGATCGTAGATCATCAGGCAAAATACCTCTGGCCCAGCAGGTCGGATAGCCGGTTCAGACGGCCGCGCAGGGCCGACAGGCTGGCCGCGTCGATCTCGGACGGGCGGCTGACCGCAAGGGCGGTATGCGCCAGCAGGATTTCGCGCGGCAGGTCGGGCATTGGCCCTTCTGACCCGGCTCCGGGCAGGCGCGCGATCTGGGCCTGCAATTCGGCAAGCTGCCACAGGATCGAGCGGGGGTTGTCATCGTCCAGCGCCAGAAGGTCCACCACCGTGTCGCGGCCCACCCCGACGGGGAACCGGCGGCGGTGGGTCATCACGCTGTCGCCCAACTCCACCAGCAGATCGAGCGATCCTTCCGGCGCGCCGGTGGCGGCAAAGCGCGCGATGGCGGCGGCCATGGCATCGGCGCGTTCCAGCGCGCGGCCCATCGTCAGGAACCGCCAGCCGGTCGAGCGATACATGTTCTCGTGCACCAGCCCCGCCAGCCCTGCGACCCGGCGCAACAGCACCGACAGTCCGCGCGCGGCATCGTCGCCCGGGGCTGCGTCCTCCATCCCGTGCGCGAGGGCCGACAGGCTGTTCAGCGCCTGCCAGCCATCGGCCGAAAAGCGGTCGCGCAGGCGCCCGGCACAGTCGCGGGCCCGGTCGATGCGGTCGGCGATGGCATTGGAAAAGCCATCCTCGGGGTCGATGTCCAGAGGGGCCAGATGCCGGGTCATCAGCGCCAGGAGCGGCGGATGCTCGCCTTCCGCGCCGCCTTCGGCCCGCCGCAGGTGCCAGGCGCGCAACAGACGGGTGGCGACCTCGGCCCGTTCGACATAGCGGCCCAGCCAGTAAAGGTTGTCCGCCGCCCGTGCGGGCAAGGCAGAGCGGAAGGGCCGCGTGGCCGGGGCCTGGACCATCGAATCCTTTGGCACCGCGCCGGTGCCGATCACCCACACATCGGCCACCGTGCCGCCCGCCTGCATGGCGATGGCGCTGGCGTCATCGCTGCGCCCGATCCGGGCATAGCCGCCCTTCATCACCGTCCAGCCTGCCGCGGTCCGCGCGAGGAACACCCGCAGGCTCATCGGCCGGGGGCAGAGCCCTGCCTCGGTCCAGACCGGGGTCGTGGACAGGCGCACGCGCTCCTGTCCCACCAGCGCCTCGCCGTCGCGGGCCAGCCAGTCGGCCAGCGGCAGGTCGGCGTCGCCCGGAACGGCGGGGTGGTCCGCATCGAAGGGCAGGCGGTTCGACAGGGCGGGGGCCACCGTCATCCGTGCGATGCGGTCGGCGACATAGGCGCGTTCGGTGGGCTGGCCGCACCACCAGGTGGCGACATTGGGGATCAGGAGTTTCGTTCCCATCCAGTGCCGACAGATGCGCGGCAGGAAGGCCAGAAACGCCCGGGTTTCCAGCAGACCGGTTCCCAGCGCGTTGACCATGTCCAGATTCCCCTCGCGCAGCGCCTGCACCATCCCCGGCGTGCCGATGCGTGAGCGGGCGTCAAGCTCCAGCGGGTCGGCGAAACCGGCATCCATCCGGCGCCAGAGCACATCGACCGGTTTGGTCCCTTCGACGGTGCGCACCATGACATGGCCGTTCTCGACCGTGAGATCCTCGCCCTCCAGCAGGGCGAAGCCGAGGTAGCGCGCGATATAGGCATGCTCGAAGTAGGTGTCGTTCAGCGGCCCCGGCGACAGGATGCCGAGGCGCGATCCCGATTGTTTGCTCAGCCCTTCCAGCGCATCGCGGAAGGCGCGGAAGAACGCGGCCAGCCGATGCACCCGGCTGCGTTGGAACACCTCGGGGAAGATGCGGCTGGTGGCGACCCGGTTTTCCAAGGCGAAGCCCGCGCCCGAAGGGGCCTGCACCCGGTCGCCCAGCACGAACCATGTGCCGTCAGGGTTCCGCGCGATGTCGAAGGCGATGAAATGCAGGAAATGGCCTGACCGGGGGGTGATCCCCACCATCGGGCGCAGCCATTCGCCGTTGCGCGCCACGACCGAGGCGGGCAAAAGCCCCTCGGCCACCAGCCGCTGGGATCCGTAAAGGTCGGCCACCACATGCTCCAGCAGCTCCGCGCGCTGCGTGAGTCCCGCCTCGATGCCGTCCCATTCCCGCTCGGCGATGATGACGGGCACCGGTGACAGCGGCCATTCCCGTTCGGTCGATCCCTGCGCGCCGTAATGGCGAAAGAACACGCCGGTATCGCGCAGGTATTGCAGCCCGCGCGCAAATCGGGCGTTGCGGTCGGCCTCGGGCATCGCGGCGAGGGCCGAGAGGAATGGCTGCCAGACTGGCCGAAGCGTGCCATCGGGTGCAAAGATCTCATCCGCCACGCCCGGAAGGGGTCTATAGTCTACCAGTAGATGGGCCACCGGATCGGTGGCCCGTTCAGCACTTTCGGGGCGTTTCGTATCGGTCACCTACACCCCCGCGGGCCGCCGCAGATCGAGCGTCATGGGAAACTCCGGGTGCGGGGTTTCGCGCGGCGGGGCATAGGCGGCGGGCGTGTGGCCGAAGGCGGCAAAGCGGGACAGGCGGCGCGCCTCGGCCTCGTTGCCGTTCACCGGGAAGGTGTCATAGCTGCGCCCGCCCGGATGGGCGACGTGATAGACGCAGCCGCCCACGGCCCGGCCTGACCAGGTATCGTAGATGTCGAAGGTCAGCGGCGCATGCGGTGCGATGGTGGGGTGCAGGGCCGTGGCGGGTTGCCAGGCCTTGTAGCGTACCCCCGCCACCGCCGCCCCGCCGCCCGAATCGCGCAGGGGCAGCATCCGGCGGTTGCAGGCCACGGTGTAGCGGCCCGGATCGGCGGCGGTCAGTTTCACCTGCAATCGCTCGGTCGAACTGTCGGTATAGCGCACGGTGCCGCCGATGGCCCCCGTTTCGCCCAGCACATGCCAGGGCTCCAGCGCCATGCGCAGTTCCAGATGCGCGCCCTCGGCCTGCGTTTCGCCGCAGAAGGGGAATCGGAATTCGGCCAGCGCCTGGAACCAGGCGGGATCAAGGTCGAAGCCATGCGCGCGCAGGTCGGCCAGCACATCCAGGAAATCGGCCCAGACATGATGCTGCAGCATGAAGCGGTCATGCAGCGCGGTGCCCCAGCGGGTCAGCGAGCCGTCGATGGGCGCATCCCAGAACCGTGCGATCAAGGCGCGGATCAGCAGCTGCTGGGCAAGGCTCATCCGCGCATTGGGCGGCATCTCGAACCCACGGAACTCTACCAGACCCAGGCGGCCGGTGGGGCCATCGGGAGAATAGAGCTTGTCGATGCAGATCTCGGCGCGGTGGGTGTTGCCGGTCACATCGGTCAGGATGTTGCGCAACAGGCGGTCCACCGTCCAGGGGAACAGCTGCTGGCCATGGCCGGGGGGTGCGATCTGCGCCAGCGCGATTTCGGCCTCATAGAGCGCATCATGCCGTGCCTCGTCGATGCGAGGGGCCTGTGACGTGGGGCCGATAAAAAGGCCGGCAAAGAGGAAGGACAGGCTCGGGTGCCGGTTCCAGTGCAGAATCAGCGACTTGAGCAGATCGGGCCGGCGCAGGAACGGCGAGTCGTTGGGCGTGGCACCACCCACCACCACATGGTTGCCGCCCCCGGTGCCGGTGTGGCGGCCGTCGATCATGAACTTGTCGGCGCCAAGGCGGCATGCGCGCGCCTCATCATAGATCGCCTCGGTCGTGGCCACGCAATCGTCCCAGCTGCTGGCGGGGTGGATGTTCACCTCGATCACGCCGGGGTCGGGGGCCACGCGGATCACGCTGAGGCGCGGATCGTGGGGGGGCGCGTAGCCTTCGATATGCACCTTCAGGCCCAGCCGGGTTGCGGCGGCCTCGGCGGCGTGCAGAAGGTCAAGGTAATCCTCCAGCGTGACCACCGGGGGCATGAACACGCAAAGCCGCCCGTCGCGGGGTTCCACCGACAGGGCGGTGCGGATGTGGCCGTCCACCTCCATCACCGGGCTGCCCTGCTGCACCTGCGCGCCCTGTTCGGAACTGGCGACAAAGCTGGCCATCGGCTGGCTGCGCCGCTCGGGTTCGATGGGGGCGGGCGCGGGCAGGGGCGCGCGGTCCACCGTGGGGTCGGTGGGGTTGATGTAGGGATAGCTGGAGGCCGGGATCCACGGCAGGCTTTCCAGCGGCAGGCGGTAGCCCACGGGGCTGTCGCCGGGCACGAGGAACATGTGGCCCCGGCGCAGGCGCCACTTCTCGGTGCGCCAGCGGCGGCCCAGCCCCTGCGACGGCCCGCGGGACTGCCAGGACTGCACCGGCAGAATAAAGCCCGAGGGTTCGGTCAGGCCGCGGTTGAACACGGTGGCCAAGCGGTGGCGTTCCTCGGGGTCTTTCAGCTTGGAATTGGCGGGAGTGACGTTGTCAGGCAGGTTCGCCTCGCGCACCAGCCAGGTGGCAGGGTCTTCGAAGGCGGGCAGGATGCAATCCTCTTCCAGCTCCAGCTCGGCCGCGATCTCGCGCAGGAGTTCCTGCGCATCCAGCGGCGTCACACCCGTTTGCGCGCCCTCTTCGGCGATCAGGTCGGGGTTCTGCCAGACGGGCCGGCCATCGGCGCGCCAGTAGAGGCTGAAGGTCCAGCGCGGAAGGGTTTCGCCGGGATACCACTTGCCCTGCCCGTAGTGCAGGAACCCGCCCGGCGCAAAGCGCATGCGCAAGCGGCGGATCAGCTGGTCGGCCAGATGACGCTTGGTGGGGCCGACGGCGGCGGTGTTCCATTCCGCCGCCTCGAAGTCGTCGATGGAGACGAAGGTGGGCTCTCCGCCCATCGTCAGGCGCACGTCGCCTGCGGCCAGCGCCGCATCGACCTTGTGGCCAAGCGCGTTCAGCGCGTCCCAGCTTTCGTCCGAGAACGGCTTGGTGATGCGGGGGTGTTCGGCCACCCGCGTCACCTTCATGTCAAAGCCGAAATCGACCTCGGCAAAGCTGGCCATGCCGCTGATGGGGGCGGCGTTGCGGTAATGCGGCGTGGCGGCCAACGGGATATGGGACTCGCCCGTCAAGAGGCCCGATGTGGGGTCCATCCCCACCCAGCCCGCACCCGGCAGATAGACCTCCACCCAGGCATGCAGATCGCAGAAATCAACCTCGGTGCCCGAGGGGCCGTCCAGCGCCTTCAGGTCAGGCTTCAGCTGGATCAGGTAGCCGGAGACAAAGCGCGCGGCAAAGCCCAGATGCCGCAGCACCTGCACCAGTAGCCAGGACGAATCCCGGCACGATCCCTTGCGGTTGCCCAGCGTTTCCTCGGGCGTCCAGACGCCGGGCTCCATGCGGATGATGTAGCCGATGATGCTGGACACGGAGCGGTTCAGGTCGATCAGGAAATCCAGCGTGCTGTCGGCGCGTTCGGGCACCGCGTCCAGAAAGGCGCGCATCAGGTCGCCCGCCGGTTCAGGCTGGCGGTAGATCACAAGGTCCGCCTCCAGTTCGGCGGGGTATTCGAAGGGCCAGTCCTTGGCCGCCTCCTCGATGAAGAAGTCGAAGGGATTATAAACCGACATGTCGGCCACCAGATCGACCTCGATCTTGAACTCCTGCACCGGCTCGGGGAAGACAAAGCGGGCCAGCCAGTTGCCGTATGGATCCTGCTGGTGGTTCACGAAATGCGGCTGGGGCGACACCTTCAGGCTGTGCGAGATCACTGGTGTGCGGCCCTGTGGGGCAGGACGCAGGCGGATCACCTGGGGGCCGAGGACCACCGGTCGGTCATAGCGGTAATGCGTCAGGTGATAGAGTGCTGCCTTGATCGACATGGGGCGGGGGATTCCTTCTTGTGCAGGGAGGAGGCTTCCACAAAACCGCAGCGGTCACCAGCCGGATGCGACGCTGCGACCCCCATTCTGCCGATTTAAAGGGCGGGTCAGGGCCAGCCTGCCGCAGATCGTCGCAATCAGGGGGGCGGTCAGCCTGTGTGCCGACCCTCTGCTTCGCTGGAACCCAGTCACGTGCGGGGGCCACGGGCTGGAGCGTCTGTTCTGCGCTATCGGTGTCGCAGTCACGGAGTGGGAGTTCGTCGATGCCGAAGGCTGTGATCGGCTGGTGAGCGGTGTCGCCGCCATAGCACCTTGATGCGGCGGCGCAATGCCGCGATGTCGCGCGCCAGCCGCCGGAAAGTGGCACGGCGCGCGGGGCAGCGCGTGCTACCTGCGGGCGGTCGGCCGAATTCATCAGCGTGCGGATTTGCGCCTCCAGCTGTGCCAGCACGGCTTCGACCGCCCTGCGCGGAACCATCCTCTCGAATTTGGAGCAACGTCGCCAACGGGCCGAGCAAACACACGCAGTGCGTCCCGCCCGCCGTCCACCTCGAGGCTTCCGCCTCCCTATCGCACGGTCTTTCTCAGGACATCGCCGTGAACCACGCAGTCCGACGCAGCGCCGCTTAGCCCTTTTCTGCGCCGTTCAGGTCCCGCCGCCGACCGAAACCTTGACTTCCATCGGCACCTTCATCTTGCGCAGCATCTTTGCCAACTTCTTTTCCAGCCCGGCCACGACCCGGTCGCAGGTCAGGGTGAGCACCTTGCCGTCCACCTTCATCTTGCCGCAGGCGTATTTTGTCTGCTCGGCTTCCTTCTTCGCCATCTTGCCCAGCATGTCTGGCTTTTTCCGTCGATGGATGGTGAACATCGGCTCATCCCGACCCGACGCGGGGCAGAAGGCAAAGGTGAGGTCGCGGTTCTTGGCCATCTTGACAAATTTCTTCAGTTCATTGCGATCGAGGCGAAGCTCGCTCTCCTCGCCGTCAGTTTCCTCTGCGGCCATGCGGCCCTCCTGAAACAGGTGAAATAGCTTTCTTGAACGCGCGCAGGATGCGGCTGCAGCCCGCGCCGGTCAAGTGCCAACACCGCAGGGTATGCCAATCCAGACCTTCTCGGGCGGATCGGTGCGTGATAGAAAAGACTGGATTGGTGGAAATGTTCTGATAACGTCATGTCCGAATGGCGCGCCGATTGCGATGCCCTTGAGATTGTTGTGAGACTTTGATGGATTTCGCACCTTTCCGCATCAGCCACGGCGATGATGAGCCAAGTGGCGAAAACCTCGAATATGATCCCGCGTTCATCTCGCTGGAGCTTGCGGCGCAGACCTCTGCTGAGCAGCAGTTTGGCGACAGCATCACGCCTGCCGAAGGTCCCGACCACAAGGAGGTGATAAGTAATTCCGAGGATGTTCTGGCGCGCAGCCATGACATTCGTGCGGCGGTGTTCGTGGCGCCCAGTCTTCTTGCGGTGGAAGGGCTGCGAGGTTTTTCCGAGGCGACGGGCTTTCTGCTGTGGATGCTGGAAGAGCATTGGGCGACCTGCCATCCGCAACTCGACGCCGAGGATGACGACGATCCCACGATGCGCGTCAATGCGGTCAAGGCGCTGGCTGATGCCGACAACGTTCTGCGCCCGCTGCGCCAGGCTCCGCTGACCGAAAGCCGGTCTTTCGGGCGCATGTCGCTGCGCGACATCCTGATCGCCGAGGGCGAGATGGCACCGCCTGCGTCGATGGACAACCCGCCCGACACCGTGACGATCAACGGGGCGTTCCAGGACACCCGCGAGGAGTGGATGGAGGAGACAGTCGCGGCGGTGGATGCGGCACTGTCGAACGTCAAGGCGATCTCGGCGGTGTTTGACGACAAGGTGCCGGGACGCGGTCCCGATCTGGACCCTCTGATCCGCATGCTGCGCACGATCCGCGACAAGTTCGGCGCCTATGGTGTGGGCGGGTCAGATGCGGGCGAGGACGGCGGTGACGACGCCGACGGCGACGACGGCGGCGCGCCTGCAGGCGGCGGCGGGGGCGGTGCTGCTGCCCGGCCGGGCGGCGGTGCGGCGGGGATCAACAGCCCGCAGGATGTGCGCAATGCCATCGACCGCATCATCACCTACTATCAGCGGATGGAGCCATCCAGCCCCGTGCCGATCCTGCTGCTGCGGGCAAAGCGGCTTGTCGGCGCAGATTTCGTCTCTATCATCAAGGACATGGCCGGTGACGGGATGCCGATGGTCAAGATGATCGGCGGATTGCCCGACGAGGAAGAGGAAGATTGACCTGAGGGTAACATTGGCGGCATGTTCGCAAGGTAACCATGCCCCAGTTCAAGGGAGCTATTGATGGCTGGCAGTTCACAGAAATTCATCGCCCGCAATCGGGTGCCCCGCGTGCAGATCGAATACGATGTCGAGCTTTATGGTGCCGAGAAGAAAGTGCAGTTGCCGTTCGTCATGGGCGTGATGGCGGACCTTGCGGGGAAATCCGAGGTTCCTCAGCCGGGCGTGGCGGATCGCAAGTTCCTGGAAATCGACATCGACAACTTCGACGACCGCATGAAGTCGATGAAGCCGCGCGCGGCGTTCACCGTGCCCAACACCCTGACCGGTGAGGGCAACATGATGGTGGATGTCACCTTCGAGAGCATGGACGATTTCAGCCCCGGCGCCATCGCCCGCAAGGTCGAGCCGCTGCGCAAGCTGTTCGAGGCGCGCACGCAGCTGTCCAACCTGATGACCTACATGGACGGCAAGGCGGGGGCCGAGAACCTTTTGAACCAGATCATCCAGGACCCGGCGCTGCTGTCGGCGCTTGCCGCCACGCCTGCGCCGAAAGCCGAAGAGGACAAGGGATAAGTCATGGCCGAAGCTGCAACCCAAGGTTCCGCCGCCGCCACCGAAACCGTTTTCGGGTCGTCCGAATTCGCGTCGCTCCTGCACAAGGAATTCCGGCCGAAGTCGGACCAGGCCAAGTCGGCGATCGAGAATGCCGTCAAGACGCTGGCCCAGCAGGCGCTGGAAAACACCGCACTGATTTCCAACGACGCGCTGCGGTCGATCGAGTCCATTATCGCCGAGATCGACAAGAAGCTGACCGAACAGGTCAACCTGATCATGCACCACCCCGACTTCCAGCAGTTGGAAGGCGCGTGGCGCGGCCTGAGCTATCTGGTGAACAACACCGAAACCGACGAGATGCTGAAAATCCGCGTCCTGAACATCTCCAAGAAGGAGATGTCCAAGACGCTGCGCAAGTTCAAAGGCACCGCCTGGGACCAGTCGCCGCTGTTCAAGAAGATCTACGAAGAGGAATTCGGCCAGTTCGGTGGCGAGCCCTATGGTACGCTGGTCGCCGATTTCCATTTCGACCACTCCCCGCCGGATGTGGAACTGCTGGGCGAGTTGTCCAAGATCGCGGCGGCGGCACATGCGCCGCTGATCACCGGAGCGGCACCTGCGCTGTTTCAGATGGACAGCTGGAGCGAGCTTGCCAACCCGCGTGACCTGACCAAGATCTTTCAGACGCCGGAATATGCCGCCTGGCGCAGCCTGCGTGAAAGCGACGACTCCCGCTATCTTGGCCTTGCGATGCCGCGGTTTCTCGGCCGTCTGCCCTATGGCGCCAAGACCATGCCCGTTGAGGACTTTGCCTTCGAGGAAGACACCGAGGGTGCCGATTCCAGCAAATACAACTGGGTCAACGCGGCCTATGGGATGGCGGTGAACATCAACCGGTCTTTCAAGCTATATGGTTGGTGTTCGCGCATCCGCGGAGTTGAATCCGGCGGTGCGCTGGAAGGTCTGCCGTCGCATACTTTTCCAAGCGATGACGGCGGCGTGGACATGAAATGCCCGACCGAGATCGCGATTTCAGACCGGCGTGAGGCGGAGCTTGCCAAGAACGGCATGATGCCGCTGATCCACCGCAAGAACACCGACCTTGCCGCCTTCATTGGCGCGCAGTCGCTGCACAAGCCCGCAGAATACACCGACGCGGACGCGACGGCCAACGCCAACCTCGCGGCACGCCTGCCCTATCTGTTCGCGACCTGCCGCTTTGCCCACTACTTGAAGTGCATCGTGCGCGACAAGATCGGCAGCTACAGCAGCCGCGACCACATGCAGAACTGGCTGCAGAACTGGATCAACCAGTATGTGGACTTTGCCGCAGGGTCATCCCCGGACGAGGAAAAGGCGCGTCGGCCTCTCGCTGCGGCCGAAGTCGTCGTGGAAGAGGTCGAGGGCAACCCCGGCTACTACACATCCAAATTTTTCCTGCGGCCGCATTACCAGCTTGAGGGCCTGTCCATCTCGCTGCGGCTCGTGTCGAAATTGCCCACCGAGAAAGGGTGATCCGAAGGCGCCTGCGGGATCGGGCGTAATTGGAAGCGTGTCGGTTTTGGGGGCCCTAAAGGCCTCCGGGGCAGACACCGAAAGGAATGGCACCCGCACACGGTGCCTATTGTAACGCGGAGACCCTGAAAGGGCGGCCGCGCCGGGGCGCAGACGGTCTGCGGTCCGGTCAACCTAGGAAAGGAGACTGGTATGTCTTTTGACGCATTCATGTGGTCCAAAGCCCACGGCACCGAAGGCGTGGACGTCGGCGGCATTCCCGGCGAGACGCAGGACGACACCTACAAGAAGTTCAACGCCTTCGAGATCGTGTCTTTCGAACTCGGGGCCGAGAACACGATCAACATCGGTTCGGCCAGCTCGGGTGGCGGCGCCGGCAAGGCGACGTTCAAGGAATTCACCGTCACCAAGAAGACGGACGCGGCCTCGGTCGGCCTGTTCCACGGGCTGGTGACCGGCAAGCACTATCAGGACATGGTGATCGAGCTGCGCCGCTCGGGTGAATCCACGAGCCTGACCGGCGGCGTCTTCCTCCGGTTCGATTTTGCGCTGGTGATGGTGCAGGACATCAGCTGGTCCGGTTCGGACGGCGACGACGTGCCGGAAGAAACGGTGATCTTCCAGTTCGGTGCCATCAAGATGACCTACAAGCCGCAGTCCATCAAGGGCAAGATGACCAAGGACATGATGAGCCAGTGGAGCCGCGTGCTCAACAAGGCGATCCTGTCTGTCGGCGACAGGGCCTGACGGCCAGAGCGGCGCCCCCTGCAGGGGGGGCGCCGCGCCACGATACCGGGTCGCCCGCCGGCGATACGTCCGAACCACGGGGCAGGAACGCATGCGCGCCGAAGATCTGTTGAAATCGGGCGACATCGACGCCGCCCTTGCCGCGCTGCAAGCCGAGGTGCGCGCCAAGCCTGCGGACGCCAAGCTGCGCGTGTTCCTGTTCCAGCTTCTGTGCGTCACGGGCGACTGGAAGCGCGCGATCACGCAGCTCAAGGTGTCGGCCGAGCTGGATTCCATGGCCACGCCCATGGCGCAGGCCTACCGTGAGGCGATCATCTGCGAGGTGTATCGCGAAAAGGTCTTTGCCGGGGAAAAGGATCCTCTGGTGTTCGGCGAGCCCCAAGAATGGGTGGCCCTCCTTGTCGAGGCGTCACGGTCGCTGGCGACCGGGCAGATCGACGAGGCGACGAACCTGCGCGAGCGCGCCTTTGAGGCGGCTCCGGCGGTCACCGGCACGTTGAACGGCGAACCCTTCGACTGGATTGCGGACGCCGACATGCGGCTGGGCCCGGTGCTCGAGGCGGTGGTGAACGGCCGGTATTTCTGGATGCCCTTCAACACCATCGGCAAGATCACGGCGGAAGAGCCGCGGGACCTTCGCGATTGCGTCTGGACCCCGGTCAACATCGTCCTGAAGAACGGGGGCGACATCGTGGCCCTGCTTCCCACCCGATATGCCGGGACCATCGAGCGCGGCACGCCCGAGCACAAGCTGGCGCGGGCGACCGACTGGACCGATGGCGGCGGCGGGGCGTTTGTCGGGCTCGGGCAGCGGCTTCTGGCGACGGATGCCGGGGATACATCGGTGATGGACCTGCGCGAACTGGTCGTCACGCCACCCGATGAGGCCGCTTGATGGCCGACGAGGCACTCAAAGACCGGCTTCAGCCATCGCTTCTGGACCGTCTGACCGACGACGCACCCGGCGACCTGAAGGAAACCCGCGACAGCCGCGTGATCGACCTGATCCGCCTGCGCGAGATCATCCAGCGCGATCTGGCCTGGCTGTTGAATACCTACGACAATTCGAGCTCTTTCGATCCCGTCGAATACCCCAACGTCGCACGGTCGGTGCTGACCTATGGCGTCACCGAGGTTTCGGGCGAGTATTCCACCAAGGAGCGCACGGAGCTGATCCAGGACTCGATGGCGCGCGCGATCGAGCGGTTCGAGCCGCGGATCATCGCGGGAACGCTGCATGTGGTGGTGCGCGAGGAGGAAGCGGGGAACAAGACGCTGGTGAATTTCGACATCGCGGGCGAGATGTGGGCGCGCCCGCTGCCGCGAGAGCTGTATCTGCGCAGCCAGGTGGACATCACGACCGGCGAGCTCACGCTGGAACAGCAAAGCACGGCCGGGGCGCTGCGGTCGCTGGGGGTGTGATGGATACCCGCCTTCTGCGCCATTACGAAGACGAACTTGCCTATCTGCGGGACATGGGCGGCGAATTCGCCAAGGCCTATCCCAAGATCGCCGCGCGCCTTGGCATGTCCGCCACCGAGGTCATCGACCCCTATGTGGAGCGGCTGCTGGAAGGTGTGGCCTTCCTGTCGGCGCGCGTCCAGCTGGAGCTGGAGCTGCAGTTTCCCACCTTCACGCAGCATCTGCTGGAAATCGTGTATCCGCATTACCTGTGCCCCACCCCGTCGATGATGATCGCGGCCTTTACGCCCGACATGTCGTCGGTGGCCAAGGACGGCTTCAACCTGCCGCGGGGAACAACGCTGCGCGCAGCACTCGGTGAGGACGACCAGACCGCCTGCCAGTTCCGCACCGCGCATGACGTGACGCTGTGGCCGATCGCGATCACGGAAGCGGAGTATATCGACGGGCGGGGCGCGCTGGTGGCGGCAGGCGTGGCGCGTGACATCGAGGCGCGGGCCGGGATCCGCCTGCGGTTGAAGATGATGGGCGAGGGTCCGATCTCGGCGCTGTCGCTGGACCGGCTGACACTATTCCTGACCGGGATCGGCGGCCGCAACTGGCAGATGCACGAGCTCCTTGCGACGCAGGTCACCGGGCTTGCCGGCCGGTCCACGGACCGGCGCAACGACTGGGTGGTGGACCTCAAGGGTGGCGCCGCATTGGCCCGCGGTTACGACCGCAGCGAGGCAATGCTGCCCACGCCAAAGCGGTCCTTCGACGGTTACCGGCTGCTGCAGGAATACTTCGGGATGCCGCAGCGGTTCCATTTCATCGATCTGGTCGGCGTGTCGCCTGCGATCAAGCGGGCCGAAGGGCAGGAGGTGGACATCTACATCCTGCTGCGGGAAGGGCGTGCCGACATCGCGCCGGCGGTCACGCCCGAGGCGTTCCACCTCTTTGCGACCCCGGCCGTGAACCTGTTTCGCAAGCGGTGTGACCGCGTGCTGGTGACGCGCAAGGATGTCGAGCATCACATCGTTCCCGACCGGACCGCACCGCATGACTTTGAGGTCTATATGCTGGACGAGGTGACCGGCATTTCCGATGGCGGGGCAGCGGATACGCCGTTTCGTCCCTTTTACTCCTCCGATGATTTCACGGCGGCGGGGGATACCTGGTCGGCCTATTTCACCCAGTTCCGCCGCTATCGGCAGCTGACCGACCGCGAGCGCAGGCGCGGCGAGGGGCGGTCGAGCTATCTGGGGTCGGAGCTATACATCTCGCTGGTCGATCCGACGCAGGCGCCTTACGCTGGCGACCTCGGCCAGATCGCGGTGCAGGCGACCTGCACCAACCGCGACCTGCCCATGTTCCTGCCGACCGGGGCGCCCAACGTGTTCCATCTGCCGGATGGCGGCCCGGTGACCGAGATTTCCACGCCCGTCTCTCCCACCGCGCCGCGCCCGTCGCTGGGGCAGGGCGATACGGCCTGGAGGCTGATTTCGCATCTCAGCCTGAACTACCTGTCCATCGTCGATACCGACCAGGGCGGCGGCATCCAGGCCTTGCGGGAACTGGTGGGCATCTACGCGCCCGCGGGCAAGAAGGACATCGAGAAGCAGATCGAAGGGATGGTCGCGGTGGACAGCCGCCCCATCGTGCGGCGGATGAGCGATGGCCTGCTGTCCACCGCCGTTCGCGGGCTGGAGATCCGGCTGACCTTCGACGACAGCTTTTTCGAGGGCACCTCGGCCTATCTCCTCGGGTCCGTGCTGGAGCGATTCTTCCGGCGGTATGTCACGATCAACAGCTTTACCGAAACCGTTCTTTTCACCCAGCAACGCGGGGAAATCGCGCGATGGAAACCGGACAGGGGACTGGGCCGGATCATCTGACGCATTATGCGCGGCTGCTCGCGGACCCTCATTCCCACCACATCTTTCTGGCAATACGCATCATCGAGGCGCAATTCGCCGACCGCCCCCGGGCGGGCGAAAGCAAGCGTCCGGCCGAAGACCCGTTCCGTTTCGACCAGGAGGCCGAGCTGGCCTTTCCCCCTTCGACCATCGAGTCGATCACCGAACCGCGGGGCGACAGGCCGGGCCGGATGGTCAACAGGTTCTTTGGTCTGTTCGGCCCCATGGGTCCGCTGCCGCTGCATCTGACCGAATATGCGCGCGAGCGGGTGCGCAACCACGGCGACAAGACCTTTGTCGCCTTCTCCAACATGCTGACGCACCGCATGGCGGGCCTCTTGTATCGCGCCTGGGCCTCGGCCCAGCCCTCGCCCTCTTTCGACCGGTCGCTGCGCGGGCGGCGGGTGCGCGGCATGGACGCCGACCCGTTCGAGCACAAGGTGGCCGCCCTTTCAGGACATTATGACCATGGCCTGCGGTTCCGCGATGCCATGCCCGAAATGGCCAAGCGGCATTTCGCGGCCCATCTGGCCCCGGCCCCGCGCCATGCCGAGGGGCTGGTATCGATCCTGTCGGCCTTTGTGCGGTCGCCTGTGACGCTGATCCCGTTCGTGGGGCAATGGCTGACGCTGGAGCCGGATGACCGCTGGCAGATGGGCGCGCGGGTGGGCCTCGGTCAGGGCACCTCCATCGGAAATCGGGTCTGGTCGCATGCGGCGAAGTTCCGACTGCGCATCGGGCCGATGAACCTGTCGGATTTCCGGCGGCTGGTCGCCACGGGGTCGCCCTCGCTTGACCGGCTGGAGGCGATCGTGCGTAATTATGTTGGCGATACGCTGGATTGGGACATGAACCTGATCCTCGCGCGGGACGAGGTGCCGCAGTCGAGCCTGGGGGGCACCACCGCGCTGGGCCAGACCAGCTGGATCGGCACCAGAACCAAGGACACGGACGCGGACGACCTGTATCTCGTGCCGAAAAGCCTGGCACGGCGGCGGGCGTCCGAGGCGGCATAGCATCACGTCAACCGGCAACAGGCCGGGGCGAAACAGGGAAGGTCGGGGACATGAGCGAAATCAGCCGCGTGGCACTGTTCGGCAAGCTGAACCGTCTGGGCTATCAGGCCATCGAAAGTGCCGCCGTCTTTTGCAAGCTGCGCGGAAACCCTTATGTGGAGCTGGTGCACTGGATGCACCAGCTCCTGCAGCTGCAGGACAGCGACATCCACCGCATCATCCAGCACTACAAGATGGATCCGTCGCGCATGGCCTCCGACATGACGCGCGCGCTGGACTCGCTGCCGCGCGGGGCCTCCACGATCTCGGACCTGTCCAGCCATCTGGAAAACGCGGTGGAGCGGGCCTGGGTCTATGGGTCGCTCAAGTATTCGTCGAACCAGGTGCGGACGGGGCACATCATTTTGGGGATGCTCAAGACCAAGGAATTGCAGGGCATCCTCTACGGCATCACCGGGCAGTTCCGGCTGGTGAAGGCCGATGACCTCGCCGACAACTTCCCCAAGGTGGTGGAGGGTTCGCCCGAGGATGCGCTGGCCCCGCAGGACGGCAGCCGCACGGGCGGCGGTGTCAGCCCGGGTGAGCATTCCGGCGCCATCGCGCCCGCCCAGATGGGCAAGGAAGAGGCGCTGGCGCAGTTCTGCACCGACCTCACGCAGCAGGCCCGCGACGGCAAGATCGACCCGATCATGGGCCGCGACGAGGAAATCCGCCAGGTGGTGGATGTGCTGATGCGGCGGCGGCAGAACAACCCGATTCTGGTGGGCGAGGCGGGCGTGGGCAAGACGGCGGTGGTCGAAGGTTTCGCCATGCGCATCGCGCGGGGCGACGTGCCGCCATCCCTGAAGGACGCGCGCATCCTCAGCCTCGATGTGGGCCTCTTGCAGGCCGGGGCCAGCATGAAGGGCGAGTTCGAGAACCGTCTGAAATCGGTGATCGAAGAGGTGCAGGCCTCGACCACCCCCGTCATCATGTTCATCGACGAGACGCATACCCTGATCGGCGCGGGCGGGGCGGCGGGCACGGGGGATGCCGCGAACCTCTTGAAACCGGCGCTCGCGCGCGGAACGTTGCGCACGGTGGGGGCGACAACGTGGGCCGAATACAAGAAGCACATCGAAAAGGATCCCGCGCTGACCCGCCGGTTCCAGACCGTCGTGGTGGATGAGCCCAGCCCCGAAAAGGCCATCATGATGATGCGCGGCATCGCCTCGATGCTGGAGAAACACCACAAGGTGCAGGTGCTGGACGAGGGGATCGAGGCGGCGGTGAATCTGTCGGCGCGCTACATCCCCGCGCGGCAATTGCCCGACAAATCCGTGAGCGTGCTGGACACCGCCTGCGCCCGCGTCGCCATCAGCCAGCACGCCGTCCCGCCCGAGGTGGATGACAGCCGCAAGCGCATTTCGGCGCTGGAAACGGAGCTGGAGATCATCGACCGGGACGAGACGGCAGGCTACGACGTTGTCGCGCGCCGCACCGCGATCAGCGGCATCAAGGCTGACGAGGAAAAGCGCCTTGAAGGGCTGACCGAACGGTGGGAGGCCGAAAAGGCCGTGGTGGAGGATATCCTCAACATCCGTGCCAAGCTGCGCGAGGGCGGCCAGCCGGTGGAAGGTGCGCCCGACCTTGACGCGGCAGGTGGCGAGGCCCCGCCCGACCGCGATGCGCTGATGGCGCAACTGAAACAGCGAAACGCCGATCTGGTGGCGATGCAGGGCGAAACGCCCCTGATCCTTCCCATCGTCGATGCGCAGGCGGTGGCGACGGTGGTGGGCGACTGGACGGGCATTCCCGTGGGCAGGATGCTCAAGGACGAAATTGAAACTGTCCTGAAACTGGACGAGCACCTCGCCAAGCGGGTCATCGGCCAGGACCACGCGATGAAGATGATCGCAAAGCGTATCCAGACCAGCCGCGCGGGGCTGGACAATCCGTCGAAACCCATCGGGGTGTTCATGCTGGCGGGCACGTCGGGTGTCGGCAAAACCGAAACCGCGCTGGCGCTGGCTGAGGTTCTGTATGGTGGCGAGCAGAACGTCATCACCATCAACATGAGCGAATACCAGGAGGCGCATACGGTGTCGTCCCTGAAAGGCGCGCCCCCCGGCTATGTCGGCTATGGCGAGGGCGGCGTGCTGACCGAGGCGGTGCGCAGGAAGCCCTATTCCGTGGTGCTGCTGGACGAGGTGGAAAAAGCCCACCCCGATGTGCACGAGATCTTCTTTCAGGTCTTCGACAAGGGCCAGATGGAGGATGGCGAAGGCCGGATGATCGATTTCCGCAACTGCCTGATCCTGCTCACGACCAACGCGGGCACCGAGATGATCATGGACATGTGCGCCGACCCCGACCTGATGCCCGAGCCCGAGGGCCTGGCCAAGGCGCTGCGCGAGCCGCTGTTGAAGATTTTTCCCCCCGCGCTGCTGGGCCGACTGGTGGTCATCCCCTATTATCCGCTCAGCCCCACGATGATCGCCGAGATCACGAAACTGCAATTGAACCGCATCAAGAAGCGCGTGACGGCTGCGCATGGCGTGCCGTTCGAGTATAGTCAGGCCGTGGTGGACACGATCGTGTCGCGCTGCCAGGAGCTTGAGTCCGGTGGCCGGATGATTGACGCCATTGTGACGAACACCATGTTGCCCGACATCTCGGCCGAATTCCTGCGCCGGATGATGTCCGGCGGGGCGGTCACCAAGGTGGCCATCGACGTGACGGAGAACGATTTTACCTACAGCTTTGATTAGGGAGAAAAGCCATGGCAGAAGATGGCAAGAAGGACATCAAGGTCGAGCTTGATTTCGACCCGATGAAGGAGTTGGCGAAGGACGGCAAGGCCCTGATCGACAGCATGCCTGCCGTGAAGAAGAAATTCGCGCAAAAAGTGAAATGGTCGGAAAAGGCCGAGGTCGATCCGCGCAAGCACACCAAGAAGTCGCTGGACGAAGAGATCGAACAGGCCGCGCGCTTCCCCTTTCAGCTTCTCGCGACCCGCGTGGGCGAGGTCGCGAAAGACAAGGAAAAGGATAAGAAATACGACGAGAAGAAGGCGATCAAATTGCTGATCGGTTATCTGGACGAAGCGACCGACCACGCCATCAGCAATGCGTCGAAAAAGCTGGAGGACATCGTTTCGGGCAAGGCCGACAATGCCAAGGCGCTCAAGGACGGCAAGGCGGCCCTCGGCAAGCTGGGCAAGCTGGATTTCAAGAAGGATTTCGTGGCGCCACGTGCCGATGCTATCACTGCCATGAAAGAGCTTGAGGGCAGGCTGACCAAGGATCCCGGTGGCAAGGCCAAGGCCTTTGAAAAGGCGCGGAGTGCCATCGACAAGATCGCGAGCGATTTCGACAAGTCCGGCAAGGAGGCGACGGCCGCCATCGACTATCTGCTCAAGACCGCAAAGAAGATCGCGGGTGACGACAAGCCTGATCCCGCCCTGAGCGACTTTGCCAAGTCTATCCTGAAGGGCAAGGATGAGGCGAAAGGTCCGCTCGAGGATTTCGGCAAGAGCGCGGATGAACTGGGAAAGATCTTCGACAAGACCGCAAAAAACCTCAAGGCCAATACCATGGAGCCGGATGAGGTGAAGAAGCTGCGCGAAGACCTTGAAGGCCTGTCGAACATCGCCAGTGACGCGAAAACCGTGGAGACGCTGGTGGAGGAACTCCAGCGGGAGTTCAAGAAGATCGAAAACAAGCTGAAGTAAGGGACCGACATCGTGACCGCCGCCAACATTCGCCCCCTCCGCTTCGGGGCAGCCATTCCCGCGGTGCCCCCTGGTGCCGGACGCGAGAGAGTGTGACATGTCCGGCAGCCAGAAGTTCATTGCCCGCAACCGGGCTCCGCGTGTGCAGATCGATTATGAGGTCGAGCTTTATGGGGCGGAAAAGAAGGTGCAACTGCCCTTCGTGATGGGGGTGATGGCAGATCTCGCCGGTCGGCCGGAGGTGGCCCTGCCACCGGTGGCCGACCGGGCGTTCCTGGAGATCGACATTGACAATTTCGATGCCCGGATGAAGGCGATGCGCCCGCGCGCGGCTTTCTCGGTGCCCAACACGCTGACGGGAGAGGGGAACCTTGCCGTCGATCTGGTGTTCGAACGGATGGACGATTTTTCGCCCGCCGCGATTGCCGCGAAGGTCGCCCCGCTGCGTGTGCTGTTCGAGGCACGCACGCAGCTTGCGAACCTGCTGACCTACATGGATGGGAAGGCGGGGGCAGAGGCGTTGCTCGAAGGGCTTCTGGTGGACCGGACGGCGCTTGCCGCGCTGGCGCAGGGGGAGGGTCCATCCGCATCGGCCGATACGGATGCGGCCCTGTCCGCCCTGCGCGCCGCCGCCCCGGCGCCTGCCGAACCCGCCCCGGATGCGGCAGCTGCCGCGCTGTCCGCCCTGCGCGCCGCCGCCCCGGCGCCTGCCGAACCCGCCCCGGATGCGGCAGCTGCCGCGCTGTCCGCCCTGCGCGCTGCCGCCCCGGCGCCCGCCGAACCCGCCTCGGATGCGGCAGCTGCCGCGCTGTCCGCCCT
>JBKBKC010000020.1:0-51001 GCA_046294265.1 Gemmobacter sp. | reverse complement strand
GGGACTGTTTGCCCTGACCCAAGATATAGCCGCTCTGCTGCGGTTTCTCGGGGTCGATGCAATGCCACTCGACGCCGTTCTCGTTGGCCCGCTCCAGGATCGCCCTGCTGGTGAACTCGGTTCCATTGTCACTGACTATGCAAGCCGGTTTGCCATAGATGCGAACCAAGGCGTCGAGTTCCCGCGCCACTCTGGCCCCCGAGATGCTGGTATCGGCGACCAGGCAGAGGTTTTCGCGGCAGCAGTCGTCATTGACCGCCAGAATGCGGAACTTCCGGCAGGCCCCGAACGTGTCGGAAAGAAAGTCCAGCGACCAGCGCTGGTTCGGGCGCAGCGGCACCGGCATCGGTGTGCGGCTGCCGCGCGCCCATTTGCGGCCGCGACGGCGGCGCACCGACAGCCCTTCTTCGCGGTAAATCCGGTAGAGCTTCTTTTCATTCATAACCATGCCCACACGTTCCAGCATGATGCCGATGCGCCGATAGCCAAACCGGCGCCGCTTCTCGGCGGTCGTGTTCATGTCCACACGGATCTCCGGGTTGTAGAGCGGATGCTCGCGCCGCACGGTCTTCGGATCGACACCGATCAGGGTCGGCGCATGCCGCCAACGGCCCGGCGCTGAGAGATCGGATGACCCTTCATTGCCCGCAGCACCGCGTCCCGCCGCTCGGCCCCTCGCCATTGTGCTCGAACCAATGGCGCACAATGGCTCGACGTCCGGGCTTTCCCAGCAGGTCCCTCAGGACCACATTGTCGAGCATGACGTCTGCCACCAGGCGCTTCAGCTTGGCGTTCTCGTCCTCAAGCTGCTTCAGGCGTTTGGCATCGGACAGGTCCATCCCGCCATACTTGGCCTTCAGCTTGTAGAACGTCGCGGGGCTCAGCCCGTGCTTCCGGCACAACTCGGCCGTCGGCAAACCCGCCTCTTGCTCTTTTATCATCCCGATAATCTGCGCTTCAGTGAAACGGCTTTTCCTCATGTCGTCTGCTCCTTCAGGTTGGGCAGACTCTACATCACAGCGAGGGAACTTCTGGGGGGCAGGTCAACCCGCTTCAACTCCCCCTCCGTCCGCTGCCCCGCAACGAACGGTCTGCCAGATCAAAAGGGGGGTCAAAATCGGACGCCGATCACCCCACCCAAGGGGTCAAAATTGCATGCCGAAACACAAGTTCAATCAATGAACTCCAAGAGTGATCTGAAGTCCCCATACAACGAAGAAAGCGGCAGCCAGCCAGGGGCCGAACGCGACTTCTCGATTTCGGGAAAAAGCCAAGGCCCAACAGAGTCCGCTGACGGACGCTATCAACAGTACCAGCGGTAGCAACTGCCAGCCGAGCCAAGCACCGGCTGCCGCGAAGAGCTTGGCATCGCCCAGCCCCAGACCATCGAACCCGTGACGGCGGAAGTGAAACGCCCCAATAAAGGAGAAGAGGAGGTAGGCACCCACTGCGCCTGCAACGTGATGCAGTGCGCCGAGGTCCGGCAGTAACATCGACAGCCCAAGCCCGCCGACGATGAGCGGAATGCTCAGCAGATCGGGTATGCGGAAACTGCGCGAGTCCGTCCAAGCAATCGCCGCAAGGACAGCGGCAAGGGCGACCGTCGCGGCAGCGAGGGCGCCATGCGACAAGACATCGGCAAGCGCCGCATGGTTCACATTGCCCAACCTTCTGGACGGAAAATAATTTCCGCTCGTTTGCAACTTCCGCACATGCCTCTGCGTTCCTTCCCCATGGTGCGCCATCGGTCTCCTCGCATTCAGATGACGTATGCCGTTTGCGTACCCAAGTAACGTCGTTTTTGAATGTTTTCGGCATACCTGCAAGGAGGTAACTATGACCAACAAGACACGTTTGATGCTGGGCACGATGCTGGCGGGATCGGTGGCGCTCACTGCTCCGGTGGCGTTGGCGTCCAGTCATCGTGAGGCTCCTGGAATCGCGGGGATGCCGCGCGTCGATGCAACCGACTTCTACATGTTCCGCAGCTACGAGCCCGGCCGTCAGGAGTTCGTGACGCTGATCGCGAACTACATTCCGATCCAGGCGCCCTACGGCGGACCGAACTACTTCACCCTGGACAACGATGCGATCTACGAGATCCACATCGACAACACCGGCAATGCGATGGAAGACATCACCTTCCAGTTCGATTTCTCGACCGCGCTGACAAACGGCGGCAAGGGTGTCGAACTCATGATCGGCGATCAGTCGGTCGCGATCCCGCTGCGCCAGTCCGGCCAGATCACATCGCCGGGCAACCCGAACATCAACGAGTCCGAAAGCTTCACCGTGACCATGATCACGGGCGACCGGCGTAGCGGTACGCGCGCCCCGGTCATCCGCAGTGGCGGCGGTGGCGGTTCGACCTTCGCCAAGCCGATCGACAACATCGGCAACAAGACCCTGCCCGACTACGAGGCCTATGCGAATGCCCACATCCACAATGTGATCATTCCCGGCTGCGCAACCCCCGGCAAGGTCTTCGTCGGCCAGCGCGCCGAGGCTTTCGCCGTCAATCTGGGCGAAATCTTCGACCTCGTGAACCTCGTCCCGCTTCAGGGTCTGCCGAACCCGGTCTACCCGCAGTACAACGTTGCCAATCCCTTCCCCGGCGGCATCATGCAGGATCGTGCAAACGATGATCTGATCGGAAAGGCCAACGTCACATCCATCGCGATGGAAGTGCCGATTGCCTGTCTGACCGGCGCCGGAAACGGTGTCATTGGCGGCTGGACCACGGCCAGCCTGCCGCAGGCGCAACTGCGCGACCCGTCGCCGACCTACAACGGCACGACCCGTCAAGGTGGCGCCTATGTGCAGGTGTCGCGTCTTTCGAACCCGCTGGTGAACGAGGTTGTCATCGGGCTGCGCGACAAGGATCTGTTCAATGCGGCCCGACCGACCCAGGATGGCGCCCTTGCCACCTATGTCACGCACCCCACCCTGCCCGCACTGCTCGATCTGCTGTTCCGGGATGCGGTCGGTTCGCCCGACAACATCGCACCGTCCAACTTGCCGCGCAACGACCTGGTCACGGCCTTCCTGACCGGCTTCCCGGGCGTGAACCAGCTGGCGAACGTGACCGCGTCGGAGATGATCCGGCTGAACACCGGGTTTCCTGTCACGCCTCGCGCCGAACAGCACACCTTCGGGCTGATCGCCGAAGACCTTGCCGGGTTCCCGAACGGGCGTCGCCCGGCCGATGACACGGTTGACATCGCGCTCCGTGTGATGATGGGCCGTCTGTGCCACCCCGTGCCGCTGGGCGCCGAACTCGGCGTTCCCGGTGCGGTCCAGGGCCAGCCTTCCGATAACGTGAACCTGGGTCTCTGCTCGCCCGAGGACGCGCCGGTGGGCACTGCACCCTTTACCGATGGTGCGCCGCTCAAAGCGACGGAGTTCCAGAACGCCTTCCCCTACCTCAACACGCCGATCCCCGGATCGCCGAACAACAGCATGTAAAGGAAGGTCAGCATGACACGTAACACGAAACTAGGCTCGGCCTTTGGTACCTCGCTTCTGGTGCTGGCGGCCTGCGGTGGCGGTGGTGGGGTGGTAGATGCCGTGTCCCAGTTCGGACCGAATTTTGCCGCGGCCTTCCGGGCTGACCCGCACTCCGAGCCTGCCGACGATCCGAACCTCGTCATCACCTTCATGGGCGTGACCGGGCCGAACCTGACAGCCGATCCGATCGACATCTGATCTGCCTGGCGCCGCCCCTTCACCGGGGCGGCGATGCACAACGAAAATGGCCGCCGATGACATCATCGGCGGCCAACGTCATGTCTGCGCAGACCCGTCGAAGCTCAGGGAGCCAGATCGGTTGGGGTCAGCAGCCAATAGTTGCTGTGTCCGCCCCCGGCATCGACTTCGACCTTGAGCCCGTCGAGGCGATCGCCCACGGGGAACCGGATCGGGCGAGCCTCGGAAAGCGGTGCCTCATGAATCAGGTTGTCGGCGGCATCGCGGATCCTAAGGGTTCCACTGACCACCGGCTTGCCGTTCGTGAAATTAGCCTCGATGTCCACGACCCCGTCCTCCACGCTTGCAAACACCACAAGCTGATGTGCCGCAACCGGCTCCGCCACGATCAGCATCAGGGCGGCCGCCGCCGAGAGAAGCCCGCGCATCATTTCCACGCTTCGAAATGCACCCAGGTCACGGCGCCGAGTTCCACATCCTTCATCACGCCATCGACGGGCAACTGGAAATCCGCTGTCGTCAGGGCGGCGAAACCCCACCAGCCCGGCGCGGGCGCTGCGTAACTGAAAACGCCGTCGGCATCGGCCTTGATGGTCTGGGTGATCATGTAGTCGGAAGGGGCGGTGACATCGGCGTCCCGATTGTAAAACTCGACCTCGACCTCTGCGCCCGCCACGGGAAGCCCGTCGCGAAGGACCTGGCCCTGGAAGAGATTGCCCGCCCAGAGTCCGTAGGGCTTCGACAGCGGCACGATTTCCGTCACTAGGCCATGCGGTTCGTCCCAGCCGTCATCCTCGCCGAACGCCGCGACATAGGTCTTGGTGTGGTGAATGATGAAGGCATCTTCAGCCGGTTCCCAATAGGGCTGCGGCTCCATGTAGAGGACATGCAATCCGGGGCGGGCGATCGACAGTGTCGCGATAAAGCCCGGTGCGCCCATGATCGTGGCCTCGTTCAGCGAGGGCAGAAGATCGGTTTCGCCCTCGGGGCCGTAAAGCCGGAACACTTTGGGGGTCACAAGCTCCATGCCCTTGCGCTCAAAGGGATGGGAAAAGCTGATTTCCATGGAAATGTCGCGGGTTTCCTCCTGCATGACCATCGTGTCAGACGGAATGATCATGCCGTAATGAGCAAGGGAGGGCGATGTGGAGGCTGTCAGGAGGGCAGAATATGCAAGTGTCCTGCGAAACATGGTCAGAATCTCCTAGGTTGGTGGTTTCTGGCTTACTGCGGAAAAAGGGCTGCGCTGAGATCGGCCAGACCCGTGCGCCAAAGTGCGGCGATGTCCGTTCCCGGCGGCACATTCTGCGCCGTCGGCAGCACGACAATCCTCACCCCCAGCGATTCAAAAGCCTTTGCTGTGGCCTCCGGGGGCGGTGCATCCCACAACATCGCGCGCGCGCCGGTTTCTGACAGCGCGACCTTCAGCTTCGCAATCTGCGCCTCGCTGGGCGTGCCGTCCCGGTCAAAGGTCACTTCTCTCAGGGCAAAGCCGTAGGCTCGCCCGAAGTATTCATACCCGGGCTGCCATGTCAGCAAGGTGGTTCCGGCAAAGGTTACGCCGATCACTGTCGCTTCGGCATCCAGCGCGGACAGGTCGGCCCGCAAAGCAGCAAGGTTCGCATCGATCTGAGCGTCGGGGGCCCGTCGCGCCAATGCCGCAGCGAGAGTATCGGCGTAACGCGCCGCCAGCTTGAAATCGAGCCAGAGGAGCGGCGCAATCCCGTCATGCGAGTGGGCCTCGCCGGCGCCGTGGCTATGGCTTTGCCCCTTGATCGCGATCAGGTCGCTGTCCCATCCGTGGGTCACCTCGACCGTCCGCGCACGCGGCAAGCTGACCCGACCAGCCCAGCCTTCATAATCGGCGCCGTTCAGCACGATCAGATCGGCCGCCTGTACCGCTGCAATTTCCGCGATTGTTGGCTGCCATGCGGCCGGATCGTCGCCTTCGGCCACGGGCATCGAAACCTCGGCCTCTGGCCCGGCCAAACGTGCGACCATGTAAGCCAGGACGTCGTTCGATGCCACAACCGTCAAGGGTTGAGACATGGCTGCGATCGGCAGGAATATTCCAGCCAGCAAAGCAAGAACCCGTACCATCTGCCACCCCTCACATCGCCATTTCATCAAGCTGCCGTCGCGACAAGTGACGCGACGATATCGTTTAGCATGAACGCAACCGACAACAGAAAAGTTGCGGCTACTACCAATCCGGCAACAAATATGATCACGAACTGGGCACCTATGACCCGCGCGATGGCGCTGCGTTGCGCCCCCAGCCGGAACAGCGTCTGCACCTCGTCGCGCCGCAGCTGAACGGCCTGCGCCAGCGCAAGGGCGATGGCAAGGCCCGAGGCAAGCCCAAGCACGACCACAACGGCATCCAGCAGCGCCCCGATCCGGAAGAGCGTCTGCAGAAGCTCCGCAATCACTGTTCGTGGCCGGACCAGCGACAGCGGATTGTCAGACGCAAGGTATCGGCCCAACAGGATCGCCTCGGCGCGTTCGTCATGCGGCACCACGATCACCGCGCTTAGGGGCAGCAGGGCCTGCTGCTGATGCAGATGGAAAGACGCAATGTTCTCGGGCGTGATGCGCGTGAATTGCCGAAGCGCGGGATCGGCGATCACGGTCGGGCCCTCCGAGCCTTCGGTGACATCCCCGTGCCCGTGGCCAATGCCCGCAATGATCCAGGCTGTGTTGACATCCACGAAAACCGCAGAGTCATCTGCGGTGCCTGTCGGGGACAGAACTCCGGACACCGTCAATTCCAGCGGATAGGAACCAGCAAGATCGAAAAGCGTCCCTGGATCGGTGATCAGCGTATCGCCCGGGGCAATGTCCAGACGTTTCGCGGCGACAGCACCGAGCACAGCTTCGCCTATCAGTGCAAAGCTGCGTCCACGATCCAGCCTGAGATCCCGAAAGTCGAAGTAATCGACGCTGGTTCCCACCACAGGAACGCCGCGTGCCGAAAAGCCCATGTACAGGGGGATCGCGTCGGCAAGGCCGCTGTCCCAGACTGAATCCTCGATCCCCTTCGAGACCTGCCCGGCAACGGCGTGCGAGAAGTAGAGCGACGCCATGGTCAGGTCCAGCGATGACCCGCGCGCACCAAGGATCAGCGGCGTTGCATCCGCCCGCGCACCGAAACTGGCCTCCGCTTCGCGAAGAACAAGTCTTGTCGCTATCGGAACTGATGCGATCAACGCAACTGACAGGATCAGCGCCAACGACGCCAGCCGGTGATGGCGCAGATAGGCAAACGCGAGGAAGAACGCGTGGCTCAAGTTGCTACAGTCAGATCGCGGATGTCGAGAACACGGTCGAACCGCGAAAACAGGTCTCGATCATGGGTGACCGCCAGGACTGTCGCGGAAACTTCGCGCGCTTGCGAAAACAGCAGATCAAGGATGGCCACCTTGCCATCCGGATCAAGATTGCCCGTCGCCTCGTCAGCAAGAATTATCGCGGGCCGCGTCAGGAGTGCGCGCGCGATGGCAACACGCTGCTGCTCACCCTGCGACAGTTGCGCGGGCAGGCGCGACACCTTGTCTGCCAGACCAACCGTTTCGGCCAACTCCCGCGCCCTCTGCCGCATCGCGGGCGCAAGCTTTGGTTTCGGGTGAATACGTAGAGGCAGGAGGATGTTCTCTTCGACCGACAGATAATCGATCAGCGCGAAGTTCTGGAAGATCAGGCCGATCCGGTTCAGTCGAAACCTGCGACGGGCGGCGTCGTCCATGGCAGTTACATCCTGACCGCCGATCACGATGCGGCCTCGCTCTGGCACCAGAATCCCCGCGACAAGGTTCAGGATCGTGGACTTGCCGCTGCCCGACGGCCCGGCGATGGCAACCAGTGCGCCCTGCTGGACGGACAGATTTGGCAGTCTGAGCGTCCACGTCCCACCCGGAAACCGCATTACGATGTCAACAAGATCAATCATTCGCCGCCCACAAAATCCAATTCGTCGGACCGAGTCGCCGTGTCAACGCGAAAGGATGTAAGTTTCCAGACGCCGTCCAGTTGCGCGACCTGCAGGTCAGCCTCATACAGGTTCATGCGTTCGTGCACATGTGTTGCATGGCGAACTTTTGCCACTACCCGCCAGGCGACGCGAAATTGCCCGGCGTCGGTCAGTGGACTGATCTCATAAACCTCGACAGACAGGATCTGTGTTTCGCCATCTTCGGTATCGGCAGCGACCTGAGCCGACCGCTTTTCCAGGTAGAGAGATTCAACCAGCGGACCATCGGCGGCTGCCGCGAGCGCGTCGTAGATATCCTCTTCGGCATCCAGCGTGTAGGCCGCGTAGATCCGGCTTAGCACAGCGGGCACCGCCGCCTTGGCATTGTCATCCGCAGGTGCCGGGTCATTCGTCGCAAACATTGTCAGCGCAAGGACCGCGAAAGCGACCGCAGCGACCAACGCACCCAGACTATTCAATTGCATAAGTGCTTGATGCCCATAGCGATTGCCAAACCGCGCCTAGCAGGGTTTCCATGCGTGGGCTGGCCGGGAGAATGTGGATCGCATTGACCATGTAAAGCCCGGGAATGTCGGCGGGCACGGTCACCTCGCCATTGGCATCCGTGCGAAGGCGCAAGGAAACGACCTCGTCTTGGGTCGGCCTGATGAAGACGTGGACTGCCGCGTTCGCCCGCTGCTCCCCCAAAAACAGGAGTTGAAATCGCACAGGTTTCTTTTTGGGTTCCGTATAGGGGTTGTTGAGTGCCACCAACTCGAGCGGCATACCCAGATATCGGTCGGCACCGTCGCCCGATCCAACCGCAATCAGCGATTTGGCATACCGAAAATACACTTCACGAATGTTGTCCCGGGATAGGCCGCGCGCATCATGGGCTTCGGCAAGATCCTCCCTGCCCGCCTCGGCAAGAAATTCAGTAAACTTGCTGTAATCATCGTAGGTCAGTTGGTGGTCGCGCGAATGGTAGCGCAGCACGTGCAAGCCGTCGCCAAGGGACGGAGCCTGAAATGCCGGGGATTGGCCCTCTTCGCCGCGGACTGGAACGGTGATGTTCCCAAGGGTCAAATCGACAGCCCGCTGCATGGATGCAAAGTTGCGGACCTCGGGGCCATCGAACATTTCGCCGATATGCGCCGTGACAGCTATGCTGTCGCCGGCGGCCACTCGGGGCGCCACCGGCTCAAGCCAGAACTCATGGGCCAAGGACATTTGACCAAGGCCGATCAGGACAGCAGCAAGGATGCAAGCACGCTTCATGGTTACCATTCTCTTCAATATAGCCCGTCGATCTCAACCGGCAGTCGCCGCACCGGCTTTGGTTCGACGAGCAAGTTGCCCTTGTCCCCAGGGTTCGCCTCGATGGCCTTCAGCCGCTGGAACCGATTTCGCGACACTGCATCGACATCCGTTCTCGTCCGCAGGATCGTAGGCCGCAGAAAGACAAACAGCGTTTGCCGTCGAGCGGACTCCTGTGTGGATCGAAACAAGCCGCCTACAACTGGTAATTGTCCAAGGCCCGGCACCTCGGACCTTTGTGTCTGACGGTCGTTGGTAATCAACCCTCCCAGAACGATGGTTCCGCCATTATCCGCCAATACTGTTGTCTTGATGCTGCGGCGGTTGGTCACGATGTCGGCGGCTCCACTTACTGCGCCGGTCAGCGATGACACCTCTTGCGAGATGTCGAGCTGGATCACATCGCCCTGGTTGACACGGGGCACGACGCGCATGGTGATGCCGACGTCGCGCCGCTCGATCGTGTTCTGGGTGCTCCCTTGCGACGTGAACGACCCGGTGCGGAACGGCACGTTCTGCCCCACGACAATTTCTGCCGCCTGGTTGTCAAGTGTTGTGACGCTGGGCGTGGACAGCAGGTTTGCCTTGCTCGACTGGCCCAGCGCCTGCAGCAACACCCCAAACTTGTCCTGACGGGACAGACCAATCGACAAACCCGAGGGGGCGACACCGATTCCGACAGGCGAGCCGAGCAGCGTCAGGATCGTGTCCAGCGTGTTGCCGACCGGAGAGAACGATGTGGCCGCAAAACCGCCAGGCGGTGCGGCGGCGCCGAAACCAAGCTGAATACCCAATGCCTCGGCGATATCGCCCGAGACCTCTACGATGGCAGCCTCGATCAGCACCTGGGGACGGCGCTGATCAAGCTGCGCGATCAGCGTCGCAAGATCTGCCTGAACCTCGATGCGCGCGCGCACCACGACGGCGTTACTTTCGACCACGGCCTGGATCGTCACATCCTCCGCAGCGAAGGAAATCACGGGGGCAGTCGCGGCCGCAGCTTCGCCACCGTCTGCACTGGCGCCGGGCGCCAGCGCGCCGGCGACCGGATTGGTCGCGCGCCCCCCTGATCCGACAAGTCCCTGAAGGACTTCAGCCATTGATGTGGCATCAGCAAACCGCAACTTGTACACCCGTGTCACCGGAACGACCGACGGCACTCGACGCCCAGCGACGTCCAGATCATTCACAATGCGCAGCACCTGCTCATAGGTTTCGGCGTCCGAGTTCAGAATAAGCAGGTTGGACCGTGCATCAACCGTAACGCGCGCCCTTGAGGTGCCACCGGGCGCACCGTCGGCACCCGTACCGAGGATGCTTTCTACCGCAGCGCCAAGCTCGGTCACGTCCGCGTTGCGGATGCGGATCGTGTAAACCGAGCTGCCGTCGTCGGTATCCAGTGCCCTCGCGATCGACTCAATCCGCCGAACATTCTCGGCCGTGTCCGTGATGACCAGCGTGTTCGTGTCGGGAAGAGCTTCGATGTATCCCGATGGGGCTACAAGCGGGCGCAGAGCAGCGACCGCAGTAGATACGGGAAATGCCCTGAGCTGCACCAGACGCGTTATGACATCCAACTGTCCAATTGCCGCCGAGTCTTCGATCACGCCCCCGCCTTGACGGATCGCGGACTGCGGCACGATGCGCCAGAGATTGCCGGATGGAATCGCCGTGTATCCCTGGACAGCAAGCACCGACTGGTACAATTCCCAAACACCGTCCACATCCAACGGACGCGTGGAGATGACCGTGACATTTCCCGTTACGTTCGGGTCGAGCACGAGCGACCTGCCGGTGATCTCGGAGACCTGTTCGGAAAGCGTTCGGATGTCCGCATCGCGCAGATTTATCACAAAACTGGCTGCGCGATCCGTCGTACCTGTCTGCGCATGCAATGCGATTGGCGCTGCGACAAGTTCATAAACCAGCAGCGCCACCACCAGTGCTGACCAACGAACGACCAGACCCATCATCGTAGCGGAAATGTCATGACAATGAGTTGCCCGTCGCGCTGCAGCTCGACCCGCGCGCGGCCTGACGCTGCAATGTCGTCGAAATGGCGTCGATCAGCATCAATGTTCCCCACTTGTTTACCGTTTACACGGGCGACGACGTCACCGGGCCGGAAACCGGCTTGTAGCACGTCCGGTGGTGCCGCGTCTTTCACTCGATACCCGCCATCAACGATTTCCAGGCCCAGCCGGTTCATCACCGCCTGCGCATTCTGGTGAATTTCGGCTCGATAGCGCGCGATGGCAACCTCTGGTGTTTCGGTCTGTGTGCCCTGTACCGGGACCACCGCGCGGGGGATCAGATTGCTCAGGTCGGGGCCGCGCGCGCCTGAGGCCGGTGACCGGGCACCGCGCAGGAACGACAGCGTTTCAAGCTGTCCGTCAACCGACAGCACGACATGGCTTTGATGAACCTCGACCAGTTGAGCGGCTCCGGTGATCTGCCCCCCGATACCATAACTGGACACAGCCACGTCCCCGCCGCGGATGATGGCACGCGATGCCGAGGCGGGTATGGCCGTCGTAACGCCCAGAAGCGTCAGCCCGAGACTGGTCTCTCCGGTGATGCTCGGTTCGGAGGCGGGGGCATCCGGGCTGCCGAACGGCCGAAAGCCGAGTATCGCGGACAAATCGGGCCTCGATGGCGCAGTGGCGGTTGCGAAATTCGGGGCAGGCTCGATGCGTCCGTCCTCCCCACCCAAACGCCATGCGACCGATCCCGCCGTGACCCCAAGGCTTAGCGCGGCACCGGCGGCCGTGGCCCAGAACACCATGCGCGACAGTCGGCCGATTCTCATCCCCCACCCCCCGCTGCATCGGCAGGTCGGTCCAGAAATCCGATCAGGCGGGCAAACACCTGACGGGTGGCCGGGTCGCTGACCAGGATGTCGATACGCTGCAGGTCGGGCTCGGCAGTCCTTTGGCGCGTCTCGCTGACCGCGAACGTTCTGCCCAACATGGGCAATGGTGCTTCCACGTCATCAGACCCGAGCGACAGTTCTGCCAGTGTGTTTTCGGCCACCCACTGCGCGGCCGCCCGTGTTTCAAGTGCTGCGATGCGCGCGACATGTGCTTCCGTTGCCCCCATGAGGGCCACGCCGGACAATGCAAGCACGCTCAGCGCCACCAGCGTTTCGATCAGGGTGAAGCCTGCGTCGGGCTGCCGGTTCATGACGGTGCTCTCGGGTCCGAGGGACCAACCAGCGTTGCGCGGGCACCATCGAAGACAATCATGGCCGGCGCGCCGGATCCATTGACGGTGATCCAGGCAGGGGCAGAGATCCCGCTCGAAGGGATCAGCACGGGCGCGTCATCGGCTGAAGGTCGCCCGATCCACAGCGACGCCGGAAGGTCACGGCGCATCGCTAGTGCGGGCAGGCTTGCCGCAACCCAGTCGCCGGTCGGATCGCGCCGCTCGAAACTGTATCCGCGCGCATCCCATGCAAGTCGGTGAAGGTGTCCGGTCACCAAAGCCTCGTCAGCCCCAAGGGACAGATGGTTTGCCAGACGGATTGCCTCTGACGCAGCCCGCTCCGCCCGTCCACCAGCAATGCCACCGAACATGACCGCGCCGCCGGCCGCGCCGATGATGGCAAGGACAACAAGCATTTCAACCAGCGTAAGACCGGCGTCGGGCGACCTGCAGCGGCGCTCGCCGCTCATTGCGTGACACTTCCAGGAGCGTGGCGGATATCGGCGTTGCTGCCGGTTCCTCCGACGGCACCATCGGCACCAAGCGATACAAGGTCGTAAAGCGCGTTGTTCTCACCCGGCGACCGGTAAAGATAGGCATTGCCCCATGGATCGACCGGAAGACTGGGCAGATAGCCCCCGGCGGCCCAGTTCACCGCAAGGGGCGGCAGGGTGGGAGGGGCTGTCAGCGCCGCAAGACCCTGCGCCGTGCTTGGATAAACCCGGTTGTCCAGGCGGTAGATTTCAAGGCTTGCAGCAATCGTGCGCAAGTCTGTGGTCGCCGCCGTTACCCGGGCCTGATCGGGACGGCCGATGACATTCGGCACGATCATCGCCGCAACGACACCGATGATGACCAGAACCACCATCATCTCGATCAATGTCACGCCGCTGTCGCGACGCCTGCGGGCAGGTTGGTGCTGAACAGCTGTTCGTTCCTGCTGACAAAGTTGGGCTTTCAGCATAGGCAAGGCACCCCCGGAAAAAGAATACGCTAGATCACCCAACGAAAGGAAACTCGGATTGGTTTCACGCGTTCCTTCATAAACGGTCTCCGGCGACATTATGCCGGTTCAGCAGAGGCGTGGAGTGGTCACCGTGACGAGCAAAGTGTTGCCATACCCGAAGGAACCCGCGGAGACCCATGCCCACAGGTCGGGCACCGCGCCGGCGCTGGTTGCGCTGGTCCTGACAAGACCGCCATCCTCCGAGCAACCTGCGCCTGCCTTGCCGCCACCCGAAGGTGTAAGGACAGACGGGATCGAGCAGCCGCAACCTCCTGCTGGAGTAGCATATCTGCCGGGAGAAGCTGTGCTTTTGATGACCACTGCATTTCCAGCAATGTCGCGTGCGCAGCGATTGGCGGCAGTGTCCTTTGCGGTCGAGGATCGGATCGGCCAGCCGCTGGAAGAGGTTCATGTGGCGCTTGGGCCGGAAATGCCGGGGTCGGCTGGCCGTTGGCTGGTTGCGGTTGCAAGCCATGCGGTGATTGCGGCCCACCAGCCGCCTCCGGGCATACGTCTGTTGCCAGACACTGTTGCGGTGCCGGTCCCGCAGTCAGGCTGGTCCGTCTGGGCTGGCACCACCCGGGCCATCGTCCGGTGCGATGACGGGTCAGGTTTTGCGGCGCCGATCACCGCACTTTCGGTTTTCTGGGAAGCGGCGGGCCGTCCTGAGATCACGCTACACGGCGGCGCATTGCCCGCCAGTTTTCCGGTTCGCGCCCGCGAACCGCTGGGCACGGGCCACATCCCGGACCTTGCCGGGTTTGACCTGAACGGCAGACATCATGCGGCGACAGATCCCGCCTTTAGGCGGACGGTGCGGGGTCTGGCGGCGATCATTGCCTTTGCAGCGGTTGGACATCTGGTCCTTGCATGGCTGGATCTTCTTGCGCTGGGCCGGCTGGCCGAAGTCCGCGCTTTGACCGTTCGCACCGTGTTGGCCGAACAGGCGCAGCCGGTCGTGGGTGAACTGGATCCGGCCATTGCACAGGCCGTTGCTGCCCGGCGTCCGCTGGACCGGCCCAGCAGTCTGGACCTCATGAACAAGATCTTTTCCGCGATGGCGCGCGAAACCGGTCGTATCAGTGTTCAGGATTTGCGCATCGATGCCGTCCAGCGAAGCGCCGTCCTGACGTTGGAGGCCCCCGATCTTGCGACGCTTCAGCGGGTTGAAGCCGTGCTGGTCGAGGCAGGGCTGACCGTGACCAGCGGTGCGGCAACCACGGGCAATGGTGCCGCCGAGGTGCGCCTGACAATTCGCGATGGGGCTGTGTGATGCCGGACAAAGTCTTGTCCCTGCCTGTCTGGATTTCCGACCGAACGCCACGCGAACGGCTGATGTTGGGCCTGATGGCGGGTTCTCTTGTGATCTGGGCGGGCTACGCGGCGGTGTGGCAACCGATCAATGACCGGCGTGTCGCGCTGAATGAGAGGATAGACCGCTACGATCAGGCCTTGGCTTTGCTACAGTCGGGGCCAGCGGTTCCCGTGCGCGACGTTCCCACGGTCAGCCGCCCTGTCGCGACCATACTGACAGAGTCGGCGGCGACTTTCGGCCTGTCGATCCTTCGTCTCGAGCCAGAGGGAACCGGCGCGCGCCTTGTCTTGCAGGAAACTCCTTTCCAGGCCGTGATCGAGTGGATCAACGCGCTTGAAAGCCAGAATGCCCTGCGCCTGACGCTTTTGGAGCTGACACGCCGGCCTGCTCCGGGCGTCGTGACTGCAACCCTTTCCGTGCAGAGATAGGAGATCACCATGGCCACCACGGTATCAGTCCGGTCGCGCCCCGCCCTGCCCTACGCCTTTGCACGCCAGCACGGGGTGCTGCTGGAGGGCGACGGCATCTGCGCCTTGCGAACCGACACGCCGGTGGAGGCACTGGTCGAGGTGCAGCGCATCGCCGGAAGCGGCCTTCGCTACGAGCGGTTGTCAGCAGAAGCCTTCGGGGCGCGGCTGTCGGTCATTTATCAGGACAACGCCTCCGACGCGTCCGATGCCGCTGGTGCCTCGGACGATCTGGTATCACTTGCCGACAATGCGGCAGTGGTTGACGACCTGCTTGACCAGTCTGATGATGCTCCGGTCGTTCGTCTGATCAACGCCCTTCTTCTCGAGGCGATCAAGGTGAACGCGTCGGACATTCACATCGAAACCCAGGAACGCAAACTGGTGGTGCGGCTGCGGGTTGATGGGGTGCTCCGTCCGCTGCTGGAGCCGCGTCGTGCGCTGGCGCCGATGCTTGTCAGCCGGATCAAGGTGATGGCACGACTGGATATCGCCGAAAAGCGCCTGCCACAGGATGGGCGCGTGTCGCTTCGTGTGGGCGGGCACGAGGTAGATGTACGTGTGGCGACCATCCCATCGCAGTATGGCGAACGGGTCGTGATGCGTCTGCTGGACCGCAACGCGACCCTGCTGGGACTGGACCGGCTTGGAATGTCGGATCGGGATGGGCGGGTGTTCCGCCAACTTCTGGGTCGTCCCGACGGGTTGTTGCTTGTCACCGGCCCGACGGGATCGGGCAAGACCACCTCTCTCTATGCTGCCCTCGATCACCTCAATGACCGGACGCGCAACATCATGACCGTGGAGGACCCTATCGAATACTCGATCGAGGGTATCGGCCAGACCCAGGTCAATCCGCGCACCGAGTTGACCTTCGCGCGTGGCCTTCGTGCCATCCTGCGACAGGATCCCGATGTCATCATGGTGGGTGAGATCCGTGACCGAGAGACAGCACAGGTGGCCGTTGAATCCGCGATGACCGGCCACTTCGTGCTGTCCACCTTGCACACCAATACCGCGATCGGCGCCGTGTCGCGACTGGTGGACATGGGAGTCGAGCGTTTTCTGTTGGCCCCGATGCTGGTCGGCGTCGTGGCACAGCGGCTGGTCCGGCGGCTCTGCCCGGACTGCCGTCGTCCGGATACGGCCAGCGCCACGGATGCGGCCGTGATCGACGGCCTGAGCCAAGGAGATGGCCTCTGGCGCGCTGCCGGATGTCCTGCATGCTCCGGATCGGGATTTCGTGGGCGATCCGGAATTTACGAAGTCGTGCCGGTCACGCACGGGCTGGAAACGCTGATACACGCGGGCGCGTCGGAGGCGGAACTGACCGCGGCGGCGAGGGCGGAGGGGCCGGGGCTGGTGACTGACGGGCTTCGCCTGATTCACGAGGGTCTGACAACGGTGGAAGAGGTTGCCCGCGTCGTGCAGGAGGTCTGACCCGTGGCGGCGTATCGCTTCAAGGCAATGGATGATGCGGGCAAGTCGAAGGGCGGCCTGATCGAGGCTGCATCGGCGGGTGCGGCACGACAGGCCTTGCGCGCAAAGGGTCTATTGCCACTTGAGGTGGTCGTGAGCGCCGGATCTTCCTCCGATGGGGCGAAGAAAACATTTGTCGGCAGCACAGCGCGCGCGCCCCGCATCCCGTTGCCGACGCTGACACTGGTCACGCGGCAGATGGCGACCCTGCTGCAGTCTGGGCTCAGGATCGAGGATGCGCTGGCCACCATTGCCGAAGGCCAGCCTCCAAAAGTCGCGGGCCTGCTGATGGCCGTGCGCGGGTCGGTACTGGAGGGGCGCAGCTTTGGCGCTGCGCTGGCGGCGCATCCACAGGTCTTTTCCGACTTCTACCGCGCCACCGTGCGGGCTGGCGAACAGGCGGGCCGGCTCGACAAGGTGATGGGGCATCTCGCCTCCCACATCGAGAACCGCGCCCGCAACCGCCAGACCGTTCAGTTGGCCCTTCTCTATCCTGCGCTGCTGGCAGTGGTCAGCCTGTCTATCGTCACGCTTTTGATGGCTTTTGTCGTGCCGGATATCGTGCGCGTGTTCAGCGCCCGCGGAGCCGATCTGCCGTTCCTGACCCGTGCCCTGATCGCCACTTCCGGCGCGGTGCGCAGCTACGGGCTTGTCGCACTGTCGGTGCTTGTGCTGGCTGCCCTTGGCTTCGGGCGCTGGATACGCCATCCTGCGAACCGGCTGGCATTCCACCGCCAACTGGCTCGTGCGCGGGGCACAAAGAAACTGGTACAGCGCATGAACTCGGCGCAGTTCGCGGGCACTCTGGCCACACTGCTGCAAAGCGGGGTGCCGCTGACCGACGCAATGGCGGCCTCAGCCGATGTGACCCCGAACCTGTACATCCGGGCCAATGTAATCGAGGCAACAGAAAAGGTGCGCCAGGGGATGAGCCTGAAACGTGCGATGGACGAAGCAGGCGCCTTTCCTGCGATGCTCGTGGCGATGGTTGCGAGTGGAGAGGCCAGCGGAAAACTCGGCCCGGCGCTTGACCACGCGGCGACGGATCAGCAACGCGAACTTGACGCGTGGGTTCGGGCGCTGGTGGCATTGGTCGAACCCGCAATCTTGCTCGTGATGGGTGGGCTCGTCCTCATCATGGTTCTTTCGATCCTGCTGCCCATCGTGTCGCTCAATTCGCTGGCAGGCGGTGCGGGATAGGCAGGGTCACGGCAGAAAGATTGCGAGAGGCAAATCAAGTTCGGAGTCCGAGCTGGAAGGCATGCCGGGAACCATTGCGGCACCTGCCCGGTGGATCGTCACCATGATCCGGTCCGCGTCGGTAAGTCGCCCTGTCACCAACGGCACGTCGGGTGCGTCCCGCGCGGTGATCGCGGCCACGATGTCCGGCAGCCCCGGGCTGACCCGAACGATCATAGCCGGGATAGGCACCGGCGCATCTGTCACGCCCGGGCGCATGCAACTGCCCTCGGAACTGCGCAGGTTTCCTGTTCCTGAACGGGCGGCCCGATGCTGAACCAGTGTCACATCCTGGATGATCGCGGACAGCGCGCAGGTGATATCGGCGGTCGGCACAATCGCCTCGACCAGTGGCCATGCAAGCCGGCCGTTCACTGGCCCCAGTTGCTGGCGGAAAGGCCCGAGCTGCACCCGCCCCGCAAGGTCCGTACCGGGACCGGCAAGTGTCAGGTCCAGGGTCAATGCGCCGCCCGTCAGGCTGTCCTGCCAGGCAACCTTCCACACCAGCCGGTGATCCTGATCAAGCCGCATCTGGCCAAGGCGCAATGTTCCCGAAAGACGCTCAAGCGGAACCGGTAGCCCAGCCTGCTGCGCTGCGAAGCGAACTGGCATATACAGGACCAGTGACATGGCAAACGCCGCGAGGCCAAGGAGTGTAACCAATGACCAAAGTGCAACTTGTTTCCGGGCTGACGCGCCGAAAGTTCTGTCGGTTTTCTCTGTCATCTTTGTCGATTCCCCTCCTCGGACTGCCTTTGTCGGGCTGCGGCTCTATGCGCTCCACTGGCGCCGGTGTTCAAGGTATCGGGGGCGGAGCAGCAGCGCTTCTGTTGCCGCTTACAGGAACCGCAGCCGCCATTGGGCAGAATATGGGACGAGCGGCCGGGCTTGCCACCCAAGGACTTGCCGCTGATAAGGTTCCAGCCATCCACGATACCAGGGACACGGCGGAAGGTGCGGCGGAAGCCGCGCGGCAGGCTCTGTCAAACGGCGCGCGCCTGTTGCTCGGGCCGCTTCGGTCCGACCAGACGCCCGCAGTGTTGGCGGTGGCGGGCAATGTGCCGGTGGTCACGTTTTCGAATGATGACGCGCTCGCCGAACAGGGCGCTTTCGTCATGGGAATCACGCCGACACAATCAGTGTCCACAATGTTCAGCTACGCCCGGGCGCAAGGGAAGACTCGCATCGCGTTGGTGGCCCGCAATACGCCACTGGGTGTCGCGTCTGCGACTGCCGCCCGTGCAGTGGCAGCTGCGGGAGGAATACAGCTTACCGCCGCCCTGTTGCGGGAACCAGGACAGGGCGGAATGGCAGCGGCCCTGCGCCAGGCCGGAGGCGGCACACTGCCCGACGCGGTGTTCCTGCCGGACGGTGGCGCGGCGCTTGCCGGATTCGCGCGCGATCTGGCCGGGATCGGGGTGCAACTGCTTGGGTCGGTTCAGTGGGGCATCTCCAATGTGACGTCGGAGGCCGGTCTCAAGGGGGCCTGGTTTGCCGCCCCACCGCCTGACCTGTTCCTGCCCTTCGCTGACCGTTTCGCAGCAACCTTTGGCACCGAACCCGGTATCGTGGCGGCGCTTGGCCACGATGGTGCGCTGATGGCGGTCGGTTTGGGCAATGCGCGCGCAATGAACCGGGCGGGACTGCTGCGTGATGCGGGTTTCACCGGCGTTCTGGGCAATTTCCGGTTTCGCGATACCGGGCGCTGTGAGCGGGATCTTTCCGTGCTGCGCGTAGAAGGCGAGGAAATCGTCGTTCTAGGCGAAGTCGAGGGAACGTGAAACAAGCGAAACGAAAAGCTGACGCGGGCGTAACCCTGATCGAGGTCATGGTTTCGCTGTCGCTGTTCGCCCTGATCGGCACGGCGGGCTTTGCGATGCTCGATCAGGTCTTGCGCGCGCAGCGCCTGACGGATGGTCGCCTGGAAACTCTGGCGGCGATGCAGCGTGCGATGTTCGTGATCACCGACGACATGGAACGCGCCATGGTCCGATCCTTCGCTAGCGATGCAACGAGCGCCTCCGTATCGTTCCAGCGGATGGAACCGCAAACGGATATCGGCAGAATTGTCGTCGAGTATGACCTCGCCGATGGTGCCCTGCGGCGAAACCTGTTTCACAGCGGGGACCAGCCGATGGCACAACAAATCCTTCTGTCCGATGTCACGAGCATCGCCTGGCAGTTCCACGATGGCAGGACGGGATGGCGCATCGACTGGCCCCCGCCCGGGCAGGCGGCACTTCCAGGCCTGTCCACGCCCAATCCGGCCGCCGTCGCGCTGACATTGACGCTGGCCAACGGGCAGGGAAACTTGCGCCGTGTGGCCCGACTTCCGTCGGATGCGCGATGAAGCTGAAACGTCAAGGCGAACGCGGTGTTGTCCTCGTCAATGTCCTTGTCGTGCTGGCCCTGATGTCCACCGTCGTGTTCGCGATGATCAGCCTGTCGGACCTGTCCATCGCCCGCAGCCAGCGTTTCAGCGAAGCCGGGCAGGCCGCAGCACTGGTTGCGGCAGGCGAGACAAGTGCCATCATCGCCCTGCGCCGCGACATGGTCGAAGCCCCACAGTCCGACAATCTGACCGAGCCATGGGCGCAGATCGCACAAGAGGAAATCCGGATCGAAGCAGGCCGTTTCGCATTGGCAATCGAAGATGCCCAAGGACGATTCAACCTAAATTCGCTACCTGGGAGCGGCGTGCTGGGCGCACAGTTGCTGCAGCGTATTCTTGCGGCCCTTGGCATGCCACCTGATGTAGGCCTGCGCATCGGCGCGCGCATGTCGCGGCCCGAACGCCTCGAGCGTTTGGGCGAGCTTGTCGCAGATGTCGGCTTGACGGAGGCAGAGGTTGCGCTGCTTTCGACACTTGTTATCGTCTTGCCAGAGCGGACCGACATCAACGTCAACACCGCACCCGAAGAGCTGCTGATGGCGCTTGCCGACAATCCTGTTCAGGCGATCAATCTTCTTGCCATCCGCAAAAGACAGGGATTTCTGAAACCCTCCGATGTCACTGCTGCAAGCATGATCCTTCCAACCGGCACAGGATATCGGACGCGCTATTTCTTGGTTACAGTTGAAGCGACTGTCGGAGATACGACTCGCCGCGTCCACAGCCTGCTTCAGAGACAGACGGGCGCTGGGGGGAGGCCAAAAGTGATTGTGCTTGCCCGTGAGTAGAAGTTACAGGGTAGGCCGGGCTGGGTCGTGTCGCGAATGCTGTAGAAATTCCTTGGCGGCGCGCTCCGGGCATCTGAAGGTTCGTGTTCTCAGGCGGCGAGGTCAAGGGGCATCGGTTCGATGGGCTGAGAGAGGGTCTCCCATCCATCGACCTTGCGCATCTGGATCTGGCCGGAGGCCAGCATCGCCCAGAGCAGCATCGGCACGGTTTCGGCGCAGGGCAGCACGGTCTGGGTCTTGATGCGGCGGCGGAACTCCTCGTTCAACCGCTCGATATCGTTCGTGGTCCGTGCCGATTTCCACTGCGATGGATCCAGGCGGGTGAAGGCGAACAGCCGCGCCCCGGCGTCCTCCAGGCTGTCGGCCACCGCCCGGCACTTGAGCCGCCACTTGCGCAGGAACGCCTTGCGGCGGCGCTCCACCATTCTGACCGCGGATCACAATACCTGTCGATCAAGTATACCGAGCGCCTCGCCGAAGCCGAGATCGACCTTTCAGTCGGCACCGTCGGCGACGCCTACGACAACGCCCTCGCCGAGTGCGTCATCGGTCTCTTCAAAACGGAGGTGATCAACCAGATCGGCCCCTGGAAATCCATGCGCGAAGTCGAATGGGAAACGCTGAAATGGGTCGATTGGTATAACAACCGCCGCCTCCTTGGCCCCATCGGTTACATCCCGCCCGCCGAAGCAGAGAAGGCGTTCTATGCAAACCTGAATCCTCTCGATATGGACGCCTAGTCGTTGAACAAACCACCCTCTGGTAAACCCGGGGCGGGGTTCAGTATCGCTCGACGGACTGTCTCTCTCGTGGTGGCGCTTCCGTGCAAAACCTGTCCCATATCGCGTCCCTCCATGCGGCGGAGAATACTGCGCCATCAAACTCCGGGATCAAACACCTAGCCCGCCGTTCATCCGGCCCGACGATCCCCGCCGATGCCGGAGATGGCCTGCACGAGGCTGTCCTCGGTCACCTCGTCGGCGGTGAAGGTGCGGATGATCCGGCCGCCGTACAGGCCGATGATCCGATCCGAGACGCGCAGCACCTCGGGCATCTCGGAGCTGATCACGACCACCGCATAGCCCTGGCCCGCCAGTTCGCGGATCAACTTGTGGATCTCGGATTTCGAGCCGACGTCGATGCCGCGGGTCGGCTCATCCACGATCAGAACCCGCGGCTGCATGGCCAGCCACTTGCCGATCACGATCTTCTGCTGGTTGCCACCCGACAGGTTGCCCACCGTCTGGCGCCAGCTTGGCGTCTTGATGGCCAGCCTGTCGCGATACTGGTCGAAGATCGCGATCTCGGCACCGCCCGACACGAAGGGCCCGGCGGTCAGGTCATCGACCTGCGGCAGGGTCATGTTGTCGCGGCAGTTCATCCCCAGGACCAGCCCCTGTTCCTTGCGGTTTTCCGGCACAAGCGAGATGCCTATCGCGATCGCGTCGCGGGGTGAGGCGATGGAGACCTCTTTCCCGTCGATCAGGATGCGGCCGCCGGAGGGCGTGCGCAGGCCAAAGAGCGCCTCGGCGATCTCGGTGCGGCCGGCACCCACGAGGCCGTAAAAGCCCACCACCTCGCCTGCGCGTATCTCGAAACTGATGTCGTGAAACAGGGGTTCGCAGGACAGCCCCTCGACCCTGAGCACAACCTCGCCGGGCTCGCCCGTGCCGATGATGCGCGACAGGTCGAGGCTGCGGCCGATCATCAGCCTGGTCACCTCTTCCTCATTCGTCTCTGCGGTGGTCAGCGTGCCGCGATACTGCCCGTCGCGCAGCACGGTGATCCGGTCGGACAGGGTGAAGATCTCGTCCATCCGGTGCGAGATATAGACGATGCCCACGCCCTGGGATTTCAGGTCGCGGATGATCTCGAACAGAACGACCTTTTCGGCATCCGTCAGCGAGGCGGTCGGCTCGTCGAAGACCACGGCCTTGGCATCTACCGTGAGGGCGCGGGCGATCTCGACCATCTGCTGGTTGGCGATGGACAGGTCGGCCACCAGCGCGTCGGGGCCGAAGCGACAGTTGAGCCGCCTCAGGATCGCGCCGGAGCGTTCGTTGAGGCGCGTCCAGTCCACGAAACCGAAGCGTTTGCGCGGCAGCTCGCCCAGATAGATGTTTTCGGCCGCTGTCATCTCGGGGGCGAGGCTGAGTTCCTGGTGGATCAGCACCACGCCCTGTGCCTTCGCCTCCAGCGGGGAGGACATGACCACGGGCCGCTCATCGATGAAGATGGTGCCGGAGTCGGGCTGGTGCATCCCGGCCAGCACCTTCATCAGCGTGGATTTCCCGGCGCCGTTCTCACCCAGAAGCGCGTGCACCTCGCCCGGCATCACCTCGAAGCTGACGCCGTCGAGCGCCCGCACGCCCGGAAAGGTCTTGACGATGTCCTTCAGCCGCAGGGCTGCGTTCCGGTCGGTCATACGCGGATCTCCCCCTTGCCGCGTCGGTTGAACTGCTTGTCAAGAAACAGCACCGCGATCAATATGAGGCCGAGGATCAGATACACGTAGAAACCCGGCACCTGCATCAGGTTCATCCCGTTGCGCAGCATGCCGATGGCCAATACGCCACCGAAGGTGCCGATGATGTCGCCCTTGCCGCCGGTCAGCTTGGTTCCCCCCAGCACGACGGCCGTGATCGTCCAAAGCTCGTAGTCACGGCCCAGGTTCGGCGTCGCCGCCCCCATCTGGGTGGAAAGCGCGACCCCGGCGAGCGCCGCCAGAAAGCCGAGGAGCATGAAGTTCCAGACCATGTGCGGCCCGACGCGGATGCCCGCATTCACCGCAGCCTCGCGGTTGCCGCCGACGGCATAGGTGTTGCGCCCGTGGACCGTCCGGCTGAGCAGGACATGGACCGCGATGGTGCACAGGATGAAGATGAGGGCCAGCGACGGCACCGGGCCGACCGAACTGTAGCTGAAATCGGAATAGGCGAAGTTGGTCGCGTAGAATGACCGCTCGCCGGTATAGACGAACACGAGGCCGCGCACGCCCAGCATCGCGCCCAGCGTCACGATGAAGGCATCGACCCCGGTTTTCCACACGATGATGCCGTTCAGCGCGCCGACCCCGATGCCCACCAGCAGCGCGAGGCAGACGGCGGGAAGGATCTGCCAGTTGCCCCAGGTGGCGAAGGCGGCCCAGCTTTGCACATCAACGGCAAAGGCCGCGGCCAGCGCCAGTGTCGCGCCGACCGACAGGTCGATATTGCCGTTGATCATCACCAGCGTCATGCCCAGCGCGATCAGCCCGATGGTCGAGGTCTGCACCATGATGTTCTGGAGGTTCCGCACGTCAAAGAAGTGGTCCGCCATGAGGCTGAAGAAGACAAAGACCAGAACGACGAAACCCCAGATAGGGTTGCGCAGAAGCCAGCGGAGCGGGCCGATGGTCGAAAGCGCAGGTGTCGAAAGCGCAGACATGGTTGGCCTCCCTCAGGCGATCGGTGAAAAGAGCTTGCCGCGCTTGGCCGCGACGTCGAGCCAGACCGCGACGATGATGACCACCCAGGTCACCAGCCACTGGGTGTAATAGGGCTGCCCCATCAGGATCAGGCCGTTCTGGATAAAGGCCAGCATCAGGACACCCAGAACCGTTTTCGCGATGCTGCCCGCGCCACCCAAGAGCGACGTGCCGCCGAGGATAACCGCGGCAAGCACCTGCAATTCGTATCCCTGCCCCACGTTGTTCTGCGAGCCCATCACCCGGCTGCCCAGCACGATTGCCGCCAGTGCCACGCAGAGCGCCGAGATCAGGTATGTGACGAACACGACCCGCGACCGCGCGATGCCGGAAAAGCTGGCGGCGGTCGGGTTGCCGCCCACGGCATAGACCTTCCGTCCGAAGGGCATCATGCTCATGATGATGTGGAAGATCAGCGCAAGCGCAAGGAACATCAGGATCGGCGTGGCGATGCCCAGCACCGCGCCGCGCCCGAAAAATCGGAACCAGGTGCCCGACTGATCGACGATATCGACGTTCTGGCCGCCGCTGTAGATCAGCACCAACCCCTGGATCGCCGAGAGCATCCCCAGTGTCACGATGAGGGAATTGAGCCGCAGGATGCCGACGAGCAGGCCGTTGACGGCACCCAGGCACAAGGTGGCTGCGATCATCACCGCGATGGCCGCTTCGGGGCCGATCTTGTCGTGCAGATCGACCACCAGAACGGTCGCGAAGGACAGCATCGAGCCCACCGACAGGTCCAGATTGCCGCCGATCACCACGATGGTGACGCCCACCGCCATGATCCCGATGATCGCGGATTGCCGGAAGACGGACATGACATTCTCGAACGTCAGGAAACGGTCCGAGGCGAGCGTGAACACGATCAGAAACAAGACAAAGGCCAGAAATATGCCCTGCTTGGCAACAACAGGACCAATCGCCCGCATGCGGGTCAGCACCATCCTACGCTCCTCCTCGTCGGTGGCATGACGCGGCGCCCTGCCGGGCGCCGCGTTTATCTGGGGGGCGCCGAAGTGTCGGCCGTCCGCGACGTCAGACTGCTCAGAACACCGGGCGGTCGAATTCGGCCATGTTCTCGGCGGTGATCTTGGGCGTTTCGAAGTAGTTGAGCAACGGCACCTCCTTGCCTGCCAGCACGTCTATCGCGGTCTGAAGCGCGGCCCGCGCGTCATCCACCGGCGACTGGTAGATCGAGCCATAGTATTCGCCCGCGGCCATGGCATCGTAGCCGACGGCAAAGTTGGTGGCACCGATAAAGATCATGCCCTCGGCCCGTCCGGCGGCCTTGGCGGCGTTCAGCGCGCCCACGCCCATGTTGTCGTCGCCGGAATAGACGCCGTCGATCTTGTCGAACCGGGTCAGGAAGGTTTCCATCGTGCGTTGCGCGCGTTCGCGGTTCCAGTCGCCGGGCTGGATGTCGAGTTGCTTCACGCCGGGGCAAAGCTCGGCCAGGCGGTCGTCAAAGCCCTTCTGACGTTCGATGGCGGTGGTATAGCCGGGCATCCCGGTGATCTGGACAATCTGTCCCTCGCCGCCCAGGGCATCGCACATCAGCTCGGCCGAATAGGTGCCCTGCTGGACGTTGTTCGGTCCCGAAAAGGCCGAAATGAACGGAAAGCCTGCTTCGGCGACATTCGAATTGGTCACGATGACGGGGATGCCCGCGTTGTGCGCGTTGCGGACCGCAGGCACGACCGCCTGGCCGTCGGTCGGCCAGATGATGATCGCATCGACCCGCTGCTGGACCAGGTCCTGCATCTGGCTGATTTGCCGCGCCACGTCACCGCCCGCGTCGAGCACGATCACCTCGACATCCGGGTTTGCCTCGGCCGCCTCGATGAAGGCCTTTTCATAGGTCGTCTGGTAGCTGTCGATGCCGACGTTGTTCTGGGTGATGCCGATGCGCACCGTATCGGCGGCTGCAATGCCTGCGAAGGCCAGCGTGGCCGTTCCGGCAAGCAGGGTGGTCAGAGTTCTGGACATTCGGTTTCCTCCCGTTGGTGGTCGCTGCGTCCCGCACCGGATCGCTCGCCCGGAGACGAGAATCTCCGGCAGGGCCGAGACGCTTGCATGATCCGTCGTGCGGCCGTCCATCCACACGGCAATCTTGTCCATTGTGAACATTTCAATGTCCATAATGGATTTTTGTCGCCTATCCTCTAATTCCAAAATGGTCATCCTGCATGGAGGAGGGGCAATGGCTCGCTTCAAGAAATTCAAAACGCGTCAAACCGAAAGCGGGCCTTCCGAAGTGAAGATGGACCTTATCCATAATGGCCAACCGGTTGCAGGGGCGGATCAGCGCCCGCAAGGCATCCGTGGCGGCGACCCGGCGATGCGTGCCGTCATCGGGTTCCTCGACGCCTTCCGTGACGAGGTGGCCGGTGTGCTGGACCACGCGCCCCAGAATCCGCTGCTGAACATGACCGCCTTCCTGATCAGCGAACATTTGCATGGCCGACCCGTCACCGCCTCCAGTCTGGTGGCGGCCGCGGGCGTGCCCTATGCGACGGCGCGCCGCCGGATGGAGGAGATGATTGCCTCTGGCCTGGTCGAGCAGCGCCCCCGCACCAGGAGCGGCAAGACCTTCAGCCTGCATCCCTCGTCGGACCTGTTGCAGAAATGGGCGCAGTTTTCGGACCGGATGCAGCGCCTGGCACTTCAGCATCTGGGCTCACCTTCGTCCGACCCGCTCAAGGCAGAGGAATACTACTTTGGCGGCTCCTACATCCCCGGACGCGCCATCGGCCCGCCCGAGGTGCTGTCGCAACCGCTGGACCTGCCGGGCGGGCTGCGCATTCTCGTTCATGGCGATCCGACCTTCATGGTGATGGAGAACCTCAAGCGCCAGTTCGAGCAGATCATCGGCACCCATATCAGCCAGCGGGCCTTTTCCATCGACCGGCTGCGCGAGGAGGCGCTGCGCAACGCCGAGCGGCCGGTCAGCCGCTACGACATCATCGCCGTCGATCTGCCCTGGATCGGCGAATTCGTCGAACGGGGCGTACTGCTGCCGCTGGGCGATGTGCTGGATCTTGACCGGCTGGATACGGCGGACTTTCATACGGCTGGCTGGCAGGCGGCGCATTGGGGCGGGCATCCCTACGGAGTGCCAAGCCAGACCACGCCGGAGTTGCTGTTCTACCGCACCGACTGGTTTGCCGAGGCCGGGATGGAAGCCCCAGCCACGACCGAGGCCGTGCTGAAGGCGGCGGAGCACTTTCACAGGCCCGCGCGCGGGCGCTACGGCGTGGCCTGGAACGCCGCGCGCGGCACAGCCTTGGGGCACCAGTTCCTGATGACCTGCGCCGATTTCGGACAGCCCGTCCTGAATCTCGCCCCCATCGCGGGCGGCTATCAGGCCAATGCCGCGGGGCGCGCCGATCTGGTGCCGACCATCGACACCGCGCTGGCCCTGGATGCAGCCGAGTATCTGCGCGCCCTGCTGAGCTATTCGCCGCCCGATATCCTGTCGATGTCGTGGTACGAACGTGTGCGCCCCTATGCTGCGGGCAAGATCGCGATGGCCTACGGCTACACCCTGCTGGCCCCGTATTTCGAACGCGATGCAAGTTCGCCCGCCTACAACAATACCGGCTATCTTCCGCACCCGGCAGGCCCGCAAGGCAGCCCGGTCGCCCCGGTGGGCGGCTATGTCATGGGCATCCCCGCCAATCTGCCGGTCGAGCGGCGCGCGGCGGCGGCCGAGGCGCTGATCGCCTTCACCTCTCCGCAGGCCCAGAAGCTCTATATCCTGCACGGAAGCCGCACGGCGCCACGCTATTCGGTCGGGGCCGATCCCGAGGTGCGGCGCATCTCGCCGATCTTCGAGGCGGTCGATGCCATGTCCTGGCGCGACGAATTGCAGTTCTGGCCCCGCCCGCCTGTGCCGGGGATCTGCGCGATCTTCCAGATCTGCGGCGAAGAGATGCACGACATGCTGCGCGGCATATCCACGCCGCGCGAAGCGCTGCGCAAGGCCCAGGCCCGCGCCGAGAACGCCTTGCGCGAATACGAACCCCAAGGGAGGAGCAGATGGACACCAACCGCCTGAACGGCAAGAACATCCTGATCACCGGTGCCGCACAGGGCATGGGCGCCTGCAACGCCGAGCATTTCGCGGCACAAGGCGCCAATGTCTGCCTCGGCGATATCAACTTGGACGGCGCGCAGCAGGTCGCCGAGCGGATCAACGCCGCCGGAAACGGCCGTGCGATCGCAGTCAAGCTGAATGTCACCAGCCGCGAGGACAACGCCGCCGCGGTGGCCGCCACGGTGCAGGCCTTCGGGTCGATCAACGTCGCCCTCTTGAATGCCGGGGTGAACAAGCCGCGCATGTTCATGGACATCGACGAAGACAACTGGGACATGATCATGAACATCAACGCCAAGGGCGTGCTTCTGGGCATGCAGGAGGCCGCGCGCCAGATGATCGCCCAGGGGCCGATGGAGGATCAGCCCTACAAGATCATCCCGGTGGGCAGCATCGTCTCGCGCACCGCGTTTCTGGATGTGATCCCCTATTCCTGCTCCAAATACGCCGTGCTCGCCATGATCATCGGCGGCGCAAAGGCGCTGTGGGAGCACAAGATCACCGTCAACGGCTATGCCCCCGGCGTGGTGCGCACCGAGCTGTGGGAACAGCTCGACAAGGATCTGGTCGCGATCGGCATGTTCAAGGAACCCGGCCAGTCGATGGATCACCTGGCCAAGACCATGATCACGATGAAGCGCTATTCCTATCCCGACGATGTGAAGGGCACGGCAGCCTTTCTGGCCTCGGGCGACAGCGACTACATGACCGGACAGCTCATCATGATCGACGGCGGCATGATCATGCAGTGACCGCGCGCCACGCGGCACCATACCCCGACCCTTATCCCACATAGACGCGCCCGAAGCGGCGTGCAGGAGGCTCACATGGCCCATGGCCCGACATCCGCGCTCAACCCCCGCATCCTGCAACCGGGCGACATCGACCCCAACTGGCGCTGGGACCGGCATCTTCCGGCGCTGGGCCACACGGCGGTCGATTTCGAACGGCGGGTCGATCACGACAGGCTGCGCCGCTACCGGCTGTCACGCGTCAAGGCCGCGCTGAAGGCATCGGACTGCGGCGCGCTGCTGACTTTCGATGTCAACAACATCCGCTACATCAGCGGCACCAAGATCGGGGAATGGGAGCGCGACAAGATGTGCCGTTTTGCCCTGCTGGCGGGCGATGACGAGCCCTATGTCTGGGATTTCGGCTCGGCCGCGGTGCATCACAAGGAATATTGCGACTGGCTGGACCCGGAGCGGATGCGCGCCGGTGTCGTGGGCATGCGTGGCACGATCCCGCCCAGCTTTGGCCTGATGAAGCGCTATGCCGAAGAGATTTGTGACCTGTTGAAGAAGGCAGGCGTGGCCGACATGCCCGTGGGCGTGGACTATGCCGAAACGGCGATGTTCTTTTCCTTGCAGGAGGCCGGGCTGAAGGTGGTGGACGGCCAGCAGATCATGCTCGCCGCCCGCGAGATCAAGAACGTGGACGAGATCCACCTGCTCACCCAGGCCGCGAGCATGGTCGATGGCGTCTATCACATGATCTGGACCGAACTGCGTCCGGGCATCCGCGAAAACGACATCGTGGCGATGGCCAACAAGATGCTCTACGAGATGGGCAGCGACGATGTCGAGGCGATCAACGCCATAGCGGGCGAGCGGTGCAGCCCCCATCCTCACAACTTCACCGACCGGTATTTCCGCCCGGGCGATCAGGCGTTCTTTGACATCCTGCAAAGCTATCAGGGATATCGGACCTGCTACTACCGCACCTTCAACATCGGGCGCGCGACGCCGGTGCAGAACGATGCCTATGTCAAGGCGCGCGAATGGCTGGATGCCGCCATCGCGCTGATCAAGCCGGGGGTGACAACCGACAAGGTGGCGGCGGTCTGGCCCACGGCGGAGTCGCTCGGCTTTCCCAATGAACTGGCGGCGTTCGGGCTGCAATTCGGCCACGGGTTGGGCCTTGCACTGCATGAGCGGCCGATCATCAGCCGGGCGGTCAGCTTTGACAACCCCATGGAGATCAAGACCGGCATGGTCTTTGCGCTGGAAACCTACTGCCCGGCCAAGGACGGATATTCCGCCGCGCGGATCGAGGAAGAGGTCGTCGTGACCGACAAGGGATGCGAGGTGATCAGCCTCTTTCCTGCCGAAGACCTGCCCATCGCCGCCCGCTACTGATGCCACGGCAAGGACCCGCACCATGAACGCCAACCCAAAAACCAACACCGAGGCCTATCTGCGGATGTATCGCCAGATGGTCCGCATCCGCGCCTTCGAGGACAACGCGAACCAGCTTTACCTGTCGGCCAAGATGCCCGGCCTCACGCATATGTATTCCGGTCAGGAGGCTGTGGCGGTGGGCATCTGCGAGGCGCTGACCGACGAGGACAAGATCACCTCGACCCATCGCGGTCATGGCCACTGCGTGGCCAAGGGGGCCGATTTCAAGGCGATGTTCTGCGAGCTGCTGGGCAAGGAAGAAGGCTATTGCCGGGGCAAGGGCGGCTCGATGCACATTGCCGACCAGAGCCACGGGAACCTGGGGGCCAATGCCATCGTCGGCGGGTCGATGGGCATTGCCACGGGCGCCGCGCTGAGCGCGAAACAGCGGGGCCGTGACGAGGTGACGGTATGCTTTTTCGGCGATGGGGCGACCGCGCAGGGCCTCTGGTATGAGGTGATGAACATGGCCGCGCTGTGGAAGCTGCCCGTCATCTATGCCTGCGAGAACAACGGCTATTCCGAATACACCAAGACAGAAGAGATCGCCGCAGGGTCGCTGACCGCGCGGGCCGAAGCCTTTGGCATCGAAAGCCACAGCGTGGACGGGCAGGATGTGCTTGCCGTCAACGAACTGGCGCAGACGCTGGTGGCGCGGGCGCGCAAGGGCGAGGGGCCGTTCTTCATCGAGCTCAGGACCTACCGCTACCACGGCCACCACGTCGGCGACATCAACCGCGAATACTACCGGCCCAAGGATGAAGAGGCGCTGTGGAAATCCGAGCGCGACCCGATCGTGAATTTTGGCGCCTGGCTGACCGGTCAGGGCCTGGCCTCCGAGGAGGAGCTTGCACAGGTCAAGGAGGAGGTCCGCGCCGATGCCGCAGCGGCGGTCGAATACGCACTGGCCGCCCGGTATCCCGACACGTCCGAGGTCACCATGCACGTCTTTGCCGAAACAACGTCCTGAGGAGGGAAGAATGCGCGAAATCACACTCTCCAAGGCCGTCAACGAGGCCATCGCCGAGGAAATGCGCCGCGACGAGACGGTGTTCCTGCTGGGCGAGGATGTGGCCGAGGCGGGCACGCCGTTCAAGGTGCTGTCCGGGCTGGTCGAGGAATTCGGGACAGGCCGGGTGATCGACACGCCGATTTCCGAACCCGGATTCATGGGCATTGCGGTGGGGGCTGCGATGACCGGCTCGCGCCCCATCGTCGATCTGATGTTCGGCGATTTCCTGTTTCTGGTGATGGACCAGCTGTGCAACCAGGCGGCCAAGACCCATTACATGTCGGGTGGCAAGCTCAAGGTGCCGCTGGTGCTGCGCACCAATCTGGGGGCAACGCGCCGGTCTGCCGCGCAGCACAGCCAGTCGCTGCACGCGTTGGTGGCGCATATCCCGGGGCTGAAGGTCGCCATGCCGTCGTCGGCCTATGAGGCCAAGGGGCTGATGAAGACCGCGATCCGCGACGACAACCCGGTGGTGATCTTCGAAGACAAGCTGATGTACAACGACAAGGCCCCGGTGCCGGAAGGGGAATACCTGATCCCCTTCGGTGTCGCCAACATCAAGCGCGAGGGCACCGACATCACGCTGGTCGCCACCTCGTCCATGGTGCAGGTCGCCGAAAAGGCCGCCGAGGCGCTGGCGGCCGAGGGGATCAGCGCCGAGGTGATCGACCCGCGCACCATCGTGCCGCTGGACGAGGAGACAATCCTGAAATCGGTGCGCAAGACCGGCCGCGCCATCGTGATCGACGAGGGCCACCAGAGCTATGGCATCACGGCCGAGATCGCCAGCCAGATCAGCGAAAAGGCGTTCTACCACCTTGACGGGCCGGTGATCCGCATGGGGGCGATGGATGTGCCGGTGCCGTTCTCGCCCGCGCTGGAGGACCTGACGGTGCCGACGCCCGAGGCGGTGGCCGAGGCCGCACGCAAGCTGATGCGCGGGGAGATGTTCCATGGCGCATGAGGTGATCATGCCGGCCTTGGGCATGGCGCAGGAAACCGGGTTGATCGTGGCGTGGATCAAGGCGCCCGGCGATGCCGTGAAGGCCGGCGAGCCGTTGATGGAGGTCGAGACCGACAAGGCGACGATGGAGGTCGAGGCGCAGGCCGACGGATATCTGACGGATGTGCGCTATGAGGCGGGGCAGGACGTCCCTGTGGGCAAGGTGATCGCGCTGATCTCGGACAGCGCGGCAGGCAGCGGAACCAAGCCGGTTGCCGCGCCCGTTGCGGACGCCGCCGAGCCCAAACCGGCCGAAAAACCTACCGCCCAGGTGCCGGACGCAGCCCCACCCCCCGCAGCCGCACCCGCGGCGGAAAAACTGGCCGCACCGGCCCCGAACGTCAGGCTGCTTGCCTCGCCAAAGGCGCGGCGGCTGGCCGCGGAACAGGGGCTCGACCTCGCGCGGCTGGTTGAGGCCGGGTATCGGCAGCCCTTTCACGCGGCGGATGTGGAGGTGCTGCGCAATTTCTCCTCCGCGCGGCAGACCGCTGCCACAGCCACGGCGACCATGGCGCAAATCACCGCATCGGTGCCGCGCACCCCGAGCGAAGATTTCCTCGCATGGGCCGTGACCGAGGGGGTGACGCTGGCGCGCGGGCGGTTGTTCGCGGCATTCGCGGCGGCAGCCTTGCGTTTTGCCACCGCGGAAAGTGGCACGCTGATCGTGGCCCTTCTGCCGCCGGGTGGCCCGCCCCAGCGGATCGTCGATCCCGACCTTGGGCCGCTGTCTGCCAAGCGGGAGGCGGAGGAGGTGGGGGCGGTTGCCCTCACCCTGCGCGATCTGACCGGAAGCGTGATCACCGGGATGCGCGGCGGCGCGAAGGCCGACCCGCTGCTGACGGTGGCGGCAGAGGGCGACCGGCTGATCCTGACGCTCGATTTCGCTGAGACGCAGATGGATGAGGGCACAGCCATCACCCTGATCACCGAGTTCGCGGCGCGCCTCGCCGACCCCCGGCGCCACCTGCTCTGATCTTGTGGAGAAGACCATGAAACACACCGACCTTTACATCGACGGCACCTGGCGCCCGGGCGCGGCGGGTGCGCGGTTCGACGTGATCAACCCGGCGACCGAAGCGGTGCTCGCTTCCGTCGCCTCGGCCGAGATCGCGGATGCCGATAAGGCCCTCGATGCTGCTGCGGCGGCGATGCGCGACTGGGCCGCCCGGACGCCGCGCCACCGTTCGGAAGTGCTGCGCAAGGCCTGGGAGTTGATGACCGCGCGGCTGGACGAATTCGCCCGACTGATCACACTGGAAAACGGCAAGGCTCGGGGCGATGCGATGGGCGAGGCGACCTATGCCGCCGAGTTCTTCCGCTGGTTCGCGGAAGAGGCGGTGCGCGCCTATGGCATGATCACCCGCGCGCCAAGCTCGGGCGCGCGCATCATCGTCCAGCACAAACCGGCGGGGCTGGCGGTGCTGGTCACCCCCTGGAATTACCCGGCCGCCATGGGCACACGCAAGATCGCCCCGGCGCTGGCGGCGGGCTGCGGCGTGATCATCAAGCCTGCGTCGGAAACACCGCTCACGATGCTGGCGCTGATGCCTCTGCTGGCCGAGGCGGGGGTGCCACCGGGCCTTGTGAATGTGCTGCCCTCGCGGCGCACCGGGGCGCTGGTCGACCACCTGATGCACGACCCGAGGGTGCGGGTGATCAGCTTTACCGGATCGACCGGCGTGGGGCGCACTCTGCTCAAGGGGGCCGCCGACCAGGTGCTGAAACCGGCGATGGAACTGGGCGGCAACGCGCCGCTGATCGTGTTCGAGGACGCCGATCTGGATGTTGCCGTAACGGGCGCGATGCAGGCCAAGATGCGCAATCTGGGCGAGGCCTGCACGGCCGCGAACCGGATCTATGTGCATGACGATGTGGCCGAAGCCTTCACCGCGCGGTTCACGGCGGCGATGGCCGCGCTGAAGGTCGGCGACGGGACCGACCCCACCGTGGATGTCGGGCCGCTCGTGAATGCCGCAACGCGCGACAAGGTTGCCGCCTTCGTGGCCGACGCCGTGGCCAAGGGGGCGAAGGTCGAGCTTGGCGGCCAAACGCCCGAGGGGCCGGGGTATTTCTACCCGCCCACCGTGCTGTCGAACGTGCCCGAGACGGCCGATTGCGTGCATGATGAAATCTTCGGCCCGGTCGCCGCCATCCAGACCTTTACCGATCAGGAGGATGTGATCACCCGTGCGAACAACACCGAATACGGCCTGGTCGCCTATGTCTTTTCGCGCGACATGGAGCGCGGGTTGCAGGTCTGCGAGCGGCTGGACTACGGCATGGTCGGGCTGAACCGCGGGCTTGTGTCGGACCCCGCGGCCCCCTTCGGCGGCGTCAAGCAATCCGGCCTTGGCCGCGAGGGTGGCCACGAGGGCATGCTGGAGTTCATGGAAACCCAATACATCTCGGCCAGTTGGTGAAGCGGACATGAGCCATATCGCAGCCCCCTCGGTCCGCAGTTACGCTGCGGAAAAGGGCGTTGACCTTGCCGCCGTGGCACGGACGACCGGCCGCGAAACGCTGGCGCGCGAGGATGTCGACCGGCATCTGGGCGGCGGTGCCCCGACGCCTGCGCCGCCCGCTTCGCGGTATTGGGAAGTCGATCATGCGGCTTACGGCCCCGTAACGGTGGAGCCGCTGCCGCGCATGGCGATGGTGGCGGCGGCAAACCTCGCTGCCGCCAACCTGCTGATCCCTCAGGTCACCCACCACGACCGCGCCGACATGCGCGCAGTCGAGGCGTTTCGCGCCGAGGTGAAGGCTGAGGCTGCGGCCCGTGGCCTCCGGCTGACGGCGCTTGCCTTCCACGTCAAGGCGCTGGCCCAGTGCCTGACAGAATTTCCCCGGTTCAACAGTTCACTCGATGCCACCGGCGAGCGACTGGTGCGCAAGCACTATGTGCATGTCGGCATCGCTGTTGATACCCCGCAGGGCCTGATGGTGCCGGTCGTGCGCAACGTCGACAGAAAGGGGCTTTGGCAGATCGCCGACGAGATTGCCGACCTTGCCGGCCGGGCGCAGAGGCGCAAGGTCCGGGCCGAAGAGATGGGCGGCGCGTCCATGACGATCTCGAACCTTGGCGGCATCGGTGGCATCGGCTTCACGCCCATCGTGAACCCGCCCGAGGTGGCGATCCTTGGGCTGACCCGGACCGAGGTCGTTCCGCTCTGGAACGGGGAGGGTTGGGCGCCGGTGCCGATGGTGCCGCTCGACCTGTCCTACGATCACCGGGTCATCAACGGCGCCGACGCCGCGCGGTTCCTCGTGCGCCATGCCGCGCTGATCGCCGACCCTCGCCGGTTGCTTATCTGATGGGCCGGGAGACAGATTGCGGAGATTATGAGGCTGATCGGATCTGATGATCGGATAGCCCGAGGATGTGCCCCTTGCGGATGCGCCCGGCCGATGGACCGTCGAGGCGCGGATGACGGCACGCATGCTGATGGGCCCGACCACGGTGTTGGCGCTGAAGCCGCCCTGCAACGCGATCTGTGCGATGGAGACGGCACGCCAAACCGTTTGTCTGTGCCGGACCTGCGGCGACCCTCGCCCCCACCTCGCACTTGCTGACAGCGTTCGACCGTAGGACGCGATGTTGCGCCGGCCGCAGCGACGATGATCGCTGCTCACGCATCGCCGGCAACACACGGCGCCTCCTGGGGCTGCTTGTCGGGTTGCTCGGTGTTGGATTGGTCCTTGCGACCAAGTTGGATGTCGGCACGGGGGGGGAGTGTTCTGGCCGCTGCTCGCGATCCTTCTGCCAGTTCTTTATGCGATTGCGTCGCTTGTCCTGTCCGGGAAGCGGCCGCTTCACATCGACATCTTCGCGTCCGTCGGTCTGATGATGGGAATTTCGGCCGCATTGCTGTTTCCCGTCGCCTACTGGAACGAAAGCCTCATGCCCCCTGGACCCGAGATCGGGCGGCTGGAACTCCTGGTCCCGTTCATGGGAATCGCGGGCGCGACGTCGCTGCTGCTTGCCTTCCAGCTGATTGCGACCGCCGGGCGGTTTTCTACAGCCAGATCGCCTACTCCAGGACCATCGCCGGCGTTGTTTGGGGGATGCTGCTTCTGAATGAGGCGTTGTCGGGATTCGCCTCGGTTGCTTTCGGGATCATCATCATCGGCATGTATCTTGTCGAGCCGGAGTCCAGGAACGAGGATCTGGTGATCCGGCGCTCGTTCCGATGGCGCCGCTGCCGCTTACGAATGTCAGCGCCTCGCAGACCTGGGCCGGTCACAGCAACGAGCCTGCTGCCGTCCCGGCAAACGTTTGCCAAGCCCTAGTCCTCGTCGGGCTCCGGCGGTGCGGCGACGGTGCGGAACAGGCGTTCGCCCGCGTCCCAGACCACCGCCTCCACGCAGGGCGATGCGCCGAACCCATCGCAGGCCGAGCCGTGGCGCGCGAGCATGAGGACACGGACGGGCGGCGGCATCTCGCCCCCCTCATCGTCCTCATAGGTGAAGGGCACGTCGATCAGCGTCCAGGCCTCGGCCATGAAACTGCCCACCGCATCGCCCACGGCGACATGCAGCATCCCCCCGCCGCTGCCGCCACGAAAGCCCAGATCGGGGGCGCAGAAGGCGCCGTATTCCCAGACCAGCGCATCGTCGGCGCTGCCGTCCCCGGTGAGGTCAACCGCGACGGCCGCCCCTTCGGCCAGTTCCAGGGTGCCGCCTTCGGCGCGGCAGGCAGCCTCTGCGGCCTCGGTCGCGCGGGCCATCGGTTCGGCCTGCAGGGAAGTGGCGGCCAGCAGGGCAAGCAGGGCGATACGGATCATGCCTTTTTCCCGATCTTGGGTTCGGTGCCCGCGCGCAGGCGGGCGATGTTGGGGGCGTGGCGCCACCAGACGAGTGCGGCCATCAATACGGCCAGGGCCGCCATCTGCGGCTGGCCCAGCAGCAGCATCCAGAGCGGGGCGGCGGCGGTGGCGATCAGGGCGGCGACGGACGAGATGCGGGTGAGGGCCGCCCCCGCGAGCCACGAGGCGCAGGCGGCAAGGCCCACGGGCCAGGCCAGCGCCAGAAGCGTGCCCAGAAAGGTCGCCACCCCCTTGCCGCCCTGAAACCGCAGCCATACCGGGAAAAGGTGCCCGACAAAGGCCGCAAGCCCCGCCAGTTGCGCCGCATCCGGCCCCACCATGGCGCGGGCCACCAGCACCGCCACGCCACCCTTGGCGGCGTCGAGGATCAGGGTGGCTGCCGCAGCCCCCCTGTTCCCCGTGCGCAGCACATTCGTGGCCCCGATATTGCCCGACCCCACCTTGCGCAGGTCGCCAAGGCCCAGCGCGCGGGTGATGACCATGCCAAAGGGGATGGACCCTAGGAGGTAGGCAAGGATGGCCGTCAGGGCGAGGAGCATCGGGGGCGAGGTGACGTCGGGCATCAGGCCGCCCCCTCGAACACCGGGACACCGCCGACGAGGGTGAGGCGCACGCGCCCCTCCATCCGCGCGCCGTCAAAGGGGGTGTTGCGCGACTTCGACAACAGCGTGAAGCGGTCCAGCACGAAGGGCGCATCGGGGTCGAAGAGCACGAGGTCGGCGGGGGCACCCGTGGTCAACCGCCCGCCGGGCAGCCCAAGGCGGCGCGCGGGGTTCAGCGACAGCGCCGCGAGGAGGCCCGGCAGCGTGACCGCGCCCGCATGGTAGAGGCGCAGCGCGGCGGGCAGGAGCGTTTGCAGGCCGACGGCACCGGAAGATGCCTCCTCGAACGGCAGGCGCTTTTCCTCTTCGTCGGCGGGGGTGTGCATGGAGCAGATCACGTCGATCGTGCCATCGGCCACCGCCTGCACCATGGCCAGCCGGTCGGTTTCGGCGCGCAAGGGCGGGGTGAGGCGAAAGAAGGTGCGGTAATCGCCCACATCGAATTCGTTGAGCGTGAGGTGGTGAACCGACACGCCCGCCGTCACGTCCAGTCCCGCCGCGCGGGCGCGGGCAAGCGCGGGCAGCGCGCGGGCGGTGGTGATCTGGTCGGCGTGGTAGCGCGCGCCTGTCATCTCGACCAGCCCCAGGTCGCGGTCGAGTGCGATGGCCTCGGCCATGGGATGCACGGCGGGAAGGCCGCGGAGCGACGCAAACTTGCCGCTGGTGGCGGCGGCCCCCCGGCTGAGGCCCGGGTCCTGCGGGTGGCCCACCACGAGTGCGCCCAGCGAGCGCGCATAGGTCATGGCGCGGGCCAGGACGCGGGTATCCTCGGTGACGTGGAACACATCCGTAAAGGCCACGGCGCCTGCGTCCAGCAAAAAGCCGATCTCGGTCATCTCGCGCCCCGCGCGGCCCTTGGTGAGGGCGGCCATGTGGCGGATGCGGACGGGGCTGGCGGCGGTGGCGCGGCGGGTGACGAATTCCAGCGTTTCGGGCGTGTCGATGGCGGGGGCGGTGTCGGGGCGGGCGATGATGGTGGTCACGCCGCCTGCGGCCGCCGCAAGGCCCGCCGAGCGGAAGGATTCGCGGTGCCGCTCACCCGGTTCGCCGATCTTCACGCCCCAGTCGATCAGGCCCGGGGCAAGGCAGAGGCCCCCCGCGTCGATGATCCGCGCGCCCTTGGGCGGGCTTTGGTCGCGGGCGGCGATGAGCCCGGCCTCGATGGTCAGGCTGCCGGGGTCGTCGGTGCCGGCCTCGGGGTCGATCAGGCGGGCATTGTCGATGTGGAGGGTGGTCATGCGCTAGCCCCCGATCCAGATGACGAGGGCGGTGAGCGCGAACATCACCAGAAGGGCGATGGTGGCCACCATCCCGCCGGTCGCGGCTGCCGATCGCGGCGGGCGGTCGGGGGCGGTGACGGTGCCCTTTGCGCCCTCGGACGGCAGGGCGTCAAAGCGGGCGAGGGGCGGGGCGTCCTCGGGGTAAGTGGCCACGAGGGAAAGGACGGCGCGAGGGTCAAGCCGCGCGGCCCGCCCGCCGAAGGCCGCCGAGCGCAGGATCAGCACCGGGCCGGTGAGGGCGCCGAGGCGCGCGAGGTCGGGGGCGAGCAGCGCCTCGGGGATGCCGTGCGCCTCGGCCAGATAGCCCGCGATGCCCAGGGCGCCGAGGTCGGCAAGGTCGAAGGTTTCCACCTGTGCGGGGTCGAGCGTGGGCACGCCCAGCATGGACGCGAGCCACCCTGCCCGGTCGTGATGCGCGGCCATGCGGCGGATATCCTCGCGCGGCAGGGCGAGGGTGAAGAGGCGCAGGGTGGGCGCCTCATGTGCGGGGATGTCGATGCGGGGGGTCATGCGAGTACCCCCACCGCACGGCGCCCACGTTCGGCGCGCAGGTTGCGCGCCAGAAGGTCCATGCAGGCCATGCGGACGGCCACGCCCATTTCCACCTGTTCCTGGATCACGCTGCGGTTGATGTCGTCGGCCAGCGTGCCGTCGATCTCGACCCCCCGGTTCATCGGCCCCGGGTGCATCACGATGGCGTCGGGTTTGGCCATGGCCAGTTTCTCGGCATCCAGCCCGTAACGGTGGTAGTATTCGCGCAGGGAGGGGATGAAGCCGCCGTCCATCCGTTCCTTTTGCAGCCGCAACATCATCACCACGTCGGCGTCGCGCAGCCCCTCGCGCATGTTGTCGGTCACCTCGCAGCCGAACTCCGCCACGCCTGCGGGCATCAGCGTGGGCGGGGCGACCAAGCGGATGCGGTTTTCCATCTTGCCCAAGAGGATCAGGTTCGACCGCGCCACGCGGCTGTGCGCCACATCGCCGCAGATCGCCACGGTCAGGCGCTGGACGCGGCCCTTTGCGCGGCGGATCGTCAGCGCATCCAGCAGCGCCTGCGTGGGGTGTTCATGCCGCCCGTCGCCGGCATTGAGAACCGCGCAATCCACCTTTTGCGCCAGAAGGTTCACCGCACCGGAGGCCGGGTGCCGCACCACCAGGAGGTCGGGGTGCATGGCGTTCAGCGTCATGGCGGTGTCGATCAGCGTCTCGCCCTTTTTCACCGATGACTGGGCGACGGCCATGTTCATCACATCCGCCCCCAGCCGCTTTCCCGCCAGCTCGAAACTGGCCTGCGTCCGGGTGGAGGCCTCGAAGAACATGTTGATCTGGGTCATGCCCGCCAGCACGTCGGACTGTTTCACCGTGCGGCGGTTCAGGTCCACATAGCGGTCGGACAGATCGAGGATCGCGCGGATTTCCTCGGGTGCCAGATGCTCGATCCCCAGGAGGTGACGGGCGCGGAAGGTCATCGGGCGGCGGTCCCCTCGGGCAGCGATGGGGTGGTTATAGAAAGGCCGGGGGGGCGGGGCAACCCGGCTTGCCGGGGTCGGGGCGGCGGCCTAGCCTCGGGTGCAGGCGGGGGGACCATGGGAATCGATTTCGACATCACCACGCAGGCGGGCTGGCAGGCGGCGCTGGCGGCGCTGGACTGGCAGCGCGAGCTGGGCGTGGAGGAGGTGATCGGCGAGGATCCGGTGGATGCCTATGCGCTGGCGGATGAGGCGCCGTGGCGGGCGGCGGCGGCGGTGGCCGCCCCGGCTGTGGCGCGCGCGCCCCGTGCCGTTCAGGTCCCAGTCGCCCTGGCCCCGTCCGATCCGGTGGCCGAGGCCGAGGCGGCCGCGGCGGGGGCGGCCACGCTGGAGGAATTGCGCGCGGCGCTGGCCGGCTATGACCATTGCGAGCTGAAAAAGGGCGCGCGGTCGCTGGTGTTTGGCGACGGCCTGCCGGGCGCGAGGGTGCTGGTGCTGGGCGAGGCGCCGGGGCGCGAGGAGGATCAGGAGGGGCGGCCCTTCGTGGGCCGGGCGGGGCAGCTTCTGGACCGGATGTTCGCGGCGATCGGGCTGTCGCGCAGCGCCTCCGACCCCGGGACGGCGCTGTACATCACCAATGTCAGCCCCTGGCGCCCCCCCGCGAACCGCGACCCCTCGCCCGAGGAAATCGCGATGCTGCGGCCCTTCATGGCGCGGCATATCGCGCTGGCGAGGCCGGAGGTGGTGGTGGTGATGGGCAACACGCCATTGCAGGCGCTGCTTGGGCAAAAGGGCATCCTGAAGGCGCGGGGCATCTGGGCGCGGGCGCTGGACCGCGCGGTGCTGCCGATGGCGCATCCCGCCTATCTCTTGCGCAACCCGATCGCCAAGCGCGATGCCTGGGCCGACCTTCTGGCGCTGAGGGCGCATCTGGAGGGGCGGGGATGATCGTGGAGCCTGCGGTGTTGTTTCTGGTCCTGTCCGCCGCGCTGGCGCTGAACCTGACGCCGGGGGCGGACATGATGTTCTGTCTGGGTCAGGGGCTGCGGGGCGGCGCGCGGGCCGCACGCGCGGCGGATGCGGGCCTCGCGCGGGGCTGCGTGGCGCATGTGACGGTGGCAGGCGCGGGCCGGGCCGCGCCAGCGGCGTTATTTTCGCGGGGCTGGCGCTGCGTCTGGCCCTTTTTCCAAGGAGTTGGGCGTGAGCAGGATTGACGAGAGCCGTGAGTTCATACCCGTCCGCATCGCGGTGCTGACCGTGTCGGATACCCGCCAGTTGGCCGAGGACCGGTCGGGCGATACGCTGGTGGAGCGGCTGCGGGCGGCGGGGCATGTGCTGGCCGCGCGGGGGATCGTGCGGGATGAGCGCGACCAGATCGCGGCGCAGTTGCGCGCCTGGATCGCGGACGCGGGCGTGGATGTGATCCTGACCACGGGGGGCACCGGCCTGACGGGGCGCGATGTCACGGTCGAGGCGCACCGCGATGTCTATGAAAAGGAGATCGAGGCCTTTGGCACGGTGTTCACGATGGTCTCGATGCAGAAGATCGGCACATCCGCCGTGCAGAGCCGGGCCTGCGGCGGGGTGGCGGGGGGGACCTATCTGTTTGCCCTGCCCGGCAGCCCCGGGGGATGCCGCGACGCCTGGGACGAGATCCTGAAATGGCAGCTAGATTACCGCCACCGTCCCTGCAATTTCGTGGAGATCCTGCCCCGGCTGGAGGAGCATCGGCGGCGCAAGTGAGTGCCGCGGGCGCAGGAGCGGGGGCTGCCGCCCCCTGCACCCCCGCGGGTATTTGGGCAAAGAAGAGAACCAGAGCGCCTTAGCGGGCCAGCGACAGCTCGGCCCGCAGGCCCCCCAAGGCGGCGCTGTCGCCCAGCCGCAGCCCGCCGCCGTGGCTGCGCGCGATGTCGGCGGCGATGCTCAGCCCCAGCCCCACGCCGCCGCCCCGGTTGGGATCGCGCGCATCGTCCAGCCGGGTGAAGGGGGCCAGCGCCGCCTCGCGCCGGTCGGGGGCGATGCCGGGGCCGTCATCCTCGACCACGAAGCGCAGGCTGCGGTCGCTGATGGTGAGGGATACCTCGGCGCGGGTGCCAAAGCGCGTGGCGTTGCCCACGAGGTTTTCCAGCGCGCGCTGCACCGCCCTTGGGCGCAGGCGCGCAGTGCCCGCCCCCTCGACCGCGCCGAGGCGCACCGCACCGCCCGCGCGCACCGCATCCTCGACCACGCGGCGGGCGAGGTCGGCGGGGTCCACCTCTGCCGCCTCTTCCATCGCGTCGCCGCGCGCGAAGGCCAGGAATTCGTCCACCATGCGCTGCATATGGGCCACGTCGGACAGCAGGGCGCGCGTCTCCTCGTCCTCGGGCAGCATCGCGAGGCCCAGCCGCAGGCGGGTGAGCGGCGTGCGCAGGTCGTGGCTGACGCCCGAGAGCATCATGGTGCGCTGTTCGATCTGCCGCTCGATCCGGGCGCGCATGTCCATGAAGGCGCGGCCCGCCGCGCGCACCTCGATGGCGCCACGCGCACGGTAAGGCACGTGATGGCCCTTGCCGAAGGCTTCGGCCGCCTCGGCCAGCCGGGTGATCGGGCGCAGCTGCGCGCGCAGGAAATAGAACGCGATCAGCGTCATCAGAACCGAGGTAAGGATCATCAGCACCAGAAGCTGATGCGGGTTGGAGGCCGACACGCGACGGCGCGGCACCACGATCTCGACGGGCCCATGCGCGGTTTCCAGCATCAGGCGCACCTCGCGCGGGGCCTCGACCAGCGCCAGCGCCAGAAGGTCCGGGAGCCCGGCGCGCAGCGTCGCCACCACCTCGCGCCCCGACACGTCGAGGAGCGCGCCGCCGCCTTCTGGCGGCATCGGGCGGGCGGGCAGGTGGAGGGTGAGGCCGAGTGCCTGGCCCGCCTCGGCCGCCTCTGCGGCTGCGGTCTCGGGCGTGGGGGCGGCGTCGATGCGTGACAAAAGATAGGTGATCTCTTGCACCACGCCCTGCGTCATCTGGCGGGTGACGCCTTCGAAATGGCGCTGGATGAAGGCGAGGGACACCACAAGCTGGATCGTGACCACCGGCACGATCAGGATGAGCGCCGCCCGGCCATAAAGACCGCGCGGGACGAGCGATTTGAGGGTAAAGGCCATGGCGCAGGGTAGCGGGGCGGCGCCGGCCGCGAAAGGGGGTAGGGATGGCGGACAGGGCGGTGCGGCGGGTTCTGGCCCCGAATCCGGGCGCGCTGACGGGGCCGGGCACGAACACATGGATCGTGGGCACCGGCCGGGTGGCGGTGATCGACCCGGGCCCGGCGCTGCCCGGCCACATGGCGGCGATCCTGGGCGCGCTGGGGCCGGGCGAGGCGGTGAGCCATATCCTGGTGACCCATGCCCATGCCGACCATTCCCCGCTGGCCCGCGACCTCGCGCGCGAGACGGGGGCGCCGGTGCTGGGCTTCGGTGCGCCCGGCGCGGGGCGCAGCGCGGTAATGGAGGGGCTGGCGGCCTCGGGCCTCGCCGGGGGGGGCGAGGGGGTGGATGCGGCGTTCCTGCCCGACATGCGGCTGGCGGATGGCGATGTGGTGGCGGGCGGCGACTGGCGGCTGGAGGCGATCCATACGCCGGGGCATTTCGCGGGGCATCTGGCCTTTGCCTGGGAGGACACGCTGTTTTCGGGGGACCATGTGATGGCCTGGGCGACCACGCTGGTCTCGCCCCCCGATGGCGACATGGGGGACTACATGGCCTCGCTCGCGCGGCTGGCGGCGCGGCGCTGGGCGCGGGTCCTGCCCGGGCACGGCGATGCGATGGCGGATCCGGCCGCGCGGCTGGCGGAACTGGCCGCGCACCGGCGCGGGCGCGAGGCGGCGATCCTGGCCGCGCTGGCGCAGGGGCCGGGCGGCCTGCAGGAGCTGACCGCCCGGGTCTATGCCGACATCGCGCCGGCACTTCTGCCCGCTGCCGCGCGCAATGCGCTGGCGCATCTGATCGACCTTCATGCGCAGGGCCGGGTGACGGCCCGCCCGCACCTTGGCGCGGGCGCGGTGTTTGCGCTGGCCTGAGGTCGTGCGGGGGCGGCATCGCGCCACGCCCCTGACCGGCACTGTTTTTCCCTTGTGTGACAATGGTGCATTGATCCCGCCGGATGAATGGCTATCTTGCAGTCAATCGCTGCGCCCCATCCGGGCGGTGGCAGACATGGGAGTTCTCGCTTGGGCAACGCTCGCAACATCGCCTTCTGGGTCGTCCTGTTCGTTCTGATCCTGGCCCTTTTCAACCTCTTCTCCGGTGGCCAGAGCACGATGAACGCGCGCTCGATCTCGTATTCCGACTTCATCCAGCGGGTGAACGAGGGCAACGTGGCCTCGGTGATCCTGGACGGCGAAAAGATCGTCGTGCGCAGCCGCGACGGCAACCAGTATGTCGCCATACGTCCCGTGGGCGAAGAGGTCGCCTCGACCCTGATCGCCAAGGGTGTGGATGTGCGGGTTGAGCCGCAGGAAACCTCGGGCCTCCTGTCTGTCATCGGGGTCTGGCTGCCGTTCCTCGTGCTGATCGGCATCTGGATCTTCTTCATGAACCGGATGCAGGGCGGCGGGCGTGGCGGGGCCATGGGCTTTGGCAAGTCGCGCGCCAAGCTTTTGACGGAAAAGCACGGCCGCGTGACGTTTGACGACGTGGCAGGGATCGACGAGGCGAAGGAAGAGCTTGAGGAGATCGTGGAATTCCTGCGCAACCCGCAGAAGTTCTCGCGCCTCGGCGGCAAGATCCCCAAGGGTGCGCTGCTGGTCGGCCCTCCGGGCACCGGCAAGACGCTGCTCGCACGCGCGATTGCGGGCGAGGCGGGCGTGCCGTTCTTCACCATCTCCGGCTCGGACTTCGTGGAGATGTTCGTGGGTGTGGGTGCGTCCCGCGTGCGCGACATGTTCGAGCAGGCCAAGAAGAACGCGCCCTGCATCGTGTTCATCGACGAGATCGACGCCGTGGGCCGTGCGCGCGGCGTGGGCATCGGCGGCGGCAACGACGAGCGCGAGCAGACGCTGAACCAGCTGCTGGTCGAGATGGACGGGTTCGAGGCCAACGAGGGCGTGATCATCGTGGCCGCCACCAACCGCAAGGACGTGCTGGACCCCGCACTCCTGCGCCCCGGCCGGTTTGACCGCCAGATCCATGTGCCGAACCCCGACATCAAGGGCCGCGAGAAGATCCTGACCGTGCATGCCCGCAAGGTGCCGGTGGGCCCCGACGTGGACCTGCGCCTGATCGCGCGCGGCACGCCCGGGTTCTCGGGGGCCGACCTCGCCAACCTGGTGAACGAGGCCGCCCTGACCGCCGCCCGCGTCGGCCGCCGCTTCGTGACCATGGACGATTTCGAGATGGCCAAGGACAAGGTGATGATGGGGGCCGAGCGCCGCAGCATGGTGCTGACCGCCGACCAGAAGGAAAAGACCGCCTATCACGAGGCTGGCCACGCCATCGTCGGCATGAACATGCCCAAATGCGATCCGGTCTACAAGGCCACCATCATCCCGCGCGGCGGGGCGTTGGGAATGGTCGTCAGCCTGCCCGAGATGGACCGGCTGAACATGCACAAGGACGAGGGCAAGCAGAAGATCGCCATGACCATGGCGGGCAAGGCCGCCGAGATCATCAAATACGGCGAGGAGGGCGTGTCCTCCGGCCCCGCAGGCGACATCATGCAGGCGTCGAGCCTCGCCCGCGCCATGGTCATGCGCTGGGGCATGTCGGATGTGATCGGCAACATCGACTATGCCGAGGCGCATGAGGGCTATCAGGGCAACACGGCGGGCTTTTCCGTCTCGGCCGAGACCAAGAAGCTGATCGAGCAGGAGGTGAAGCGCCTGATCGACGAAGGGTATGAGACCGCCTACCGTATCCTGACCGAGAAGGCCGATGATTTTGAGCGGCTGGCCAAGGGCCTCTTGGAATACGAGACGCTGACCGGCGACGAGATCCGCAAGGTGATCGCGGGCGAGAAACTCGACGGCGACGACGCCCCCCCGGCCCCGCCCACCGGCGGCCTGACCAGCGTGATCGCCATCCCGAAGATCAAGCCCAAATCATCGGGCGGGATGGAACCCGAACCCTCGGCCTGATGACCGCGCATCCCGACCGACAAGACCGGCCCCGGCACCCGTAAGGACTGCCGGGGCTTTCCGTTGACCGCCAAGCCCGAGCGACCTATGCCAGCCCTGATCCCCACCGCAATTGTCGGCACGGTCCACTGGCTGGGCCTTGTGGCCGATCGCAAGGGGGCACTCGCCGCCAGCCCGCGCGATCTCTTGCGCCTCGGCTTCGCCGGACCGGAGGGCGAGGCGCATGGCGGCCTGACGCGGCCCGCCTGTTCGCGCGTCGCGGCACAGTATCCGCGCGGGACCGAGATCCGCAACACCCGGCAACTTTCGGTCCTGTCGGCAGAGGAACTGGCGCTGATCGCCGCCGACATGGGGCTGGCGGCGCTGGACCCGGCCCTGGTCGGGGCCTCGCTGGTGCTGGCGGGCATCCCCGACCTGACGCATCTGCCCCCCTCCTCGCGGCTGATCGGTGCCAACGGGGCGGCGCTGGTGGTGGATACGGAAAACCGCCCCTGCCAGTTGCCCGCGCGCCCCATCGAGGCCGCGCATCCCGGCTTTGGGGCGCGGTTCAAGGCGGCGGCCAAGGGGCGGCGCGGCGTAACTGCCTGGGTCGAGCGCGAAGGCCTGCTGAGCCTGGGAGAGCCGATGGCGCTGCACATCCCCGACCAGCCCGCCTGGGCACCCCTGGCGGGTGGGCCGTCCTGACCGGGCCGACCCGCCCGCATGGATGCGGGGCGCCCCCACCCCCATCCCCTCCCCACGCAGGGGGAGGGGAGGCGCCCAATCGGCCCCCGCGGCAGCCTCGGGAACGGGCGCCATGGCGCGGCAGGCACCCCCCTCCCCCCTCGTGGGGGAGGGAGGGGGTGGGGGGGCGCGACAAGCGGCGAATTTCGCGCAGCCCATGTCGCAATCCCCCCTCGCGCCCGCCCGAAAGCCCGGTATCACGTCGCAAACGGATCATTCCCGGGGAGCCCCATGAAAACCGACATCGAAATCGCCCGCGCCGCCACCAAGAAGCCGATCCTCGAGATCGGCGCGCGCCTCGGCATCCCCGCCGAACATCTGCTGCCCTACGGCCATGACAAGGCCAAGGTCGGCCAGGCCTTCATCCGCGAGGTGCAATCGCGCCCCGACGGCAAGCTGATCCTGGTGACGGCCATCAACCCCACCCCGGCGGGCGAGGGCAAGACAACCACCACCGTGGGCTTGGGCGACGGGCTGAACCGGATCGGCAAAAAGGCCATCGTCTGCATCCGCGAGGCTTCCCTCGGCCCCAACTTCGGGATGAAGGGCGGGGCCGCGGGCGGCGGCATGGCGCAGGTCGTACCGATGGAAGAGATGAACCTCCACTTCACCGGCGATTTCCACGCGATCACCAGCGCCCACAACCTGCTGTCGGCGATGATCGACAACCACATCTACTGGGGCAACAGCCTCGACATCGACGAGCGGCGCATCGTCTGGCGCCGGGTGATGGACATGAACGACCGCGCGCTGCGCGACGTGGTGGTGTCCCTGGGCGGGGTCGCCAACGGATTTCCCCGCCAGACGGGTTTCGACATCACCGTGGCCTCCGAGGTCATGGCGATCCTCTGCCTCGCGCGCGACCTGGCCGATCTGGAGAAACGGCTGGGCGACATCATCGTGGCCTATACCCGCGCGAAAACCCCGGTCTATGCCCGCGACCTGAAGGCCGACGGGGCGATGACCGTGCTTTTGAAGGACGCGATGCAGCCGAACCTCGTGCAGACGCTGGAAAACAACCCCGCCTTCGTGCACGGCGGCCCCTTCGCCAATATCGCGCATGGCTGCAACTCGGTCATCGCCACCACCACCGCGCTGAAACTGGGCGAGTATGTGGTGACCGAAGCCGGGTTCGGGGCCGACCTCGGGGCCGAAAAGTTCTTTGACATCAAGTGCCGCAAGGCCGGGCTGCGGCCTGCCGCCGCCGTCATCGTCGCCACGGTGCGCGCGATGAAGATGAACGGCGGCGTGGCCAAGGCCGACCTCGGCACCGAGAATGTGGCGGCGGTAGAGGCGGGCTGCCCAAACCTCGGGCGCCATATCGAAAACGTGACGGGCTTCGGCGTGCCGGTGGTGGTGGCGATCAACCACTTCTTTTCCGACACCGAGGCCGAGGTGCAGGCGGTCAAGGATTACGTCGCCTCTCTGGGCGTCACCGCGATCCTGTGCAAGCATTGGGCCAAAGGCTCCGAAGGGATCGAAGAGCTGGCGGCCAGGGTCGTCGAACTTGCCGAAGGGCCTTCCAGCTTCGCCCCGATCTACCCCGATGCCATGGGCCTGATGGACAAGATCGAGACCATCGCCAAACGCATCTACCGCGCCGCCGACGTGGCCGCCGACAAGGCGATCCGCGACCAGCTGAAGGCCTGGGAGGCGGCGGGATATGGCCACCTGCCCGTCTGCATGGCGAAAACGCAATACAGCTTTACCACCGACCCATCCGTGCGCGGCGCCCCCACCGGCCACACGATCCCGGTGCGCGAGGTGCGCCTCTCGGCGGGCGCCGGATTCGTGGTGGCGATCTGCGGCGAGATCATGACGATGCCCGGCCTGCCCCGCGTGCCTTCGGCCGAAATGATCCGCCTCAACGCGGATGGGGATGTCGAAGGGCTGTTCTGACACCTTGCCCTGCCCCGCCCCCTCGGGCGAGGAAGGGGCGACAGAACAGGAGGACACGATGCGCCCACCCCAGGATTGCACCACCATGGCCGACCTCAGGGCCGAGATCGACCGCATCGACGCCAGCCTCATGCGGCTATTCGCCGAACGCGCCTGCTACATCGACCGCGCGGCCCAGATCAAGGCGGTGGTGGGCCTGCCCGCCCGGATCGAGGACCGCGTGGAACAGGTGGTCGCCAACGTCCGCCGCCATGCCGAGGCCGAAGGCGTGCCGCCGGACCTGGCAGAGAAACTCTGGCGCAAGATGATCGAATGGTCGATCGCGCGCGAAGAGGCCTCGCTGGGGACCGACCGATGACCGCCACGCTGCTTGACGGAAAGGCCTTCGCCGCACGGCTGCGCGCCCAGATCGCCACCCAGGTCGCGCGGCTGCAGGCTGCGGGCGTCAAACCCGGCCTCGCCGTGGTGCTCGTTGGCGAGGACCCCGCGAGCCAGGTCTATGTGCGCAACAAGCACGCCCAGACGGTCGAGGCCGGCATGGCGAGCTTTGAGCACCGCCTGCCCGCCGACACGGCCGAGGCCACGCTTCTCGCCCTGATCGCCAGGCTGAACGCCGACCCTGCGGTGCACGGCATCCTCGTGCAACTGCCCCTCCCCCGCCACCTGAACGCCGACCTCGCCATCAACGCCATCGCCCCGGAAAAGGACGTGGACGGCTTTCACATCTCCAATGTCGGACGGCTTGCCACGGGGCAAAAGGCGATGGTCCCCTGCACGCCGCTGGGCTGCCTGATGATGCTGCGCGACCATCACGGGTCGCTCGCGGGGATGGAAGCGGTGGTGGTGGGCCGGTCGAACATCGTGGGCAAACCGATGGCGCAGCTCCTGCTGGCCGACAGCTGCACCGTCACCATCGCCCATTCCCGCACCGCCGACTTGCCCGCCACCTGCCGCCGTGCCGACATCCTGGTGGCGGCCGTGGGCCGCCCCGAGATGATCCCCGGCGACTGGATCCGCCCCGGCGCCACCGTGATCGACGTCGGCATCAACCGCGTGGAACGCGAGGGCCGCGCGCGTCTCGTGGGCGACGTTCATTTCGACAGCGCCGCCGCCGTGGCCGGGGCCATCACTCCCGTTCCGGGCGGCGTCGGCCCCATGACCATCGCCTGCCTGCTGGCCAACACCCTGACGGCGGCCTGCCGCGCGCATGGGCTGGGCGAACCCGTCGGCCTCACCGCCTGACACCGGCGTGGCAAGGGGGGCCTTCCGCCCCCCTCGCGGCTGCGCCGCTCACCCCCCCGAGGATATTTGCGGACAGAAGAAACCAAACTTGACTTAGAGCGTGTCGCGGTCGTCGCGGTTCCCTTGAGGCTTGATCGGCGATCCGCTGCCTGTGTTGCAGATATGGGGGTTGATCATGGGAAGGCCGCATCCTGTAGAACTCCGGCGGCGTGT
>JBKBKC010000019.1:0-51473 GCA_046294265.1 Gemmobacter sp. | reverse complement strand
GCCGGGCGCTTGAGCAACCTGGGGGCTCCGCGCCCGGCGCGCTTGCCCAACCCGAAACCGACATCTATCAAACCCAAGGATTCACGTCATGAACGAGGGACGGCCGGGGGCGCAGGTCAGGCCGCCAGCTATGTGGCCCTGATGACGGCGGCAGCGGAATGACCGAGGCCCCGAAGATCCTGCTCGCCCATCATCTGAAGACGCTCAAGCTGCCGACCTTCCTCCGGGAATATGAGGAACAGGCACGCAAATGCGCCGCCGAGGGGCTGGATCACGTCCAGTTCCTCGCCCGTCTGGTCGAACTCGAACTGATCGACCGTGAGAGGCGGATGATTGATCGCCGCATCAAGGCCGCGAAGTTCCCGGCAACCAAGAGCCTCGACAGCTTCGACTTCACGGCGACCCCCAAGCTGAACAAGATGCAGGTGCTGGAACTTGCCCGCTGCGAATGGATCGACAGACGCGAGAACGTCATCGCCCTTGGCCCAAGCGGGACCGGCAAGACACACGTCGCCTTGGGCTTGAGGTTGGTGGCCTGCCAGAAGGGCATGTCGGTCAGCTTCACCATCGCCGCCGCGCTGGTCAACGAGTTGATGGAGGCCCGCGACGAACGCCGCCTGCTGCGCCAGCAGAAGCAACTGGCCGCGGTCAAGCTGCTCATCATTGACGAACTGGGCTTTGTGCCCCTGTCCAAGACCGGCGCCGAACTGCTGTTCGAGATGATCTCGCAGCGCTATGAACGCGGCGCCACCCTGATCACCAGCAACCTGCCGTTCGATGAATGGACCGAGACCTTCGGCACCGAGCGGCTTACCGGCGCACTGCTCGACCGGCTGACGCACCACGTCAACATCCTCGAGATGAAAGGCGAGAGCTATCGTCTGGCGCAAAGCCGCACCCGAAAATCCACCGAAACTGCCTGAGCCGACCCGCGCTGGCTTGGCCCTTGAGGGCCAAGGCGGCCAGTCAACCGCCAGATATCTGGGGATCGCGGCTGACTGGCCGCCGACTCGTGGCGCGCGTCATGCCCAAACCCAAAGGGGCCTACTATTGCGCCGCCCAACGGCCGATTTTTTCTCCGCCGTTGACAGATCGGCTGCCCGCTACCGAAGGAACAATACGACATTCCTCCCGCTAGCACCATGCCTTGCCAGAAACTTTCGTCGATTGGATTCATGCTATGCCAACGTGGAGGACACGTCTGTCGAACGACACCCTATCGGATTGGGGGGGAGTGTGTGCCTTTTGCGCGGCAGCATGAGCCCGACCTCTTCTCCTGACAGGTACCCCTGATCAAGCAGCGCAACGGCAATCCGTTTCAGGGTATCGTGGTGCGGTTGCAGCAGGCCCTGCACACGTGCCGATTGTGCGTCCAACCTGTTCTCGACGTTTTGCCGTTCCGCCGCAGACATGGGTCGCCCGCGAAGACCGGCAGGTTCCCAGACCAAACCATTCAGGCCAAGGCCTGTCGACCGCTCCGGTTGCTGGGCGAACGACGTTGCGACGGCGAGATCGGATGTCTCGCTTCCCCCGGCCCCGGCGGATGCAGTGCCGAACAGGAGGATTTCGGCGGCGCGTCCTGCGAGACAGTATGCAATCTGGTCGTCAAAAGCACTGACCGTACCCTCCGATGCGGTGCTGTGGATCAGGATCTCTCCGCCACGCCCCCCGATCGAAAGCTCCTTGATTTCGCCGATGGCGAGAAGGTGGGCGACCATTGCATGCCCGGCTTCGTGCACCGCGATCCGACGTGCAAGGGGCGTATCTGCCACCTTTGCCGCCGATACCGATGCAATCAGGTGCGCGAGGCTGAGGGACGCACCGTCCGCCCGTGCAGCTGAACGCGCGAGGCGGATGGCACCTGCGATATCGGCCGGTGTTTTTCCCCGTGCCGCCCGAACGACCGGCGAGATGTCGGCAAGATCGTCTTGGCCCAAATGATGACGAAAGATCCGCTCGATGCCAACCGCATCTGGCAAGGGCAACGTCACGTGCATGTCCAGCCTGCCGGCACGCAGCAACGCGGCATCGATGTCTTCCGCATGGTTCGTCGCGCCGATGAAAAATACCACCTCGCAACCCGCGACCCCGTCCAGCTGTGCAAGGAGTTCGTTGACCACCTGCCGCCGATAGGATCGCGCATGGCTGTCGGTGTCCTTCCTGTCGCGAATACTGTCGAGTTCGTCAATCAGCAGGATACAGGGGGCCTGACGGCGGGCATCGTCGAAGGTCGCGATCATCGCCTTCAGCATTTCGCCGAGATGTCCCTTGCCTTGCCACTCCCCGACCGTCGCCGCGATGAAGGGCAGACCGGACGCGTCCGCAACGCACTGCGCAGCATAGGTTTTTCCGGTTCCGGGTTGCCCGTTCAAGAGCAACCCGCGGGGCACGTCTGACCAGGAGATGGTGCCTTCGGAAAACGCTTTCAGGTCGGCCACGATCCGCCGCGCCACGTTGCACAGATCCCCGGTGCCGACCAGTTCCGACAGCCGATCGGTTGCCTTGACCCACGAACCCGTGGCCGACTGCGCGCGCCACGACAGCCTCAGGAGGACAACCCGACATGGAACGCACCCCCTCGCCAGTGGTTCTCGGACCAATGGCGAACCACTGGCTCGACCTCGACCTGATGAGCAGCCCGAAGCTCTACGGGATGCACAGTGCCTATGACGAGGTCATGGCCGCCGGCATCAAGCGCCAGCACGAGCCGCCCCGGATAGTGGGCGACCTCTTGCAGTCCGAGATCGCCGAGAAGCAGGCCCGGTCCATCCGCCACCAGATGACCATCGCCAAGTTGCCGCTGGCCAAGGAATGAGGAGGGTCAGCGGGCCTTCCAGTGGAAGGACCGCCCGACGAATGACGCCTTCGACTTCACCAACACGCCGATCAACGAAGGCCTGGTGCGTGATCTCGCCACCGGCGGTTTCGTGGCCGACCAGCGCAATGTCGTCCTGATCGGCGGTACCGGCACCGGCAAGACCCACCTCGGCATCGCCATCGCCCGCGCGCTCATCCGGGGCGGCACACGCGGCCGCTTCTTCAACGTCGTCGATCTGGTGAACCGGCTGGAGACCGAGACCCGCGGTGGCAAGCAAGGCCGCATGGCAGACTATCTGACCCGCATGGACTTCGTCATCCTCGACGAGCTGGGCTATCTGCCCTTCGCCCAGTCCGGTGGTCAGCTGCTGTTCCACCTTATCAGCCGCCTCTACGAGCGCACCTCAATCATTGTCACCACAAATCTCGCCTTCGGCGAATGGCCCACCGTGTTCGGCGACGCGAAGATGACGGCCGCGCTGCTCGACCGTCTCACCCATCACTGCGAGATCGTCGAGACCGGCACCGAGTCCTCGCGCTTCAAACAACGCGCCTGACCCCGATCAGGGCCTGACCCGCCTTCACTCCGTAATCAGTTCCGTCGGCTCAAGGCCCTGATCTCGACACCGTAAAGGGGGTCTAATTTGGGTGCCGATACGGGGTCAGTTTTGCGCGCCGATTGACAGCCGACCTTCTGAGCAGCCTGCCTTCAGCGGACTGGCTCCTGGCCGATCGGGGTTACGATGCCGACTGGTTCAGAGAAGCGTCGAAAGACAAAGGGATAAAGCCCTGCATCCTAGGCCGGAAGTCTCGCGGCAAGCCCATCAAGCACGACAAGCGCCGCTACAAACGCCGCAACCGGATCGAGATCATGTTCGGCCGCCTGAAAGACTGGCGCAGGGTCGCCACCCGCTGCGACAGATGCCCGAAGGTCTTCCTCTCTGCCATCGCCCTCGCCGCAACCGTCATGTTCTGGCTAGGAAACAAGAACGAGGCCAGACCCTGGGCTGATCCCGCCTTTCCTCACCGTCTCGAACAGTTTGAGAACGGCCGCAATCAGCTGCACCGCCTCGACGGTTGTACGGATGTTAAAGGTACTTCCATTAATGCCGCACCGCCCGGTTGTAGCGCACGGCACTTTTCGATGCTGTCGAGACGAGACATCCAGCCAGCAACAGAACCGGGCCCCAATCATCGACACATCAACTGCGCGGCCGGGCCTGGGCCCATGCTCCGACGAGGAACAGACCCAATCCCAGCACCGCGATCACGGTCGACGCGGCCATGACCGAAGGGTCGCTGTTCAGCGCCAGCGCATCCAGCATCATCTTCGGCAGCGTTCCGGCAGTTGAGCCGGAGAGGAAGATCGGTGCGGTGACATCGTCAAACGAGATCATGAAGGACAGCGCAGCACCAACCGCAATCCCCGGCAACATGATGGGCAGCATCACCAGACGGAAGCTCGCCACCGGTCCCGCCCCCAGAGTGCGCGCGGCGCGCTCCAGTTGCAGGTCGCGCCGCCGGATGACGGGCAGCACAGACAGCACCACAAGCGGAATGGCAAAGAGGCCTTGCGCAAGGGCGACGCCAAGATGCGTGCCGATGAGGCCCAGCTTGGCGAAAACCGGGTAGAAGGCCATCGCCAGCGACATGTGTGGCACGGCCAGCGGCAGGATGAACAGCACGATCAGCGTGCGCCGCAGGACGGGGTTTTGCGTCAGGGCGATGCCATAGGCGGTCAGCGTGCCTAGGATGGTGGCAATGGAGGCGGCCAGCGCCCCGATCACCAGGCTGTTGACAAAGGCCGCGCGCCACAGCCTGTCCGACGCAATGTTGGCATACCAGCGGTTGGAAAACCCCTGGGGCGGGAAGGCAAGGAACTCGCCCCCCGTCACCGAAACGCTGGCCCCCACTAGGATCGGGGCCACCATGTAAAGCACCACCAGGCACAGGAACATGCCGGCGACGGTGGCGGTGGCAAGGCGTCCCAGCGGTGTCATTGATCCTCTATCTCGCCAATCCGGGCCAGCGGCACATAGATCGCGGCCCCGACGATGCAGATGACGATGACCGAGATCGACAGCGCCGAGCCGATCCCCCAGCGCCCGAGACCCAGTGTAAGGTCTCGCAGGATCATCACCACCGTCGTCTGCTGCGCGCCACCCAGGATGGCGGGCACGACAAAGAAGCCCAGCGAGAAGATGAAGGTCATCATCACACCAGCCAACACGCCCGGCATGGTCAGCGGCAGGAACACATTGGTGAAGGCGCGCACCGGCCCCGCACCCAGCGTGCGGGCTGCGGGCACCAGCTGCGGCGGCACGCGCGACATCGCGGCCAGCAGGGTCAGCACCATGTAAGGCAGCATGACATGGGTCATGCCGATAAGCACGCCGCTCTGATTGTAGAGCATCTGGATCGGCTCGCGCCAATCAAAGGCCTGCATCAGCGTCCGGTTGACCACCCCCCGGTCCCCCAGCAGCACGATCCAGGAGAACGCGCGCGGCATCGTGCCCACGGCATAGGAAAACAGGACCGACCCCAGCACAATCGACCGCCACGGCGGCCGGATGCTGTAGATCGCATAGGCCACCGGATAGCCGATCAGAAGGCACAGGAACGTCGTGCCCAGCGAAGAGACCGCGGTGTTATACATCACCCGGCGGTAGATCGGTTCGTTCAGTATGGCGGTGTAGGGGCTTGCGCCACTCGCTGGCACATCGAGGCTGAGCACCACCAGCCCTGCAATGGGCCAGACGAACAGCACCGCGATGGCGACAAGGCCAGGCACCAGCCACAAGAGATGCGCCCGCTCCGCCATCATGCCACGGCCCCCGCAGATGTAACCGGATGGTCGGGCACGAGAAACCCGTGCGAAAGATCGACATTCAGCGGCATCGCCGCCCCGATTGCGAAAATCGAACGCCCAGGCCGGTTGTCGCGCAGCGTCAGCGCAAGGCCGCTGGCCGCACAGGTGGCGCTGTAGATCGTCTCGGAGCCGTTATACAGCGCCTGCGTGACGGTGACCGCGATGCGGATGGCACCGGGCGGCCCATCCCCCTCGGCGACTGTCAGGTGTTCGGGACGGATCACCGCGAGGGCCGCCTGACCCGGCCCCGCGTGCAGATCGGGCGAGAGGCGCGCGCGGGGCAGGGTGGCGCGGCCCCAGGCCGAACTGACGGTGCAGTCGGCGTCGGTGCAGGTGTCGATGGTCACCGGCAACAGGTTCGCCTGACCCAGGAATGTCGCCAGAAATGCCGTCCTTGGCGCAGAATAAAGGCCCGTCGGCGTGCCCACATCCACGATGTCGCCCTGATCCAGCACCGCGATCCGGTCCGACATGGCCAGCGCCTCGGACTGGTCATGTGTGACGTAGATGATCGTCACCTCCAGCCGCTCATGCAGGGCCTTCAACTCGCCCTTGGTCTGTTCGCGCAGGTTCTTGTCCAGTGCCGAGAGCGGCTCATCCAGCAGCAGGATCTTCGGGTCGAACACGATGGCCCGCGCGATGGCCACCCGCTGTTGCTGGCCCCCCGACAGTTGCGACGGCCTGCGGTCAAGGAAGGCCTCGATCCCCACCATGGCCGTCACCCGCGCGATATGTTTGCGCTGCTCCTCGGCGGGCATCCTGCGCATCCGCAGCGGAAAGGCGATGTTCTGCGCCACGGTCATCGAGGGAAATAGCGCGTAGTCCTGGAACACCATCCCGATGTCGCGCTTTTCCGACGGCAGGCGCGTGGCATCGAGGCCGCCCAGCAGGATCTGCCCCGATGTCGCATGTTCGAGTCCCGCGATCAGCTTCAGCAGAGTCGATTTTCCGCTGCCCGAGGCCCCCAACAGCGACACGAACTCGCCCGCGCGGATCGTCAGGTTCACCCCGCTCAGGGCGTTGACCTGCCCGTAAAGCTTGCGGAGGTTGGTTACGACAACGGTGGCGCCACGCGCGCCACCGATCGGTTCATTCGCCATTCACGCGTCCCTTACCTCTGCGGAACCAATCCCGATGCGAGTCCTGGCTCAGAGAACCCGCCAGGCGTCATAACGCTCCTGCAGGCTTTCCTGATTTGCAAGGTAATGTTGGCGGTCGAGGTTCACCATCTGGTCGAGGTTGCCAGCGGCGGTGCGCGCGCGCTCTTCTTCGGTCATGGCTTCCGCGACCGAGTCGACCACCGGCGTGGTCGGCCAGACGTTGACGAAATTGAGCAGCCGATCATGCTGGAAGAACTGGTCGAGGTAGGCGTGCGCCTGTTCGCGGTAGGGCGAGCCCTTGGCGATCCCCACCGAGGGGCTGAAGTAGAACCCGCCGTTCCACACCACGTCGATGGGCTCTCCCGCGACCTTCTGCGCAATGAAATCGGAGCTCCAGGACAAGATCATCGCGATCTCGCCCTGATAGAGCTGCTGGCGCGCGGGCTGGGCGGCGGAGGTGTTATGGAACACCCGGATATGCCGCTTTATCTCATCCAGCTTGGCGTAGGCGCGGGCCTCGTCGATGGGATAGAGGTCGGCCGGGGCCACGCCATCGGCCATGAGTGCCGCCTCCAGCACGCCCATAACGCTGGTGCCCAAGGAGCGCGGGCCGGGAAATGTCTCGACATCCCAGAAATCCGCCCATGATGCGGGCGTCGTGCTCCACAGGTCGGTGCGGAAACCGATCTGGTAGGTGGTCACATAGGGGCTTACGCCGAACTCCTGCCGCGCACTTGCCCGCGCATTGGAGGCATGGGGCATCAGGCTGTAATCCAGCGCCTCGACAAGGCCGAGGCCGCCGGCCCGCGCAGGTTCTACCTCATCGGAGAACCACGCGAGGTCAAAGTTCTCGGGGTTGTTGTTCTGCATCGCCGTCACGAACCGGCCGTAGTTGTAGGGGGTGATGTCCTCAACCGTGATGCCGCTGGCTGCGGTGAAGGGGTCCGAGAAGGCTGCCCGAACGCCCTCGCCAAACCGCCCGCCCCAGGTGAGGAAGTTCAATGGCCGGTTCTGCGCCATCGCGGCGCGCGACAAAATCGCGGGGGCGGCGAGCAGGCTGACCCCCCCGTAAAGAACCTGACGGCGTGACAGTCCGTCACGAATGCGACGATCTTGAGTTCTGGACACTGGCATCTCCCTGAGCACACTTTTTCATTTGCATCACGATGCCAAAACGCGTTGCAACTTGAAAACGAAACTTTATGATGAACTTAATCGGAAAACGTGAACCTTCTGGCTTGGGTGCGGATGAACCTGACGTTCCTCGAAACCTTCCTCACCGTCCTTGAAACCGGAAATCTCAACAAGGCCGCCGAGCGGCTGAATGTTACGCAGTCCACCATCTCCGCTCGGCTCGACGCGCTGGAATCCGCCCTTGGACGCCAGTTACTCGTGCGCGAGCGACGCGGCGCGCGGATGACGCGCGCCGGGTTCGAACTGCGGCCCCATGCCGAACTGCTGGTGAACGGCTGGAAACAGGCGCGCAACGCGATCAACCTTCCGTCCGGCTACAGGGGCCTGTTCAGCTTTGCCTGCGAGTTCGACCTGTGGCATGCGGCAGGCAAGAACTGGCTCTATTCCGCCCGCGCGGCGCATCCTGGCATCGCTTATGAAGGGCGCCCCGGACGCCGGGCCGAGCTTGTCGCATGGCTGGGCACCGGCATCACCGACGCGGCGCTGACGCTGGAGCCTGTGTCGGCACCGGGGCTGGACCTGCGCGAGCTGGCACATGAAAGGATCATCTGCGTCTCGCGGACCCCGCGCCATGTGGATACATGGGACCCGGATTACATCTTCGTCGATCTGGGGGCCGAGTTCCGCCGTCAGCACGCCTTGGCCTATCCCGAGGCCAAGACCGCAAGCATCACGTTCTCCACCAGCGCATGGGCGCTGGAGCATCTGATGGACCATGGCGGATCTGCCTATCTGCCCGAGCCGGTGGTGGCGCATCATCTGCGCTCGGGTGCCCTGCATCTGGTCGAAGGCGCACCCGTCTTTCACCGGACTCTCTATCTCGTGTGGCGCGAAGCGACGGCGGCAGTGTTCCCCTGGGTGCAGGAAGAAATTCCGCCGCCTGGCTGACCCTCAGCCAACGGGCCAACCGCTGACCGCCTTCACCTCCAGAAATTCCTCCAGCCCCCAGCGACCGCCCTCGCGCCCGTTGCCCGAATGTTTCATGCCGCCGAACGGACTGCCCGGCGCGCGGGCGGCCCCGTTCAGCACGACCACACCGCAGCGCAGGCCCCGCGCGACGCGCGCGGCTCGGGCGGGGTCGGCGGTCTGGACGTATCCGGCCAGACCGAAATCGGTGTCATTGGCGAGGCGGATCGCCTCTTCCTCGGTATCGAAAGGGGTGATCGTGAGGACCGGCCCGAAAATCTCCTCCCGCGCGATCCGCATGTCGGGGGTGACATCGGCGAATACCGTGGGGCGTGCAAAGAACCCGCGTTCCAACTCCTCGGGCCGCCCGAGGCCGCCCGCGACCAGCCGCGCACCCTCGTCGATCCCGGCACGGATGAAGCCCTGCACGGCCTCGAACTGGCGGGCCGAGGCAAGAGGGCCGAGATGCGCGCCACTGCTGGCGGGGTCGCCAACCTGCGTCGTCTCCGCCGTCGCCGCAGCGATCTCCACGGCGCGGGCATAGGCTGTCCGTTCCACGATCATCCGCGTGGGCGCATTGCAGGACTGGCCGGAGTTGTTGAAGCACTGGCTGGTGCCGCGTGCGACCGAGGCCTCGATGCCGCTGTCGGCAAAGATCACGTTCGGCCCCTTGCCACCCAGTTCCAGCACCACCCGCTTGAACGTAGGGGCCGCCGCAACGGAAACCGCCGCCCCCGCACGCCCCGATCCGGTCAGAGAGATCATCTGCACATCGCGGTGCCGTGACAGCGCTTCGCCCACCTCGGCATCGCCATGAACCAGGTTGAACACGCCGGGCGGAAAGCCCGCCTCCTCGATCATCTGCGTGAACATCGTGGCCGACAGCGGGGCCTGTTCCGAGGGCTTCAGGATCGAGACGCAGCCCGCCGCCATGGCCGCCGCCACCTTCTGCGCGATCTGGTTCATCGGCCAGTTCCATGGCGTGATGAGCGCGCAGGTCCCGATAGGTTCCTGAATGATGCGGTCATGTGGCGTGTCGGGACGCAGGGGATGCTCAAATCTGTGGCTTTGCAAGAGGCCCGCGAAGGTGCGGATATGCGCAAGCCCGATTTTCACCTGATTGCCCGAGGCCAGCGTGATCGGTGCGCCCATCTCCTGCGAGATCAGCGCGGCCATCTCCGCCGCCCGCCGCTCATAGATTCCGATGAGCCGGTTGAGCAGGTCCGCCCGCGCCTCTGGTGGCGTGGTGGCCCAGCCCGGAAAGGCACGGTTGGCGGAGGCCACCGCCCGGTCCACATCTGCGGCGTTTCCCATGGCCACCATGCCGCAACGCTCTTCCGTGGCCGGGTTGATGAGAGGGGCAGTGCGCGTGGACAGGGGATCAACCCAGGCCCCGCCGATAAAGAACCGTGTTGCCTGGTGCATGACGGCCTCCGGGATGACGCGATCGGCGATCAAGTGCAAACCATGCTGCGCAGAGGGTCGGGCCAGGGATTGGTCACATCCTGCCCATCCTTGAACACGGCCCGGATGCCGCCCTTACGCCGCAAGACAAGGATATCCTCCAGCGGGTTACTGTTCAGCAGCACCACATCGGCCACATGGCCCGGCGCGATCAGGCCCGTGACATCGGGGCGCGAAAGCGCTGCCGCCGCCTGCACCGTCGCCGTCTCCAGCGCCTGCTGCGGGGTCATGCCGATCTCAACGTAAATCTCCAGCTCGCGCGCGTGCTCGCCGAAGGGGCACAGGTTGCCCGAGGAATCCGTGCCCATGGCGATCTTTACCCCGGCTTGATATGCCTTGGCGATGTTGGCCACCTTGATGTCCCGCGCGGCCTTCATCTTTTCGATGCCGTCGGCCCGCGCTCCGCTGCGCGCGCCGTTGCGAATCACCGTGTCCGAGATCGAGAGGGTCGGCACCAGGAACGTGCCCTGATCCAGCATGATCTGGATGCAGGCGTCATCCAGAAAGGATCCATGCTCGATCGTGTCCACCCCCGCTGCCAACGCCCGGCGGATGCCTTCGGTGGCATGGGCATGGGCGGCCACTTTCATGTCGCAGTCATGCGCCTCGGCCACGATCACCTTCATCTCCTCGACCGTGTAATTCGGCCAATGCGCCTTGTCCCCGGCGGACAAAAGGCCCGCGCTGGCCGTGAACTTGATGAAATCGCCGCCCAGCTTGCGATGCGTGCGCACCACGCGTCGGCATTCGTCGATGCCGTCGGCCACGTCCAGCGGCTGGCGCGGCCAGGCGTTGGGATAGAACAGATCGCCCCGCCCCGCGGTCATCGAGATCACCCAGGGCGCCACGCTCAGCCGCGGGCCGGGCAGCAGTCCGCGCCGGATGAAGGCGGCAAGCTCAACATCGCCACTGTCCCGGTGCCCCATGACGCGCAGGGTGGTAAACCCCGCCGCGAGCGCCCGCCATCCGTTGCGCAGGCCATGGAGCAGCTTCTCGGTGCCAGGCACCAGCGCGCGGTAAGTGGCATTGTCCACCGTCTGCGTGAGGTCGGAATTGGTGGTCAGATGCACATGGATGTCGGACAGGCCAGGGATCGCGGTTGCACCCGCACCGTCGATTACAGTTGCCCCGGGCGGCGGGTCAATGGTGGCGCCAACCTCTGCAATCCGGCCCGCCACCATCAGGATTGACACGCCGCGCTGCACCTCGGGCCCCTGTCCGGGCCACAGATCGACATTCCGAATCAGCGTCGTCGTCATGCGGCGACCTTGAAATGCGGCATCACATAGTCGGCGATGCGGTGGATCGTCTCAAGCGTCTCCTCATGCGAGGAGCCAAAGTTGAGCACGAGGCTTGCAACATCCACCCCGCTTTCGGCGAAGACCCCCATCCGGTCCACCATCTCGGAGGCCGAGCAGACAAGGATGTTCTTGGCCAGATCATCCACACTCTGGCTGCGCGGCAGTGACCGGACCATCCCGCTTTCGATCAGGCTCGGCCCTGTGTACATGTTGTCCAGCCGCCCGTAATGTTCCTGCGCCTGCGCCAGTTTGGCCTCCCGGTGTGCGTCCGAGGTGGTGATGAAGGCTGCGCGAGAGGCTTGCAGGATCAGGTCCTTGCCAGCCTCGCCCATCTCGGACTTGGCACGGTGGAAGGCATCCACCTGATGTCGAAACTGGTCCATGTCGCCGGTCAGGGGGGTCGTAAGGATGTTGTAGCCCTTTTTGGTGGAGTGATAGATCCCGTCGGGGTTCATCACCGCCATCATCATGCGCGGCCCCCCGGGGCGCGCGGGCCGGGGCATCACCGTCAGCGGCGCGAACTTGTAATAGGTGCCATCCCACGACACCTCGTCGCGCGTCAGCAGGGCCTGCAAAACATCCAGCGATTCCTCAAACCGCGCGCGGGTTTCGATACTCGCAACACCCAGCCGCTCCATCTCATAGGCATAACCTCCCCGACCGACCCCTAGCACCAGCCGCCCCTCGGTAAAGATGTCGGCCGCAATCACCTCGCCTGCATAGATGCGCATGTCGTGGATGGGCAGGACGGCGACGCAGGTCACGATGTCGATGTGCTTTGTCTCTGCCGCGATCTTTACCGCTGTCATCAGCGGCGCGGGGTTCAGCCCGAGGTTCAGCAGGTGATGCTCCGACACCGAGACCGAGCGGAACCCAAGCTGATCAGCCAACACCGACTGTTCCAGCAGATCCTTGAAAAAGCGGGCGCCGCCATAGGCATGGCCCGGATAGCTCATCGAGAAATGCAGGTTAAAATCCATGGTCTGCTCACTCTGTCCGAAGGGAGGAGGCAGGCGTCTGCGGGATAGCGCGGAGGCCACAATATCCGCCGTCATGATAGGCGAGCGGCGGCAGCAGCCGATGGCCGATGGACGCGACGGCGCCGAAAAAGATCGTATGGCTTTCGTGCCCGCCATGGCGTGCCACGCGGCATGCCAAGCTGAGCGTGCCGCCGATGGCCGGCGCAAGGCCGACCTCTTCGATCAGATCGACACCCGCGAAACGATCCTGGTGCAGGCTATCGAACGCGCCCGCGAAGGTCCGCGCGATCAGGTCGGCGTTTTCGGGCAGGACATTCAGCGTGAACACCCCGTTTGCCTGCACCGCTTCGGCAATGCGGCTGCCGCTGCGCAGGCATACCAGAACCGTGGGCGGATCAGCCGAGACCGAGCAAAAGGCCGTCACGGTGGCGCCTTGACGCCCGGCAGGGCCGTCCGTCGTGACAACCGCAACCGATCCCGCCACCTGACGCATCGCCGCAAGATAGGTTTCGCGCGTGCACTCGCAAAGATGATCCACCTCATCCGACACATGCCGCGTAGGTGGAACCGGCGACGCGGCAGACCCCGAATGAAGCAGATGCATGGACACGTCTTGGGCTCCAGTCTCTTTCGAGGCGACATTGCCTCAATCCACATGCAGATCATGGCAGCATTGCTTGAGTTGATAAAACGAAACTTCTTGAAGCTTAAGTTCGATATAATCGATGTTGCCACGGGCCGTTGACACACAGGGTCCCTCGGCATCCCCTCCTGAACCACATCCAACGTGCGCCCGCCCCTCTCCATCAAAGTCAGCTTTTTTTGTTGCGCGCAGAGCTTCCTTGTAGCATCAATTGGAATTGTGCAAACGCTTGCGCAATTCAGGAAGTTGCGTCAGTTCGGATGTGGTGGGTCTGTAGACCCGCGCGGACCGGGGGAGGGGGACGTGTCGCAGGGGGGACGCACGCTCAAGGCGCTGGCGGCGCAGCTGGGGATTTCTCCGGCCACCGTGTCCCGCGCACTGGCGGGAAACACCCGGATCTCAACCGTAACCCGCGACCGCGTGGCCGAGGCCGCCCGCGCGTCTGGCTATGTGGCCAACCGCGCCGCGCAGTCACTGGTGACCGGGCGCACCTCAGGCTTTGTCGGACTGGTGTTGCAGGATGCGGGCTACGGGCGCGAGGACAGCTATCTGGGCGAATTCATCCAGGGGTTGGGGCAGGAGCTTTCTGAACGCGGGATCGACCTGTTCCTGTCCTTCATTCCCGACGGACAGTCGGAGCTGTCGGTGATCCGCAACATTGTGACAACACGGCGGGCCGATGGTTTGGTCCTGGGCCGCACGACCGAAGCGGATTCACGCGTGGCGTGGCTGCTGGATCAGGGATTTCCGTTTGTGACCCATGGCCGGACCGGCGCCGATCCTGCCCCCTTCGACTGGGTTGATACCGATGGTGCTTCGGCCTTCGGGCAGTGTTTCGACCTGTTGCACCGACTTGGACATCGGCGGTTTGGCCTTGTCACGATCGAGGAGCCGATGACATTTCGCCAGCACCGGACCGAGGGGCTGACTGCCACGATCTCGCGCGCCGGGGATTCATCGCTGATGGTGGCCGCATCGCCGCGCAATGACACACGCCGGCGTCGTGAGGTGATCCGCGACTTGCTGGCTGCACCTGACCGCCCAACCGCCGTGCTGTGCCTGTTTGACGGGTTGGCCCTAGCTGTGCTGGAGGTGGCGGCCGATCTGGGCCTTCGCGTGCCGCGCGATCTGTCGGTCACGGGTTTTGACAACATCGCTTCGGCCGCCCATGCCCGACCCGGACTGACCACGTTCGACAGCGATACGGTGGTGGCGGCGCGCGCGCTTGCGGAGGCGCTGGTCCTTCGGATTGCGACACCGGACGCGCCGCCCCGGCACCAGTTGATCGCGCCGCGCCTTGTGCTGCGCGAGAGCCACGGCCCAGTGCCAACACCATGAAGACAAAGACAGAAGAAAAACCAACGGGAGGAAAACATGCAAATATCGTTCATACTTCGTTCGTCTGCCCTGGGCGCTGGCCTTGTCGCCATGACAGCGGGCACGGTGCTCGCGGAACCGCTGTTCTGGTCCACCCAGGCCAAGCCCGTCGAGGAAAGCCAGAAGATGCGCGAAGAGGTGATGGCGGGCTTTCCCGGCGGCGTGGATTACCAGCCGTCTGACGAGGGCCCCTGGCTGACCCGGCTTCAGGCCGAGATCGGCGCCGGTCGTGGAACCATCGCCGTTCTGGGCGGCCTGCACGGCGACCTGTCGGGTCTGGGCGCAAATCTGGTGGACCTGAGTGCGGCCAAAAGCGACGGCGTCCGCCCGGCACTGATGGAGCTTGGCAAGCTTGGCACGGGCGAGCAGAAATACGTGCCGTGGATGCAGGCCACCTATCTGATGGTGGCCAACCGCAAGGCGCTCGACCATCTGCCCGCAGGTGCCGACATCAACGCGCTGACCTATGACCAGCTGATCGACTGGGCCGCCGCCCTGCACACCGCCACGGGCGACCCCAAGTTCGGCTTTCCGGCAGGACCGCGCGGGTTGAAGCACCGTTTCTTCCAGGGCTTCCTGTTGCCCGCCTACACCGCCTCGACCGTCACCGAATTCCGGTCGGCCGAGGCCGAGGCGGCGTGGGAGAAGTTCAAGGTCCTGTGGTCGCACACCAACCCGGCCTCGACGAACTACAACTTCATGCAGGAACAGCTTGTGACCGAAGAGGTCTGGCTGGCCTTCGACCATGTCGCGCGCATCGGCGACGCGTTCAACCAGCGGCCCGACGATTTCGTGGCCTTCCCGGCGCCCGCAGGCCCCAAGGGCCGCGCCTTCATGCCCGTCGTGGCCGGGATCGCGGTTCCTTCGACGGCGCCCGACATGGCACAGTCCAAGGCGCTGATCGACTACATGCTGGCCGATGAAACCCAGATCGCCACGCTGCGCACGACGAACTTCTTTCCGGTCAAGGATGTGGCCCTGCCCGATGACATGCCCGCATCCGTCAAGGCATCGGGCCCCGCCATCGCGGCCATGACGGGGGCGGCGGATGCGCTGCCTGCACTCCTGCCGATGGGGCTGGGCGACAAGGGCGGCCAGTTCAACCAGATCTACATCGACACGTTCGAACAGATCGTGCTGGGCAACCGACCGGTCCGCCAAGTGCTGGACCAGCAGGCCGAAGTATTGCGCGCCCTGATGATCGAGGCAAACGCGCCCTGCTGGGCACCCGATGCGGCCTCGGACGGCCCCTGCCCTGTGAACTGAACGACATGGGGGTGCCCCTTCCAAGGGCACCCCCGCCCCCACCAACCGGAGGCCAGGCCATGCCCCGCATGCTGCCCTACATGCTGCTCCTGCCTGCAACGCTGTTTCTGTGCGTGTTCTTCCTCTATCCGTTCATCCTGGTCGCCATCGACAGCCTGGTGCGCAACGGCCAGTGGACGACCGAGAACTTCACCCGCATGGTCGGGCACTGGAAATTTTCAACGACCTTCTGGAACACCATCCTTCTGGCCGCCCTCGTGGTGCCGATCCAGCTGGTCATGGCGTTGACGATGGCCTCGATGGTCACCAAGCTGGACCGGGGCCGGTCCACCATCCTTTACATCTTCGCCATCCCGCTGGGGATCTCTGATCTGGCCGCGGGTCTGGTCTGGTTGACGATCTTCGAACAGTCGGGCTTTCTGAATTCGATGCTGACGGGGTTCGGGCTGATCGACCGGCCGATCCTGTTCCTCGGCTATCAGAACCCCTGGGCAATCATTGCCGCCATCGTGCTGGCCGAGGTCTGGCGCGCGACGGCGATCATGATGGTGATCATCGTGGCCGGCATGGGCCTGATCCCCAAGGAATATGGCGAGGCGGCCGAGGTGTTCGGGGCCTCGCGCTGGCAGCGGTTCATCCGCGTAACGCTGCCGATGCTGAAGCCCAGCCTTCAGACCGCGCTGATCCTGCGGGTGATCCTCGCGTTCGAGGTGTTCGCCGTGGTGGTGGCGCTTGGCGGCACCAACTTCCCCGTCCTGATGGGCGAAACCTACAACTGGCAGTTCACCATGCAGGAACGTGGGGTGGCGGCGGCCTATGCCATGGTGATCCTCGGCATCTCCATCGCCTTCACGCTTGTTCTCTTGCGCCTGTTGCATGTGCCGAAAGGGGCCCGGGTATGACCGATACCGCCGCCGTCATGGCCCCCGACGCCGTGCGCCGCTCCGGCCGCTGGGTGTTCGTCACCGGTGTCACGCTGATGTGCCTGTGGGTGCTGGTGCCGATCTACCTCTTGATGGTCAACGCGCTATCCGCCCCGGCCGAGGTCACGGCCTTTCCCAAACGGTTCTGGCCCTCGTTCGACACCGCCTCGCTGCAATTCTTCTTCGGGTTCCGGGGCGTTCTGGATGCGCTGTGGAACTCGATCAGGGTGGCGGCGGTCACCATGGTCCTTGCCATCGGCCTTGGTGCGCCGGCAGGCTATGCCCTGTCGCGCTTCGACTTTCCGGGGAAAGAGGCGTTCCGTTTCCTCGTCATCATGACCCGCGCCTTTCCCTTGCCTCTCCTTGCCCTGCCGCTGGCCGTGATGTTCATCCGCACCGGGCTGGACGACACGATCCTTGGCCTCGCCCTTGTCCACGCCACGCTTGCGTTGCCCTTTGCCGTCCTGATCACCTATTCGCTCTTTTCCGGCATACCGGTCGAGCTGGAAGAGGCCGCCTGGACGCTTGGCTGCACCCGCCCGCAGGCCTTCATCAAGGTGGTGCTGCCGCTGGCCGCCCCCGGCATCGCGGCCTCCGCCGTCTTTGCCTTCGTGATCTCCTGGAACGAGGTGTTCGCAGCCGCCGTCCTGACCATCCAGAACCGCACGCTGACCGCGTTCCTGTTGCAGTCGCTGGATGTCTCGCCCCTGCATCTGAAATTCGCGGGCGGGGCGGCGCTGGTGATCCCGGCGCTCCTCTTCATCTTTGCCGTCCGCAAATACCTCTTCGCGATGTGGGGCATCGCCAACCGATAGGAGCCCGCCATGGCCGAAATTCTCATCAAGGGTGTCGCTAAATCCTTCGGCGCCTTCACCGCCCTGCATGAGGTTGACCTGACCATCGCCGACCGCGAATTCATGGTGCTGCTGGGCGCCTCGGGCTGCGGCAAGACCACGCTTTTGCGCATCGTCGCGGGGCTGGAAACCGCATCGAAAGGCGAGGTCTGGATCGGCGACCGCCGGGTGGATCACCTGCCCCCCCGCGAACGCGGCATCGCCATGGTATTCCAGAACTACGCCGTGTTTCCGCACCTGACCGTCTATGAAAACATCGCCTTCGGGCTGCGCATGAAGAAGATGGACAAGGCCGAGGTCAACCGCCGCGTGACCCGCACGGCGGAACTCATGCATATCGAGATGCTGCTGAAACGCTACTCAGGCGAGCTGTCGGGCGGCCAGCGGCAGCGCGTGGCAGTGGCGCGCGCGCTGGCGATGGAACCCGACGTGATCTTGATGGACGAACCCCTCTCCAACCTCGACGCCCTCCTGCGCATGGAAATGCGCGCCGAATTGAAGGGCGTGCTGGCGCAGTCGAACACCACCACGATCTATGTCACCCACGACCAGGTCGAGGCGATGAGCATGGCCGACCGCATCAGCGTGATGAATGGCGGGCGCATCGTGCAGGCGGCAAACCCGGTCGAGGTCTATCGCAACCCGGCGGCACGCTTTGTCGGCAGTTTCATCGGCAACCCGCCGATGAACTTCCTGCCCGCGCAGAACGTTGGCCGGGGCGAATGGCAGGTTGCAGGGCAGGTCTTTCGTGGCCCCGATACCGCGCAGGACCGCATCGAATTCGCTGTCCGGCCCGAGGACATGGCGTTGTCGGATACCGGCATTTCGGCCATCGTCCGCGTGGTCGAACCGCTCGGCCCCCATACCCTCGTGACGGCGGATGCGGATGGTTCGCTCTTGCGCGCCGTGCTGGATTCCAACCTGACCCCTGCGCCGGGCGATCGCCTGACGCTGGCCCCTCAGATCGACCGCATCCGCTGGTTCGACCTTGAAACACAAAAGGCTTTCTGAATGTCCGACCTAGCCGACACTGCCATCGACATCCTGCGCGAAAATGATCGCGGCACCTACACCGTGCCGACACGAGGCCTCTACCCCTTCCAATGGAACTGGGACAGCTGCCTGACCGCGCTTGGCCAGCGCCATTTCGACGAAGCCCGCGCATGGACAGAGATTGAAACACTCTTTGCCCATCAATGGCCCTGCGGCATGGTCCCCCATATCGTGTTCCACCAGCTTGACGACGGGTATTTCCCGGGACCCGAGGTCTGGAACACCCGCCGCCCCGTGCCCACCTCAGGCATCACCCAGCCTGCGGTGGCGGGCTTTGCGCTGCGCCGGCTGTTCGATCGCGCCACGAACCGGGCGCAGGCCGAAATCCGTGCCCGCGCTCTGCTGCCAAGGATCGCCGCATGGCATCGCTGGTTCTTTCGCACCCGCGATCCGGCCGGAGAGGGATTGGCGGCGATCATTCATCCATGGGAATCCGGGCGCGACAACGCAATCGACTGGGACGCCGCCTTCGACCGCGTGCCGACCGATGGTATCGCCCCGTATACCCGCCGCGATACCCAGCACGCCAACCCTGAACACCGGCCGACAAAGGCGCAGTATGACCGATACCTCTGGCTGGTTGAACATTTCCGCGCGCTTGACTGGGACACATCGAAACTGCACGACGCCTCACCCTTCCAGATCGTCGATCCCGGATTCAACGCGATCCTGCTGCGCGCCTGTGCAGATGTGGCGGACCTTGCCGATATACTCGGCGAACCCGACATCGCAGCCGAGAACCGCACCTTCGCGACGCGCGGGGTGGCCGCGCTGGAAACGCTGTGGTCGGACACCCAAGGCCAGTATCTGTGCCGCGATCGGACGACGGGCAGCCTTGTCACCTCACGCTCCGTCGGTGGCCTGCTCGCGGCATTTGCGGCCATTCCCGCGGAACGCGCGGCCCGCATCGCAAGCACCATCGCCGGACACGGGGCACGCTTCCGTGTGGCCAGCCACGATCCGGCTGACCCGCGGTTCGATGCCAAACGGTACTGGCGGGGTCCCGTCTGGCTGGTGGTGAATTACATGATCGCCGATGGCCTTGTGCGGGCCGGTCAGGTTCACGCGGCAGACGACATCACGCGCGCCTCGCTCGACCTGATCCGCACCAGTGGCTTTGCCGAATACTACGATCCCCTTACAGGTGAGCCCCTCGGCGGCGGGCGGTTCACCTGGACTGCCGCCATGGTGCTGGAATTCCTGTCGATGGAGCCGTGAGGACTGAAATCTTGAAGGTGCTCGCGATAGGTGCCCATCCGGACGATCTGGAGATATTCGCGTTTGGCTCTCTTCTGGCCTGGCGTGCCATGGGCGCTTCGGTCGACGTTGCGATTGCAACCGATGGCGCGGCAGGCGGTCAGATGGACCCGGACGCCCTGCGCGACCTGCGCCGGGCCGAAGCCACATCCAGCGCATCCGCCTTGCAGACCTCGCCCCATTTCCTCGATTTGCCCGATGGTCGCTTGATGCATGACGCAATCCTCGTTGATGCCCTGCGCTTGCTGATCCATGCCAAAAGACCTGATCTGATCCTGACCCACGCGCCGGGAGACTATCACGCCGACCACCGGGCGCTTTCGGCGGGGGTGTCGCAGGCGGCGGGCTTTTCCGCGCCCGTCCTTTACATGGACACGCTGAACGGCACAGGCTTCTCGCCCACCCACTGGGTGGATGTCACCGACCCGTTTTCCGCCAAATGCACCGCAATCCGGGCGCATGTCAGCCAGGATCCCGAACGTTTTGTCACCATGGCCACCCGCCAGGCCGCCTTTCGCGCGGGGGAATGCAATGGCGGCCCGGACGCGCGCGCCGAGGCGTTCTGCTTTGTCCCCCGCTTTCCCTTCGCCGACATCCGCGCCCTGCTGCCCCCTGCTCCTCCGGTACGGGCAGTGATCCGGCGCAGTGATCCATGACTTGCCGCGCCAGAGCGAACCGTCCCCCGACGCGCGGCTCTGATGATGTGACCGCCTCCGACGGCATCGCTGTGCCAAGGTGGGTCTGTGAGGATCCCACGGGGAGGACGGTCACGTCGGAGATTACCACGGTCGGGTTCGACCTGGCGAAAAATGTGTTTCAGTTCAACGGGTCTGAACACCTAGGAAACTGGGGGATATTCAATGCCTCTGGCGGAAGTACACCGCCTTGGTCAAGATCACGGTCCTGTCGGCCTGGTCCGGAAAGATCACAGCACCTTCCTCACGGCCGCAGCCATAGCTGCCGCACGCTCTGGGCTGCAGTCCGGCGCTACATGCAAGACTGCACCGCAAACCTGGACGCTGATCACGCCCGTGTCGGCCAAGGCGGGCGCGGCAGCAGCCAATGGCTCTATCACCAGAGGCACGAATGGCGGGGCCGCATCGGCCGGCATGACCCGTTCCCATTTGCGCGCCTGACTGCGCCACCCCGCAAGGTGCCACGCAATTGACCCATCCTTCGCCGCGACATCGCAGACCCGCGCGCCAGGCTGAAAACTCTCGGGCACGATCCGCGCTTTCACATCATCCGGCCGGAGCAGCCGCCCGGTCGGGCCATCAAGGACCTCGATCCGCGACACTGCCTTCGACCCGCGAACCTCCATCCGGTGCTCGTTTTGGTGCTCCACCGCCGGCGCCGCACAAACTCAATGGCAAGACGACATGCCAGATGTCGCATCATGCCGAAACCACGGGTCTGGCGCATCGCTTGCGTGCCGATAGCGGCAGGTGGCGCGACAGCGGTTGCGATGTCCAGTCAGGGCGGTGGACGACGCAGAACCGATCATGATGCGGGCGACCGCAAGCCGATCTGCAGTGTTGCCATCGTCCAGCCCGTCAGTTCGGTGAGTAGCGCCGCTGTGGCTATGTCGAAGCCTTCGACGATCGCTGCAGTATCGGTCGACGCGATCTCCGCGCTGGCGGTGAAGATCCGGGTGGCGATCACGCGCGTATCCTCTTCGCGAACGATGCGCGCGATAATACGCAGATTTATCCGCGCACCCGTCGATCCGCTCAATTCGGCTTGGAAGTCAGTCACCTCGCTCAGCAGCGCGACATCCCCGCCGGGGCCAAGCGGTTTGCGCCCGACATAGCGCAGCGCCTGTGTGTTCTCCAGGCTTCGCAGGATCAGGGTCTGCAGCATTTCGGGCGTTGGGTCGGCCCAGCGGGCCTCGGGCAGGTATTCGGCCTGCAGGGCCGAGGGGCGGATCATGATGCGGTCGGTGTTCAGCGCGCCGCTGGCGCCGGGCAGTTCCACCACCAGATTGCGCGATGACCGCCCACGCGAGGCGATCAGGCCAGCGACGGGCGCGCGCAGTTCATAGACCGCGAGCGGTGACGCGGCTCCGCTGATCGCCGAAATGGCAGAGCATCCGCCCATCAGCAGCGTGCCGATCAGGGCGAGGGTTCGCAGCAAAGTGGTTTGGGTCATCTGCGGAGTCCTATCGTCTGAAATCGGGGGTGCGCTGGTTCAGGAAGAACCGCGCCGGGTCGCGCTGGATCTGCGTGGTCAGGCGGTCGAGATTGTTGATGAGGGTGCGGGTTTCGCGGGCCAGTCGGGCGAAATCGGGCAGGGCGGTGGAGGTGAAGCTGGTGACGGCCCCGCCCGAAGAGGTGACAACGCGACCCAATTCGGCAAATGTCGTCTCGGCCGTGGCAGCGGCGCTGCGCAGGTCGGCGGTGATGCCGGGGATGTCGCGCGACACCTGCGCGATGGCGGCATTGAGTTGATCCAGCGTGACGCGCAGGTCGGCGGTAATGCCCGCCACATCCTCGTTGATCACGCGGTCCGCCCCGTCAAAGGCCCGCGTCGCCGCCGCAAGGGCCGCGTCCCCGGTGACCAGGGCCGCGTTGATGGCCGCAAGCGTTTCGTTGGCGTTGGTGAATGTCGTGGTCACGCTGTCCAGCGTCACCTCGGCCCGCCCCGCGATGCCGTCGATCCGCCCGGTGGCCGCGGTCAGGTCGGCGCTGATCGCGGCGACGGCTTCGGTGGCCAGCGTCGTCGCGCGTCGCACTTCCGTCAGGATGGCGGGCAGATCGTCGCGCACGGCATCGGTAATGATGCGCGCGGCACCCGAGGCATCCGCGATCATCGCGCGCGTCTCGGCCATGAGTTCTGTCCCGTCCACAGTGATCAGCGTGTCGAAATTGGTTGCCGCCTCTTCCATCGCAACCAGCGTGGTATCCAGCCGCGCGATCACCGCATCGGCCGAGACCATCAACGCCCCGGCTTCGGTCAGGCGGGCGGTGGCGGTGGTTCCGGTCGCGGTAAAGGCGCTGAGCATGGCCGATGCCTCACCCGAAAGGCCGTCAATCTGGGCGCGCAACTGCGCCACTGTCCGCTGAACCTCTTCGGTGGTGCCTGACAGATCCTGCGCGATGTATCGTTGCGCCTCAGCCACCACGCCCTGCGCGGCGGTCAGTGTATCCACCCCCACGGTCAGCGCCGCGCGCGCCTCGGTCGCAAGGCCGCCAATCTCGGCAATGGTGGTGTCAGTGGTGGCCAGCACCTCGTTCAACTTGCCCGTCACCACCTCTAGCGTATCGTTGAACCGGTCGATCTGCTGTGCGAATTCCGACACCGACCCGGCCACACCGGAAAAGTCCGCAAGCGCCTGCGAAAACGCGCCTGTCGCATCCTCGACATTGCTCAGGATGCGTTCGATCCGGTCGCGGTTCTCGCCGCTGACCAGCGCGCTGATCTCCTTCACGATAACAAGCGCCTCGGCCAGCAGTTCCGGCGCGTCCTCTGACAGCGACTGGATGACCGACCGCCCGGCCTCAAGGCGCGGGATCTCTCCGACCCGGCGCGGCACCAGCAGCGGAGCCTCGATCGTGCCTGGGCTGATGCCCACGAAAGATACACCGGTCACGCCCTGCGATTCGATGGTGCCGACCGAGTCGCTGCGCACGGGCGTATTTGCCTCGACCTCTACGCGAACAAGGACGGTGCCATCCCGATCCGGCGACAGCCCGACGAACACCACCTGACCAACTGGCAGGCCCGCGAAACGCACGTCGGACGCGTTGCTGAGGCCAGAGACAGACGTGAACGCAATGTCGTAATAGGCGAACTGCCTGTCCAATTCGACGCGTGCGAACCACAGAAAGAACGACAGCAAGCCCAGGAACCCAGCGAGGGTAAAGGCGCCAATCAGGACATAATTCCCCTTGGTTTCCATGCGTTGGTCTAGTCCCTGTCAGATTCGGCGGCATCGAGCGCCGCGCGGGCGCGCGGCCCGTGGAAATACTCATGCACCCACGGGTGGTCGACCGACAGCATTTCCTTCATCGTCCCCGTCACCAGAACCTTCTTGTCGGACAGAACCGCGATCCGGTCGCAGACCGCATGAAGCGTGTCCAGATCATGGGTCACCAAAAACACCGTCAGCCCCATCGCCCGGCTCAGCCGCAGGATCAGGTCGTCAAAGGCCGAGGCCCCGATCGGGTCCAGCCCAGCGGTCGGTTCATCCAGAAACACGATTTCGGGGTCAAGCGCCAGTGCACGCGCAAGCCCCGCCCGCTTGCGCATGCCGCCCGAGAGTTCGGACGGATATTTGTCGCCCGCAAGATAGGGCAGGCCGGCCATTGAGATGCGCAGGTCGGCAAGCGCCGTGCGGATCGCCGGGTCAAGCCCCGCGACGCCCTGCATCGGCACCTCGACATTCTCGCGCACGGTCAGCGACGAGAACAGCGCACCGTCCTGGAACATCACGCCCCAGTGCGCCTCCAGTGCCGCACGGGTCTGCTCGTCAGCCGTCAGCACATCCACCCCCAGCACCCGCACGCTGCCGGCCGCAGGTCGCTGCAGCCCGGCGATGGTGCGCAGCAGCACCGACTTGCCGGTGCCCGACCCGCCGACCACGCCCAGAATTTCGCCACGGCGCACGTCCAGATCCAATCCATCATGAACGACATGGCTTCCGAACTGGTTCCGCAGGCCGCGCAGCGAGATCACGATGTCGTCGTCCGGCATCGTCATATCCCCAACTGCGCGAAGAAGACCGAAAACATCGCATCGGCCACGATCACTGCAAAGATCGCAGCAACCACCGCACTGGAGGTATTGCGCCCCAGCGACTCCGCGTTGCTTTCCACCTGCATCCCGGCATGGCAGCCGACGATGCCGATGATCAGCGCAAAGACCGGCGCCTTGACCACACCCACCATCAGGTGCCCGATATCCGTGCCCTCCACCAACCGCGTGCGGAACATCGCAGGCGAGATGCCCAGTTCGATCCACGCCATAAGCGCGCCGCCGAACAAGCCCATCACATTGGCGATAAGGCCCAGGATCGGCAGCATGAGAAGAAGGGCCAGGATGCGCGGCACGAAGAGCACCATCGCCGGATCAAGGCCAAGCGTGCGCATCGCGTCGATCTCTTCGCGCATCTTCATCGACCCGATGGCGGCGGTAAAGGCCGATGCCGTGCGCCCAGCGACGATGATCGCGGTCAATAGGATGCCAAGCTCCCGCAGGATTGACACCGCGATCAGATCGACCACGAACACCTCGGCCCCGAACTGGCGCAACTGGGCCGAACCCTGAAAGGCCAGCACCACCCCGATCAGGAAGGCCATCAGCGACACGATTGGCACCGCCCTGACCCCGACCTCCTGGCAGTGGTGCACCAGCGCCGTCAGCCGGAACTGGCGCGGGTGCCGCACCGCTCGGCCGAGCCGGGACAGGAACAACCCCAGATAGGCCATCAATGCCAGCCCGAACTGCACGGCCCCCACAACAGCGCGACCGACCCCCTCGAGCCAGGGAACGAAACCTGACGGCGGCACTGCGGCGGCGGCAGGCTGGGGCATGGCGCCTTCAACCGCGTCCAGCAGGCTTTCCGCCCTCGGGTCCGCGCCCGCCACGGTCAGCCCGAAGCCGGCCTTTGCGAACCGCTCCCGCGCGACCGCAAGCGCCCATGCTCCGGCGGTATCAAGTCGCGTGACGCCAGAGAGGTCGAGCCGCGCATGGCGGTCGGCCGGGACCGCCTCAAGCCCGTGGTGTAGGCCAGTGGCCTGCGGCAATGTCAGATCACCCGCCAACGTTATGGTCGTTTGTCCATCCGCAATTGTGACCACGACCTGTGTCGCCGCGCCTTGCATCACCACAGCGCGGCCACTCGGCGCAATTCGAGCCGTCGGATCAAAGGCGTTTTGCGGTAGAGCATCGGGCACCATCCATGAACGACAACTCGTAGACAATCGCCGTTGGCTAGGAAAGGGTTCACCTGCGGCAGGGCGGCAAGACCAGTCCCCGGAGCGTCCAACCTGCACAGACCTTGGTGCCGCAATCAGGGATGAGGATCAAGAAGGCCGTTAACCCCCCTCGAAAGTAAGGGGCTGCATGTGTGGAATTTTCTCGGCAAGCTGAACGAAGATATTTCGAATGAAGATAAGCGGATACACTGAAGAGCAGATCATCGCGATCCTGCGGCAGGCTGAAGGCGGTGTGCCGGCAGCCGCGCTGTATCGCGCGCACGCCATGAGCAACACGTCGTTATACAAATGGCGGGCAAAGTATGGCGGCATTGATGTCGTCCCCAACCTTTATTCAGCCTTGGGGTCAGGACCGATTGATCTGCTTGAGGTCGCGTCAGCTGCGTGGTTCAAGCTCGCGAACTGATGGGGTGACGATGAGCAATCTCTTCTGGCTGACGGACGCACCGATAGCCCGTCTTCGGCCGTTCTTCCCGAAGAGCCACGGTATGCCGCGGGTCGATGACCGGCGTGTCCTGAGCGGTATTATCTTCGTCAACCGCAATGGCTTGCGGTGGTGCGATGCGCCCTAGGAGTATGGCTTGCCGACGGCCCTTTACAATCGGTGGAAGCGTTGGAGCGACAGGGGCATCTTCTCTCGGGTGATGGAGGGGCTGGCCTCCGAAGCAACGGTTCCGAAGACAGTGATGATCGACGCGACCTATCTGAAGGCACATCGCACGGCATCCAGCCTGCGGTCGAAAAAGGGGGGCCCGACGACCAAAGGGGCCGTCTGATTGGTCGGTATACTTGATCGACAGGTATTGTGATCCGCGGTCAGAATGGTGGACCAAGCACTTGTTGTCTGACGCCTTTCTTTGCCAGATTGCCTGATCCAGCGCATCGAGGACGAACTGGGTCTTCATCGACGATGAGGCACGCCACCCCACGATCCGTCGTGCAAAGACATCGATGACGAACGCAACATAGACCGTCCCAGACCCCCGCGCGCGCCCTGTCGGGACGGAAAGCCGCCGCAAAGCCGACTCGGGCAGGACGGATGGCATACGCCGAAAAACCAGCGTTTCCCGCTGTTAACCGATGATTCGACGCCTCAGCCTGCGTTGCGCACGGTTTGCAACAGCGGCATCACATCCGCCATCTCCGGCCCCGCATCCCGCCCCGTCAGCGCGCGGCGCAGCGGGTGGAACAACGCCTTGCCCTTGCGCCCCGTCGCGGCCTTCACCGCCCCGGTCCACGCGCCCCAGGTCGCAGCCGTCCAGGGGCGCGGCGGCAGCAGCGCCATCGCCTGGGCCACGAATTCCCGGTCCTCAGGGTCCACCAGCGGCTCTGCCCCGTCGCGAAACAGCGCCCACCAATCGCCCAACTCCTCAAGCCGGGTGATGTTGGCGCGCGCAACCGTCCAGAATTGCTCGGCGATTTCCTCCGGCACCCCAAGGCCCGCCACATGTTCCGCCACATCCGCAAAGGGCATCGCCTGCACGTGCGCGCGCGTCAGCGGCCACAGATCCTCGGCATCGAACTTGGTCGGCGCGGTGCCAAAGCTGCCCAGATCGAACCCCGCCACGATCTCGTCCAGGCTCGCGGCATGCTCGACGGGCCGCGACGACCCCAGCCGCGCCATCAGCGACAAAAGGGCCAGCGGCGCCACTCCGTTCGCCCGCAGGTCGCGCAAGCTCAGCGTGCCCAGCCGCTTGGACAATTCCTCGCCCTGCGGCCCGGTCAACAGCGAATGATGCGCAAAGGATGGTGGTTGCCCGCCCATCGCCCGCATGATCTGGATCTGCGTGGCGGTGTTGGTCACATGATCGGCGCCGCGCACGATATCCGTCACCCCCATGTCGATGTCATCCACCGACGAGGCAAAGGTATAAAGCACCTGCCCGTCCGCCCGGATCAGCACCGGATCGGACACTGACCCCGCATCGATCGACACCGGCCCGATGATGCCATCGGTCCATTCGATCCGCTCCTGCTCCAGCAAGAAGCGCCAGTATCCCGCGCGCCCCTCGGCCCGCATCGCCGCCCGCTGCTCCTCGGTCAGCGCCAGCGAGGCGCGGTCATAGACCGGAGGCCGCCCCATGTTCAGCTGCTTCTTGCGCTTCAGGTCCAGCTCGGCAGGGCTTTCAAAACATTCATAAAATCGTCCCGCCGCGCGCAACTGGTCTGCCGCTTCGACATAGCGGTCCATACGGGCCGACTGCCGCTCCACCCGGTCCCAGGTCAGGCCCAGCCATTCCAGATCCGCCATGATCGCATCGGCATATTCCTGCTTTGACCGCTCGCGGTCGGTATCGTCCAGCCGCAGGATGAACTGCCCCCCCGCCTTGCGGGCAATCGCCCAATTCATCAGCGCGGTGCGCAGGTTGCCCACATGGATGTATCCGGTGGGCGAGGGGGCGAAACGGGTGACGGTGGTCATGCAATGCTCCTGGCTCGCTCTTGCCCTGCCACAGGGCCGGGGCCTTGTCCAGTTGGGGGCGGCTGGTGCCCGAGGGCGCGTATCCCTATAAGCAGGGCATGACGCAAAACCCCGCCTGGCTCATCGACCAGCCCGCCCCCGATGCTGCCCTGATCGAGGCGCTGGCCCGCGACGCCGTGCTGGCCCTGCCCGAACCCTGGCGCACCCCCGCCACCGGGGTTGCCCTGCGGGTCGAGGAATTCGCCCCCGACGACATCCTTGATGCCATGGGGATCGAGGATGCCTATGACCTGACGGGACTTTACGACGGCGTGCCCCTGACCGAAAAATCGGTGTCCGATCAACCGCTTGCCCCGGATGTGATCTGGCTGTTCCGGCGCCCGATCCTGGATGAGTGGGTGGACCGGGGCAATGTCGGGCTGCGCGATCTGGTGGCGCATGTGATGGTGCATGAGCTGGCGCATCACTTCGGCTGGTCGGATGACGAGATCGCTGCGGTCGATCCCTGGTGGGAATGACCTCTGCATCCCCGCACATCACCCTTGCGTCAGCGCAGGGGGCAGGCCGGGAAGGCGTGTTACTTTAAGCTTCCACCGTGACCCATGAGGAGGCTTTCCATGCCCACACCGATGCTGTCCCGCCGTCACCTGCTGGCCGCCGCCGCCACGCTGCCCCTGACCACCGCCCTCGCGCGCCCCGCCTTGGCCGGGGCCCCGATGCTGGGCGGCTCGGTCGCGCAGTTCAACCGCTTCAGGCTGGGCGGGTTCGAGGTGACGGCACTGCTGGCCGGCACCCGCACGGTGGACAACCCCACCGAGATTTTCGGCCTGAACGCCGATCCGGCCGAATTCGCGGCCGTCTCTGCCGCCAACTTCCTCCCCACCGACCGGGCGCAGTTCTTTTTTACCCCCACGGTGGTCAACACCGGCGCAGAACTGGTGCTGTTCGACACCGGGCTGAACCCCGCAGGCATCACCGGCGCGCTGGCGGCGGCGGGCTATGCCCCCGACCAGATCGACGTGGTGGTGCTGACCCACATGCATGGCGACCATATCGGCGGGCTGATGGGCGAGGGCGGGGCGACCTTCGCCAACGCCCGCTATATCACGGGTTCGGCTGAACATAATCACTGGATGGGGGCCGGGAACGAAGGCTTTGACAAGGCCGTGCGCCCGCTGAACGACCAGATCGCATTCCTTGACGATGGCGGCACGGTCGCAAGCGGCATCACCGCCATGGCGGCGCCGGGCCATACGCCGGGCCACATGGCCTATATGCTGGAAAGCGAGGGGCTGGGCCTGCTCTTGGGCGCCGATTTTGCCAACCACTATGTCTGGTCGCTGGGCCATCCCGACTGGGAGGTGCGGTTCGACATGGACAAACCGACCGCGGCGGCCACCCGGCGGCGCGTGCTGGGGATGCTCGCGGCCGACCGCACGCCCTTCATCGGCTATCACATGCCCTTCCCCGCCATGGGCTTTGTCGAGGCGATGGGCGACGGCTTTCGCTACGTGCCTGCCAGCTATCAGATGATGCTGAACGGCTGATCCGTCGCGGATCGGTCACAATCCTGCGCTGCGGCGAAAAAACCCTGGCCGCAGCGTCGGAAATGCGTTTGGAGAGCGTATATTAGCGAGTGACGTGGGAACGTGGTCCACGCCGTGACGTGGCGAAAGGTCAAAAGGGTCATGCGGTTCTTTGGTCGGTCACTTCTGGGCCTCTTCCTGGCCGCGCTGACGGTGGGACTGCTGGCCATGGCCGTCAACAGCGTGCGCGGCGCCATCGAGACAAAGATGGCCGGGGGCAAGGCCGCCCCGCCCGCCCGCGAGCGTGTGTTCACCGCCAATGTCCTGACCGCCGAGGCAAGCAGCGTGACCCCGGTGATGACGGTCTTTGGCGAGGTGCGATCGCGCCGCACGCTGGAATTGCGCAGCCTGCGCGGCGGCACGGTGATCGAGCTTGCGCCCGATTTCGAGGATGGCGCGCGGGTGCGGGCGGGGCAGGTGCTGTGGCGGCTGGATCCGGCGGATGCAACCGCGCAGCGCGATCTGGCACGGTCCGACCTTGCCCGCGCCGAGGCCACAGCGCGCGAGGCTGCGCGGTCGCTGGAGCTGGCGCGCGACGATCTGGCCGCAGCGCAGGCACAAGAGGCCCTGCGCGCGCAGGCCCTTTCGCGGCAAGAGGATCTGCGCCGCCGTGGCGTGGGCAGCGAGGCTGCCGTGGAAACCGCGGCGCTTGCGCAATCCTCTGCCGCGCAGTCGGTGGTGTCGCGCCGCGCGGCCCTCGCGCAGGCCGAGGCGGCGGTGGATCAGGCCGCGACCGCCCTTGCCCGTCAGCGCATCACGCTGGCCGAGGCCGAGCGCGCGCTGCGCGAGACCGAGATGCGGGCCGAATTCGACGGCCTGTTGAACGCCGTGAACGTGGTGCAGGGGCGCATTCTGTCCACCAATGAGCGGGTGGCCGAGCTGATCGACCCCACGGCGCTCGAGGTGGCGTTCCGCGTCTCCACCACGCAGTTCGGGCGGCTGGTCGATGCGCGGGGCGCGCTGTTGCCTGCCGCGGTGGTGGTGATGCTGGACGTGGCCGGGGCCGAGATCGCCGCCGAGGGGCGCTTGACTCGCGTGGGCGCCGCCGTGGGTGAGGGGCAAACGGGCCGCCAGGTCTTCGCCGCGCTGACCGGAGCGGGCGGCTTTCGCCCCGGTGATTTCGTGACCGTGCGGATCGAGGAGCCGCCGCTGGAGGATGCCATCGTCCTGCCGGGCAGCGCGCTGGGGTCCGACGGCGCGGTGCTGGCGCTGGGCGAGGATGACCGGCTGGAGATGGTGCCCGTGACCCTTCTGCGCCGCCAGGATGACCGGGTGATCCTGCGCGCGCCGGGCCTGTCGGGGCGTGAGGTGGTGTCGGAACGCTCGCCCCTGCTGGGGGCCGGGATCAAGGTGCGCCCGATCCGGCGCGACGCGGCCACGGGGGTTGCCGAACAGGCGGCGGCCGAATTCATCGACCTGACGCCCGAACGCCGCGCCGAGCTGGTGGCGCTGGTGGAGCGTAACACCCGCATGCCCGCCGAGGCGCGCACCCGCATCCTCGCGCAGTTGGCACAGGACCGCGTGCCCGCGCAGGTGGTGGCGCGGCTTGAAGCGCGGTCGGGAGGCTAGGGCGATGGCCGATTTCGACCCTGATCGCGGGCCGGGGGGCCTCTTGTCCTATTTCACCCGGCACCGGACGCTGGCGAACCTGCTCTTGGTGGTCATGATCGTGGCGGGCATCGCCGCCTCCAGCCGCATCCGTGCGCAGTTCTTTCCCGATGTGGTGGTGTCCGAGGTGTCGGTGTCGGTGACCTGGCAGGGGGCGGGGGCCGAGGATGTGGACCGCGCCATCGTGCAGGTGATGGAACCCGTCCTGCTGGCGGTGGACGGGGTTGCCCGGGCCACCGCGCGGTCCTCCGAAGGCTCCGCGCGGATGTCGCTGGAGTTTGAGCCGGGGGTGGACCTGAACCGCGCCGCCGAGGATGTGCAGGCGGCGGTGGACCAGGTGCGCGACCTGCCCGCCGATGCCGATGCGCCCGTGGTTCGGCGCGCGGGCTGGCGCGACCAGGTGACGGATGTGGTCATCACCGGGCCGGTGGGCCTCGACCAGCTTGGCCGGTTCGCCGATGAATTCGTCACGCGATTGTTCGCCGCCGGGGTCACCCGCACCACGATCCGGGGCATCGCCGATCCGCAGACGATGGTCGAGGTGCCCTCGACCAGTCTGATCCGCCACGACATCACCATGTCCGAAATCGCGCAGGCGATCGCCGCCGAGGTGGGATCGTCTCCGGCAGGCGAGGTGTCGGGCGGCTCCGCCCGGGTGCGCACCGGCACCGAAGCGCGCAGCGTCGAGGCATTGCAGGGGATCGTCCTGCGCTCCTCGCCCGACGGCACCAAGCTGACGCTGGGCGAGGTGGCCACCGTGACCGCCCGCGCCGCCGACCGGGGCCGCGCGGTGTTCGTGGGCGACAACCCGGCGGTGACCGTGCGGGTGGACCGGTCCGACAGCGGCGACGCGATCAAGATGCAGGCGCAGGTGCAGGCCGTGGCGACGGAATTGCAGGCCAGCCTGCCCGCGGGCGTGACCGTGGACCTCATTCGCGCGCGGGCCGAGTTGATCTCGGCGCGGCTCGCGCTCCTTCTCGACAATGCGCTGATGGGGCTGGGGCTGGTGGTCGTGCTCTTGTTCCTGTTCCTGAACGCGCGCACCGCCTTCTGGGTGGCGGCGGGGATCCCCGTGGCGCTGTTCGCGGCCGTGGCGGTCATGCATGGCGCGGGGATCACGCTGAACATGATCTCGCTTTTCGCGCTGATCATCACGCTGGGAATCGTGGTCGATGACGCCATCGTCGTGGCCGAACACGCCGATTTCCGCGCGCGCCGACTGAAAGAGCCGCCCGTCGTGGCCGCCGAGAATGCCGCGCGCCGCATGGCGATGCCGGTTGTGGCCTCGACCATCACCACCATCATCGCCTTTGCCGGGTTGGTAACCATCGGTGGCCGCTTTGGCGACCTGATCCGCGACATCCCCTATACCGTGATCGCCGTGCTGCTCGCGAGCCTGGTGGAATGTTTCCTGATCCTGCCCAACCACTTGTCGCACGCGCTGGCGGCCAAGCAGAAAGAGGCCTGGTATGACTGGCCGTCGCGCCAGGTGAACAAGGGGTTCCGCTGGGTGCGCGAGCGTATGATGCGGCCCTTCATGGCCGTCGTGATCCGCGCGCGGTATCCGGTGATCGCAGGCGCGGTGTTCCTTCTGGCCACGCAGGCCGCGCTCTTCATCAGGGGCGACGTGCAGTTCCGGTTCTTCGACGCGCCCGAGCAATCCTCGGTCACCGGCAACTTTGCCATGCTGCCCTCGGCCACGCGCGCCGATACCGTGGCGATGATGCGCGAATTGCAGCGCGCGACGGAAGCCGTGGCCGCGCGGCTGGAGGGTGAGCATGGGCTGAACCCCGTCCGCTATGCCCTGACCGAGATCGGCGGCGGTTCCGGTCGGGGCCTGTCGGGCGGCGAGGCCAAGGACCCCGACCTTCTGGGCGGCATTTCCATCGAGCTGATCGAACCCGACGACCGCCCCTATTCCAGCTTTGCCTTCGTCGCGGCCCTGCAGGAAGAGGTGCGCGGCCATCCCCTGATGGAAGAGCTGAGCTTTCGTGGCGGCCGCTTCGGTCCGGGCGGCGACGCGATCTCGGTCGATATCTACGGGGCCGAGGCGCAGGTGCTGAAATCCGCCGCCGAGGCGGTGAAATCCGCGTTGCAGCGGTTCCCCGAGGCTTCGGCGCTGGAGGATACGCTGGCCTATGACAAGGATGAGCTGATCCTGTCGCTGACGCCGCAGGGGCAGGCGCTGGGGTTTTCCATCGACACGCTGGGCCGCGCCCTGCGCGACCGGCTGAACGGGATCGAGGCCGCGTCCTATCCCGAAGGGACGCGCAGCGCCACGATCCGCGTGGAACTTCCCGCTGGCGAGATCTCGGGCGATTTCCTGGACCGCACGCTGATGCGCGCGAGGCCGGGCGTCTATGTTCCGCTGGCCGATATCGTGACGGTGACGCAGCAATCGGGCTTTTCCACCATCCGGCGCGAGAACGGGCTGCGCGTGGTCACCGTGACGGGCGATCTGGCGGGCGACGATCCGGCCAGCGCCAACGAGGTGCAGCGCAGTTTGCGCGAGGATATCCTGCCGCGGATAGAGGCCGATTTCGGCGTGGCCACGCGGCAGTCTGGGCAGGCCGAACAGGAACGCGAATTCCTGGGCGACGCGCAACTTGGCCTGATCCTGTGCCTTCTGGGCATCTATCTGACGCTGTGCTGGATCTTCGCCAGCTGGACGCGGCCCGTGGTGGTGATGTCGGTCATCCCCTTCGGCCTGATCGGGGCGGTCTGGGGGCATTGGTATTGGGGCCTGTCGCTCAGCATGTTTTCGGTGGTGGGTCTGATCGGGATGGTGGGGATCATCATCAACGATTCCATCGTGCTGGTCTCGACCATCGACGACTATGCGAAAAAGCGCGGGCTGGTGCCTGCGATCATCGACGGCGTGGCCGACCGCCTGCGCCCGGTGCTGCTGACCACGCTGACCACCGTGCTGGGGCTGGCCCCCCTGCTGTTCGAGAGATCGAGCCAGGCGATATTCCTGAAACCCACGGTGGTCACGCTGGTCTATGGGTTGGGCTTTGGAATGGTGATCGTGCTGGTGGTGGTGCCCGCCGTGATGGCGGTGCAGGCGGATGTCGGGCGCCAGATCGCAGCCCTGCGGCGCGCGCTGCGCACCCGCCGGCGGGGCGTAGGGCAGCGCCAGCGGGTGCTGACGGGGGCGGCGGCTGTGATGGTGGCGGGGGTGTTCGCGGCGACGCTGGGCACGGCGCTGGTGACAGGCGCGCTGCCGGGCTGGCTGGCGGCCGTTCCGGGGCTGGCTGTCCTGCCCGCGATGACGGCGGCGCTGGGGCTGTTCCTGGCAGGGACGCTGGCCATCCTCCTGTTGGTCTGGCTGGCGGGCATCGCGGGCCTGCGCCGACGCGGGGCCACGGCCTGACGCTCAGGGTGCGGGGCAGCCCCTGTGCTCCACCGCGCCGGTCTGCCCTAGCACCGTCACCACCAGTGCCGACCGGTCCAGCACGAAGGGCGCGCCAGAGGGATCAACCATTTCCGCCACCGCCACCAGCCGGTTGCCCCGACGCGTCACCGCTGCGTCGGATACCCAGATGCCCGGATGCGCGGGTTCCACCACCACCGTCTCGGCGCCGCCCTGCGGCGGCAGGGTCATCTCGGCATGGACGCGCAGCCCGTCGCGGATGGGTTCGACCCGGCAGGATAGGCCAGTCAACCCGGCCTCGCGCGCGGTGGCAGGGCGCGCCTTCAGCGCGGCGCGGATCGCGGGGTCCGCCGCCCCAGGCCCTGCGATGCCCGCATCCAGCGTCAGTTCGGCCGGGATGCAGACATCGCGGCACACCCCCAGATCGACATGTCCGCGAAGCCGCATCGGCTGCGCCGGATCGCGCGGTGTCACCTCGACGGGCAGCACCACGGTGCCGTGATATCCGATCGTCCGCAGGCCGTTCGTCACCGACACCTCGGGCCGGGGCCACAGGATGCGCGCCGATTTCACATTCTCGGACCGCGACCAGTCGAACAGGGGCGGTATGCCGCTGTCACCCGGCGCGCGCCAGTAGGTTTTCCATCCCGGCGCCAGGCGCAGTTCTACCCCCGCGATGCGTCCACCCGCCTCGGTCCGCCATCCGGGGCGAACGGAGCCGGTGATCACCGGGGCCTCTCTCGCCGCCTGCGGGATCGACAGCGACCGTGTCTGTTCCGAAGCCGCAGCATGGGGCAGGGCAAGCAGGGCAGCGATGAAGAGTGGGCGCGCAATTGTTGTCATCATGTCTGCGACATAGGCATTTTGCGCGGTCCGCGACAATCACGATGCGGCGACTGCGCGCCCGCGTGCCTTTCGCGCCACGCTATCCTGACGCACCCTTGAGGCCGATGCCGCGATCCCGCATGATCGCGCCAACCGGGGGCAGGGCAGATGGATCTTGACGGCAAACTCCTCATCGCGATGCCGGGCATGAGCGATCCGCGGTTCGACCGCTCGGTGATCCTGATCTGCGCGCATTCGCCCGAGGGCGCGATGGGCCTGATCGTGAACAAGCCGATGCCCGATCTCACCTTTTCCGCGCTGCTGGACCAGCTTTCGATCCCCCGCGCGCCGGGCGGGCGCGATATCCGCGTGCATTTCGGCGGGCCGGTGGAACGGGGGCGGGGGTTTGTGCTGCATTCGCCCGACTATGGCCCGCTGGGCGAGGCGGGCACGATGAGCGTGCCGGGCGGGTTCGGGATGACCGCCACGCAGGACATCCTCGCGGCACTTGCGGGCGGCACGGGGCCCGACCTTGCGATCCTTGCACTCGGCTATGCCGGCTGGGGTCCGGGGCAACTGGAGGCCGAAATCGCGCGCAACGACTGGCTGACTTCGGATGCGGCCAGCGACCTCGTGTTCGCAACCGATGACCGGGGCAAATGGGCGGGCGCGCTGCGGCGCATGGGGATCGACCCGCTCAGCCTGTCGGCGGCGGCGGGGCGGGCCTGAAGCGCGGGGTTCAGGGCGAGAGTGTAAGACAGGTCTGCGCGCGCGCCTGCATCCGGCGGCAGGCAAGATCGGCCTGATCCTGCGTCAGGCCTAGGATGTTCGCGTCGAACCCCTTGGCCCCGGACGAAATCTTGCGCAACCCTTCGCCCAGAACCGCCCCTTCGGACAGCGCCGTCTTCATCAGCGCACGCTCCGCCGCCGCGCGTGACGCGAATCGGCCCAGCGTCACGCCCCAATGCCGTCCGCCCGAGGTTGAGATGCGGGTGATCACCACAGGCTCGCCCGCAGGGGCTGCGGTCTCGGCCCGGGGGGCCGGGCGAAGCGCCATCACCGGCGGGGGCGCGGGGATGGCGGGCAGGGCCGCGAACACCTGCGCGGGTGCCGACAGCGTGGCGATGCCGGTCGGGGCGGCCTCCATCGGCACGGGATCATCCTCGGCCTCGACCATCTGGAAGGGCAGGTCACCGGTGTCGAGGTCCGCCTCCGCAAGATCGCGGCCGGGGTTCGCCGCCGCTTCAGGCGCGTCCGCCAAGACAAGCTCCGCAGGGCGCGGTCTGGGTGGTGCAGAGATTGCGGTGGGGGCAAGCGGAGATACGCTGTCGGGCGCAGCCTCGGATGCCGTCCCGGGCGCGGCTCCGGCAAGTGCGAAGGGCAGGGTGGTGTCGGCCCGCGATGCTTCGGCCTGGACTGTTTCGGTCTGCGCGGCCCCGACGGACGGCGCGGCAGGCAGGCCATCGGCCCCGACCACGGCAAAGGGCAGCGGCGCCTCGGGCTGCGCGGTCGCCACCGCCACCGCTGCCGCGATCGTGTCCTGCATCGCCAGCACCGCCGTGGCCGTCGCGGCCGCATCCGCCCCGTCGGGGCGCGGCCGTGGCCTAGGCGACCGCGCAACCGAGGTCACCAGCCGGATCGTCTTGGCCGAGGCCCGCCCCTCGCCGTTGCCCTGCGTCTGGAGGCGCCCGCCATCGGCCACCACCATCTCGGACGTCGCTGCGGGTGCGGGGGCATCGGGCGCGGGAATGCGGGCAGGGGCGGGCTTGCGCACCGCCACATTGGCGGGGGCCGCGGCAAAGCCCATGTCCAGAAGCTCTGCCACCTTGGCGTTGCGTTGCGCGGTCGAGGTGCCGCCGAACACCGTGGCGATCAGCCGCTTGCTGCCCTGCTCGGCGCTGGCGGTCAGGTTGAACCCGGCGGCGACGGTATAGCCCGTCTTGATCCCGTCGGCGCCCCGGTAGTTGGACAGGAACCGGCTGTTGGTATTGGCCACCTGCGCGACCCCGGCATCCGCCGTGCGGCGCGAGAACAGGTTGTAATATTCGGGAAAGTCGTAGAACAGCCGCCGCCCCAGCACCGACATGTCGCGCGCGGTGGACAGATGGCCCGCCGCGGTCAGTCCGTTCGCGTTCTTGAACGTCGAACTGCCCATCCCCAGCGCCTTGGCGGTGCGGTCCATGCGCCGTGCGAACGCGGCTTCGTTGCCCGACAGGTGGTCGCCGATGGCCGAGGCCGCGTCATTGGCCGATTTCACCGCCGCCGCCCGGATCAAGTGCCTCAGCGCGATGCGCTGCCCCGTCCGCAGTCCCAGCTTCGAGGGCGGTTTGCCCGCCGCATTGGCCGAGACCGTCACCATGGTGTCCAGCGTCACCTCCCCCCGGCGGATCGCGTCGAAGGTGATGTAGAGCGTAAGCATCTTGGTCAGCGAGGCGGGATGCAGCCGTGTGTCGGCGTTGTGGGCGTAGATCGTCTCGCCACTGCGGGCGTCCATCACATGCGCCGCGAACGGCGCAGACCTGCCGGGCACCGCCGAAAAGGCCGCGATGGCCGTCAGCAGCGCAAGAACTGCGAAAATGCGGGCCAACTGCCCCCTGAGCGATGCCACGTCGCCGGTTCCTTCTGCCTGCCTCTGATGCGCCCCTTCGTTTTTATGGGTGCGCTTTGATCTGCCTCGCGTGGAAGCGTAGCACATGGTCTCCCATGGCAAAACCCCTTTGGTGCAAGGGTTTGCCGAATTGTCTTGATGTGCCTTTCCGGGCTCTGCCGGGCGCGCGCCCGGCAGATGTTGGGCTCCGGGCGCGGACAGGGTCCAGACCTAGGCCAGCTTTTCCAGATAGGGTGGCAGCGCCCCCAGATCGGGCAGCACGGCGAACCGCGCATGCCCCCGCGGCGGGTCCGCCCGCTCCAGTTCCCAGATCAGGCCATGGGGCACATGCAAGCCCCAGCCGCCCGCCGCAATCACCGGCAGCACGTCCGATTTCAGCGAGTTGCCCACCATCGCCGCCCGTGCCGCCCCTGCTCCGTGCCGGTCGAAGAGGCGCGCATAGACCTCGGGCGTCTTGTCCGACACGATCTCCACCGCGTGGAAAAGATCGCCCAAGCCCGATTGCGCCAGCTTGCGCTCCTGGTCCAGCAGGTCCCCCTTGGTGATCAGCACCACCCGGAACCGTGCCGCCGCCGCCTCGACCGCCGCACGGGCATGGGGCAACAGCTCGATCGGATGGGCCAGCATCTCGCGCCCCGCCTCCATGATCTCGGCAATCACGCGGGCGGGCACCGCGCCATCGGTCACCTCGATGGCGGTCTCGATCATCGACAGCACAAAACCCTTCACGCCATAGCCATAATGGCCAAGATTGCGCCGCTCGGCCGCCAGCAGTCGGTCCTCCAGATGGTCGGGGTCGGCATGGTCGGCAAGGAGCGTCACGAACCGCGCCTGCGTCAGGCGAAAGAACGCCTCGTTCTGCCACAGCGTGTCGTCGGCATCGAACCCTACGGTGGTGATGGCGGTCATGGCGGCCCCGTGCGCGGTCTGCGGCACCCTGCCAAGGGGACCGCCCCGTTGCAAGCCGCGCGTGGCCCTTTTCCCGTCGGCCCCTTCCGCTATATACTCACCCATCGCAGCCGAGTCCCGCACCCGAAAGGCATCCCCCGATGTTGCAACCCCTTTCCATGACCGACCGCAAGGAAGGGCCCGGGGACGACACGTCGGTCGTGACCAAGACTCGCGCGAAAACGCAGCGCCCGCCGCTGTACAAGGTGCTCTTGCTGAATGACGACTACACGCCCATGGAATTCGTCGTGCATGTGCTGGAGCGGTTCTTTGGCCTGACCCATGCGCAGGCTTTCGAGATCATGCTGACGGTGCATAAAAAGGGGCTGGCCGTGGTGGGCGTGTTCAGCTTCGAGGTGGCGGAAACCAAGGTTGCGCAGGTGATGGATTTCGCGCGCCGCCACCAGCATCCGCTGCAATGCACCATGGAAAAGGAATAGGGCCCCGCGCGGCCTGCCCATGCGCGGCGATCGCCTTTCCCATGCGCTGGTCAGCGGCGCGCTGGTCCTGCCGCCCTTGGGCGATATCTTGGTGTTGAACCCCCGCGCGGGCGATGGCCTGAGCGCACTGCCCATGTCCCGCCTCGTGCTGGTGCAGGGGTTCCGCCCCGATCACGACGTGCTTGCCGCGCGGGGCCTCGCGGTGTTCCCCGCCATGCCCCCCCGCCCCTATGCCGCCGCGCTCGTCTGCCTGCCCCGTGCGCGCGACCATGCGCAGGCGCTGATTTCCCAGGCCGCCGAGGCCGTCACGCCGGGCGGCCCGGTTATCGTGGACGGGCAGAAATCCGATGGGGTCGAGGGCACGCTGCGCGACCTTGCCGCCCGCGTTGCCCTGTCCGGCCCTGTAGTCAAGGCGCATGGCCGCCTTGTCACCTTCCCTGCCGGGCCGGGGCTGGAGGACTGGCGCGCCGTGCCCCGCAGCCTGCCGGATGGCTTCGTCACCCGCCCCGGCGTGTTCTCCGCCGATGGCCCCGACCGGGGTTCGGCGCTGCTGGCCGCGGCCCTTCCGGCGCAGATGCCCGGCCGCGGGGTCGATCTGGGCGCCGGCTGGGGCTACCTCGCCCGCGCGGCACTGGCGCGCGAGGGTGTCTCGCTGCTCGATCTGGTCGAAGCAGAGGCTGACGCGCTCGACTGCGCCCGCCAGAACATCCCCGACCCCCGCGCGGCATTCCACTGGGCAGATGCCACCACCTTCCGCCCCGCGCGCCCCGCCCATTGGGTGATCTGCAACCCGCCCTTCCACGCCGGACGCGCCGCCGACCCCGCCCTGGGCGCCGCCTTCATCGCCGCCGCCGCGCGGATGCTGGGGCCCGAGGGCACGCTCTGGCTGGTCGCCAACCGGCATCTGCCCTATGGTCGCACGCTGTCCGCGTTGTTTCGCGAGGTGTCCGAGATCGGCACCGATCCGGGTTTTCGCCTGACCCGCGCCGCCCGCCCGTTCCCCCCGACCCGAAAGGCCACGCTATGACCGTCTCGATCCAGGGCAAGACCGCCATCGTCACCGGGGCTGCGGCGGGCATCGGCCTTGCCATCGCGCGGCACTTCCTTGACAAGGGCGCCAACGTGATGTTCGCCGACATCGACGAGGACCGGCTGGAAAACGAATGCGCCGACGAGGCGCGCAGCGAGGGCGCGCTGCGGTTCTTCGGCGGCGACCTGCGCGAGAAACTGACCATCGCGAACCTCCTGTCGGCCACCATCGACGCCTTCGACCGGGTGGACATCCTGGTGAACGCCGCGCGCAAATTCGCCACCTCCGACCCGCTCGATCCCTCGGCGGACGCGGTGGAACTGATGCTGCAGCACAACCTGATGTCCTCGCTGCGGCTGTCGCAGATGACGGCAAAACGGATGATCCTGCAGGCCGAAAAGGCGGGTGAGGGCAGCGGGCCTGCCGGGTCCATCGTCAACCTGTCGTCGCTGGCCGCCTGCCGGACCCAGCCCGAGCTCCTGGGCTATTCGATCAGTTCGGCGGCGGTGGAACAGATGACCCGCACCTTGGCCCTTGCCCTTGCCCCCAAGGGCATCCGGGTGAACGCCGTCGCCTTCGGCTCCGTGATGAGCGCAAGCCTCCAGACCCAGATCAAGGACAACCCGGCCTTCCGCACCTCCATCGTCGAAGGCACCCCGATGAGCCGCATCGCAGCCCCGGCCGAACTGGCCGAAACCGTCCAGTTCCTCGCCTCCGAGGCCGCGGGCTTCATGACCGGCCAGGTGCTGACACTGGACGGCGGCCGCTCGCTCCTCGACGTTGTGCGCGCCCCGGCCCATTAGGGCCCGCCACCGGCTCGGGCCACCGGCCGGCCGAACGGGGGTGAAACCCAGGGTGCCCTCCGCCGCCTATTGCGGAAACTGCGCCTGGCACTGAGCAATCGCCGGGGCGGCGGCCCGCGCCAGATCGCGCCGCTTGGCCTGCATCGAGGCCAGCTTTGCGCGCTCCGCGTTCAGGTCGATCGCCACGGGCCGGGTGCGCCGCACCTCGCGGTCCTGCAGGCAGCTGACCGCGACCGGCGGCAGGGGCGTGCCGCTTTCGTCCCGACCCTGCGATTCGTAGCAGATGCCGGCAACGGTGATGTCGATGGTGTATTCCTCGATGGCAAAGCCGCGCGTGATGTTCCCATCGGTTTCGGCGATCAGGCGGTCGAGGGTGCGCAGGTCGCGCGTCTCGCGCGCGATGCACTGCTCCTGCGGGGTTCCGCAGGCGGCAAGGCCGATGAGCAGGGCAAGCGCCGGGATCAGGCGGGAAACGGGGCGGGGCATGGCAGGTCCTCCTCGCGCCACCCTAGCGCGGCGCACGCGCCATGGCCACGCCCCGCTTGCACATCCCTGACGGACCGGCGCAAACCCCGTGCATGACCGACCTCTCCGCCCGCGCCATCCCCGGCTCCATCTTCGCGCTGCGCGTCACCCCCGGCGTGCGGCGCAACGCGCTGGTGCAGGCCGAGGACGGGTCCCTGCGCGCCCATGTCACCGCCCCGCCCGAGGATGGCCGCGCCAATGCCGCCGTGCAGGTGCTGCTGGCAAAGGCACTGCGGGTCGCGAAAACCCGGCTCACCCTTCTGCGGGGGTCCACGGCGCGCGACAAGCTCTTCCGCCTCGACTGACCCTCAGCCCGACGCGGCCCCGCCGCCATCCTGCGCGACCGGCCGCGCCAGCCGATAGCTGCCCTCCGGCAGGTCCAGCGCCGCCATCAGGTCGCGCAGCTGCGACATCGACAGCGTGACGGTGACGGGCCCGCCCTCGCGCTCATCCTCCTGGGTGACGGTCACGCAATCGTCGAAGGCGTGGATCACCACATCCTCCTGCAGGTAGGGTGCGCCCTCGTCGATCAGGGTGATCACGGTGGCGTCGAATTCGTGCTCAATGGTGAACATGCGGGTCAGGTTACGGGCTGGCATCCCGGGCGGCAAGCGGCAAGCGCCCTACACCCTTGCGTTATCCCCGCAAAGGCGGGCTGTCCGGCCCGCATGTTTCTGCTAGAACGCGAAAAAACGTGCGGCGAAAAGAAACGGGCGGGGTATCGGCAGGTGCGGTGGATTGGCGGGGTGTTGGTGGCGCTGTCGCTGGCCGGGTGCATGCCCAGCTACGATGTGCGCGGCCCCGCGCCGGTTCCCGTCGAGGTGTCGGCCCGCGCGGGCGACACGCAGGCCGCGCTGCCCCCGCGGGAGGCCGCGCAGAACTTCGTTGCCGCCGTGGACCGCGTGCAGCCGGTGGCCGAGGCCTATTGCCGGGCCCGCACCCGCGGGGTGCCCTGCGCCTTTCGCGTGGTGATCGACGACCGCCCGGGCCAGCCCCCGAATGCATTCCAGACGCTGGACCGCGCGGGCCGGCCGGTTCTGGGCTTTACCGTCTCGCTGATCGCAAATGCCCGCAACATAGACGAGATCGCCTTTGTCATCGGCCATGAGGCGGCGCACCACATCCTGGGCCATATCCCGCAGGTGCAGGAAAGTGCGACCACCGGCGCGATCCTCGCGGGCATCCTCGCCTCGGTCGGCGGGGCGGACGCGGCAGCAGTGCGCGCGGCACAGGACATGGGCGCCACCATCGGCGCGCGGCGGTTCTCCAAGGAGTTCGAGCTTCAGGCCGACGCGCTTGGGGCCGAGATCGCCCTGCGGGCAGGCTTTGACCCGCTGCTGGGGTCGGTCTTTTTCGACCGGCTGGGCGATCCGGGTGACCAGTTCCTGGGCAGCCACCCGCCCAATGCGGCCCGGCGCGAGGCGGTGCGCCGCACCGTCGAGGGCCTGCGCTGAGGGCATTTGATCTGGGTCAAGGCGCCACTCCCCGCGGGGGGCGCAGGATCATGCCCACGGGCGCCCGCTTCGGACGCGACGCAAAAGGATGATCCGATGTTCGTGCATGACACCTCGCCGCAGGCCTACTGGCTGACCCTCGGCATGGCGCGGGTGGCGGGCGCCAACCTGCCCGCCGCCGTGGTCGAAGGCTGGATGCGCCGCGAAGAGCTGGGCCGGCTGGTGGACCGCTGCGGCACCTGCGGCAGGGATGACGCCTGCATGTCCTGGCTGGCCCGCGCCCCGGTGCCCGCGCCACACCTGCCCGCCTACTGCCCCAACGCGCCCGAGATCGAGGCCCTGTCCCCCGCCCTGCGCTGACCGCGAGGCCTGCTGGAAATGCTACCCGGCCTGCCCTAGGCTCGCTCCCCGGAGGACGCGAGAGGGAGGCGTTGGCATGGCATTCGAACCGGCGGCGGAACTGCGGCGGCTGCGCAATACGGTCCTGTGGTCCTGGGCGGGCTGGCGCGCCGCCTGGGCCAGCGAGAAATCCTTGCGGCAGTGGACGCTGGCGAACGCGGCCTCGGCGACCCTTGCCCTGACGCTCGACCTGACGGTGGCCGAGCGGGCGCTGATCCTTGCGCTTGGCGTGCTGGTGCTGGCGTCTGAGCTGATGAACACCGCGATCGAGGAGGCGGTGGATTACATCTCGACCGCGCGCAATCCGCGCGCGGGCAAGGCCAAGGATTGCGGATCGGCGGCGGTGGCGCTGACGGCCATGGCGGCGGGGGTGGCCTGGCTCGTGGTCCTGATCGGATAGCGCTTCAGGCCTTGCGCCGTGCCTGCCTGCGCAGATGCGCGCGATACAGCACCGGCGCCGCCACCCGGTCATAGACAAAGCCGATCACGGGTCGCACGACCGGCAACCCGGTCAGCCGCGCCAGCCACCGCCAGCCCGGCAACGCCGCCCAGACCGCGCGGAACGCCTCCAGCCCTTGCAACACCTGCCCATCCCGGCGCACATGCAACGCGCGGGCGGCCTGATCTTCGGTCATGCCCCAGTCGGCGGCCCGGTCGAGGCTGTCGAAGGCAACGCCCCCCGCCCCGCCCCCCGCCTCGCCCGCCGCACGGCGGTAATGTCCCACCTCCCAGCTGCACAGCGGGCAAGTGTCGTTGTAAAGGATGCGGATGTTGTCTGCCATTACCGACAAGTAGCAGCGCGCCCGCCCAAGGCCAGTCCGCAGCCCCGCCTTGCGGCGCAGGGTCGCGGTGCAGCGGCCAGGCGGCCGCCCGTCCTGCCCGCTCAGCCCCGCGCCGTCCATTCCGCCGCCAGCGCCCGCGCGCCGCGCAACAGGATCGCGGCATCCACATCGACGGCGGTAAAGGTGGTGCCCGCCGCCACCGCCTCGGCCAGAAACGCGGGGTCAAGCGACAGGATCCCCGCAGGCCGCCCCGCCGCCCGGATCCGCCCGATGGCCGCGAGGATGGCGCCCCGCACCGCTGGATGCCCCGGATTGCCCGGATGGCCCATCGAGGCCGCAAGGTCCGCAGGGCCGATGAAAATCCCGTCCACCCCCTCCACGCCGGCAATCTCCTCGATCCGGTCCAGCGCATGGGCGGTTTCCACCTGCACCAGCAGGCAGATCTCGGCATCCGCCCGCGCCGTGTAATCCGCCACCATGCCGAAACGCGAGGCGCGGGTGATCCCCGCCACCCCCCGCGTGCCGTTCGGCGGATAGCGCACGGCGGCCACGGCGCGCGCGGCTTCGGCCGCGTCCTGCACGTAAGGAACAAGGATCGTCTGCGCGCCCGCGTCCAAAAGCCGCTTGATCTCCACCGCGTCGTTCCAGCCGGGGCGCACCGCGCAGTGGGTGGGATAGGGGGCGGCGGCCTGCAGCATGGCCTGCACGGTGGTCAGGTCGGCGGTGGTATGCTCGGTATCGATCAGCATCCAGTCGAACCCGCAGCCCGCCAGCGCCTCGGCATGGTTCGATCCGGGGATCGAGCACCAGATGCCGATCTGCTGCTGCCCCGCCGCCAGCGCGGCCTTGAAGCGGTTTTTCGGCAGGTCCATGGGCAGGCTCCTTCAGGGGTCCAGGGGGATGCGGGTGCCGCGCGCGGCGGCGGTCTTGATGGCCATGCCGGCGGCAAGGGTGCGCAGCCCCTCGCGGCCTGACACCAGCGGCGGCTCCTCGCCCCGGATCACCCGCCCGAAATGCGCGGCCTGCAGGACCAGGGGATCGCCCAGCGGGTGCGGGTGCGTGGTTGCGGTGATCGGGTCCCACCACCCCCGCGCGCCGTCGTGCCGCCACAGGCGCAGCTGCGGCAGTTCCAGCGCCCCCGCCGTGCCGCCGATCACATAGCAGGACTGGCCGCTCGCCGCGTAATCCCGGTTCTCGCCCGCCGTCAGTTCCCAGCTCCGGGGGGCCGGAATGCAGTCGGCCACGTTCAGCGTGCCCAGGGCCCCGTTGGCGAATTCCAGCAAGATCACGGCGGCATCCTCCACCGCATTCCCCCGGTGGCGGCGCGTCTCAACCGCCTGCACCGCCGCGATCTCGCCCACCAGATGGCGCATCACGTCGAAGTCATGGATGACGTTCAGCAAGACTGGCCCGGCACCCTCCTGCCGCCGCCAGTCGGTGGCGAAGTATTCCGCAGGTTTCTCCGCCCAGAACGTGCCCTGCACCGAAACGGGCACCCCGATGGCCCCGCCCGCGATCAGCGCCCGCGCCGCTGCGATCATGGGGTTGTGCCGCCGGTGATGGCCCGTCATCAGCGCCAGCCCCGCCGCCTCCGCCGCCGCCACGAGCGTCCCCGCCCCCGCCACATCCACCGCCAGCGGCTTTTCCACCAGCACGGGCAACCCCATGGCCAGAGCCGCCAGCCCCCCCGAGACATGCAGCGCATTGGGCAGGGCAAGGATCACCCCCCGCGCCAGCCCGGGGGGCAGGTCCTCCAGCGCGGGAAACCACGGCAGGCCCAGGTCCACCGCAAGCGCGCGCGCAGCCGGGGCCGGGTCGATCACGGCGGCGGCGCGCACCCCCCGCGCGACCCCAAGTGCGGCCAGATGCTTGCGCCCGATCATGCCCGCACCGACGACCGCGATGGGGGTTGGAACAAGCAGGGAGGCGGCGGTGTCAGCCATCCCTGGCACCGAAAGGGATTCCCCACGGAAATGCAAGATTACACGGCACATTCCCCGGAAACGACCGCCACGAGGCAATTTCTGGACTTGGCCCGGGCCATCTGCGACCGTGCCCGGGCACGTTCCGCCAGGGACGATTCGAACCACGAGGGAGGGAGGAACCCATGTCATTCACCATCTCGCGCCGTGCGTGGCTCGCGACCACGGCTGCGGCCGCGCTGTGCCTGTCGGCGGGGCTTGCCGCGGCACAGGGCAAGGTCCAGCTGCGCATGGCCACGGTCGCCACCGAGGATGACCAGCGCTCGGTCGCACTCGCCACGATCTTCGGCCCCGCCGTGGCGGAGTTCGCGAGCTACGAGCCGCATTACAACGGCACCCTCTTCAAGCAGGCGACCGAGCTGGAGGCGATCGCCCGCGGCAACCTGGAAATGGCCATCACCTCGGCGCAGGAACTGGCGACGTTCTTCCCGGAATTCTCGGTCTTCACCGCAGGTTACCTGCACCGCGACGCCGCCCATCAGCTGGCGGTGTTCAACGATCCCCTGATGGACCCGTTCAAGAAAAAGGCCGAGGATGAGCTGGGGGTGAAGCTTCTGACCGTCATGTATCTGGGCCGCCGCCAGATCAACCTGCGCACCGAGGCCGACATCAAGACCCCCGCCGACATGGCCGGGATCAAGCTGCGGATGCCCGGCACCGACGCCTGGCAGTTCCTTGGCTCGGCCTTGGGCGCAAACCCCGTGCCGGTGGCCTTTGGCGAGATCTACACGGCCCTGCAGACCGGCGCCGTGGACGGGCAGGACAATCCGCTGCCCACCGTGCGCAACTCCAAGTTCTATGAGGTCACCAAGCAGATCGTGCTGACCTCGCATCTGGTGGACCTGAATTATCTCGCGCTGTCGAAAAAGGTCTGGGACGCCATGACCCCCGACCAGCAGGCCGCGACCCAGGCCGCCGCTGATGCCGCCGCCGAAAGCGGGCGGCAAAAGCAGCTGGCGCTGGAAGAGGAGCTGGTCCAGTTCATGAAGGATCAGGGCCTGAAGGTCTATGAGCCCGACATCGAGGCGTTCCGCACCCAGGTCCAGGCCGCCTATCTGGCCTCGGACTATGCCAAGGCCTGGCCCGCCGGGATCGTGGATGCGATCAACGCCGCGGGCCGGTAAGGCGCGGGGCCCATGCGCATCCTGACCGGGCTGCGCAACGCGGCGGATGCGGTGGCGGCGGGGATGCTCGCCGCCATGTTCGCCGTGTTCCTGATGCAGATCGCCGCGCGCTATGTCTTCAACCTGCCCGTGGGCTGGACGGTCGAGGTGTGCCTGACGCTGTGGCTGTGGCTGGTCCTGTGGGGGGCGGGGTTCTGCCTGCACGACCGCGACCATGTGAAGTTCGACCTGCTTTACCTCGCGGCGCGCCCCGGCACGCGGCGGCTGTTCGCGGGGCTGTCGGCGCTGGCGATCCTGGTGGGGATCGCGGCGGCGCTGCCCGCCACCTGGGACTATGTTGATTTCTACAAGATCAAGCGCAGCGCCACCCTGCGCATTCCGCTGAAATGGATTTTCATCATCTACATCGCCTTTTGCGCGGCCCTGATGCTGCGCTATGGCTGGCGGCTCTGGCGCATCCTGCGCGACCCCGCGCGCGCGGGGCTCTAGGGGTGAGCGTCGCGTTCCTCGTCTGCCTCGGCGCCGTGTTCCTGCTCGCGGCCATCGGCACGCCGATCGCCTATGCGCTTCTCCTCGGGGCCATCGTCTATCTGGCGGTGATGGGGGCGGATTTGGCGCTGGCCGCCGAACAGATGATCCAGTCGATCTATGACGGCTATATCCTGCTGGCGGTGCCCCTGTTCATCATCGCCGCGAACATCATGAACGCAGGCGCCATCAGCGAGCGGCTCTTGAACTTCTGCGTGGCCATTGTGGGGCGGTTCCGGGGGGGGCTGGGGCATGTCAACATCGTCTCGTCGCTGATCTTTGCGGGCATGTCCGGCTCGGCGGTGGCCGATGCGGCGGGGATCGGCAAGATCATCATCGGCATGATGACACGGGGCGGGCGCTATCCGCAGGGCTATGCCGCCGCGATCACCGCGGCGTCCGCCACCATCGGGCCGATCATCCCGCCCTCGATCCCGATGGTGATGTATGCGCTGATCTCGGGGCAATCCATCGGCTATCTGTTCCTTGCGGGCGTGCTGCCGGGGTTCCTGATGGCGGTGATGCTGATGGTGATGAACCACATCCGCGCGTCGCAACTGGGCGTGCCCCGCGAAACCGCCGTGCCGCTGCGCGATGTGCCGCGCCTGACGGTGCAGGCGGTGCCGGTCCTGCTGATGCCGGTGATCCTTCTGGGCGGCATCTACGGCGGCGCCACCACCCCGACCGAGGCCGCAAGCATCGCGGCCCTTTATGCCCTCCTCCTGGCGGTGCTGGTCTATCGCTCGCTGTCGCTGGGGGTGTTCTACCGCCAGATCGTGGACAGCGCGCGGCAGGCGGCCACGGTGGGCATCGTCATCGGCTGCGCACTGATCTTCAACTACATCGTCGCCTCCGAACGCATCCCCAACACGCTGCAGGCCTGGCTTGCGGGGATGGAGATGCGCCCGATCATGTTCCTGCTGATGATCAACCTCCTGCTCCTGCTGCTGGGCTGCCTCCTGGATGCCACCACGATCATCCTCGTGATCCTGCCCCTCTTCATCCCCACCTGTCAGGCGCTGGGGATCGACCTTGTGCATTTCGGGGTGGTGGCGGTGGTCAATTGCATGATCGGGCTGATCACGCCGCCCTACGGGATGCTCCTGTTCGTCATCACCGCCGTCACCGGCATCCCCCTGCGCGACATCATCGTGAACGTGCTGCCCTTCCTCGTGGCGCTGCTGGCGGCCCTGCTGGTGCTGATCTTCGTGCCGGGCGTTTCGCTGTGGCTGCCCCGGCAGTTCGGCTATTCCGGATGAAAACCCTGCGCCTTGGCCTGATCGGCGGCAACATCACCGCCTCGCGCTCGCCCGTCCTGCACTGCGTCTGCGCGCTGTCGATGGGCGGGAATGCGAGCTATGACCTCATCATCCCGGCCGAACGCGGGCGCACCTTCGCGCAGTTGCTGCGGGATTGCCAAGCGCAGGGGTTTGACGGCGTGAACGTGACCTATCCCTACAAGGAAGAGGCGGCGGCGCTGGTTCCCCCCGCGGGTCCGGTCGTGGCGGCGATGGGGGCGGCCAACACCATCCGTTTCGGCACGGATGGCCCCCGCGCCCACAACACCGACCACAGCGGCTTTGTCGCGGCCTTCCGCGCGGCGTTCGGGGCGATGCCGCCGGGGCGGGTGCTGGTGCTGGGCACGGGCGGGGTGGGGCGGGCGGTGGCCTTTGCGCTGGCCGACCTCGGGGCCTCGGCCATCATCCTGCATGACACCGATCCGGCCAGGGCTGCGTCTCTGGCAACCGCGCTGCGGCCCCGGTTTGCGGGCCCCTTGGAAATCACTGCGCCCGACCTGCATGACCTCGCAGGCTATGACGGCGTGGCGAACTGCACCCCCCTCGGCATGGCGGGCCTCCCCGGATCGGCCCTTCCCGATGGCGCGAGGGGCGCGCCCGGCTGGGCCTTCGATGCCGTCTATACGCCCGAACACACGCCCTTTCGCGCGCAGGTGCAGGCGATGGGGGCGGCGTTCCTCTCGGGCTATGAGCTCTACGTCCACCAGGGCCTGCAGGCGTTCGAGATCTTCTCGGGCCAGCCCCTGCGCGACCCCGCCTGGGTGCGCACGGTCATCGACCACCGGCCCTAGGGCGCCCCCCCCACCGCCTCGATGCGCAACTGCTGCCCGCCCAGATTGCGGAACGCCCGCTGGCGGCAGCTGAGCACCAGGATCTGCACATCCCCCGCCTGCCGGTGCAGCGCGTCGAACATCCGCTCGATCCGGTCGTCATCGGTAAAGACCAGCGCATCGTCCAGGATCACCGGCGCCGCCCGCCCCGCCGCCGCCAGCATCCGCGCAAAGGCCAGCCGCACCAGCAGCGCCACCTGCTCCTGCGTGCCACCCGACAGGATCTCGATGGCCTCGGCCTGGCCCGCGCGGGTCATTGCCACGGGCAACAGGCGATCCTCGTCAAAGGCGATCTCGGCATCGGGCCAGAGCAGGCGCAACAGCGGGGTCAGTTCGCGCAACACCGGCGCCACATAGCGGTCGCGCGCGGCGGCGCGCGCGGTTTCCAGTGCGGCGAGCAGGGTTTTCAGCATCTCCACCTCGAACCGCAGCGCGTCGCGGCGCGCCGTGGCCTCGGCCAGCCGGTCGGTGGTGTCGGCCAGGTCCTCCTCCACCCCCTCGCCCGCGCGCAGGTCGATCAGGGTGGTCAGGCGCCCATGCTCCACCGTCAGGGCCTGGATGTCGCGGTCGGCCTGGGCCACCACGTCGCGCGCGCGGGCCAGCGCGGCGGTGGTCAGGCTGCGGTCGGGGCTGGCGGCCTCCAGCGCGGCGAGGGCGCGGGCCAGCGCCTCGGCCCGCGCCTGCGCGGCCTCGGCCCGCGCGGCCCGCTCCGCGGCGTCGCCCTCACCCCGCGCCTCCCAGGCGGCGCGGACATCGCCGCCAAAGCCCGTATGCGGCATCGTCTCGCGTCCGCCGCCGATCATCGTGCGGTCGAGCCAGGTCGCCCCTTCGTGGCCCACCTGCCGGTCGAGTGGCAGATCGGACAGCGTCTCGATGCGCGGGCCTTTGCCGAACTTCTGGCGGTCTTGGGCCAGCCCACGTTCTGGAAGGTCGGCGGGGATTGTCCAGCGATCGGCATCGAGGCGCTC
>JBKBKC010000008.1:0-216533 GCA_046294265.1 Gemmobacter sp. | reverse complement strand
CGAGCCGCTCCCTTGCCTGCGTCCGCCGTCCCGGGTGCGCAGCACTTGGCCAAATAGCGGATGCCAAGGATACTCGATCCGCAATTCCTGTTCTTTGTATGCGGAATGATTGCCGATTTGCGGATAGGATCAAGCTGCTGATGTGGGACCAGACCGGCATGGTGCTGGCGCACAAGCGGCTGGAAGGCGGCAAATTCGTCTGGCCGCAGGTGCAGGACGGGGTGATGCGGATGTCTTCCGCCCAGCTGGCGGCCTTGTTCGAAGGTCTGGACTGGCGGCTGGTTCGGCCGGAGCGCGCGCGACGCCCGCTGGCGGCAGGTTGATTGCAGGGAAACTTCTGTTTTTACTGGCCAGAATGGGTGCCCCGTGATTCACTTTGCATCATGGATGCCGTCGTTCTCGCCCGGGAAAACGCCCTTCTGAAAGCCCGCCTGACCGAGGTTGAGGCGGCGCTTGCAGAATCGCAGGAAGCCAATCGTCGGCTGGAAGATATCCTGCGCACGTCGCAGCGCGAGAAGTTTGGCAAGCGCTCCGAGAAGCTGTCGCCCGACCAGTTCAACCTGCCGCTGGAAGATGCCGAGCTGGCCCAGGGTGTACTCGAGGCCGCGCAGGAAAAGGCCGAGGCGGCGATGCAAAGGGCGCGCGGGGATGCGCCCCGCAAGCCCAAGCGCAACCGCGGCCATCTGCCGTCGCATCTGCCCCGGGTCGAGCGCGTGATCGAGCCAGCCAGCACACACTGCCCCTGCGGCTGCGGTGAGATGACCCGGTTCGGCGAAGATGTCTCCGAGCGTCTCGACGTGATCCCGGCGCAGTTCCGGGTGCTGGTCACGCGGCGCCCAAAATACGCCTGCCGCCGCTGCTCGCAGGCCGTGGCGCAGGCGCAGCCGTCAAGCCTCGCTGCATAGGGCAGCGCCGTAGCGCTTACCGTTAAGGCTTCCAATTCTAGACAAGTGTAGTGGTCCCCATCGGACATTCAGCATGCCTCGCATCGCGCTGATTTCAGCCGCCGTCGTCAATCTGTCTCAAATCACGGTCTGCTTGCCCACCTCGGTCTCTTCGGCATCAATGCGACGCACCGAAAGCAACACCTGAGCAGGAAAACGGCGACCTCCACCATCCAAGGTTGAAAATCGCCGTAAATCCGTGCTCCCGGACAACCTTTTCCCCCAGAACGGAAAACCTTTGCCCGAAACCAGAAGAACTATGGCCGGAGGGACATCCGCGGGTCGTGATCAGCTGCACCCGCTGGTGCCGCCGCAGGTGTTGCACTTCATGCAGGTGCCATTGCGGACCAGCGTGTAGTTCCCGCATTCCCGGCAGGGATCGCCCTCGTAGCCCTGCATCTTGGCCTTGGCGCGGATGTCCACCGCCAGCCCCAGCGACACCTGACCCGTCTCCACAGACAGCGCGGCCGCACTCGCCCCGGCCGCCAGCGCGCCCTGCACGCCGCCTTGGAACACCACCAGCTCGGTCGGCAGGCGCTTGCGCAGGTAACCGGTCGAGCTGATCTGGCGCAGCACCTCCAGCCCCCGTGATGCCGCCTCGTCCGTCACCTCGGCAAAGTTGCGCTTGCCCTCCTCGTCGCCGCGCCCCAGGTCGTCAAAGGACGCACCCTTGGGGGCCACATGGGCAAGGTCGGTGCGGTCAAGGTAGCTCACCGCCAGTTCGCGGAAGATATAGTCCAGGATCGAGGTCGCGTTCTTGATGCTGTCGTTGCCCTGCACCATGCCCGCAGGCTCGAAGCGGGTGAAGGTAAAGGCCTCCACGAACTCCTCCAGCGGCACGCCGTATTGCAGGCCCACCGAAACCGCGATGGCGAAGTTGTTCATCATCGCGCGGAAACCCGCACCCTCCTTGTGCATGTCGATGAAGATCTCGCCCAGCGTGCCATCCTTGTATTCGCCGGTCCGCAGATAGACCTTGTGACCGCCCACGATGGCCTTTTGCGTATAGCCCTTGCGCCGTTCGGGCAGCTTTTCGCGGTGGCTGCGCACGATCTCCTTCACGATCACCTTCTCGATGATCTTCTCGGCCAGCACCACGGCCTTTTCCTGCATGGAGCCCGAGGCGAGGATCTCCTCGGCCTCCTCGTCATCCTCGACCAGCGCGGAGGCCAGCGGCTGCGACAGTTTGGAGCCGTCACGATAGAGCGCATTGGCCTTCACCCCCAGCGACCACGACAGCTCATAGGCCGCCAGCGTCTCGGCGATGGTGGCGGTGTTGGGCATGTTGATGGTCTTGGAGATCGCGCCCGAGATGAAGCTCTGCGCCGCCGCCATCATGTGGATGTGGCTCTTGACGCTCAGGAACCGGCGGCCCTTTTTCCCGCAGGCATTGGCGCAGTCAAAGACCGGGTAGTGTTCGGCCTTCAGGAAGGGGGCCCCTTCCAGCGTCATCGTCCCGCAGACATGGTCATTCGCCGCTTCGACCTGCGCCTTGGTGAAACCCAGGTGCTTCAACAGGTCAAAGGTCGGATCGGCCAGCTTTTCGGCAGGTATCCCCAGCGTGCCCTGGCAGAACTCCACCCCCAGCGTCCACTGGTTGAACACGAAGCGGATGTCGAAGGCGCTCGGCAGTGCGGCCTCCACCTTCTCGATCTCGCGGGGCCCGAACCCGTGGCCCAAGAGCGCCGTGTGGTTGATCCCCGGTGCCTGACCCAACGACCCATGCCCCACCGCATAGGCCACGATCTCGGCCACTTCCGACGGGCGATACCCCAGCTTTTCCAAAGCCGCCGGAACGCTCTGGTTGATGATCTTGAAGTATCCGCCCCCCGCCAGCTTCTTGAACTTCACCAGCGCAAAGTCGGGCTCGATCCCCGTCGTGTCGCAGTCCATCACCAGCCCGATGGTCCCCGTGGGCGCAATCACCGTAACTTGCGCGTTGCGGAACCCATGCTTTTCGCCCAGGGCCAAAGCCTCATCCCAGGCGGATTTCGCAAGCGCCACAAGCGCTTGGTCGGGGCAGTTCGCGTGGTCCAGCGGCACCGGGGCCACGTTCACGCCCTCATATCCGCCCGCCTGCCCATAGGCCGCCGCGCGGTGATTGCGGATCACCCGCAGCATGTGCGCGGCGTTCCGCGCATGGCCCGGAAACGCCCCCAGCTCCGCCGCCATCTCGGCCGAGGTGGCATAGGAAACACCCGTCATCACCGCCGTCAGCGCGCCGCACAGTGCCCGCCCCTCGGCGCTGTCATAGCCCAGACCCATGTTCATCAGCAGGCCGCCGATATTGGCATAGCCCAGCCCCAGCGTGCGGAAATCATAGGACAGCTGCGCGATCTCCTTCGACGGGAACTGCGCCATCAGCACCGAGATCTCCAGCGTGACAGTCCAGAGCCGCGAGGCATGCACATAGCCTTCCGCATCGAACCGCCCGTCCTTGTAGAACGTCAGCAGGTTCATCGACGCGAGGTTGCAGGCCGTATCATCCAGGAACATGTATTCCGAACAGGGGTTCGACCCCCGGATCGCCCCATCCTCGGGGCAGGTGTGCCAGGCGTTCACCGTGTCGTGGAACTGGATGCCGGGGTCGGCGCAGGCCCAGGCGGCGTGGCCCACCTGCGCCCACAGATCCCGCGCCTTGATCGTCTTGGACACGCGCCCATCGGTGCGCCGCACCAGCTCCCAATCCAGATCCTCCTTGACCGCGCGCAGGAAGGCATCCGTCACCCGCACCGAGTTGTTGGAGTTCTGGCCCGAGACCGACATGTAGGCCTCGCTATCCCAGTCCGTGTCATAGGTCGGGAATTCGATCGACCCATACCCTTGCCGCGCATAATCCAGCACGCGCTTGACATAGGTATCGGGAATCATGGCCTTTTTCGCCGCCCGCAGCGCCGCCTTCAGGCCCGGGTTGGCCGCCGGATCCACCGCCCCCTCCATCGAGCCGTCAAACGCCTTGATCGCCGCGAAGATCTCGTTCAGCCGCGCCTCATGCGCCTTCGACCCCGCCACCAGGCTCGCGACCTTCTGCTCCTCGATCACCTTCCAGTTGATGAACGCCTCGATGTCGGGGTGATCCATGTCGCAGATCACCATTTTGGCCGCCCGCCGCGTGGTGCCGCCCGACTTGATCGCCCCCGCCGCGCGGTCGCCGATCTTCAGGAACCCCATCAGGCCGCTGGACTTGCCGCCGCCCGACAGCCGCTCCCCCTCGCCGCGCAGCGACGAAAAGTTGGTCCCGGTGCCCGAGCCATACTTGAACAGCCGCGCCTCGCGCACCCACAGGTCCATGATCCCGCCATCGCCCACCAGATCATCCTTCACCGACTGGATAAAACAGGCGTGCGGCTGGGGATGCTCATAGGCGCTGGTGGATCTGGTCAGCTTTCCAGTCTTGTGGTCCACATAGAAATGCCCCTGCCCCGGCCCGTCGATGCCGTAGGCCCAGTGCAGACCGGTGTTGAACCATTGCGGGCTGTTCGGCGCCGCCATCTGGCGCGCCAGCATGAACCGCATCTCGTCGTAATAGGCGCGCGCATCGGCCTCGGTGCTGAAATAGCCGCCCTTCCAGCCCCAATAGGCCCAGGCCCCCGCCAGGCGGTCGAACACCTGCCGCGCGCTCGTCTCGCCGCCCGTCCGCTCGTCCTCGGGCAGGTCAGACAGCGCGGCCTCGTCGGCCACGGACCGCCACAGGAACTCCGGCACGTCCTTTTCGCGCACCTTCTTCAGCCGCGCGGGGATGCCCGCCTTGCGGAAATACTTCTGCGCCAGCACGTCGCCCGCGACCTGGCTCCAGCCCTGCGGCACCTCCACCGCATCGTTGCGGAATACCACCGTGCCATCCGGGTTCCGGATCTCGCTGACCATCGTGGCAAAGCTCATGGCGCCATAGGCGCCGGTCGCCTCGGTGGTGAATTTCCGCTCGATCTTCATCTGCCTCGATCTCCGTTTTTGATGGCCCGGCGTTGCTGCCCCGGCCGTTGCCCCGTTCCCCGGACACGAGCGCACGCCCTCCACCCCGCCTGCGCGGTGACGGCCAGCCGATGACGGCTGCTGCGATGAGGTGTGGTCCCTGTCCCTGCGCCGGCTACTACATCTGGTGTGTCTTTCCAGCGCTTTGTCAAACTGTCGTATTCACGCGCGGCAATCAACGGGTAAATTTTCCGAACCGCAACATTTAGGGGATTGACGGCACATGCACGCAACAGGTGGGGAGAACTTGTGGATATGTGGACAGAACAGGGGATAACCGGTGTGGGGGGTGGGGATGGCCGGGCGATTATCCAATATCGCGGCCCACTTGCCGCAAGCTTCTGAAATCCCGTGTGAAGCAGGCCGCCTCAGCGCCGGTTCACCAGCACGATTCCCGCCGCCACCAGCGCCGCCGCCACCAAGAGGCCGGGCGTCAGCCGCTCACCCAGGATCAGCCAGCCGAACCCCACCGAGATCACCGGCGTCAGGAAGGAAAAACTCGCCACGCTGGCCGAGGGATAGACCGACAAGAGCCAAAGCCAGGCGATGAAGCCGCCCGCCACCACCACGCCCGCCTGAAACAGCAGCCACAGCCCATGCACCGCCTGAAAATCACGCAGCAGCGGGCCGAAGGCCGGGGCCACCAGCAGCAGAATCGGCGCCGACACGGCAACCATCCACAACAGCTGCACCTCCGGCCCCACGGCGCGCATGGTCGGTCGCTTGGCGATGAATGCCGTGCCCGCCCAGCCAAGGGCCGCCGCCAGCGCGCAAAAATCGCCCGCCAGGCTGCCCCCCGCCACGCCCCGCCCGTCCAGAATGGCCAGCGCCGTGCCCGCAAAGGCCAGCACCAGCCCGCCCAGCCGCAGCGGCGTCAACCGCTCGCCCGGCAGGCCCCAATGCGCCATCAGCGCCAACCACACCGGCATCGAATAGAAAATGACCGCCGTGCGGCTGACCGTGGTCAGGTCGAGCGCCACGAACAGGCACAGGAACTCGGCCGCAAAGATCGCGCCCATCAGCAGGCCCGCGCGCCCCGTGCCGGGGCTGTAGCGCGGCCAGCGGCGGTTGAGCGCGAGCCAGCCCAGCACGAAAGGCACCGCGAGGGCCGAGCGGAGGCCGGCAAAGAACACCGGCTGCAGCCCCTCGTTCACCCAGACGATCACCACCTGGTTGAACGCCAGAAGGGCCGCGATGGCGGTCAGGGCGGCTGCGCCAAAGGCATCCATCCGGTCCTTCTTCATCATCCCCCCGATCATCCCCCCGATCATCCCCCCGGCGACCGCTGCGCCGCAACCTGAGGGCGGCGCAACCGGGCCGTCAAGCCGCCCGGTCCCGCCCGGACCTTAACAAGCGGTAAATCCGCGCCGCCAAGCCCTTGAAATGCAACGGCGGCAAACCTGTCCCACCGTGGGACACCCCCGCACGAAAAAGGGTGGAGCCTGCGGCCCCCATGCCGTAATTCATAGGGAACCTCACGCAAGGAGGGTTGCGCATGACCGACATCATCACCCGCTGCGAGGCCAAGGGCCTGCGCATGACCGACCAGCGCCGCACCATCGCGCAGGTGATCGGCACCGCCGAGGACCACCCCGACGTGGAGGCCCTGCACGCCCGCGCCGTGGCCCTCGACCCGCGGATCTCGATCGCGACGGTCTATCGGACGGTCAAGCTGTTCGAGGAATCAGGCATCCTGGAAAAGCTGGAATTCGGCGACGGCCGCGCACGCTATGAGGATTCGATGCGCGACCACCACGATCATCTGATCGACATGACCACCGGCGAGGTGATCGAATTCGTGGACCCCGACATCGAGGAATTGCAGGACCGCATCGCCGCCCGGTTGGGATACCGTCTGGCGGGGCACCGGCTGGAGTTGTATGGCGTGCCCATGAAGAAGGGCTGATCCCGGCCCGCCGGAGGCCCCATGTCCCCCACCCTGCGCGGCATCGTCCTGATGACGGCGGCCATGGCCGCCTTCGCGGTGGAGGATGCGCTGATCAAGCTGGCCTCGGCCACCCTGCCGCCCGGGCAGATCCTCCTGATGCTGGGTCTTTTCGGCGCGCCCGTTTTTGCGGGCTTCGCGCGCGCCGCCGGCCACCGCGTCCTGACCCGCGCGGCGCTGACGCCCGCGCTCCTCGCGCGCAACGGGGCCGAGATGGTGGGCACGATGGGATTTGTCACCGCCCTCGCGCTGATCCCGCTCTCCACCGCCTCCGCCATCCTGCAGGCCGCCCCCCTGCTGGTGACGGCGGGTGCGGCGGTGTTCCTGGGCGAGGCGGTGGGCTGGCGGCGATGGGGGGCGGTGCTGGTGGGGTTCGCGGGCGTGGTCCTGATCCTGCGCCCGGGGACGCAGGGGTTCGACGGCAATGCCCTGTGGGCCGTGCTGGGAGTGACGGGCCTCGCTGCGCGCGATCTTTTCACCCGCCGGATGCCGCCGGGCCTGCCCACGCATGTGGTGGCGGCCTGGGCGTTCATGGCGGTGGGGCTGGTGGGGGCGCTGATGCTGGTGGTCTCGGGCGGGGCGCGGATGCCGCCCGCAGGGGCCTGGGCGCTGCTGGCGGCGGCCCTTGCCATCGGGATCGTCGCCTATTGGGCCATCGTGGAGGCCACGCGCTGGGGCGACACCTCGGCCATCGCACCCTTCCGCTACACCCGGCTGATCTTTGCCACCTTCATCGCCTGGGCGGTCTTTGCCGAGATTCCCGACGCGCCGACCCTGACCGGCGCTGCGCTGATCATCCTGTCGGGCCTCTACACGCTTTACCGCGAGCGTCTGCGCAGGCTAGACAGTCGCGCGACGGGCGCCGCCCGCACCACGACCCTTGGCACAGCCCCGGAGGCCCGCCCATGACCACGATCATCGACATTCAGGCCCGCGAGATCCTCGACAGCCGCGGAAATCCCACCGTTGAGGTGGATGTCCACCTCGAATCCGGCGGCATGGGCCGCGCGGCGGTGCCCTCGGGCGCCTCGACCGGCGCGCATGAGGCCGTCGAGCGGCGGGACGGCGACGCGGCACGGTATTTCGGCCGCGGCGTGCTGGAGGCCGTGGCGGCGGTGAACGGCGAGATCGCCGAGGAAATCGTGGGTTTCGACGCGACCGACCAGATCGGCATCGACCGCACCATGATCGAGATGGACGGCACGCCCAACAAGGGCCGTCTGGGCGCAAATGCCATTCTGGGCGTCTCGCTGGCCGTGGCGAAGGCCGCTGCGGCGGCGCTCGGTCAGCCGCTTTTCCGTTATGTGGGAGGGACTTCCGCGCGGATCCTGCCGGTTCCCATGATGAACATCATCAACGGCGGCGCCCATGCCGACAACCCCATCGACATCCAGGAATTCATGATCATGCCGGTGGGGGCCGATGACATCCGCGATGCGGTGCGGATGGGGGCGGAGGTATTCCACACGCTGAAGAAGGAACTGTCTGCGGCGGGGCTGAGCACCAGCATCGGGGATGAGGGCGGGTTCGCACCCAACCTGAGCTCTGCCCGTGAAGCGCTTGATTTCATTCTGAAGTCCATCGAGAAGGCGGGCTATCGCCCCGGCGAGGACATCTTTCTGGCACTGGATTGTGCGGCCACGGAATACTTCAAGAACGGCAAGTATGAGTTGGAAGGCGAAGGGAAATCGCTGAGCGCGGAAGAGAATGTGGACTACCTTGCGGCCTTGGCCGCCGACTATCCCATCATCTCCATCGAGGATGGCTGTTCCGAGGATGACTGGGAGGGCTGGAAACTCTTGACCGACCGTCTGGGGGACAGCCTGCAACTGGTGGGGGACGATCTGTTCGTCACCAACCCGCGCCGCCTTTCCGAAGGAATCGCAAGGGGTTGCGCGAATTCCATGCTGGTGAAGGTGAACCAGATCGGCACCCTGACCGAAACGCTGGAGGCCGTAGAAATGGCCCATCGGGCACGGTTCACCAATGTCATGAGCCACCGTTCGGGCGAGACCGAGGATGCCACCATCGCCGATCTGGCGGTGGCCACCAACTGCGGCCAGATCAAGACCGGGAGCCTGTCGCGGTCCGACCGGCTGGCGAAATACAACCAGTTGATCCGCATTGCCGAGGTTCTGGGCGAGACGGCCGACTATGCCGGGCGGTCGGTCCTGCGGGGATAGTCGGCGGCCAGCCCGCGTCGGGTTTGCGTCGGGCATGTGTCGGGCATCCGTCCCGACACATGTCGGGACGCGGAGGCCACGGCCTTCAAAATGACTTCGCCCTGCCCGCGACACCCTGCCCGCAACACGCGGCTTGTCCTGGGGTCGCGCCGCAGCGATGGTGGTAGAGGTGGCATGGCATGGGCGACACGCAGGATGATGGCAGGGGCAGAAGCGATCATCGCGCGGCTGGGGCTGCGCCCGCATCCCGAGGGCGGGCATTTCCGGCAGACCTGGGAGGGGCCGCAGGTGGCGGGGCGCGCGTCGGGCACCGCGATCCTGTTCCTGCTGGCCGCGGGGACACGCAGCCACTGGCACCGGGTGGATGCGGCCGAGGTGTGGCTGTTCCATGCCGGCGCCCCCCTGATCCTGCGGGTGTCACCGATGGCCGCCACCCCGGCGCGGGCCGTGCGGATGGGGCCGGACGTGCTGGCAGGCGACGCGGTGCAATGGGTGGTGCCCGCGCATCACTGGCAGGCGGCAGAGACCACGGGCGACTGGAGCCTTGTGTCCTGCACGGTGAGCCCCGGGTTCCGGTTCGAGGGGTTCGAGCTGGCCGAGCCGGGGTTTGACATTCCCACGGCGGGATAGCGGCCCGGCCACGGGGCGCGGCGATTGTTCCCGCCACAAGTTTGCATTGGCCGCCGCTTTCGTGCTGCGCTAGGCCGTGGAGCCATGGCTGATCCCCTGCCCGCCCCGCCCCTGAATACACCGCCCCTGAACCAGGACACGCCGCGCGGGTTCGCCTTTGCGTTGACGGCATATCTGCTGTGGGGGTTCCTGCCGCTTTACATGAAGGCGGTGGCGCATATCCCGCCGGTCGAGGTGATCGCGCACCGGGTGCTGTGGTCGATTCCCATCGCGGGGGCGGTGCTGGTGATCCTGGGGCGCACGGGCGATCTGCGCCGCGCGATCCTGAACCCCCGGATGCTGGCGATGGCGGCGGTGACGGCGGCGCTGATCTCGGTCAACTGGGGGATTTATGTCTGGGCCATCGGGGCGGGGCGGGCGCTGGACACGGCGCTGGGGTATTACATCAACCCGCTGTTCAGCGTGGCCCTAGGGGCGATCTTGCTGAACGAACGGCTGACGCGGTGGCAACTGGCCGCCATCGGTCTGGCGGTGGCGGCGGTCGGCGTGCTGACCTGGGAGGCGGGGGGCCTGCCCTGGGTGGCGCTGGCGCTGATGCTGTCCTGGGGGTTCTATGCGTTCTTTCGCAAGACGCTGCCGATCGGGCCGAACCAGGGCTTCATGCTGGAGGTGCTGATTCTGGCACCATTCGCGCTGGCCTATGTGGTCTGGGCCGAGGGCACGGGGGCGGGGCATTTCCGGGGGGCGTGGGATGTGGCGCTCTTGTTGGGCTGCGGCGTGGTGACGGCGGGGCCCTTGATGATCTATGCCAACGGGGCCAAGCTCTTGCGGCTTTCGACCATCGGGATGATGCAGTATATTGCGCCGACGATGATCTTTTTGCAGGCCGTGTTCCTGTTTGGCGAGCAATTCGGGCCGGTGAAGTTCATGGCCTTTGGCATGATCTGGGCAGCACTGGCGCTCTACACCTTTGAGATGGTGCGGATGCGGAGGTAGGCGCCGCATCCGCCCGGGTCAGCGCGCGGTCAGGCCGCCATCGATGGCCATGGTCGCCCCGGTGATGTAGGGGGCCGCGTCCGAACACAGGAAAACCGCCAGCGCCGCCACCTCTTCGGGCCGGCCAAAGCGGCCCTGCGGGACGTCCGACACGAACCCCGCCTTCGACTCCTCACCCCCGTCGCCGATCAGCGCCTCCCACATCGGGGTGAGGATCGCGCCGGGGTCGATGGCGTTGCAGCGGATGGCGAGGCGCTGCTCGGCGCAATACAGCGCCACGGACTTCGTGAGGTTGCGCACCGCGGCCTTGGAGGCGGCATAGGCCGCGGCCCCCGGCGTGCCGACCCGGCCCGAGCGCGACGCAACGTTGAGGATCACCCCGCCCCCGCGCGGCCGCATCATGCGGATGGCCGTGCGGCAGCCCAGCATGGTGCCATCAAGGTTGGTGGCCATCACGCGCCGCCAGTCGGCCATTGCCACCTGTTCGGGGTCATGCGGCTGCGGGCCCGCCTCGAATCCGCTGATGCCCGCGTTGTTCACCAGGATGTCGGGTGGCGGCTCTTCGGCCTGAAGGGCGGCCCAGTCGCCCTCGTCCGCCACGTCGAGGCGGCGGAAGGTGGCGCCCAGACGGTCGGCGGTGGCGCGGCCCGCATCCGTGTCGATATCGGTCACGAGAACGGTGGCGCCCTCGGCTGCAACGGCGCTTGCGATGGCGGCCCCGATGCCGCGCGCGGCGCCGGTCACGATGCAATGCTTGCCGGACAGGATCGGCATGGTCAGTCTCCGCGATGGAATGGGTCTGCCCCGGACGGGGCCGGGACGCTGCCCTAGGGGCGGTCTGACCTGTCCATGACACGAACCCTTCCGACGCGCTGGAACGGCGGATAGCCCGGCGGCGTTAGAGGGTCAAGCCTTAGGGCTGTGTTCACGAATCGTGGGCAAGTTGTAAATGGTAATGACAAAGACGAGGTGCCCATGTTCCGCCAATCCGAGAGCCGCGCCGCATGCCTGCCGATACCGATGCTTCCCTGGGGTGAATTGGCTGTGATGGTCGCCATGTATCTGTTGCTGATCGGCGCGGCCGGGTAGGCGCGCCGCAAACCAGTGCGCGCCCTCAGTTTTCGCGCGCCCTCAGTTTTCGCGCGCCTTGTCGATGGCGGGCTGCAGCGTCCGCTCCAGCTCCTGCCGGGTGATCGGCCCGGCAAAGCGCAGCACGATGCGGCCCTCACCGTCGATCACATAGGTTTCGGGCACGCCATAGACGCCCCAGTCCAGCGCCATGCGGCCCGTGGCATCGGCCCCGATGGCGGCGAAGGGATTGCCAAGCTCGGCCAGAAAGGCCTGCGCCTTGTCGGCGGGGTCCTTGTAGTTCACCCCGTAGACCGGGATGCCCGAGGCCGCGATTTCGGCCAGCATGGGGTGTTCAGCCCGGCAGGGCGCGCACCAGCTGGCCCAGTAGTTCACCAGCTTCACCCCCGGCGCGCGCAGGGTGGCATCGTCAAAGACCGGTGCATCGCCGAGGGGCGTCACGACCACCGGCGGGGCCATGCGGCCGGCCAGGGCCGAGGGCAGGCCCTCGGGGTCCTCGCGGCCCATGCCGACCCAGAACATCACCGCCAGGGCGGCGAAGAGGATGGGCGGCAGGAACATCAGGATACGGCTCATGCGTCACGCTCCGCACGGCGTTCAACCTCGCGCAGGGCGGCCCGCACCCGCGCGCCCCGCCACAGCGTCAGCGCCACCAGGGCGGCGATCAGCACCAGCGTGGCCGCATAGGACCCCAGCACGGCACCTGCATATTTCCCCAGATCGGGCATCAGGCCATCCTTTCCCGCGCCAGGAGCGCCGACAGGCGACGGGCGCGTATCTCGGTCCGTGTGCGCAAAAGCACCAGCGTCAGGAACAACAGGACGAACCCCGCGATGCAGACCACGAGCGGGATCCAGAACACGTTGGACACGTTCTCCTTGGCATCCATCGAGAGGCTGGCGCCCTGGTGCAGGCCCTGGTTCCAGAAGTTCACGGCATAGCGGCTGAGCAGCGCAAAAACCGACCCCACCATGCACAGCACCGCCGTGAGGTCGGCCGCGGTGTCCGGGTCCTCGATCGCGGACCAGAGCGCGATGTAGCCGAGGTAGAACAGGCACAGGATCAGGAACGAGGTCAGCCGCGGATCCCAGGCCCACCAGGTGCCCCACATCGGCTGGCCCCAGAGCGCGCCCGTCACCAGCGCGATCAGGGTGAAGGTCAGGCCCACGGGGGCTGCGGCCTTGGCGGCCAGCGCGCTGACATGGTGGCGGCGCACCAGCCAGATCAGCGAGGCCACCAGCATCATCACCCAGGCGTTGATCGCCATCATGGCGGTGGGCACGTGGATATAGATGATCTTGACGGTGGACCCCTGCCGGAAATCGTCGGGCGTGAAGAAGAACCCCCAGATCAGGCCTGCGACGAGGCACAGCGCGGTCAGCCCGCCGACCCAGGGCAGGATCGCGGCCGAGGTCTGCATGAACCGGCGGGGGTTGGCATATTCCCAGAACGACATGGGCGAGACCTATGAAGGAATGCGGGCAGGGGCAAGGTGTAGCATGGCCGCGCTCACCGCAGATTGACGCGGATTGCCGCAGCGGCGGCAAAGGGGAGCGCCGCAGCCGCCCCCAGGGTGATGCCCGCCAGCAGGAGGAGGGGGGTGGTGGCATCGGCCCCGGTGGCGCCGCGCTTCACCGCCTCGGCCCCGAAAATCAGCGTGGGCACATAGAGCGGCAGCACGAGGAGCGACAGCAAGAGCCCCCCCCGCCGCAGCCCTACCGTCAGTGCGGCACCAAAGGCCCCGATGACCGACAGCGCGGGCGTGCCGAGGATCAGCGAGATGACGAGCCAGACATAGCCCTGCGGCGGAAGGTTCAAAAGCACGGCCAGAACCGGCGAGACGAGGGCCAGAGGCAGCCCCGTGGTCAGCCAATGCGCCAGCGCCTTGGCCGCCACCACCCCCTCCAGCGGGATCGGGGCGGTGGCCAGCAGGTCGAGCGAGCCATCCTCACGGTCCAGCGCGAAGAGGCGGTCGAGGGTCAGCAGGCAGGCCAGCAGCGCCCCCACCCACAGGATGCCGGGCGCGATGCGGCCCAGCGTGGCAGGCTCTGGCCCGACGCCGAGGGGCACGAGCACCGCTACCAGCAGGAAAAACGCGAGCCCAAGGCCAAAGCCGCCCCCCGCCCGGATGGCGAGGGCCAGGTCGCGGGCGATCAGCGCGATCATGCGAAATCCCCGCCGAAAGCGGCGTCGAAATCGCCGCCGCGCGCCCGGATGGCCTTGTAGGGCGTGAGGTCGAGCGTGGCGGCCTCGGGCAGGCCGATGTCGATATGCGTGGCCATCAGCGCGGCCCCGCCGCCCGCCAGATGCGCCCGCACCACGCCCGCAAACAGCGCGACCGAGGCCGCGTCAAGCGAGACGGTGGGTTCGTCCAGCACCCAGACCGCCCGCCCCGTGACCAGAAGCCGCGCCAGACCCAGCCGCCGTTTCTGCCCCGCCGAGAGGTTCTGCGCGGGCCGGTCGGCGAGGGCGGTCAGGTCCATCGCTGCCAGCGCCGCGTGCGGATGACCCGTGCCATAGACCCCGGCCCAGAACGCGAGGTTTTCCGTGACGGTCAGCGTGGGCTTGATGCCGTCGGCGTGGGCGGCATAGGCCACGCCCTCGGCCGGAGCGGTGATCCGGCCTGCAAGCGGTGGTTGCAGCCCCGCGATGGTGCGCAGGAGGGTGGTCTTGCCCACGCCATTCGGCCCCCGCAGGATCAGCACGGCCCCCGCAGGCAGCCCAAGGCCCACCCCCTGCAGGATCGGCACGCCCCCCCGGGCGCAGGCGAGATCGGTGACGGTCAGGACCATCCGCCAGACCTAGCGGAGGCCTGCGCCCGGCGAAAGGGTCTTTGCGGGACGGCGGGGCGGGGGGCAAATTCCTTCAAAGGAATTTGGCTCTGGGCGGCGGGCAGGCGCGATCCGGCCGGCGGTGCGCCTGCCGGGGGAGGCGGACGCTCCGCGGGGGGTATTTGGTCAAGGAGAGGATGCAGGGTGGCCCCGGAGTGGCGGGCGGGGTCAGAACGGCCCTTGCGGCAGGGTTTGGGCGGGGGGAGGTGCGGCGGGTGGCCTGACGGTGGCCTGGGCGGTGGGGTGGATGCGTTCGGACCGGTCGAGGCCCACCGCACGCCGGCGGCGCAACAGGAACATCGCCCCCCAGCCGCGCCAGGTGCCCACCATCGGGGCGGCGGGATCGCAGGGAAAGCGCGCGCGCCAACCTTCTGGGAGCGCAAGGCCGCAGGCCTCGGCCCGTTCCAGCATCCAGACCAGCGGGATGTTGGACAGCGGGCGGGCCTCGGCGTGGTGGCCGATCTGGCCGCCGATATCGGCATGGGCGCCGCGAAACCAGACCTGTTCGATGTTGCCCTGCCAGTCGGGCGGGCATTGCCAGAGCACGGGCGCAAAGGCCGCCCGCGTCTCGTGCAGGGCGAGGGCGTGAAATCCGTGGCGGATGGCGGGGCCGAGCTGGTGGCTGTGGAAGCGGTTGCGCCCCTCGGTGAGCATCCACAGGATCGGCAGGCGCAGGCCGAGCGCCTTGACCGTGTCCCAGATGCCCACCATCTGGATGGGGGTGTCCTGGTGGCAGTGGCGGCGGGCGAAGGCGCGGGCGGTGGCGGTGTCGGGGCCGCGGCGGTAGTGGCGGAAGGCGATCTTGACGTTGCGTTCGATGGCGGCGTCCTGGCGCAAGAGGCCCACGCGGTCGATCACGCCCGCCAGCGAGCGCACCGCATAGGCGCCGCGCGAATAGCCGAAGAGCCAGATCCGGTCACCGGGGCGGTAATGGCTGGAGAGCCAGCCATAGGCGCGACGGATCTGGCGGTTCAGGCCCTTGCCCTGGGCCACGTCGCGCGCATGGGCCCAGCTTTCCCATTGCAGGCCGGGTTCGTAATAGACGGTGCGGCGGGCCCGAAGCCCCCCTTCGGACAGAAGGCGCCAGGTGATGCCCGCATTCGTCTCCATCCCTTCGGCGAGGGACGACAATGTGCCGTCCAGGATGATGACGTGATCGACAAGGCCCCGCGTGACCCCCGGCGGGCCTGCCGGCATGCTTTCGGAGCGCAGGACCGGCACGGGCTTGCGGCGGAACAGGCGGCTGACGAGGTTACGCAGCGGCAGGGGAGCGGTCCTTCAGGTGGTGCCAGACGCGGGACGGCGTGAACGGCATCTGCATCGCGGGCGCCCCGCCCTGCGCCAGCGCATCGGCCACGGCGTTCGAGATGGCCCCCAGCGCCCCCACCGTGCCCGCCTCGCCGCAGCCCTTCATGCCCAGGGGGTTTGTGGCTGTGGGCACGGGTTCGGTGGTGAAGCGCGGGCGCGGCAGATCGGCCGCGCGCGGCAGGGCATAGTCCATGAAGCTGCCGGTCAGAAGCTGGCCCTGGCCGTCGAAAACCATGCATTCGGTGACGCATTGGCCGAACCCCTGCGCGATGCCGCCCTGCACCTGCCCCTCGACCAGCGCGGGTGCGAGGATCGTGCCGAAATCGTCGGTGACGGTGTAGCGGTCGAGCGTGAGCTGCCCGGTCTCGGGGTCGATCTCCACCTCGGCCACATGGCCGCCGTTGGGAAAGCTGCGCGCGGTCAGGCGGATGCCGCGGCTGTGGGACACAAGGTCATCGCGGCCCGCCGCGCGGGCGTGCTCCGCCGCCTCGATCAACGTCAGGCGCAGGTTCGATCCCGGCGCGCCGAAGGTTCCCGCCTCGAAAGTCACGCCCTCGCCCATCTCGGGGCGCAGGAAGGCGGCAAACGCCGCCAGCATGGCCGTGACCGTCTCAACCATCGCCGTCCCCTGCAGGGTGACCGAGCGGGAACCGCCTGTGCCGCCGCCCATGGGGATGGCATCGCTGTCGCCCTGCACGATGCGGATGCGCGCGGGCGGCACCCCCGTGCGCGCAGACAGCAGGTGCGTGAACACCGTCTCATGCCCCTGCCCGTTCGACTGGGTGCCGACATACATCGTGACCGTGCCATCGGGGTTGATGGCGATGCGCGCGGTTTCCGCCGGATCGCCGAGGATCGCCTCAACATAGCTGGCAAGGCCAAGGCCCCGCAGCCGCCCCCGCGCAGCGCTGGCGGCGCGGCGGGCCGCAAAGCCTGCGATGTCCGCCTCGGACTCCAGCCGCGCCAGGATGCGCCGGAAATCGCCGTCGTGGATCGTCTCGCCATTCACCATCCTATGGGGAAAGGCGGTGATCACATTGCGGCGGCGCAACTCGAAGGGCGAGACGCCCAGCTGGCGCGCGGCCGCGTCCATTGCCCGCTCGATGGTCAGGATCGCCTCGGGGCGTCCCGCGCCGCGATAGGCATCGACGGGGGTGGTGTGGGTGTAGAACCCTTGCGCGGTCATGCAGGCCAGCGGAATGTCATAGGTGCCGGTGAACACCCTGGAAAACAGCACAGACTGGATGTTCTGGCCATATTGCGAATTGTAGGCACCGAGGTTCGAGCGCACGGCCACGCGGTAGGCGGTGATGCGGTGGTCGGCATCGAACCCCAGTTCCGCCACCGCCACCAGATCGCGCGCAGCGTTGTCCGACAGCATCGCCTCGCCACGCTCGCTGATCCAGGCCACGGGGCGGCCCAGCAGCCGCGCGGCCTGCGCCAGCGGGATGTATTCCGGATAGGTCATCGCTTTCATGCCAAAGCCGCCGCCCACATCGGGGTTGGTGACGCGCACCCGGTCAGGCGCCAGCCCCAGATGGCGCGCAAGCTCGTCCCTCTGGTTCCAGACCCCCTGCCCTGAAAAGCCGAAATGCAGCCGCCCGCCTTGCCAGTCAGCCCAGGCCCCGCGCGGCTCCATGCTGGCCACCGCCAGACGCGGCTGCGCCAACTCCACCATCACGCAATGCGCGGCACTGGCCAGCGCCGCCGCCACCGCCGCCTCGTCGCCCAGCACAAAGTCGAACGCCAGGTTGCCGGGCGCCTGGGGATGCACCTCGGGCTGATCTTCCGTCATCGCCAGGGCGGCAGGCAGGTCCTCATAGGCCAGCCCGATCGCCTCGACCGCATCACGCGCCGCGGCCAGCGTCTCCGCAACCACCATCGCCACCGGCTCGCCTGGAAACCGCATCGCACCGCGCGCCAGCACCGGCCGCTCCGGCCCGGCCCCGCGCGCGCCACCGCGCCCCGCGATGCGCATTCCGCGCATGCCCAACTGCACGCCCCCAGCCTCCAGCGCCGCCGCATCCAGCACCAGATGCACGCCCGGCATCGCCCGCGCCGCCTCCAGATCCAGCTCCGTGATCCGCCCATGGGTCACCGGCGCACGCAGGAACGTCGCCACCAGTGCGCCCTCGGGCACCACATCGGCCATGTAACGCCCCGTCCCCGTCAGGAACCGCGCATCCTCAATCCGGCCCGCCGGCTGTGCCGACCCGAACTGTTGCATCGCCTGCCCTCCATCGCGCCGACAAGCCCCCACACTAGGCGAGGGTAGAGCATTGTCAAAGCACCGCCGTGCCTTTCATCTTGGCACAAATATCCTGCGGGGGCCCGGGGGTGCAAAACCCCCGGACCTCTCCGCCCGCGCGCGATCAGATCTTTTGCGACAACACCGTCGCCATCGACAGCTCGCCAAACCCGTTGAACCGGGTGTTGGTCACGGTCGAATAGGCGCCCATCCCGTGCAGCACCACGAAATCGCCCTCGGCGATGTCCTCGGCCAGCGGCACCTCGCCCGGCAGGCGGTCCACCGAATCGCAGGTGGGGCCAAAGACGATGCGCGGGGCGGTGGGGCCGGCCTTCACCGCGCCGTCGGGCGACATCACCGTGATCCGGTCGATCACGCCAATCAGCGGCAGTTCGGTCAGCGCGCCATAGACGCCATCGTTCAGGAACACGTGGCTGTCGTCGCGCACCGCCTTGACCCGCGCGGCCAGCGTAAAGGCGTCACCGCAAAGCGCGCGGCCCGGCTCGCAGATCAGGATGGGGCGGTCGGCCCCGAAAGCCTCGGCCGTCACGCGGTCGATCAGGGCAAAGGTTTCCTCGATCTGCGGCATCACCGCCTCCATGCGGTGGTTGGGAAAGCCGCCGCCCACGTTCAGCCGCGCGATGGTCACGCCCGCGTCGCGCGCGATCTCGGCCGCTACGCGGATATAGCTTTCCCAGGCGGCCGGATCGGTGCATTGCGTGCCCGGATGGAAGGTGATCGAGGGGATGAACCCCGCCTCGGCCACGCGGCGCAGCAGGACCACCGCCAGCTCCGCCGTCGCGCCGAACTTGGCGCCGAAGTTGTAGGCGGCGCCCGCCACCGGCAGCTTGAACCGCACGGTGATCTCGCAGCCCTCGGCGGGCACCATCTCGATCAGCTTTTCCAGCTCGGAGGCGCTGTCCACCGAATAGGACTTCACGCCCAGCTCCACCGCCACCGCGATTTCATGCCGCGCCCGCACCGGGTTGTTGTAATGCAGGGCGGCATCCGGGGCCAGCCGCCGGATCAGCTGCATCTCGAAGGGCGAGGCCACGTCGAACCCGCGCAGCCCTGCTGCCACCAGGTTCTCGACCACAGCTTCCTCGGGGTTCGACTTGACCGCATAGGTCACCATGCCGGGAAAGCCGTCGATGAAGCGCCGCGCCTGGCGTTGCAGCGCCTGCGGGCTGAAGAATAGGACCGGATTCTGCGGGCCCACGGTCCGCAGGTATTCGGTCGGGTTGGTCCAGATCGTTTTCGAGAGTCCCATCGGCGTTGTCCTTTGTTTTGAGCCAACAAGACGCAAGCCCCCTGCCCGCCTGTAAGCGAGGGTCCGGCACCTGCGCGGTTCTGAGATAAACCAGGCAAGGTGCGTATGAGCCGCCCTTTTTCCTGCAAGAAGGATGTTGCATATGGACTACGATTACACCGGGCGAAACGACAGAAATGTGATATTGCCCGGGCAGAATGACGAAACGGCAAGGCAGATTGCATGGATGAGCTGGATCGCAGCATCGTGGCCCTTCTGGGGGCCGATGCGCGCATGTCGGTGGCGGTGCTGGCGCGGCGGCTGAAGGTCGCACGCTCCACCATCCAGTCGCGGCTGGAGCGGCTGGAGACCACCGGGGTGATCGCGGGCTATACCCTGAAACTGGGCGAGGGGGCGCGGCAGGGGCGGCTGCGCGCGACGGTCCTTGTGCAGATCGAGCCGCGCGCGCAGGCCGCCATCCTGACCCGGCTGAAGTCGATCGCCGAGGTGGAGCGGTGCCACACCACATCGGGCCGCTTCGACCTGCTGTTGCAGATTGCGGCACCCAACACGCAGGTTCTGGATCAGGTGCTGGACCAGATCGGGGCGCTGACGGGGGTGAAATCATCCGAAAGCCTGATCCACCTGTCGTCCAAGATCGACCGGGCGGTGTAGCGCCCGCCGCGTCGCAATCCGCTTTTCCTCATGCGCCGCGCGCGCTACACCCCGCCCGAACGCAAGGATACATGCCATGCCGATGGAAAAGACCTTCAACGCCGCCGAGGCCGAAGCGCGCATCAGCGCGATGTGGCAGGCCGCCGACTGTTTTCGCGCCGGGGCCGGGGCACAGCCGGGGGCCGAGCCGTTTTGCGTGATGATCCCTCCGCCGAATGTCACGGGCAGCCTGCATATGGGCCATGCCTTCAACAACACGTTGCAGGATATCCTGACCCGCTGGCACCGGATGCGGGGGTTCGACACGCTGTGGCAGCCCGGCACCGATCACGCCGGCATCGCCACGCAGATGGTGGTGGAACGCGAGCTTGCGCGCGAGGGCAAGCCGGGCCGCCGCGACATGAGGCGCGAGGATTTCCTGGCGCTGGTCTGGGCGCAGAAACAGAAATCGCGCGGCAATATCCGCGCGCAGCTCATGCGGCTGGGGGCGTCCTGCGACTGGAGCCGCGAGGCCTTCACCATGACCGGCGCCCCCGGCGACCCCGACCAAACGGGGCCGAATTTCCACGATGCGGTGATCAAGGTCTTTGTCGATCTCTACCATAAGGGTCTGATCTATCGCGGCAAAAGGCTGGTGAACTGGGACCCGCATTTCGAGACCGCCATCAGCGATCTGGAGGTCGAGAATATCGAGGTTCCCGGCCACATGTGGCACTTCAAGTATCCGCTGGCGGGTGGGGAAACCTACGAATACGTCGAAAAGGATGCCGAGGGGAACGTGACCCTGCGCGAGACGCGCGATTACATCAGCATCGCCACCACGCGCCCCGAGACGATGCTGGGCGATGGCGCGGTGGCCGTGAACCCCGCCGACGCCCGATATCAGCCGATCATCGGCAAGATGGTGCACCTGCCGCTGTGTGACCGCCTGATCCCGATCATCGCCGACGACTATCCCGACCCCGCCTTCGGCTCGGGCGCGGTCAAGATCACCGGCGCGCATGATTTCAACGACTACGCGGTGGCGAAACGCGCGGGCCTGCCCTGCTACCGCCTGATGGACACGCGCGGGCACATGCGCAGCGATGGCGCCCCCTACGAGGTGGCCGTGGCCCGCGCCCGCGAGATTGCCGCAGGCGCGCCCGCGACCGAGGCGGAGGTGGACAGCCTGAACCTCGTCCCCGAAAAGTATCGCGGGATGGACCGCTTCGCCGCCCGCGCGGCGGTGGTGGCCGACATCACCGCCCTCGGCCTGGCTGTCACCGTGCTGGTGAAATCCATCGACCCCGAGACCGGATCGGAACACCTGACCCGCGAACCGGTGGTCGAGGCGAAAAAGATCATGCAGCCCTTTGGCGACCGGTCGAAGGTGGTGATCGAGCCGATGCTGACCGACCAGTGGTTCGTGGATACAGCACGGATCGTGCAGCCCGCGATTGATGCGGTGCGGGGCGGCGACACCGTGATCCTGCCCGAACGCGACACCAAGACCTATTTCCACTGGCTGGAGAACATCGAGCCGTGGTGCATCTCGCGCCAGCTGTGGTGGGGGCACCAGATCCCGGTGTGGTATGGGCTGGACCTCGACGCCCCCGGCTTTGTCGATGACGAGGGCGATCAGGCGCTGGATCAGGTGGAAATGCTGCGCATCCTCGGCGATGGCGGGTTTGTGGACCGCGCCTCGGTCCTCCATTGCGCGCCGCACGCCGAGTGCGCGGCGGAGGGGTTCCGCGACACGCTCGCCAGCCTGCCCCATCCGCTGAACACCGCGCGCATCGTCGAGGTGGCCGACCGCGAGGCGGCGGTGGAGACGCTGGCCAAATCGCTGGCCGACTACACCACCACGCAGGACCCGACGCATCTGGCCTATCCGATCTGGCGCGACCCGGACGTGCTGGATACCTGGTTCTCCTCCGGCCTCTGGCCCATCGGCACCCTGGGCTGGCCCGAGGATACCCCCGAACTCAAACGCTATTTCCCGACCTCCACCCTCATCACCGGGTTCGACATCATCTTTTTCTGGGTCGCCCGGATGATGATGATGCAGCTTGCCGTGGTGGGGCAGGTGCCGTTCCGCACCGTCTATGTCCACGCCCTCGTCCGCGACGAGAAGGGCAAGAAGATGTCGAAATCGCTCGGCAACGTGCTCGACCCGCTCGACCTTATCGACGACTACGGCGCCGACGCGGTGCGCTTTACCCTCACTGCCATGGCCGCCATGGGGCGGGATCTCAAGCTGTCGAAGGACCGCATCGCGGGCTATCGCAACTTTGGCACGAAGCTGTGGAACGCCTGCCGGTTCGCCGAGATGAACGGGGTGTGGGAGGGCCACACGGCCAGCCCCACGCCCCCCGCCGCGAACGCCACCGTCAACCGCTGGATCATCGGCGAGACGGGGCGCGTGCGGGCCGAAGTGGATGCGGCCCTGAACGATTATCGCTTCGACCAGGCCGCCGACGCGCTTTACAAATTCGTCTGGGGCCAGGTCTGCGACTGGTATGTGGAGTTCGCCAAACCCCTGTTCGACGGCACGCAGGCCGCGGAAACCCACGCCACGATGGGCTGGGTGCTGGACCAGTGCATGATCCTTTTGCACCCGATGATGCCCTTCATCACCGAGGAATTGTGGGAAACCACCGGCAAGCAGGGCCCCCTCGCCCTCACCCCCTGGCCCGCCACCATCGGCCCCGACCTGATCGACGCCGCCGCTGCGCGGGAAATGACCTGGGTCACCGGCCTGATCGACGACATCCGGTCTGCCCGCGCGCAGGTGCGGGTGCCGGTGGGCCTGAAGCTGGACATGGTGGCCTTGGCGATGGATGACACCGCCCGCAGCGCATGGGACCGCAACGCGGCGCTGATCCAGCGCATGGCCCGCATCGAGACGCTGACCCACGCCGACACCGCCCCCAAGGGCAGCCTGACCGTGGCGGCGGAAGGCGCGCGCTTTGCCCTGCCGCTGGAGGGCGTGATCGACATCGCCGCCGAAAAGGTGCGGCTGGCCAAGACGATGGAGAAACTGGGCAAGGAGATCGGCGGCCTGAAAGGACGGCTCGACAACCCCGCCTTCGTCCGTTCGGCCCCCGAAGAGGTGATCGACGAGGCCCGCGCCAACCTTGAGGCGCGCGAGGAAGAGGCGGCGACCCTGCGCGCGGCCCTCGACCGGCTGGCGGAACTGGCCTAAGGCCGCCTCAGCCCTCGCGCAGGTAGCGCCCGCTGACCCAGCCGGTCACATCCACCGCCCCGGTGGTGCGCACCCGGCACCAGCGGGTGCTGCCCGAGGTGCGGCAGCCGAGGTTCTGCACCCGCGAACCCGGCCCCAAGGTGGCGAGGATGCGCGACTGCGTCGTTGGTTCAGCCCGCAGATTCAGCCGGTCGCCTGCAGGCAGGCCCGACACCACGTAGAAATCGGGGCCACTCGCACCCGGCGGCGGCGCGGGCGGGCGCGGTGGCCCGGCTTCGCGCAGGAACCGGCCCGCGACCCAACCCGTCACGTCGATGCCTTCCGTGGATCGGATGCGGCACCAGCGCCCCGCCCCGCCGCCCCGGCAGCCGAGGTTCCTGACCACCTCGCCCTCGCGCAGCGTGGCAATCGCGCGCGACTGCGGCGAAGGCTCGCGCCGCACATTCAGCCGGTCACCGGGCGGCAGGCCGCGCACGGCATAGAAATCGGGGCCGCCCGCAGGGTCTTCGGGTGGCGGACGAAAGGCGGCCTCGGTCACGAATTGCGCGTTGATCCAGCCGCGCGTCTGGCGCCCCTCGCGCGTCTGGACCTCGCACCAGACCGACGCAAACCGGCGGTCGCAGCCCAGGTTGCGCAGCACTTGACTGTTGCGCACGGCCCCCACGGCCGGAAAGGCATTCGCGGGGCCGGAGCGGATGTTCACGGTGCTGCCGGGCGCGATGCCGGTGACCACCAGATCGCCGGGGTTTGGCACGGCCTCGGCCCTCGGAGCCACCTGCGCCAGAGCGCCACCCGGCAACGACACCGCCGCGACAAGGCAGATCCCCCATATGGCGCGCGCCAGCCCGAGACATCTACGCAAACCCATGGCCGATCCTCCCGCCCCGATCCATGAAAGGCTGCTCCCTGTGGACGATTCGGACAAGCGGCATAGCGAAAGGGCGATTGCCGCCCGCACCGTGCATCGTTTAGGAAGGGCTCGGAAGGGGACCCCCATGCGCATCCTGATCACCAATGACGACGGCATCAACGCCCCCGGCCTTGAGGTCCTGACCGAGATCGCGGCCGAGATCGCGGGGCCCGAGGGCGAGGTCTGGACCGTGGCCCCGGCATTCGAGCAATCGGGCGTGGGCCATTGCATCAGCTACACCCGCCCCATGATGATCGCCCGGCTGGACACCCGCCGTTATGCCGCCGAAGGCAGCCCCGCCGACTGCGTGCTGGCGGCCCTTTACGACGTGTTGCAGGGGGCGCGGCCCGATCTGGTGCTCTCGGGCGTGAACCGGGGCAACAACGCGGCCGAGAACGTGCTCTACTCCGGCACCATCGGCGGCGCGATGGAGGCGGCGTTGCAGGGCCTGCCCGCGATCGCCCTGTCGCAGTTTCTGGGGCCCGAAACGGACGGGCTGGCCGATCCGTTCGAGGCCGCACGGGTGCATGGCGCGCGGGTGGTGCGCGACCTTCTGGACCATGGGCTGTGGAACGGCGGCGACGATTATCGGCTGTTCTACAACGTGAATTTCCCGCCCTGCGCTGCAGCCGCCGTCAAGGGCCGCAAGGTGGCCGCACAAGGTTATCGTCGCGACAGCTTTTTCGGGGTGGAACCCCACATCTCGCCCTCGGGGCGCAAGTTCCTGTGGATCAAGGGCGGCCCGCAGCACACCCCCACCCTGCCCGGCACGGATGTCGCGGTGAATGTGGAGGGGTTCATCTCGGTGACCCCCATGCGCGCGGATCTGACCGCGCATGACGCGATGGCGGATCTGGAGCGGCGGCTGGCATGACCACAGACGGGGCCGATGACGACGACCCCGCCACGCGCAAGATGCGGTTCCTCTTTGCCCTGCGCTCGCGCGGCGTCACCGACGCGCGCGTGCTGACCGCGATGGAGCGGATAGACCGTGGCCGGTTCGTGCGCGGCCTCTTCGCCGATCGCGCCTATGAGGACATGCCGCTGCCCATCGCCTGCGGCCAGACCATCAGCCAGCCCTCGGTCGTGGGGTTGATGACCCAGGCGCTGAACGCAGGCCCGCGCGACACGGTGCTGGAGGTGGGGACAGGCTCGGGCTACCAGGCCGCGATCCTGAGCCAACTTGCCCGCCGCGTCTGGACGGTGGACCGCCACCGCCGGCTGGTGCGCGAGGCGGCCGAGGTGTTTCGCGCCCTCGGCCTGCCCAACATCACCGCCTTTTCCGCCGATGGCAGCCACGGATTGCCCGATCAGGCCCCCTTCGACCGCATCATCGTGACCGCCGCCGCCGAAGACCCGCCCGGCCCCCTATTGGCGCAACTGAAGATCGGGGGTATCATGGTGGTTCCCGTGGGCCAGTCCGACGCGGTGCAAAGCCTGATCAAGGTGACGCGCCGCGAGACCGGGATGGACTATGAGGAACTTCGCCCGGTGCGCTTTGTGCCGCTGGTCGAGGGCATGGCGGCCGACTGACCGCCGCACCAACCCGCACCGGGGCCAACCCGGGCGAACCCTGTGAGGCCGAGCCGATGACCCATGCCCCCCTTGCCGGACGAAGCCGGAAGCCGGTGCCGACACGCGCGCTGATTTGCGCCACCGCGCTGGTGGCGCTGACCGCCTGCTCCCCCTCCGGCACGCTGGACTGGGACCTGCGCGGCGCGGGCCAGGGCTCCACCGCCGAGGCCGCGCAGCGCGCGACCGCCGCCCCCCCGCGACCCGACAGCCGGGGCGTATTGTCCTACCCCGGCTACCAGGTGGCCCAGGCACGGCGCGGCGACAGCGTGTCGAGCGTGGCCGCCCGCGTCGGCTTGGGGGCCGAGGAGCTGGCGCGCGCCAATGCGCTGGAACCCGGCGACATGCTGCGTGCGGGCGAGATCCTCGCGCTGCCGCGCCGTGTGGGCGAAGGTGATGCCTTTGCCGCCGCCGCACCCTCTGGCGCGCCTTCGGGATCGGTCATCGGCGGCCCCATCGACGTGACGACCATCGCAGGCGGCGCCATCGACCGCGCCGCCCCGGCGGTTCCCGCCGCCGCCCCGCGCGGCCCCGAACCCATCCGCCACCGTGTGGCGCGCGGCGAGACGGCCTATTCGGTCGCCCGCACCTACAACGTCAGCGCCCGCGCGCTGGCCGACTGGAACGGCCTCGGCCCGGACCTCGGCCTGCGCGAAGGCCAGACGCTGCTGATCCCCACCGCCACCGGCACCCCCCCCCAGCGCACCGCAGCCGCGGCAACAGCCCCCGGCACCGGCACGCTGGCCCCGCCGCCGCCTTCGGCCGCACAACCCCTGCCCGCCGAGCGCACGACGCCTGCCGCGCAGACCCCGCGCGAAACACCCGCTTCGCCCGCCATGGCGGCACAGCGCACCGCCACCTCGGCCGCTCGGATGGCCATGCCCACAGAGGGGCGGATCATCCGGCCCTATGCCAAGGGCCGCAACGACGGCATCGACATCGCGGCCGCGGCCGGGTCGCCCGTGCGGGCCGCCGCCGACGGCACCGTGGCCGCCATCACAAAGGACACCGACCAGGTGCCCATCGTGGTGATCCGGCATGAAGGGAACCTGCTCACGGTCTATGCCAATATCGACAACGTGACCGTGGCGCGCGGGGCCAGCGTGAAGCGCGGCCAGCAATTCGCCGTGGTCCGCCGTGCCGAACCCGCCTTCCTGCACTTCGAGGTGCGGCGCGGAGCGGAATCCACCGATCCGATGGGGTTCCTGCAATAACACCTGCGCGCCCGACAAAAGGCGCACTTGGCCCGCCACTACCGGGCTTTCCCCCCCCGCCACGGAACCTTGCAAGGCTCCGTGGCGGTTTCTTGCCAGGAACCGGCCTTGCGCCCGCCGCTACCGCCGCGCCCCCAGCCGCATCAGATCCGCAACCGCCGCCAGCACACGCGCATCCGCCTCGGTGCCGAAATGCTGTTGCTGGCTGACGCCGGGCAGGCGCGCCGCCACTTCCTCGGCCAGATCGGCGGGCAGGCGCGGCAGCGTCGCCTCGCTGACCAGCAGGCTTTCCACCGGAATGCCCTCGGCATAGATGATCTCATGCCGGTCGAACACCAGGCTGAAATAGTCAACAAACCCGCCCTCGCGCCGCCAGACCGCCTCGCCATCCACCAGATGCCGTGCCTGGATCAGGATTTCGGCCGTGGGCACGCCCGCGTCGCGGCGGCGCAGGTAAAGAAACAGCCGGTGGTGCTGGCTGACCACCAGATCGGCCGAATTGCCCAAGGTCCCCTTGCTGATCACCACCGGCGCGAAGGCCCCCACCGCCTTCAGCGTCGCGCGGCCGAGCCAGCGCAGGGGCTGGCGGCCATGGTCCCGCGTCAGGATCATGTCACCCGCCTGCAGCGCCTCCACCGCGCGCTGGCTGCCATCGGCCAACGTGATCATCGTGCCCCGCGCGAACGAGAGGCACAGCAAATCGGCCAGCGGCAGCGCCTCGGGTGCCGCATCGAGTGCCACGAGTGTGTAATCCACCCGCGCGGCCACCGGCGACAGCGGCAGCACACACAACCCCTCGCCGCCCACGTCGAGCAACAAGACCTCGACCCCCTCGCCCTCATCCCCCAGCAGGCGGTAGCGCGCCAGCACCGCGATGCCCCCGCCCGGCGTGCCGATGCCCGAGCCTGTCGCCACGCGCTGCCCGCCGCCATCGCCCGCGATCATCAGCCGGAAAGGGGTGGCCTCGGGATCGAGCCAGTAGATGTCGCCCAGGCACACATCCCCCGGCCGTCCCATGCCCTCGCCGGAGGCCACGCCGTGACTGACAAAAAGATCGTCGGCACGGAATACCTCGCAGCCCCGATCGGGCAGGGAAACGGCCACGGCGGGATCGGGCGATGGGGGATCAGGGATCACGTGGTGTCAACCTCATTCGCAGGGGGTCCACGACGCAGCATCGCCCCCGATCCGCAAAACCCCACATCACCAAGGATTTAGCAGACCGGCACGGGGCGCGTCAACGGCGCCCCCCTTGGCGCAGGCGCTTGCGGCTGATAGGGGCAAGGGGGGCAAAGGGAGAGTGGTCATGGATCTGGGGATTTCGGGGCGTCGGGCGCTGGTCTGCGCGGGGTCCAAGGGGCTTGGGCGGGGCTGCGCCGAGGCGCTGGCCGCAGCGGGGGTGGAGATCGTGCTGAACGCGCGGGGGGCCGAGGCGCTGGACGCCACGGCGGCGGCGATCCGCACCGCGCATGGCGTCCCCGTCACCACCATTGCCGCCGACATCACCACAAGGGACGGTCGCGCGCAGGTGCTGGCCGCGGCGGGCGACATCGACATCCTGGTGACCAACGCGGGCGGCCCGCCTCCCGGCCTCTGGTCCGACTGGTCACGCGACGATTTCATCGCGGCGCTGGACGCCAACATGCTTACCCCCATCGCGCTGATGCAGGCGCTGATGCCCGACATGATGGCGCGGGGCTGGGGGCGGGTCGTCAACATCACCTCGCAATCGGTCAAGGCGCCGATCCCGCAGCTGGGCCTGTCGAACGCCGCGCGCACCGGCCTCACCGGCTTTGTCGCGGGCACGGCGCGGCAGGTGGCCCCGCAGGGCGTCACCATCAACAACCTGTTGCCCGGCATCCATGACACCGACCGCGCCGTCATGCTCGACGCAGGCGCCGCGCGCGCCGCCAACACCACGCCCGCCGAGGCCCGCACCGCGCGCGAGGGCACCATCCCCGCCCGCCGCTATGGCACCGCCGCCGAATTCGGCGCGGTCTGCGCCTTCCTGTGCTCGATCCATGCGGGGTTCATCGTGGGGCAGAACATCCTGGTGGACGGCGGCGCCACCAACGCCACGATCTGAGCGCCCCCCCCCGCGCCGCTTGATCCGCCCTGCGAAATCGGGTTCTCATCCCGCATGGTCCCCCGCTACACCCCCACCGTCGCCGCCCTGCCCGCCACCGTGCCCTTTGTGGGCCCTGAAACGCTGGAACGCCGCGCGGGCCGCCCCTTCGCCGCGCGCCTCGGCGCCAACGAAAGCCTCTTCGGCCCCTCGCCCCGCGCGGTCGAGGCGATGGCCCGCGCGGCGGCCGAAGCCTGGATGTATGGCGACCCCGAGGCGCTTGAGCTGCGCAGCGCCATCGCCGCCCACCACGGTCTGACGCCTGCCCATGTCGTGGCGGGCGAGGGGATAGACGGGCTGCTGGGCAATCTCGTGCGGCTGACCGTGGGGCCGGGCGATGCGGTGGTCACCTCGGACGGGGCCTATCCCACCTTCAACTTCCACGTCGCGGCGCAGGGCGGCACGCTGCACAAGGTGCCCTATGCGGGCGACCATGAAGACCCCGCCGCCCTGATCGCCCGCGCCGCCGCCACCGATGCGCGGCTGGTCTATCTGGCCAATCCCGACAATCCGATGGGCAGCCACCACCCGGCCGCCGTGGTCGAGGCGATGGTCGCCGCCCTGCCCCCCGGCACGCTTCTGGTGCTGGACGAGGCGTATGGCGACCTTGCCCCGCCCGGCACCCTGCCGCATGTCGCCGCCGATGACCCCCGCGTGATCCGCATGCGCACGTTTTCAAAGGGATATGGGCTGGCCGGCCTGCGCGTGGGCTATGCTTTGGCCGAGCCTGCGCTGATCACCGCCTTTGACAAGTTGCGCAACCATTTCGGGCTGGGGCGCGTGGCGCAGGCGGGGGCCATGGCCGCCCTCGCCGACCATTCACATCTGGCGCGGGTGGTCGCACAGGTGGAGGCGGCGCGAGACACCTTCGGCGCCACCGCCCGCGCGCATGACCTGATCCCCCTGCCCTCGGCCACCAATTTCCTGACCATCGACACGACCCCTGTCGCCGGGGCGCGTGGCGGGGATTTCGCGCGCGCGCTGCGCGATGCGCTGGTGGCGCGCGGCATCTTCGTGCGGATGCCCTTCGTGGCGCCGCAGGACCGCTGCATCCGCGTCACGCTGGGGCCTGCGGCGGCCCATGCGGCCTTTGCAGCTGCCCTGCCGCTGGCGCTGCGCGACGCGGGCGCGCGCTAGCCGCGCCCGTTCGGAAAGGGCACCACGGGCGACGATCCGGCCGCAGGTCCCGCCGCAGGCCCGACCGGAGGGGCCACCCCCGGCGCGGGCGTGGCAAAGGGCGACAGAACCGTGCGCTCCATCTGATGCGGGGGCGGCTCGGGCGCGGCCTGCGGCATCTGCATCGGCATCGGCTCGGGCAGTTCGGAGGCGGCGGCCGCATGGTCCGCCGCCACCGGCGCGCGCGCCGTCTCTGCCACCCGCAGGGCACGGCGAAAGACCAGCATGTTCTGGAAATGCGTGGCTGTTCCGGTGAGGCCCACCCGCTCTTCGCAGGGCAGCGTGTCGGCGCGCAGGTATTCCCAGCCTTCGGCCGCCATGTCGTTCATCGCGTGGGCGAGGGCCACGCCGAACCGCTCGGCCACGGTTTTTGCCCCCCGAGCCTTTTCGCCCCGACGCGGGGCTGGGATCACCTTGTATTCAAAAACCTGCATCGCCTACTCCCTGATCGCGCGCGACTTTAGCGGGGTGAGGGGGCCACGCCAAGGGGAGGATGCGGATCGTCCTCCAAGTGCATGGGATCGCTGCGTTAATCTGCCCTGAGCTGTGCCGCGGGCAGGCGGGCAGGCGTCTGGCCTGCGTCGGGTTTGCGTCTGGCATCCGTCCCGACAGATGTCGGGCGTCCGGCGCGTTAACCGTGGGTGCGAATCGGACGGGGCCCCGCCCCGGGCGTCAGATCCCCAGCTTCGCCGCCACCATCGCATTGACCACCGCCGGGTCCGCCTTGCCCCCCGTGGCCTTGAGGACCTGCCCGGTGAACCAGCCCGCGAGCTTGGCATTCACCCGCGCCTTTTCCACCTGCGCGGGGTTGGCTGCGATCAGCGCATCCAAGGCGGCCTCGATCGCGCCGGTGTCGGTGACCGCCTTCATCCCCCGTGCCGCCGCCACCTCGGCGGGATCGCCGCCCTCGGTCCACAGCACCTCGAAGAGATCCTTGGCCATCTTGCCCGTGATCTCGCCGCGGCCCAGAAGGTCCAGAAGCCCGCCCAGCTGCGCCGCCGACAGCGGGCTTTCGCCGATCCCCAGCCCCTGCCTGTTCAGCCGCCCGAACAGCTCGTTGATGACCCAGTTCGCGGCAACCTTGCCGTCGCGCCCCGCAGCCACCGTCTCGAAATACGCGGCCGTATCCAGTTCGGCCGTCAGCACGTTGGCGTCATAGTCGGACAGCGCGAAATCGGCCATGTAGCGGGCGCGACGCGCGTCGGGGAGTTCCGGCATGGTGGCCGCGATCCGGTCCACCCAGGCCTGCTCGATCTCCAAGGGCAAGAGGTCGGGATCGGGGAAGTAGCGGTAGTCATGCGCCTCTTCCTTGGACCGCATCGAGCGGGTCTCGCCGCGGTCGGGGTCGTAAAGGCGGGTTTCCTGCGCGACCGTCCCACCATCCTCCAGCAGCGCGATCTGGCGGCGGGCCTCATACTCAATCGCGGCCTGGATGAAGCGCATGGAGTTCATGTTCTTGATCTCGCAGCGCGTGCCCAGATGGGCGAAATCCTGCGTGGCCTGGTATTTCTCATACTGCCCCGGACGGCAGACCGAGACGTTCACATCCGCGCGCAGGTTGCCGTTCTGCATGTTGCCGTCGCAGGTGCCCAGATAGCGCAGGATCTGGCGCAGTTTGGTCACATAGGCGGCGGCCTCTTCCGGGCCGCGGATGTCGGGGCGGCTGACGATTTCCATCAGCGCCACGCCGGTGCGGTTGAAATCGACGAAGGACAGCGCGGGGTCCATGTCATGGATCGATTTGCCCGCGTCCTGCTCCAGATGGATACGCTCGATCCGCACGCGGCGGGCGACTCCGGGGGCCATCCACACGGTCACCTCGCCGTTCCCCACGATGGGGTGATAAAGCTGGCTGATCTGATAGCCCTGCGGCAGGTCGGGGTAGAAATAGTTCTTGCGGTCGAAGGCAGAGTGCAGGTTGATCGCGGCCTTCAGCCCCAGCCCCGTGCGCACCGCCTGCTCGACGCAAAAGGCGTTCAGCACCGGCAGCATGCCCGGCATCGCCGCATCGACGAAGGCGACATTCGCGTTGGGTTCGGCCCCGAAGGCGGTGGAGGCCCCGGAAAAGAGCTTGGCGTTGCTGGCCACCTGGGCGTGGATCTCCATCCCGATCACCAGTTCCCAGTCGCCGGTGGCCCCGGCGATGACCTTGGGTTTGGGGCTGTCGAAGGTCAGATCAAGCATGGCATTCCCCCGCGTTGCAGCAGGGGTTTAGGCCAAGCCCGCCGGTGCCGCAAGGCGGGCCCCTCAGTTCGACAGAAGCCACGGCACCAGCGTCACCACCGACGGGAACAGCCACAGGAGCGCGAGCCCCACCACCTGGATGATCACGAAAGGCACCACGCCCTGATAGATGTGCTGCGTTGTCACCCCCTTCGGCGCGACCCCCCGCAGGTAGAACAGCGCAAACCCGAAGGGCGGTGTCAGGAACGAGGTCTGCAGGTTCACCGTGATCATGATGGTGACCCAGGAGGGATCGAACGTGCCGCCATAGATCACCGGCCCCACGATGGGCACGACGATGTAGATGATCTCCAGAAAGTCCAGCACGAAGCCCAGGATAAACAGCACCAGCATGACGATCAGGAACACCGTCATCTCGTTGTCGAAGGAGCGCAGGAACTGCTGGATGTGATGCTCGCCCCCGAACGAGATCAGCACGAGGTTCAGGACCTGGCTGCCGATCAGGATGGCAAAGACCATGGTGGTGACCTTGGCCGTCTCGCGCACCACCGGGGTCAGCACGCGGTAGCGCCAGAGGATCCAGGCCCCGTAGAGGATGCCGAAGATGGTGAAGGAATAGGCGGCCTGCGCTACGGCAAAGGCGATCCACTGTTCGGTCGTGGTGCCCGACAGCTGCACCCGCATGTCGAAATTCACGCCGACGAGGATCATGATGACGATGGAGAAGGACGCCATCAGGATGATGATGCCGCTGCGGTTCTCGTCCTTCAGCTTGCGATAGGCGGCCAGCAGGATCGCCCCGCCCGCCCCCAATGCGGCGGCGGGCGTCGGGTTGGTGATGCCGCCGAGGATCGAGCCCAGCACCGCCACCACCAGCACCAGCGGCGGGAACACCACACGGATCAGCTCGTTCCGACCCAGAAGGCCGACCGCATGTCGCGCACCCCAGATCGCCACCGCAAAGGGTGCGGCAAGGAGGAGCCAGCTTGTGCCCATGCCCGTGGTCGGCGAGATCAGCACAATGTCGGCCAGCAGGGCCGCCCCGAGGCCGCCGAGGCCGATCCAGAGCGGGCGATGGTCCGCCGAGGGGGCGACACCCCGCGCCGTGGTCAGCACCAGTGTCAGAAGCACCACCAGCGTCGCCACGCCGCTGCCGATGGGCGCGCGCGAGGCGATCTTTTCGTCCAGCAGCGTGGCACGCTCGGCCGGGGACAGCGCCCGGCTTTGCTGCACCCCACCCGCGGCGGTGATCGCCTCTTGCTGGGCGACCGAACGATCCCATTTCTCTTGTCCATGCAGCGCGATCAGGCTGTCGCGGCAGCGGTCGGATACATTCGTGCGCAGCTCGGCTGACTTGCCGACATCCGAAAAGCTGTCCACCGTCAGGTCCTGGTTGCCGACCAGATTGACCTGCGCCGCCATGATGAAGCCGCCGATCACCAGGATCGGCACGCCGAGGAACCACAAGAGCGACTCGTTGCGCGTGACGATTTCGCCGCCCGCCGTGTCGGACAGTTGCACCGCCGGGGCCTTGGACGGGTTGAGCAGCGCGAAGCCGAAGGCATAGGCCCCGTAAAGGACCGCCAGAAGGATGCCCGGCAGCAGCGCCGCCTGAAACAGCGTGCCGACCGAGATGACCGCCGCCTGCCCCAGATAGGTGAGCGCATCGGTGCAGCCCGCCGCAATCGCGCGGGTTTCCTGGCCGGTTGAGTAAAGGTCTGCCGCCATCGTGCCCAGAAGCACGATCACGATGGAGGGCGGGATGATCTGGCCCAGCGTCCCGCTGGCCGCGATGACCCCGGTGGCCAACTGCGGGCTGTAGCCCGCGCGCAGCATGGTGGGCAGGCTCAGAAGGCCCATGGTCACCACCGTGGCCCCCACGATCCCGGTCGAGGCCGCAAGGAACGCGCCCACCACCACCACGGCCACCGCAAGGCCCCCCGGCAGCGGGCCGAACAGCCGCGCCATCGTTGTGAGGAGGTCGTTGGCGATTTTCGAGCGTTCCAGCGTGATGCCCATCATCACGAACATCAGCACGGCCAGCAGCGTCTCGATCGACTGGCCGGCGATCACCCGCTCGTTCATGCGGTTGACGATGAACGACAGGTTCCGGTCGATGGCCACTTCCCACCCGTTGGGGAACAGCGGCCGTTCCAGTGTGGGCAGGTCGGGATGTCGGAAGGTCGAGATGTCGATGGGGGCAACGCCTGTCGCCACAAGGTCGCGGTAGGCTTGGCTGGCGGTGTCGATGGCCGTGTGGGTCAGGAGACCCGAGCTGTCCAGCGCCGCGATGATCCCGAACGCGATGATGCCCGCGCCGCCGATGGAAAAGGCCACCGGAAACCCCGAGATGATGCCTGCAAAGAGGCAGGCAAACACGATGAGGATACCGACCTCGACGCCGTCCAGTCCAAAAAACATCCCCGTCCCCTGTGTTCAGTGCGTCTTGAAGGCGTCCGCGTTGAGGACGTCGCGGTTGAGGTATTTGTCTTCGCTCTCGGGTCCCTCGCGCCATTCCGCAATCGCCCGGAACAGCACCGCGACGGCCTGCAGGAAGATCAGCAGTGCGAACACGACGATCAGGATCTTGAACAGGAAGTAGGCGTTAAAGCCGCCGGGGCTGGGCCCGATGGTCTCGACGTTCCAGCGCATCACATTGGCCTTGCGCAACACCTGCTCCAGCCGTTCGGAGGCCGAGACGTTGGGCGTGACCAGATGGCGCCACATGAAGAACCAGGCGTAGATCCAGATGAGCGCGGCCATCGGCATCATGAAGAACACCGCCCCAAGGGCGTCGATCACCCGCTTGGCGCGGAACTTCAGCCCCGCATACATCAGGTCAACCCGCACATGCCCGCCCTGCACGAAGGTGTAGGAGACGCACATCACGATGACCAAGGCATTGTAAAGCTTGAGCCCCTCGGCCCACCATTGCAGATCGAAACCGAAAACCTGCGTGCCCGGCATGAGATTGTAGCCAAAAAGCGCGAAGGGCCCGAATTCGATGCTGCTGACGCGAAAGATGCGCTGCAGGAACACGATGATGATCTGCTGCATCACCATCAGGAGGCCCGCCCAGCAGAACACGCGGCCCAGACCGTTGGCGGTCGCCTCCAGCCCGATCACCACGCCCCACATCACGCGCTTCCAGATCAGCCCGGCGATGGTCAGCAGGATCAGGACGGCCGCGACGGAGAAAAAGAACTCCTTGCTGCCGCCGTAATAGATGAACCGGCCCATCGCCGCCCGGTCCGACCAGTCAAGCCAGGCCTGCGGGTTGAAGATCAGCCAGCCGATGTTCACCAGCCCCATGGCCAGGCCCGAGACGAGGGCCCATAGCGCATCCAGCATCCTTGCGTCCTCCCCGTTGCCGGTCTTTTCGCCGGCGCACCGCGCGCAAATTGGCCGCGGCCCGGTGGGGCCGCGGCGCGTCGTTCATCGGATGAAGGTCAGGCGCCCAGGATGCGCGCGCGCTGCGCGTGATACTGGCCTTCGCCGAGGGCCAGCCATGCGGCGGACCGCTTGAGCGATTCGTCATGGCTGGTGCGGATGCGCGCGAACAGGTCATCGCCCATGTTCTCGTCCAGCACTTCCTTTGCGACACGGGCGAAGGCATCCCAGACGTCATCGCCGAATTCCAGCGTCTTGACGCCGCCCGCGCGCAGCCGGTCCAGCGCAGCACCATGGTTGGCGTGGAACTGGCCCAGGTTCCACTGATGCGTCTCGGCGCAAACGGTTTCGACGATCTTCTTCTGCGTGGGCGTGAAGCTTTCGAACACGTCGGCGTTGAACGTCAGCGACAGGGCCGCCTGCGGCTCGTGGAAGCCGGCGGTGTAGTAGATCTTGGTGATCTCCTGGAAACCCATCTTCTCGTCCGCCCAGGGGCCGATCCACTCGGTGCCGTCCAGCGCGCCCGAGGACAGCGCCTGATAGACCTCGCCGCCGGGGATGTTCTGGACCGATGCGCCCAGCTTGCCCAGGGCCTTGCCGCCAAGGCCGGGCATGCGGAACTTCAGCCCGTTGAAATCGTCGGGGCTGTTGATCTCCTGGCGGAACCAGCCGCCACCCTGCATCCCGGTGTTGCCGGCGATGAACCCCTTGAGCCCGAACACCGCGTTCAGCTCGTCATGCAGGGCCTGGCCGCCGTCGTGGTAATACCAGTTGATCATTTCCAGCGAGGTCATGCCCATCGGCACGCAGGTATAGAACGCATAGGCCGGGTGCTGGTTGACCCAGTAATAGTCGGCACCGTGATAGGCGTCGGCCTGGCCCGAGGACACCGCATCGAACACCTCGAAGGCACCGACGAGTTCGCCCGCGGCCTTGAGGTCGATGGTCAGCGCGCCGTCGGTCAGGGCGGTGATCTGGTTGGCCGCACGTTCCGCGGAATCGTGAACGCCCGCAGCGCCCCGGCCCCAGGTCGTGACCAGCGTCAGGGTGCGGTTGCCCTGGGCATACATCGGTGCGGCCAGCGTCGCTGCGGCGGCGGCGGTTGCCCCCCCCACGGTGGCCTTGGTCAGAAACGAACGGCGATCCATCGGTATTCTCCTCCCGGTTTATACATCTCGACCCGGCCTTCATGCGGGCCGCTGCAGCAGAGTGCGCGAACCCTAGCGGGCACTTTCAGACAGGGGAATACCCATCACTACGGAGGCGCAAAGATTGGTCCCGACCCGATGAACGCCCCGATGAACGCCCCGTTGACGGCCCCCCTGCCCCGCCGCATCCTGTCTGGCATGGCAGCGCGGGCGGAGAAGCGGCGTGGCGAGGGAGCGGCAGCGATCATGGCTGACCTACGGGCAGAAGGTGGTCCTTGCCGCCACGCTGCCCCTGATCCTTGCGATGGCGATCCTGGCGGTGCTGGTCACCCGCGAGGCGCGCGAGGTGTCGGAACGCGAGATCGCGGGGCTGGAGGCGCAGTTGCTGGCGGCCAAGCAGGCGGAGCTGCGCAACTACCTGCAGATCGCGCGCACCGCCTTCGGCCCGATCTACGGCAATGCCCTGCCCAATGACAAGGCCGCGAAAACCCGCGTGGCGCAGATCCTCGCCGCGATGACCTACGGCAGCGAAGGGTTCTTTTTCGTCTATGACTATGACGGTCGCAACATCGTGAGCCCCCGCCAGACCTGGCTGATCGAGCGGAACTGGTCCGGTCTGGCCGACAGCCAGGGCACGCCGGTCGTGGACCGGCTGATCGAACTTGCGCGGCAGGGCGCGGGATACCACGAATATGTCTGGCCCAAGCCATCCTCGGGGCGCGAGGCGCAGATGATCGCCGCCGTGATCGGGTTGCAGGACTGGCGATGGGCGGTGGGAACGGGCGTGTTCGTGGATGACGTTCTGGCCTCGGTCGCCGCCGCGCGGGCGGAAAGCGAGGCGCGCGTGACGCGCACCTTCCTCTATATCGGGGGGATCACGGCGGCGGCGGTGCTGATGGTGTTCCTGTCGGGCCTTGTGCTGAACATCCGCGAGCGGCGGCTGGCGGATGCGAAACTCAAGGCGCTGACGCAGCGCATCTTCGACACGCAGGAAGAGGAGCGCGGCCGGGTCGCGCGCGAGCTGCACGATTCCATCAGCCAGCTGCTGGTCGGCGTGCGCTATACGCTGGAACTGGCGCGCCGCCGGTTCGGGTCGGGCGACGCGCGGGCGGGCGACAGCCTGTCGGAGGGGATCGACTCGCTGGGGGGCGCGATGCGCGAGGTGCGACGCATCAGCCGCGACCTGCGCCCGGGCGTGCTGGATGATCTGGGCCTCGGCCCCGCGCTGCAATCCCTGAGCGAGGAATTCGGGCGGCGCACCGGCATCGAGGTGGTGTTCGAGACGGTTCCGTTCCGCAACCGTCTGGACGGCGAGGCCAAGATCGCCCTTTACCGCATCGCGCAGGAGGCGCTGACCAACATCGAGCGGCATTCGGGCGCCAGCCGGGTGCAGCTTTTTGTGCGCGGCACCAAGGCGGGGGCCGTGCTGCGCATCCAGGACAACGGGCGCGGGATGCCGCCGGGCGGGCGCGACGGCGCGGGCCTTGGCCTGCGCAACATGGCCGAGCGCGTGGAACGGCTTGACGGCACCCTGCGCATCCTGTCATCGCAGGACGGGACCGTGGTCGAGGCGCAGGTGCCGCTGACGCACATGCTGCCGCCCACGGGCCGCAACGAGGGGGCCGCATGACGCCTGACAGGACGCGCGTGGTGATCGTGGACGATCACCCGATGGTGGCGCAGGGCATCCGCGCCATTCTGGAAACCTATGACGACATCGCGGTGGTGGGCACGCTGTCCAATGGCCGCGAGGCCATCGACCGGGTGGTGGAGCTTGACCCCGACGTGATGCTGCTGGATCTGAACATGCCGCAGGTGAACGGGTTGGCCGCGACCGAGATCATCCTGGAACGCCGCCCCGACACGCGCATCCTGATCCTGTCGATGCATGACAGCCCCGAATATGTCTCGACCGCGCTGCGCCACGGGGCGATGGGCTATGTCCTGAAGGATGTGCCGACCGAAGAGGTGAAGCTGGCCATCGACACGGTGATGCTGGGCGAGCGCTATCTGTGCACCGGTGCCACTGCCTGCCTGGGACCGCAGGCCTCGGGCGGGCGCGAGCCGCTGACGGGGCGCGAGCAGACGATCCTGCTGGAACTGGCGCAGGGCCGGTCGAACAAGCAGGTGGCGCTGACGCTGGAGATCAGCGTGCGCACGGTCGAGACGCACAGGAAGAACATCAAGCGCAAGCTGGGCATCGCCTCGACTGCGGGCCTCACGCGCTATGCGCTGGAACACGGGGTCTTGCAGGGCACGGGGCGGTAGGGCGCCGGTCGCGCCGGTGGAGGGCGCCGGGGGTTTCACCCCCGGACCCCGAGGATATTTGCACCAAGATGAAAGGGATTGCCGCGTGATCAGTTATGTCTGTCTGGGAACCGATGACATCGCGCGGGCGCGGGGGTTCTGGGATGCGGTGCTGGCCCCGCTAGGGTTGGGCCGGGTGGCAGAGTATGATGACGATACCTCCTCGGCCTGGGGGCAAGCGGAGCCGGGGGTGCATCTGTGGGTGACACGGCCCTTTGACGGCGGGCCCGCGCGCGCGGGCAATGGCGCGATGGTGGCCTTTGCCGCGTCGAGCCGCGCGGCTGTGGAGGCGTTCCACGCGGCCGCACTGGCGCAGGGCGGTGCGGACGAGGGCGCGCCGGGGCTGCGTCCGCAGTATGGGGCCGGGTTCTACGCCGCCTACGTGCGCGATCCGGACGGCAACAAGGTGGCGGCGGTGCATTTCGAAAGATAGGCGCGGTGCCCCCTTCCCGCGGGCGATTGGCATCGCCACCTTGCCCGGCATCGCCCGGCGGACGGGCGGCGGGGGATCATCTTGACATATCTGCTGTTCGGGCTGGGGCTGGTGCTTCTGGTGGCGGGGGGCGACGGGCTGGTGCGGGGGGCCTCGGCGCTGGCGCTGCGGTTTCGGGTGCCGCCGCTGGTGATCGGGCTGACGATCGTGGGCTTCGGCACCTCGCTGCCCGAACTGCTGGTCTCGGTGCAGGCGGCGTGGAAGGGCGCGGGCGGCATCGCGCTGGGGAATGTGGTGGGGTCGAACACCGCCAACATCCTGTTGATCCTGGGGCTTTCGGCGGTGGTGGGGCCGGTGGCGGCGGCCTTTGCCGGACTGCGGAAAGACCTTGCCTGGATGATGGCGGCGGCGCTGGTCTGTCTGCCCGTGCTCTGGGACGGGCAGGTCGGGCGGCTGGAGGGTCTGGCGCTGCTGGCCGGGATCGCGGTCTATGTGGGCCTAGCGTTTCGCCAGATAGGCATCGGTGCGGCGCCCGAGGTGGCGGTGATGCCGGCGCTCAGGGCCGGGCTCTTCATCGCGGCGGGCCTTGTGGGGTTGGTGGCGGGTGCGAAATTGATGGTGGACAGCGCCACGCTGATCGCGCGGGGCCTGGGCGTGGCCGAGGCGGTGATCGGGCTGACAATCGTGGCCGTCGGCACGTCCTTGCCCGAACTGGCCACCTCGGTCGCGGCCGCGCTGAAGGGCGAGCGCGAGATCGCCCTCGGCAACGTGATCGGGTCCAACGTGTTCAACATCCTGGCCATTCTGGGCATGACGGCGGTGATCGCGCCCTTTGCCGCCGAGGCGCGGTTCCTGGCGGTGGATGTTCCGGTGATGATCGCGGTCTCCGCCGCGCTGGTCGCGGTGCTGTGGTGGCGGGGCGGGGTGCCGCGCATCGCGGGGGTTGGGTTCCTGCTGGTCTATGCGGGCTATGTGGCGGCGATGGCTGTGATCTGACATGCGAGGTTCACGGGACTGTCAGACAGGCGACATTCGCGTTTTGCGGGAATCATGTGGTCTTGCGGTGCGCGTGTCCCCCCGCCTTCACCCGCGCATCCTGAATCCCATGGAGCCCCGCATGAAAGATTTCGAACGCGACTATCTGGACGATCCCACCCAGACCCCCGGCTTTGAGCATGGCGACGAGCTGCCCTCGAACCCCTCGGGAAACCCGACGTTCTATGACATCATGGAGGAGGCCCGCGCCAGCCGCCGGTCCTTCCTGTTCGGCGGGCTGGCCGCGGTGGCGACCAGCGGCATGGTCATGACCGGCCCGCGCGCGGCGCTGGCGCAGAGCGCCGCGCCTTCGGCGCTTTTGGGCTTTGCGCCGGTGCCGGTCTCGACGGCGGATACGGTGGTGGTGCCCGCAGGCTACCGCGTGCAGGTGCTGGCCCCCTGGGGCACGCCGATCCTGGAGGGCGCGCCCGCCTATGCGCCCGGCGCCGTGAGCGGGGCGGCGCAGGCCGGCCAGGTGGGCAGCCACCATGACGGGATGCATTTCTTTCCCATCGACGGGTCATCCTCGGACGGGCTGATCGCGGTGAACCATGAATATGTCGAGCCGCGGCTTTACAATGCCCAGAAGTGGAAGGGCCAGCCGATCAACCGCAACGGCGTCGTGCTGAGCGGCGAGGCGCGCGACGATGACGAGGTGCTGGCCGAGATGAACGGAAACGGCGTGTCGATCTATCGGACCACGCGCGGGGGCGATGGCCAGTGGGCCGTGGTGATGGATCCGCGCAACCGCCGCATCACCGCCGGCACCGAGATGCAGATCGCGGGTCCGGTGCGCGGGTCGGGCCATGTGGTCACGCGCTTTTCGCCCGATGGCACCCGCGCGCGTGGCACCATGAACAACTGCGCCCATGGCGTGACGCCCTGGAACACCTATCTGACGGCGGAAGAGAACTGGGCGGGGTATTTCGTCAACCGCACCGAGGACATGCCGCGCGAGCACAAGCGCTATGGCGTGCCGAACAAGGACGGCCGGTATCAGTGGGACCGCGCGGCCTCGGGAGACGAGCTGTTCGCCCGGTTCGACGCCACGGCCAAGGGCGCCTCGGCCGCCGAGGATTATCGCAACGAACCCAATACCTTTGGCTGGATCGTCGAGATCGACCCCTTCGATCCCGCCTCCACCCCCGTCAAGCGCACCCATCTGGGCCGCTTCGCGCATGAGGGCGTGGTGTTCCACGCAGCAGAGGCGGGAAAGCCCGTGGTCTGCTATTCGGGCGACGATGCGCGGTTCGAATATATCTACAAGTTTGTCTCGGCGGCCCCCTATGCAGAGGGCGTGCGCGGCGAGATCCTGGACGAGGGCACGCTTTACGCCGCAAAGTTCAATCCGGACGGCAGCGGTGAATGGCTGGCGCTGGCGCCGGGCCAGAACGGTCTGACGCCCGAGAACGGCTTTGCCGATCTGGCCGACATCCTGGTGAACGCCCGTGCCGCCGCCGACAAGGCCGGGGCCACCAAGATGGACCGCCCCGAATGGGGTGCCATCGACCCGGCCACGAGCGAGGTCTATTTCGCGCTGACCAACAACAGCCGCCGCGCCCAGACCCAGGTGGATGCGGTCAATCCGCGGGCCGAAAACTTCTTTGGCGCGATCGTGCGCTGGAAAGAGGCGGGCGCGGATTTCACCGGCACCACCTTCAGCTGGAACCTGTTCGTGCTGGCGGGCACCAAGACCACCTCGGCCACCTTCGCAGGCCAGGCGCTGACCGACGACAACATGTTCGCCTGCCCCGACGGCATCTGGTGCGACCAGGACAGCCGGCTGTGGATCCAGACCGACATGGGCGATATCGGGCCCGACCATACCGGCCCGCTGGCCCCGTTCGGGATGAACCAGATGCTGGCCGCCGACCCCAGGACCGGCGAGATCCGGCGGTTCCTGACCGGTCCCTGGGGGCAGGAGATCACCGGCGTCGTCACCACGCCGGACGGCAAGACGATGTTCGTGAACGTCCAGCATCCGGGCGCCCATGCCAGCGACGCGCAGTTCGCGGCCGGAGACTATGGCTCGGGCTTTCCCGATTATGACGGCAGCCCGCCGCGGTCGGCCACGCTGGTCATCACGCGCGAGGATGGCGGCGTGATCGGCGCCTGATCCGGGTCCGCACGGGCAAAAGGCCATCACCTGCCCCGCCCCGAACGTCGGGGCGGGGTTTTCTCGTGCGCCGCGACACGCAGGCCACCCCTTGCGCGGGGCCGACTCGGGGCAGATGCGCGGCGCTTGCCCGTCCATATTGTTTGCACAAGTGTCGCAAAACACCGTGCCGCCGCAACAATATGCCAAAACACCACCATCCTCCGACATTTTCCCAACGTTTTTGCCATTGACGCCCCTTGAGGCCCCGCCTAATGTCCGCGACGCAACGGAGGGAACGGCCATGACGGGACCAGTCGTCATCGTAGGGAACAGGCGCATGGGCCGGTAACGGTTGACCATCACGGTTCCCATGCGCCCCCGAAAGACCTTCGGGGGCTTTTTGTTGCGGATACGGGGTTTTGGAAGGACGAAGACGATGACCGAACAGATGACCGGCACCCAGACTGGAACACAGCAGATGACCGGCGCGCGGATGGTGGTTCAGGCCCTCAAGGATCAGGGGGTGGACACCGTATTCGGTTATCCCGGCGGCGCGGTGCTGCCGATCTATGACGAGATCTTCCAGCAAAACGACATCCGTCACATCCTTGTGCGCCACGAACAGGGTGCGGTGCACATGGCCGAGGGCTATGCCCGCTCGACCGGCAAGCCCGGCGTGGTGCTGGTGACCTCGGGCCCCGGCGCCACCAATGCCGTCACGGGCCTGGTGGATGCGCTGATGGATTCGATCCCGCTCGTGGTGCTGACGGGCCAGGTGCCCACCTTCATGATCGGCACCGACGGGTTCCAGGAGGCCGATACCGTCGGCATCACCCGCCCCTGCACCAAGATGAACTGGCTGGTGAAGGACACCGAAAAGCTGTCGGACGTGATCCACCAGGCCTTCCATGTGGCCACCAAGGGCCGCCCCGGCCCGGTGCTGGTCGATATCCCCAAGGACGTGCAATTCGCCACCGCCACCTACACCCCGCCCGCCCGCGCCCGCACCGCCCATTACCAGCCGAAGGTGAAAGGCGACCCCGAGGCCATCGCCCGCATGGTCGAGATGATGGAGACGGCCGAGCGCCCGGTGTTCTATACCGGCGGCGGCGTGATCAACGCAGGGCCGGAGGCCAGCCGGCTGTTGCGCGAATTCGTCGAGGCGACGGGGTTTCCGATCACCTCCACCCTCATGGGCCTTGGCGCCTATCCGGCGGCGGGCAAGCACTGGCTGGGCATGCTGGGGATGCACGGGCTCTATGAGGCGAACCTCGCCATGCACGGCTGCGACCTGATGATCAACGTGGGTGCCCGCTTTGACGACCGCATCACCGGGCGGATCAAGGATTTCAGCCCCCATTCGCGCAAGATCCACATCGACATCGACCCCTCCTCCATCAACAAGGTGATCCGCGCCGATGTGGGCATCATCGGCGACGTGGCGCATGTGCTGGAAGAAGCGCTGCGCCAGTGGAAGGCGCGGGGATCGCGGGTGAATGCCGAAGGGCTGGCGAAATGGTGGGAAACCATCGCCGAATGGCGGGCCGTCCGCTGCCTGACCTACAAGAACTCCGACACCATCATCAAACCGCAATACGCCCTGCAGCGGCTGGAGGCGCTGACCGCCCACCGGCGCGACCGCTACATCTGCACCGAGGTCGGCCAGCACCAGATGTGGGCGGCGCAGTTCCTGGGCTTTCAGGACCCGAACCGCTGGATGACCTCCGGGGGCCTTGGCACCATGGGCTATGGCCTGCCCGCCAGCATCGGCGTGCAGATCGCGCATCCCGACGCGCTGGTGATCAACGTGGCCGGTGAGGCGTCCTGGCTGATGAACATGCAGGAGATGGGGACGGCGATCCAGTTCCGCGCGCCCGTCAAGCAGTTCATCCTGAACAACGAACGCCTCGGCATGGTGCGCCAGTGGCAGGAATTGCTGCACGGCGAGCGCTATTCGCAAAGCTGGTCCGAAAGCCTGCCCGATTTCGTGAAACTGGCCGAGGCCTTTGGCTGCAAGGGGATCAAGTGCTCCGATCCCAATGACCTCGACGACGCCATCCACGAGATGCTGGCCTATGACGGGCCGGTGATCTTTGACTGCCTGGTGGAAAAGCACGAAAACTGTTTTCCCATGATCCCGTCGGGCAAGCCGCACAACGAGATGCTTCTGGGCGACGCGGATACGCAGGGCGTGATCGGGGCACGGGGCGCGGTGCTGGTGTGACTCGCGGCGCCGCGACATGAGCACCGCACAGGACACAAGGCGCCTCCCTCCCCCCCCGTGGGGGAGGGATGGGGTGGGGGGGCGGCCCGAAACGCAGCCCGACCCCGGATCAGCGCTGCCACTCCGCCACCAGCCTGCAGTCGAACCGCCCCGCCGACAGTGCCGCGTTGAACGCGGCGGGCGCCATCTGCTCGCGGTAGTTCTTGTCGGCCAGACGGCGGTTGCAGATCACCAGCGCGTCCTTGCGCGCGGCATCCCGCGAGGCCTGGCCCCAGGACATGCCCCAGCTTCCCGCCCGGTCGGCGGCAACGGCCGTGTGGCTGCCCCCGCCACCCTTGCCCATCGAGCGCGCAAGTTCCCGCGCAAGCGTGAAGTTGACATTGCGCAAGAGCTTGCCCTGCCCCTTGGCCGCGCCGGTGGGCACAAGCTGGGCATAAAGGACGCAGGGCTTGCCCTTCACCCTCTGGAACGCCTCGCAGTTGCGCTTGGCCGAGGTCTTGGCATCCTCCAGCCGGTGTTCGTCCACCCACCAGCTGGCATCATCCGATCCGATGGAGATATAGAAGGCGCCGTGAAACTCGCGCGCGCGGGCGCGAAAGCGGTTGAATCCGCTGCGCTGGTTGGGGCCAAGCTGGGCCTTGCTCATCACCTGCATGCCGCCCTCGGTCTGGACCGAGACCTGCGCGGGGGCCACTCCGGCCCACAGAAGAAACGCCGCCACCAGGGACAGGATGCGGATCGCGGCCATGTTTCCCTCCAAAATCGGCTTGCACGTCATCGGCTGCAATCTTACGGGGCCTTCGAGCCCCCAGGCAAAGGAAAACCGACCCCATGTTGAACATCCAGAAGGGCGCCTCCAGCCATTCCGCCTATGACCTGCGCGACCCCAACTCACAGGGGGTCGAGACGCATACGCTGGCGGTGCTGGTGGACAACGAACCGGGTGTCCTCGCCCGCGTGATCGGCCTGTTTTCCGGGCGCGGCTACAACATCGACAGCCTGACGGTGGCCGAGACGGACCACACCGGCCACCGCTCGCGCATCACCATCGTCACAACCGGCACCCCCGCCGTGATCGAGCAGATCAAGGCGCAGCTGGCGCGGATGGTGCCTGTGCACGAGGTCCATGACCTGACGGTGGACGGCCCGGCGGTGCAGCGCGAACTGGCGCTGATCAAGGTGGCGGGGCGCGGCGAGGCGCGGATCGAGGCGCTGCGACTGGCCGAGATCTTCCGCGCGAATGTGGTGGACTCGACGCTGGAAAGCTTTGTGTTCGAGATGACCGGGACACCCGAGAAGATCGACGCTTTTGCCGAACTGATGCGCCCGCTGGGCCTGCGCGAGGTGGCGCGGACGGGGGTGGCGGCACTGTCGCGCGGGGCCTGAGGCGGCGGTTTTCCGGGGCACGACGCCGTTTCCGTGACAGCAACCGCCTTGCGGCCCGATCAGCGCCCCTTGAACCGCGGCGCGCGCTTTTCGAGGAAGGCGAGCACCCCTTCCTTGAAATCCTGCGTGGTCCCGCAGGTGCCCTGCGCCTTGGCCTCCAGGTTCAGCTGCGCCTCGAGGTCATTGGCCCAGCTCGCCTTCAGCGCCGCCTTGATCCCCGCATAGGCCACCGTCGGCCCGGCGGCGAGCGTGCCCGCCCGCCCCGCCACATGGGCGGCAAACTCGGCATCCGCGACGCATTCCCAGATCATCCCCCAATCCGCCGCCTGCCGCGCCGACACCCGGTCGGCAAACAGCATCGCCCCCATGGCCCGCGCCTGCCCGATCTGGCGCGGCAGATACCAGGTGCCGCCCGCATCCGGCATCAGCCCGATCCGGGTGAAGGCCTGGATGAAGCTCGCCGTCTCGCAGGCGATCACCACGTCGCAGGCCAGCGCAAGATTGGCCCCCGCCCCCGCCGCCGTGCCGTTGACGGCGGCGATGGTGGGCACCGGACAGTCGAAGATCGCACGCAGCAGCGGCTCATATTCGTCGCGCAGCGTGCGCTCCAGATCGGCGGCGGCAAGCCGCGTGCGGTCGCCCAGATCCTGGCCCGAGCAGAAGGCGCGCCCCTCGCCGGTGATCACCACCACCCGCGCGGCCTTGCCCGCGGCCTGCACGGCATGCAGCAGTTCGGCCCGCATCTGCGTGGACAGCGCGTTCATCACCTCGGGCCGGGCCAGCGTGATGGTGGCGATGCCGCCCTTGGTCTCGGCGCGGATGGTCTCGTATCTCATGCGGCATCTCCCCTGCGTCGCGCGATCATACCCGCGCCGCGCCCGAGGAAAAGCCCGACACAGCGTCACGGTTTCAGGATCTCGTCCAGCCGCCGCTGTTCCTCCGCCGTCAGCGTGGCGGTTTCCGGCTGCGCCCGCCTGCGGTTCAGCCAGGCCAGCGCCAGCCCCCCCCCGAAGAGCAGCATCACCGGCCCCGCCAGCCACAGCACCCGGTTCGCCCCGCCCGTGGTGGGGTTCAGCAGGACATACTCGCCATAGCGCGCCACGATATAGGCCACCGCCTGCGCGTCGCTGTCCCCCGCCACCAGCCGCTCGCGCACCAAAAGCCGCAGGTCGCGCGCAAGCTCGGCGTTGCTGTCGTCGATGTTCTCGTTCCGGCAGACCAGGCAGCGCAGGTCCTTGCTGATCGCCCGGGCGCGCGCCTCAAGACCCGCGTCGGACAGCACCTCATCGGGCTGCACGGCAAGCGCCGGCGTCGCAAGCAGGATCGCCAGGACCAGCGCGCGGATCATTCGGCCGGCACCACGGCGGCAGTCTCGCGCCGTGCGCCCGCCGCCACCCGGTAGCGCCGGTCCGACAGGCTGAGGCCACCGCCAAGCGCCATCAGCATGGCCCCGCCCCAGATCCAGTTGGCAAAGGGCTTGATATAGCTGCGCACCGCCCAGCCGCCGCCCTCTTGCGGGTCACCGATGACAAGGTAGAGGTCACGCCAGAACCCGATGTCGAGTGCCGCCTCGGTGGTGGGCATGCCCTGCACGGGATAGATGCGCTTTTCCGGGGTCAGGGTGGCCACCGGCTTGGCCCCGCGCGTGACATCCATCACCGCGATGGTGGTCAGGTAGTTCGGCCCGCGATCCTCGCGCACATCGACCAGCGTGATCTGGTAGGGGCCCAGCGGAAAGGCCTCGCCCTCGCGCGCCACGCGGATATCCTCGACCACCCAGGCGTTCATCGCGGCACAGGCAAACACGGTGATGCCCAGCCCGGCATGGGCCGTGGCCTTGCCCCAGTCCGCCCGTGGCAGGCGCGTGAGGCGCCCCAGCCGCACCCCGATCGCGTCTCGCCCGGTGCGCGACCAGAGGTCGGTCATCGCCCCGAACACCACCCAGGCCCCCAAGAGCGCGCCGATGGGCCCCAGCGCCGAACGCCCGGTCTGCATCGCAAAGGCCAGCGCCATCACCGCCACCGCAAGCACCGCCGCGGGGATCAATGGGCGCAAGGACCGCCCGATCCGGCCCCGCTTCCAGGCCAGCATCGCCCCGATGGGCAGGATCGCCGACAACAGCACGAAGAAGGGCGAGAAGGCCGCGTTGAAGAAGGGCTCGCCCACGCTCAGCTTGGCACCCCAGCCGATCTCGGCCACCAGCGGCCAGATCGTGCCGATGAACACCACAAAGCACGACACCGCCAGGATCACGTTGTTGGCGACCAACGCGCCCTCGCGGCTGACGGGGGCAAACACGCCCTTGGCCTCCAGCACGCCTGCCCGCGCCGCAAACAGCATCAACGCGCCACCCATGAAGAACGCGGTGATCATCAGGATGAACACCCCCCGCTCGGGGTCATTGGCAAAAGCATGGACCGAGGTGATGACACCCGAGCGCACGATGAACGTGCCGATCAGGCTGAACCCGAAGGCGAGGATCGCCAGCAGGATCGTCCAGGCCTTCAGGCTCTCGCGCTTTTCCACCACGATGGCGCTGTGCAACAGGGCCGCGGCCAGCAGCCAGGGCATGAAACTGGCATTCTCCACCGGGTCCCAGAACCAGAACCCGCCCCAGCCAAGCTCATAATAGGCCCACCAGGACCCCAGCGCGATGCCGATGGTCAGGAAGATCCAGGCCGCCAGCGTCCAGGGCCGCACCCAGCGGCCCCAGGCGGCATCCACCCGCCCATCGATCAGGGCGGCCACCGCAAAGGAGAACGCCATGCTCAGGCCCACATAGCCCAGATAGAGGAACGGCGGGTGGAACGCCAAGCCGGGGTCCTGCAGCAGTGGGTTGAGGTCGCGCCCGTCAAAGGGTGGCTCAGCCAGCCGCAGGAAGGGGTTGGAGGTGAAGAGCATGAACATCAGGAACGCCACCCCGATGGACCCCTGGACCGCGATCACCCGCGCCCGCAGCCGCACCGGCAGATTTCCCCCGAACCACACCGCCGAGGCCCCGAAGAGCGCCAGGATTAGCACCCACAGCAGGAGCGACCCCTCATGGTTCCCCCAGACCCCCGACACCTTGTAAAGCATCGGCTTCAGCGTGTGCGAATTCGCCACCACCAGCGCCAGACTGAAATCCGATGTGACAAAGGCATAGGTCAGCGCCGCAAAGGAGAACCCGACCAGCAGCACCTGCACGGTCGCCGCCGTCTCGCCCACGGCCATCCAGCCCGCCCAGCCCCGCGCCGCCCCCACCAGCGGCATCACCGTCTGCACCAGTGCCACGCACAGCGCCAGCACCAGCGCGAAATGCCCAAGCTCCACGATCATCGGCAAGGCCCTCCTGTTGGCGACAAGTCTATGCGATCACGCGCGCCCCCGCCACAGGATGCGCGCCCATGCCGCGCCCGGCGCACGAAAGGGTGAAGGCGCTGCGATCTGGTTCTCTTCTTTGCCTAAATACCCAATCGACGCACCTGCCAGACACCGCGCTTGGGTATTTGAACAAAGAAGAGGAGCAAGATGCAGGCTCTCTCCTACCGCCGCCCCGCCCGCCGGGTGGACAGCACAAGGTTGGTCTCCGACGTCATCACCCCCTCGATCTCGCGGATGCGGAAGATCACGCCATCAAGCTCGGCCAGCGTCTGCGCGCCGAGATCCGCGATCAGGTCCCAGCGGCCGTTGGTGGAATGCACCGCCATCACCTGCGGCAGGCCCGTGAGCCGCGCCATGATCCGTTCGGCCCCGCGCCCCTCGATGCCGATCAGCATCAGGGCGCGCACCGGGGCGGCCTCCAGATCGGCGCGCGTCAGCACGGAGAAGCCCGCGATCTCGCCCTGGGCCGCCAGCCGTTCCATCCGCGCGCGCACCGTGGCGCGGCTGATCCCGAGGCGGTGCCCAAGGTCGGACAGCGCCGCACGTCCGTCGCGGCGAAGCTCGGCGATCAGGCGCTGGTCGGTATCGTCCAAAATGATCATTCCTTCTGCCGTCTCGCGCAATCCATTGCGCGGATCGAGCATAACAGCGCTGGATTGTGCCGCAAGACGCGCGGAAACTGCATCAGAACCCCGGAGAGACCCATGACAGACTGCATCCTGATCGGCGCCCCCATCGACAGCGGACAGAGGCGCCCCGGCTGCCTGATGGGCCCCATGGCCTACCGCGTTGCCGGGATCGAGGCCGCGATCCGCGACCTCGGCCATAGCGTGGCCGACTGGGGCGACCTTTCTCTGCCCGACCTGCGCCCCGCAACCAGCCCCAACCCGGCCGTCCATTCGCTGGCCGAAACGGTGGGCTGGACCGAGGTTCTGCGTGCCCGCTTGGAAGAGGCGCTCTCCGGGGGGGCGCTGCCGGTGGTCTTGGGGGGCGACCATTCCCTGGCGCTGGGGTCGGTCGCGGGGGCTGCGGCCCATGCGCAGCGCGCGGGGCGGCCGCTGTTCGTCCTCTGGCTCGACGCGCATTCCGATTTCCACACGCCGCTTTCCACCACCAGCGGCAACCTGCACGGAACCCCTGTCGCCTATATCGCGGGGCGCGCGGGGTTCGAGGCCTTCCCGCCCTTCCCCGCGCCGATCCCCGCCGACCGCATCTGCCTGTTCGGCATCCGCTCGGTGGACCCTGCCGAACATGCGGCCCTGATCGAGCGCCGCATCATCCCCGTGGACATGCGCAGCCTGGACGAATCGGGTGTCGTAGCCCCCCTGCGCACCTTCCTTGACAGGGTGCGGGCCGATGACGGGATGCTGCATGTCTCGCTGGATGTCGATTTCCTCGACCCCTCCATCGCCCCCGCCGTCGGCACCACCGTCCCCGGCGGCACCACCTTCCGCGAGGCGCATCTGGTGATGGAGCTGTTGCATGAGGAGGGCCTCGTGACCTCGCTCGACCTCGTGGAACTGAACCCCTTTCTCGACGACCGGGGGATGACCGCGAAGCTGATGGTCGATCTGGTGGGCAGCCTGATGGGCCGCCGCGTGTTCGACCGCCCCACGCGGTCCAAGTGAGGTGCCGCACATGACGCTGAACCTCGTCCCCTTCGTCAGTGTCGATGACATGATGAAACTCGTGCACCGCATCGGCATCGAGGCGATGCTCATCGACCTCGCCGCCGAGATCGAGGCCGATTTCCGCCGCTGGCCCCGGTTCGACAAGACCCCGCGCGTGGCCTCGCATTCGGACGTGGGGGTGATCGAACTCATGCCCACCTCGGACGGCCACACCTACGGGTTCAAATACGTCAACGGCCATCCGGCGAACATGAAGCGGGGGTTGCAGACCGTCACCGCCTTCGGCCTGCTGGCCGATGTGGCCACGGGCTATCCGGTGCTGCTGTCCGAAATGACCATCCTCACCGCGCTGCGCACCGCCGCCACCTCCGCCATGGCGGCCAGATGGCTCGCACCGAAAGGCGCCACCACCATGGCGCTGATCGGCAACGGCGCACAGTCGGAATTCCAGGCCCTCGCGTTCAAGGCGATCTGCGGGCTGGAGGAGGTGCGGCTTTACGACATCGACCCCGCCGCCACCGCCAAATGCGTGGCCAACCTCGCCGGGCGCGGCCTGCGCGTGGTGCCCTGCCAGACACCGGAGCAGGCGATCATCGGTGCCCAGATCATCACCACCGTCACCGCCGACAAGACCAACGCCACCATCCTGACCGACAACATGGTGGGGGCCGGCGTGCACATCAACGGCGTGGGGGGCGACTGCCCCGGCAAGACCGAGCTTCACCGCGACATCCTGATGCGCGCCGCGATCTTCACCGAATACACGCCCCAGACCCGCATCGAGGGCGACATCCAGCAACTCGCGCCGGATCATCCGGTGACCGAGCTGTGGCAGGTCATCACCGGGGCCGCACCGGGGCGCGGTTCCCCGTCACAGGTGACCCTCTTCGACAGCGTGGGCTTTGCCATCGAGGATTTCGCGGCCCTGCGCTACGTCCATTCCCGCCTCGCCGACACCGGCCTTGGCCAGATGCTCGACATGATCGCCGACCCCGACGACCCGCGCGACCTGTTCGGCATGATCCTGCGCGCGACCGCCTGACCGGGTGCCGTAGCCGGGCACCCTGCCCGGTTCCCCGCCAGACCACACGACTGATGCGGCCCGGCTGGGGAAACCCCACCCGGCACCTGACGCACATCCATCTTTCCAAAAAGAGCGCCGCAAGGGCGCCGCCCCTCCCGCAACCCCAACCGACAGGACAGTGCCATGACCCAGACCGATACCTCCGAACCTCCCTCCGCCCGCGCCCGAAAGCCGAGCCTCCGACTTGCCCTTGTCTCGCTCCTGTCGCTCGTAGCGGGCATCGGCATCTCGATCGCGGTCTTCGGCCTTGCCCCACACCTGCCGATGCTGTTCGGCGTGGCGGTGGCCAGCCTCGTCGCCCTCTCCTGCGGCCATTCCTGGGAGGCGATCCAGCGCTGCATGGTGCGCGGCATCACCCATGCGTTGCCCTCGATCATCATCCTTTTGCTGGTCGGCATCCTGATCGGCCTGTGGATCCTCGGCGGCGTGGTGCCGACGCTGGTCTATTACGGGCTCGCGGTGTTCTCGCCCGGCATCTTTCTTGTCGCCTGCGCGGTGATCTGCGCCATCGCCTCCACCGCGACCGGCACAAGCTGGGGCACCACCGGCACCATCGGCGTGGCGCTGATGGGCGTGGGCGCCGGGCTGGGCATCCCCCTGCCGATGGTGGCGGGCGCGGTGCTCTCGGGGGCCTATTTCGGCGACAAGCTCTCGCCCCTGTCGGACACCACCAACATGGCACCCGCCATGGTGGGGGTCGATCTTTACACCCACATCCGGCACATGCTGCCCACCACCTCGGTCTCCTTCGGCATCGCGCTGATCGCCTATCTGGTGATCGGCCAGCTCTATGTGCCGCAGAACGCCGACACGCTGCGGGTGGACGCGATCCAGACGATGCTCGCGCAGCAGTTCACCATCCATCCGCTGCTGCTGATCCCGCCGTTCCTCGTGATGGCGCTCAGCTTTCGCAAGATCCCCGCGATTCCCGGCATCGCCATCGGCGCGCTGGCGGGCCTTGTCTGCGCCATCGCGGTGCAGGGTGCCGACTATCCCACCACGATGAACGCGGCGATGTCGGGCTATGAGGCGTCCACGGGGAACGAGGATGTCGATGCGCTGCTGTCGCGCGGCGGGCTTGAATCGATGACCTACACGATCAGCCTGATCATCGTGGCGATGATGTTCGGCGGCGTCATGCAGGGCACCGGGCAGATCCAGGTGATTGCCGCGGCGATCCTGTCGCTCGCCCGGTCCACCGGGTCGCTGATCCTGACAACCGCCCTCACCGCCATCGGCGCCAATGTTCTTTTGTGCGACCAGTATATGTCGCTCGTGCTCACGGGGCGGATGTATGCCCCCGCCTATGCCGAGCGTGGCCTCGCGCCCGAGAACCTGAGCCGGGTGACCGAGGACGCAGGCACGGTGTTCGACCCGCTGGTGCCCTGGGGGTCGGGCGGCGCCTACCAGGCCGCGACGCTGGGGGTGCCCACGCTGCTCTACTGGCCCTTCGCCGTATTCTGCTGGGTCTCGCCGCTGGTCACGATCCTTTTTGGCTACATGGGCTGGACGATCCGGCGGATCGAGCCTGGCGCAGCCCGGACCCCGGCCGCGACACCCGCCGCTGCGGAGTGACATCGCCCGCCCCCGGTCGCCGCACGCGCCCGGGGGCGTTGCACAAACGCGTTGCGTCCGTCACGGCCTGTCGGGACGGATACCCGACGCAAAACCGACGCGCGCGGGACGGCTGCGGGCGGCCGTCAGTGCAGCCGCAACTCGCCCACCACATTGCGCCACTCGCCCGGGCCGATCAGCTTGCGATGGGTGAAGCGGATGGAATGCAGCGGGCCTTCGATCTTGTCCTGCCAGAACTCGATGAACTCGAACAGCTTCGGATGGTCAGGCGCCAGATCATAGTCCTGCCAGACGAAGGTATTGAGAACGCTGCGATAATCCGGCATCCGGTAGAATATCTCGGCGGTGGTCAGGCCATAGCCTTTCAGCATCAGTTCAGTCTCGGTCGCGGGCATGGGGCCTCCTTTCGTCATGCTGCCGTTACAGATGATGCGCGAATCGGTTTAAGGTTCAACGAAAACAATATGTTGGCACTCCTCTCAAATGGCTGACAGCGTCGCGCCGCGGGCCGCATTGCCCCCATATCCGGTATGGTCTATAACGCCTCCACCACGATCTAGACCCCCGGCGAAGGACGCGCGCGACATATGAGCGACACCCCGGAAGATATTGACGATAAAGGTGAAACCCCGCGCATGGCCCATGCCGGGCCGCAGATCGACATCGCCGCAGAGATGAAGACGGCCTATCTCGACTATGCCATGTCGGTGATCGTCAGCCGCGCCATCCCCGACCTGCGCGACGGGTTAAAACCTGTGCATCGGCGCATTCTGTATGCAATGCACGAAACCGGAAACACCCACGACAAGCCCTATCGCAAGTCCGCCCGCCCCGTGGGCGACGTGATGGGCAAGTATCACCCGCATGGCGACTCTGCGATTTACGATGCCCTCGTGCGGATGGCGCAGCCGTTCAGCATGTCCTTGAAACTCCTTGACGGGCAAGGGAATTTCGGCTCGATGGACGGCGACAACCCCGCCGCCATGCGCTATACCGAAGTGCGCATGGACAAGCCTGCCGGGTTCCTGCTGGCCGATATCGACAAGGACACCGTCGATTTCCAGGACAATTACGACGGCAAGGACCGCGAGCCCACGGTGCTGCCGGCCCGCTTTCCCAACATGCTGGTCAACGGCGCGGGCGGCATCGCCGTCGGCATGGCCACCAACATCCCGCCCCACAACCTGGGCGAGGTGATCGACGCCACCCTCGCCCTGATGGCCAACCCGGACCTGTCCTCCGAGGCGCTGATGGAGATCATCCCCGCCCCGGACTTTCCCACCGGTGGCCTGATCCTCGGCCGCTCCGGCGCGCGCAAGGCCTATCTGGAGGGGCGCGGGTCGGTGGTGATCCGGGCAAAAACGCATGTCGAGGAAATCCGCAAGGACCGTTTCGCCATCATCGTGGACGAGATCCCCTATCAGGTGAACAAATCCACCATGGTCGAGCGCATCGCGGATGCGGTGCGCGACAAGCGGATCGAGGGGATCAGCCATGTGGCCGACGAATCCGACCGGATCGGCGTGCGCGTTGTGGTGGAACTCAAGCGCGATGCGACGGCCGATGTTGTGCTGAACCAGCTTTTCCGCTTTACGCCGATGCAGGTGCATTTCGGCTGCAACATGCTGGCGCTGAACGGGGGCCGGCCCGAACAGCTTACGCTTCGCGATTTCCTCACGCATTTCATTGCCTTCCGCGAAGATGTCGTCTCGCGCCGCACGGCCTATGAGCTTCGGCGCGCACGCGAGCGCAGCCATATCCTTTGCGGTCTGGCGGTGGCCGTTTCCAATGTCGATGAGGTGGTGCGCACCATCCGCGCCTCTGCCGATGCAGCGGAGGCGCGCGAAAAACTGATGACCCGCCGCTGGCCCGCGCAGGACATCGCCGATTACATCATGCTGATCGACGACCCGAGCCACCGCATCAACGAGGATGGCACCTACAACCTGTCCGAAGTGCAGGCCCGCGCGATCCTCGATTTGCGCCTGCAACGTCTGACCGCCCTGGGCGTCAAGGAGGTGACCGACGAGCTTGCCGAATTGGCGAGCCGGATCAAGGACTATCTGGCCATTCTTGCCAGCCGGGAACGGATCATGGCGATCATCGCCGAGGAACTGGCCGAGGTGAAGGCCCTGTTTGCTGTTCCCCGCCGCACCGAGATCCTCGACTGGTCGGGCGACATGGAGGATGAGGACCTCATCGAGCGCGAGGATATGGTCGTGACCATCACCTCCGGCGGCTACATCAAGCGCACGCCGCTTGCCGAATTCCGCGCGCAGAACCGCGGCGGCAAGGGACTTGCCTCCATGTCCACCAAGGAAGACGATGTGGTGACGACGCTTTTCGTTGCCAACACGCACACGTGGCTCTTGTTCTTCACGACCGATGGCATGGTCTACAAGATGAAGACCTGGCGCCTGCCCATGGCGGGGCGCAACGCGCGCGGCAAGGCCATCGTGAACATCCTGCCCATCCAGCAGGGTGTCAGCATCGCCGCCCTCATGCCCGTGGACGTGCCAGAGGAGGAATGGGATGCACTGCAGATCGTCTTTGCCACCTCCGACGGCGACGTGCGCCAGAACGACCTGTCCGACTTCACCAACGTCAAGCGCAACGGCAAGATCGCGATGAACCTGCCGACCGGCGTGACGCTGGTGAATGCCGCCATCGCGGATGACACCGACGACGTGATGCTTGTCACCGCCCTTGGTCGTGCCATCCGCTTTTCCACCACCGAGATCCGTGTATTCAAGAGCCGAGGCTCGACCGGCGTGCGCGGCATCCGGCTTGCCCCAGGCGACCGCGTGGTGTCGATGGCGATCATCCGGCATTTCGAGGCCGACCCCGCCGAACGCGCGGCCTATCTGAAACAACGCCGTTTGATGGCCGGGGCCCCCGACGAGGAAGCCGACGACGAGGAGAGCGTCGAGGCCGGGGAATTGTCGCTGGAACGCTATGCGCAGATGTCGGCGGCGGAGGATCTGATCCTCACGATCACCTCAACCGGCACAGGCAAGCTGTCGTCCAGCCACGATTATCCCGTTCGGGGTCGAGGCGGCATGGGCGTCAAGGCGATGGACGGTGCGATGCGTGGCGGCCCGCTCGTGGCCTCGTTCCCGGTCGAGACCTCCGACCAGATCATGCTGGCCACCTCCACCGGCCAGTCGATCCGGGTGCCGGTGGCGCAGATCAGCTTCCGCTCTCGCAGCGCGGGCGGAGTGAAGGTGTTCAACACCGGCAGGGACGAGCGTGTGGTCTCGGTCGCCCGCGTCGCCGAACAGGGCGATGACCCCGCTTGAGGCGCGGCTGGCGGCCCTCGCAGCCACAGGCGGCACCGTCACCTACGGCGCGCTGGCCCGCGATCTGGGCTGGCGGATGGGCGAATTGACGGCGGCGCTGGAGGCGCTGATGGAGGCCGACGCCGCCGCCGGTCGGCCCTTGCGCGCCGCACTGTGCGAGGGCCGATTGTCGCAAGGGATGCCGGCACAAGGGTTTTTCCTGAAGGCTGCGGAACTTGGCCTTGACGTGACCGACGCTGCGGCCTTTGTCGCGGGGCAACGCGCAGGGCTTTACCGGGGGTAGGATGACCGAAACGCTGCATATCATCGGCGGCGGCATGGCGGGGGCCGAGGCCGCCTGGCAGGCGGCATCCATGGGCGTGCCCGTGGTCATCCACGAAATGCGCCCGGCGGTCGGCACCTTCGCGCACCGCACCGGCGATCTGGCGGAAATGGTCTGCTCCAACTCCTTCCGCTCGGATGATGATGAGAGGAACGCCGTGGGCCTCTTGCATTGGGAAATGCGTTCGGCGGGGGGGATCATCATGGACATGGCGACCCGGCATAGGCTGCCTGCAGGCGGCGCATTGGCGGTGGACCGCGATCCCTTTGCCGCCTCGGTCACCGCAGCGATCCATGCACACCCGCTGATTTCCGTGGTGGGTGAGGAGGTTGCAGAGCTTCCTTCATCCGGACACTGGATCGTGGCCACCGGCCCGCTGACCTCTGGCGCGCTGGCCGAAAGCATCCGTGCGGTGACCGGCGCCGAGCATCTGGCGTTCTTCGACGCCATCGCCCCCATCGTCCATGCCGACACCATCGACATGGACGTGGCCTGGATGCAGAGCCGATACGACAAGGGCGAGACGGTCGAGGAACAAACCGCCTATATCAACTGCCCCCTGGACCGCGCGCAATACGAGGGCTTCATCGATGCCCTTCTGGCGGCCGACAAGACCCAGTTCCACGCGGGCGAGACGGCGGGTTATTTCGACGGCTGCCTGCCCATTGAGGTGATGGCCGAACGCGGGCGCGAGACGCTGCGCTTTGGCCCGATGAAGCCGGTTGGCCTGACCAACCCGCACAACCCGATGAAGCCCTATGCCGTGGTGCAGCTGCGCCGCGACAACAAGCTGGGCACGCTGTTCAATATGGTGGGCTTTCAGACCAAGATGAAGCACGGCGCGCAAGTCGATGTTTTCCGACGCATTCCGGGGCTGGCGCAGGCATCCTTTGCCCGCCTCGGCGGCATCCACCGCAACACCTTCATCAACTCGCCCACGCTGCTCGATGACCGGATGCGCCTGCGCCTTCGGCCTTGCCTGCGCTTTGCGGGCCAGGTGACGGGGGTGGAGGGCTATGTGGAAAGCGCCGCCATGGGCCTGCTCGCGGGCCGGATGGCGGCGGCCGAGATCCTCGGGCGCGACCTGCCCCCGCCCCCGCCCGACACCGCCATGGGGGCGCTGGTCACCCACATCACCGGGGGCGCGGATGCAAAGACCTTCCAGCCGATGAACGTGAACTTCGGCCTCTTCCCCCCCATCGAGGCCAAGGGCGGCCGCCGGGGCCGCAAGGACCGCTACAAGGTTTATACCGACCGCGCCAAGGCCGCGTTCACGGAATGGCTGTCGTAACCCGATTCGCCCCCTCGCCCACGGGGCCCTTGCACCTTGGCCATGCCTATTCCGCGATGCTGGCGCATGACATGGCGCGAGCGGCGGGGGGGCGGTTCCTGCTGCGCATCGAGGATATCGACCCGCAGCGCAGCAAACCGGAGTGGGAGGCGCGCCTGGTAGACGATCTGCGCTGGCTGGGCATTGCGTGGGACGGCCAGCCGATGCGCCAGTCCGACCGGATGCCCGCCTATGGCGCGGCCCTCGACACGCTCTGGTCACAGGGCCTGCTCTACCCCTGCACCTGCACCCGCCGCGACATCGACGCCGCTTTGAGCGCCCCGCAGGAGGGCGCGCCCCACCACGGCCCGGATGGCCCTGTCTATCCAGGCACCTGCCGGGCCGGACCGCGAGCGGCGGGCGTGCGCCCTGTCAACGCGCACCTGCGGCTGGACATGGCGGCGGCCCTGCGGGCGCCAGTGTCTGCCGAAGGGCTGCGCTTCACGGAAACCGGCCCGGAGCACCAGGGCGGGGTCGCCCCCCCCGCGCGTGACTACCCCAACCTCATCGGCGACATCGTGCTGGCCCGCCGCGATTTTGGCACCTCCTACCACCTGTCCGTTGTGCTGGACGACGCGGCGCAGGGCATCACCCATGTGGTGCGGGGCGAGGATCTCTTTGAGGCCACGGCGATCCACGTCCTGCTGCAACGCCTGCTGGGCCTGCAAACCCCCTCATATCACCACCACCGCCTGATCCGCGACGATATGGGCCGCCGCCTGGCCAAGCGCGACGATGCACGCGCCCTGTCGAAATACCGCGCCGAGGGGGCCACACCCGACGACATCCGCCGCATGGTCGGGCTGGCGTAGCTACAGCCGCCCGTCCAGCACCGCCCGCGCCAGCGCGGCAAGGTCGCGCCGCATGTCCGTCCCTGCCGTCCCGCGCAACGCCGCAAAGCCGATGATCGCGGCCGAGAGCGTCACCGCCCCGCGCGCCGCCGCCGCCGCCCCCAGCCCGGCCTCGGTCAGGAACCCGCGCAGATCGGCGATCCGCGCCGCATCCAGCCGCGCGACTGCGCCCCGTGCCTCCGCATCTCCCCGCGCCCAGTCGCGGATCGCGGGCTCGGCGGCCACCGGGGCCCCGGCCTCCCCCGCCGCAGCCGACACCAGATCGACAAGCGCCATCACGCGCCGCCGGGCGGGCAGGTCTGGTTCTAGCGCGGACACGGCCACCGCCTCGGCCTCCCACAGCGCCAGCATCGCCGCGCGCAGGTCTGGGACATCCTTGAAATGCCAGTAGAACGATCCCTTGGTCGTGCCGATCTCGCGGGCGATGGCCTCAACCCTGATCCCCCCCGGCCCCTCGGCAAGAAGCGCGCGAAACCCTGCGGCGATCCAGTCGTCGCGGGTCAGTCGGATTTTCTCGGGGGCATGCGGTCCATCCATCCTTGCAGCCTAGAAACTCGCGCAGGGCCGCGCAAGGCCTGCCTCCCTTGCGCCCTTGCCCCTCGCAGTCTAATCGCCCCCGGAACGCCCCGCCCAAAGGAGGCCCCGATGATCCCCCGCTATTCCCGCCCCGAGATGGTCGCCCTCTGGTCGCCCGAAACCAAGTTCCGCATCTGGTTCGAGATCGAGGCCCATGCCTGCGATGCGCAGGCGGCCCTTGGCGTGATCCCGCAGGAAAACGCCGCCGCCGTGTGGCAAGCCAAGGACACCCCATTCGACGTGGCCCGCATCGACGAGATCGAGGCCGTCACCAAGCACGATGTCATCGCCTTCCTCACTCATCTGGCCGAAATCATCGGGGCGGATGCCGCGCGCTTCGTCCATCAAGGCATGACCAGCTCGGACGTGCTGGACACGACGTTGAACATCCAGCTGGTGCGCGCGTCGGACCTGCTGCTGGCGGGTCTCGACCGCGTGCTGGCCGCCCTGAAGGCCCGCGCGTTGGAACACAAGGACACCCCGCGCATCGGCCGCAGCCACGGCATCCACGCCGAACCCACCACCATGGGCCTCACCTTCGCACGCTTCTACGCCGAGATGGCTCGCAACCGCGCCCGCCTGGTGAACGCACGCGCTGAGGTCGCCACCGGGGCCATCTCTGGCGCCGTCGGCACCTTCGCCAACATCGACCCGCGCGTTGAGGCGCATGTCTGCGCGCAGATGGGCCTTATCCCCGAACCGATCAGCACTCAGGTCATTCCCCGCGACCGCCACGCGATGTTCTTCGCCACCCTCGGCGTCATCGCCAGTTCCATCGAGAATATCGCCACCGAAATCCGCCACATGCAGCGCACCGAGGTTCTGGAGGCCGAGGAGTTCTTTTCCCCCGGCCAGAAGGGCAGCAGCGCCATGCCGCACAAGCGCAATCCAGTGCTGTCGGAAAACCTGACGGGCCTTGCGCGGCTGGTGCGGATGGCGGTGATCCCGGCGATGGAGAATGTGACGCTCTGGCACGAGCGCGACATCAGTCATTCCTCGGTGGAGCGGACGATCGGGCCTGACGCGACAATCACGCTCGATTTCGCGCTGCACCGGCTGGCGGGTCTCGTGGAAAGGCTGGTGATCTATCCGGCCAACATGCTGGCCAACATGAACCGCTTCCGCGGTCTGGTGATGAGCCAGCGGGTGCTTCTGGCCCTCACCCAAGCGGGCGTCAGCCGTGAGGATGCCTATCGCCTCGTGCAGAGGAACGCGATGAAGGTTTGGGAGGCGGGGGCCGATTTTCAGACCGAATTGCTGGCCGACCCGGAGGTGACCGCCGCGCTGACGCCGACCGAGGTCGCCGAAAAATTCGATCTCGGATATCACACCAAACATGTTGACACGATCTTTGCCCGCGTCTTCGGCGCCGAAAATGCGGGCACGGACACGAAAGGGTGAACATCTCGGAACGCCTGCGCAACAAAATGTCTTTGACCTTCGGGCAGGCGTGCTAATCTTTCAGGCGTGGATACGCGTGGGATATCCTGCGCGGCGCCCGTTGGACCTGAACCTCTGACACAAAGGACGCCCCGAATGAAACTCAAACTTTCGCTGGCCGCCGTCGCGCTGGCCCTGACGCCCGGCCTCGCCGCTGCCTATTGCGGCGACCGCAAGCCGATGAACATCACCGCCTCGGCCTGCGCCGAAGGCCAGGTGTTCGACGCCGCCACGCAGGCCTGCGTGATCCAGCCCACCTCCTGACCTTCAGCGCGCGTTAACCGCGCCGGGCCAAGCTGCCTCCGAACCGCCCCTCAGGCAGAATCGGAGGCTCAGATGGCCGAACTCGCGCGTATCACCCCCTTGCAGGTCCGGGTTCCGGCACAGCCCGCCCGGGCCGCATCCCCCTCGGCGCGCATGCTCAGCCCTCGTGAAAAAGCGGCCGTGATCGTGCGTTTCCTGCTGGCTGAAGGCGCGCCTTTGCCGCTGGCGAGCCTTCCTGAACACATGCAGGCGGCCCTGACTGAACAGATGGGTCACATGCGGCTGGTTGACCGTGTGACCCTGGGCGCGGTTGTGGACGAATTCATCACGGAACTGGAACAGGTGGGCCTGTCCTTTCCCGGCGGGATAGAGGGCGCGCTGTCGATGATGGCGGGTCACATTTCACCCAATGCGGCCAGCCGTTTGCGCCGTCTCGCTGGCGCTTCGGCCAAGGCCGACCCCTGGGACCGCATCGCAAACTTGGCCCCCGAACGCCTGATGCCGCTGATCGAGGCGGAAAGCGTTGAGGTGGCGGCGGTCATGCTGTCGAAGCTGCCTGTGCCGAAAGCGGCGGAGCTCTTGTCGCTGATGCCCGGCGACCGGGCGCGGCGGGTGACCCATGCCGTGTCGATGACCGGCAGCGTGGACCCCGAGGCGGTGCGCCGCATCGGTATCGCCATCGTGCAGCAACTCGACAGCCAGCCCCCGAACGCCTTTGATACAGGCCCGGTGGAGCGGGTAGGGGCCATCCTGAACGTCTCGCCCGCCGCCACCCGCGACCAGGTGCTGGCGGGGCTGGAGGCCGAGGATGCCGGTTTCGCCGCGGAAGTGCGCCGTGCGATCTTCACCTTCGTCCATCTGCCCGTCCGTCTCGCCCCGCGCGACGTGCCCAAGGTGGTGCGGCTTGTGGACCTGCCGGTGATGGTGACCGCATTGGCGGGCGCGATCTCGGACCCCGATGCCAACGCGGCGGCGGAGTTCCTTCTGAGCAACATGTCGCAGCGCATGGCGCAAAGCCTGCGCGAAGAGATGGCCGCGCGCGGTCGCGTGCGCGAGAGGGACGCCGAGGCCGCAATGTCAGCCGTGATCGCTTCGGTTCGGCAACTGGAGATCGCGGGGGAAATTACCCTGCTGCAGCCAGAGGAGTGACCAGACCACCGTCACATGCCATTGGTCAGACGGGGGTGTTGCGCGCCGCCTCTTCCCGGATGATCCGGGCGATCACGTCGGCATCCCCCGGCGCAAATGTCAGCGGAAGGCGCAGGTCGAGAAGGCCCGCGAGGATTCGGTCGGTCCGGGGCAGCACAGGGGGGGCGGCATATCGCCAATGGCGATAGGCCGAGGTGAACCCCTGAGGATCGGCGGCACCGAACCATTTGAGCTCTACCCCCCGCGCGGCGCAGCGCGCGACCAGCCCCGCCACCTGCGCGCCCTCCCACCCCGGGAGCATGAACTGGAAGGACGACCCCACGAAATCCTCATGCGCGGGCCGGGGGATCAGCGCGATACCCGGCGCATCGCGCAGCCCCGCCTCCATCCGGTCATAGAGCACCCGCCACCGCGCCCGCCGTTCGGCCAAAAGCGGGATCTGCGGGCGCAGAATTGCCGCGCGCAGGTTGTCCATGCGGCCCGAGATGTTGGGCGTGTCCAGCGTCAGGCCGTCGTAGGCTTCGAGCGCCGGGGCGGCGCGGTGGCGGGCGTAGAGCATGTAGCTGCCCGACAGGAGCACCGCGCGGGCCATCAGCGCGGGGTCGTCGCAGGTCAGGAACCCGCCCTCGCCGCTGTTGATGTGCTTGTAGGTCTGGGTCGAATAGCAGGCCATCGCCCCGTGCCGCCCCGAGGGGAGGCCCCGCCATTCCGCGCCCATCGTATGCGCACAATCCTCCACCACCGCGATGCCCGCCGCATCGCAGATCGCCATCAGCCGCTCCATGTCGCATACATGCCCGCGCATGTGCGACAGAAGAAGCACCCGCGCCCCGCTGCTGCCCGCCAGTTGCGCCAGATGATCAAGGTCGATGGTCAGCGCCTCGGTCACCTCCACGAACACCGGCCGCGCGCCAAGGCTGGCAATCGCCCCGGGCACAGGGGCCAGGGTAAAGGCATTGGACAGCACCGCATCGCCCTGCCCCACCCCCAAGGCCCGCAGCGCGGTCGCCATGGCATAGCCGCCCGAGGCCACGGCAAGGCAAAAGCGCGCGCCGGTGAAGGCCGCGAATTCCTCTTCCAGCGCAGCCACTTCGGGCACTTCGCCCGGGGTCACGTTGTAGCGGTGAAGGCGCGCGTGGCGCATCACCTCCATCGCGGCGGCGATGCCCGCCTCTGGGATCGGCTCTTGCTGCGTGAAGCTTCCGGCAAAGCTGAGGGGACCTGGGTCATGCATCGCCCGACATTTGCGCGGCGGCGCGGCCTGCGTCAACGGTCGGTCTTGCTGCGCGTGCGGCGGGCGGGGGTGGGGCGGACATGGCGTTCCACCGTGTCGAACAGGATCGCGGCCATATCGCGACCCGTCGCGCGCTCTACCCCCTCGAAGCCCGGTGAGGAATTCACCTCCAGCACCTTCGGCCCATCCGAGGCGCGCAAGAGGTCCACCCCGGCAAGGCCCAGCCGGAAAGCACGGGCGGCGCGGATCGCCACCTCGCGCTCCTCGCGGCTGATGCGCACGGCCTCGGCAGTGCCGCCCTGATGCAGGTTCGACCGGAATTCGCCCTTGGCCGCGCGCCTTCGCATCGCGGCCACCACGCGGCCATCGACGACCAGACAGCGGATGTCGCATCCGCCCGCCTCGGCCACGAACCGCTGCACCAGGAAATCGGCCTTCAGCCCCCGGAAGGCAGAGATGACCGACGCCGCCGCCGCCTGCGTCTCGGCAAGCACGACCCCTTTGCCCTGGCTTGATTCGAGCAACTTCACCACCAGCGGGACACCGCCCACCAACTCGATCAGATTCTCGGTGTCCTTGGGCGACGACGCAAAGGCGGTGGCGGGCATCGGGATGTGGTGGCGCGCCAGCACCTGATGCGCGGTCAGCTTGTCGCGGCTTTGCACGATCCCCTCGGGGCCGTTCACCAGCCAGGTGCCGCGCGCCTGGAACTGGCGCAGGATCGCGGCACCATAGGCTGTGACGCCATGCCCGATGCGCGGGATCACCGCGTCGAAATGCGGCAGGCGCGCGCCGTCATAATGGATCTCGGGGGCCAGCGGGCCGATCCCCACGTAAAGCCGCGTTGTATCCAGCACCTCGACCACATGGCCGCGGCGGGTGCCCTCTTCGACGATGCGGCGGGTGGAATAGGCCCCGCCCTCGCGCGACAGCACCGCCACCCGCAGCGTGCGCGGGGGCGCACGGGCCAGCACGCGGGCCGAGTGATAGGCGTCATAGCCCAGCATGCCGTGCAGGAATCCTTCGGTGGCCGAAACCATCGCGCCCTCGCCCAGTGCCTGCCGCCCCAGGAGCATACGGAAGGCCATCCCGCCCCGGTCGGTCAGGCTCACCTCGATGGGCCAGCGGCGGCTGCCCATCACAACCTCGGTCTCGATCACAAAACGCGTCTCGGTCTCGCCATTGGAGCTTGTGATCTCGCGCTGGTCGCGGATGGGGGCCGAGCAGGCGATGGTCACATCCTCGCGCCCGGGGATCGGATGGATGAGAAACCGCACATGCGGAGCCCGGGGCGAACCAAAGGGTTCGATGTCGAACGCATGCAGCGCCGAGGTGCGCGCGCCGGTATCCACCTTGGCCTTGAGCGCGGGCAGGCCAAGCCCCGGCAGGGCCACCCATTCCTCCCACCCCAGATGCAGGCCGGCCGGAACACCCATCGATTCGCTGCCCGCCATCGCCTTCCCTCCACGCGGCGTCGGCCTGCCCGTCGCGCCCGTGTCCTCTGGGTGATGCCGGCGGTCCGTGACGGTGAAGTGACGTTTCAGGATACGGGCCAGGGATTCCCGTGCAACCCGTGCGGCGCGCGGTGGCATTTGTCCAGAAAGCAATTGACGTAAGGTCGGGCCGATGCAACATTTCGTATGAGGGGCTGCCGACCCTACCAGTTTTATTGTCCGGGGATATCGGCGGCATTATCCGCATCGGGGGATGCCATATGCTGCTTGATCAAGTTCAACACCATTGGGCGACGCCGATTGCTGTTCCGTGCGGCATCCTGATCGCCCTTTGGGCGACGGCTTACCCGGCAGAGGCACAGGACGTTCGGTTGACCGAGGACATGGCCGAGGCGCGTCTGCTGCTTGGGGGCGAGACGGTGGTGATCGCACGCAACCAGGATCAGGGCGCCACGATCAGCGGCGATTTCGCCAAGACCTCGCGACCCTGCCCGCCCTTCTGCATCCATCCGATGCAGGCGGCCCCGGGGGTCGAGACGCTGGGGGAACTGGAACTGATCAGCTTTCTGGACAGGTATGCCGCTCCCGGCCGGGGGGTCGTGATGGATTCGCGTCTGCCCGAATGGTATGCCAAGGGCACCATCCCCGGCGCGGTCAACGTGCCCTTTGCGACGCTGGCCCCGTCCAATCCCTATCGCGACCAGATCCTGCTGGCGCTTGGCGCGCGTTCGCTTGCCGGGGGAGGATTCGATTTTTCCGAAGCACTCGATCTGGCGCTGTTCTGCAACGGGCCATGGTGCGATCAGTCGCCCCGGGCCATCCGGTATCTGATCGACGCGGGCTATCCTGCGGAAAAGCTGCGCTATTATCGGGGCGGCATGCAGAACTGGCTGCTTCTTGGGCTGACGGTGGTCAAGCCTGCCGGTCAGGGCTGACAAACACCTTGCCTGTCGTGCGTGCCCCCCTGACCGGAGTGATCCATGAAACGCCTCGCCCTCAGCTATCTGGCCATCATCATCCTGGCGAGCCTGGCAATAACGGTCGATCCGATGGGGTGGCTGAAGAAACCGTCGCCGCGTGTCGAGGCCGAGGCCGCGGCGGAACGCCCCTCGCCAGTCAGGTCCGCGCCAGACACCGCAGCGGCAGTCTCCTCGCCAGCAGTTACCCCGGCAGAGGCGATCGCCTCCGACCTCGAAACCACGACGGCGCAGGTTCTGGCCGGTCTGGCAAATCCGGCGGCGGCGCCGCCAGCGGCACCGGCAGGGGGCGATGCGGTGCTCTCCGCAATGTCGGCATCTGCCCTCGCAGGGTTGCGATCCTTCCGCGCCCCTGCGGTCGCGGCGGCGCCCCCCGTCACATTGCAGAGGCTGGTGACACAGGCCCTGCGCGAAGGGCAGTCGGACGCCTACATCGACGCCCTCGTGAACGAGGCGGCAGGTCGGGGCGAGATTGCGGCGCCACCGGGCCTTGTCACGGCCGAGGGCCGCGTGGACACGGCGGTGTTGCTTGCCTCCATCGTGGCCCGCGCGCAGGGGGCGGAGCTGGAGGAAGGCGACGCATCAGACCCGGATGCGGATGCGCTGCTGGCCGCGCTGCCGCGCGCGGCGACGCAGGATGTGCTGCATCTTGTCCAGCCAGGCGAGTCGCTGGGTGGCCTCGCGCTGCGCTACTACGGCGACGCCGGGAAATACCCCGTGATCTATGACGCCAACCGGCGCATCCTGTCCGGCCCGGACCGTATCGCGGTGGGTCAGCGGCTGGTCGTGCCCGCGCTGTCGCGCCTGTAGGGCCACATCCCGCACGCGCCGCCGTTCAGCCGCCCGTATGGCTCATGTGCCGGGTCATCTGGCCCGCTACACCCTGACGGGTATAGTCGAAATCATGACCCTTGGGCTTGCGCGCGATGGCCGCGCGGATGGCAGCCTCGATGGGCGCGTCCTCGATGCTCGCGCGCAATGGCGCGCGGAGGTCCGCCATATCCTCCTGCCCCAGGCACATATAGAGTTCCCCGGTGCAGGTCAGCCGCACCCGGTTGCAGCTTTCGCAAAAGTTATGCGTCAGGGGCGTGATTAAGCCCACCTTCTGCCCCGTCTCCTCGAGCCGCACATATCGGGCGGGGCCGCCCGTCCGCTCGGCAAGATCGGTGAGGGTGTAGCGCTCGGCATAGCGGGCGCGCAGGTCCCTGAGGCTCCAATACTGGTCCAGCCGGTCCTCGTTGCCCAGATCGCCCATCGGCATGACCTCGATCCAGGTAAGGTCATGCCCCTGTTCGGCACACCATTCGGTCAGGCGGAACTGTTCATCTTCGTTGAAACCGCGCAGCGCGACGGCATTGATCTTGACCCGGATCCCCGCCTCTTGCGCCGCCGCGATCCCGTCGAGCACCTGGGCCAGACGCCCCCACCGCGTGACGGCCGCGAATTTCGCGTCGTCCAGCGTATCCAGACTCACATTGATCCTCCGCACGCCCATGCCTGCCAGATCGGCGGCGAACTTGCGCAACTGGCTGCCGTTCGTGGTCAGCGTCAGCTCCTTCAGTGTGCCCGCCTCCAGATGCCTCGTCATTGCGGCGAAAAACGACATGATGTTGCGCCGCACCAGGGGCTCTCCCCCGGTGATGCGCAGCTTTTCCACCCCCAGCCGCACAAAGGCCGAACACATCCGGTCAAGCTCTTCCAGCGTCAGAAGGTCCGCCTTGGGCAGGAAGGTCATGTTCTCCGACATGCAATAGACGCAGCGGAAATCGCACCGGTCGGTGACCGACACGCGCAGATAGCGGATCGGGCGGGCGAAGGGATCAATCAGCGGGGCGGGGATCAGGGATGCGTTCATGACAAAAGGGTAATGCCACGCATGGTGCCGCGCAAGTGAGCATGCGCCCCGTTGTGCCTGCCCCGACCCGCCGCTAACATCACGCCATGAAAATATCGCGTATCCTGCCGGTTCTGCTTGCCCTCGCCATCGCCCTGCCGGGCTGCGCGCGGATCACCAACCTCATCAAGCCTCGCGCCGATGCGGGGCCCGCCGCAACAGCTGCGATTGAGGTTGCGCCCGCCGCCCCCGTCGCCCCGCCTCCCCCACGGGGCGCCAGGACTGCTGCGACACTGGACACCACAACCGCCGCGCAAAAGGCCGCCGCCCTCGCCCCGCCCCCTGCCCCCGCAGGCGAGCGGGAACTGGGAAAGGTCGCGGTGTCGCTGGGAAATCCAGCGGAACCCGGGTTCTGGCTGCGCTCGGCTCTCGTCAAGGCCGCCGGTCCCGGCCGCGTGACCACCGCCGCCGGGGCGTCGCTTGCCGTCGATCTGATCCCGGGCGAGGGGGCCGCGCAATTGTCGCTGCCCGCCTTCCGCGCGCTGAACCTGCCCCTCACCGATCTGCCGATGGTCACGGTGCTCGCCCGCTGAGGTCGCGCGCGGCCCTTGCCCCCCTTGGCGAAGGCCACTAGACAAAGCCGCACCCGGCGACCCCAGCCCCCGCGATCCGAGAGCGTTCATGGCCAGACCCGACCCCGAGACCCCGAGGAAGAAGAAAAACGGCATCGCCAATATCTTCGTCTGGATCATGCTGGTGCTCTTGATCGTGGGCCTTGCGGGGTTCTCGATCACCAATTTCGGCGGCGGGGTCACCTCGGTCGGCCGCGTGGGCGACCGCCAGATCACCGTGACCGACTATGCAAATGCCCTGCGCGCCGAGATGAGCGCCTTCTCCGCGCAGGTGGGCCAGCCGGTCAGTTTCGCGCAGGCGCAGGCGCTTGGCCTCGACCGTCAGGTGCGCCAGCAACTGGTCACGCAGGCGGCACTGGACAATGAGGCCGCGCGCATCGGCGTGTCGGCGGGCGACGCCCGCGTGGCCGCCGAGATCACCGACATCCCCGCCTTCCGCGGGCCCTCGGGCCAGTTCGACCGCGACGCCTACCGCTTCACGCTGGAGCGCAACAACCTGCGCGAGGCGGAGTTCGAGCGGCGGCTGCGCGACGACCTTGCCCGATCTATCCTGCAAGGGGCAATGTCGGGCGGCTTTGCAGCCCCGGCGCCCCTGACCGACACGCTTTTTGCCTATGTCGGCGAACGGCGCGGCTTTTCCCTGTTGCGCCTGACCGAGGGGGATCTTGAGGGCCCCCTGCCCGACCCCACCGAGGCAGACCTGACGGCGCATTATGAGAGCAACCTCGCCGCCTTCACCCGCCCCGAGGCGCGCCGCATCGAATATGCGACCCTGTTGCCCGCCGATCTCGCGCCAACAATGACGGTGGACGACACCGCCCTGCGCCGCCTTTATGATGAGCGGATCACCGATTTCGTCCAGCCCGAGCGGCGGCTGGTCGAACGGCTGGTGATGGCTGACCAGGCGGCGGCCGAGGCCGCGATGGCCCGCATCGCAGAGGGGGCCACCTTCGATGCGCTGGTGGCCGAGCGGGGCCTCGACCTTGCCGATACCGACATGGGCGACATGTCCCTGCTAGACCTTGGCGCCGCCGGACCTGCGATCTTTGCACTGGAGGAGCCCGGCGTGGTCGGCCCCTTCGCATCGCCCCTCGGCCCCGCGATCTTTCGCATGAACGGCGTGCTGCCCGCGCAGGAAATCACCTTCGACGAGGCGCGCGACGATCTGGTGGCGGAACTCGCCTCCGACGTGGCCCGCCGCGCCATCGCCGACCGCCGCGACACCATCGACGACCTGTTGGCCGGAGGGGCCGAGATTGACGAACTGGTCACCGATGAGGGCATGACGGCCGGCATGATCGACCTCGTGCCCGCCTCGGACGACCCCATCGCGGGTTACCCCGCCTTCCGCGACGCCGCAGCCCGCGCGCGCGAGGGCGATTTCCCGGTGCTGGTCGATCTGGCCGATGGTGGCCTTGTGGTCCTGCGGCTGGTCGAGGTGCTGCCCCCCGCACCCCTGCCGCTGGACGAGGTGCGCGACCGCGTGGCGCAGTCCTGGCGCGCGGCCGAGGTTGCCAGCCGACTTGCCGACCGCGCAACCGCGATCAAGGCCGAGGTCGAGGGCGGCGCCTCGCTCGGCGCCTATGGCATCCTGGAGGTGACGCCCCGCATTGCGCGCGACGGCTTCGTCGAAGGCGCGCCGGCGGCCTTCATGGAGGCCGTCTTTGCAATGCAGCCCGGCCAACTGCGCGTGATCGAGGGGCCGGGCTTCGTGGGCGTGCTGCGGCTTGACAGCCAGGTGCCCGCCGATCCCGAGGACGCGGGCCTTGCCACCCTGCGCACGGCCATCGCGGCGCAGGCAGAGGCGGCGCTGGCGCAGGACGCCTTTGCGCTCTTCACACAGGCGCTGACGGCCAATGCGGGCATCTTCTTTGACGAACAGGCGCTGGCGGCCGTCCACGCGCAGATGCAATAGCCTGCCATGGCGCAGCTTTACCCCGATTTCGCGGAATTCGAGCGCGGCTGGGCCGCCGGGCGCAACCAGGTCGTCTGGGCGCGGCTGGCGGCCGATCTGGATACGCCGGTATCCCTGATGCTGAAACTGGGCGAGGCGCGGGCCGACACGTTCATGCTGGAATCGGTGACGGGGGGCGAGGCGCGCGGCCGCTACTCGGTGGTGGGGCTGAAGCCCGATCTGGTCTGGCGCTGCCGCGGCGAGGCAGTGGAGATCAACCGCGAGGCGCGCTTCGACAGCACGGCTTTCCGCCGCGATGAACGCCACCCCTTTGCCTCCCTGCGCGCCCTGATCGCCGAAAGCGCCATCACGATGCCCGAGGGGTTGCCCGCCATCGCGGCGGGCCTTTACGGCTATCTCGGATATGACATGATCCGGCTGGTCGAACACCTGCCCGACGTGAACCCCGATCCCCTGGGCCTGCCAGACGCGGTGCTGGTGCGCCCTTCGGTGGTGGCGGTTCTCGACGGGGTGAAGGGCGAGGTGACGGTGGTGGCCCCCGCCTGGGCCGCCCCCGCCACCACGGCACGTGCCGCCTATGCGCAGGCGGCCGAACGCGTGATGGACGCACTGCGCGACCTCGACCGCGCCCCCCCCGGCGCCACCCGCGACCTGGGCGACGCCTCGCCCGTGGGCGTTGCGGTGTCGAACTTCACCCATGCGGGCTATCTCGCCGCGGTAGAGCGGGCGCGCGACTACATCCGCGCGGGCGACATCTTCCAGGTTGTGCCCTCGCAACGTTGGCGGCAGGATTTCACCCTGCCCCCCTTCACCTTTTACCGCTCGCTGCGGCGCACCAACCCATCGCCCTTCATGTTCTTCTTCAACTTCGGGGGTTTCCAGGTGGTGGGGGCCAGCCCCGAGATCCTCGTGCGCCTTCGGGACGGCCAGGTCACGATCCGCCCCATCGCAGGCACCCGCAAGCGGGGCTTGACCCCCGAGGAGGACCGCGCGAACGAGGCCGACCTTCTGGCCGACCCCAAGGAACGCGCGGAACACCTGATGCTCCTGGATCTCGGTCGCAACGACGTCGGTCGCGTGGCACGGGTGGGCACCGTGCGGCCCACCGAGGAATTCATCATCGAACGCTACAGCCACGTCATGCATATCGTGTCGAACGTGGTGGGCGAGATCCGGCCGGGCGAGGATGCGCTCTCGGCGCTCCTCGCGGGCCTGCCCGCGGGAACCGTCTCTGGCGCACCCAAGGTGCGCGCCATGCAGATCATCGACGAACTCGAACCCGAAAAGCGCGGCGTCTATGGTGGCGGTGTGGGCTATTTCGCCGCCAACGGCGAGATGGATTTCTGCATCGCCCTGCGTACCGCCGTCCTGAAGGATGGACAGCTCTACACCCAGGCCGGCGGCGGCGTTGTCTTCGACAGCGACCCGGAGGCGGAATTTCAGGAAACCGTCAACAAATCCCGCGCCTTGCGCGCGGCGGCCGAGGATGCGGGCCGCTTCGCCGGGCGCGGGAACGGGTGAGAGCGAGGCAAAGAGGGGGGGCGCTGCCCCCCGGCGCAAACGCCTCCCCCCGGGATATTTGCGGACAGAAGAAGCAACTGCAGGTTTCTTCTGTCCAGAAGTATCCTCGGGGGGTGAATGGGCCGCAAGGCCCAGAGGGGGGCAGACAGCCCCCCTACTCAGCCCCCAAATACCGTGCCGCCTCATGGCGGGCAAAGGGTTTCAACCGGTTGCCATGCGTCGCAAGCCAGGCGCGGCTGCGCGCGGGATCGTGGCGCGAGAGGTCCCGCAGCCACCAGGCCACTGCCTTTTGGATGAACCAGTCCCGGTCGCCCGCCAGCAGCCCGCACCAGCCCAGCACCCGGTCGCGGATGGCGATGTCCTCTGCCGTCGGGTGGTTCTGTTTCGTCCAGGGCAGCGTCATCACCAGTGCCGCGCGGCGCGTCCACAGATGCGGTGCGCCGACCCAGGCTTCCACTTCGTCGAGCCGGGCCGGATTGGCCACAAGCCGCCGGGCGCCTGCGCCCGCAGCATGGTCGGCCAGCGCCCAGGCGTCGAAGCTGGGCACCCATGCGGCGATGGTGTCCCAGACCGCTGCGTCGTCGCGGATGCGTGCCTGGGTCAGCAGCGGCGCGGCGGCCACCCTCGCCTCGTGCACGTCCGTCTCCCACAGCCCTTGCGCAAGCGCCGCGCGCTCCGCCACGGTCAGCCCAGCCCGCCAGTCCCTTGCCAGCGCATCCACCACCGGCACCGGCACGCCCAGATAGCGGCGCGCCACCTTGTGATAGGCCGCCATCTGCACCGCCCGGGCCCCATCGGCATGGGCCGCGATGGCGTCCAGCGCCGCATGGGGCGTCATTCCACTGTCACCGATTTCGCCAGGTTGCGCGGCTGGTCGGCATCTGTGCCCTTGGCGATGGCGGTGTGATAGGCCAGCAGCTGCGCCGGGATCGCATAGAGGATCGGCGCCAGCGCGTCGGGCACCGCGGGCATCACCAGCACCTGCCAGCAGCCGGCACCCGCCTCGGCCGCGCCCTCGCGGTCGGTGATCAGGATCACCCGCCCCTGCCGCGCCATGACCTCCTGCATGTTCGATACGGTTTTTTCGAACAAGGCGTCGCGCGGGGCCAGCACGATCACCGGCACCGCCGCGTCGATCAGCGCGATAGGGCCGTGCTTCAGTTCGCCGCTCGCATAGCCCTCGGCGTGGATATAGCTGATTTCCTTCAGCTTCAGCGCCCCCTCCAGCGCCAGCGGATACATCGGCCCCCGCCCGAGGAACAGGATGTCGCGCGCGCCTGCGATCTCGCCCGCCATGCTGGCCACCCGCGGCGCAAGTGCCAGGCCCGCGTTCATCAACCCCGGAAGCAGCGCAAGATCGGCCAGCTGGTCGGCCAGCGCCGCCGCATCCAGCCGCCCCCGGTCCACCCCCGCCTTCAGCGCCATCAGGTAGAGCATCACCAGCGTCGCCGTGAAGGCCTTGGTCGAGGCGACGCCCACCTCGATCCCCGCCCGGATCGGCAGCACAAGGTCCGCCTCGCGCGCGATGGAGGATGTGGGCACGTTCACCACCGCCACCACCTTGGCCACCCGACCCTGCACATGGCGCAGCGCGGCCAGCGTGTCGGCCGTCTCGCCTGACTGGCTGACAAACACCGCCCATTGGTCGGGCGACAGCACCGGGTCGCGGTAGCGGAACTCGCTGGCGATGTCGGTGTCCACCGGCAGGCCCGCGATCTGCTCGAACCAGTATTTCGCGATGGCGCACGCGTAGTGCCCGGTGCCGCAGGCCACCAGCACCAGCCGGTCAACGCCTGCGAAATTCACCTCGTCGCTCAGGGACAGCGCGGATGTGGCACCGCCAACCCCCGCCGCGCGCAGCGCCTCGGCCACGATCATCGGCTGCTCGTCGATCTCCTTGGCCATGAAATGGCGGTATCCGGCCTTGTCCACCCGGGTCGCATCCACCGCGATGCGGGTTTCCGCGCGGTTCGCAAGCCGGCCCGCCGCATCGCGGATCGTGGCCCCGGCGCGGGTGATCACGGCCCAGTCGCCCTCGTCAAGATAGGTCACGCGATCGGTCATGGGGGCGAGTGCGATGGCGTCCGAGCCCACGAACATCTCTCCTGTCCCGTGCCCGATGGCCAGCGGCGATCCGCGCCGAGCGGCGATCATCAGGTCTTCCTCGCCCTCGAACAGGAAGCACAGCGCAAAGGCCCCCGTCAGCCGCTGCAGCACCGCCGCGGCCGCCTCTGCGGGGCTGGCCCCCATATCCATCTGAATCTGCACCAGAAGGGCCACGGTTTCCGTGTCGGTCTGGCTTTCGTGGGCATGTCCCGCCGCCTCGACTTCGGCGCGCAGGTCGCGGAAGTTCTCGATGATCCCGTTGTGGACCACGGCCACGCCGCGCGCCCGGTGGGGGTGAGCGTTCGACACGGTGGCCGCGCCGTGGGTGGCCCAGCGGGTATGCCCGATCCCTGCCTTGCCCGGCAGCGGTTCATGCACGAGGAGATCCGAGAGGTTGATCAGCTTGCCGACTGCGCGGCGGCGGTCAAGCCGCCCGTTATGGACGGTGGCGATGCCCGCACTGTCATAGCCGCGATATTCCAGCCGCTTGAGCGCCTCGAGGATCAGGGGCGAAACCTCGTGCCTGCCCAATACACCAACGATCCCGCACATTTACTGACCTTTCCTCGCGGCCTTGGCGGCACGCAGTTTCTGCATCAGCCGGGCGGCAAAGCCCGGCTTGTTCTCCTGCCGTGCACGCCCTACCGCGAGGGCGTCCCCCGGCACATCCTGCGTGATGACCGACCCCGAAGCGGTCATCGCCCCCGCCCCGATCCGCACCGGGGCTACCAGCATGGTGTCCGATCCAATGAACGCGCGCGCGCCGATCTCGGTTCTGTGTTTCGACACGCCGTCATAGTTGCAGGTGACCGTGCCCGCGCCGATGTTGGCGAACGCGCCCACATGCGCGTCACCCAGATAAGTCAGGTGGCCGACCTTCGCGCCCTCATCCAGGATGGCGTTCTTGATCTCGACGAAATTGCCGACATGCACATCCTCGGCGAGTTCCGCCCCTGGGCGCAGGCGGGCAAAGGGGCCGACGCTGGCGCCGCGGCTGATGTGGCAGCCCTCCAGATGACAGAACCCCTTGATCTCGGCCCCCGATTCAACCGTGACACCGGGGCCGAAGATCACATGCGGGCCGATGACCGCATCGCGCCCGATCACGGTGTCCAGCGACAGGAACACCGTTTCGGGGGCGGTCAGCGTCACGCCATCCTCCAGCGCCGCGGCCCGCGCGCGGTTCTGGAATATCCCTTCTGCCGCCGCAAGTTCGGATCGGGTGTTGATGCCCAGAACCTCGGCCTCGTCACAGCGGATCACACCTGCCGACAGGCCCTCGGCACGGGCCAGCGCCACGATGTCCGTCAGGTAGTATTCGCCCTTGGCATTGGCATTGCCGATGCGGTCCACGAGCTGACCCAACAGAGCCGCAGCACAGGCTACAACCCCGGCGTTGCAAAGGTTTATCGCGCGTTCTTCATCCGTTGCATCAAGATATTCCACGATCCTGCGCAGCGTGTCGCCCTCCGCCACCAGCCGCCCGTAGCGCCCCGGCTCAGCTGCCTCGAACCCCAGCACCACCACTTGGTGCCGGGCAAGGGCCGCCACCATCGCCTCCAGCGTTTCGGCCCGCACAAAGGGCGTGTCGCCGTAGAGCACGATGGCCGGCCCTTCGCCCGCCAGCACCGCGCGCGCCTGCCGCACGGCGTGGCCGGTGCCCAGCTGTTCGGCCTGCACCACGCACTCGATGCCCTCGTCAAAGGCGCGCGCCGCCGCTTCGACCGGGGCTGAGCCGTGCCCTGTCACCACGACGATGTGTACCGGCTCCAGCGCCCGCGCCGCCGTCAGCGCGTGATGCAGCATCGGCACACCGCCCAAGGGGTGCAGCACCTTCGGCAGGTCCGAATTCATCCGGCTGCCCTGCCCTGCGGCCAGCACGATCACCGTCAGCGCCATCGTTTCGCCTTTCCTGCTCATGCCGCACCTTTTATACAGGCCGTGGGGGCTGGCAACCCGCCCCGCCTCACGCCGCCTTGCGGCCTGTTACAGGGATGGCCCGCGATGCGCACGGTGGTTTTCGATCTGGACGGCACGCTGGCCGATACCTCGGCCGACCTGATCGCGGCGGCGAACCACTGTTTTGACCTTTTGGGGATGGGCGCCCCGCTTGACCACGACACAGACGCCGCCACCGCCTTTGCCGGGGGGCGGGCCATGCTGCGGCTCGGGTTCTCGCGGCGGGGAGGCGGGGATGAGCAGGCGGTGAATGCGCAATACCCCGTGCTGCTCGCCGCCTATGCCGAGGCGATCGACACCCACACCCGCCTTTATCCCGGCGCTGTGGCGGCGGTGGAGGCGCTGCGCACGGAAGGCCATGCCACCGCCATCTGCACCAACAAGCCGGAGGGACTGGCTGAAACGCTGACCCGCCGCCTTGGCATCCGCGACCTCTTTGGTGCGCTGGTGGGGGCCGATACGCTGGCCACCCGCAAACCCGATCCCGCCCCCTATGCCGAAAGCGTGCGCCGGGTGGACGGCACGGTGGCCCGCTCGCTCCTGATCGGTGACACGGTGACCGACCGCGACACCGCTCGCGCGGCCGGTGTGCCCATCGTGCTGGTGACGTTTGGACCTGAGGGCGCGGGGATCGCGCGGCTGGCCCCTGATGCGCTCTTGCACCATTTCGACGACCTGCCTGCGCTTGTGGACCGCCTGCTGGCCTGACGCACGCGCGACGGCTGGTCGCAACATGCTGCTTCGGGGTAGCCTGCCCCCTATATGGACGCACAACGGCAATGCGCCGAGAAGAAAGGCACGTCATGGACACCCTCATGCTGTCGCGCATCCAGTTCGCGGCAAACATCAGTTTTCACATCCTGTTTCCCACGATCACCATCGCCCTGGGCTGGGTCCTTCTGTTTTTCAAACTCCGGTTCACCTGGACGCAGAACCGCAAATGGATGGACCTCTACATGTTCTGGGTGAAGGTCTTTGCCCTGTCCTTCGCGCTTGGCGTTGTGTCGGGCATCACGATGTCGTTCCAGTTCGGCACCAACTGGCCGGGGTTCATGGAGCGTGTGGGCAACATCGCCGGGCCGCTCCTGGCCTATGAGGTCATGACCGCGTTTTTCCTGGAGGCGGTGTTCCTCGGCATCATGCTCTTCGGGGCAAGCCGTGTGAAACCTTGGGTGCATACCACCGCGACCTTCCTCGTCGCCTTCGGCACGACGATGAGCGCATTCTGGATCATCGTGCTGAACTCATGGATGCACACGCCGCAGGGGTTCGAGATGCGCGACGGCGTGGCCCATGCCACCGACTGGTTCGCCATCATCTTCAACCCGTCGATGCCCTACCGGCTGACGCATATGCTGCTGGCCTCGGGCCTGACCTGCGCCTTCCTGATCGCGGGGCTGTCGGCCTGGCGCTGGCTGCGCGGCGACCGTGCGCCCGCCGTGGCCTCGGGCATCCGCGTGGGCGCGATCCTGGGTGCGGTGTTGATCCCCGCACAGATCTTCATGGGCGACATGCACGGCCTGAACACGCTGGAGCATCAGCCCCAGAAGGTGGCCGCGATGGAGGCGAACTGGGAAACACGCGGGAACGTGCCGCTGGTCCTCTTCGCGCTGCCCGACATGGAGACGCGCAGCAACCGCTTCGAGGTGGCGATCCCCAACGGCGCCTCGCTGATCCTGAAGCATTCCGCCTCGGGCGTGGTGCCGGGCCTCAATGACTTCGTGGCCGAGGATGGCACGCCGCTGCATCCGCCCGTGGCGCCGGTGTTCTGGTCCTTCCGGGTGATGGTGGCCACCGGCATGGCGATGCTGGCGCTTTCCTGGGCGGCGGTGGTCCTGATGTGGCGGCGGGGCGGGCCTGCGGGGCTGCCGCGGCCGGTGCTCTGGGGCATGGTCGCGATGACCTTCTCGGGCTGGGTGGCCACGCTTGCGGGCTGGTACACGACTGAGATCGGGCGCCAGCCCTGGCTGGTGCAGGGAGTGCTGTCCACGGCCGAAGCTGTGGGGGATGTGGCACCCGCCATGGTGGCCTCGTCTCTGGTGGCGTATCTTGCGGTCTATGCCTTCCTCCTGCTGGCCTACATGGGCGCGCTGATGCATCTGGCGCGGACGGGGGCCAAGGGCACACCCGTGGGCGGCGGCGCGCCGCGCGGCCACGCGGTTCCGGCGGAGTGACGGCGATGTTCGACGATCCCGCCGTCTGGCTGCCCTTTGTCTTTGCCGCCCTCATGGGGCTGTCGATCCTGATCTATGTCGTCCTCGACGGCTTCGATCTCGGGGTCGGCATCCTCTTTCCCTTCGCCACGCCGCAAGAGCGTGACACGATGGTCGCCTCGATCGGCCCCTTCTGGGATGCCAATGAGACCTGGCTGGTGCTGGCCATCGGCATCCTCCTCGTGGCGTTTCCGGCAGCCCATGGCGTGATCCTCACGGCGCTCTACGCGCCCGTGGCGGTCATGCTGATCGGGCTGATCCTGCGCGGGGTGGCCTTCGAGTTTCGCGTGAAGGCGCCCTTGCCGCAGAAACCCTGGTGGGACCGGGCATTCCTCGCAGGCAGCCTGATGACGGCGCTGTCGCAGGGATTCATGCTGGGCATGTACGTGATGGGCCTGACGTGGACGCCGTTCCATGTGGTCTTTGCCCTGCTGACGGCGGTTTTCCTGACCGTGGCCTACAGCTTCATCGGCGCGGCCTGGCTTATCCTCAAGACGGACGGCCTGCTGCAGCACAAAGCGGTGGGATGGGCACGCGGCGGCATCTGGGGCGTGGTGCTGGGCATGGGGGCTGTCAGCCTCGCCACGCCGCTCGTCAGCCCGCGCATCTTCGACAAATGGTTCGGCTGGCCCGAAACGCTCGTGCTGTCGCCCCTGCCGCTGACCTCGGCCGCATTGGTGCTGCTGCTCTGGGTCATCCTGCGCCGCCTCCCCGCCCCGCGCGACGCCTGGGCCTGGGTGCCCTTCACCGCCGCCTCGGCCCTGATGGTGCTGGGCTTTGCAGGGATGGCATACAGCTTCTATCCATATGTGGTTCCCGACAAGATGACGATCTACGAGGCCGCAAGCGCGCCCGAAAGCCTGAAGATCATCCTCGTGGGTACCATGGTCGTGCTGCCCACGATCATCGGCTATTCGATCCTCGCCTACACCGTGTTCCGCGGCAAGGCGACCAAGCTCAGCTACGATTGATCCGTGGCCAGGGGGGCTGTCTGCCCCCCTCGGCCCGTGCCGGGCCTCACCCCCCGAGGATATTTGAGGACGGAAGACATCTGGGATCGTCTACAGGCTTCTTCTGTCTGGAAATATCCTCTGGGGGTCCGGGGGGCGAAGCGCCCCCGGGGGTGCAGCAGCATCAGGTGGCAGGCATCCGGGCCTCAGCCATCCCGGCATACCAGCTGGCGCCGAAGGGGATGGCGGTATCGTCGAAGTTGTAGGCCGGGTGATGCACCATGGCCGTATCGCCGTTGCCCAGAAAGATGTAGGCTCCCGGGCGTTCGTTCAGCATGAAGCTGAAATCCTCGGCCCCCATCAGGGGCGCGGTATCGGCATCGACCTGGCCCGACACCGCGCGGGCCACATCCGCCGCATAGGTGGTGTTGTCGGGCGCATTCACCGTGACCGGATAGCCGCGCTGGTAGTGCACCACGCCAGCCGCCCCGAGGGCCGTGGCCGTGCCGGTGACGATCTCGGAGATCCGACGCTCCACAAAATCCTGCACGCCCGGGTCCATCGTGCGCACCGTGCCGCGCAGCTTCACCACCTGCGGGATCACGTTATGCGCCGTGCTGTCCGTCTCGACCGCGCAGACCGAGACGACCACCTGTTTCATCGGGTCCACGCCGCGGCTGGCGATGGTCTGCATCGCCACGATCACATGGGCGGCCACGACGGTCGTGTCGATGCAGTCATGCGGTTTGGCGGCGTGGCCGCCCTTGCCCGTCAGCACGATCTCGAACTGGTCGGCGGCGGCCATCATGGCGCCCGGGCGGATCGCGAAATGGCCCACGGGGATGCCGGGCATGTTGTGCATGCCATAGAATTCCTGGATGCGCCAGCGGGTGACCAGACCATCCTGCACCATCTCGCGCCCGCCGCCACCGCCCTCTTCGGCGGGCTGGAAGATCACGATGGCCGTGCCGTCGAAATTGCGTGTCTCGGCCAGATACTGCGCGGCGCCCAAGAGCATCGTGGTATGGCCGTCATGGCCGCAGGCATGCATCTTGCCGCGGGTCTTGGAGGCATAATCCAGCCCCGTCTGCTCGATGATGGGCAGCGCATCCATGTCGGCGCGCAGGCCTATCACGCGGCCCGCCGTATCGCTGCGGCCCTTGATGACGCCTACGACACCGGTCCGCCCGATCCCCTCCACCACCTCATCACAACCATATCCGCGCAGGAGGTCCGCCACGCGGGCCGCCGTGCGGTGCACGTCGAACAGCAGCTCCGGGTGTTCGTGGAAGTCGCGGCGGATGGCGGTGAGGTCGGGCAGCATGTCGGCGATGCGGTTCTTGACGGGCATGAGTGTCTCCTTTTTCGACAGGGTGAACCCGACCGCCCTGCGGCGCAACCCCGGATGGTGTCAGAGCGCGGGGCCCGGCGCGATGCGCGTCCCGTCGCTAAACCGCGCCAGGCGGAATCGGTGCAGGTCATGGCCCGGGGCATTCCCCGTCACAAGGTCGGCCACCACGCGGCCCATGCCGGGTCCGATGCCAAAGCCGTGCCCGCTCATTCCCGTGGCGATCACGAGACCCGGCAGGGGGGCGTGGTCCACCACAGGCACCACATCGGGCATCGTGTCGATCATGCCGCCCCAGGCCGTGCGCAGCCTTGGCCGGCCCAAGGCGGGAAAGGCCCGTGCAAAGGCGTCCTGCACGCGACCGAGCGTGGCCATGTTGGGCGCGGGGTCGAGGATGCGGCAGTCCTCGAACGGCGAGGGGCCGTCGCCCCAGCGACGCCGCGTGCCCCAGGCGTCGGGATAGCCCCGTGGGGCGGCCGCGCGGAAACGGGTGGAGCGGGCATCCTTGCGCAGCACGGGCAGAAAGGCGCGCAGGCTGGCGAATGCGTCGCGGCCGATGAAGAAATCATGCGCGGCTCCTGGCGCGATGGAATAGCCGCCATCCGCGCGGCGGCGGAAGGCAAAGCTGTCATCCGCCGCATTGCCGGGAAATATCTCCGGCATGGGCTCTGTCGCCGCGACCGAGGCCAGCACCGACAGCTGCGGCAGGGCCACGCCAAGGTTGTCCAGAAACAGCCGCGACCAGGCCCCCGCCGCCACCACCACCGCATCACAGGCAATCCGGCCCCGTTCCGTCACCACCCCCGCCACACGGCCCGCCGCCACGTCCAAGGCCCGCACCGCGCAGCCCTCGACGATCCGCACCCCGCGCGCCACTGCCGCCCGCGCGATCAGCGGCACCGCGGCCCAGGGCTCGGCCCGCCCGTCCGAGGCGGTGTAAAGCCCGCCGATCCAGACACCCGTGCTGCCCAGCCGCGCCTCGACCTCCGTGCGGGTCACCAGCACCGTATCCAGACCATGCGCCCGCGCATGGACCATCCAGCCCTCGAAATCCGCCATCTCGCGGTCGCTGCGCGCCAGATACATCACGCCGCACTGGCGAAACCCCAGCCCCTCGCCCAGGTCCTGCGCCAGCCCCTGCCACAGGCGCATCGCCTCCATCATGATCGGGAGTTCCGCCGGGTCGCGCCCCTGCTGGCGGCACCACCCCCAGTTGCGCGCCGATTGCTCGGCGGCCACCCGGCCCTTTTCGCAGATCACCACGCGCAACCCGCGCGCCGCCAGATGCCAGGCGGTCATCACGCCCACCACGCCCGCGCCGATCACCACCACATCGGCACGGGCAGGCATCGGCCCCGGATCGACCGGGGGCGTGGCCATCGTGATGGGGATGGTCATGCCAGTTCGGCCAGAAGCCGCCGCATGAAGCCCTGCCCCGCCTGGAACTCGGCGACCTCGATATACTCGTCGGCCTGATGGGCCTGCGCGATGTCGCCCGGCCCGCAGACCACGGCGGAATAACCCTCGGCCTGGAACTGCCCCGCCTCGGTGCCGTAGCTGACCACATGGCGGGCGTTGTCGCCGGTCAGGCGGCGCACGAGGGTTTCTGCCGCGCCGTCGGTTTCCGGTTCCAGCGGCGGCAGGGTGAAATACCGCTCAACCGTCACGGCGCAGGCGGGATGGACGGCGCGCATCGCGGCCTCCACCCGCGCGCATTCGGCGCGGAACCGCGTTTCCCAGCCGTCCTTGCTCTCGCCCGGCACCACGCGGAATTCGAAACTGAACCGGCAGTCGCCAGCGGTGATGTTGTGGGCGGTGCCGCCCTCGATCATCCCGGTGTGCAGGGTGGTGAACGGAGGATCGAACAGCGCGGCCACCCCTTCACGCGGCGCGGCCTGCAGGATCGTGTTGGTGTCATTCGCCCACATGATCAGGCGCGCGGCCTCCATGATGGCGCTAATCCCCTGCGGCAGCAGCGAGGAATGCACCTCGTGCCCCCGCACATGCACCTTGAAGCCCGACCCGCCCTTGTGCCCCGTCACCGCCTTCATGCGGCTGGGTTCACCCACGATCACGGCACTGGCGCGCGGCAGGTGGGCCGCCATGGCGGCGATCATCGGGGGGGCGCCGATGCAGCCGACCTCTTCGTCATAGCTGAGCGCCAGCTGCAATGGACGGCGCACACCTGCCGCCCGCGCCTCGACCAGCGCCCAGATCGCCAGCGCATCGAACCCCTTCATGTCGCAGGTGCCGCGCCCGTAAAGCCGCCCGTCCCGTTCGGTCACCACCCAGGGGTCCGAGGTCCAGGCCTGCCCGTCCACCGGCACCACGTCGGTATGGCCCGACAGGATCACGCCGCCCGTCTCTTCCGGCCCGACATGGGCGTAAAGGGCGGCCTTGGTCCGGTCCTCGTTCCACACACGGTGCGCGCAGATGCCGTGGCCGTCCAGATAGTCCTCAACCCAGTCCACCAACGGCAGGTTGCTGTCGCGGCTGACCGTGGGAAAGGCCACCAGCCGGTCGATCAGGTCGCGCGGGGTCAGGCGGTGGGGCATGTCGGTCTCCGGCAGGGTCGGGGCAGGCTGACCCGCCCTGTGACCCCCGTCAACCCCGGGCGGGGATGCCTGTATTCCGGGCATTCGCGGCGCGACGCCGGGGAAACGGGCACATGCCTGCGAAAGGATGTTGCGAGGGCTGAAAAAATGTCTAACACTTGCGTGACCAACGGGGTCCGCTCGCGCGGGCCACATAAAAACAAAGAAAAACAATAGCATGTGGAGTGCTTGATGCCCGACAGGGCTGCGCCCGTCCTTGATGTCCGGGGCTTGAAGACGGTGTTCCGCACCCGATCGGGTGAGGTTCATGCCGTGAACGACGTGAGCTTTCACCTGGCTTCCGGTGAATTGCTGGGCGTTGTCGGCGAAAGCGGGTCGGGCAAGTCGGTCACCATGATGTCGCTGCTGGGCCTTCTGCCCTCGCCTCCCGCCGAGGTGCGCGCCGGCGAGGTGCTGCTGGCCGGCATCGATGTGCTGCGGATGACGGCGGAGGAGCTGCGCGCCGTGCGCGGGCGGCGCGTGGGTTTCGTGTTCCAGGACCCGATGACCAGCCTAAACCCGGTGTTCACCGTGGGCAACCAGGTGACGGAACCGCTGCGAACCCATCTGGGGCTTGACAAGCGGGCCGCCGAGGCGCGGGCGGTAGAGCTACTGGAACTGGTGGGCATCCCCGATGCGCGCCGCCGTCTGGACGACTATCCGCACCAGTTCTCGGGTGGGATGCGCCAGCGGGTGATGATCGCCATCGCACTCGCCTGCGACCCCGAGGTGCTGATCGCCGATGAGCCGACGACCGCGCTTGATGTGACGATCCAGGCGCAGATCCTCGAACTGGTGCGCGACCTGCGACAGAAGCTGGGAATGGCCATCGTCTGGATCACCCATGACCTTGGCGTGATCGCGGGCATCGCCGACCGGGTGATGGTGATGTATGGCGGGCAAGTGGTGGAACAGGGGCCGGTGGACCAACTGTTCGCCGATCCGCGCCACCCCTATACCCGCGCGCTGTTGCAGACGATCCCGTCGCTGACCGGCGCGCGCGAGGCGCGGCTGAAGGTGATCCAGGGTCAGCCCGCGATGATGACCGGCGCCCCCGTCGCCTGCCCTTTCCGCGCGCGCTGCCCGCACAGGATCGACGTCTGTGACCGGGTCAATCCCGCCCGGCGCGCGGTCGATCAGGCCCCGGTGGGCCAGGGCCATGACATCGCCTGCCATGTCGATGTGGTGCAGGAGGTGGCGCATGCCTGACCCGCTGGTGCAGGTGCAGGACCTGCGGATGTATTTCCCCATCCACACGGGCCTGTTCCGCCGCCATACCGGCGATGTGAAGGCGGTGGACGGCATCAGCTTTGACATCAAGGCCGGGGAGACCCTTGGCCTTGTGGGCGAAAGCGGCTGTGGCAAATCCACCGTGGGCCGGGCGATCCTGCGTCTGTATGAACTTACCTCCGGGTCGGTGCATATCGGCGGGCAGGACATCGCAAAGCTTGATGCGACTGCGCTTCGCAAGGCGCGTCCCCAGATGCAGATGGTGTTCCAGGATCCGCAGGCCAGCCTGAACCCCCGCATGACGGTCGCGGGCATCATCGGCGAGCCGCTGGACGAACACACCGACTGGAGCCGCGCGAAAAAGCTGGAACGGGTGCTGGAGTTGATGGATGCCGTGGGCCTCAGCCGCACCTTCGCCAACCGCTATCCCCATGCCTTTTCGGGCGGGCAGCGCCAGCGGATCGGGATCGCGCGCGCGCTGGCGCTGAACCCCAAGTTCATCGTCTGCGACGAACCCATCGCGGCGCTGGATGTGTCGATCCAGGCGCAGGTGGTGAACCTGCTGGAGGATTTGCAGGAAAAGCTGGGGCTGACCTATCTTTTCATCAGCCATGACCTCAGCATGGTGCGCCACATCGCCGACCGCGTGGCGGTGATGTATCTGGGCCGGATCGCCGAACTGTCGCCCCGCGATGACCTTTATGCCCGCCCGCTGCACCCCTACGCACGCGCACTGCTTTCGGCGGTGCCCGAACCCGACCCTACACGCGAAAAGTCCCGCCAGCGCATCATCCTCAAGGGCGACGTGCCCTCGCCATCGAACCCGCCGAAGGGCTGCAACTTCTGCACCCGCTGCCCGGAGGTGATGCCGGTCTGCCGCGAGGTGAAACCCGATCTTGTCGAGGTGGAGCCCGGTCGCCGGGTCGCCTGCCACCTTTTCACGCCATCCCAGAGCGCCGGGCCAACCGGCCGAACCGAGGCAACAGAGCCCATCCAACAAGGAGAACCCGCATGAAACTCAAAACCGCCCTACTGGGCGCCGCGGCCGCCTTTGCCCTCGCCCCCGCGGCGATGGCAGAGCGTGGCGCGGATGGCCATGTCAGCATCATCTACTGGCAGGCCCCGTCAACGCTGAACCCGTTCCTGTCGGGCGGCACGAAAGAGGTCGAAAGCGCGTCGATCATCATCGAGCCGCTTGCGCGCTACGACAGCACCGGAACGCTCGTGCCCTATCTGGCCGAGGATATCCCGACGCTGGCCAATGGCGGCGTCTCCGAAGACCTGACCACGATCACGTGGAAACTGAAATCCGGGCTGGTCTGGTCGGACGGTAGCCCCGTGACGGCGGCCGATGCCGTGTTCACCTGGCAATACTGCACGCATCCCGAGGGCGGCTGCGCGCAGCTGTCGAAATTCGAGGGCGTGAAGACGGTCGAGGCGGTCGATGACCAGACCATCAAGATCACCTTCAACGAAGCCAAGCCCAACCCCTATGGCCCGCTGGTCGGCGGCCAGTCGCCCATCATCCAGGCCGCGCAATTCGCCGATTGCCTGGGCACCAAGGCGCCGGAATGCACCGAGGCCAACTTCAACCCGATCGGCACCGGACCTTTCAAGGTGGTGGAATTCCGCACCAATGACGTGATCCAGCTGGAAGCAAACCCCAACTACCGCGATCCGGCCAAGCCCCGCTTTGCCACGATGACCTTCAAGGGTGGCGGCGATGCCGAAGGTGCGGGCCGCGCCGTGCTGGAAACCGGCGAATTCGACTATGCCTGGAACCTGCAGCTTGCCCCGTCGGTGATCGAGAGCATGGTGGCGGCGGGCAAGGGCCAAACGGTCGTGGGCTTTGGCACGCTTGTCGAGCGGATCGAGATGAACCTGACCGACCCCTCTCCCAGCCTTCCCGAGGGCGAGCGGTCCACCATCGCGCATCCGCATCCGTTCCTGACCGACATGCGCGTGCGCAAGGCCCTGTCGATGGCCATCGACCGCGAACTTCTGGTCGAGGTCGGCTATGGCCGTGCGGGTCGTCCTACCTGCAACCTGGTTCCCGCACCGGCGATCTATGCCTCGCCCAACACGGACTGCATTGCGCAGGATCTTGAAGGGGCAAAGGCCCTGCTGGACGAGGCGGGCTGGACCATGGGCCCCGGCAACGTGCGCCAGAAGGACGGCAAGAAACTGTCGATCCTCTATCAGACCTCGACCAACGCCGTGCGGCAGGATTTCCAGGCGCTGATCAAGCAGTGGTGGGAAGAACTGGGCGTCGAGGTCGAGCTGAAGAACGTCTCGGCCTCGGTGTTCTTCGGCTCCGACCCGGGCAGCCCCGACACCTTCGGCAAGTTCTATGCCGACGTGGAGATGTATGCCAACAACTTCGACGGCACCGACCCCGAGTCCTATCTGGCGGGCTACAAGTGCGGCGCCGAACCCAAACCGTCGACCCAGTGGCAGGGCGAGAACATCAACCGCTTCTGCGACCCGGCCTATGATGCGCTGGTCGAGGAACTGGGTCGCACCGGCGAGTTGGAAAAGCGCGCCGAAATCGCGATCCGGCTGAACGAGATGCTGACCAAGGACAGCTATGTGATCGTGCCACTGGTGGATCGCGGCCGCGTGTCGGCCCATTCCAACAGCCTGGGCGGCGTGATCCTGAACACCTGGGACAGCGAGTTGTGGAACGTGGCCGACTGGCATCGCGTGAAGTGACCTGAACCAGAAGGGGGGGCAACACCCGCCCCCCCTTCACCCCGCCAGCCCAAGAGGCAACCCCGGACATGCTGACCTTCATCCTGCGCCGCGTGCTGATGGCGATCCCGACGCTGCTGTTCATCAGCTTCGTGATCTTCATGCTGCTGGAACTGGCCCCTGGCGACCCGGTCGGGGACATGCCGCTGACCATCCCCCCTGACGTGCGCGAAAAGATCCGGCTGGCCCTGGGCCTGGGCGAGCCGTGGTATGTGCGCTATGCGCTGTGGCTGAACAACCTGTTCGTCACCGAGCCGTCCTACTGGATCGACCGGACATTCGGCACCAATCTGGCCAACGGCGCGCAGCGCATCATCAGCTACGGCACCCGCGCGCCAGTGTTCGACACCATCGGCGAACGCATGCCGCAGACCCTCCTCGTGGTGGGGATGGGCTATCTGGTGGGCGTGCTGATCGCGCTGCCGATCGGCGTGATCTCGGCCTACAAGCAATATTCCTGGTTCGATCAGGCTGGCACGTTTGTGTCGATGGTGGGCTTTTCGGTGCCGACCTTCGTGACCGGCGTCCTGCTGATCGTGGTGTTCTCGGTCTGGATGCCGCGCGACAGCTGGTTCTGGTTCCCGTCGATCTATGACACCACGCTGAAGGTGACGGACCTGGAAAGCTTCGGCAAACAGGTGCGGCAGATGGCAATGCCGGTGTTCGTGCTGGCGCTTTACAACGCGGCGCAGATCAGCCGCTACATGCGCGCCTCGATGCTGGACAATCTGGGCCAGGACTATGTGCGCACCGCGCGGGCCAAGGGACTGACCGAGCGCGTCGTGATCCTCAAGCACGTCCTCAGGAACTCCATGATCCCCGTCGTGACGGTCATCGCGCTGGGGGTGCCCAGCGTGTTCACCGGGGCCATCATTACCGAAAACGTGTTCAAGGTGAACGGCCTCGGCCAGCAACTGCTGCTGTCGATTCAAAGCAACGACGCGCCGATGGTGCTCACCATCAGCTTCATCTTCGCCTTCCTGATCGTCCTTTTCAACCTCATCGCGGACGTGGCCTACGGCGTCCTTGACCCGAGGATCCGGTATGACTGACGCCCCTGCCACAGCCCCCGTCGCCGCCATCGAAAAGCCGCGCAGCCAGTGGCGGGACGTCTGGGATCAATACATCACCCACAGGGGCGCGCTGGTTGGCACCTTCGTCTTTGTGTTCCTGATCGCGGCGGTGTTCCTCGGGCCGCTGATCTGGACGCTGGATCCGAAATACATCAACATCCGCATGCGCGAACAGGGCCCTTCGCTCGCGCATCCTCTCGGCACCGACCAGCTGGGCCGCGACATGCTGGCACGCCTGATGAAGGGGGGGCAGATCACCATCTTCGTGGGGCTGGCGGCGATGGCCCTGTCGATCTTTCTGGGCACGCTGGTTGGCGTGCTGGCGGGATATTTCCGGCGGCTGGACAATCCGCTGATGCGCCTGACCGACCTGTTCCTCGCGCTTCCGCTCCTGCCGCTCCTGCTGCTGATGGTGCTGCTCTATCGCGAGCGGCTGGTGATGTCCTTCGGCCCCGAGACCGGCATCTTCATCCTGATCGTGGCGGCCATCGCCATCACCTCCTGGATGAACACCGCGCGCATCGTGCGCGGCGACGTGCTGGCCATCAAGGAGCGGGAGTTCGTGCTGGCCTCAAAATCCATCGGCACGCCCTCCGGCCGCATGATCACCCGCCACATCCTGCCGAACGTGCTGTCGCCCATCATGGTCTCGGCCACCCTGGGCGTGGCAAATGCGGTGATCACCGAAAGCGCGCTGTCGTTCCTGGGCCTCGGGTTCCCGCCCGACTTTCCCACCTGGGGGCGGCTCCTGAACGACGGGATGCCCTACATCAACCTTTCGCCCGAGCGTGTGCTCTGGCCCGCGCTGGTGCTGTCGGCGCTGGTGCTCAGCGTCAACTACATGGGCGACGGGCTGCGTGACGCGCTGGACCCGCGCATCCGGGGCCGCTGACGAAATAAGGACATCCACCCGCCCGCGCGCCCCAGCCGCGCGACAGCCTCCCGCCCCCGCGCGGTGGTTGGAACGGCGTTGCACGCCAACCCGCAAGCGCGGAACGACTGTCCTGGCTATCGGATTTCGCAGGGCCACGCCCCACTTGCACGCGCCCGAAATCCATTGGATGCGGAACAGCATTCCAGATGGAGCAGTGCGTCATGTTCGCTGAACTCGGGTTTGAAACCCTCACCCCCCGCAGCGCCTCGGTCATCCTGGGCCTCGTGCTCGGCCTTGCCTTCGGGGCGCTGGCCGAACGCTCGGGCTTTTGCCTGCGGCGCGGGCTGGTGGGTCCGGTGGCAGAGCGGGCACCCGCACTCGGGCTTTGGATGCTGGCGCTGGCGACGGCGATCCTCGGCACCCGGGGTGCCGTCGCCTTGGGCTGGATCACCTTCGACGGGCATCGCCTGTTGTCGACAGACCTGCCAATCCTCGCGGTTCTCATGGGGGGGGCTATGTTTGGGGCGGGGATGGTGCTGACGCGTGGCTGCGCCTCCCGCCTGGCGGTGCTGGCGGGCACGGGCAACCTGCGCGCCGTGATGGTGCTGATCGTCTTTGCCATCGTGGCCCATGCCGCGATGAAGGGCGTTCTGTCCCCGCTGCGCGTCACGCTCGCCTCGGTTACCCTGCCGCTGGGAGACGGTTCCACCCTGCCCGGCGGCGCGCTTGCCGCACTGGTGCTTGCGGGCGTGGCGCTGTGGCTCGCGCTGCGCGGCCGCCTGTCGCCGGTGCAGATCGCGGCGGGACTGGCCATCGGCCTCCTCGTGCCCGCGGCCTGGGTCGGCACCGGGCTGATCCTCGCCGATGACTTCGACCCGATCCCGATGGAGGCGCTGAACTTCACCCAACCTGCGGCGGATACGCTGTTCTGGGTCATTGCCTCCTCCGCCGTCGCCCCGGCTTTTGGCACGGGCCTCGTCGCGGGCACGCTCATCGGCGCGCTTCTGGCGGCGCTTGGCGCAGGCGCCTTCCGCTGGCAGAGCTTCTCTGCCCCGCGCGAAACGGGCCGCTATGGCCTGGGCGGTGCCCTGATGGGGCTGGGCAGCGTGCTGGCGGGCGGCTGCACGCTGGGCGCGGGCCTCTCGGGCCTGCCCACGCTCTCGGTCGCGGCGCTCCTGACCCTTGCCGCCATCGTCGCGGGGGCCATCGCAACCGACCGTGCGCTTACTGCAAGTGGTCGCGCACCCGCCGCACAAGGAACCATACGGCCAGCATGACCAGCGGCACGAGGGCCGCCGTGACAACGCCCTTGGACACGCCCAGAGGCTCCGCGAGGGGGGCCACAACATAGGCCGCGAGGCTCACGGCGTAATAGCTGATCGCCACCACCGAAAGCCCCTCGACCGTGCGCTGCAGCCGCAACTGGGTGTCCGCCCGCCGGTCCATGCTTTCCAGCAGCTTCTGGTTCTGTGCCGACCGTTCCACATCGACCCGCGTGCGCAGCAATTCCGCCGCCCGCTGCGCCCGCTCCCCCAGCGCCTTGAGCCGTCCTTCCGTTGATTTCACCGTCCGCATGGCAGGGTCATAGCGGCGGCGCATGAACTCGGCAAAGCTCTGCCGCCCCTCGATCGGAGTCTCGCGCAGCACCCGGATACGGTCGTTCACGATGGCCTCATAGGCCCCCGTCGCGCCGAAGCGGAACTGGAACTGCACCGCCAGGCTCTCCAGCTCGGCCGAGATCGTCAGGAGGTTGTGCAACGCCGCCTCGGGCGAAGGTTCCGCGCTGTCCAGCCCCGACACCAGCGCCGACAGCCGCGGGTCCAGCGCATTCAGCCGCCCCGACAGGTGCCGCGACCGCATCAGCCCCAGCATCGACATCGCCCGATAGGTCTCGATCTCGCAGATCCGCTGGACGATCCGCCCGATCCGCCGCGCCCCCGTGCCCGGCTTCACGAACACCGCGAACCTCATGTGCCCCGCCGGATCGATGCGGAAATCGCCCGCGACGACCGCCGCACCCTCGACAACCCGCGCGGCCGCAAGGCTCTCGGGCACGAACCACTCCTCCAGCCGCGCCATCACCTGCGCCTCGTCGGCGGGCATCACCTCCACCCGGATCAGCAGCGACACCAGCCGCTTGCCCGGCGCATCGGCCACCCAGTCCTCCGGAAACACCTCTGCCTCGGCCGGATCGAAGGGCCGCGCCGACACCCCGCGCCCAAAGGCGGAATAGGTAACGAACTCGGTATGGCTTTCCCATTTCAGGTCATGCTTGCCGATGGGGGCTGCAAAATGCGTGGCCCCCTCGGGCGGCAGCGGCGCGCTGTAATGGCCCAGAAGTGCTGCCAGATGCGCCGCATCGCGCCCCCGGTCGCGGTTCGCAGCCTCCACCGGCTCCTTGAAGGCCACATAGACCGCGTGGCACGGCGCCTCCAGCGCCGGAAAGGGCCGCGCATGCAGTTCGTTGACCGTATTGAACCGCTGTGGATGATCGACGACGACCGGCATGATGGAGCTGTCCTGAGGGCTAGATCACGCGAACCCTAGCGCAGATGCTGCGGCGCGGAAACCGCTTTCCTGCGCGGCCAAATTCCACCGTCCCCCTGCACTCTCCTTGACCAAATACCCTCGGGAGGGGGCCGGGGAGGGCAGACAGCCCTCCCCGGGGCCACCCACCCGCGCCACTGCACCCGGACAGCAGCAAGCGCCCCGGAGGGGCGCGATGCCGCCACCCGCGGCGCGGCCGGCAGCCATACACCGGGGGGTCCAAGGGGGTGCCATGCACCCCCTTGCCCGCTCAGTCGATCATCGGCAGCAGGGCATCCAGCGACTTTTTCGCATCGCCATAGAACATCCGCGTGTTCTCCTTGAAGAACAGCGGGTTCTCGATGCCGGAATAGCCCGTGCCCTGCCCGCGCTTGGAGACGAACACCTGTTTCGCCTTCCAGCATTCCAGCACCGGCATCCCGGCGATGGGGCTGTTGGGGTCTTCCTGTGCCGCAGGGTTCACGATGTCATTGGACCCGATCACGATGGCCACGTCGGTCGAGGGGAAATCCTCGTTGATCTCGTCCATCTCCAGCACGATGTCATAGGGCACCTTGGCCTCGGCCAGCAGCACGTTCATGTGCCCCGGCAGCCGCCCCGCCACCGGGTGGATGGCGAACCGCACGTTCTTGCCCTTCGCGCGCAGCTTGCGGGTCAATTCACTGACCGCCTGCTGCGCCTGCGCCACGGCCATGCCATAGCCCGGGATGATGATCACACTGTCCGCCTCGTTCAGCGCCGCGGCCACCCCTTCGGCGTCGATCGCGATCTGCTCGCCCGCGATCTCCATCGCCGGGCCCGAAGGCCCGCCGAATCCGCCGAGGATCACGCTGATGAACGACCGGTTCATCGCCTTGCACATGATGTAGCTCAGGATGGCCCCCGAAGATCCCACCAGGGCCCCCACCACGATCAGGAGGTCATTGCCGAGGCTGAACCCGATGGCCGCCGCCGCCCAGCCGGAATAGCTGTTGAGCATCGACACCACCACGGGCATGTCCGCCCCGCCGATCCCCATGATCAGGTGATATCCGATGAAGAACGCCAGCAGCGTCATCAGGATCAGCGTCCAGATGCCCGCATCGTTGAAGTAGAGCACGCCCAGGATCGCCGCCCCGGCCGCAGCGCCTGCGTTCAACAGATGGCCCCCAGGCAGCTTCTTTGCCGCCGTGTCGACCTTGCCTGCCAGCTTGCCGAAGGCGATGACCGAGCCGGTGAAGGTCACGGCCCCGATGAACACGCCCAGGAACACCTCGACCCGCAAGATCGCAACCTCGACGCCCGTTTTCTTGGCCAGCACGCCAGCAAAGCCCTCGAGCGCCTGTCGCGCGGTATCGTCCATCGCCAGCACGCGGCCCAGTTCGATATCGGCGTTGAAGCCCACGAACACCGCGGCCAGACCCACCAGGGAGTGCATCGCCGCCACAAGCTGCGGCATCTCGGTCATCTGCACGCGCTGCGCGACGTTCCAGCCGATCACGCCGCCCAAGGCGATCATGATGACCGACACGCCCCAAAGCCCCGCCCCCGGCCCGATCAGCGTGGCAGCCACGGCCAGCGCCATGCCCGCCATGCCATACCAGACCGCGCGCTTGGCGCTCTCCTGCCCCGACAGCCCGCCCAGGGACAGGATGAATAGGATCGCCGCGACCACATAGGCGGCGGTGGTAAATCCGAAATCCATTCCCGTCTCTCCTTACGACTTCTGGAACATGGCAAGCATCCGGCGTGTCACCATGAAGCCGCCGAAGATGTTGATCCCCGCCATGAAGACCGACAGCGCGGCCAACAGGATCACGAGGTAGTTGCCCGATCCGATCTGCATCAGCGCGCCCAGGATGATGATCGAGGAAATCGCGTTGGTGATCGCCATCAGCGGCGTGTGCAGGCTGTGGCTCACGTTCCAGATCACCTGAAACCCGATGAACACCGCCAGCACGAAAACGATGAAATGCTGCATGAAGCTTGCAGGGGCCACCAGCCCCACCGCCAGCAGCAGGCCCCCGCCGATGGCCAGCAGGCCAACCTGATCGCGCGTCTGCTTCTTGAAGGCAGCCACCTCCTGCGCGCGCCGCTCCGCCGGGGTCGGTTCCACTGCCTTGGGCTTGGGCTTGGCGGCGGCAATTGCCGCCACCTTGGGCGGCGGTGGTGGGAAAGTGATGGCACCCTGATGCGCAACCGTCGCCCCCCGGATCACGTCATCCTCCATGTTGTGGTGGATCACGCCGTCCTTCTTGGGGGTCAGGTCCGCGATCATGTGGCGGATGTTGGTGGAATAGAGCGTCGAGGCCTGCGCGGCCATCCGGCTCGGGAAATCGGTATAGCCCACGATGGTCACGCCGTTCGCCGTCACGATCTTGTCGTCCGGCACCGTAAGGTCGCAGTTGCCGCCACGCTCCGCCGCAAGGTCCACGATGACCGAACCGGGCTTCATCATGCCCACCATGTCCTCGGTCCACAGCTTCGGCGCGGGCCGCCCGGGAATCAGCGCGGTGGTGATGACGATATCGACATCGGGCGCCAGCTCGCGGAACTTGGCCAGTTGCTTTTCGCGGAACTCGGGGCTGGAGGGCGCCGCATAGCCGCCCGTGGCCGCGCCGTCCTGCTTGTCCTCGAATTCCAGGAACACAAAGCTCGCGCCCATCGATTCGATCTGCTCGGCCACCTCGGGGCGCACGTCGAAGGCCATCACGATGGCCCCAAGGCTGGTCGCCGTGCCGATGGCCGCCAGCCCCGCCACGCCCGCACCCACGATCAGAACCTTGGCAGGGGGCACCTTACCCGCCGCCGTCACCTGGCCGGTGAAAAACCGGCCAAAGTTGCTCCCGGCCTCGATCACCGCGCGGTAGCCCGCGATATTGGCCATGGACGACAGCGCGTCCATCTTCTGCGCGCGGCTGATGCGCGGCACCATGTCCATCGCGATCACGCTCGCCCCGCGTTCCTTCGCGATCTCAAGCAGTTCCGTGTTCTGCGCCGGCCAGAAGAACGAGATCAGCGTCTGCCCCTGGCGCAGGGCCTGCGCCTCGGCCACCTCTGGCCCGCGCACCTTGACCAGCACATCGGCAGCGGCGATCACCGCCGCAGCATCCGCCAGCACCTCGACCCCGGCGGCCGCATACAAGGCGTCCGAAAACCCGGCCTTGGCCCCCGCGCCCGACTGGATCACGCAGGAATGCCCCAGCTTGACCAGTTGCAAGGCCGAATCCGGGGTCATCGCCACCCGGTTCTCGCCCGCGAAAATCTCCGTCAGCGCCCCGATCTTCATCGCCTCTCCTCCGTCCGTCGTCCCGCGACTGCGCATCCGCGCCAAACCCTAGGCGTCGTAGCCGCCGCGCAAGATCATTTCAATGGCTCATTTCCCGGCATGCCGATCCTGTCGCAGCCTGCCCCCGGATCCCGGCCCGATCCATCGCCCGGTGCGCGCGGCCCAGTCCTCGAACGCCGTGCCGAACAGACGCCGCAGCACGGCCTCTTCCGGCAGGATGAACCGTCGCTGGATCAGCGCCATGAACGCCAGCAGGATCGGAAAGGCATGGGCCACATCCCACCACAGGATGGCCCCCGCAAGCACCAGCGCGTCGCCCAGATAGATCGGATTTCGGGACAGCCGGAACACCCCGCCGGTCACCAGTTGCGCAGGCACCCCGCGCGGAATGACCGTGGTGCGCTGCGTCAGCATCTGCGCCGCCGCCACCCCCATCAGCAGCAGCCCAGCACCAATGGCCACCGCCCCCACCCGTGCACCCGACGGGCCGAACAGGCTCCAGGGCACAATCGCATCCAGCGCCCATACCGCCGCCAAGGCCGCTACCAGCCAGACCGGCGGCAGGTCGATCATCTCGCGCAGCGTCATCAATCCCCCCGTCGCCCGCCTGCACCAAACCCCGCCACGCCCGCCCTGACAAGACCCCTCCAGCTTTTCCCGCTTGGATTCTCCCCCCGCGCCGGGTTCAATGCCCGCCAAAGGAGCCGCCCATGCCCACCGATTTCGCAGCCACCCGCGCCCTCTTCGACCTGCCCGAGGGGCTGATCTACCTCGACGGCAATTCGCTGGGCCCCCTGCCCCGCGCCGCCGCCGCCCGTGTGGCGCGCACCATCGCATCTGAATGGGGTGAGATGCTCATCACTGGCTGGAACAAGGCCGGCTGGATGGACCAGCCCACAGCCCTCGGCGACCGGGTTGGTCGGCTGATCGGGGCCGAGCCCGGTCATGTGGTGATGGGCGATACGCTGTCGATCAAGGTCTATCAGGCCCTTGCCTCGGCGCTGGAGATGCGGCCAGACCGCCGCGTGATCCTGTCCGACACGGGCAACTTCCCCTCCGACCTCTACATGGCCGAGGGGCTGGCCCGCACGCTCGGCCCCGACTACGGGCTGCAGACGGTGGCGCCGGAAGAGGTGCTCGACGCCATAAACGACCGCATCGCCGTGGTGATGATCACCGAAGTCGATTACCGCACCGGGCGGCGGCACGACATGGCCGCCCTCACCGCCCGCGCCCATGCCGCAGGGGCGCTGATCGTCTGGGACCTCGCCCATTCCGCGGGCGCCTTCCCGGTGCATGTGGCGCGGGATGGCGCGGATTTCGCCGTGGGCTGCACCTACAAATACCTCAACGCAGGCCCCGGCGCCCCCGCCTTCATTTATGTCGCCCCCCGCCACGCGGAAACCGCCCGCCCCGCCCTCTCCGGCTGGCTGGGTCATGCGGCGCCCTTCGCCTTCGATCCCGCCTATCGCCCCGGCCGCGGGATCGAGCGGATGCGCGTGGGCACCCCCCCGGTCCTGCAACTCGCGGCGCTGGAGGCCGCGCTGGACATCTGGGATGCCGTCGACCTCGATGACCTGCGCACCGCCTCCCTCGCCCTCACCGACCGCTTCATCGCGGGGGTGGAAGGCACCTGCCCCGCCCTCATCCTCGCCACCCCTCGCGACCACGCGCGGCGCGGCAGCCAGGTCAGCTTCCGCCACCCGGAAGGTTACGCCATCATGCAGGCCCTCATCGCGCGCGGGCTGATCGGCGACTTCCGCGCCCCCGACATCCTGCGCTTCGGCTTCACCCCGCTCTTCATCGGTGCGGCTGATGTGGACGCCGCCGTGACGATCATCGCCGAGGTCATGGCCACCGCCGCCTGGGACCGCCCCGACTTCCGCACCCGCGCAAAGGTCACCTGATGCACCGCACCTGGAACCCCCCCGGCATCGCCCCCCCCGCCTCGCGCTACAGCCATGCCGTGCTGACCACGGCGCCCCGGCGCTGGCTCACCCTCTCGGGCCAGCTGGGCCTCCGTCCTGACGGCACCCTGCCCGACAGCCTTGAGGCCCAGCTCGACGCCGCCTTCGCAAATGTCGCCACGGCCCTCGCGGACGCCGGCATGACCAAGACCGACCTGATCAAGCTTACCATCTACCTCACCGACCCCTCCCCCCAGGCCGTCACCACCTACCGCGCCCGCCGCGATGCCTGGATCGGCGAGGCCCCCGCCCCCGCCGCCACCCTCCTGATCGTCGCAGGCCTCGCCGCCCCGCGGTTCCTCTGCGAAATCGACGCCTGGGCCGCGCAATGAACCTTCCCATTCCCGATGGTCCAAAAATGCCCGCCCGAGGCTCCCGCACCCTCCGCCCGCCCCGCGCGCGATGACCAGCCCCCAGGATCCCGCCACTGACGGCGCGCAGATTTCCTTTGACGGGCGCATGTCCTATGGCGACTACCTGCGCCTCGACGCCATCCTTGGCGCGCAAAGGTTGCTGACCGGCGCGCATGACGAAATGCTCTTTGTCATCCAGCACCAGACCTCGGAACTCTGGATGCGCCTCGCCCTTCATGAACTCGACGCAGCCCGCCACCTGATCGCCGCCGACCGCGTGCGCGAGGCGTTCAAGATGCTCGCGCGCGTCGCCCGCATCCTGGAGCAGCTGAACAACGCCTGGGACGTGCTGCGCACGATGACGCCCGCCGACTATTCCACCTTCCGCACAGGGTTGGGCCAGTCCTCGGGCTTTCAGTCGCACCAGTATCGGCTGATAGAATTCGCGCTCGGCAACCGCAACGCGGCCATGCTGCGCCCCCACGCGCACCGCCCCGACCTGACCGCGCGCCTGATGGCCGAACTCGCCCGCCCCTCGCTTTATGACGAGGCGCTGCGGCATATCGCCCGCGCGGGCCTGCCGGTGCCGCCCGACGTGCTGGCGCGCGACCTTTCCGCCCCCTGGGCCGCGCATGACGGCGTGCGCGCCGCCTGGGAAATCGCCTACCGCGACCCCACGGCCCACTGGCAGGCCTATGAACTGGCCGAAAAGCTGGTGGATCTCGAGGATTACTTCCGCCGATGGCGCTTCAACCATGTCACCACGGTCGAACGGGTGATCGGCCTCAAGCGCGGCACGGGCGGCACCTCGGGCGTGGCCTACCTGCGCCGGATGCTTGAGGTGGAACTGTTTCCAGAACTCTGGCAGCTGCGCACCACGCTTTAGGCAGAAGAACGCGCATCCCGCGCAAGGCTTTGACGGAACCGGCGCGCTGGATTAGCGTTTATGTCGCCTCGGAGGCGCGTCGCCCCGCAATTCGGATATAGCTGTAATGACCTCGCCTCGATGCCTCCGCCTGCCCGCCCTGTTGCTCGTGACCTTCTTCACCCTCGGGGCCTGCACGACGGAGGGTCCCGCAGCACTCGGCCTTGCCCCCGCCCCCCAGATCGACCCGCCCGAGACGATCTACCGCAGCGCCATGGACGGCCCCCATCCCATCGCCGCTGTCCCGCTGGAAAAGCTGCCCGAAACTTGGCGCCGCCAGACCGTCGCCTATGCCGGGGGCGAGGCGCCGGGCACCGTCATCATCCACCCGGGCGAGAAACTCCTTTACTTCGTCACCGGCCCCAAGACCGCGATCCGCTACGGCATCTCGGTCGGCCGCGCCGGGTTCGAATGGGCGGGCGAGGCGGTGGTGACGCAGACCCGGCCCTGGCCCACCTGGACCCCCCCGCCCGAGATGATCGAGCGTGATCCCAAGCTCGCCAAATGGGAAAAGGGCCAACCCGGCGGGCCGACCAACCCGCTCGGCGCCCGCGCGATCTACCTCACCACCAACGGGCGCGACTACGGTTACCGCATCCACGGCACGCCCGACTGGTGGTCCATCGGGCGCAACGCCTCGTCCGGCTGCATCCGCATGATCAACCAGGACGTGCTGGACCTGAGCCAGCGGGTGCAACCCGGCGCCAAGGTGATCGTGCTCAAGGCCGACGGCACGCGCGCCACGCGCCTGATCGTGCCGCCCCCCGCGCCGCCGAAGAAACCCAAGCCCGTGGAGGCGGTGGCACCGGTCGAGGATCCGGCGATCCTTCCCGCCGTGGCCCGGGTTACCGACCCCGCGGCCTCCCTTCCAGCGTCGCCTGCGGCCCCCCCCCTGGCGACGGACTCTACGCCCCCGGCGGTCACCACCCCGGCAACTACCACTCCGCCCACCGTGGCCCCGGTCGCGACCCTGCCGCCAACCCCGGCGCTGCCCATCCTGCCACCAGCGGGCACACCGGCCCCCGCGACCCCATGACGCTGCGCGGGTGCCGGTTCGACCGACCCCGCGCCGCAGTTTCAGTTATCTTGTGGGCTCCTGTCGACATCGCCGGTGCCCCCCGCACATGCACCTGAGGTCGGGCGATGGTCGCCCTGCCCCTGTCATGGAGCCTGCGATGTTTCGCCTTTCCCTGCTGATGCCATCCTTGGCCACGCCCGCCGCGGCGAGGCCCTTCGCCCTCCCGTTCCACGACCCCGCGACCAGATCGCGCTGCGCACCGAACCGGGCATGGCAGGCCAGGCCTTCCGGGGCGCCTATGCCGCCGGGGGCAAGAGGCCGCCACTGCCGGGATCATGCCCGGCGGGGCGGCGATGGTGCCGGTTCCCGTCGCAATGCCGGAAACCCATGAACCCGGCGCGCTGATCCTGGGCGGATTTTTCCAGATCGACGTGGCATCGCTGGACGAGGCAATGGCCTGGGCCGCGAAACTGCCCGCCGCCAGCCCCGGTGCGGTCGAAATCCGCACCACTGGCCAAGCGCCCGGCCAAGCGCCCAAAATGTGAGGAAGCCCCCCATGCAATTCGCAATCATCCCTCACGAATCGGCGCAAGATTCCGCAAGACGCACCGACCCCGATTCGGCAGGCCCCGACTGGGCCGGGGGGGTCGCCTATTCCGGCACGCTGGTGCAGGCGGGCGTGTTCGTGCGGGGCGCGGGGCTGGACCTCCCCACCTCCGCCGCAATCCTGCGCCACGGTCCGGCGGGCCGCATCGTGCAGGACGGCCCCTTCGCCGAGGTCAAGGAACAACTGGGCGGGTTCTTCATCATCGGCGTGCCTGACCTTGACACGGCCCTGTCCTGAACGGGACGGGCCCCCATCCCGGCGCATGGCGCGGTCGAGGTGCCCCCGGTCCTGCCGCCGCCACCCGCGCCATGACGGCACCGTGACGCCAGCGGCGGCACAGGCGGCAGAGCGGGCGGCGCGCGACAGTCACGCGCGGCTTCTGGCCATTCTTGCCGCCCGCACCCGCGACATTGCCGCCGCCGAGGATGCGCTGGACGAGGCGTTCCGCATTGCGCTGGACCACTGGCCGCGCGCGGGCATCCCGGACCGGCCCGAGGCCCGGCTGATCACCGTGGCCCGCCGCGCGGCGCGGGCCGCCCCCCCCCTCGCCGTGCTGACCGAGACCAAGGCGCATAGGCCCGCCCCCATCCCCGACCGCCGCCTCGCCCTGTTGTTCGCCTGCACCCATCCGGGCCTCGACACCGCGGTGCAGACGCCCCTGATGCCGCAGGCCGTTCTGGGCCTTCCCGCGGATCGCATCGCCTCCGCCTTCCTGATGACGCCCGCCGCATTGGGCCAGCGCCTGAGCCGCGGCAAGGCCCGGCTCAAGGACATGCGCGCCGCCTTCGAGGCGCCCGAGCCCGACGACCTGCCCGCCCGCCTGCCGCAGGTGATGGAGGCCGTGCTGGCCGTCGCATCCCTGGGGTGCAAGGCGGTGCCCGGCTCGGACCCCGCGCGCGCCGACCTTGCCTCCGAAGCGACGCAGCTGGCCGAGGTTCTGGCTCATCTGACGCCGCACCAGACGGAACCTCTGGCGCTCCTGTCGCTGATCCTGCACGTCATGGCACGGGCGCAGGCGCGGAGGGCAGGATTGTGCCCCTGACCGATCAGGACCAGGCGCTGTGGGGCCGCGCCGCGCCCCGCGGGCCGAGGCGCTGCCACGCCTGGGCGACACGGACGGTGCCCGCGCGGCCCTGACCACCGCCCCTGGCCGGACAGAAGACGCGGGCCTGCGCGACTGGCTGTCCCGCCGACGGGCGCAAACATTGCCACATTCTTAATGACGGGGGGTCAAGCCGTTGATTCCTTTAGGCTGAACACCTGTCCCACCGTGGGACGCCCTCAATACCCCCGTTCGGCCAGCCAGCCTTTCATAAAGGCGATCTCGCGCTCCTGCGCCGCGATGATCTCCTCCGCCAGCGCCCGCACCTGCGGGTCGGTCCCATGCTCCATCACGATCCGCGCCATGTCCACCGCGCCCTCATGATGCGGGATCATGCCCCGGATGAAATCGGCATCCGCATCGCCGGTGAACGCGATCGCCATGCCCGCATGCATCCGGTCATTCGCGGCGATGAAGGCCTGCGTCGCCGCCGACGGCTCGGCCATCCCGGCACCGCCCTGCGCGCCGTGGCCCGCGTGGCCATCGTGCCCCATCCCCTGCGCCCAGACAACACCGCCCACGCCTGCTGCCGCCAGACCCAGCACCACCGCCACCCGATAAAACGTCTTCATGCAACCCTCCTGCATATCCTGCCCCACGCGGCAAACCGCCTTCCTCCGACAGGAACGCAAGTCACCGATCCGTGAAACCGCGCCCGACCGCCCATCTTTTCGCTACAGGCGCGGCACCATGGCCAGTTTCCCGCCGCTTTCCCCTTCAACCCGCCACAGCACATGCTATCCTTGCGGACAACCTGATGATCGGCTCTGGCATGACCGCCCATACCTATCTGTCTCCGCCCGCCACCCGACCCGACGCCACCGCTCGGCGTGCGGTCGTCGGGATCATCGGAAACATGAACCTGCTGAACGAAAGCTACCCCGTGCACGCCTGCGGCACGACCAATTCCGACGCCGTGGCGCAGGCGGCGGGGTGCTTGCCGCTGATCATCCCGTCGGACCCGCTTGTGGTGACGGTGGATGAACTGCTGTCCCTTTGCGACGGGTTTTTGCTGACCGGGGGCCGACCCAATGTCCACCCTTCCGAATATGGAGAGGAGGAGACGCCTGCGCACGGGGCGTTCGACCGGTGCCGCGATGCCATTACCCTGCCCCTGATCCGCGCCTGCGTCGATCGCGGCCAGCCATTCCTGGGCATCTGCCGCGGGTTTCAGGAAGTCAACGTCGCCATGGGCGGCACGCTCCACCCCGAGATCCGTGACCTGCCCGGGCGGATGAATCACCGCATGCCCCCCGACGGCACGCTGGAGGAGAAATTCGCCCTGCGCCACCCGGTGCGGTTCACCGAAGGTGGCCCCTTCCACCGCCTGACAGGGGCGACCGAGGTGATGACCAACACCCTGCACGGCCAAGGGATCGCCCGCCCCGGCCCCCACATCGTGATCGACGGCGAGGCGCCAGACGGAACGCCCGAGGCGATCTTTGTCCGGGGCGCGCCGGGGTTTACCCTGTCGGTGCAGTGGCATCCCGAATGGAACGCCTGCGCGGACCCCGTATCGCGCCCGTTGTTCGCGGCCTTTGGCGAAGCTGCACGGGCCTTTGCGGCGCACCGGCGCTAGTCAGCCGCGCGGCATCTCCAATCCGTCGAACATCGCCGCCAGCGTGGCATGCGCCGCAGGCAGGCGATCCCTCACATCGGGCGCGTCCGCTGCCCAGAAGGCCAGGTTAAGAACTCCGCCATTGAGCGCATGCGCCACCGCTTCGGGTGCCAGAGGCCGCACCTTTCCTTCCACCATCAGCGCGCCCAGTTCCTCCACCACCTCGCCAAAACCCGAATCCATCAAGATATCGATCGCCCGCGTGCCCAGCACTGCCGCCGCGTCCTGAAACAGGATGCGCCGCCGGTCTGGGCGCAGCGCCGCCTCCAAATAGGCGTGATAGCACGCGCGAAACCCCATCCAGCGATCCTTCTTGGCGCCGTCCCATTCCTGCGCCACCTCCTCCAGCAGTTCCGCATCCACCTCGCGCAGCACGGCCTCGAACAGCCCCGCCTTGTTCCCGAACCGATGGTGCAGCGCCCCCCGCGTGACCCCTGCCTCGGCCGCCAGCGCGTCCAGCGACACCGCCGCGAACCCCGCTTCTGCAAAGGCGCGGCGGCCTGCGGCGATCAGGCGCGCGGCGGTGTCCTGCGCTGTCTCGGCACGGCGGGGGCGGTCGGTTGACATCGGGGCTAGGTCCATGGCAGGGGCTGCACATACGAACCGTATGTCAAATCGCGTGGAGCAGCAAGATGACGGGCAAGGCCACGGCCATGGCATCCGTTCGGTCGGAAATACCGGGCATTGTTGCGCTGTCGCTGCCCATGGTGGCGGGCCTCGCCGCAGGGTCGCTGCTGGCGGTGACGGACTCGCTGATGCTGGCCCCGCTTGGCGCGCTGCCGCTGGCGGCGGTGGGACTGACCAGCGCCTTCGGCATCATCGTGGGCGCGGCGGTCTATGGCCTCGTCTCTGCCGTGCAGGTGCGCATCGGCACGGCCTTTGGCGCGCGCCAGGGGCGGCGCATCCCGTCGATCCTGCGCGGCGGCCTTGCGCTGGGGGCCATCGCGGGGGCGGGGGCGGGTCTTGCGATGCTGGGGGTCTGGCCATTGTTGCCGATCGTGGGGCAGCCGCCCGAGGTGCTTGCGGTGGTGTTCCCCTATTGGTGTCTCATCGCCGCCTGGACGGTGCCTTTCGGCATGCTGACCGTGTTCCGGTCGTCCTTCGAGGCGGTGGGACGACCCTGGATCGGCACGGCATTCGCCTATCTGGCGGTCGCGCTGAACATCCCGCTGAACTATGCCCTGATCTGGGGGGCGGGGCCGATCCCGGCACTGGGGCTGACCGGAGCGGGGATCGGCACGCTGGCCTCCGAGGTGCTGGCGCTCGCGGCGGCCTGGGGGTGGTGGAGCCTCGCGCCCCGCCTGCGCCGCCTGCGCACGCGTGGCGCGCTGAGCCGGACCGAAATTGCGGCGACGGCGCGCGAGGGGGCACCCCTCGGCCTGATGTATCTGGCCGAGACAGGTGCGATGACCGTCGCCACGCTGATGATCGGCACCTTTGGCACGGTGGCGCTGGCAGGCAACCAGGTGGCGATGGCCCTGGGCGGTGTCCTCTACATGCTGCCTCTCGGCATTGCGCAGGCCATCGCGGTGCGCGTGGCGCAGGTGCGCGGCGCGGGCGAGGTGGCGCGGACGCGTCCGGTGGCCTGGGCGGGGCTGGGGCTGGCCACAGCCTGGCTGGGCACGGTGGCGGTGCTGCTTGGCCTGTTCGGCGAGCGCATCGCAGGCGCGATCAGCCCCGACCCGCAGGTGGTGGCGATGGCCGCGACGATCCTTCTGGTATTCGCGGTGATGCAGGTATTCGACGGGGTGCAGTCCAGCATGGTCGGGGCGCTGCGCGGACTGTCAGACACCGGGTTCGCCGCATGGGTGTCGATGGCCGCCTACTGGACCACGGGCATTCCGCTGGGATGGGTTCTCGCGCATTCCGGCGGGATGGGGCCCGCGGGGGTATGGCTGGGCTGGCTGGTGGCGCTGGCCGCGGCGGGGGTGGTGCTGGTCTGGCGGTTCCGGGCGCAAACCGCCCCTTGAGGGGTGATGGCCGTGCGCCTATCCTGTGCCGCCAGACAGGAGGCCAGCGCATGAAACGCTCACGCATCAACAGGATCATGGCCGAGGCCGATGACATGATCCGCCGCCATGGCTTTGCGCTGCCGCCCTTCGCCAGATGGTCTCCCGAGGAATTCCGCGCCCGTGGGCCCGGCACCCGGATCGCCGAGGCCCGGATGGGGTGGGACATCACCGATTACGGGATGGGCGATTTCGACCGTATGGGTCTGTTCCTGTTCACCCTTCGCAACGGCCGCCCGGGCGACCTGACAGCGGGCCGCGGCATGGCCTATGCCGAGAAGCTGTTGATTTCCCGGCAAGACCAGCTCTCGCCCATGCACACCCATGCGCTCAAGGCGGAGGATATCATCAACCGTGGCGGGGCCGTGCTTGTGGTGGAGCTCTACGGCTCCGACGACGGGGGCGGCTTTGCCGAGGACCGCGGCGGCACGGTGCTGTGCGACGGCGCGCCGCGCGCCTATCGCCCGGGCGACAAGCTGCGCCTGGCCCCGGGGGAAAGCGTGACGCTGATGCCAGGCGACTGGCATGCCTTCTGGGGCGAGGGGGGCGACGTGCTGATCGGCGAGGTGAGCACGGTCAATGACGACCTGACCGACAACATCTTCCGCGATCATATCGGCCGCTTTGCCAAGGTGGATGAAGATGAGGCCCCACTGCACCTGCTGGTATCGGATTACGACCGCTGGCCGGGCTGAAACGGCGAAGGGGGGCGCTGCCCCCCGGCCTGCGGCCTCCCCCCGGGATATTTGTGGACAGAAGAAGACGCAGGAGGCCCGTTCTTCTGTCCTCAAGTATCCTCGGGGGGTGAATGGCGCGGATGCGCCAGAGGGGGGCGGAAGGCCCCCTTCTCTTTGCTCAGTCAACACGAAGGCCGGACAGCCTGGCCTCGATAACCGTGCCCGTGTCGTCGCTGTCGGCCGAGACCGCGAGGCCGACGAGGGCCGCCGGGGCTGTGCCGAACGCGCGCAGGTGATCGGCGGCGAGATCGACGCCTTCGGAAAACCGGCCCGGTGCGGGCGCGCGCAGCACCACCGTGCGCCCCCGTGCGCCGAGATATGCCGAGGGCAACACCGCGCCACGCGCCACGTCGCCACCCCAGACATAGACCAGCACCCGCGCCTGGTCCTCGCCCAGAAGGCGGCGCAGATTGGGGCGACTGCCGAAGGCGCGGGCGCGATCTTCGGGCATGAAAACGAAATACACCGCAAGGTTGCGGTCGTCGCCGCCCTTCTTGGTCAGGTCGGTGGCAGGCACGCCCATCCCCACCTGCCAGTCCCAGCGGGCGCGGCGGGCGGGCCAGAACCCCTCGGGCAGCGCTCGCCAGATCAGCGATACAGACCGGTCCGCGCGCACCGTCACGCCGCTGCCCGACTGCTGGAACCGTGCGGGGGCAAAGAGCGAGAACCGCTGTTCGGTCCAACCTCCAAACTCCACCGGGCCAAGTGGCAGGGCCGGCGTCGCGGCCAAGATCATGGCCGCGACCGCAAGCGGGGCGAGGATGGGGCGGGCGGGCATGGGCATTCTCCTTGCGTCATTACAAGATGATACGCCTGCCGCGCCCCGATGGTTTCCTTCGGTCGGTGTGGATCGCGCAGTCGTGACGCGGGTCAGGCCCCCGCCACGATCCTGGTCGCTTCCTGCACCCCGCCCCGCCCATGAGCGATGCCGAGGGCGCCCATGCCCGCCTCCATCACCGCAAGCGCGCCAAGCGTCATGTGGGCGTTGACGTGGCCCATGTGGGCCACGCGCAGGAAGCCGTGCCAGGCGGAGTCGCCAGGGGGGGCCATGCCGAGACCGATGCCGAGGGTGACGCCGGCGTGCGTTTCGCACCATTCCCGCAGGCGCGTCGCGTCGGGGCTGCCAAGGCGCGCGGCGGTGACCGAGCGGCCGCGATAGGCGGGGTCAAGGACGTTCAGCGAAATCAGCGGGTTGCCGGTTCCCCAGGTGTCGAAGGCCGCCCATACGGCGCGGGCGAGCGTCTCGTGGCGGGCCCAGACGGCGGGCAGGCCTTCCTCGCGCAGGAGCATCGTCAGCGCCTCGGCCAGGCCGAAGAGGTGGTGCGTGGGGGCGGTTCCGGCGAAGTATTGCCAGAATTCGGGGCCATGGATGCGCGGCCGCCAGTCCCAATAGGGCGTGCGCAGATCGGAATTCTCACAGGATTTCAGGGCCTTGTCGCTGACCCAGAGGAAGGCCATGCCGGGCGGTGTCATCAGGCCCTTCTGGGAGGCGGCCACCGTCAGGTCCACGCCCCAGTCGTCCATCCGGTATTCGTCGCAGCCGAGGCTCGCGATGCAGTCGACGGCCAGCAGGGCGGGGTGGCCGAGGCTGTCCAACAGCCGCCGCAGGGCCGGGATATCAGTGCGGGTGGAGGAGGAGGTATCGACGTGTGTGGTCAGCAAGGCCTTGATCTTGTGGGCTTTGTCGGCGCGGAGCGCCGCCTCGACCAGGCCCATGTCCACCGGGGCCGAGGTGCCGAAGTCCAGAAGCTCCACCTCCACCCCGATGGCGCGGGCGGTTTCGGCCCAGCCGATGCCGAAACGGCCGGTGGCCAGCGCCAAGGCCTTGTCTCCACGAGAAAAAAGGTTGGTGTTGGCGGCTTCCCACCCGGCATGGCCGTTGCCGATATACATGGCGACGTGATGGCGCGTCTGGGCCACGGCGCGCAGGTCGTCCCAGAGGCCATCCACCAACGTATGGAGTTCGCCCGCATAGATGTTGGGGGCCGCGCGGTGCATGGCCGCAAGGACTCGGTCCGGCATGGTGGAGGGGCCGGGGATCGCGAGGTAGGCGCGGCCTGCGGCGAGGGTAGCGGGCTTGACGGCGGGGGGATGCTGCATCGGGGGCTCCATGGGACGTGTCATGGATAGGCGAGGTGTTGCGCGCAGGGAAGTGGGGGCGTGTCGGGACGTTTTCTCCGAATGGCGGCGCGCGGTGGTTAAACCGTTGGGATGGCGTGGTTTTTGGGGGCTGGTTTGCGTCTGGTTCGCGTCGGGTTTGCGTCTGGCATCCGTCCCGACACGGCGCGCGGTGGTCGGGCGTTAACTTTTGCGGGCGAATCGGGGGGTGGGCGCGATTCGGAGGCACCGGGGCCGGGACATTGGGCGCTGGGGGGGCAGCAGCGATGGGCGCGCAGCGGGCGGTGACGCCAGGGCGCGCGGACCGGAAAACGCATTGCGTTTTCCCGCGCGTTTCGGGGCGGTTGGGTTGGACCGGGTGGGCTTGCGCACCAGAGGCCGGCCCCCGACCGGGCGGGGGTGAAGCCCCCGCCTGGGGGCGGGCGGGGGCTGGCCGGGGGCTTTGGCCCCCGACCGGGAGGGTGGAGATGTGGCGCGTGGCGGCGGCGATGGCCGCCGCCAAGGTTGCTGGTCTGCGTTCTCAACAGAACATTTTAGTTTTGAAACATTGATTCCAACAAAGTCGAAGGTGAAAATCTTGGACTGAAAAAGCTTATCAGACTAAGATTGAAGCAGCCTCGCCTCACTAACTCACCGTATCACTACGGAATTCCTGAAACAAAGAGGAAAACACCAATGCCAATTCCAAAAAATTTGGTAACGCTGCATTTTCAGGAGGAGCAGCTTCGGAGTAAAGCGACTACACTTTGTGCTCATAATATTGATATGCAGATCCACTTAGAAATGATTGAATGCACAATGAACATTGTCGATATTTTCCGCGAGCACCCAACAAAAGATGAGAACCTAAAGACTATTCAGTTTCTGGGCATTCGCATTTTCAACGCTCTCGGATCAAGCCTAAAGTTGGCGCTATCCGGCTATCTCCAGAATAGCGCCCTAGTGATGAGAGATGTGCTCGAAACAATATTCCTTATTGACCTATTTCGGTCAGAGCCGACCTTAATTGAAACATGGCGCACCGCTGACCGGAAAACAATCAAGGAAAACTTTACTCCTGTCAAAGTGCGAATTAAACTCGACTCTCGCGACGGCTTCGCAAACAAGCGCCGCGAGGAGCACTACAGATTGTTTTCTGAACTTGCCGGGCACCCGAACATGAAATCAACGGATATGCTACGTCCGAAACAAGAGGGTGATATTGTTTCAGGGCCCTTTATTGAAGCAACCAGCCTACATGCAGTCATCTCTGAGCTTGGTCAGCTTGCAGCTTTATCGTGCCCACATCTGATCGCATTTGTTCCAAGAGACTGGCTAACGGCAAGCGAAGCCATACTGTATAGTGAGAAAGTAATGAAGCGTTGGATGCAAAAATTCTATCCAAACACCTGACAGACTTGAAGCGCGCATTCCCTAGGTACTAGAAACTGCGAATCGCAAATGCCACAAATTAGAGCATGATATGACGCCTGATGGCTAATTTTTGTCCCCCCCTCACCCCGCCACCATCATCCCGTCCCGCACCAGACCCTCCAGGCACTCGTCCAGCGATTTCGTCGCGCGGTCCACCAGCACGTCGATCTCGTCCTCCGAGATCACCAGCGGCGGCGAGATGATCATGCGGTCGCCGACGGCGCGCATGATCAGGTCGTTGGCAAAGCAGCGGTCGCGGCAGCGCATGCCGACGGTGCCGGGCTCGGACGCAAAGCGGGCGCGGGTGGCCTTGTCGGGGGTCAGCGCGATGGAGCCCATGAGGCCCACGAGTTTCGCCTCGCCCACAAGCGGGTGGTCGGTCAGGGCCTGCCAGCGGGCGTTCAGATAGGGGTGGGCGGTGTTGCGGACATGCTCGACGATCCCCTCTTCTTCGATGATGCGCAGGTTTTCCAGGGCGACGGCGGCGGCGACGGGGTGGCCGGAGTAGGTGTAGCCGTGGAAGAACTCGCCCCCCTGCCCGATCACCTCGGCCACATGGTCGCAGACGACCGAGCCGCCGATGGGCTGGTAGCCGGACGACAGGCCCTTGGCGATGGTCATGATGTGGGGCTTGATGCCGAAGGTCTGCGACCCGAACCAGTTGCCGGTGCGGCCGAAGCCGGTGATGACCTCATCCGCGATCAGGAGGATCCCGTATTTGTCGCAGATGCGCTGGATCTCGGGCCAGTAGGTTTCGGGCGGGACGATGACGCCGCCCGCCCCCTGCACGGGTTCGCCGATGAAGGCCGCGACGTTGTCGGGGCCGAGTTGCAGGATACGCTCCTCAAGCTGCTGCGCGCGGGCGAGGCCGAATTCCTCCGGCGTGTGGTGGCCGCCTGCGGCCCACCAGTTCGGCTCGTCGATATGGGCGATGCCGTCGATCAGGCCGCCGTGGGCATGGATGGGCTTCATGCCCCCGAGCGAGCCGCCGCCCATGGTGGAGCCGTGGTAGCCGTTCCAGCGGCTGATGATGATGCGGCGCCAGGGTTTGCCCATCACATCCCAGTAGCGGCGCACGAGGCGGATGTTGGTGTCGTTCGCCTCGGACCCCGAGCCCGCGAAGAAGACATGGTTGAGGTCGCCCGGGGCCAGTTCGGCGATCTTGGCGGCAAGGGCGATGGCGGGGATGTGGGTGGTCTGGAAGAAGGTGTTGTAATAGGCGAGTTCTTCCATCTGGCGGGCGGCGACGGCGGCAAGCTCGCGCCGGCCATAGCCGATGTTGACGCACCACAGGCCCGCCATGGCGTCGAGGATGCGGTTGCCTTCGCTGTCGGTCAGCCAGACACCCTGGCCGCGGGTGATGACGCGGGCGCCCTTGGCGGCAAGGCCGGGGCCGTCGGTGAAGGGGTGCATGTGGTGGGCGGCGTCGAGCGCCTGGAGTTCCGCCGTGGGCAGCTGGTTGGTGATCATGTTCATGGCTGGGCTCCTTTGACCACGGGCCGCGTCCTGCGCCGAGTCGCGCGCCGCCCCTTTCGGCTGATCCTAGGATCCGGCGCCGAGCCTTGCAAGAAATTTGATCAAATTTTTGCCGCCTCGTTGCCTTGCCGTTCAAAAGGGGGGCTTCGCGCCCCCCAGGGCCCGTGCCGGGCCCTTCCCCCCGCGGGGTATTTGATCAAGGAGAGGGGAAAAATTGACTCAAATTTGTCTCTCCTTGATCAAATACCCTCGGGGGGTGAGCCCCGCAAGGGGCGAGGGGGCGGAACGCCCCCTGCGACCGCGGAGCCATGGGTCAGCCATCAAGCGCGAGCGCCGCGCGCACCTGGTCCACGCCCTCCATGATGTCGCGTTCGATGGCGCGGGCCAGCGCGGGGCTGTCGGCGGCGCGGGCCGCGGCCAGCACCTCGGCATGCCGATCGGGCAGTTCGAGATCGCCGTAGCGGGCGCAGACCACCCGCAGCGACGGACCGAAGCGCAGCCAGAGCGAGCGGGCAAGGTCGAGCAGGATCGGCGTGCCAGCCGCCTCATAGAGCGTGAAGTGGAACGCGAGGTTGCCCGCCAGATAGGCGGGGATGTCGCCGACGCGAATGGCGTGGTCCACCCTGGCGTCGGCTTCTTCCAAGCGGCGGATCACGGCGGGGTCAAGGTTGGGTGCGGCAAGGGCGGCCATGCGCGGTTCGATGGCAAGACGGGCGAAGGCGACCTGATCGACCAGGGCCGCCGTCATGGCGGGCACCGCGACGCGGCGGTTGCCCTGCGCCGTCAGCGCGCCTTCGGCCGACAGGCGGCGGATCGCCTCGCGCACCGGGGTCATCCCGGCACCGAGGTCGCGGATCAACCCCTGGATGGTAACCGCCTGGCCGGGTTCGAGATGGCCATAGAGCACCATGTCGCGCAGGCGGGCATAGGTGACCTCGTGGCTGGGCACCTTGCGGGCCCTGTCGTTGCTGCTGCCGTCCATGCCGCCCCCCGTCACAGCTGCGGTGTATATCGTCGGCAGGGCACGGCGATCAACCGAAAGCGGTGACGGCCGCCCGAACCGGCCGCCGCGCCCGACCTGCCGCGATTTCAGGCGTAGGTCTTTGCGGGATCTGTTGCCCGGATCGGGATGCGGGGAGGCGCTTTCGGTCCGTTTGTCCCCACATGTCTCACCGGGTGCAGGGAATGCGGGCCAGCGCCGGCTGGGGGTGCTGGATGGCACCCTTGTGTTCCCTGGCCTCTTCACCCGTTTCCAACTGATGACGGCCCCGCCATGCGATCATCCTGTCACGATCCTGAAAGACCCATTCGGCGGGCGGCGGGTCATCCCCGTGCCACCTCTTTTCGCCTCATGCGCTTTGCAGTCCGTGGAGGGGATGGGCCTGCGTGACACCCTCCTCTCCGCCCCGGCAGTGATGCCGGTTGCAGATATCACAGAGACCCGTCAGCGCCCGGGACAGGCCTGATCTTCGGCCTCGATCCATCCGGTGCCGTTCAGACGGGGCCAGTGTGTTCCCCCCGTGCCGGATAGCTCTTGTCGATGGCGAAATCGATGGCGCCGAGGAGCTCGCGGAAGCCGGGGCGCACGAAGGGCATCGACTGGACCGAAAGGTAATACAGGCTGCGATCGGCATTCACGATGACGAGGCCCGGTTCGGAGAACAGCGCCGGCTCCTCGATCCCGATCGAGGTCTTGCCGCGCGAGGTCGAGATGCAAAGACCCCAGTCCCGCGCGCGCTGCATCGGCGGGCCGTGACCGAGGCGCAGCGTGCTGGCGCCGATCCTGTCGGCCATGGCGCGGGCGCGGTCCTCGCCGTCGGAACGGATGGCGATGGCCTGATAGCCGCGCTTGGCAAAGGCGGGGGTCTGCATTTCCAGATCGGTCAGGTAGGTGGCGCAGATCGGGCAGTGCAGCCCGCGGTAAAAGCACAGGATCGTGCCACGGTCCGGGGTGGCGGCGAACAGATCGGAGGTGCCGTGGTCGAGCGTCGCAAGGCGCGGCGCAGGCGCGGTCTGGCGGGGGATCAGCATGGGTGTTTCCTTGTGGGGCTTTGCACCGCCCCGTCAGTATGGGATGCCTGAGCATCAATCTGCCCGAACGTGCGACCGAAAGCCCCGTTCTGCGGCGTGACAGGCTGTCGGCGCGGCTGCGTGCGGTCCGGCCGGTGGCCACGGCCTGCGCGCCGGATGATCCGCTGGCCGTGCTGGTCGTCACGCAAGCATCGCTGGTGTTGCGGCTGGGCGCACCGATGCCGCCCGAGCCGGGCGCCGTGCTGGCCGCGCGGCTGGAGGGCGCCATGCCGATGGCGCAGGTCTTGCAGGGCGCGCCGGGCCGGGTCGAGATCGCGCAGGACGGTTGCGCGGGGTTTGCAGGGGTCTGCGCGCTGATGCGGGCCGAGGCCGGTGCGGACCGCTGTGGCGCGCGGCTTGCCACGGCCCGGCTGTTCGAGGCCGCGCTGGTGCTGGCCCTGCGCCGCGTGATCGACCTGGCCCCGCAGGAGACCGGGCTTTTGGCGGGCCTGTCGCACCCGCGCCTGCACCGGGCGCTGGGGGCGATCCATGAGCAGCCGGAGAGGCCGTGGACGATCGAGGCGCTGTCGGCAGAGGCCGGCATGTCGCGGTCACGCTTCATGGCGGCGTTTGCGCGGGTGGTCAGGACCAGCCCGATGGCCTATGTCACGCGCTGGCGCATGGGTCTGGCACGCGCCGCGCTGGCGGACGGCAGGCAGGTGCGCGACGTGGCGCGGCGCAGCGGCCAAGACAGCGCGGACGGATTTCGCCGCGCGATGCGCCGCCATATCGGGCCGGAGGTCACGCCGGGGATCAGCCGCGTCTGTCCGACATGTCCCAGCGGGTGACGGCGCGCAGCAGCCGCTCCAGCGGGCCCTGGCCGAAGGCGCGCGACCAGAGGAAGGCCGCAGCGAACAGCAGGGCGGTCGCCAGACAGGCGGCCAGCGCGATCAGGGGCGCGTGCAGGCTGCCGCAGGAAGGGGCCGCGCGCTGCCACGCCCTGCCGTGCGGCCGAGGCGATCTGCACCCCCATGCCCCAGCCGAACAGGAACGAGAACAGCACGAAGAACTTGCCGCTGATGAACATCTCCAGCACGGCGGTCGTCAGCTGATCTGACACGGTTGCGGCGGGGGACAGAAGGGTATCGGCCGACTGGGCCAGAATCGGATAGTTCGCCAGCGATATGCCCAGCAGGGCAAAGGCGCGCAGGGCATCGACCTCTTGCACACGGATCATGGGAGCCTCATAAGGATTGAGCAGATGCTCAGTATCATGCGGGCTCGCGTTGAGCAGCCGCTCAATTGCAGGGAGCGCGACGTCATTGGAGCCGGGCCCGCGCAAAATCGGAGAGCAGGATGCCATCCGGGACAAGGGCGGCACCACGCGCAAGGCGATCCTCGCGGCCACGGCGGCGCTGCTGGCCGAACAGGGACTGGGCGCAACGCGGACCCGCGACGTGACGGCGCGGGCAGGTGTCAGCACGGGGCTTTTGAACCACTATTTCACCTGGGGCGCCCTGCGGGCCGAGGCGCTGGGGCTGGCGCTGCGCGAGGGCCTTGATGCCGTGCTGCCCGAGGTGGGCGCCACCCTGCCCGACCCGCGCCGGGATCTGGCGGCGCTGGCGCAGGGCGCCTTTGAACAAGGGTCCGATCCGCTCTGGCGGCTGTGGGTCGAGGCGACCGAGGCAGCACCCGCCGATCCCGGCGTGGCGGCGGTGCTGGCGCAGGCGACGGGCGATCTGGTCGGGCGGATCGCGGATCGGTTGGACCTTGGGGTTCGACGGGGCCTGTGGCGCTGCGCCGATCCGAAAGGGGCGGCGTTCCGGCTGATGGCGCTGCATGACGGACTGGCGGGGCTGATCCTGTCGGGCCTGCCGGGGTTGAGCCGCGCCGATGCCTCGGCGCATCTGGCGGCCGCGCTGGCGCTGGAATGCCCGCCCACCGAGGGGCCGCAATGACCAGCCACGCCCCGACCGAGGCCGAGCGGCTGGCCGGCGCGATCTCGGCCCTGCCGGACCGGTTCATGGTGGGCCCGAAGGCGCGGCCCATGACGCGCTGTCGCTGACCGATACGGCCATCGTCGCGCGGCTGGCGCGGGCCGAGCCCACGGGCCAGCCGGTCATCCAGAAGGACATCGGCGATGCGCTGCGCCTGCCCAGGACGACGATGACCAGCGCGGTCAAGCGGTTGGTCGCGCGGGGCCTGATCGCGCGGGGCACCGGCGCGGATGCCCGCGCCCGGGTGCTGCGGCCGACGGATCAGGGCCTGGCGCTGGCGGACGCGCTGCGGCAGGCGCAGGTCGCGGCCAGCGCGCAGATGCTGGCCGCCCTGCCGCAGGGGGATCGCGCGCAGCTTCTGGCGATGCTGGAGCGGATCGCGGCCGGGCCGGGGCGAGGGTGAGAGGCGCAACACGGGCTTTGGTGCGAATATCGCACCTGTATTGATGCGATGATCGCACTGTCATCGCAAGGGACGTTCCTTTTGGACGAGACAGCCCATGACCCATCCGACCTCGCACGCCATTGCCGCGCCGCCCCGCAGTTCGGCCTTGACGGTCACGGTCGAGGCCACGGCACATGCCGGTCTTGCCCGCGTCCGGGGGTGTTCGTGCCGATCGACCTCGCGCTGGTCTTGCCCCGCCCCAAGGGGCCGATCCCGGCCGTGACCGGCACCAGCGGCCAGACCGGGCGGTGCGATGTCGCGGGTCGGTCGCGTGTGGTCCATCTGTCGGATGGTCGGCAGGTGCGCGAGGAGATCACGGCCTCGGACCCATCGGACGGCCAGGCGCCGCGCAATGGCCGCGCAGGTTTTGCCTATCGCGTCCACGGCTTCACCGGGCCCTTCGGCCTTTTGGCGCGCGAGGCGCGGGCGTCGTGGGCCTTTGCCGAAACCGCGCCCGGACCCTGACAAAGCCCGCGTCGATCAGCGGGCCTATCCGGTCGAACGTCGCGAGGGAGGGGTTCGGCATCGCGACCCGCCCCATCCAGCCGTAGACAGGATGCGGGGGCAGCTGGTCCAGCGCCCGGAAATCCCACCCCCCTCGGCCACGCCGCCCTTCCCGGGGCGCGGCGGCAGCGGTCCGAAAGCGCGAGGCAGCCCGGATGCGGCAGCACGAGGTTCAGCCGGAACACGCCCGCCCGGACAAGGCCGGAGGCGCGATCAAAGGTTGTGATTGGCATCTTCTTTCTGGGACCCCTGCGATCTGACACAGCCCGACTGACAGGATGCGTCAGTTGTCGTGTGGCCGGGGCTGGTCGGGGGGCGCGATAGGCATTCGCCTGGGGCGGGGTGCGGTTGACCGCGCGGCCGTCGGGCCTGCCATCGGCGCCTGCGCACGTCGCCGCGGTGCGGGCCCGCCGGTGTCCAAGCCGCGAAAACCACGATTGACCGATCCGCATTCCGCCTGTTCTATCACGAGGGTGGAACGTGCCCCCGAACGAAGACAGATTGAGGGCGCAAACGGTTGGACATCGACGACTTCATCACGCGCTGGAAACTGTCCGGGGGCAGCGAGCGGGCGAATTTCCAGACCTTCGCCCATGAGCTGACCGAACTCCTCGGCGTGCCAGGACCTGCCCCGGCGCAGGACAGCACCCGCAAGAACTCCTACTGTTTCGAGCATTCGGTGACGTTCCTGCACACCGGCGCGCAGTCGCGCGGCTTCATCGACCTCTACCGCGCCGGGCATTTCGTGATGGAGGCCAAGCAGGGCACCGGGGGCGATGCGCCCGGGGATGGCGCCCAGCCGTCCCTGTTGCCCGACCCGCCCGCGCCTGTGCGCAAGGGCCATGGCACGCGCGGCACGCGGCGGTGGGATGACACGATGCTGCGCGCCCGCGCGCAGGCCGATGGCTATGCCCGGGCCGTGGCGCGGGATGACGGCTGGCCGCCCTTCCTGCTGGTCGTGGACGTGGGCCATGTGATCGAGGTCTATGCCGACTTTTCCGGCCAGGGCCAGGGCTATACGCAATACCCCGATGGCAGCCGCTACCGCATCACCATGGACGACCTGCGGGATGACAAGACCCGCGAGCGACTGCGCCTGATCTGGACCGACCCGCAGGCGCTCGACCCGTCCAGGATCAGCGCCCAGGTCACCCGCGAGGTGGCCGACCGGCTGGCGGCCCTTGGCCGGTCCTTCGAGGGCCAGGGCCACGAACCCGAGGCGGTGGCCCGTTTCCTGATGCGGTGCCTGTTCACGATGTTCGCCGAGGATGTGGACCTGATCCCGCGCCGCAGCTTTTCCGACCTGCTGAAACGCCTGCGGGGTCACCCGGCGCATGCGGCACCATCGCTGAGGGCGCTGTGGGAAACCATGAACACGGGCGGCTTTTCCGCCGTGCTGACGACCGATCTCATGCGATTCAACGGCGGCCTGTTCAAGGAGGCCGACGCCTTGCCGCTGTCCGAGGTTCAGCTGTCCCTGCTGATCGACGCCGCCAGCCGCGACTGGCGCGAGGTGGAACCGGCGATTTTCGGCACCCTTCTGGAACGCGCGCTGGACAAGCGGCAGCGCCACAAGCTGGGCGCGCATTACACCCCGCGCGCCTATGTGGAACGCCTTGTCGCGCCCACCATCATGGAACCGCTGCGCGACGAATGGTCCATCCTGCAAACGTCGGTGCAGCGGCTGGCGGCGGATGGCAAGGAGGATGAGGCCCTTGCCCTTGTGCGCGCCTTCCATGCCCGGCTGTGCGACATCCGCGTGCTGGACCCGGCCTGCGGATCGGGCAACTTCCTCTATGTCGCGCTAGAGCTGATGAAGCGGCTGGAGGGCGAGGTGACCGCCCTTCTGGCCGATCTGGGGCAGGATCAGGCCGCGCTGTCGCTGGCCGGGCATACCGTGGACCCGCACCAGTTCCTGGGCATCGAGCTGAACCCCTGGGCGGCGGCGGTGGCGGAACTCGTGCTGTGGATCGGCTATCTGCAATGGCACTTCCGCACCCATGGCAAGGCGTCCCCCGCCGAGCCCGTGCTGCGCGATTTCCGGAACATCGAAAACCGCGATGCGGTGCTGACATGGGCCGGCACAAGGCCCCGGATGGACGCGCAGGGCCAGCCCGTCACCCGCTGGGATGGGCAGGGCACCATCACCCACCCGGTGACCGGCGAACAGGTGCCCGACCCGGACGCGCGCGTGGCGGTGCTGGATTACCTGAAACCCCGGCCCGCGACGTGGCCCGAGGCGGACTTCATCGTGGGCAATCCGCCCTTCATCGGTAACAAGCGGATGCGGGATGCCTTGGGCGATGGCTACACCGAAGCTTTGCGGGCCGCCTACCCCAAGATTCCGCAAAGTGCCGATTTCGTCATGTTCTGGTGGGACAAGGCGGCGCTGGCGGCGCGCGGCTGGAAACCCGCGACCGACAAGGCCCGCGCCAAAGGCACCCGGCGCTTTGGCTTCATCACCACCAATTCCCTGCGCCAGACCTTCAACCGCAAGGTGCTGGAACCCCACCTGTCAGACCCGAAAACCCCGCTGTCGCTGACCTTTGCCATTCCCGATCACCCTTGGGTGGATGCAGGCGACGGGGCCGCCGTGCGCATCGCCATGACGGTGGCCGAGGCGGGCCGCGCACCGGGGCGGTTGGGCACTGTCACCGATGAACGCAAGGGCGAGTATGAGGCGGAGGGGCGGCCCGTCCGGTTCGACATCGAGAAGGGCAAGATTTTCTCTGATCTTCGCATCGGCGCTGATTTGGCGGGAAGCACGGCGCTACAGGCGAACGTCGCACTTGCACATCAAGGTGTGATTCCTGTTGGCGAGGGATTCCGGGTTTCAGCGCGGGCAGCGATGGAATGGCACCACAATGCAGTGCGGAACCGGGTCTTGCGGCCTTATCTGAACGGCAAGCAATTCATTAATGCGGCACAACCTGATTATATCATTGACTTTCTGGGGCTATCGGAAGCCGAAGCGCGCAAAAGCTATCCCACACTGTTCCAAATCGCCCTTGATGCGGTGAAGCCTCAGCGAGACAATGTTAACCGGCAGGGGCACCGCGAACGTTGGTGGGTTTTCGGCGAGCCGCGCGTAAAAATGCGGCCTGCGCTGGAAAGCCTTAACCGCTACATCGCAACTTGCCGAACGGCAAAACATCGGGTTTTTGGCTTTCTCGAAAGCGACATCCTTCCCGATGCAAAACTGATCGCGATTGGCTTGCAGGATAGCTGGCATCTTTCGGTGCTGTCGTCGCGCTTGCACGTCGTTTGGGCAACGTCTGCGGGGGCATGGCTGGGTGTAGGTAATGATTCAAACTATAACCATGCACAGTGCTTCAACCCCTTCCCCTTCCCTGACCCCACCGAAGCCCAGAAAGCCCGGCTGCGCAGCCTTGGCGAACAACTCGACGCGCACAGGAAGGCCCAGCAAAAGGCCAACCCCGGGCTGACGCTGACCGCCATGTATAACGTGCTGGAAAAGCTGCGCGCGGGCGAACGGATCGAGGGGAAGGACAGGGAAACCTATGACCAGGGGCTGATCGGCATCCTGCGCGACCTGCACGACCAGATCGATGCCGCCGTGGCCGATGCCTATGGCTGGCCCGCCACGCTGACCGACGACGACATCCTGCACCGCCTTGTGGACCTGAACCGCACCCGCGCCGCCGAGGAGGCGCGCGGCCTGATCCGCTGGCTGCGGCCCGACTATCAGAACCCGGCAGGCAAGGCGGCAGCGGCCAGGGGCGAACAGGCCGCGCTGGACATCGGCCCCGCCGAGCCCACCGCCAAGACCCCCTGGCCGAAAACCCTGCCCGAACAGATCGCCGCCGTGCGCGCGACGCTCACCGACCTTGGCACCGCCACCCCCGAACAGGTGGCCCGCCAATTCCACCGCGCCCGCGCGGGATCGGTGCAACCCCTGCTCGAAAGCCTCGCGGCCCTGGGCCATGCCCGCCTTGTGGACGGCGGCAGCTTCGCGACCTGAGCCGGGCGGCGCATGGGCGGGGGCGTCCGGGGGGCGCGACGCCTGCCGGTCAGGACCGCAGGACCGGTAGGCCGGTGGTCTGCGCATGCTGCACGGGGTCGGCACCAGGGCCCTGCCGCCAGACGCCGCCGCGTGCCCGCCGTCGTGGTGTCGCGGATGGGACGGGTCAGGCCGCGGCGCCGAAGGGCACCGCGAACCGGACGGCCTGCGGCGACACGCCTCGCGCCCGACGGGCCGGGATCGCGGAACGTCATGCGGACATCGGCCCGGATGCCGGGGGCGAGGCGGATCGCGATGCAGAAAACTGGATGAGGGCATCGGATGGCACGGGTTTCGGGTCTGGGGAGCTTTGGCAATGCGACGATGCGTGTGGGCGACACCGGCCGGATCTTCGGGACCGACCCCGCCAACGCCGCCGCCGCGCCCGGCAAGGCCCGGCCCACCGCGCGGGCAAAGGGACCGGCCTTGTGCGCGGCGCTGACCGGGGCGTTGAAGAAGATGCCCGTGACGGCTAGGTGCTGGTGCGGCCGGGGCAATTCGGGCGACGCCCGATCCATGTCGGCCGAGAAGGAAAGACGCAGGGCTCGAGCATCCCGTTCCGGTCCAGGTTGGAAGCCGAACGCATTCAGGAGAACCAGGGCGTGTCAGTGTCGATACAGGATGCCGTGAGGCGCTATGCCGGGCAGACGGCAGTGGACGGTCTTTCACTGAAGGTCGAGACGGGCGAACTCGTGGCGGTGGTCGGTCCGTCAGGCTGTGGAAAAAGCACGCTGCTGCGGCTCGTTGCGGGGCTCGACACGCTGGACGGTGGGGAAGTGTCGCTTGGCGGCCGCGTGGTTGCGCGGCCCGGGCTGCACCTGCCGCCCGAGGCGCGCGGGGTGGGGGTGGTGTTCCAGTCCTACGCGCTGTGGCCGCACATGAACGTGCGCGACAACGTGGCCTTTCCGCTGGAAACGGCGGGCAGCGGGCGGCAGGCGGCGAGGGTGTCGGCCGAGGGGCCGCTGGCGACCGTCGGGCTGACCGCCCTGGCCGACCGTCGCCCCGCCGACCTGTCGGGCGGGCAGCGCCAGCGGGTGGCGCTGGCGCGGTGTCTGGCGCAGGGGGCCCGCACCATCCTGATGGATGAGCCGCTGGCCAACCTCGACCCCCATCTGCGCGCCGCGATGGAGGAAGAGCTGGCCGCCTTTCACGCGCGCACCGGGGCCACCACGATCTATATCACCCATGACCAGCGCGAGGCCTTTGCCATTGCCGACCGCGTGGCGGTGATGCAGGCGGGGCGCATCCTGCAATGCGCCGCGCCGGAAACCATCCACGACCGGCCCGCATCGGCGGCCGTGGCGCGGTTCATCGGGCGGGGGGCCTTGCTTGCGGCGCGGCGGCGGGGCGACATGGCGGACCTCGGGCCCCTGCGCGTGCCGGTGGCGGGGCCCGGGGCGGATGGGCCGGTGCTGGTGCTGGTGCGACCGGGGGATGTGGTGGCCGGTGGCGATGGCCATGTTACGGGACGCCTGCGCGCGGTCCTGTATCGCGGCGGGCAATGGGATGCCCTGGCCGAGGTGGAGGGGCTGGCGGAACCGCTGGCGCTGACGCTGGGCCACAAGGTGCGCCCCGGCGAGACGCTGCCGCTGACCATCCGCGCCGCCTGGGCCATCCCGGTTGCCCCCTGAGACCGCGTTACCGCCAGGGCACGACACCCGGTGGCAGGTGGCGCCCTGCCCGGTCCAGCCCGAACAGCACCGCAGCCGTCACCGCCACCGTCACCACCGCCATGGCGGCGGCGATGGTTCCGGCGCCGCTTTGGTCGTAGTTGAAGATCAACGCTCCGATCGTCTCGTTTCCGCGTGACCACAAGAGGGCCGATACCGTGATCTCGTTATAGGCGGTCAGGAACACCAGGATCGCCCCCGAGGCCGCGGCGGGCGCCAGCAGCGGGGCCTGGATGCGCGCGATGCGGCGGCCAAGGCCCGCGCCGCAGACCCGCGCGGCCTCATCCAGCGCGGGGTCAAGCTGGCTTTGCGCCGCCGCGACCGGTTTCAGCGCGATGGCGGCGAAGGCGGCCAGATAGGCCAGGATAATGATCCCCAGCGTGCCGTAGATCGAGATGTCCAGCAGCGGCAGGGGCCGCAGGAAGGTCAGGATGAAGGCGATGGAGATCACGATGCCGGGCACCGCATAGGCAAGATCGGCGGCACCCGTGAACCCCGCGCCAAGGCGCCGCGACACCGGCCCGCGCGCCACGCTGAACCGCGCCGCCAGAACCGCGACTGCGGCCAGCACCACCCCCGCCACCCCCGCCGCGAGGGCCGAATTGCCAAAGGCGCGCCGCGTGGCGGGCTGGCGTCCCAGCACCTCGCGGAAGTTGTCCAGCGTCAGGGTGCCGGCATTCAGCGGCACGCCATAGACCGGCACCAGCGCCGTCGCCACCAGCGCCGCCAAGGGCACCAGCACCACGCCCGCCACCAGCGCCCACAGCGCCCCCTCGACCAGTGGCCGCGCGCGCCCCAGCCGCAGCCGCAGCGCGCCCTGTGCCCCCCCGGTCAGCCGCACCGCCGCCCGCCGCGCCAGCACCCGTTGCGCCACCAGCGCCGTTGCCGCCACAACGGCCATCAGCACCGAAAGCACCGCAACACCCGGCAGCATTCCCGGGCCAAAAGCCGACAGCCGCTGATAGATCAGCACCGGCAACGTGGTATAGCGCCCTGGAATGCCCAGAAGCGCCGGGATGCCGAAGTTCCCCAGCGCCGAGACAAAGGCCAGCATTCCCGCTGCCACCATCGCAGGCCCCAGCAGGGGCAGAACCACGCGCCGCAGCGCCAGCCCCGGCCCCGCACCCGAGACTCGCGCCGCCTCGACCCCGTCGCGCGGCAGCGTGCGACAGGCCGCCAGCATCACCAGAAACACCAGCGGTGTGGACTGCACCGCCAGAAGCGCAATCACACCGCCGCGCGAATAGAGCGGGTTCGACGTGCCCGGCGACGGCGCAAGGCCGAGGGCGCCCAGAAGCGCACTCGACGGCCCCAGCGTCTGGGTCCAGGCAATCGCGGTGACGTGCGGCGGGATCATCATCGGCAACAGGATCAAGAACACCAGCACCGCGCGCCCGCGCAGGTCGGTCAGCCCGATCAGCAGCGCGAGGCCCGTGCCCGCCACCAGCGCCAGAAGCGACGACATCGCCGCGCTGTCCAGGCTGTTCACCAGCGCGCGGCGGACGGCGCGACTGGCCAGCGCCTCGGCGAGGGGCGCGAGGCCGGGCCGCCCCCCCGGCGCCAGTCCCTGTGCAAAGAGCAGGGCCATGGGCAGCACGAACAGCATAATGCCAAACAGCAAAAGGGCGGCGAGGATGATCCCCTCGCCGCCCGGCCGTGCAAATGTCTTGGGTCTCAAATCGTCAACCGCCAAAGATCTCCTGGAACTTCAGCTTGTTCGCCGCATCCTCGGCCAGCGCCTTGGCCGGATCGAAGGGCAGGAGTTTGATCGTGGCGCGGTCGGGGAAGCCTGCGGGCGGGGCCACCTCGGGGTGCGCGGGCAGATAGCCCTGGGCCGAGGCCAGCTCCTGGCCCTCGCGCGACAGAAGGAAATCGACAAAGGCCTTGGCGGCTGCCGGGTTCTGCGCCGTGGACAGGATCGCCACCGGCTCGGTCACCGCACTCACGCCTTCGGTCGGAAAGACGAATGCCACCGGTGCCCCCTGTGCCGCGGCGCGGATCGGCAGGTAATCAACGACCATGCCATACAGCTTTTCGCCGCCCGCCACCGCATTCTGCACGCCGCCGTTGCCGCCCTGGGCCAGCGCGCCCTGCTCCGCCAGCCCTTCATAGTAACCCCAGCCGCCAAGGTCGGCGTTCCCCGTCAGGCTGACCATGTGGATCGTCGCCGCACCCGACGCCAGCGGCGAGGGCAGCATGATCTGGTCCTTGGCCTCGGGCTTCAGAAGGTCGGTCCAGGAGGTGGGGACCATCGGGGCCGAGGTGTTGTAGACGATGCCGGTGGTGATCAGCTTGGTCGAGAACCAGAATTTCTCGGGGTCCATCGTCGCCGGATCGTAGGCGGCGATATCCGCCTCGGCATGCGCCATCAGGCGGCCCTGCGCCTTCAGCCCCTCCATGGTCACCGAGTCGGCGATCAGCAGCAGATCGGGCTGCGGCGCGCCCGCGGCATACTCCGCCTCCAGCTTGGCCATCACGTTGGTCGTGCCTTCGCGGAACCACTCGACGGTCACGCCGGGGTATTTCGCCTGGAACGCGTCCACGGTGCCCTGCGCATCGGCATTGGGCTGGGATGTGTAAAGCACCAGCTTGCCCTCGACCTGGGCAAAGGCGGGGGCGCAGGCAAGGCCGAACAGGGCAAGGGCGGCAAGGGCGGTCGAACGCATGTTTATGTCTCCTTGAGAGGGCACCGCGACGCGCGCGGCGCGGGGCGGAGTAATACTGCACGCAAGTTACGGTTCGGTGTCAGTTTCGATCAGGATTGTGTTTTGCGACGCGCCAACCGCCCCAGACCGGCTGGCACCCGAAACGCCAACGCGCACGGAGCACGTCTTCGGCCAAGTCATTCGCAGGTCTTGCATGGATGTCCGGGGTTCGCCGAACCGCGCGCGTCGGCGCAAGATCAAGATGACCCCCGTCAGCAACGTGCAAAGGGGGTTTTGCCTTCGGCGGGGCTGCAGTGACCCCGTTTGATGGTGACACCCGCCTGGCTGGGGCGGTGCGGTTGGCCCGCCATCCCGGCGAGCAAATCACACGCTCGTGATGGAATGTGGGGTGCGATTGCGGCGATAAGGCCATCCTGCGGCTGTGCGCGGCACGCAAGGACGCTATTCATCAAATTTGGGGAGCAACACAGGCGGGATGGATGCGCGGAGTCCTGAGACAGTTGCTTGTCGGCGGCATGACGTTGGCCCTTGCCGCGTTCCTCTGGGCGCGATTTGTTCCGGTGTCTCATCCGATTTTGGACCGGATTGGCCTTCTTGGACCGTTGCAGCGCGCGGGGATCGTGCGAGAGGCTGTTGCGGCGCCGCGCGGTGCGCCAGGCGGCCCACGCGGGGGAGTCACGGTGGTCGCCGCCCCACCAGCGACGACGCAGGTCGCGGAGCGCGTGACAGCCATCGGAACCGCCCGCGCACGGCAGAGTGTGGCGGTCGAACCCGAGGTTTCGGGCAGGATCGTCCATGTTGCCATCGCGCCGGGCGCACGGATTTCAGTGGGGGCCGTGCTGGCGGAACTTGATCGCGAGGCCGAAGAGATTGCGCGGGCCCAGGCGGAGCTGACACTGTCGGACGCGCGCGACCGCTATGACCGCGCAACCCGGCTGCAGGCCGCTGGCAGCGCGACCGAATTGCAGATCCGCGAGGCCGAGCTTGTCCTGCGCCAAGCGGAATTGCGGCTGCGCCAGGCGGAGTATGACCTCGATCGGCGCACCATTCTTGCACCCATCGCGGGCTGGGTCGGCATCCTAGACGTCGACGTGGGGCAACCGGTCTCGGCAAACACCGAAATAGCGCGGATCGACGACAGGGAAGTTCTGCTGGTGGATTTCCGGGTCCCGGAACGCTTTGTCGGCCGCGTGGCGGCTGGTGATCAGGTCGAAGCGCGGGCGCTTGCCCGGTCCGAGACGTCGACCGGGGGCATGATCCAGGCGCTGGACAACCGGGTGGATGCGGCCAGCCGCACGCTGCGGCTGCAGGCCGTGATCCAGAATGAGGCGGATGAGTTCCGCGCAGGCATGGCTTTCGAGATCAGCTTTGACGTTCCGGGTGCCGTGCTGCCTGCGGTGCCGCCCCTCGCGATCCAATGGGGCACGCAAGGAGCCTTCGTCTGGGTTCTTCGCGAGGGCAAAGCGGCGCGCCAGCCGGTGCAGATCGTCCAGCGCAATGCGGAGGAAGTCCTGGTCCGCGCGGCGTTTCAGCCCGGCGATCTGGTTGTGAGCGAAGGTGTCCAGGCCCTGCGGCCCGGCGCAAAAGTGGCGAATGTCCTGTCGACCGCGCAGACCGCATTGCCGGGGCCGCGGATATGAGCGGTCCGGCCGAGGATGCCATCGAAGCAGGGCGCAGCGGACCCGCGTTGTTCGTGCGCCGACCGATCCTCGCGCTCGTCCTGAATCTTCTCATCGCGATTGCCGGGATCGCAGGGCTGATCGGCGCAGAGGTGCGCGAATTGCCGGATGTTGACCGACCCGTGGTCACGATCACGACCAATTTTCCCGGCGCCGCCTCAGAGACGGTGGACCGCGAGGTAACAGGGATCATCGAGGGGGCGGCTGGCCGCATCTCGGGGGTGAAATCCATCAGTTCATCCTCCCGTTTCGGCAACAGCCGCGTCACGGTCGAATTCGGCGATGGCGTCGATCTGGACGTGGCTGCGGCCGATGCGCGCGACAACATCGCCCGTGTGCGCGGCACGCTGCCTGCGGGGGCGGAGGACCCGCGCGTGGTCAAGGCCGATGCCAATGCAGATGCCGTCATGCGGCTGGCCGTGACCTCGCCGAACCTCAGCCCGGAAGTGCTCAGCCGGATTGTCACGGACAGGGTTACGGACAGGCTGCTGTCGGCGCCGGGTGTGGCGGATGTGCAGATCTTCGGCGAGCGGTCCGAGGTGTATCGGGTAGATGTCGATCTGCTGCAACTGGCGGCACGGGGACTTACGTTGGCCGATCTGCGGGCGAGCCTGCGCGATGTCGCCTTTGACGCGCCGGCCGGGGCGCTTTCGTCGCCCGACCAGTCGATTGTGGTGCGCACCACGGCCGCGATCACGACGCCCGTGCAATTCGAGGCGCTGCCGGTGGCCGACGGCGTGCGCCTTGGCGATGTGGCGCGTGTCACACTGGGGGCCGCCCCGGGGGCCAGTGTCCTGCGGGCGAATGGCGAGGCGGGCGTGGGCCTCGGCATCATACGCGCGGCGCAGTCGAACACGCTGGCGATCTCCAGGGCGGTGCGTGCGGTAGTGGAGGATCTGCGCGACGTGTTGCCCGAGGATGTCGATATCTTCGTGACTTCGGATGACGCGGTGTTCGTGACGGGCGCGATCCGCGAGGTGCTGATTTCCTTGGGATTGGCCGCGCTGATCGTCGTCGCCGTGATCTTCCTGTTCCTGCGCGACTGGCGCGCGACGCTGATCCCTGCGGCCACGCTGCCGGTGGCCCTGATCGGCACGATCGCCGCCGTCTGGCTGGTGGGGTTCAGCGTGAATGTCCTGACGCTGCTGGCGCTGGTGCTGGCGACGGGCATGGTGGTGGACGACGCCATCGTGGTGCTGGAAAACATCGTGCGCCGCCGGGCCGAGGGGATGGGGCCGCGTGCCGCAGCCGTGCTGGGCACGCGGCAGGTATTTTTTGCAGTCGTCACCACAACGGCCACGCTGGCCGCGGTGTTCCTGCCCCTGTCATTTCTGCCGGGCCAGACCGGCGGACTGTTCCGAGAGTTCGGCTTTACGCTTGCCATCGCGGTGACCCTCTCATCCACGGTCGCGCTGACGCTTTGTCCGGTGATGGCGTCGCGCCTGCTGCGCCCTGTTCCGGTCAAGTCCAAGCCGGGGGTCGGGGACCGGGTCGGTGATGCGCTGTCGGGCGTCTATCGCGTGACACTGCGTGTGGCGCTGGCCAATCCGCTGGTCGTGGTGCTGGTGGCGGGCCTTTTCGCCGCCACGGCGGTGCTGATGGCGGGAGGCATCCGCCAGGAACTGACACCGCGAGAGGACAGGTCGATCGCGCTTCTGTCGGTGACAACCCCGCAGGGTGTGTCTTTGGATTATACCGATGCGCAGATGCGGCTGCTGGAGGATGCGATCCGTCCACTGGTGGACACGGGCGAGGTGACCAACGTCTTTGCCATCGCCGGGGCGCAGGGTCGCGTGAACCGGGGCTTCATGGTGCTGACCCTGGCCACCTGGGAGGCGCGGGACCTTAGCCAGCAGGACATTGTGGCCGACATCAACCGCCGTATCGCCCCCATCATCGGTGTGCGGGCCTTCGTGATCCAGCCGAATTCGCTGGGCATCAGGGGCGCGGGGCGGGGCCTGACCTTCGCCATCGCCGGGGGCACCTACGACGCGCTCGGCCCCGCCGCGCAGGCGCTTGTGGACCGCCTCGAGGCAGACCCGCGCATGGGGCAGGTGCGGCTGAACTTTGACACGACGCAGGCACAGCTGTTCATCGAGGTGGACCGCGCGCGTGCCGACGATCTGGGCGTGGCGATCGACGGCCTTGGCGAGGCGCTGCAGGCCGTGCTGGACGGCCGCACGGTGGGGCAGGTGTTCGTTGGCGAACGGGCCTTTGACGTGAAACTCGTGTCCACCGCCGATCCGGTGGACGATCCCGGCGATCTTGACCGCATTTTCGTCCGCACCGCGGGTGGCGAGATGATCCCGATATCGTCCTTCGTTCGGCTGGAAGAGCGGGCGGTGGCGCCGGAACTGGGCCGGGAAAGCCAGTTGCGCGCGGTCGAGGTCACGGCCGGGCTGACACCCGACATGTCGCTGGGCGATGCGCTGGCGCAGGTGCGTGACATCGCCGCCGAGGTTCTGGACCCCGGCATGCAGATCGTGCCGCTGGCTGAAGCGGCCGCGTTGACGGAAACATCCTCGGGCATCCTGATCGTGTTCGGCTTTGCCATCCTGATCGTGTTTCTCGTGCTGGCGGCGCAGTTCGAAAGCGTGATCTCGGCGCTGATCGTGATGTCCACCGTCCCGCTCGGTCTGGCCTGCGCGGTCTTTGCCCTGGCGCTGACCGGGGGCAGCCTGAATGTCTATTCGCAGATCGGGCTGGTGCTGCTGGTTGGCGTCATGGCCAAGAACGGCATCCTGATCGTGGAGTTTGCCGACCAGTTGCGCGACCAGGGGCGGGGCGTGGCCGAGGCGATCGAGGAGGCCTGTGCGATCCGGCTGCGCCCGGTGATGATGACCATGGCCTCGACCGTTCTGGGTGGCCTGCCGCTTGTCTATGCGTCGGGTGCCGGCGCGGAGGCGCGCGAGGCGCTTGGCTGGATCATCGTCGGGGGCCTCGGCCTTGCGACGATGGCCACGCTTTACCTGACGCCCGCCGTCTATCAGTTGATCGCGGGTTTCGCGCGGCCCCGCGCGGCCGAGGCTGCGCGCCTCGATTCCGAACTTGCGGAAGTTGCCAGAAAGCCGCAGCCGGTCCCTGCGGAGTAGCTGTCGTTTCTGGGATCAATGCCGCGGGAGGTCGGGATCACAGGAGATTGCCCCGCCGTCCGATCACGCTGAGCACGATCAGGGGCAGAACGGTCGTGATGAGAACGGTCACAAAGGCCATCGCCATGCCAAGGCCGACCGATCCCTGCTCAAACTGGCGCCAGATGTAGGTCGAAATGGTCGAAACCCCCACCGGGGCGATGACGACCGAAGCGACCAGCTCGCGTGTGGCCACGGCAAAGACCAGGAGCATCGCGGCCATCAGGCTGGGCAGGATCAGCGGCAGCAGGATGCGTCGGAAAGCCACCATCGGCGAGGCCCCGAATACCCTTGCAGCGGCCTCTAGATTGTCGCCGATCTGGTGGAATGCGGCCGTGGCATAGCGCACCGGCTGGGGCAGCAGGATGCAGCAATAGGCGAGGAGCAGGATCAGAGAGGTGTTGTAGGGTGTGACCGGAAGCCAGGGCTGGTTCCACGCCAGGATCAGCCCGACCGCCACGACAATGCCGGGCAGGGCGTTGGGAATGATGGTCAGCACATCGAGTGCGCCGCGCCCCCGCACCCTTGATTTCACCACGGCATAGGCGGACACGGCCCCCAGAAGCCCGGTCACCAGTGCTGCGGCGACGCCGAGCGACAGACTGGTTGCGAGCGCCTTCAAGGCCCCTGTGGAATCCCCCAGGATCTGGACAAAATTGCCCAAGCCAAGGTTCGACCAGACGAGCCCGCCCGAGATCGTTCTGGACAGGGCACCCGCCAGGATCGCCAGCAGGGGCAACCCGGTGGCGACAAGGGCGACGGCGGCGAACACCGCCAGAACCGGCCAGGTCCAGAGGCCCAGGCTGCGCTTGGCGGTGTCCTGCGGCTTTCCCGTCGTGGCCTCGTAGGATCGCCGCGTCAGGATCCAGCGTTGCAAGAGGAACGCCCCGAAGGACAAGGCCACGAGAACCAGAGACAGGATCGCCGCACCCGGAAGGTCGATGGGCCAGTCCGATACCCGCAGGTCTATGGCCGTCACCAGCACGTCGAAGCCGGCACGGCGGCCCAGGGCGGCGGGGGTTCCGTATTCCTCGATCGCCATGGCAAAGACCAGGAGGAGGCTGGCCGCAAGGCCGGGCGTCGAGAGCGGCAGGGTGATGCGCCAGAATGCCCGTGCCGGGCTGGCCCCGAACACGCGCCCCACATCGGCATAGCGCGACCCTACGGTTTCCACGGTGCGGGAGACGGCGAAATAGACCACGGGAAAGGTGTTCAGCGTCATCACCACGACGATGCCGGGAACCGAGAACAGGAACGCACCAAGGTCGAACCCGGCCAGCTGGTGCAGATACCCGCGCGGCTGCAGCGACATGATCCAGCCCAGAACCGCGATATAGGGCGGGATCATGAACGGGATCAGGAACAGCACGTCCCAGACCACGGCCCCCGGCACGCGGAACAAGGCCCGCGCCACCGCAAGCGGCACCGCGATCAGCGCAGACAGCGCCATGACCAGCACGCCCAACAGCAGCGTGTTGCCGGTCATCCCGACCAGTTTCGGATCACCGAGGGCACCCGCGATGGCCGAAAAGGGCGCGGCAAGCGAGCCGCGCCCAAGTTGCGGAAAGATCGCCTGAAGCACGATGAACAGGAACGGCACGGCGACCACCAGAACCAGCCCGGCGGCCGAAATGAGAACCGATGGGCTGATCCGGTCGCGCGCGCCCGCCATCTTGCGGTCCTTACCGCCCAAAGACCTTGCCGAAAGCGTCCAGGGTCTCGGCGCGCTTGCCATAGACGGCAGCCGCATCGACCGGCAGGATCGTCAGGTCGCCGATCAGCGGGCGGTCGGCGGCCACGTCGGTGCGCGCGGGCATCAGGTTCTGCTTGGCCACGATGGCCTGCCCCGCGTCTGACAGGACATAGTCGATGAACGCCTTGGCGTCGTCCTGCTGCTTTGACCAGTTGAGGATCATCATGGGGCGCGGCGCGATCACGGTGCCGCCTTCGGGAAAGATCACCTCGATCGCTTCGCCCTTGGCCTTGCCGTTCAGCGCGATGTAGTCCACCGCACCGAAGACTGCAGCCTTGGCCCCCTGCAGGACCGGGTTCAGCGCGTCGGCATTGGCGCCTGCGACAATGGCGCCATTGGCGGCAAGGCCCTCGAACAGCCCCATCCCGTCGGTGCCCGAAAGTGCGGCCACAAGCTCGAAGGCGGAACCCGACTGCGCCGGATCGGGCAGGTTCACGAGGTCCTTGTAGTCCGGCTTGGTCAGATCAGCCCATTCGGCAGGCCGCGGCGTGCCAGAGGTGGGGTTCCACGCGATGGCAAGTGCGGCCACGCCCTGCGCGACGGCCGTGTCGGTTTTCAGGAAATCGGGCACCATCGCCGCATTCGGGCTGGCATAGGGCACCAGCCAGCCACGCGCGGCAAAGTCGGTGGCGGTGTCCCACGAGGCCGAGATGAGCACATCGACGGCCGGATTTGCGGCCTCGGCCTCGATCCGGGCCATGATGTTGCCGGTGGTGGCCTGAAAGACGTTGACCGGGATACCGGATGAGGCCGTGAAGCCTGCCGCGAGCTGCTCGATCAGAGGTGCGGGACCGGCAGTATAGACGGTGACATCGGCCCAGGCCGTCCCGGCCACCATGAGGGCCGTCAGCGCGACGCCGGTGCGAAGTGTGGTGTTCGGCATGTTCTATCCTTTTTCGGCAGGGGGTTCTGACTGCGCCACGAACCAGCGCAAGCGTTCGGAGATGATGTTCAACCCGACGCGCTCTCCGATGCGCATGCGGGTATCGCTTGATATCTGCACGGTCTGCGGCGGAGCGGCACCATCCAGGCGCACGGTCGCGGCGTAGCCGGTATCGCGATACTGCACGACCATCACCTCGCCGGTCAGACGGGCATCATGCGGATCGCCCAGCCGGAGGGCGCGGGGCGTGATGAGCGCATGCGCCGTTGCCGCTTCGGGCCCGCCCGGCACCCCGATCGGGCGACCCCCGAAAGACCAGCCCCCAGCGTCGCGGCGCAGGTGCAGCACGGCACCCAGCCGCAGGAATTCGGCGACCTTCGTGCTCGCCGGATGTTCGATGAGTTCCTCGGGTGTGGCCAGTTGTGCGATCTGCCCGGCTGCCATGACGGCCACCTGGTCGGCCAGCGTCAGCGCCTCGGACTGGTCATGTGTCACATAGATGGCCGTCAGTCCAAGGCCCCGGATCAGCGCGCCAAGCTCGGCCACCATCGTCTCGCGCAACTCGCGGTCGAGGTTCGATAGCGGTTCGTCGAACAGAACGATGCCCGGCTCACCCACGATGGCGCGGGCGATGGCAACCCGCTGCTGCTGGCCGCCCGACAGGGCCGCAGGGCTGCGGCCTGCCATCGCGGCCAGCCCGACCCGATCCAGAGCGGTGACCACGCGGGCCTCACGCTCGGCCCGGGCCACGCCCATCATTTCCAGCGGAAAGGCAACATTTCCCGCAACGGTCAGATGCGGCCAGAGCGCATAGTCCTGAAACACCATGCCAAGTCGGCGCTTCTCCGGCGGCACGAAGATACCCGGCCCTGCCACCTTGCGCCCGGCGATCGAAATTTCCCCCGCCGTCGGCGCCAGAAGTCCTGCCACCAGCCGAAGGAGCGTGGTCTTGCCACATCCGGACGGCCCGAGGAGTGCAAGCGTCTGACCGGCCGGCAAGTCCAGATCGATCCCGCGCAGGATGGGCGCATTGCCATAGGTCAGGACCAATCCCTGCGCCGAAACGGCTTGCCCCTCGCCGGGGACTGGATTTCGGTCATCGCGCAATGGGCCTCGTCCTTGAGTGGCCCAAAGGCGTAGGCTGCGGAGGTGACAGTTTGATGACACCTTCGGCCGTCACACCCCCCGGCCCATGGTTTATTGCCCCCCACTCGGGTAGCTTTCTCACCGGTCGTGGCATCGACCGGAGGAGGCGGCGACGGGAGGCGCTCTGGAGCATGAGATCAAGGTGGCATTCTGGATTGCCATGAGGCCGACAGGACGGACAACCTGCGTGCATGACACCTACGCCCGGTCCTGGGTGGTCAAGGCACAGCCATGGGCCGACCTCGCCGCATCACCGCCGGGCGGATGATCGCTGTGCGCGGCTTGAGATAACCGGAGCCGGTTACTTTCGCCCCGACCAAAGCGATGATGTGATCGTTTCAGATTTTTGCGCCTGAATGCCGCGTCATGCTTGGGCTTGCCGAGCCGGAAGGACGCCATGCCGCGCGTCTCCGCCCCCGATCTCCGTAACCGTTATCGCGCGCTTTCACGTTCGCATGGGGCGGATGACAATGGCGGCCTGCTGTGCGCCGATTGTCTGCTGGTTGCCGATCCGCGCAATCACCAGGCACGGGGCATCGGCCTTTTGCCCTGCATGGATGAACTGTTCGAGGCGGGCATCGCCCGGCTTGGCGCCCGGTTCGAGATTCTGCGCGAAAGCCCGGCGACAGCCCGCGTCAGCGGCCATGCCGGGCCGGGGCATGTGGTATCGGCCCGCGCCATGGATCTCGCCATCGAAAAGGCGCGCAGCAGCGGCATCGGCATGGTCACCACGCGCTGCATCGCCATGCGGGGTGAGGAAAGCGCATGGTCTGGCGCCTGTTCTCTGGCATCGCGTGCGCTGACCGGGCAACTGCGCACGGCCGAACTGAACGCAGCGCACCGCGGCGACGGGCGCCCGCTGTCCGCCCATGGGGCCGATCTGGGCAGAGCTACGGACAAGATCGCGCGGGGCGAGGCGCTGTGCGACACCCCGCGCATCATCGAATACCTCGAACTCCATATCGAACAAGGCCCCCTGCTGGTGGAACGTGGCATCTCCGCAGCCGTCGTCACCGGCATACGCGGCAATTTCAGCTACCGCGATCTGCGCTGCATTGGCGAGGCGGGGCATTCCGGCGCGGTGCCGCGGGGACAACAAAGATGTGCTGGGCGTGATCGACGGCTTTCGCGAAAGCACCCCGAGCTGGCGCGAACGGATGCTGGACCAGAAACGCCGGGGGCTGGAGGCCGCGCCAAAGCTGGCCGTCGGCGATGGTGCCATGGGCTTCTGGGCCGCGTTTTACCAACGGCCTTAGCTTTTGACCGTTTTTGCGTCGTCTCTGGTTGTGATGGATTGGACGGTGTCGATGTCGTTTGCGAAGAAGTTGCAGGCGTCGCAGGTCTCGAAGACGGAGATGGCGAGGCGGTTGGCGCGAAGGTAGGCCCGGACGTTTTCGATCGGGTTGAGTTCCGGGGCGCAGGATGGAAGGCGCAGGATGGAAGGCGGAGGGTGGAAGTGGCAGGAGGGTGATGGTGTCGGGGACGCACAGTGTCTTTGGGCCATGCCACCCGGCCCCGTCGAGGACGGGAACGGCGTGCGCATCCTCGGCCACGGTTCGGGAGATCTCGGCGAGATGGGCGTTCATCGCAGCCGTGTCGGCGTGGGGCAGGACCAGCGCGGCGGTGGTGCCGCGCGCAGGGCAGACGGCGCCGAAGATGTCGGCGGAAGTGTCGCGGGTATCCCGGGGGGTGCGCGGGCGGCTGTGCACGGTTCGCGGGTGTCGAGAGAAAACATGATGTCGGTGCGCAAACCATCCGGGTGCAGAGATTTCGGGATTGGCCAGCGGAAGTGGAAAATACCGTGACGCGAAGTGCTCAGATAGGCCAATAGCTGCATTCCGTGTGCATCACCTGTGCGGCGCACCGGGCATCACGCCATCTAAATACTTGGTATTGAAGGAATTGGTGGGCGATCCTGGAATCGAACCAGGCATGAGTCGCCTCGGCGGAGTTACAGTCCGCTGCCACACCTTGTAGCATATCGCCCACTGGCGGCGGGAATATCGAAGGGCCGCGGGGGCGTCAAGACCGATCCGCCCGGTTGCCCGATGCCTTTCCCTTTGCCCTGCCCCGCCGTATGAGGACACAAAGGAGACCGCCATGCAAAAACCCGCCTGGGTGATCGACAAAGAGCGCGGCCGCCGCGACGCCGCGCGCGAGACGCTGTGGCTGTTCGGGCTGCATGCGGTCCGCGATGCGCTGGAGAACCCGGCGCGCGAGAAACTGCGGCTGGTGGTGACGAAGAACGCGCTCGACCGGATCGAGGGCGCGGTGGCGGCCTCGGGGATGGTGCCGGAGGTGGTTGACCCGCGCAAGTTCGATGTGCCCATCGACGAGGGATCGGTGCATCAGGGTGCTGCGCTGGAGGTGCGTCCGCTGAACTGGGGACGGCTGGGCGATATCGCCATCTCGGGGCGCGGGCTGCCGCTTGTGGTGCTCCTCGACCGGGTGACGGATCCGCACAACGCGGGCGCGGTGCTGCGGTCGGCCGAGGTGTTCGGGGCGCGTGCGGTAGTGGCCCCCGCGCGATATTCGGCGCCCGAAACCGGCGCGCTGGCCAAGACCGCCTCGGGCGCGCTGGAGCGGCAGCCCTATCTGCGGGTGACCAACCTCGCCGAGGCGATGGAGGAACTGCGCGCCATGGGATACCGGCTCCTGGGGCTTGAGGGTGAGGCCGCGCTGACGCTGGAAGAGGGCGTGACAGGGGCAGCGGGGCGGCCCATCGGCCTTGTGCTGGGGGCCGAGGGACCGGGCCTGCGCGACAAGACGCGCGAGACCTGCGACGCGCTGGTGCGCATTCCGGCGGTCGGGGCCTTCGGCTCGCTCAACGTGTCGAATGCGGCGGCAGTGGCCCTCTATGCCGCGGTGCGGGGGATGGCGGGGTAACGCGGCTGCGCGCGCCGGTCACAGTTGCGCGAGAGTGCAAGACGCGGCCTTTACCTGTGGCATCCAGGTTCCAATCTCTTCATCAGATACGGGTCGGAACCCCGTGTCTTGTTCACTGTCCCTCGTTCCGCCACTTGGCGCCCGGCCGTATGGTCCGGGCGCCTTTTTCATCCCCATCGCCACGAACGGGCCGCTTCGGGCCTCCAGACCGATACGGCCGGATGTAACCGGCAAGGCCTGCCGGGCGTATGTCCTGTCGGTGCTGAAAAGGAGTGACCCCGGATGAGCAAACCCGTTCTGACCCGCCGCCGCCTGTTCGCCCTCGCCCTTGGCATGGCCGCCGTTCCGCCGTTCGCGACGGGCATGGCGGGCCGCGCACTGGCGCAGGCATCGCGCCCCGCCGTCTTTGCCCGCCCCGACGGGGTAGCCATCGGCGGCATCGACGCGGTGGGCTATGTCACCCAGGGCCGTCCCCTGCGGGGCCGTGCGGTGCATGCCGTTGCCTGGATGGGTGCGACGTGGCGGTTCGCCACACCCGAGAACCGCAACCGCTTTGCCGCCGATCCCGAGGCCTTTGCCCCCCGCTTTGGCGGCTGGTGCGCCTGGGGGGTGGCGGAAGGGTATCTGGCCACGACCGACCCCGAGGCCTTCACCATCCACGAGGGGCGGCTGTACCTGAACTATTCGCGCGGCGTGCGCAGCCGGTGGGAGCGCGACATTCCCGGCAATGTGGCGCGGGGGAATGCCAACTGGCCGGGCGTGCTGAACTGACGGGTTGGTATTTCACGGGCCGCTATGGTAGTGCAAAGGCATGGACCAGACCCCGGCAGATGCCCCCGATGACGACACCCTGCGCGCCATCCTGACCGCCCCCCGCGTCGTGGCGGTGGTGGGGTTTTCGGCCAACCCTGCGCGGGCATCGCAGCGCGTGGCGCGGTTTCTGGCCGAGCGGGGGATGCGCGTGATCCCGGTGAACCCGGGCCTCGCGGGCCAGGTGATGCTGGGCGAGACGGCATTCGCGCGGCTGCAGGATATTCCGGCCGGTGCGGGGGTGGAGATGGTGGACATCTTCCGCCGGTCCGAAGAGGTGGGGCCGGTGGTGGACGCGGCGCTGGCGCATCTGCCGGACCTCGCGGTGATCTGGATGCAGCTGGGCGTGCGCGACGCAGAGGCCGCCGCGCGGGCGCGGGCGCGGGGGGTGACGGTGATCCAGGACCGATGCCCGAAGATCGAGATCGAGCGGCTGCTTTCCGGGCAAACCGGCCATCAAGCGTCGCTGCCGCAGCCCGGCGTCACGCCAAAATGACGCCCCACAAGGCATCGCGCATGCCCCTGGTCGGGCAAGATTTGCAAAACGTGCTTACTTTGCCTTTGTCTTGCGCTTTGAGAGTTCCTTTTCGATGATCTTGATCTTGTCCTCTGCGACGCCCCTCAGGGTCATCAACGGGTCAATCCCCGCGTTCCGATAGTTTCCCTTTTATGCTTCTGAGCCTCTTGCCAATCTCCGCATCGAGCGCTTCTATGCCGTCGAGTCGGCCTTGCAGTTCCTGATCGCCCATTTTTTCGATCGGCGTCAGTGGCTTGATCTTGAGATAATACTTGACCTTCTTCTCGAAATCGCTGTCGTTCATACCCCGCATCCATCGCAGTCCATGTCTCGAACCTTTCAGTCGACAGAGATAGTGCCGCCAGACCTGCATCAAGTCCTACTGCGGCGGTGCCTCAGCCCCTCCCCGCCTTTTCGTCCAGCCCGGACTGCCCCTCGCGGCGTTCGAGTTCGGCCAGCACATCGGCCAGCGTGACATCCCGCGCGGCCAGCATGACCAGAAGGTGATAGACCACATCCGCCGCCTCGGCGGTCAGTCGCGCGCGGTCGCCGCGCACGGCCTCGATGATCGCCTCGATGGCCTCTTCGCCGAACTTCTCGGCGCATTTCTCGGGGCCGCGCGACAGCAGGCGCGCGGTCCAGGACGTGTCGGGATCTGTCCCCTTGCGGGCGGCGATGGTGGCGGCGAGGCGGTCGAGCGCGGTCACATCCGCACCGGGATGCCGGCCTCGGCCATGCGGGCCTTGGCCTGGGCAATCGTGAAGGTGCCGAAGTGGAAGATCGAGGCCGCGAGCACCGCGCTCGCGTGCCCCTCGGTCACGCCCTCCACCAGATGGTCGAGCGTGCCGACGCCACCGCTTGCGATCACCGGGATGGGCACCGCATCGGCCACTGCGCGGGTGAGGGGGATGTTGAAGCCCGCGCGGGTGCCGTCACGGTCCATCGAGGTGAGCAGGATCTCGCCCGCACCTTTTGTCGCCACGGTGCGGGCAAAGGCCACCGCGTCAATACCCGTGGCGCGGCGGCCGCCGTGGGTGAAGACCTCCCATCTGCCGGGCGCGACCGTCCGCGCGTCGATGGCCACCACGATGCATTGCGAGCCGAACCGGTCGGCGGCATGGGCCACCACGTCGGGGTCGGCGACGGCGGCGGAGTTGAACGACACCTTGTCGGCCCCGGCCAGCAGCAGCGCGCGCACATCCTCATGTGTGCGCACGCCGCCGCCCACGGTCAGCGGCATGAAGCAACGCTCGGCGGTGCGCGTCACGAGGTCAAACATCGTGCCGCGGTTTTCATGGGTCGCGTGGATGTCGAGAAAACAAAGCTCATCCGCCCCCGCCGCGTCATAGGCCGCCGCCGCCTCCACCGGATCGCCCGCATCCACGAGGTTCACGAAGTTCACGCCCTTGACCACGCGGCCGTCGGCCACGTCGAGGCAGGGGATGATACGGGTTTTCAGCATGGCGGGCCTTGTGCTGGGGCGGCGTGCGGGCGGAGAGCCCCGGGGCGCTGCCCCGGACCCCGGGATATTTGAGGACGAAAGAAGGGGCAAGGGCAAGGTCGGGGGAGGGTCAGGCGCGCAATGCGGCCAGCGCCTGCGCGAGGTCGATGGCGCCGTCGTAGAGCGCGCGGCCCGAGATGGCCCCCGCGATCACGCCGGTGTCGCGCAGGGCGGTGAGGTCGGCCATGCGCGCCACGCCGCCCGAGGCGATGACGGGGATGGTGACGGCCCGCGCGAGGGCCTCGGTCGCGGCGATGTTGGGGCCCTGCATGGCGCCGTCTCGGTCGATGTCGGTGTAGACGAGGGCGGCCACGCCCGCATCCTCGAACCGGCGGACGAGGTCGGTGGCAAGGGTGTCGGTCTCGGTGGCCCAACCGCGGGTGGCGACGCGGCCCGCGCGCGCGTCGATGCCCACGGCGATGCGTCCGGGATGGACGCGCGCGGCCTCATGGACCAGCGCGGGGTCTTCCACGGCGACGGTGCCGAGGATCACCCGGGCGATGCCGGCCGACAGCCAGGCGTCGATCGTGGCCATGTCGCGGATGCCGCCGCCAAGCTGGCAGGGGATGGTGACGGCCGACAGGATCGCCTTTACGGCTGCGGCGTTCACCGGGCGGCCTGCGAAGGCGCCGTTGAGGTCCACCAGATGCAGCCATGCGCAGCCCGCCTGCGCGAAGGTCGCGGCCTGTGCGGCCGGATCGGCGCCGAACACGGTGGCCGCGTCCATGTTGCCGCGCAGGAGGCGCACGCACTGGCCGTCCTTGAGGTCGATGGCGGGGTAGAGGATCATGGCGCGGCCCCGGTGCAAGGATCGCCTGCCCTCTCGCATGGCGCGGCGCGCTTGCCAAGGGGGCCCGTGGCGCGGTGCGGACCCCACGTCACGCTTGCCCGAATCCCCAAGCGGACGCAGAGAATCGGGGATCATCCTTGGGAGGAGAGACGACATGAAAACCATTCTGGCATTTTCGGCCGCGTTCGTGCTGGTGGCGGGCGTCGCAAGCGCGGAACCGCTTCTGGGCACCTGGAAGACCAAGCCCGACGACAACGGCAATTTCGGCCATATCGACGTGAAACCCTGCGGACCCGCGATCTGCGGCACGCTGGTCAAGGCCTTCGGCAAGGACGGCAAGGAGATGGCCTCGCCCAATGTCGGCAAGCGCATCATCTGGGACATGACGGCGCAGGGCGGCGGCGCATATGGCGGCGGCAAGGTGTGGTCGCCCGACCGCGACAAGACCTACAATTCGAAGATGAAGCTGACGGGCGACACGCTGGCCGTTTCGGGCTGCGTGCTGGGCATCTGCCGCGATGGTGGCACCTGGACGCGGGTGAAGTGACCCGAGGCTGACCGGGGGCCGCGAACCCGCAGGGTTCGGGTCGCAGCGGGGCGGGGAGGCGGTCAGGGTGGCGATGCCCTGACCGAGGAGCTGTCTATGCGGCCCGTCCCCCCACTCGCGCCCGCCATGCCCGCGCCTCCGTCGGACGGAAGCACCGCCCCGCAGGCGATGGCCCATGCCGACCGCGGACAGCTGTTGTTGCTGTCCGTGCTCTGGGGCGGTTCGTTCCTGTTCGTCGCACTGGCCGTCGCAGAACTGCCCGCGCTGACCGTCGTGTGGCTGCGGGTGTCGCTGGCGGCGCTGGTGCTTGGCGCGGTCACGGCGGTGCGGCGCCTTTCCTGGCCGCCGCGCCGGGCCTGGGCGGCGCTGGCGGTGATGGGGGTCCTGAACAACCTCGTGCCCTTTGCCCTTTTCGCCACCGCGCAGGCAGAGATCCACGCAGGCCAGGCGGCGATCCTGAACGCCACCACGCCGCTCTTTGCCGTGGTCGTCGCAGCCCTTGCGCGCGCGGAGCGGATGACCCTCGCGCGGCTGGCCGGAACCTGCGCGGGCATGGCCGGTGTCTGGGTGATGATGCGCGGCGGCGGCGGGGGCACGCTGGCCGCTCAGGGGATGTGCCTGATGGCGGCGCTGTCCTACGCGCTGGCGGGGGTCTGGGGACGGCGCTTCGGCGGGATGGGACTGACGCCGATGGCCACGGCCTTTGGCATGCTCACGGCTTCTGCGGTGATGCTGATGCCCCTTGTGGCGGTGATCGACCGCCCCTGGGCGCTTGCATCACCCGGAGCGGCGGCGGCGGGGGCGGTGCTTGCACTGGCAGTGCTGTCCACGGCGGGGGCCTATCTGCTCTATTTCCGCATCCTCGCCGGGGCGGGGGCGGTGAACCTGCTGTCGGTGACGTTCCTGATCCCGGTCAGCGCGGTGGCGATGGGGGCGGCGGTGTTGGGCGAGGTGCCGGGATGGCATCACGCGGCCGGGATGGCGCTGATCGGGGCGGGGCTCTGGGCGGTGACCGGTCGCAGACGAGCATGAGCGACAGGGCAGGTGCGCGGATCGACGGGCCGCTTTCGTCCGGATTGGGCATGAGGTAGGAGGGCGCTGCCCGAAGCCCTGAGGTTTGCCCGCATGATCCGCCGCCGCCTGCTGTTCACTGCCCTTGCGGCACTTGCCGCCTGCGGGCGCGGCGCCTCCCAGCCCGACCGGTTCGACCCGCCACTTTACCCCAACGAGACGCCGGACCTGCGCGCACTGATCAACCGCCATGCGGATTTGAATGAGGTCCCGCGCAGTCTGGTGCACCGCGTGATCATTCGCGAAAGCCGCCACCGGCCAGGCGCACGCAACGGGCCCTACTGGGGGCTGATGCAGATCCTTCCCCAGACGGCGCGCACCATGGGCTTTCAGGGCCGCCCCGAAGAGCTGCTCGATGCCGAAACCAACCTGCGCTATGCGGTGCGATACCTGCGCGGGGCCTGGCTTCTGGCCGATGGCAGCCATGACCGTGCGATGATGTGGTATGCGCGCGGCTATTATTACGAGGCGCGGCGGCGGGGGATGCTGGCGGAGACGGGCTTGCGGGGCTGACAACCCGCAGGCCGTTCGCGCTTGGCCTCAGGCGGGCTTGTCGCATGGATATCCGGATGAGGAAGAAGCAGGGGGCGGTCGTCCCCCTGATCCAGATACCCATCCGCCCTCTCCGCCCGCCCGGCGTTTGGAACAAGGCCGCAGCCTTCCCCTCAGGCGCGGTCGTCCTTGGGGCTGCCCATCACGACATAGGTGGTGATCGAATGGACCTGAGGCAGGACGCCCATCACCTCGGTATGAAAATGCTTGAAGGCAGCGAGGTCGGCGGCCTCGACGCGCAGCAGGTATTCCACCGTACCGGTGATGTTGTGGCATTCGCGCACTTCGGGGGCGCGGGATATCGCGCGCTCGAACGCCTCCTGCGCGTCCTTGGTGTGGCGGTTGAGGCCCACGGCGACATAGGCCGTGAAGCCGACCCCCAGCCGGGCGGGGTCGAGCACCGCGCGGTAGCCCTTGATGACGCCCGACCGCTCCAGCTCCTGCACCCGGCGCAGGCAGGCCGAGGGCGACAGCCCCACGCGCGCGGCGAGGTCAAGGTTGGCGATGCGGCCGTCGCGCGCAAGCTCGCGCAATATCCGGCGGTTCATGTCGTCAAGTTTGGGCATAAGTTGCACGAATAGACAGAACTTGTGTCAGTTTGCAACCCGATGCAACCAATTTCGGCGCAGGATTGCGCCATGACACATGATCTTCTGATTGCCCTTGTGGGCTTTGCCTTTGCCTCGTCCATCACGCCGGGGCCGAACAATCTGATGCTGCTTGCCTCAGGGGTGAATTTTGGTCTGTGGCGGACGGTGCCGCATATGCTCGGCATCAGTCTGGGCCATGCGCTGATGGTGTTTCTGGTGGGCCTGGGGCTCGCCGGGCTGTTTCTGGCCGAACCACGACTGGTGCTGGCGCTGAAGGTGGCTGCCGTCGCCTACATGCTGTGGTTGGCCTGGAAGATCGCCCATGCGGCCGCCCCAAAAGAGGGCACGGCGGCGGGTCGCCCCTTCACCGCCCTGCAGGCTGCGGCGTTCCAGTGGGTCAATCCGAAGGCCTGGGCCATGGCGCTGACCGCCACCGCTGTCTATGCGCCCGACCGCAGTGCGGCGAGCATGGCGATGGTGGCGGCGGTCTTCGCGGCGGTAAACCTGCCGTCGGTCGCGGTCTGGGCCGCGATGGGGCAGATCCTGCGACGGGTGCTGGAGCGGCCCGGGTGGCGGGTCGGGTTCAACCGGGGGATGGCGGTTCTCTTGGTGCTGTCGCTCTGGCCGGTGTTGAGGATGTAGGGAGCCGACCGGCCAAGGCAGGGATCGCGGCGGCAACCGGGATCGGTTTCATGCAAGACACGGAGACGTGAACTTTCAAGTTTCCGCGTCCGGGGCGGAGGGGCGCGGACTGTCGGTGTGGCGCGGGCCACATCCGATCAACATGGATTGCGACTAAGTCGCAATAGCATTGACTTTGCGAATCGTTCGCATATATAACCCGTGCGGAAGTTCCCCGGAGACCCATCATGCCATGCCCTCGCCCTACCCGCCGCTGCGTCATCGCGGGCCTGGGCGCATTGGCCTTCGCCAGCACGGCGCAGGCGCAGGCCGTCCCCCGCATCGTCGCGACCACGGGCATGATCGCGGATGCCGCGCGCGAGATCTCCGGCCTGCCCGTCGAGGGCCTGATGGGCCCGGGCATCGACCCGCATTCCTGGCGCGCCACCCGCACCGACATCGCAGCGCTGGCGCGGGCCGATCTGATACTTTGGCACGGGCTGGGGCTGGAGGCGCAGTTGACCGACCTGATGTCCGATCTTTCCCGCCGCACCTCGGTTGTGGCGCTCGCCGAGGCCCTGCCGCAGGACAGGCTTATCGCGCATCCCGATTACCCGGGTAAGTTCGATCCCCATGTCTGGATGGACGCAGCACTGTGGCAGGGTATCGACACCCCGCTGGTCGCAGCACTGGATGCGCTGATGCCCGACCGCGCCGCCACCCATGCCGCCAATGCCGCCCGCTGGACCGAGAGCGCCCGCGTCGTCGGCGCCTATGCGACCCGCGTTCTGGCCTCCGTGCCCGAGGACCGGCGCATCCTCGTCACCGCGCATGACGCCTTCGCCTATTTCGGGCGTGCCCATGGCTGGCAGGTCGAGGGCATCCAGGGCATCTCGACCGACAGCGAGGCGGGGCTATCGCGGATTGCCGAGCTGGTCACCCTCCTGGCAGAACGCCGCATCCCGGCGGTCTTCGTGGAAAGCTCGGTTCCCGAACGCGCGATGCGGGCATTGGTCGAGGGCGCGGCGGCGCGGGGGCATCAGGTGGTGATCGGGGGCGAGCTTTTCTCCGACGCCATGGGGGCCGAGGGCACCTATGAGGGCACCTGGCCCGGCATGATCGACCACAACGCCACCGTGATCGCCCGCGCGCTGGGGGGCGAGGCCCCGGCGCGGGGCATGTCCGGGCGGCTGGCGGCGGGGGCGTGACGGCCTTGGACCACGGTGTGGGCGACATGTCCATGGCGATTGCCATATCTTCATCTTCCGCCCGCCCCACCACGCCCGCGCTGGCCATCGCGGGACTGTCGGTGGATTACGGCGGCCTGCCTGCCGTCGAGGACGTCACCGCCACCTTCCCCGCCGGCACGATGACGGCCATCGTTGGGCCGAACGGGGCCGGGAAATCCTCGCTTTTGAAGGCGGCGCTGGGCCTGATCCCGGCACAAAAGGGGGCCGTGCGTGTGTTTGGCGGCACGCTGGAGACCATGCGCCACCGCATCGCCTACATGCCGCAGCGGGCTGGGGTGGACTGGGATTTCCCATTGCGCGCCTTCGACGTGGTGGCGATGGGCCTTTACCGCCGCACGGGCCCGTTTCGCCGCCTGACCCGCGCCGACCGCGCGCTGGCGATGGAAAGCCTGGCCCGCGTGGGCCTTGCCGACCTTGCCCGCCGCCAGATCGGCGCGCTGTCGGGCGGCCAGCAGCAGCGGGTGTTCCTGGCGCGCGCGCTGGCGCAGGAGGCGGAGCTTTACCTTCTGGACGAGCCCTTTGCCGGGGTCGATGCCGCAACCGAGGCCGCGATCATGCGGGTTTTGAGCGGGTTGCGCGATGGCGGGGCGGCGGTGGTGGCGGTGCATCACGATCTGGCCACGGTGGCCGAGCGGTTCGACCGGGTGCTGATGCTCAATCGACGCGTGGTGGCCGAGGGGCCGGTGGAGACGGCCTTTGACCCCGCCATTGTCGCGCGCACCTATGCCGGTGCCCCTGCCCTGCCCCCACTTTCGCAGCCCCGGACCTAGGCAATGTTCTGGCAGGCGCTGACGCTGGGGCTGGGCTACAACGCGGCGCTCGTCACGCTGGGGGCCGCGATGCTGGGCGTGGCGGCGGGCGCGGTGGGGGCGGCGCTGTTCCTGCGCCGCCGGTCGCTGGTGCCCGATGCGATATCGCACGCCACCCTGCCCGGCTTGGCGCTGGCCTTTCTGGTGCTGGTGGCGCTGGGGTGGGATGCGCGCAGCCTGCCGCTGCTCCTCTTGGGGGGGGCGGTCACGGCGGGCCTTGGTCTCGTGGCGCTGCACCGGCTGTCCACCCGCACTAGGCTGGGCGAGGAGACGGCGACGGCGGCGGTCCTGTCGGTGGCTTACGGCGCGGGGATCGTGCTGTTGACGCTGATCCAGAGCCTGCCGGGGGGCCGCGCGGCGGGGCTGGAGGGGTTCTTGCTGGGTTCGACCGCAGGGATGCTGCGGGCGGATGCGCTGCTGATCGGGATTGGTGGATTGGTCGTGCTGGCGGTGCTGGCGCTGGTCTGGCGGCCGCTGACCATCACCGCCTTTGACCGTGGGCATGCCACCGCCATGGGCTTGCGGCCGGGGCTGATGGATGCGGTGCTGATGGTGCTGGTGCTGGGGGTGGTGATCGTGGGGCTGCGCGTGGTGGGGGCGGTGCTGATCGTGGCGCTGCTGGTCACGCCCGCCGCCGCCGCGCGGCTGATGACCGACCGGGCGGGGGTGATGGCGGGCCTCGCGGGGCTGGTGGGCGGGATGGCGGGCTATCTGGGGGCCGCCGCATCGGCCGCCGTGCCGGGGCTTCCCACGGGGGCGGTGATCGTGGTTGTGGCCTTTGGCGTATTCATGCTGGCCGCGGTCGTGCGGCAGGGGGGGGCGTCATGGTCGCGGATATCCTCGCGCTGACGCTGGTGCCGATGCTGGCGGCGGTGCTGGCGGCGCTGGCGACCGCGCTGCCCGGCAACCTGTTGATCCTGCGGGGCGAGGCGATGGTGGGCGACATGATGGCCCATGCCGCACTGCCGGGGATCGTGGTGGCGTTCCTGCTGACCGGATCGACCTCGGGCGCGGCGATGACGCTGGGGGCGATGGCGGCGGCGCTGGTGTCGGTGGCGATGGTGGGATGGGTGCGCCGCGCGGGGCCGATCGGGCCTGCGGCGGCGATGGCGATGACCTTTACCACCCTCTTTGCCGCCGGCGTGCTGCTGTTGGAGCTTGGCGGCGCGCGGGGGGTGCATCTGGACGTGGAACACGCGCTTTACGGCAGTCTGGAAAGCCTGATCTGGCTGGATGCGACCGGATGGGGGTCGTTGCTGGACCCCGCCGCATTGGCGGGCCTGCCGCGCGAGGTGCTGCATCTGGGCGCGGCGGCGGTGGTGGTGTTCGGTGTGCTGGGCATGCTCTGGCGGGTGCTGGTGATCGCGAGCTTCGATCCGGTCCATGCGGCAACGCTGGGCCTGCCGGTGCGGCTGCTGACGGGCGTGCTGGTGGCGGTGACGGCGACAGCGGCGGTGGCGGCCTTTGCCGCCGTGGGCGCGATCCTGACCATCGCCATGCTGATCCTGCCCGCCGCCACCGCGCGCCTGCTGACCGACCGGCTGGGGCGGCAGGTGGGGCTGAGCCTGATGATCGCGGTGGCCAGTGCCATCCTCGGCACGGTGCTGGCGGGCTGGGGGCCGGGGTGGCTGGGCCACGGCTCGGCGGTCAGCGCCTCGGGGATGATCGCGGTCACCGGGGGGGCGGGGCTGGCGCTGGCGGCCCTGCTGTCGCCGCGCCGCCGCCGCGCCGGGGTGTAGGCGACCCTTTCCAAGGCCCCGCGTCCCGCCTATACACCCGCGACGCCAACCCCCAAGGAGGCCGCCCATGCGCGAGGCCAGCCTGACCCGCACCACCGCCGAGACCGACATATCAGTGACGGTGAACCTTGACGGCACGGGCCGATCGCAGATCGCGACCGGGGTGGGGTTCCTTGACCACATGCTGGACCAGCTGGCGCGCCACAGCCTGATCGACATCACCCTGACCGCGACGGGTGACAGGCATATCGACGATCACCATACGGTGGAGGATTGCGGGATCGCCCTGGGTCAGGCGCTGGCCCGCGCACTGGGGGACAAGCGCGGCATCCGCCGCTATGGCGAGGCGCGGCTGGCGATGGACGACGCGCAGGTGGTCTGCGCGCTGGACCTGTCGGGGCGGCCCTATCTGGTCTGGGGGCTGGCCTTTCCGGCGGCCAAGATCGGCAATTTCGACACCGAACTGGTGCGCGAGTTCTTTCAGGCGCTGTCCACCCACGGCGGGATCACCCTGCATCTGGACCAGCCGCACGGGATCAACAGCCACCACATCGTCGAGGCCGCCTTCAAGGCCGTGGCCCGCGCGCTGCGGATGGCGGTGGAGCCCGACCCGCGCCGCGCCGGTGAGGTGCCATCGACCAAGGGAACGCTGTGACACCGACCTGTGCCAAGCACTCGGGCCGATGTCCTGAAAGACATCGGCGGTTGGCGCGTGATGGAGGCGGCTCGACATGGCGCTGACGGTTCTGGTTGATTACGACAGCGGCAACCTGCATTCGGCGGAAAAGGCGTTCCGTCGGATGGCGGATGAGGTGGGCGGCGGCGAGGTGCGGGTGTCCGACCGCGCCGAGGATGTGGCCCGCGCCGACCGCATCGTGCTGCCCGGCGACGGCGCCTTTCCCGCCTGCCGCCGCGCGCTGATGGCGCGCGAGGGGCTGTTCGAGGCGATCTCGGAGGCGGTGACGCTTCGGGGCCGCCCGTTCCTGGGCATCTGCGTGGGAATGCAGATGATGGCCACGCGTGGGCTGGAGTATCAGGAAACACCCGGGTTCGGCTGGACCCGCGGCACGGTGGAGCGCATCCGGCCCGGAGACGGCGGGCTGAAGGTGCCCCACATGGGCTGGAACGATCTGGTGGTGGACCGCGCGCATCCGGTGCTGGCGGGCATCGCGACCGGGGACCACGCCTATTTCGTGCATTCCTACCACCTGGGCGTGGCGGAGGCGGTGGACCTGATCGCACATGTGGACTATGGCGGGCCGGTCACCGCCATCGTCGGGCGCGGAAACATGGTCGGAACGCAATTTCACCCCGAAAAGAGCCAGGCAACAGGGCTGCGGCTGATCGGGAATTTCCTGCGCTGGTCGCCCTGAGGCGGGCGTGGGACGGGGGGCTGTCTGCCCCCCTCCGGCGCGTGCCGCGCCGCCCCCCGAGGATATATCGGCCAAGATGAAAAGGAGGAGATCAGCCGCGGATGATGCCGCGGAACTCATCGAAAAGGGCGCCGTTGCCGCAGATGACCGAGCCGCTTTCCAGCGGGTCCTGCCCGTCGCGGATGCCGCTGGCAAAGCCGCCCGCCTCGCGCACGATGATCATGCCCGCTGCCATGTCCCAGGCGTTGATCCCGCGTTCCCAGTAACCGTCAAAGCGGCCTGCCGCGACATAAGCCATGTCGAGCGCCGCCGCCCCCCAGCGCCGCACGCCGGCGCAGACCGGCATCAGGCGCGCGAGATCCTGCAAAGTGGCGGGCAAGGTGGAGCGGCCGCCGAACGGCACGCCGGTGGCGAAGATCGCCTCCATCATCACGCGGCGGCCCGAGACGCGCAGGCGGCGGCTGTCGTTCAGCCAGGCGCCCTGGCCCTTTTCGGCGATGAACATCTCGTCCTTGGCGGGATCATAGACCACGCCCGCCACCACCTCGCCCTTGTGTTCCAGCGCGATGGAGATGGCCCAGTGCGGCAGGCCGTGCAGGAAATTCGTCGTGCCGTCCAGGGGATCGACGATCCAGCGGCGGGTCGGGTCTTCGCCGGCCGTCCCGCCGGTTTCCTCGCCCAGCCAGCCATAGCTGGGGCGGCCGGTCATCAGCTCTTCCTTGATGATGCGCTCGGCCTCGCGGTCGGCCTTGGTCACGAAATCGCCCGGGCCCTTGGCGGAGACCTGAAGGTTCTCGACCTCGCGGAAGTCCTTGACGAGGGCGCGGCCGGCCTTGCGCGCGGTCTTGATCATCAGGTTGAGGTTGGCGCTGCCCTGCATGGCGGAAGGCTCCTTGGTGGTCAGTGCCGAGGGCATAGGGGCAATCGGGGCGAAAGGAAAGGGGAGCGGTCGGGCAAATGGCGCGGACAGCCGCGGCAGGGCGGGGGGCAAGTTGCGGCGGGACAGGCGGAAAACCGCTTTCCTCGGGCTTGGGCGCGGGCGAAAACCGGCCACGCGGCGCCTTGGGCGGCGCAAACCGCGCCAGCGGCGCTTGCATCCGGTCCGCACCGCGCGCAAGGCACCGACGCCGCGCACAGCCCGCCCGGTGCAGACCAACCGGACCTGATGACCTATCGCTGGATACGTGCCGCCCTTTGCGCAACGATACTCTCAGGGTGCCTCGACACCCCCGATCCGAACATGATGCAGTTCCGGCCAGCGATGCGCTGGGACCATCGCGGCGAGGCCGAGGACTGGACGGGCCGTGCGCTGATGGCGGTTGCCGGAGCGGATGCCGAACTGGCCGACCGCGTGCCCGCGGACATCGCCACGTGGTGCCCAGGCTATGCCACGGCCAGCCTGCCCGAGCGCCGTGCGTTCTGGGTGGGCCTTCTGTCTGCCCTGGCCAAGCATGAAAGCACCTGGAACCCCCGCGCCAGTGGCGGCGGCGGCAAATGGATCGGACTGACGCAGATTGCCCCCGCGACCGCGCGGCTCTATCGCTGCGAGGCGCGCACGGCGGCGGCGCTGAAGGATGGAACCGCAAATCTGGAATGCGCCGTCGAGATCATGGCCGACAAGGTTGCCAAGGATGGCCATGTCGCGGGGACCCGCGGCACCCTGGGACTGGGACGCGACTGGGCCCCCTTCCGCAAGGCATCCAAGCGCGCCGACATGTCGGCCTGGGTCAGCCGGCAGGACTATTGCCGGGCGTCGTGACGGCCATTGCCCCCGGGGGCGCTTCGCCCCCCGGCCCCCCCGAGGATATTTGGAGACAGAAGAAGTTGGCGAGCGCCGGCGGTTTCTTCTGTCCTCAAATATCCTCGGGGGGTGAATGGCCGCAGGCCAGAGGGGGGCAGACAGCCCCCCTTGCGAGGTCTCGGCTTGCTCAGGGCTTGCAGGACGGCGGCAGCCTTGCGATGACGCGGGCATGACTGTGCCAGCCATTCTCTGTATCGGGTCCGTCCTGTGGGACATCATCGGCCGCGCCCCGGCCGCGCTGCGGCTTGGGTCAGACGTGCCAGGGCGGATTGCACGGCATCCGGGTGGGGTTGCGCTGAACATCGCGATGACTCTGGCGCGGTTCGGGCATGCACCCGCGGTGCTCAGCGCCGTGGGCCGCGATGCCGAGGGAGACGCTCTTATTGCCGCCGCCGCGCGGATGGGGATCGTGACAGACCATGTCTATCGCTCGGACGATTTGCCCACCGACCGCTACATGGCCATCGAAGGGGCCAACGGCCTGATCGCCGCCATCGCGGATGCCCATTCGCTGGAGGCGGCGGGCGAGCGCATCCTGCGCCCTCTGGCAGACGGGCGGCTGGGACGTGCCGAGGCGCCCTATGCCGGGGTGGTGGCGCTTGACGGCAATCTGACCGAGGCGCTGCTGGCGGGGATCTCGGGATCGCCGCTGTTCCGCGCCGCCGATCTGGCGGTTGCCCCGGCTTCGCCCGGCAAGGCGGAGCGGCTCCTCCCGCTGCTCGGCCATCCGCGCGCCACGCTCTATGTCAACCGGGAGGAGGCGGGGCTGCTCGCCAAGGACGTGTTCGCCTCGGCCGCCGATGCGGCGCGCGGCCTCTTGTCACGGGGGGCGGCGCGGGTGGTGGTGACGGATGGCGGCGCCCCCTGTGCCGAGGGGCGGCTAGGCGAGGGCGTGATCGAAGCCGCCCCGCAGCCGGTGATGGTGGCGCGGGTGACCGGGGCGGGCGACACGTTCATGGCCGCGCATCTGGTGGCGGGGTTGCGCGGCGCGGGACGCGCGGCGGCTCTGGAGGCCGCCCTGCGGGCCGCGGCGGATTATGTGTCGGGAGAGATCGGGTCATGACGCTGCCCCCAATCGAGGCGCTCCCGAACGGGTTGCCCCTGGTCCTGCTGCCCGAGGTGGCCCGCGCCCTGCGCGACCGCGCGCCGGTCGTGGCACTCGAGTCCACCATCATCACCCATGGAATGCCCTGGCCCGAGAATGCCGCCACCGCGCGGGCGGTGGAGGCGGCGGTGCGCGCGGGCGGTGCCGTTCCTGCCACCATCGCGGTGATGGGCGGGCGCATCCATATCGGCCTGTCGGACGCCGCGCTGGAACAGCTCGCGCGCGCCGAGGGCGTGATGAAGCTGAGCCGCGCGGACCTTGCGGCCTGTCTGGCGCTCGGCTGCACAGGCGCCACCACGGTGGCCGCGACGATGATCTGCGCGCATCAAGCGGGCATATCCACCTTTGCCACGGGCGGCATCGGCGGGGTGCACCGGGGGGCGGAGGCCAGCTTCGACATCTCGGCCGACCTGCAGGAACTGGCGCGGACCCCGGTCACGGTGGTGGCGGCAGGGGCCAAGGCGATTCTCGACCTGCCCAAGACGCTGGAGGTGCTGGAGACCCTCGGCGTGCCGGTGATCGCCTTCGGGCAGGACGATTTCCCGGCTTTCTGGTCGCGGTCCTCGGGCCTGCGTGCGCCGCTGCGCATGGACCGGGTCGAGGACATCGCCGCCGCCCATGCGATGCGGGCACGCCTCGGCCTTGCCGGGGGGCAGCTGGTGGCCAATCCGATCCCGCCCGAGGCCGAGATACCGGCCGACGAGATCGGCCCGGCCATCGAGGCGGCACTGGCCGAGGCGGCAGCGCAGGGCATCGCCGCCAAGGCGGTGACGCCGTTCCTTTTGGACCGGATACTGGCGCTGACGGCGGGGCGGTCGCTCGCGGCGAACACGGCGCTGGTGCTGGCAAATGCGCGGCTTGGGGCCGCCATCGCGCGCGCCATCGCCACGCAGCCCTGATCGCGGGCAGGGTCTGGCGCTTGCGCGGGCAATCCGGCGCGCTCCTGCGGCCAATCGCCTGCACGCAGAATCATTCCGGGCCGCACCCCATTGTGCCGTCCCCCTGAGCGCCCTAGATTTCCCGCTGTCCGAGGAGCATGCATGACCGAGCCCCACCACCCCCCCGCGCGCCGCCGTCCGGGCCTTCTGGGCAGCCTGCGCGCCAGTTTCCTGACCGGGCTGGTGGTGATCCTGCCCATCGGCCTGACGCTCTATCTCATCTGGGTGGTGACGGGCTGGATCGACAGCTGGGTCCTGCCCTTCATCCCCTCCGCCTGGCGCCCCGAAACCCTGATCCGCGCCTATTTCGGCGACGACACGCCGCTGAACGTGCGCGGCGTGGGCGTGGTGGTGTTCCTGATCTTCACCGTGGTGGTCGGCTGGATCGCCAAGGGCCTGATCGGGCGGTCCTTCATCAACTGGACCGAAAGCCTGGTGGACCGGATGCCGGTCGTCCGCTCGATCTACAACGGGCTGAAGCAGATCGCCGAGACGGTCTTTGCGCAGACCGAGCAGAGTTTCGAGAAGGCCTGCCTGGTGGAATATCCCAAGGAGGGGATCTGGGCCATCGGCTTTGTCTCCACCCGCGCCAAGGGCGAGATCGCGGCGCGGTTTCCGCCGGGCGAGACGATCCTGTCGGTATTCGTGCCCACCACGCCCAACCCGACCTCGGGCTTTCTGCTTTATGTGCCCGAGCGGGACGTGCGGTTTCTGGACATGAAGGTCGAGGATGCGGCCAAGCTCATCATCTCGGCAGGCCTCGTCTATCCCAACAAGGGCGAGGATGCGCCGGTCTCGGTGGTGCCCCGCCCGCCCGCACAGGCGGCCGAATAGGGCGCGCCGGGCCGGGGGCTCAGCCGATCAGCCCGGCCAGGTCCACGGTTGTCTTGTTGCCCAGCATGGCCCCGTGATCGGTGATGAACCGGTCCGCCGCCGCCCGCCCCGCCCGGCGCAACCGATAGAGCAGCCGCGGCGAGGGCGACATCTTGGACCGCGCAGTCAGGCTGTTCATCGTGGGATCGTCCGCGATCATGTGGACGCGGATGTTCTTCATCTCGCCGCGCGGCACGCGGCCCTCGGCGATCAGACGGCGCACGAAGGCGATGGCGCGCAGGTCGCGCAGAAGGGGCGCGTTGAACCCGATCTCGGTGATCCGTTCCTGGATGTCGGCGGCCGTGGTCGGCACCGTGTCGCGGCGCAGCGGGATCACCTGCACGATCACCAGATCGCCCGGCATGCCATGGGCATAGAGCGGGAACAACGCCGGATTGCCGGAATACCCGCCGTCCCAATAGGCCTCGCCGTCGATCTCGACGGCCTTGAACACCGTGGGCAGGCAGGCCGAGGCCAGCAGGACCTCGGGCGAGACCTCCGCCCCCGAGAAAACGCGGATCTTGCCGGTGCGCACGTTGGTGGCGCTGACATGCAGCACCGGCCCCGCATCACCGTCGATGCGCCCCCAGTCGAGGCCGCGCACCAACTCCTCCAGCGGATTGTGCCAGAGCGCACCGAACTGGTAGGGCGAATACAGCTGCGCCGACAGGCCCTGCACCGACACGGGCAGCATCCCCATCCACCATTCTGTCATGGCCGTGACGGCGGGCGAGGGGGCCACCGTTACCGCACCCAGCCGGAAATCCCCCAGCCGCGCCACCTGCCGCCACAGGTCATCCAGCGCCGCGCGCGCGGCCTCGCGCCCGCCCGCCGCAAGCCCTGCCTTCAGGACGGCGGCATTCAGCGCCCCCGCCGAGGTGCCCGAGACGCCCGCGATCTCCAGCCCCTCTTCCTCCAGCAGCCGGTCAAGCACGCCCCAGGTGAACGCGCCATGCGCGCCGCCGCCCTGCAGGGCCAACGTGACCCGCGCCCTCAGCATGCATTCCTCATCCCGATGCTCTCCCGCCGCGCACGCCGGTCACATCGCGGTCCATCCGCCGTCCACGCTGATGGTGGTGCCGGTGATCTGGTCGGCGGCGGGCGAGCACAGGAACACCGCCGTCCCGCCGATCTGGTCCACCGTGGCCATCTGGCGCGAGGGCTGGCGCGTCAGCATCACCTCGCGCAGCACCGTCTCGCGGTCCATGTTGTGCGTCTTCATCTGGTCAGGGATCTGCGCCTCGACCATCGGCGTCATCACATAGCCCGGGCAGATCGCATTCGCGGTGATCCCCTGCCCCGCCACCTCCAGCGCCGTGGTCTTGGTCAGCCCCACCACCCCGTGCTTGGCTGCGATATAGGCCGACTTGTAGGGGCTGGCGGTCAGGCCATGCGCGGACGAGATGTTGATGATCCGCCCCCAGCCCGCCGCCTTCATCCCCGGCAGTGCCGCGGCCGTGGTGTGGAAGGACGACGACAGGTTGATGGCGATGATCGCATCCCACTTGTCCGTCGGAAAATCCTCGATCGCCGCCACATGCTGGATGCCCGCATTGTTCACCAGGATGTCGCAGCCGCCCGCCTCTGCCACCAGCCTGCGGCAGTCGGCGGCCCGTGACATGTCGGCCTGCACATAGCGCACATCGACCCCGAACTCCGCCGCCATCGCCGTGGCCACCGCGTGATCCTCCGGTCGGTCGGAAAACGAATTCAGCATCACCGCCGCCCCCGCCCGTGCCAGTTCCCGCGCGATCCCGAAGCCAATGCCCGAGGTCGATCCCGTCACGATGGCGCGCTTGCCCCTGAGGTCCATGGTCCGTTCTCCCCTGCTGCTGTGGCGTGACCCTGCCATGCCGCGCCTGCAAAGGAAACCGCCGATCCCGCGTTGCCCAGGACCAAAAAAAACGCCCGCGCAAGGCGGGCGTCAAGTCTTGAGGCAGGTTTCATACAGGCAAGAAACCTATCGAGCAGTGCCACTTATATACGCGCCTCCTGCGCGATGGCCAAGTTAAAAGTTTGAATCCGCACCACGCCCCGCGTAGGTTCTGGGCCAAGGAAAACAGGCAGACCGGGGATTGTTGCGATGGCGGCACAGGATTTTTTCGCAGCCTGCAGGGGGTTGGCGATGGCATTGGTGGCACCCGCCCTGATCGCGGCCATCTGGGCGATTCCCGCGGGGGCAGAGCCCCGTCATGGCATCGCTATGTATGGCGACCCCGAGCTTCCACCGGATTTTGTGTCGCTGCCCTATGCCAACCCGGAGGCCCCCAAGGGCGGGCGCATCGTGTTCGGCGAGGCGGGCGGGTTCGACTCGCTCAACCCCTTCATCGTCAAGGGCCGCGCGCCCGCGGGCGTCGCCGCCCTGACCGTCGAGACGCTGCTGGGCCGAAGCTATGACGAACCCTTCACGCTCTACGGCCTCCTGGCCGAATCGGTCGAGACGGATGCGGCGCGCAGCTACGTCGCCTTTACCCTGCGCCCCGAGGCCCGATTCGCCGATGGCAGCCCCGTGACGGTCGAGGATGTGCTGTGGTCGTTCGAAACGCTGGGCACCCGGGGCGCGCCCCGCTATGCCGCCGCCTGGGCCGCCGTTGAGCGGGCCGAGGCCATCGGCCCGCGCAGCGTGCGGTTCGACTTCAACACCGACAACCGCGAACTGCCGCTGATCCTCGGCCTGCGCCCGATCCTGCAAAAAGCGCAGTGGGAGGGGCGCGATTTCGCCGCCTCGGGCCTCGAGGCCCCCATCGGCTCGGGCCCCTACCGCATCTCGGCCTTTGAGCCTGGCCGCTTCGTCAGCTTCGCGCGGCGCGATGACTGGTGGGGCGCGGGCCTGCCCTTCAACCGCGGACTGCACAATTTCGACGAGGTGCGGTTCGACTATTTCGGCGACGGCGGCGTGGTGTTCGAGGCGTTCAAGGCGGGCGTCATCTCCAGCTACCGCGAAACCAACGCGGCCCGCTGGGAAAGCCGCTATGACTTCGACACCATCGCATCTGGCGAGGTGGTGAAATCGCTTGTCCCGCACCAGCGCCCCTCGGGGATCGAGGGGCTGGCCATGAACACCCGCCTGCCCCTCTTCGCTGACTGGCGGGTGCGCGAGGCGATGATCCAGGCCTTCAACTTTGAGCTGATCAACACCACGCTGAACGGCGGCGCCCAACCGCGCATCCAGAGCTATTTCTCCAACTCGGTCCTCGGCATGACCCCCGGAACGCCGGCCACGGGGCGCGAGGCCGACCTGCTGGCCCCGTTCGCACCAGGCCTGCCGCCGGGCACGATCGAGGGCTACGCCCTCCCGGTGTCCGACGGCACCGAGGCCAACCGCCGCGGCATCCGCACGGCCACGCGCCTGCTGGAAGAGGCCGGCTGGACCATCGGCGGCGACGGGCGCCTGCGAAACGCCGCGGGCCAGCCCTTCGCCTTCGAGATCCTCCTGCAGAACGGCCAGGACGAGATGCTCTCGGTCGCCAACATCTATATCGAGGCGCTGACCCGGCTGGGCATGCAGGTGCGCGTGACCACCGTGGACAGCGCACAATATGTCCAGCGCACCAATGCCTATGACTTCGAGATGACGCATTACATCCGCTCGCTGTCGCTCTCGCCCGGGACCGAACAGAAACTCTACTGGTCCTCGCGCGCCGCGGGCGAACCGGGCACCCGCAACTGGCCGGGCATCACCGAACCCGCCGCAGACGCGATGATCGACACGCTGCTGGCCGCCACGGGGCGCGAGGATTTCCTTGCCGCCACCCGTGCCCTGGACCGCATCCTGACCGCCGGGCGCTATGTCATCCCGATCTGGTACTCGGACACCTCACGCATCGCCCACCGGCGCGCGCTGCGCTTTCCCGACCGGCTGCCGATCTATGGCGACTGGATCGGCTTTCAGCCTGATGTCTGGTGGTATCAGGAGTGACCGGCATGCGGATGATCCTGCTGGCCGCAACCCTCGCCCTCTCGGCCTGCAACACCATCGCGGGTCTGGGCGAGGATATTTCAAGCGGTGCGCGCACCGTGCAGCGGGCCTTCTGACCCCCGCGCCTCCCCTTCCGGATGGCAAAAGTATCCTGCGGGGTGCGGGGGCGCACAGCCCCCGCTTGCGCCGCCTCCGCCCCCGCGCTACGCGGGGCCATGACGCACCAACGCATCCTCATCATCGACTTTGGCAGCCAGGTCACGCAGCTCATCGCGCGCCGCCTGCGCGAGCTGAACGTCTATTGCGAAATCCATCCCTACGCCCGGGTGGACGATGCCTTCCTCGCGGCCTTCGCACCGCAGGCGGTGATCCTGTCGGGTGGCCCGGCAAGCGTGTTCACCCCTGGCGCGCCGATGCCGCCGCCCTCGGTTTTCACACTTGGCGTGCCCGTCCTTGGCATCTGCTACGGCCAGCAGGTGATGATGCATGTGCTGGGCGGCCGGGTCGAGCGCGGCCATGGCACCGCCGAATTCGGCCGCGCCTTCGTCACGCCCACGGCCAAGACCCACCCCATCCTCGCAGGATGGTTCCCGCCCGAGGATGGCCCACAGGCCCGCGAACAGGTCTGGATGAGCCATGGCGACCATGTCTCGGCCATAGCGCCCGGGTTTGAGGTCTATGGCACCTCCCCCAACGCGCCCTTCGCCATCACCGCCGACCCCGCGCGCCATTTCTACGCCGTGCAGTTCCACCCCGAGGTGCACCACACCCCCAAGGGCGCGCAGTTCTATGCCAATTTCGTGCGGTTGGCGGGCTTCACCGGCGACTGGACCATGGGCGCCTACCGGGCCGAGGCCATCGACAGGATCCGCGCGCAGGTGGGCGACGCCCGCGTGATCTGCGGCCTGTCGGGCGGCGTGGACTCATCCGTCGCCGCCGTCCTGATCCATGAGGCGATCGGCGACCAGCTTACCTGCGTCTTTGTCGATCACGGCCTGTTGCGGCAGGGCGAGGCGGAGCAGGTCGTCACCATGTTCCGCGACAACTACAACATCCCGCTGATCCACGCGGACGAATCCGCCCTGTTCCTCGGCGCGCTGCAGGGCGTGAGCGACCCGGAGGTCAAGCGCAAGACCATCGGCAGGCTGTTCGTGGAGGTGTTCGAGAAGCACGCCAAATCCGTGGGCGGGGCGGCCTTCCTCGCGCAGGGCACGCTTTACCCTGACGTGATCGAATCCGTCAGCGTGTCGGGCGGCCCGTCCGTCACGATCAAGAGCCACCACAACGTCGGCGGCCTGCCCGAAAAGATGGGCATGAAGCTGGTCGAACCCCTGCGCGAGCTCTTCAAGGACGAGGTGCGCGCCCTGGGGCGCGAGCTGGGCCTGCCCGAGGCCTTCATCCGCCGCCACCCCTTCCCCGGCCCCGGCCTCGCCATCCGCTGCCCCGGCGAGATCACGGCGGAAAAGCTGGACATCCTGCGCCGCGCCGATGCGGTCTATCTGGACCAGATCCACCGCCACGGCCTTTACGACCAGATCTGGCAGGCCTTTGCCGCCATCCTGCCGATGCGCACCGTGGGCGTGATGGGCGACGCGCGCACCTATGATTTCGCCGTGGCCCTGCGCGCGGTCACGAGCGTGGATGGCATGACCGCCGACTACTACCCCTTCACCCATGATTTCCTTGGAGAAACCGCCACGCGGATCATCAACGAGGTGCAGGGCGTGAACCGAGTGTTCTATGACTGCACGTCAAAACCCCCCGGCACGATTGAGCTGGAATGATTTTTGCCCCGTCGCCAGTATCCCTTTGTAGGCCAAGATACGCTATAAAACATTGATGGAAAGTTATAACCTCGACCAGTTCTGTCGCCATCTATCGAGGGGTAGCACCCGGATTTGACGGTCTAGCGGACGGTATGGGCATTGTTGTTCGATCAGCGATTTCGCGATACCGTCAAGCCAAATAGAGCCGCTGACGGTATTTTTTTACAGAAGTAATAGACGGGTTTCAAAAAGAAACCGTGCTTCCAGCATCGTCTGTTTTGCCCTGACGGTATAATTGGCGCTTCTCCCCGACTTTGGGACGGTTCAGGAGGCCCCTATGCTTACTGACATGGCGATTCAAGCGCTGAAAGCAAATCAGAAATTGTATAAGCTGAACAACCGCGACGGTATGTGCGTCGTGGTGCAGCCGTCGGGTGCGATCATGTTCCGGTACCACTACCGCGTAACCGGCCGTCGCGAGACGCTAACGCTCGGTCGGTACGGGCCGGAACTCCCGCGTCGACGATCTTGAGGGAGCGATCTGCGACGACCTCCCGCAGCATAACGCCAAGCCAAAGCCCTTCGTCTGGCGCAAGACCGCCAAAGACATCATCGCCCGTGAACGCCGCGCGCTTTTGCACTCGATGAAATCAGGAGACATCGGGAGCAAGTGTCAGACCCGGGACAGAACTCAATCGCAATGGCTTGCGGTGGTGCGATGCGCCACCGGGATATGGCCCGCACAAGGCCCTCTACGACCGTTGGAAGCGCTGGAGCGACAACGGGGTATTCGCCCGGATCATGATTGGCTGCCCGGAAACCTTCTTCTCCGCCATCATCCTCGCCGCAGCGGTGTTGTTCTGGCCGTGAAACTCAATGCGCCTGGAGCCCAAGTCACTTGATTCCGGTCGAAAAGTGACACATCGACCCATACCGATCAGGGTGAAATGCGCCATGACAGCTGGATCTGTCGAAGCTATCCGCACCCATGCAGCCGACGGGATTGCGCGGGCGGGCTTGCTGCGATGATTCTCATTCCAAATGCGTCAATCCCCTGATACGCACATGAGCCGGGGAATTGTGCGGCGTCGGCATCCTGAACCGGTGTTTGTAAACGGTATTGTAAACCGGCCATTTCGCCAGGTTTCGATGAAAGCCGAAGCCTTTGAAATAATTGAGGAAAGTGGTCGGGGCGATAGGATTCGAACCTACGACCTACGGTACCCAAAACCGTCGCGCTACCAGACTGCGCTACGCCCCGACACTGTTCTCCTACAGGCGAACGCACGTCGGCGAAAGCCCCGTCGCGCGCGCATCACGGACGCGCCCTGCGCGGGTGGCGGCCCCTGCCGTCATCATGACACGGATGCGGGCGGCCGGACCGATCCGGCCCAAAGGAGCGGTTGCCATCGTTACCGGCTGCCATGAACCGCGGTGCCATCAATCGCAGGGCCAGACCGCCGCCGCGGCAAAGGCGGGATGCCGCATGACCGCCCCCGGCGTGATGCCCAGACGCGCCGCCAGCCCGCCGTTGATTTCCAGCACCACAAGAACGCCCTCACCGCCGTCGATGGGCGTCTCGTCGCGGGGCCTTGCATCGGGATGGACGTGGCGCACCACGCCGTCGGGCCCGGCGAACACCATGTCCAGCGGGATCAGCGTGTTCTTCATCCAGAACGACGCGCGCCGTGGCGACGGATAGACAAAGATCATCCCCGCCGACCGCGCCATGCTTTCGCGAAACATCAGCCCGCGCGCCTGCTCGTCGGCTGTGCGCGCCACCTCGACGCTGAACCGCATCACCCCCCCCGCGACGGTGCGCAGTTCCACCTGGTCATCACGGCAGGCCGCGAGGGCAGGCCCCGCCAGGGCGGAAACGGCCAGAGCCACCGCCCCGATCAGGGCAACCACCCTGACCCAGGTCACACCGCTGATCGTGCCGCCGTTTCCCAACTTACCACCTGCGCCGCCATCCGGCCTCGCTTGCCCTCGACGATGCGCAGCGCGATCGCCTCCCCCGCCACAAGATCGGCAAATCCGGAGGCCCGCAAGACCTCGATATGGATGAACACATCCTCGGCGCGGCCAAAAACGTTGGCAAAGCCGAACCCCTTGCTCTTGTCGAACCATTTGACCCGCGCAGGCTCCAGCGGCAGCGCCAGAACATCCGCCAGGACCTGGCCTGCGACCTCTTCTCCGACCGCAGCGACCCCGCCCGCTGGCGGGTCGATCGCCAGAACCTCGACAGCCTGCGCCCCGCGCGCGGTCTGCTGCACGGTCACCCGGATGCCCGCGCCATCAGCCACCGATCCCTGTCCGAAGTTGCGCAGGACATTGGCATGCAACAAAATGTCGGAGGAAGCGCCTTCGGCGACCACAAACCCGAACCCCTTCACGGGATCAAACCATTTCACCTGGCCCTGCACTTCATACAGGGGCCTGTCCTCATCAGTCATGTCAGAGCCGTTTCCCCAGATAGAGCCCTCACGTCTTGTGCGACGATGCAATGCGCATGTTCAAGTCAAAAAGCGCACAGGAAATCGTATTGATACGACATGCATACAGCTTTGCAGTTGTCGGTTGCGGCTCAGGGAGACAGCCGCGTCACCTGCCACGGCGCATCGAGCCGCGGGCGCCGCCAGCAGAACCTGTCATGCAGACGGAACGCGCCATCCGCCCAGAATTCGATCTCCACCGGCCGGATGCGGATGCCGCCCCAGAACGGTGGCCGCTTGGGGTTGACGCCATGGGTCGCGGTCACCTTTGCCACCTCCGCCATCAGCGACGCCCGCCCCGCGAGGGGTTGCGACTGCTGGCTTGCCCAGGCGCCCAGACGGCTCTTCAGGCTGCGGCTGGCATAATAGGCATCCGCCTGCGGGCCTTCCTCGCGGCCGGTGATCCCCCGAACGCGAATCTGGCGCCGCAGGCTTTTCCAGTGCATCACGAAGGCCGCCTTGCCCGCCCCCTCGATCTCGCGTGCCTTGGCCGATCCGTAATTGGTGTAAAATACAAAGGCATCCGCCTCGATCTCTTTCAGCAGCACCATTCGCGCATTGGGCAGGCCGTCCGCATCCACCGTGGACAGCGCGATGGCATTGGGGTCGTTCGGCTCGGTCCCCTCCGCCTCGGCCAGCCAGGCCTGCGCGATGGCGAATGGGTCATCCCCCGCAAATATTCCGTCCCGGTCCATGCGCGTCCCCCTGTCCTGAGAGGCGCAACCTAGGTCGGCGCCCGGCCCTTGACCAGACGCTGCGACCGCGTGGGCATCGGCAGGGTGCCGGAGCCCTGCGCAAGCGTGTTGTGCGCGCACCCCACACGAGCCTATCCTGTGGCACCGACAGGAACCGGATACCCCCATGAACGATCCGCGCAGCGTCCATCTCCGGCGGTTCCTCGCGCGGTTCGACCTCATTCGCGCCACGGGCCTGGAGATCGGACCCTTCGACCGCCCGGTCTTTCTGCGCACGGATTACCCGAACATCCTCTATGTCGATGTGAAGGACACCGAAACGCTCATCCACAACGCCCGGGTGAACCCCCGCCGCGATCCGGCGCGGGTTGTCAAAGTGGACTATGTCCTCCACGACCGTCCTCTGGATGCCGTGGTGCCGCCCGCATCGCTCGATTTCGTGTTCTGCTCGCATGTGCTCGAACATGTGCCCGATCTGGTCGGCCATCTGAAATCGGTGGCCCGCATCCTGAAATCGGGCGGCCTGTTCCTCGTCGCTTACCCCGACAGGCGCTTCACCTTCGACATCATGCGCCCCGCCACCACGCTCGATCAGTTGCGCGACCGCCACGCCCGGGGCGTCAAGAAGCCTGACCCCGAGACCGTCGAGGAACAGTTCGCCGCCAACCGCACGGTCCGCGTGGGCAGGCTCTGGCAAGGCCTTCCAGATGCGATCGGCCCCCCCAACTTCACCCCCGAACATGCCCGTTGGATGGCCGAACGCGCCCAGCGTGAATACATCGACGTGCATTGCAACGTCTTTTCGGATGCCGAACTGGGCGAAACACTGCAGACGCTTGCCGCAACGGGCGAACAGCCGCTGTTGCTGGACGTGCTCGAACCGACACGCGCGCCCCTGATGGAATTCTACCTCGCACTGCGCAATCCCTGAGGACGGCGCGCCCCACTTGCCCGGCCGCGCGCCTTCGCCTACAGGTGACGGTCAGACCGGAACGGCATGAGGGATCGGCAGATGGCGGGATTGCTGGCGGGAAAGCGCGGGCTCATCATGGGGCTGGCCAACGACAAGTCCATCGCCTGGGGCATTGCCCGGATCGCCGCTGAACACGGGGCCGAACTTGCCTTTTCCTATCAGGGCGAAGCGCTGAAAAAGCGCGTCGAACCGCTGGCCGCGTCGCTTGGCACCCCGTTCCTGGCGGAATGCGACGTGGCGGATGAGGCGTCGGTGGATGCGCTGTTCGATAAACTGCGCGACCAGTGGGGCACCCTCGATTTCCTCGTCCACGCCATCGGCTTTTCGGACAAGTCCGAACTCCGCGGCCGTTACGTCGATACCTCGGCCGCGAATTTCGCGATGACCATGAACATCTCGGTCTATTCCTTCACCGCGGTTGCCCGCCGCGCCGCGGCGATGATGCCGCATGGCGGCTCGCTTCTCACCCTCACCTATTACGGCGCCGAAAAGGTGATGCCGCATTACAACGTGATGGGCCTCGCCAAGGCCGCGCTGGAAACTTCCGTCCAGTATATCGCCGAAGACCTCGGGAAAGACGGCATCCGCGTCAACGCCATCTCCGCGGGCCCCATCAAGACGCTGGCCGCCTCCGGCATCGGCGACTTCCGCTACATCATGAAATGGAACGAACTGAACTCGCCCCTGCGCCGCAACGTGACGCAGGAAGAGGTGGGCAAGGCCGCGCTCTATCTGCTCTCCGACCTCGGTTCGGGCACCACCGGCGAGGTCCTGCACGTCGATGCCGGCTACCACGTCGTCGGCATGAAGGCGGTGGACGCCCCCGACATCGACGCGACGAAAAAGGGCAACGGCGAATGACCGCGGCCGCCTTTCTCGCCTTCACCGCCCTCGTGGTGTTCGCGGCCGTCTCGCCCGGCCCCGCCGTCCTGATGTCAGCGCGCACCGGCCTGACCGAGGGGTTCCGCACCGGCCTGATGCTGGCCATGGGCATCGGCGCAGGCGCCGTGGTCTGGGCCGCCGCAGCGATGTTCGGCCTGAACATCGTTTTCGCCGCCGCCCCGGCGCTCCTGTGGGTGCTCAAGATCGCGGGCGGCCTCTACCTCGTCTGGATGGCGGTGCAGCTCTGGCGCCATGCCCGCGTCCCGCTTGTCATCGAGACTGCGCGCGCCCTGCCCCGGTCGCCGGCCGCTGCGTTCCGGCGCGGCCTGTTCACCCAGCTTGCCAACCCCAAACCGGCGGTCATGTTCTCGGCCATCTTTCTGGGTACCGTGCCACCCGAAACACCGCTTTGGGTCTATCTGACGCTTCTGGCGATCATCTTCGCCGCCGAAACCCTGTGGAACAGCATGGTTGCCCGTGTGTTTTCGCTCGATCGGTCGCGCGCCACCTATATCGCCCTGAAAACGGTCATCGACCGCAGCTTCGGCGGCCTTCTGGCGCCGCTGGGCGTCAAGGTTGCCTTCTCATGACCCCGCTTCTTTCGTCCTGAAATATCCCGGGGGTCCGGGGGCTGGCCCCCGGCGCGCCCGCCCCAGACCCGGAGCCTGCCCATGAACGACCGCCTGCCCCATGAACGCGGTTTCCACGTCAGCTGGGACCAGATCCACCGCGACGCCCGCGCCCTGGCCTGGCGCCTGCAGGGCCGCGGCCCGGGCGAGGATGGGGCCTGGAAGGCAGTCGTCGGCATCACCCGCGGCGGCCTCGTGCCCGCCATGATCGTCAGCCGCGAGCTCGACATCCGCGTGGTCGATACGATCAGCGTCAAATCCTACAACCATCAGGCGCAAACCGAACCCACCGTCACCAAGGCACCCCAGGACGGGCTGATGGGCGATGGCACGGGCATTCTCATCGTCGATGACCTCGTGGATACCGGCAAGACGCTGGAACTCGTGCGCCACCTCTACCCCGCCGCGCATTTCGCCACCGTCTATGCCAAACCCTCGGGCCGCCCGATGGTCGATACCTTCATCACCGAGGTCAGCCAGGACACCTGGATTTTCTTTCCCTGGGACATGGCCCTGCAATATGTCCAGCCGATCCGCGGCAATGACTGACGTGGCGGGAACCCGGCTGTCCCGACACGTGTCGGGACGGATGCCAGACGCAAACCAGACGGAAACGGGACGCAGTCCAGACGCCATGACCGGCCTTCACCCCCTCAATCCCGCCATGGCTGCCACCTTCGCCCCCCCGGTGATGGAGGCGCGCCGCTGGCTGGAGGGCGTGACCTTCCCGCACGATCGCCCCCTGATCAACGTCAGCCAGGCGGCCCCGGTGGAAAGCCCCCCCCTCGGCCTGCGCCAGGCGCTCGCCGAGGCGGCCCTGAACGATCTCGCCGCGCATCTCTACGGCCCCGTCCTGGGCCTGCCCGCGCTGCGCGAACAGATCGCCGCTGACTGGTCGGCGGCCTATGGCGGCACCATCGGCCCTGCCCAGGTCGGCATCACCCAGGGCTGCAACCAGGCCTTTACCGCCGTCATGTCCACCCTTGCGGGCGCGGGGGATGAGGTGATCCTGCCCACCCCGTGGTATTTCAACCACAAGATGTGGCTCGACATGCAGGGCGTTGGCGCCGTGCCACTGCCCGCCGGGACGGGCCTTTTGCCCGACCCCGGCCGCGCGGCCGCCCTGATCACCTCAAGAACCCGCGCCATCGTTCTGGTATCGCCCAACAATCCCGGCGGCGCCGAATACCCCGCAGGCCTGATTGCGGCCTTCCGCGACCTTGCCCGTGCCCGTGGCCTCGCGCTGATCCTGGATGAGACCTACCGCGATTTCGACAGCCGCTCGGGGCGGCCGCATGACATTTTCGCCGATCCCGACTGGCCCGATACCTTTGTCCATCTCTACAGCTTTTCAAAGGCATACCGCCTGACCGGCCACCGCGTGGGCGCGGTGGTGGCCAGCGTGGACCGCCTTGCCGAGATCGAGAAGTTTCTCGACACGGTCGCCATCTGCCCCAGCCAGCTGGGCCAGATCGGCGCGCTCTGGGGCATGCGGCATCTGCGCCAGTGGGTGGCGGCGGAACGGGATGAAATCCTGTCACGCCGCGCCGCCATGGAAACCGGGTTCAAGGGGCTGGATGGGTGGACGCTCCTCGGCTGCGGCGCCTATTTCGGCTATGCCGAGCATCCCTTCCCGATCGACAGCGTGACCCTGTGCAAGCGTCTGGTGTCCGAGGCGGGGATCCTGATGCTGCCCGGCACGATGTTCCAGCCCGACAGCCACCCCGAGGGCGCGCGCCAGTTGCGCATCGCCTTCGCCAATGCCGATACCGCCGGGATCGCAGAGATGTTCCGCCGCCTCGGGGAGTTCCGCGCCTGACCTAGGGCCTTACCACCGCCGAGACGGGCGCGATGGCCACGCTGGAAGCGCGCCCCTCGACCAGCCATTCCAGCAGCACCGCCACCGTGTCGGCCTCGGTGGTGCCCGCCACCACCACCCGCCCGTCCTGCACCGCCTTGAAGGCCGCGCGGTCCAGATAGCGCCGCATCGTGGGGGCCGAGGCCCCTTCGGCGTCGATGCGCCGCAGGATCGTAGCCGCCGCCAGCCCCTCGCGCCGCGCCACCTGCGCCGCCGCATTCAGCCCCCGGTCCCAGGACAGAAGGCCCCGCCCCTGCGACCGGACCACCGGCACCACCTGCCCGGACAGCACGCGGTTGTCCTGAAACCCCGCGCCCTCGTCATCCATCACCGCCACCGCCTCGGGCAGGGCCCGCGCCAGCGCCTCGAACATCACCTCGACATCGCTGGCCTGCGCGCCACGCGGCACGCCGCGGGCGAGGATCGCCACCTCCTGCCCGCCGTCGCGGTAGATCGAGGCCGCAAGGTCCGCCCCCGGCATCATCGGGTCGAGCGCGAAGGTCACCGGAAAGGGCAGCGCGGCCAGGGCGTTGCGGTCCAGCGTCGGCTCGCCGTTATCGATCAGCACGACGGCCAGCAGCGGTTTCCCGGCCGGGTTGTCAAAGGACCGGGCAAAGCGGCGCAGGGGCGGGGCGTCCGGGTCGTCCCCGCTCGCGGTGGCATCAGGGGCGGCCACCGCGGTGGCCTCCGGAGGGGGCGCTCCAACCCGCGGAAGCCGTCCCACGGTCACGCCTGTCGCCCGCTCGAGCCCCGGGGCGGGGGCCAGCGGTGCGGGCCGGCTCAGGATGGGCGCGGGCGGCGGCGCCTCCGCGATGACGATTTCGGGCGGCTGCAAGTCGGCCGGATCGGGTTGGATGGGAGTGTCGGCCGGGGGGGTCACGCGCATTTCCGCCTGCGCTGCCGGGGGAGGCGTCCCCGGCGTTGGGGCAAGGTCCCGAGGGGCGTTTGGTGGCTGTGGCGCGGGCGGCGATGGCGGCGCATCCGACACGTCCGAAACCGCCGAGACGGGCAGCGACGGCGGCGCGGCGGGGATATCGGTCTGCCCTGCTGCGTTCCCGCCACCTGTGGCGTTGTCCGCGGCCTCGGGCGCCTCGGCCAGCACGATGGGTGCGGGACCTGCGGGCGGGGCCGCGTTCAGACCTTCGGTTCCGGGGCGCTCCGGCTGCGCAGGCGCTGGCTGCACCCCCGCCGACAGCGGCGCGGGGGGCGGCATCGGGGCCGGCGAGGCAGGTGAGACATCCGGCGCTGCCCCGCGTGCCGTCGCAGGGGGCAGGACATCCGGTGCCTTGGGTTCGCCCGGCGATACGGCCGGCGCTGCCTGCACCACCGGCGCCAGGGGCGCCGCTTCGGCCACCACAGTCGGCGCGGGCACGGCGGGCGACGTGGGCAGGGTGAGGTTCGCGGGCGCATCGGCGGGGGGCATCAGCGCGGGGGGCGGTGGGGCCTCTGCCATGGGTGCTGCGGCGGCACCCGGTGGGGCGACCGGTGGCACGATGGTGGCCGGAGCGGCGTCCGGTTCAGCCCGCGCCACCGGCGCTGCGGGGGGGAGCGGTGCGGGATCCGCGAGCGTTGCAGGGGCGGGAGCAGCCGCCGCATCCACGACCGGCGCCGTGTCGGCGCCAGACGCGGGGGTTGACGCGGGGGCTGATGCGGGGGCTGATGCGGGGGCTGATGCGGCGTCCTCCATGGACGCGCTTTCGACGGATGGCGCGGGTTCCGGCACCCCGGCCGGGACCGACGCGCCCGGCAGGGGCACCATCGCCACGGCGGGCCCCGATTGAGCCTCCGGTGCGAAGGGCACGGGCGGCGGAGCGATCTGCGACAGGACCGCCAAGCCGATCCCCGCAACCACCGCGCCGGACAGAAACCCGCCTGCAATTCCCCTGATCACCGGACCGCTCCCCTACAGAACCCCGCACCCGGATGCAGCAGCCTTGACGCCCCGCGGCACCTCTGACCATGTATAGCCAAACGAGGGGCGCGGTTCACCCCCTCTTGTGCACGACTGGGCAGGACCCCGCAATATGTTGCTTCTGATCGACAACTACGACAGCTTTACCTGGAACCTCGTCCATTATCTGGGCGAACTCGGGGCCGATGTGCGGGTGGTGCGCAACGATGCGCTGGACGTGCAGGCCGCGATGGCGTTGCGGCCCTCGGCCATCGTGCTGTCCCCCGGCCCCTGCGACCCGGATCAGGCAGGCATCTGCCTGCCGCTGACCCTTGCCGCAGCCGACGCGCGCATCCCTCTCTTGGGCGTCTGCCTGGGGCACCAGACCATCGGCCAGGCCTTTGGCGGGCGCGTGGTGCGCTGCCATGAGATCGTGCACGGCAAGATGGGCACGATGCACCACGCGGGAGCAGGCGTGTTCGCGGGCCTGCCCTCGCCCTTTCAGGCGACGCGCTATCATTCGCTGGTGGTGGAGCGCCAAAGCCTGCCCGCCGCGCTGGAGGTCACCGCCTGGCTGGCGGACGGCACGATCATGGGCCTGCGCCACCGCAACCTGCCCGTCGAGGGGGTGCAGTTCCACCCCGAATCCATCGCCTCCGAACACGGCCACGCGCTGTTGCGCAACTTTCTGACGTTGGCACAGGTGGTGGCATGAGCGGGCTGAAACCGCTGATTGCCCTCGCCGCCGACCGCCCCCTGACACGGGCCGAGGCCGAGGCGGCCTTTGGCGCGCTGTTCGCGGGCGAGGCGACGCCCGCGCAGATCGGCGGGTTCCTGATGGCGCTGCGCACGCGGGGCGAGACGGTGGACGAGATCGCTGCGGCCGCCTCGGTCATGCGCGCGAAATGCGTGGCGGTGAAGGCCCCCCCGGGGGCGATGGACATCGTAGGCACCGGGGGCGACGGCAAGGGCACGCTCAACATCTCGACCGCCGCCGCACTGGTGGTGGCGGGGGCGGGGGTGGTGGTGGCCAAGCACGGCAACCGGAACCTGTCGTCCAAGTCCGGTGCCGCGGATGCGCTGAGCGAACTGGGGCTGAACGTGATGGTCGGGCCGGAGGTGGTGGAGCGGTGCCTGGCCGAGGCAGGGATCGGCTTCATGATGGCCCCCATGCACCATCCCGCGACGCGCCATGTGGCACCGGTGCGGATGGAGCTGGGCACGCGGACGCTGTTCAACGCGCTGGGGCCGCTGACGAATCCGGCGGGGGTGAAGCGCCAGCTGTCGGGCGCCTATTCCCGCGCGCTGATCCGCCCGATGGCCGAGGTGCTGGCGCTTCTGGGGTCCGAGGTGGCCTGGATCGTGCATGGCGCGGATGGCACGGACGAAATCTCGATCGCGGGCGAAACCTGGGTGGCGGCGCTCGAGCGTGGCCTGGTGCGCGACTTCACCCTGCACCCCGAGGCGGCGGGCCTGCCCGTGCATCCGTTCGAGGCGATCCTGGGCGGCACGCCCGCCGAGAATGCCGCCGCTCTGCGCGCGCTCTTGGACGGGGCACCGGGGGCCTACCGCGATGCGGTCCTCTTGAACGCGGCGGCGGCACTGGTGGTGGCCGGGCTGGCGGGCGACCTGCCCGAAGGTGTGGCGCGGGCCGCCACGTCCATCGACAGCGGGGCCGCCAAGGCGCGGCTTGCGGCGCTGGCGCGCATCACCGCGGGGCCATGAGGCCCGCGCCGCCCGAAGGCTGGGCCGACCTTCCGTTCTTTCGCCGCGACTGGCCTGCGCTGTGGGATCGGCTCGCCGCCTTGCCGCCCTGGCAGCCGGCCCCGGACGCCATCTTTCGCGCCTTGGCCCTGACCCCGCCCGAGGCCCTTCGCGTGGTGATCCTGGGGCAAGACCCCTACCCCACCCCCGGCCGCGCCACCGGTCTTGCCTTCGCCTTTCCGCCCGGCACCCCGCCCCGCGACTCGCTGCGCAACATCTTGCGGGAATTGCACGATGACCTGGGGATCGACCGCCCAGACGGCGACCTAACCGGATGGGCAGAGCAGGGTGTGCTGCTTCTGAACACCGCGCTGACGGTGCCCGTCGGTCAGGCGGGCGGGCACATGCGCCTCGGCTGGGCGCCGCTGGTGGCGCAGGTGCTGGCGCGCACCGCCGACGCCCGACCCCTCGCCTGGCTCCTCTGGGGCGACAGGGCGCAGGCGCTGGCCCGGCCCGACCCCGCCCGCCATCTGGTCCTGCCAAGCGCCCACCCCTCGCCGCTGTCCGCCTATCGCGGCTTCCTCGGCTCGCGCCCCTTCTCCGCCGTCAACCGCTGGCTGGCCGCGCGCGGCGAGGCGCCCATCGACTGGGCCCGCTGACCCTTCCCCTCGCGCCCCCCGCGCGCTAGTCATGAGGGCCAAGGAGAGCCGCCATGACCACCATCCTCGACACCATCCACGCCTACAAGCTGGAAGAGGTGGCCACGCGAAAGGCCGCCCGCCCCCTGTCCGAGGTCGAAGAGGCCGCAGCCCTCGCCCCGCCCCCCCGTGGGTTCGAGGCCGCCCTGCGCCGCGCCGCCGCCACCGGCTATGGCCTGATCGCCGAAATCAAGAAAGCCAGCCCCTCGAAGGGCCTGATCCGCGCCGATTTCGACCCGCCCGCGTTGGCCGCGGACTATGAGGCGGGCGGGGCCACATGCCTGTCGGTCCTCACCGACACCCCCAGCTTTCAGGGCGAGGATGCCTTTCTGACCGAGGCGCACCGCGCCACGAAACTGCCCTGCCTGCGCAAGGATTTCCTCCATGACCCCTATCAGGTGGTCGAGGCCCGCGCGCTCCATGCCGATTGCATCCTGATCATCATGGCCATGGTCTCGGATGCCCAGGCGTCCGAACTGGAGGCGGCAGCCACGGCCCACGGCATGGATGTGCTGGTCGAGGTGCATGACCGCGCCGAGCTTGACCGCGCGCAGATGCTGAAATCCGGCCTCATCGGCATCAACAACCGCAACCTGCACACGTTCGAGGTGGATTTGGCCGTAACGCGCGACCTTGCGCGCCGGGTGCCCGAGGACCGGCTGATCGTTTCCGAATCCGGCCTCTTCACCCCCGCCGACCTTGCCGATGTGGCCCAATATGGCGCACGCTGCTTCCTGATCGGCGAGGCGCTGATGCGCCAGCCGGATGTCGAGGCCGCGACCCGCGCGATCCTGGCCGCCCCCCTGACCGCACAGGGGGGCCTGTGATGACCGGCCTCACGCATTTCGACGGCGCGGGCCACGCGCATATGGTCGATGTGTCGGAGAAGCCCGTGACCGACCGGCTGGCGGTGGCGCGGGGTCAGGTGCGGATGTCGGCACAGACGCTGGCGCTGATCTCCGAGGGCCGGGCGAAAAAGGGCGACGTGCTGGCGGTGGCGCGGCTGGCGGGCATCATGGCGGCCAAGCGGACGGCCGACCTTATCCCGCTCTGCCATCCGCTGCCCGTCACCAAGGTCGCGCTGGATCTCGCCTGCGACCCCGACCTGCCGGGCGTCACGGTCGAGGCCACGGTCAAGACCGGAGGCCAGACGGGGGTGGAGATGGAGGCGCTGACCGCCGTGTCGGTGGCCTGCCTGACGATCTACGACATGGTGAAGGCGGTGGAAAAGGGCATGGTGATCGACGGCATCCGGCTGGTGCTGAAAGAGGGTGGCAAGTCGGGCCGGTTCGAGGCCCCATGATCACGGTCGAAGAGGCGCAGGCGCGCATCCTCGCGCTGGCCCGTCCCCTGCCCGCTGAAATGGTCCCGCTGGCGCGCGCGGCGGGCCGATGGCTGGCCGCCCCGGTGGTGGCTGCGCGCGACCAGCCGCCCTTCGCCGCCTCGGCCATGGATGGCTATGCGGTGGCAGGGCGGGTGACGGCTGGCGCGCGGTTCCGCGTGGTGGGAACGGCGGCGGCCGGTGGGCGCTGGCGGGGCCGCCTGCAGCCGGGCGAGGCGCTGCGCATCTTTACCGGCGCGCCGGTGCCCGAGGGGGCCGAGGCCGTGCTGATCCAGGAGGATGCCGAGCCTCACGGCGAGACCGTGACCGTCAGGGCCGGCCACGACACAGCGCGCCATATCCGCGCCGCGGGGCAGGACATCCCGCGGGGCTGGACCATGACGCCGCGCCGCCTGCGCCCCGCCGACCTGGCGCTGCTGGCAGCGATGAACGTGGCTGAGGTGCCCGCCATCCGCCGCCCCGTGGTCGCCGTGATCTCGACCGGCGATGAGCTTGTGTCCCCCGGCGAGGTGCCCCGCGACGACCAGATCACCGCATCGAACGGCATCGCCCTGCGCGCGATGGCCGAAGCCGAGGGGGCGGAGGTGCGGCTGTTGCCGATCGCGCGCGACAGTCTGGCGGAACTTACCGCCGTCCTGCGGCTCGCGGAAGGGGCGGATCTGATCGTGACCACGGGCGGGGCCTCGGTGGGCGATCACGACCTTGTGGCGCGGGTGGCGGCGGACCTCGGGATGGCGCCTGCCTTCCACCGCGTCTCGATGCGGCCGGGCAAGCCCTTGATGGCCGGGAACCTGATGGGAGCGGCGATGATCGGGCTGCCGGGAAATCCCGTTTCAGCAATGGTTTGCGGGCAGGTCTTTATGTTGCCCCTGATCCGCGCCCTGCAGGGCGACCCCGCCCCCCTGCCCCGGCCTCGCCGCGCGACCCTGGCCGCTGACACCGGCCCCACCGGCCCGCGCACCCACTACATGCGCGCAGGTCTGACTTCGGGCGACGGGCTGCCCCGGATCGAGGCCCTGGCCCGACAGGACTCGTCGCTCCTGTCGGTGCTGGCCGAAGCGGAGGCCCTGCTGATCCGCCCCATGGGAGACGGGCCGCGACGGGCGGGCGAGACTGTGACCTATCTGCCGCTGTGATGCGACAGGCTTGACACAAAGCACGAACACGGGCAGAACAAGAGGCGAACCCGTTTCGCCACCTGCCGGAGGTCAAGGTCGATGCTGACACGCAAGCAACTGGAACTCTTGGATTTCATTCGACAGCGGATGGATGCCGACGGGGTGCCGCCCTCGTTCGACGAAATGAAGGACGCGCTCGACCTGCGGTCGAAATCGGGCATCCACCGGCTGATCACGGCGCTGGAGGAACGCGGATTCATCCGCCGCTTGGCGCATCGGGCGCGGGCGCTGGAGATCGTGAAACTGCCCGAGGCGATGGAGCGGGCGGGCTATACCCCCCGCAGCTTCCCGCCCGCCCCGGCCTTCACCCCCCGGGTGATCGCGGGCGACCGCCCCGCCGCCCCCAAGGGCGCGATGCGGGTCGAGGCGATCGACGCCATGGACCTGCCCGTGATGGGCCGCATCGCGGCCGGGGTGCCCATCGAGGCCATCCAGGACGGATCGCAGCACATCGCGGTTCCGGGCGCGATGCTCTCGGGGCGCGGCAACCACTATGCGCTGGAGGTCAAGGGCGACTCGATGATCGAGGCCGGGATCAACGACGGCGACATCGTGGTGATCCGCGAGCAATCCACCGCCGAGAACGGCGATATCGTGGTTGCACTGGTCGAGGATCACGAAGCCACGCTGAAGCGGTTCCGCCGCCGGGGCGGCATGATCGCGCTGGAGGCGGCGAACCCGGCCTATGAGACGCGTGTGCTGCCCGATCACAAGGTCAAGGTGCAGGGTCGGCTGGTGGGGCTGATCCGCAGCTACTGAGGCGTCCTGCGGTCGGCACGCCCGGGGCGCTGCCCCGGACCCCGGGGTATTTGGATCAAGGAGAGATCAAGAGAACGCCTTTGGGTCAGCCGCCAATCCGCATCAGGGGGGCGGGCGGGGGCGGGGGTGTGTGGCGTTTCGACCAGCGTCGCTGGCCTGTGTTCGAGGGGATCATGCGGAGGGCGCCGGTCGGGTCGAGATGCAGGGCGAGGGCGCCGGTCGCCGACAACAGCGCAAGGTCGATCACCCGGCAAGGGCCGTTGGGCGCGGGCATGCGGGCGGCGATGATCACAAGGTCCGCGCCTGCACAGGCTGCCGGAAAGGCGTCCACTGCCCCCTTCCCCTTCAGATGGACCACCCGCCAGTCGCCCAGCCAGACACTGCGCGCGGCAGGCGGGCCGGAGTAGGCCATGCGGGCGGCGGCGCGCGCCGGGGTGGCGGGATCGCCGTCATTCTCCAGCCATTGCCGGGCGGCAAAGCCTGCGCCCCGGTCCGTGGACAGGGCGCGACCGCCATCGGTCATCACGCCGGACAGGGCCCCATCGGCCGAGATCAGGAGCGCAGGCCGTTCGACAATGGCCCAGAGGCCGATGCCGATCACCATCGACGCCAGCCCCAGAAGGCGCGGCCAGCCGGGCCAGAGGATCACCCAGAGCGCCCCCAGCGCCATCAGCGGCAGCACGGCGGGCGCGGGGGCCGGGATCGTGGTCACCGCCCCCTCCAGCCCCGCGACCCAGGCCGCGACGCCGAGGATCCAGCGCGTGCCCAGTTCCATCGCCGCCAGCGCGAGGCCCTCCCCGCCCACCGGTGACAGCACCGCCGCCGCCACCGCCGCAGGCATCACCATCAGGCCCATCACCGGCACCGCCAGCGTATTGGCCAGAAGGCCGTAATCCGCCATCCGGTTGAAATGCGCCGCCGCCACCGGCGCCGTCGCCAGCCCCGCCAGCGCGGACGAGGCCACCAGCATCGCCAGCGGTGCGACCCAGCGCGGCAGCCGCCGTGTCACCCCCTGCGCCGCCATCGCCCCGAACCCCGCGATCAGCACCACCGTCGCGGCAAAGGACATCTGGAACCCCGGCTCGGTCAGCGTCTCGGGCTGCGCGAGCAGGATCACGGTCGCGGCCATCGCGACCGACCGCAGCGACAGCGCGCGGCGGTCGAACAGCACCGCCGTCAGCATCACCGCCACCATGACATAGGCACGCTCGGTCGCGACATTGCCGCCCGACAGCACCAGGTAGAACCCGCCGGCCCCCAGCGCCACCAGCGCCGCCACCTTTTTGCCCGGCACCCGCAGCGCCAGCGGCGGCACCAGCGCCAGACCGTAACGCACCGCCGCAAAGACAAAGGCCGCAAGCAGGCCCATGTGCAGGCCCGAGATTGCCAGAAGATGCGCGAGATTCGAGTCGCGCAGGGATTGCAGGGCGGCGGGCGAGATGCCCGCGCGGTCGCCCGTCATCAGGGCGGCGGCAAAGGCCCCGGGATCGCCGGGGATGCGCGCCTCGACCGCGCGGCGGATGGCCGCGCGCAGGCGGGTGACGCGCGCCTCGTCCGGGGCCGCCTCCTGCCACAGAAGGACCGGCGTGCGGGTATAGCCGACCGCCCCCAGCCGGTCGAACCAGGCCATGCGGCGGAAATCGAACCCGCCCGGTTCGACCGGCCCCTCGGGCGCCGCCAGATGCCCGGTCAGGATCACCACCTGCCCCGGATCCAGCGCGACATGCCCTTCGGCCGCGCCGTGCAGCGACACGCGGACGCGGGCGGGGGTGCGGGAGGGGAGCGTATCGGCCAGCACCACCCGGTCCAGCGTCAGCCGCGTGCGGTCCGATTGCGAGCGGTCGATGGCCAGGATGCGGCCCTGCACCGGGCCGTAATAGCGAAACTCAAGGCGGGGCGCATCCACGAGCGTCGCGCGCGTCTCAGCCGCGAGGAAGCCCGCGGCAAGGCAGCAGGCAGCCAGCGACAGCGGCTGCACCGTCTCGCTCCCCCGCAGCGCGAGGGCCGCAGCGACAAGGCAGGCCATCGCCACCGCCGCCAGCACCGGCACCGGCGGATCGGAGGGCAGGGCGAACCAGGCCCCCACGCCGCAGCCGATCAGCACCGGCACGAAGGGAAAGAGGTGCCCGCGCGCCTGCGCCATGGCGTCCGAGACAGCCGCCCGCAGCCGCGCAAAGGGCAATACCCCCGCAGTCAGCCCTGCCGCCCGTGCCATCCCCGGGGCCGCCACCTTGTTCTTGCCCCCGCATTTGCCTAGACAGGCGCCAAAGCTACGCAGGCCATGGTTTCCGAAAGGTTAACATCGGCCAGAGACCGCCGCAGCGGATCGGGAACAGCAAGATGCCACAGGACCAGACCACCCCCCGCCCGGTCGTGACGCGCTTTGCGCCCTCGCCCACCGGCGATCTGCATATCGGCGGCGGGCGCACGGCGCTGTTCAACTGGCTTTTCGCGCGGGGGCGGGGCGGGCGGTTCCTGCTGCGGATCGAGGATACCGACCGCGAACGCTCCACACCTGCGGCGACCGAGGCGATCCTGAAGGGGCTTACCTGGCTGGGCCTCGACTGGGACGGCGAGGCCGTCAGCCAGTTCGCGCGCAAGGACCGCCATGCCGAGGTGGCGCATGAGATGCTGGCGCGCGGCGCGGCCTACCGGTGCTTTGCCACACCGGCCGAGATCGAGGCCTTCCGCGAGGCCGCGCGGGCCGAGGGGCGGTCCACCCTCTTCCACAGCCCCTGGCGCGACGCCGACCCCGCGACCCGCCCCGAAGCGCCCTTTGCCATCCGCATGAAGGCCCCGCGCGGCGGCGAGACGGTGGTCGAGGATGCCGTGCAGGGCCAGGTGCGGTTCGGCAACGATCAGCTGGACGACATGGTTGTGTTACGTTCGGACGGCACACCGACCTACATGCTGGCCGTGGTCGTCGATGACCATGACATGGGCGTTACGCATGTGATCCGGGGGGACGACCACCTGAACAACGCCGCGCGCCAGCAGATGGTCTATGACGCCATGGGCTGGCCGGTCCCCGTCTGGGCGCATATCCCGCTTATCCATGGGCCGGACGGCAAGAAGCTGTCCAAACGCCATGGGGCGACCGCCGTGGGCGACTACCAGGCCCTGGGCTACCCCGCGGCCGGCATGCGCAACTATCTGGCGCGTCTGGGCTGGAGCCATGGCGACGACGAGGTGTTCAGCGACGCGCAGGCCCGTGAATGGTTCGGTCTGGAGGGCATCGGGCGCGCGCCCGCCCGACTGGATTTCAAGAAGCTGGAGCATGTTTGCGGGCAGCATATCGCGGCCATGGATGACGCTGCACTGCTGCGTGAGTTGCAGGGTTTCCTTGCGGCAGCGGAAAAGCCTGCCCTGACGGAGTGGCAGCTTGACCGGCTGCGGCGGGCGCTGCCGAGTGTCAAGGAGCGATCGAAAACCTTGTCGGAACTTGTTGATAAGGCGCATTTTGCCTTGATTTCTCGGCCTGTCGAGCCAGACCGTCAGGCGGTGGCTGCACTGGACTCGGTATCCCGTGGCATACTGAAATCCTTGACGCCGCAACTGCAAAATGCTCAGTGGACGAAAGACGGGATCGAGGCCATTCTGACCGCTGCGGCCGCCGCGCACGGGATCGGTTTTGGCAAGCTGGCCGCCCCCCTGCGCGCGGCACTTGCGGGGCGCACGGTGACCCCCAGCGTCTATGACATGATGCTGGTTATCGGGCGGGACGAGACAGTGGCGCGGCTGGAGGATGCGGCGGCATAGCGCCGTCCCCTGGGCCGCGCGAGACGGATCACCTTCGGCCATCGGGGCCGGACGGGCGCGGACACGATGAAGGGGATGGACCATGGCCGAGACCAAGACTGCAACGCTGACATTCGACAACAAGAGCTTCGAGTTGCCGATGCACTCGCCGGTGCTGGGCCCCGATGTGATCGACATCGGCAAACTCTATGCCCAGGCGGATGTGTTCACCTATGACCCGGGCTTCACCTCGACGGCCTCCTGCGAGTCGACGATCACCTATATCGACGGCGACAAGGGTGAGCTTTTGTATCGCGGCTATCCCATCGAGCAGCTTGCGGCGCATTCGAGCTTTCTCGAGACCTGCTTCCTGCTGCTCTACGGCGAGTTGCCCAGCAAGGCGCAGCTGGACGATTTCATGTTCCGCGTGACGCGGCACACGATGGTGCATGAGCAGATGCACTACTTCTTCCGCGGGTTCCGGCGCGACAGCCATCCGATGGCCACGATGGTCGGCGTCGTGGGCGCGATGAGCGCCTTCTATCACGACTCAACGGACATCACCGATCCCTGGCAGCGCGAGGTGGCGGCGATCCGGCTGATCGCCAAACTGCCCACGATCGCCGCGATGGCCTACAAGTATTCCATCGGCCAGCCCTTCGTGTACCCGAAGAACAAGCTCGATTATGCTGCGAACTTTCTGCACATGTGCTTTTCCGTCCCGGCCGAGGAGTATGAGCCCTCGCCCATCCTCGCCAAGGCGATGGACCGGATCATGCTGTTGCATGCCGACCATGAGCAGAACGCCTCCACCTCGACCGTGCGGCTGGCGGGCTCATCGGGGGCCAACCCCTTTGCCTGCATCGCGGCGGGCATCGCCTGCCTCTGGGGGCCCGCGCATGGCGGGGCAAACCAGGCCTGTCTGGAAATGCTGCGCGAGATCGGCACGGTGGACCGCATCCCCGAATATATCCGGCGCGCCAAGGACAAGGACGATCCGTTCCGCCTGATGGGGTTCGGCCACCGGGTGTATAAAAACTTCGATCCGCGCGCCAAGGTGATGAAGGAAAGCGCCGACGAGGTGCTGGGCCTGCTGGGGGTCGAGAACAACCCCACGCTTCAGGTGGCCAAGGAGCTGGAGCGGATTGCGCTGGAGGATGAGTATTTCATCTCGAAAAAGCTCTACCCCAACGTCGATTTCTATTCGGGCATCATCCTTGACGCGATGGGGTTCCCCACGGCCATGTTCACGCCGATCTTTGCGCTGTCGCGCACGGTCGGCTGGATCAGCCAGTGGAAGGAAATGATCGCCGACAAGAACCAGAAGATCGGCCGGCCGCGCCAGCTCTACATCGGCCCCGCGCATCGCGACTATGTGGACGTGGCGCAGCGCTGAGAAGGTCGCCCACGGCATTCCAGACCGTAGGCCGCTGCGATCCGACGCGGCGGCCTTTTCATCGCAAAATGTGCGACCGGCGGCAGTGACCGGCTTGAAGTTGACGTGCGGCCTGATGGGCGTCTCCTTGCGCAGCACATCGGCCCCGTTGTGCCAAAACCTTCATCAAAACTTCACTCGACCCGCAGCCGTCAATTCGGTAATTCGTGAATTATGGAAACAAGTCAGGCTGCGGACCTCTTCGCCACGCTCGGACACGCCGGACGACTGGACATCCTGCGCCTTCTTCTGCGCAGGGCACCCGGTTCGGTGCGCGCGGGCGAGATCGGAGAGGTGCTGGGGGTCAAGCCTTCGACGTTGTCGGTGCATCTGTCCGCCCTTGAGGCGTCGGGTCTGATCTCGGCGCGCAGGGACGGCCGGATGATCCTTTACCGGGCCGAGACGGCGCAGGCCGGGGCGCTGATCGGTTTCCTCTATGACGATTGCTGTCGCGGGCGGGTCGAACCCTTCTTGCCCGGACAAAACACCGAACGGTTGAGGACCGACATCATGGATACGCCTTTCAACGCCCTGTTCATCTGCTCGGGCAACTCCGCCCGGTCGATCTTTGCCGAAGCGCTGTTGCGCGATCTGGGTAAAGACCGCTTTGTGGCCTATTCCGCCGGCACCCGCCCACACTCCGAACTCAACGCCTTCGCGCTCGAAGTGCTTGCGCGCAACGGCCATGACGTGACGGGCATGCGCTCCAAACACATCTCCGAATTCCAGGGCGAGGGGGCACCCCGCTTCGATTTCGTCTTTACCGTCTGCGATGCGGCCGCGAACGAAGCCTGTCCGCCCTGGCCGGGCCAGCCGATCACGGCGCATTGGGGCATGCCCGATCCGGTCAAGGCCGAGGGGACCGAGGCGGAAAAGGCGCTGGCCTTCGCGCGCGTCTATGGCGAACTTCGCCGCCGCATGATCGCCTTTACCTCGCTGCCTGTCCGCGAACTGTCACGGTTGGCGTTGCAGGATCGGGTGGATGCCATCGCCCATTCCCAGGACTGACAGACAAGGACCACGCCCATGCCCCGTATTGCCATCAACGGCCTTGGCCGGATCGGAAAACTCGTGTTGCGCCGGATGTTCGACGAAGGTGTTGGACATGACATCACCCTGCTGAACGATCCCGCAGGCACCCCCGACCAGCACGCGCTATTGATGGAATTCGATTCGGTGCATGGGCGTTGGCGCCCCGACATCAGCCATGACACCTCCGGCCTGACCATCGGCGGCCACCGCATGACCCTGACCGCCGAGCGCGCGCTGGAGGCGCTGGCGCTGGACGGGATCGACATGGTGATCGACTGCACCGGCGTTTTCAAGACGGCGGCGAAGATCGAGCCCTACTGGGCCGCCGGCGTGAAAAAGGTGGTCGTCTCGGCGCCGGTCAAGGATGCGGGTGCGCTCAACCTCGTCTATGGGGTCAACCATCACCTCTATGACCCCGCGGCGCACCGCCTGCTGACGGCCGCCTCCTGCACCACCAACTGCCTCGCCCCGGTGGTCAAGGTGATCCATGAGGGGCTGGGGATCGAGCATGGCATGATCACCACCATCCATGACGTGACCAACACCCAGACCATGGTGGACCGCCCCGACAAGGACATGCGCCGCGCGCGCTCTGCCCTGTTGAACCTGATCCCCACCACCACCGGATCGGCCACCGCCATCACGCTGATCTACCCCGAACTCGCGGGCCGGCTGAACGGCCATGCGGTGCGGGTGCCGCTGTTGAACGCCTCGCTCACCGATTGCGTGTTCGAGGTGAAGCGCCCGACGACCGAGGCCGAGGTGAACGCGATGCTGAAGGCCGCGGCAGACGGCCCGCTGGCGGGGATCCTCGGCTATGAGGACCGGCCGCTGGTGTCGTCGGATTTCCTGAACGACGCGCGGTCCAGCATCATCGACGCGCGCTCCACCATGGTGGTGAACGGAACGCAGGTGAAGATCTTTGCCTGGTATGACAACGAATGGGGCTATGCCTGCCGCATGGTGGACATCGCGCGGATGGTGGCCGCGTCGCTGTGACCACCGCCCCCGCGCCGCGCCCGCTGGCCGCCTATGCGGCGGTAACGGCGGCCTATTGGGCCTTCATGCTGTCGGACGGCGCGCTGCGGATGCTGGTGCTCTTGCATTTCAACGCGCTGGGGTTCACGCCGATCCAACTGGCCTGGCTGTTCCTGCTGTATGAGCTTGCGGGCATCGTCACCAACCTTGGCGCGGGCTGGATCGCCGCGCGGTTCGGCCTGACCAGCACGCTTTACGCCGGGCTGGGGTTGCAGGTGGCGGCCCTGCTGGCCTTGGCGCAGCTTGACCCCACATGGTCGATCGCGGCCTCGGTCGCCTTCGTGATGGCGGTTCAGGGGGCCTCGGGCGTGGCCAAGGACCTGGCCAAGATGTCGTCGAAATCGGCGGTAAAGGTGCTGGCGCCCACGGAAGGGTCGCTGTTCCGCTGGGTCGCAGTCCTTACCGGATCAAAGAACGCGGTGAAGGGGGCGGGGTTCTTCCTGGGCGCGGCGCTCCTGGCCCTTGCGGGCTTCGTGCCCGCCGTCCTTGCCATGGCGGCGGTGCTGACGGTGATCCTGGTGGCGGTGGCAGCCTTCATGCCGGGCGGTTTGCCCAAGGGCAAGAAGGACACCAAGTTCAGCCAGGTCTGGTCCTCCGACATTCGGGTGAACCGGCTGTCCCTTGCCCGCATGTTCCTGTTCGGCGCGCGCGACGTGTGGTTCGTGGTGGGCATCCCGGTCTATTTCCAGTCGATCCTGTCGGATGGCACGGATGAGGGGCGGCGCGCGGCGTTCTTCCTGATCGGCGGCTTCATGGCGGCCTGGATCATCGCCTATGGCGCGGTGCAGGCCTCGGCCCCCCGCATCCTGCGCGGCACCACAGACCTTGCGCGGTCGGCGGCGCTTTGGGTGGGGATGCTGACGCTGATCCCGGCGGCCTTGGCCCTCGCGGCGGCCTTCAGCGATGCGCCCGCCGACTGGCTGACCGTGACGCTGATCGCGGGGCTGATGGCCTTTGGCTTTGTCTTTGCCGTCAACTCCTCGCTGCATTCCTACCTGATCCTGTCCTTCACCAGCGCCGAGCGAGTGACGATGGATGTGGGGTTCTACTACATGGCCAATGCGGCGGGGCGGCTGATGGGCACGATGCTGTCGGGCCTCAGCTACCAATGGGGCGGCCTGCCCGCCTGCCTAGGCACCGCCGCCGCGATGGCCGCCCTCTCGTGGCTCGCCGTGCGCCGCCTGCCCCCCACGGAAGGCGCGGTGAAGGGCAAGGTCTCCGACGACTAGGACCCGCGGCGCCAATCCTCCAGCGCGGGGTTGCCGGTATCCTCGGGCATTGCAGGCGGTGCAAAGGGGGCAACCACGGGTTTGGTGCGGAAATAATGCGCCTCGCGCGCCCCGAAATAGAACCCGACCACCGCCCCCAGAAGCCACCACAGCGGCTCGGGCACCGCGTTCAGCCCCACCATCCGCGCACCGAAACTTACCGGATCGACCATCGCATAGGCAAACAGCCCCAGCGTGCCGAAGGCCAGCATGGGACGCGGCAGCCGGTTCAGCCCGTTCACCATCCGGTCGAACCAGCCCATCCCGGGGTCGGCGTATTCCAGCCCCAGCTGTTTCAGCGCCGCCGCCTGCGCCTCGGCCGACAGTTCCATCCGCCGCGTGGCGTTCGGCGTGAACACCTCGGCCAGCCCCTTGGCCGCATCCGCCGTAGCGGTGATCGCCGCCGGTGCAAAAATCCGCCCGATCACGCCCATTTCGCCACCCTCGCCCTGTGTTGCGCCTCGCTCAGCCGGTATTTCGGGGCCATGAACTCCTCCGCCCGCGTGATCCAGCCGCCCTTGCCGCCATCCCTGCGGCGCGCGTATTTCCGGCTCGCGGGGCGGCTGTCGGCGAGGGCGTAGTAGTAGTTGCGCCGCGCGATGGCATAGGCATCGGCCAGATGGCCCGGTGCCGCCTCATAAGCCATTTGCGCCGCCCGGATCGTGACCGGCCCGATGGCCCCGTCAGGATCGCAGGGAAAGCCCATGTCGGTCAGCAGCCGCTGCAACACCCTCACCGCATTGGCGCCTGCGTTCACATACATGTCGAAAACCGACGCCTGCACCGCCTCGGGCAGCGCGTCAATCCGCGGGCGGCGGTAGTAATGCTCCAGGAAAATCCGCTGCGCATCGGCCCGGGTCAGCCGCTTCACATCCTCCACATCCACCTGCCCGTCCCCGGTCAGGTCGAGGCCAAGACGGCGCATGGTGTGGATGGTCACCCCGTATTTCGTGGCCCCGCCGGGGTCGTCGGGGTCATTCACAAAGCCGCCCTCGCGGGCGACGATCTCTTCTGCGATCTTGTCGATACTGCGCATGACCTGCCTCCGGCTTGATGGCCAGAGGCTGCTTTGGCGACATTAACGACCGGGTAATCAGCCGTTCGGTGCCGCCTTCGGATCTTGATAGACGCCCTGCTCCTTCAGCGCGTCAACCACTTCCTTGGGCATGTAGGTCTCATCATGTTTGGCAAGGATTTCAGAGGCCTCAAATACGCCATCAATGTAGCGGCCGGTGCCCACCATTCCTTGCCCCTCGCCAAAGAGGTCAGGCAGGATGCCGGTAAAGGCGACGGGCACGGTGGCGTTGGTATCGGTCACGCGAAACCGAATCGTCTCGCCCTGCCCCCGCTCGATCGAGCCTTCCTCGACCAGACCACCGATGCGGAACACCTCATGCGGTTCGGGCGGTGCCTCGACCACCTGGGTCGGCGAGCGGAAAAAGGCGATGCCGTCGCGCATGGCATAGCCGATCAGGCCCGTAGAAAGCGCCAGGGCGACGAAGGCCACGAGGATGATCTGGATACGTCTTTGTTTCTTCAAGCTTTTCATTGCTTCACGGGAATACGGGTGCCAGCATCAGACCCATTTCCTCCTCTAACCCCAACATCACGTTCGCATTCTGGATCGCCTGCCCGGACGAGCCCTTGGTCAGGTTGTCCAACACCGACACTACCACCGCGCGACCTGCCACGCGGTCACCCACAACCCCGACATGGCAGAAATTGGATCCTGCGATGTCGCGTGTCGAGGGGAGCGTGCCGAAAGGTAGCACCCGCAGGAAGGGTTCGCCCGCATAGGCCGCTGCCAATGTCGCGTGGACGGTCGCCGGATCGCCGTCAACATAGACGGTGGCAAGGATCCCGCGGTTCATCGGCAACAGGTGCGGGGTGAACTGCACCTGCACCGGGCGGCCTGCCAAGAGGCTGAATTCCTGATCGAATTCCCCAAGGTGCCGATGCTTTCCCCCGGCGGAATAGGTGTGCGTGCCCCCCGACAACTCGGCATGCAGCAGGTTCTCCTTGGCCGACCGCCCTGCCCCCGACACTCCCGCCTTGAGGTCGATCACAATGCGGTCAAGGTCAATCACGCCCGCCGAAATGAGCGGCCGGAGCGCGAACTGCCCGGCGGCGGCGTTGCAGCCCGTGCCCGCCACCAGACGTGCTCCCCGGATCGCATCGCGGTAAAACTCGGTCAGGCCATAGACAGCCTCTGCCTGAAGGTCGGGCGCGGCATGCGGCTGGCCATACCATCTTTCATAGGCTGCGGGATCGCGCAGCCGAAAATCCGCGCTCAAATCGACGATTTTCAAGCTGCGAGGGAGCTTTGCGATCACCTCTTGAGACGTTGCATGAGGAAGTGCGCAGAAGCACATGTCAATATTGACGAAATCAATCTCACCAATCTTGCATAGCTGCGGCAGGTCCAGATGGCGCAGAAAGGGGAACACCTCCGCCATGGCCATGCCCGCCTTTCGGTCGGCCGACAGCGCCACGATCCGCATCCCCGGATGCGTGGATATCAGGCGCACAAGCTCCGCCCCGGTGTAACCCGAGGCCCCCAGGATGGCGATGCGGGCGGTCATGGCAGGTTCCTCCGGTCGGGTGTCGGAGGCGTTCTGGGCCAAAACTGCGCCGTCATGCAAGCTGAAAACCCCGGCAGGCGGCAACATGCAGCCTGCCGGGCATGACTCACTTGTTAAAGTTCTTCACCACATTGTCAGCGAAGGCATTGATCATGGACGCATAGTAGAGGTCGCTGCTGGCCATGAGTTGCGCGCGGTCCATCGTCTGCGGGATGTAGAACGCTGACTGGTCCACGTCGATCGTGAGTTCGTAGGTCTCAAGGTTGGTGCTGCCAGCGCTGTCCTTGATCACGATGCGCCCGACGAGACGGGTATCGGCCATACCGGCGGTTTCGGAATAGGAATTGCTCAGTTCGATCTCCGAGATGTCCACCGAAATCCGCTTGCCGCTTTCGTCGATCTGGCCCGCCATGCGGCGCGCGATGGCGCCCTGCAGGTCGGTCGCCACATTGGCGAAGCGGGCGGCGGCCGCGGCGTTCGAGACGGCCGTCAGATCCATCGACACCTCGATGTCGCGCACCTTGTCGCCCATGGCGGCGAAGGCGGTGGTGGACATCAAAAGGCCCGTCAGGGCGGCGGCAAGAAGGGTGCGGGTCATGATGAATCCTCGGGTGCCTGTGGATGCCGGGGTGGCATCGGCGTGTATCACGGTGCGTTACACCCCTGTCCCAGGTGCGCCGCTAACCTGGATCAGCACCAGCCGCGCGGGGTGTCCCACGATGGGACACGTTTTCGTATGTGGAAAATCAGGGCCTTGACCGAGCGGATTAACCCCTTGGAAAGGTTTGCGCCCCGTCAGGCGGCCTCGAACATCACCCGCTTGCGCAGGAACTGCGTCGCCCGGTCGCTGACCGCGCGGGGGTCGCCGGTGGTCAGGAACCGCGCCTCCCGGCCCGGACCCAGAAACTCGGGCCGCCGTGCGAGGTAGTCGGCGAGCGCCTCGGCCACAAGGTTCGCCTGGCTGTAGACGCGCACACCGGGGCCCAGAGCCTCGGCAAATACCCCCTCCATCAAAGGGTAATGCGTGCAGCCCAGAACCGCCGCCTGAGGATGCGGCATCCGGCGCTTGAGCGCCTCGACATGGCTGCGCACCAGCGCCTCGGCCAGCAGCTCGTCGCCCTGCTCGATGGCATCGACCACGCCACCGCAGGGCTGCGCCTCGACGTCCACGCCGATGGCACGGAAGGCCAGCTCGCGCTGGAAGGCGCGGCTTGCCACCGTGGCGGGCGTGGCGAACAGCGCCACATGCTTCACATCCACCTCGCGCGGGGGGGAATTGTCACCCCACTGCCGTTCGGTCAGCGCCTCGATCAGTGGCACGAACACGCCCAGCACGCGCTTGTCGCGCGGGACCCAGGTTTCCTGCATGCGCTTGAGCGCGGAGGCCGAGGCGGTGTTGCAAGCGAGGATCACCAGATCACAGCCTTCGGCCCAGAGGCGTTCGACGGCGGCGCAGGTCAGGGCGAAGATGTCATCATGGGTGCGCACGCCGTAGGGGGCATGGGCATTGTCGCCCAGATAGACAAACGGCACATCAGGCAGGCGCTTGGCGAGGGCATCCAGAACCGTCAGGCCGCCAAGCCCGCTGTCGAACACCCCTACCGCCACGCTGCCCCCCCGGCGCTAGCGCGCCTTGTACTTGTCCTCGAATTCGTAGCCGTAGTCATAGGACTTCATCGGGCGCGGCGAAAGGGCATAGGTTTCCCGGCGCAGGAAATCCATCATGGCGCGGGGGTCGGATTTCAGCGGGTCGAGCCGGGTGGAGGCGATGGGGTCGCCGATCACCACGCGCACGGGTTCGTCGATGCGGCTCTTGAATTCCTTGATCAGCAGGCCGAGGCGCAGCGTGGTGTGCAGGTGGCTGGCGATCTGGAACAGGCGCGAATTGTGGCCGGTAAAGAAGATCGGCACCACCGTCGCGTCGGATTTCGCGATCATCTTGGCGGTGAAATTGCGCCAGCCCGGGTCCATCGGCTGCGAGAACGGCTTGGCGGCGGTTGAGACGGTGCCACCCGGAAACACCCCGATGGCCCCCCCGGCGCCCAGATAGGACAGCGCCGCCGCACGGGTGTTGAGGTTCAGCTTCACCGCCTCTTTCGTCTCGTCGAAGGAGATCGGCAGGACCACGCGGTTGAGCGCCTCTGCCCGGCGGAACACGGAGTTGGCCAGGATGCGGAAATCGCCGCGCGCGGCGTCCATCAGGTGCCCCATCATCAGGCCGTCGAGGATGCCGTAGGGGTGATTGGCGATCAGGATCAGCGGGCCGTTGGCGGGGATGTTGCCCAGGCTTCCGCCCACCACATCCAGCGACAGACCGAACCGCTCGGGGATGACCTGCCAGAACGACCGGCCGCGCTGCACCTCGTTCTCATAGCCTTCGGCGCGGCGGATCAGGCTGATGCGGCCGGTGATATTCTCGAGGACCCGGATCAGCGTGCGTCCCCCGCGGGTTTGCGCCGAGGAGGCATAGCTGATGTCGCGCGTCACTTCCTGCATGGTCATCGCGGCCCCGGTCCCTCTCGCCCCAACATATGTAACCTTGACCATGCAGTTTCGCCAGCAAAGATGACGGTATTGCGAAGGTTTCGCTACTCCGCCGCAAGTGGCGCCGCATCGCCGCCCGCCCGGATACGGGCCAGCAGGGCCGCACGGATGGCGGCGGCGCGGGCGGCGTTCGCCTCTTTCACCGGGCCGAAGCCGCGGATGGTCAGCGGCAATTCGGCAAGCTCTCGGATCAGGGGCAGCGTGGCGGGGGTGACGGCGGGCAGAAGTGCGGCCATGTCGGTTTCGTATTGCGCGATCAGGTCGCGTTCCATCCGGCGCTCGGCGCTGCGGCCAAAGGGATCCCAGCGGGTGCCGCGCAGGGGTTTCAGGCGGGCCAGCAGGCGGAAGGCGGGGATCATCCACGGGCCGAAAGCGCGTTTTTTCGGCCGGCCCTGCCCGTCACGCCCCGGAAGGAAGGGCGGCGCCAGATGAAAGACGGGGCGCAGCGTGCCGTCGAATTCGGCGCGCGCCTTGTCCAGCGTGGACAGGTGCAGGCGCGCGACCTCGTATTCATCCTTGATGGCGAGAAGCTTGTGATAGCCCCGCGCCACGCTCTCGCGCAGGTCGGGCGGGACGGTGTTCACAAGGGTCACGAAGCGGTCTGCGAGGGCGTCGTCCTGATAGGCGCGCAGGTGATCGGCGCGGAAGGCCACCGGATCGACCGGGACCGGGGGTTCGGGCAGCAGGATGCGGGCCGCGAGGTCGGGGTGCAGGACGGCCCAGCGGCCGATGGCAAAGGCGCGGGCATTGGCGGCGGCCCCGGTGCCGTTGAGGTCGATCGCGCGCAGGATGGCCGTCAGCGGCACGGGGATCAGGCCCTGCTGCCAGGCCGCGCCAAAGACCATCATGTTGGAATAGATCGAGTCGCCCATGGCGATGCGGGCGAGGTCGGTCGCGTCAAAGAACGCCACGCGGTCTTGCAGGCGGGCCTCGAGCGACAGGCGCAACCGGTCCGAGGGGATGCGGAATTCGGTGTTGCGGGTGAACTCGCCCGTCACGATCTCATGGTCGTTGACCACAGCACCGGTGCGGCCCGTGGTCATCAGGCCGATGGTTTTCGCGCCCGCGCTGACCACCAGATCGCCGCCGATCACGGCATCGGCCTCGCCCGTGGCCACGCGGATGGCGGTGATGTCCTCGGGGCGCGGGGCGAGGCGGCAGTGGATGTGCACGGCCCCGCCTTTCTGCGCCAGCCCCGCCATCTCCATCATCCCCGCCCCCATGCCCGCGACATGCGCCGCCATGGCCAGGATCGCGCCCACGGTGACGACGCCGGTGCCGCCGACGCCGGTGATGACAACGTTGTGGGTGCCGTGGATGGGGGGCAGCGCAGGCTCGGGCAGGTCGCCGGTGTCGATCCGGGCGGTGGCGGCGGATTTGGGGCGGGCCCCTTCGAGGGTGACGAAGGAGGGGCAGAAGCCCTGGATGCAGGAGAAATCCTTGTTGCAGGACGACTGGTCGATGGCGCGCTTGCGGCCCAGTTCGGTTTCGACCGGCACGAGGGAGACGCAGTTCGATTGCACCCCGCAATCGCCGCAGCCCTCGCAGATGTCGGTGTTGATGAACACACGCTTGTCGGGGTCGGGATAGGTGCCGCGCTTGCGGCGGCGGCGTTTCTCGGCGGCGCAGGTCTGGACATAGATGATGGCCGAGACGCCAGGCACCTGCTGCAGGCGCTCCTGCACGGCGGGCATCTGGTCGCGGGTGTGGGTGGTCACGCCTGACGGGAAGAGACGGGGATAGATGTCCTCTTTCTCGTCATAGACCACCGCGATGGTCCCGACCCCCATCGCCACCAGTTCGCGCGCGATGCGGTAGGCGGTCAGGCCCCCCTCGTTGCCCTGACCGCCGGTCATGGCGACGGCATCGTTGAACAGGATCTTGTAGGTGATCGTGGTGCCCGCAGCAAGGGCGGCGCGGATGGCGAGGATGCCCGAATGGTTGTAGGTGCCGTCGCCGAGGTTCTGGAACACATGTAGGGTATGGCTGAACGGCGCCTCGCCGATCCAGTTCGCCCCCTCGCCGCCCATCTGCGTCAGGCCCGAGGTGCCCCGGTCCATCCACAGCGCCATGGTGTGGCAGCCGATGCCGCCGCCCGCGCGCGCGCCCTCGGGCAGGCGGGTGGAGGTGTTGTGCGGGCAGCCTGCGCAGAAATAGGGCAGGCGCGCGGCGATTTCGGGCGCGTTGTCGGCGCGCCGCGCCGCCTCGATCCGGGCAAGGGCCGCGCGGATCGCGTCGGTTCCCCGCCCCTCGTCGATCAGGATACCGCCCAGTTTCTCGGCCACCAGCATAGGGTCGATGGACATCGGCACGGGGAACAAAACCTCATCCCCCGGCCCCCCGCGCCGCCCGCCCCAGACGCGGCGGCCGCGGCGGTCGTCGAATATCGCCTCCTTGATCTGCACCTCGATCAGCTTGCGCTTTTCCTCGACCGCCACGATGAGGTCCAACCCTTCGGCCCAGTCGTGGAACCCCGCCATGTCCAGCGGCCAGACCTGCCCCACCTTGTAGGTGGTGATGCCCAGACGCTCGGCGCCTTCGGCGTCCAGCCCCAGCAGACGCAGCGCGTGTTCAAGGTCCAGCCAGTTCTTGCCCGCCGCGACAAAGCCGATCTTCGCCCCCGGCTTGCCCCAGACCCGCCGGTCGATCCGGTTCGCATGGGAAAACGCCTCGGCGGCAAAGCGCTTGTGGTTGACCAGCCGTTCTTCCTGCGCGACCCAGTGATCGCCCAGCCGGATGTTCAGCCCCCCCGGCGGCATCGGGAAATCGGGCGTGTCAAAGGCCATCCGGTCGATGCGGCCATCCACCACCGCCGTCGCCTCTACCGTGTCCTTCATCAGCTTGAGGCCCGTCCAGACGCCGGCAAAGCGCGACAGGGCAAAGGCGTATAGACCGTAGTCCAGAATTTCCTGCACCCCCGCGGGTGAAACCACCGGGATCGACGCATCCAGCATCGCCCATTCCGACTGGTGGCAGGTGGTGGAGGATTCGCCCGTGTGGTCATCCCCCATCGCCATGATGACGCCGCCCCGGGGCGAGGTGCCTGCAAGGTTGGCATGGCGCATCACGTCGCCCGACCGGTCCACGCCCGGCCCCTTGCCATACCAAAGCGCGAAAACGCCGTCATACCGCCCCTGCCCGCGCAGTTCGGCCTGCTGGCTGCCCCAGATCGCGGTGGCGGCCAGATCCTCGTTCAGCCCCGGCTGAAAGCGGATGTCGTTGTCGGACAAAAGCTTGCCCGCACGGCCCATCTGCAAGTCCACCGCCCCCAGCGGTGATCCGCGATAGCCCGTGACATACCCGGCCGTGTTCCAGCCCGCCGCCCGGTCGCGCGCCTTTTGCATCAGCATCAGCCGCACCAGCGCCTGCGTGCCGTTCAACAGCACCGGCGAGGCCGCCAGATCGAACCGGTCGGCCAGTGTCACATCCTGCCTGCCCATGAAGCCCCCTCCCTGCCCGATGCGCGGTCTGCCAGCATGATAGGTCAACAGCCCTGACCCACAAAGCGGAAAATCCGCCGGGAATCGACGTGCTCACGTCAACATTAGTGACTAACGCAGGTTTTGCGTGTTAGCGCGCGTCAAGTTGATGAGAGTGGCGACGATGGATTGGGACAAATTGCGGATTTTTCACGCGGTGGCCGATGCGGGCAGCCTGACCCATGCGGGCGAGGTGCTGCATCTGAGCCAGTCCGCCGTCAGCCGCCAGATCCGGTCGCTGGAGGAATCGCTGGGGGTGACGCTGTTCCACCGCCATGCGCGGGGCCTGATCCTGACCGAGCAGGGTGAGTTGCTGTTCGACGCCACCACCGCGATGGTCAAGCGCCTTGACGCCGCCGCCGCCCGCATCCGCGACAGCGAGGACGAGGTGTTCGGCGAGCTGCGCGTGACCACCACCACCGGGTTCGGCACGCTGTGGCTCGCCCCCCGCCTGCCCGCGCTTTACAAGAAATTCCCCGCACTGAAGATCGACCTGATGCTTGAAGAGCGGGTGCTGGACCTGCCGATGCGCGAGGCCGATGTGGCCATCCGCATGAAGGAACCCAGCCAGGCCGATCTGATCCGCCGCCGCCTGATGACCATCAACATGCGCCTTTATGCCAGCCCGGAATATCTGGCCGAAGCGGGCACGCCGCAGACGATGGAGGATTTCCGCAGCCACCGCCTGATCTGCCAGCATACCGGCACGCCACAGGTCAGCGCGGGCGCCCTGCTGGTGCAGCAGCTGATGGCGCATGACATCCCCTCGACCCTGACGGTGAACAACTATTTCGGGGTGTTGCAGGGGGTTTTGTCCAACCTCGGCATCGGGGTCCTGCCCGATTACCTGACCGAGGATTTCCCCAAATTGGTGCGGGTGCTGCCAGAGGTCGAATCGGCCGAGGTGCCCGTTTTTCTGGCTTACCCGGAAGAGTTGCGCCATTCCAAGCGGGTGGCGGCGTTCCGCGATTTCGTCACCGAAGAGATTTTCGCCTATCGCAAGCGCCAGCAGATGTGACGGCAGGATGACGCCAGCCCTGCACGCAGCGCATGACGGGCATTCCGCCGTTGCGACCTTGCGTCGCTTGCGCGCAAAGACGCACCTCCCTACATCAAGCGTTGAAGGGTGGCGCGTGCGTCTCCTTCATACCTCCCTGTTGGACTTGGGCCGAGCATCATGCTCGGCCTCTTTTTTTGCGGAACCTGATTTTCGGCGGAACGGTCGCAATCCGATCCGGCATGACCGAAAAACAGACGGCGCGCGAAGTGTCAGGGCGGCGCGATGCGGCCCGCAACCTCCAGCCCGCCCTCGGCGTTGCGCAGAATCACCACGATCTCACCCGACCGGGGGACCAGCCCCGTCAGGGCGGTGATGTTCACCTGATGCGTCACCATGACCAGCCGCGCTTCGGGGTCCTCCTCGGCCAGAAACCGGCGCAGGGCGGCGGTCTGGGCCGGTTCGTTGGGGCGGTCGCCGAAGAACGAGTTGAGCGCCTCCAGCTCCTCCGGCGGATTGAACCCGAGAAGTGCCGCCGTATCCCGGGCGCGGCACCAGGCGCTGGTCAGCACGCGGTCGGGGCGCAGCCCGCGCCGGGCCAGTTCCGCGCCGATGGCACGTGCCTGTGCCCGGCCGCGCGCGTCAAGGTTTCGCTGCGTCGCGCAGTCGTCGAGGCGGAAACCGGGCGGATCGCCGGTGCCCGGTGCGATGGCATGGCGCAGCATGAGGACGGCACCTGGCTGCCGCGCGGCCTGCCACGGGTCGGCCGCCGCGGGCGCAGCAAGGCACAGAATTGCAACAAGGATTGCCATCCACCGCATCCGGCAACGATGGTCACCGTGCGGGGGCCGTGCAACCCCCGCTCAGGCCGCCGCCTGTAACGATGGCGCGAACGGGGCGGTGACGACGCCCTCATGCTCAAAGCAGCAGAACGTCGACTCGGGCACCTCGGCCCAGCCCTCCTGCCCCAGATCCAGCGGTTCGGAGACCACGGCCCGCCCGCCCCGCGTGTCCGACCACCGGTGATAAAGCGTGGGCGCCTGCCCGTCGGTCGCGTAGCGCGCGGCGTATAGGCGGTGGCCATCCGACAGCGCGCAGGTCAGCCGCACCTGCGCAGGCACGCCCCGCGCCCGGGCCAGCGCCTCGAACCGGGCCACGGCGCGGATCAGGGCGCCCGCCGGGTCATCCTCCAGCCCCTCGGCCAAGGCCACGAGGAACAGCGCCTCGCTGTCGGTGGCCCCGCGGCGGTGGGGATAGAGGTGGTCGGGGATCATCATGTCGGCGTCGCGGCGAAAGCTGTCATAGCCACCGATCTGGCCGTTGTGCATGAAGGACCAGCGCCCCACCGCAAAGGGGTGGCAGTTGTTGCGGCTGGTCGCGGTGCCGGTGGAGGCGCGCACATGCGCGAGAAACAGGGGCGAGCGGACCTGCGCGGTCAGGCTGCGCAGGTTGGGGTCGGACCAGGCGGGATAGATGTCGCGGTAAAGGCCAGGCTCGGGCCGCTCGCCATACCAGGCAAGGCCGAAGCCGTCGGCATTCGTGGCGGTGGGGCAGCGGGTGGCGCAATGGCTTTGGTGGATCAGCGAATGCGCGGGTCGGCTGACGATATCTTCCAGAAAGATCGGTGCCCCGATATAGGCGGCCCACCTGCACATGCTCTTACCCCTGTATGGCCTTTCCAGCCGTTCCAAGGAGTGTATCGGCCTGCGTGCTGCCGGAAAAGCCCGCACCGGGCCCCCCGCCATCACGTCCCCTGTCAGGATGTTTCAGCGGGCCGCACGGCATCACCGATGGCGACCGAGCCGGGAACCACCACCTCGGCGGTCATCCCGCCATGGCCGCACCCCGATCCACACCAGCCGCCCCGCCCCCGCATGGGTGGCGATCAGGCGGGCCAGCGACCCCTTCAAGGGCCGATTTCCTCGACCACCACCAGGTCGCGCACCGCTGCCCCGCGCGCATGGTCCAGCGCCGCCTGATAGGCAGGCGAGTGGTAACAGGCCACCGCATCCTCAAGGCTTGGAAACCGCGCGACCACGTTGCGGGCGCGGTCGGTCCCCTCAAGCTGCACATGCCGCCCGGCCCGCGCCAGGAACACGCCGCCGTGCGCGGCAATGGCTTCGGTGGCGCCCGCAGCGTAGCGACCGTAAGCCTCGGCATCGGTCACGGTCACATGGGCGATCCAGAGCGCAGTCGGCATCGGCTATCCTTTCAGCAGGGTTTCAACCGCGGCCACCGCCGCCTCGGCCCGGGCGAAATCGGTGCCGCCGGCCTGCGCCATATCGGGCCGGCCGCCGCCACCCTTGCCCCCCAGCGCCTCGGCCGCCGCGCGCACCAGCGTCACCGCCGAGATCCGGTCCGTGAGGTCCGCCGTCACGCCCGCGGCCACCGCAGGCTTGCCCCCGGCATCGGCCACCAGAAGCACCACGCCAGACCCCAGCCGCGCCTTCATCTCGTCGATCAGGCCCGGCAGGTCGCGCCCCGAGACACCGGTCAGCACCTGCGCGAGGAAGGCCACGCCGCCTACATCCCGCACTTCCGCGCCCGCCCCCTTGCCGCCCATGGCAAGCTCGCGGCGCAGTTGGGCCACCTCGTTCTGCAGCGCGCGCCGCTCCTCGACCAGCGCGCGCACGCGCTCCACCACCTCGGCCCCCTGCGCCTTGAGCGCCTGCGCCACCTCGGCCAGCCGCGCATCCTGCGCGCGCAGATGATCGAGCGCCGCCTGCCCCGTCAGCGCCTCGATCCGCCGCACGCCCGCCGAGGACGCGCTGTCGCCCAGGACCACAAAAGCCCCGATGTCGCCGCAGCGCGCGACATGCGTGCCGCCGCACAGCTCCAGGCTGTAGGTCGCGCCATCCGCCCCCTTGCCCGAGCCCGCCTGATGCCCCATCGACACCACGCGCACCTCGTCGCCGTATTTCTCGCCAAAAAGCGCCTGCGCCCCGATGGCGCGCGCGTCGTCCGGCGTCATGATCCGCGTCTCAACCGGCGCATTCTGGCGGATATAGGCGTTCACCTCGCCCTCCACCTGCGCCAGTTCCGCGGGTGACACGCCCTTGCCGTGGCTGAAATCGAACCGCAGACGGTCGGGCGCATTCAGGCTGCCCTTTTGCGCCACATGATGCCCGAGCGCGCGGCGCAGCGCCTCATGCAGCAGATGCGTCGCGGAATGGTTGGCGCGGATCGCGGCGCGGCGGGCATGATCCACCTCCAGCCTTGCGGGCTGGCCGCGCAGGATCGTGCCTTCGAGCACGTCGGCCATGTGAATGAAAATGCCCGCTGATTTGCGCGTGTCGGTGACGCGCGCAAGGCCGGTATCGGTGCGGATCAGGCCGTGATCGCCCACCTGCCCGCCGCTTTCGGCATAGAACGGGGTCTGGTTCACCACCACCTGCACCTGATGGCCGGTCTCGGCGGCGCCGGTTTCGCCCGCCCCCTGCACCAGCGCGAGGATCTGGCCCTCTGCCGTCTCGGTGTCGTAGCCGAGGAACTCCGTGACGCCATGCGCCTCGGCCAGCTCATACCAGATCGCGGCGTCCCTGGCCTCGCCCGTGCCCGACCAGCTGGCGCGGGCCTTGGCCTTTTGTTCGGCCATCGCGGCCTCAAACCCCGCCACATCGACGCCGCGCCCCTGTTCGCGCAGCGCATCCTGCGTGAGATCGAGCGGGAAGCCAAAGGTGTCATAGAGGCGGAAGGCAGCCGCCCCCGGCAGGTCCGCACCCTCGGGGATGCGCGCCAGTTCGTCGTCCAGAAGGCGCAGGCCCCGGTCCAGCGTCTGGCGGAACCGTGTCTCCTCGGACCGCAGGGTTTCCTCGATCAGCGCCTGCGCGCGGGTGAGTTCAGGGTAGGCCCCGCCCATCTGGCGAACCAGTGCGGGCACCAGCCGGTGCATCACCGGGTCCTGCGCGCCAAGCTGGTGCGCATGGCGCATCGCGCGGCGCATGATCCGGCGCAGCACATAGCCGCGCCCCTCGTTCGAAGGCGTCACCCCGTCGGCGATGAGGAACGAGGTCGAGCGCAGATGATCCGCGATCACCCGGTGGTGCACCTTGCCCGGCCCGTCGGGGTCGGCGCCGGTGGCCTGGGCCGAGGCCTCGATCAGGCTGCGCATCAGGTCGGTGTCATAGTTGTCGTGCTTGCCCTGCAAAAGCGCGCCGATCCGCTCCAGCCCCATGCCGGTGTCGATCGACTGCATGTCGAGCTTGCGCAGGGTGCCGTCCTGCATCTGCTCGTTCTGCATGAACACGAGGTTCCAGATCTCGATGAACCGGTCGCCGTCCTGTTCGGCGCTGCCCGGGGGACCGCCCCAGATATGCGGGCCGTGGTCAAAAAAGATCTCGGTGCAGGGGCCGCAGGGTCCGGTGGGGCCCATCCGCCAGAAATTGTCATCCGTGGGAATGCGGATGATCCGGTCATCCGGCAGCCCCGCGACCTTCTTCCAAATCTCCGCGGCCTCGTCATCGGTGTGATAGACGGTCACCAGAAGGCGGTCCTTCGGGATATCGAAGTCGCGCGTCAGCAGGGTCCAGGCAAAGGGGATGGCCTCGGACTTGAAATAGTCGCCAAAACTGAAATTCCCCAGCATTTCAAAGAACGTATGGTGCCGCGCGGTATAGCCCACATTGTCGAGGTCATTGTGCTTGCCGCCCGCGCGCACGCATTTCTGCGCGGTGGTCGCGCGCTGATAGTCGCGTTTCTCGACCCCTGTGAAGCAGTTCTTGAACTGCACCATGCCGGAATTGGCGAACATCAGCGTGGGATCGTTGCGCGGGACCAGCGGGCTGGACGGCACGATGCGGTGATCGTTGCGGGCAAAGAAATCAAGGAAGGTGGAGCGGATTTCGGTCAGCGACGGCATCGGTCGGGCGGCCCTTTCGCGGCGGGTGCAGGCGTGGCGTCCCGTTTACCGCCGCGCGGCAGGGCTGTCCATCGCCGGATATGCCGCCCCCTACATCTCGGTCACGTCCTCCTCGGCGCTGGTTGCGGTGAAGTCGAGCCCGTGGCTCGCGCGGATCTTGTCCTCGATGTCTGTGGCAACGGCTGGGTTGGCGCGCAGGAACGACTTGGCATTCTCGCGCCCCTGCCCGATCCGTTCGTCCCCGTAGGAATACCAGGACCCCGACTTCTCGACCACGCCGGCCTTGACGCCCAGATCGACCAGCTCACCCACCTTGGAGATGCCCTCGCCATACATGATGTCGAACTCGACCTCCTTGAAGGGCGGGGCCACCTTGTTCTTGACCACCTTGACGCGGGTTGAGTTGCCCACAACCTCGTCCCGGTCCTTGATCGCGCCGATGCGGCGGATGTCGAGCCGGACGCTGGCGTAGAACTTGAGCGCGTTGCCGCCCGTGGTGGTCTCGGGGCTTCCGAACATCACACCGATCTTCATGCGGATCTGGTTGATGAAGATCACCATGCAGTTCGACCGCCCGATACTGGCCGTCAGCTTGCGCATGGCCTGGCTCATCAGGCGCGCCTGGCTGCCCATCTGCATGTCGCCCATGTCGCCCTCGATCTCGGACTTGGGCACGAGCGCTGCCACCGAGTCGATCACGATCAGGCTGACGGCGCCGGAGCGCACCAGCGTGTCCACGATCTCCAGCGCCTGTTCGCCGGTGTCGGGCTGGCTGATCAACAGCTCGTCCAGATTCACACCCAGCTTTTTCGCATATTGCGGGTCAAGCGCGTGTTCGGCATCGACAAAGGCGCAGACACCGCCCTTCTTTTGTTCCTCGGCCACGACATGCAGCGTCAGCGTGGTTTTGCCCGAGCTTTCGGGGCCGTAGATCTCGATGATCCGGCCCTTGGGCAAGCCACCGATCCCCAGCGCGATATCTAGGCCCAGCGACCCCGTCGATGTTGCCTCCACATCCATGATCGGGTTCTCGCCCAGCTTCATGATCGAGCCCTTGCCGAACTGCCGCTCGATCTGGGCCAGCGCACTTTCCAGCGCCTTCTTCTTGTCCATGTCCCGCTTGTCCTTCAGATCGAGGAGGTTCGCCACAGCCATCGTCCGCATCCTTATTCCACAGCCGCAGGGAGGCGGCAATTGCGCGTCATGTTCTTCCCTTGTTCCTGTCCTTATGCGATCAAAACGGGAACATATCAATCGCATTTTCTGGATTCCAGCTTTTTCACGGCAAGGTTAAGGGATAGTTTACGCATGGCCTCCGTTGTGGCGGCTAAGGCGAAAGAGGTGGCCATGCTCGTGTTCTGGGATCAGCGACTGGCCTTTCTGGCCACGCCTAAGACGGGATCAACCGCCATTGCGGCCGCGCTCGAATCGCTGGCGGCGGTGTCGGTGCAGCGCCCGCCCGTACTCAAGCACACCACGGTGATGCGCTATCACCGCTTCGTGGGGCCCTATCTGGCGGCAGCCTCGGGGGAGGAGTTCACAGTGGTCGCGCTGATGCGCGAACCGCGCGACTGGCTGGGAAGCTGGTATCGCTACCGCTCGCGCGAGGATGTGACCGATCCGGCGAAAAGCACCCGCGGCATGAGCTTCGACGGTTTCGTGCGCGCCTGGTGCGCCGAGCCGCAGCCCGAGCAGGCGGCTGTCGGCTCGCAGGCGCGGTTCCTGCAGCCGAGAAATGGCAGGGGCGTCGACCGGCTGTTCCGCTATGAGCGGATCGACCGTTTCGTGGAGTTCCTCGAGGACCGGCTGTCCTGCGAGATCATCCTGCCGCGTCTGAACGTCTCACCGCGCGGATCGCTGGACCTTTTGCCCGAAACCGAGGCCCTGCTGCACGGTCGCGCCGAAGCGGATTTCGCGCTTTACGACAGCCTTGCCGAAGGGTGAGCGGGCGCGGACGGGTCTGCCGATCCTTCGGCCGCTTGGTCAATGCAGGATTTGGCCCTGCACCGTCGCTGCAAGATCGTTGAGCGAAAACGGTTTTGGCAGGAACACCGAATTCGGGATGCGGTCGCGGTTGTCGGTGACGCTTTCCTCGGCATAGCCCGACACGAACACCACCCGCACGCCGGGCCGGTCGCGCAGCGCCTCGCGCACCCATGACGGCCCGTCCATGCCGGGCATCACCACATCGGTCACGAACACGTCCACCTCTAGCGCGGGATCCTCGAGCGTTCGCAGCGCCTCCTCCGCGCTGTCGGCCTCGAGCACGGTATATCCACGCATCCGGAGCGCGCGCGACGCAAAGGCGCGCACCGGAGCCTCGTCCTCGACCAAAAGAACCACGCCCTCGCCATTGCGCAGCGGGCGCGGCGCAGGCGCCGGTTCCGGGGGCGTGGCATCGGGGGCACCGGGGGCAGCAGCGCCGCTTGCCACCTTGACGGCTTCGTCCGGCGCATCGCCGGGCTGGCCGTCATGGATGGGGAAATAGACCTCGAAGATGGCGCCCTCACCCGGTTCCGACGTGACGAAGATGAACCCCCCCGACTGCTTCACGATCCCGTAGGCGGTGGACAGGCCAAGCCCGGTGCCCTCACCCGGCCGCTTGGTGGTGAAGAAGGGCTCAAAGATCTTGTCCAGCCGCTCCGGCGGGATGCCCTGCCCGCTGTCGATCACGCGGATCACCGCAAACTCTCCGGGCGGCACCACGGCCCGGCCGCGCCGCTTTTCCTCGGCCAGATGCAGCGCCTCGGTCTCGATGCGAATGGTGCCACCCTCGGGCATCGCGTCGCGCGCGTTCACCACGAGGTTCATCAACACCTGCTCGAGCTGCCGCCGGTCGGCCCGGATGGGCCCGAGGTCTGGCGCATGCGCCAGTTTCAAACGCACCCGCTCGCCCACCAGCCGGTTCAGCAGGTGGATCAGGTCGGACAGCGCCTCCTGAAGGTCCACCCGCTCGGGCTTGAGCGTCTGCTTTCGCGAGAAGGCGAGTAGCTGGCCCACCAGACCCGCGGCACGATTGGCGTTTTGGTGGATCTGCACGAGATCGGCGAAATCGGGGTCCGAGGCGCTGTGCCGCAGCAGCAGCAGATCGCAATGGCCTGAAATGGCAGTCAGCAGGTTGTTGAAATCATGCGCGATTCCACCGGCAAGCTGGCCGATCGCCTGCATCTTCTGGCTCTGGACGAATTGCGCCTCGAGCGTCTTGAGTTCGGTCGCGTCCTGCAACACCGCCAGAAGGCCGGGGCGCCCCTGCTCCACCAGCCTGCGCAGGGACACCTGCAAAAAGGTCTCGGACCCGTCGCGGCGCAGGCGCAGCACCTCTGACGCGCCGGGCAGGCGTTCGCTGACCACATCGTCCAGCCAGTCGGCCAGCGACCGGCCCAGACCCTCGAACAGATCCTGCAGGCGGACATGCGACTGCGGGTCCAGCGTCAGCAAATCGCGCGCAGCCTTGTTCGCCGCCCGCAGGCCGCCATCGGCGCGGAACTTCAGCAAGGCGACCGGAACATGCTCGAAATCGGCCAGCATCCGGTCATCCTCGGGACGGCCCGAGACCGGCAGGAGATAGATCTCGCGCCGCTCGCCCGGCCCCTCGATCTCGGCCAGGAAGGCGCGCACGGGGCCATCGACCGACGTGACCTGCACCTCCTCGCCAGAATGGAGAACGGCCGTCGTGAACACCCGGTCGAGCCGTTTCGGCCGCTGCCCCAGAAGCCTGCGCATCGCCTCGTTGGAGAACAGCACCACGCCCGCCTTGTTGGCCACAAGCATCGGCAGGCTGAGCGTCTCGGCCCCCCGTCCTGTCGCGCCGCGCTCCGTAAACTCCTCAAGTCGCCACATGAACCGGCGCGGTGCGATGCGGTTCACCGACAGGCGCATGTGGCCACGCCGGGTCACCACATCCTCACGCGCCGCACCCAGGTTCGCGGCCCTGCTCTGCAACCGGAACAGCACGGAGGCGGGGCTGGCGAAATGGTCGGCAAGCGTGGACACCAGAGTATCGCCCCCCTGCGCGCGAAACCGGCTGCGCGCGGCCTCGTTCTGGAACCCGATCTGGCCGATGTCGTCGGTGGTGAAGCAGGGTGTCGCGTCCTGCCCGACGAGCCGGCCCAGCCGCTTCTCTGCCCAGCGCTCGCCCACCCCCGCCGCTGCCACAAGCCCGCGCACCAAAAGCACCACCGCCGAAAACGTCAGCCCCGCGACCACCGCCGAGAGCTGCACCCAACGATCCGCGGCAAACAGCGCCACGACCAGACAGATGAAGGCCCCGCCGATGAGCACCCAGACCCGCGGTGACAGGCCGCGCGCCGTAGAAACCACGTCGTCAGAAAAACTGATGCTCTTGGCCACAGGTGCCCCCGCCAGATTCGTTCCCGCTTCATTCCGGGGGCAGAAATATTAAATGCCGCTTAACCCGGGCACAAAAACACCTCTTGAGTGTATTGAACCTATTCGGATCGCGTGAAGAGTGCCAGAAAAAACCCGTCGCCTCCGTCCAGCGGAGTGAGGCGCAGCCGCCATGCCTGGCCAAAGACCGGATGGCGCGACAGAAAGGCCGCCGCCTGGTCGTCATTCTCGGCCTCCAGCATCGAGCAGGTGGCATAGCCCAGCCACCCGCCCGGCCGCACCAGACCGGCCGAACGGTCCAGGATCGCGGCCTGCATGGCGCAAAGCTCACGGAGCCGCGCGGGCGTAAGGGCCCATTTCCCCTCGGGCGCACGGCGCCAGGCCCCCGAGCCGGAACAGGGCGCATCCGCCAGCACGAGGTCCCAGGGGGCGGTGGCCTCGGGGCGCAGGGTGGTGGAGATGGGCTGGCCTGCGCGGCTGGCGCGGGCGGGCAGGTCGCGCATCCGGGCGGGGCTGGCGTCATGCGCGGTCACGCGCGCGCCCGCGGCGGCCATGGCCAGCGCCTTTCCGCCGCCCCCCGCGCACAGGTCGAGCACGCGCAGGCCGGGGGCCAGCGGCAGCGCCGCGACCACCGCCTGCGAGGCGGCATCCTGCACCTCCACAAGGCCCGTCGCATAGGCCGTGGTCGCGCCGATTTTCCGCGCGCCGTCTGTCACTTGCAGTGCAGTGGGGGCCAGCGGATGGGGGCAGGCCGCAACACCCTCGGCCGCCAGCCGGGCCACCGCGTCCTCCCGCGTCAGCCGCGCAGTGTTCACCCGCAGGAACACCGGCGCGCGGTGGCGCAGCGCCTGCATGATCGGCGCGAAGTCCGACCCCAGCGAGGATTGCAGCAAAGGCGCGATCCAGTCGGGGCAGTCCAGCGCCACGAGACCCTGCGGCGCATCGGGCCGGGCCGTTTCTACGGACCCGAGCGGCGCCGGGGAATGGCCTTCGCCGGTGAACAGCGCGGCCGGGTCCTGCCCCGCAGCCCGCAGCCCCCCAAGGATCAGCCCGCGCCCGGTCTCGCCCCCGCCGAGATGCGCAAAGGACCGGCGGCACCGGATGGCGTCGAACACCAGATCGCGCACCGCGTGCCGGTCGCCCGACCCGGCATACCGGCTGGCGCGGCCCCAGTTCGTCAGCGCCTGTTCAGCCGGCGTGCCGCCCAGCCAGCGGTCCAGCACTGCGATGGCAGCGGAGAGGCGGGCGGAGGGAGTCACGCAAAGCTCATGCGACGCATGAGAAAGCGCCCACAGACAAATGAAATATATGTATTAAGTGGATTTTCAACCGCATCGCGCCAAGGCTGGTCTCGCCGCCCGATCCTTACCCGGCGACAATCGCGGTTGCCGGGGGCCGCCCCGGATGCTTCCCTGCGCGGATGGACAACGGAAGTGGATGGACATTGCGGTTTGGACTGCCCGCCCTCATCGCTGCGGGCTGGCTCGTGGTTGCTGCCGCGGCCCCTGCCGCAGCACATCCCGGCGGGCTGGATGCCAGCGGCTGCCACACCAACCGCAAGACCGGCGATTATCATTGCCACGGGAAGGCCCGCTCCTCCGCGAAGGGCCCCGCGCGCGCCGCGCCGGCACCCGGCGGCGGCGTTTACTTCCGAAATTGCGCCGAGGCCCGAGCCGCAGGCTATCGCCGCATCCGCCGGGGCGAACCCGGCTACCGCCCGGCGCTGGACCGCGACAATGACGGCATCGCCTGCGAATGACCGCTCAGCCAAGGCGGTAGTTCGGGCTTTCGCGGGTGATCTGCACGTCATGCACATGGCTTTCCCTCAGCCCCGCCCCGGTGATCCGCACAAAGCTGCATCCTGTCCGCATCTCGGCAATCGTGCGGCATCCGGTATAGCCCATCGCGGCGCGCAGGCCCCCGACCATCTGGTGCAGGACGGCCGTGACCGAGCCCTTGTAGGGCACCTGCCCCTCGATCCCTTCGGGCACCAGCTTGTCACTGGCCGCGTCCTTCTGGAAATAGCGGTCAGCCGACCCGCGCGCCATGGCGCCCAGCGACCCCATCCCGCGGTAGGACTTGAACGACCGCCCCTGATAGAGGATCACCTCGCCGGGGCTTTCATCGGTTCCGGCAATCGCTGAACCGACCATCGCGCAGGACGCCCCGGCGGCGATGGCCTTGGCGAAATCGCCGGAATACTTGATGCCGCCATCGGCGATCACCGGAATGTCGCCCGCAGCCCCCGCTGCATCCATGATCGCGGTCAGTTGCGGCACGCCCACACCCGCAACGATGCGCGTGGTGCAGATGCTGCCCGGCCCGATCCCCACCTTGATCGCGTCGGCCCCGGCCCCGATCAGGGCGCGCGTGGCCTCGGCCGTGGCCACGTTCCCCGCCACCACCTGCACCGCGTTCGACAATGCCTTGATCCGCTCCACCGCACGCGCGACCCCTTCGGAATGGCCATGCGCGGTGTCGATCACCACCATGTCCACGCCCGCGTCGATCAACGCCCGGCTGCGCTCGAACCCCGCATCGCCCACAGTGGAGGCGGCGGCCACACGCAACCGGCCCAGCTCATCCTTGCAGGCATGGGGGTTCAGGACCGAGGTTTCGGTATCCTTCAGCGTCAGAAGGCCCGTCAGCCGCCCCTGCCCGTCCGTCACCAGCAGTTTCTCGATCCGGCGCGCCTTCATCAGGCTGATCGCCTGCGACCGGTCCACAGGCTCGTGCAGCAGCGCGAGGTTGTCGGCCGTCATCATCACCCGCACCGGAGTATCGTCGGAGGTGGCGAAGCGCATGTCGCGGTTGGTGACGATCCCCACCACGCGGCCGTCATCGACCACCGGAAAGCCGGTGATCGAATACCGCTCCATCAGCGCCTTGGCGTCCGCAAGGGTCTGGTCGGGAGTGAGGGTGATGGGGTTGTAGACCACCCCGGATTCGAACCGCTTGACGCGCCGCACCTCGCGCGCCTGCGCCTCGGGGTCGAGGTTGCGGTGGATCACGCCGATTCCGCCCGCCTGCGCCATGGCGATGGCCATGCGCCCCTCGGTCACCGTATCCATGGCGCTGGACAACAGCGGAATGTTCATGCGGACCGCCTTGGTGACGAAAGTGGAGGGATCGGCATCGGCGGGGAGGACCGACGAGGCCGCTGGCACCAGAAGCACATCGTCAAAGGTAAAGGCCTCGCGAATCTCCATGGGAACCTCCGGCGGAGTGCATCGTTTGGCGGTCCCCTGTTTCACGGGCGGGCGCGATTGGCAAGGCCGGAAGGGGCTTGCGCGGCGGGCGCGGGCATGGTCCGAAAGGGCAAGGGACAAGGGGACCCCATGCGCGTTGCGATTGTCGAGAATACCGCCATCACCCATCATGGGCAGGTCGGCGTGGCGCTGCACGAGGCGGGCGCCTTGGTCGATATACACCGCCCCTTTATGGGTCAGCCGCTGCCAGAGACCTTCGACGCCATTGTGGTGTTCGGGGGCGAGCAATCGGCGCTGGACGATGCGCGCCACCCCTACCTGCCTGCCCTGGCCGCGCTGATGGCAGAGAGCGCCCGAAACGGGGTGCCGGTGCTGGGCATCTGCCTTGGCGCGCAGGTGCTGGCGCGCGGGATGGGGGGGCGCAACATTCTTGACGCTGCGACCGAATTCGGCTGGTGCGAGGTGACGCGGTTGGGCGATGACCCGATCCTCTCGTCCCTGCCCGAACGGTTTCCCATCTTCCAGTGGCATTCCGACACCTTCACCCTGCCCCGCGGCTGCACCCATCTTGCGACCTCGGCCCTGGCCCCGGTGCAGGCCTTCCGCGCGGGCCCCCGCGCCTGGGGCACGCAGTTCCATTTCGAGGCCTCGCGCCTGGTGGTGGCCGACTGGGCCCTTCGCTTTCCCGACCTTGTGGACCGGCTCGACCCATCGTTCCGCACCCGCCTGCCCGACCTGGCCGCCACCGACGGGGCCTTGGCCGATGTGGCGGGCCTCACCCTCGCCCGCGCCTTCGTGGCGCAGATCACGTCTTGATCCGCAGGAGACTCGATGCGCCACGCCCATGACACCGGACGCCTGAACCTGCCTTTTGTCGGCATCGCCACCTTCGGCAAGCGGCCCTATGTCGAAGATTGGACGCGCATCGAGGCAGATGCCGCGATCCTGGGCGCTCCCTATGATTTCGGCACCCAATACCGCGCGGGCGCGCGCTTTGGCCCCCGCGCGGTGCGCGAGGCATCAACCCTCTTTTCCTTCGGTCATGCCGGGGCCTATGATCACGAGGATGACCGCACCTACCTTGGCCCCGATGTGCGCATCGTCGATATCGGCGACGCCGACATCGTGCATACCGACACCGAACAGAGCCACGCCAACATCGAGACGGGCGTGCGCGCGATCCTGGATGCGGGTGCGCTGCCGGTGGTCATCGGGGGCGACCATTCGGTGAACATTCCCTGCATCCGCGCCTTTGCGGGGCGGGGGCCGATCCACATCCTTCAGATCGACGCGCATCTGGATTTCGTCGATGTGCGCCACGGCGTGCGCCATGGTCACGGCAACCCGATGCGACGCGCCGCCGAACAGGACCATGTGACCGGCATCACCGCCCTTGGCATCCGCAATGTCAGCTCCACCACCGTCGAGGGCTACCGCGACGCCCGCGCCATGGGGGATGACATCCTGTCGGTGCGGCAGGTGCGCGCGCTGGGTGTGGTGGATACCATCGCGCGCATCCCCAAGGGCGCGCGCCTTTACATCACCATCGACATCGACGCCTTCTGCCCCTCCATCGCGCCGGGCACCGGCACGCCTTCGCATGGCGGGTTCCTCTACTACGAGGTGCTGGAACTTCTGCAGCGCGCCGCACGGGAGCATGAGGTCGTGGGCATCGACCTGGTGGAGGTGGCCCCCGAGTATGACCCCGCAGGATCCACCGCGATCCTGGCCGCACAGCTTCTGCTGAACCTGCTGGGCTTTGTTTTCGACGCCCGCGCCGGGCTGTGAGCCCCGGGGCGCTGCCCCGGACCCCGGGATATTTGGGGACAGAAGAAGCGAAAGGCGCGGGGTGCGGGTTAGCGGTAGAGGAGCGACCGGCCATTGTGGAAGAGATGCACCTTGGCGGGTGCGGCGGAGAGGCGCACGGTGGTGTGGCGCAGGCCCGCGTGGATGCCGGGCAGTTTGGCCACCACCTGCGCGCCCTCGCCCTGACGTTTGAAATAAAGGAGCGTGACCTCGCCGAGCGCCTCGGTGATCTCCACGTCGCCGGTGAAGATCGGCTCGGCCTCCGTGGCAAGGAGGTCTTCGGGGCGCACGCCCACGTTGACCCTGGCGCCCATGTCGGAGGCGAGGCTGGGCACGCAGGAACGCGCGATGCCGCCGTTGGCCATGCGGACGGTGGTTCCGGGGCCGGTGCCCACCACCTCGCCCGGCAGCAGGTTCATCGAGGGCGAGCCGATGAACTGGGCCACGAATTCGTTCTCTGGCCGCTCGTAAAGCTGGAGCGGGCTGCCCACCTGGCTTATCCCGCCACCCGCCAGCACCACGATGCGGGTGGCCAGTGTCATCGCCTCCACCTGGTCATGCGTGACATAGATCATGGTGGAATTGGGCATGGATTCCTTGAGTTGCGCGATCTCGATGCGGGTCGCCACACGCAGGGCGGCATCGAGATTGGAAAGCGGCTCATCGAAGAGATAGACCTTGGGGTCGCGCACGATCGAGCGCCCGATCGCCACGCGCTGGCGCTGGCCGCCCGAGAGCGCCTTGGGCAGGCGGTCGAGGTAGGGGGTGAGCTGCAGGATGCGCGCGGCCTTGTCCACCGCCGCCTTGATCTCGGCGGCAGGTTTCTTGGCGATCTTCAGCGCGAATTCCATGTTCTCGCGCACCGTCATGTGGGGATAGAGCGCGTAGGACTGGAACACCATCGCGATGCCGCGCTGCGCCGGGGGCACGTCGTTCATGCGCACCCCGTCGATGGTGAACTCGCCGCCCGAGATCCGCTCCAACCCCGCGATCATGCGCAAGAGGGTGGATTTGCCGCAGCCCGAGGGGCCCACGAAGACGATCAGCTCGCCGGTCTTGATGTCGAGGTTGATGTGCTTGAGCACCTTGACCTCGCCATAGGCCTTTTCCACCTCGGTCAGTTTCAGTTCGGCCATGCGCGGTTCCCCCCGTTTATCGTTGATGGGCCAGGCAATACTGCCATGGTCCGAGGCGCAGCCCCTCCCCCGGGGGCAGCGCGCCGATCTCGGCCCCGATGCCGGTCCAGTCGCCCGCGGGCAGATCGAGGCTCACCGAGCCTTCGCCGAGGTTGAAGGCCGCGAAGACCGTGCCCCCGCCCGATCGCTGGAACGTCACCAGGTCGCCGCGTGCCTGCGGCACCGTCATCTCGCCCCTGCGCAACACCGGATGCGCGCGCCGCAAGGCCAGCGCGCGGCGGTAGTGGTTGAGCATCGAACTTGCGTCGCCCTCTTGCGCCGCGACCGACAGCGGCAGGTGCGGGGCCTTGACCGGCAGCCAGGGCGCACCCGTGGTGAAACCGCCCGTGCCGTTGTCGGTGACCCAGACCATCGGCGTGCGGCAGCCGTCGCGGCCCTTGAATTCCGGCCAGAATTCGATGCCGTAGGGGTCTTGCAATTCGCTCAGGTCCAGGTCGGCCTCGGGCAGTCCCAGTTCCTCGCCCTGGTAGAGGCAGATCGAGCCTCGCAGGCACATCAAAAGAACCGTGTACGCCTTTGCCGCATCTTCAGAAAGCTCCCACCGGGTGACATGGCGCACGGTGTCGTGGTTGGAATAGGCCCAGCAGGGCCAGGCGTCGGGGGCGGCGGCGGCCATGCGGGCAAAGGTTTCGGCCAGAAGGTCGGCGGTCAGCCTGCGGGGTTGCAGCATCTCGAAAGGATAGCACATCTGCACCTTGTCGCCGCCCGAGGTGTATTCCGCCATGATCTCCAGCCCCCGCTGCGCATCGCCCACCTCGCCCACGGCGACGGCGCCGCAGGGATCCAGCACCGCGCGGAATTTTCGCAGGAAATCAAGGTTTTCCGGCTGATTCTTGTCAAACAGGTGGAGCTGGTGATTGTAGGGGTTCACCGCAGGCGCGATGGTGTTGTTGCGCAATTCGGGCGGCAGCGGGGGATTGTCGCGCAGGTACTTGTCGGCAAAGTAAAAGTTGATCGTGTCAAGGCGGAACCCGTCCACCCCCCGATCCAGCCAGAACCGTGCCACATCCAGAAGCGCCTCCTGCACCGCCTCACAGTGCAGGTTCAGGTCGGGCTGCGAGGTCAGGAAGTTGTGCAGGTAATACTGCTCGCGCCGCCCATCCCAGGCCCAGGCGGAGCCGCCAAAGATCGCCAGCCAGTTGTTGGGGGGCGTGCCGTCGGGCTTTGGATCGGCCCAGACATACCAGTCGGCGCGGGGGTTGGTGCGATCCTGCCGGCTTTCGCGGAACCAGGCATGCGCGTCGGAGGTGTGCGACAGCACGAGGTCGATCATCACCCGCAGGCCCAGGTCATGCGCCCGCGCCACCACGGCGTCGAAGTCAGCAAGCGTGCCGAACATCGGATCGACGTCGCAATAATCGCTCACGTCATAGCCGAAGTCCTTCATCGGGCTGGAAAAGAACGGGCTGATCCAGATCGCATCGGCCCCCAGCGACGCGATATGCGGCAGGCGCTGCACGATCCCCGCCAGATCACCGATCCCGTCGCCATTGCTGTCTTGATAGCTGCGCGGATAGATCTGGTAGATCACCGCACCGCGCCACCACTCAGGGTCCGCCGCAAGCACCTGCCCCGCCACTGCCTGCATCTGGCTCATTTCACCGATCCCGCGAGAAGGCCGCGCACGAGGAAGCGCTGCATGGAGAAGAACACCACCAGCGGCACCGCGATGCTGACGAAGGCGGCAGTGGCCAGAACCTCCCAGTTGCCGCCGCGCGTGCCCAACAGCTCGACGATCTGCTTGGTCATCACGGTGGTCTCGCCCGTGGAGTCGATCAGGAACACCAGCGCCACCAGAAGGTCGTTCCAGGTCCAGAGGAATTGGAAAATGGCGAAGGACGCCAGCGCGGGAAAGGACAGCGGCAGGATGATCCGCGTGAAGATCTGGAAATCGGTGGCGCCATCGACCTTGGCGCATTCGATGATCTCGCGCGGCAAGCCCACCATGTAGTTGCGCAACAGGTAGATCGCGAGCGGCAGGCCGAACCCGGTATGCGCGAGCCAGGTGCCCAGGTATCCCTTGCCGATTCCGATGTCGGTGTGCAGCCGCAACAGCGGGATCAGCGCGAGTTGCAGCGGCACGACCAGCAGCCCCACGATGGCCGCGATCAACAGCGCGCGGCCCGGAAAATCCATCCAGGCCAGCGCATAGGCCGCGAAGGCCGCGATCAGGATGGGAATGACCGTGGCCGGGATCGTCACCGTCAGCGTCCCGAAGAACGCCCGTGCCATGCCATCCGTGTTGCGCGGGTCAAAGAGCAGTGCGCGGTAGTTGTTCAGCGTGAATTCGGGTGGCGTGGTGGCGGTGGAAAAGATGCGCGGCAGCCGCGTCTGGCCAAAACTTTGCGGGCCTGACAGCGCATAGGACCCGCTTTCCGCCACCGTCAGCGTCACGCCATTCCCCAGATCGGCCACGGCACCCGGTGCGAACTCGGTGGGGCGGTTGACGTTGGTGCCCCAGGCCGACACCTCGGCATTGGTGGCCGCAAACAGCCGCCCCTCGATCACGAAGCGCCCGCCCTCCTCACGCTCGGCGCCTTCGATGCGGATGGGGGGCACCTGGCGTTCCTGCGCCGTCCAGGAGGACCACCAGCCCGAGGTCGCGATCTGGTCGGCCGTGCGGAAGGACGACACGAACAGGCCCAGCGTCGGAAACAGCCACAGCGCCACGAGGAACACCACCGACAGATGCACGGCCCAGGTCAGCGATTTCCTGGAACCCGCGATGTTATCCATGATATGCCCTTCCCAGATTGCGGGCCATCAGCGCATCTCCTTGCGGGCGTTGTAGACGTTCCACACCAGGATCGGCGTGACCAAGAGCATGATGACCATGGCCGAGGCCGACCCGATGCCCCAGTCATTGGCGCGGAACAGCTTGTCATACATGTAATTGGCCAGCACCTGCGTCTCCCACTGCCCGTTGGTCATGGCGAACACGATGTCAAAGACCTTGAGCACCACGATGGTGATGGTGGTCCAGACCACGACGATGGTGCCCATGATCTGCGGAACCTTGATCTTGAAAAAGATCTGGAACGGGCTGGCCCCGTCCACGATGGCAGCCTCCACCGTATCCTCGGGCACCCCGCGAAGGGCGGCCGACAGGATCACCATGGCAAAGCCGGTCTGGATCCAGATCAGCACGATCATCATGAAGACCGAGTTCCAGAAGGGCATGGTAAGCCAGGTCTGCGGCGCGCCACCCAGTTGCACGACCACGGCGTTCAGGATGCCGATCTGCGCCACGTCCGGGGGCCGGGCGTCATAGACCAGTTTCCAGATGACCGCAGCGCCCACAAAGGAGATCGCCATCGGCATGAAAATGAGCGACTTGGCCGCGGAACCCCAGCCGATGCGGTCGGTCAGTTGCGCCGCCAGCAACCCGAAGGCGGTGGAAAAGGCGGGCACGATCAAGAGCCACAGGAAGTTGTTGCGCAGCGCCTCCCAGAACTTCGGCTCGCCCGCCATGCGGATGTAGTTGTCGAGGCCTACGAAGGTTGACCCGCCCCCCGGCATCCGCTGCGACAGCGACAGGCGCAGCGTCTCGACCACCGGATAGGCCAGATAGACCGACAGCGCGATCAGCGCAGGCGCCAGGAACAGCCAGGGCCGGATCATGTTGGCGCGGTTGATGTTGCGCCCGGTGTTGGGACCGCGTGCGGGAAACAGCACCTTGTCGAGGAACAGGTTGGAGAAATAGAAATAGCTGACACATCCGCCGACCCCGACGACAATGGTCACCAGCCCCTGAAGCGCCGGGTTCATGCTTCCCCTCCCCTATGCACCACGCAGCCGGGCAGCCCGCGACTTGTGCGCAGGTCGGCCCGTGGTCAAACCGGGGCCAGGGAATGCCCCCCGGCCACAGCCATGTTCACTTCATCCCGTCCCACGCCTGCTGGATCGCATCGGCCACGGCCCGCGCATCGCGCCCGCCCGCGTAGTCGACCATGCCCGTCCAGAACGCGCCTGCGCCAATGGCACCCGGCATCAGGTCGGACCCGTCAAAGCGGAACGTGTCGGCACCCAAGAGCACATCACCCATCTTCCGCAGCGTCGGGTCGCCGTAAAGGTCGGTGTTCACGCCCTTGTGCGGCGTGAGGAACCCCGATTGCGCCATCCAGATCTCATGCGCGATGGGTTCCTTCAGGAACTCCAGAAGGACCCGCGTGGCGGGGCTGTCCTTGGTGATGCCAAATACGGTGCCGGCCCCCAGCACCGGCTTGCCCAGATCCTTGTCGGCATAGGCAGGGAAATAGAAGAAATCGGCATCCACACCCACCTGCGTGCCCTCGGGGAAGAAGGACGGGATGAACGACGCCTGCTTGTGCATGTAGCACTGCGGGGGCGAAGAGAACAAACCCTTGGGACTGTCGCGGAAATCGGTGGTGGCGACCGCGCCCGACCCGCCGGCCACGAAAGCCTCGTTGCGCGCGAAGAACCCGAATTCCTCGATCGCGTTTACGACGACGGGATCGTTGAATTTCAGGGTGTTGGCCACCCAGGCGTCGTATTGCTCGGGCGTGGCGGTGCGCAGCATCATGTCCTCGACCCAGTCGGTCGCAGGCCAGCCGGTGGCGCCACCCGACCCCAGCCCGATGCACCAGGGCGTGCCGCCATCGGCCACGATCTGCGCGGTCAGGGCCTTGAGGTCCTCCATCGTCTCGGGAACCTCATAGCCGGCATCCTCGAAATTCTCGGGGATATACCAGACCAGCGATTTCACATCGACCTTGTAGAACAGGCCATAGAGGCCGGGCGTCCCGTCCGGCCCCGGCACGGTGGCAAGGTCCACCCACGACTGCCCGGCAGCGTAATTCTCGCGCAGCCAGTCGGCGTCGCCCTCGGTCAGGGCCGCCACCTGCCCCAGCTTGGCCATGTCGGCCAGAAGGCCCGGCTGCGGGAAGATCGAGATGTTGGCGGCAGAGCCCGCCTCGGCGTCGATGCGCACCTGCGTCTCGAAGCTGTCCGACCCGACATAGCGCACATCGGCCCCGGTCGCGGCCATGAAATAGGCCAGCACCGATCCGAACAGCTCCTGGTCCACGCTCAGCCAGGGGCCCGCGATGGTGATCTGCTGGCCGGTCAGGTCGTGTGCGGCCTTGAACGCCTCGTAGCTGGCCCAATTGAACCCGCCCTCGCCCGGCGCGAACTTCAACTCCTGCGCCCCGGCCCCGCCCGCCAGCAGCGCCAGCGCCGCGGCGCTTGCGTAAATTCCGGTTTTCATTGTCGTCCTCCCGAGACCCGCGCTCGATGGCGCGTCCGTGTTGCCCAAGCGCCAGAATCAAGATCAAACCGCTTTGGATGGATCACAGTCGCGCAAGGCCCCGCCCCTGTCAATCGCCCTGCCCTACGGCGCTTCACCCTTTCCCCTTATTCTGCAGGTGCAAAAGCAATGCCGCACCTGCATCAAACCCGGAACCCCGCCCCGGCTTTCGCTTTGACGGATGCGCTCCAGCCTGATTAGACTGCACGACACTTGAAACCGCTTTGAAGGCTGCGCACGCTTATCCCATGAACCTCAAGGAACTCGCCACCCGACTGGGCCTGTCGCCCACAACCGTCAGCCGCGCGCTGAACGGCTACCCTGAGGTGAACGAGGCCACGCGCGAGCGTGTGCTGGCCGCCGCCAAGCGGCACAACTATCACCCCAACAGCCGCGCGATCCGGCTGGCCACGGGTCGGGCGATGGCGCTGGGGCATGTCATCCCGCTGGCCACGCGGCATGAGATCGTGAACCCGATCTTCGCCGATTTCATTGCGGGCGCGGGTGAGGTCTATTCGCGCGCGGGCTATGATCTTTTGCTTTCCGTCGTCGCCGACGATGACGAGGACCGCACCTACCGCGAGTTGCAGGCGCGCGGGTCGGTGGATGGCGTGATCGTCCATGCCCCCCGTCTGGACGATCCGCGCATTGCGCTGCTCACCGCGCTGGGCCTGCCCTTCGTGGTGCATGGCCGGTCTACCGGTGCGGCGCTGCCCTACCCTTGGGTCGATGTGAACAACCGCCGCGCGTTCCGCCGGGCCACGGATTTCCTGCTGGACCTCGGGCACCGCCGCATCGGCCTGATCAACGGGCTGGAGTTCATGGATTTCGCCATCCGCCGCCGCGCGGGCTATCTGGAGGCGCTGGGGGCGCGGGGCCTGGCCCCCGACCCCGGGCTGATGTCCTCGGACGAGATGACGGAGGCGCGCGGCTTTCGCGCCGCAGACCGGATGCTTGCGCTGCCCGACCCGCCCACGGCGCTGGTCGTGTCCTCGATGATCCTGGCCATCGGCGTGCGCCGCGCGGCCGAGGCGCGGGGGCTGACCCTTGGCCGTGACCTGTCGGTCATCATCCATGACGATGACCTGAGCTATCTGAAAAACGGCGACGACGTGCCCATTTTCACTGCCACCCGGTCATCGGTGCGCGAGGCCGGGCGTCAGGCGGCCACCATGCTTCTGGACCTCGTGGAGGGCGGCGCGCTTCCGCGCGAGACGCTTCTGGAGGCGGAACTCATCATTGGCCAATCCACCGGCCCCGCACCCCGGACATTCTGACATGCTGCCAACCCGCGCCGATTTCCCCCCCGGTTTCCGCTTCGGGGTCGCCACCTCCGCCTATCAGATCGAGGGTCATGCCGAGGGCGGCGCGGGCCGCACCCACTGGGACGATTTCGCAGCGACGCCCGGCAACGTCGTGCGGGCCGAGAATGGCGCGCTGGCCTGCGACCACCTGAACCGGTGGGAGGGGGATCTGGATCTGATCGCCTCCGCAAACCTTGACGTCTATCGCTTCTCCGCCTCCTGGGCGCGGGTGATGCCCGAAGGACGCGGGGCGGTGAACGCCGCGGGCCTCGATTTCTACGACCGGCTGGTGGACGGGCTTCTGGCGCGCGGGATCAAGCCTGCGCTAACGCTCTATCACTGGGAACTGCCCTCGGCGCTGGCCGACATGGGCGGCTGGCGCAACGGCGATATTGCCGATTGGTTCGCGGATTACGCGCAGGTGCTGACCGCCCGCATCGGCGACCGGCTGTGGTCCGCCGCCCCGATCAATGAGCCGTGGTGCGTGGCCTGGCTGTCGCATTTCCTGGGCCACCATGCGCCAGGCCTTCGCGACATCCGCGCGGCCACGCGGGCGATGCACCATGTGGGGCTGGCCCATGGCCGCGCCATTCAGGCGATGCGGGCGCAAGGCGTGGGCAACCTCGGGGCCGTGTGCAACCTGGAATATGCCCAACCCGCCGACGACCGCCCTGAAAACGTCGCCGCCGCCCGTCTGTATGACGGCATCTACAACCGCTGGTTCCTGGGCGGCATGTTCCACAAGGCCTATCCGACCGATGTTCTGGACCACCTGCTGCCCCATATGCCCCACGGCTGGCAGGACGACATGGGCACCATTGCAGCCCCCGTCGATTGGGTGGGCATCAACTACTACACCCGCAAGCTGATTGCCGCCGCACCCGCACCCTGGCCCGCGCTGACCGAGGTTGAGGGGCCGCTGCCCAAAACCCAGATGGGATGGGAGATCTATCCCGAGGGCCTGGAGTTCTTCCTGCGACGCACCCATGCTGACTATACGCGCGGCCTGCCCCTGTTCGTGACCGAAAACGGCATGGCCAGCCCCGATGCGCTGACCGGCGAGACGGTGAACGACCACCTCCGCATCGACTATGTCGCCCAGCACATGCAGGCGGTGCGGCGGGCGATTGCGGCGGGCGTGCCGGTGCAGGGCTATTTCCTGTGGTCGCTCATGGACAACTATGAATGGTCGCTGGGGTATGAAAAGCGGTTCGGCCTCGTGCATGTGGATTTCGACACCTTGCAGCGGAGGCCCAAGGCATCCTATCACGCGCTGACGCGGGCCCTTTCCCGCTGACATGCCGGAGGCCCCGATGACCGCTGCCCGTTCGCTTGTCGCCGATATCGGCGGGACCAACACGCGGGTTGCCCTTGCCACCGGACCGGCGGTCGATACCGCCAGCATCCGCCGCTTTCGCAATGCCGATCATCCGGGGCTGGAGACGGTGCTGTGTGAATACCTGCGCGAGGCGGGTGAGCCTGCGGTCACCGGCACCTGCGTCTGCGCGGCGGGGCCGGTGAAGGATGGCGTGGCTACGCTGACCAACCTGGACTGGACCATTGATCTTGCCACGCTGGCCCGCGCCACCGGGGCCGCCCGCGTGGCGATACTGAACGACCTGCAGGCCCCCGGCCATGCCCTTGGACACATCGCGCCGGACAAGCTGCGCCCGGTGATCGACGGCCCGCAGGCAGCGGGCGGGGCCATGCTGGTGATCAACGTGGGCACCGGGTTCAACGCGGCGCCGGTGCATGAGGTGCCGGGGGGCGGGCGGGTGGTCGCGGCCTCGGAATGTGGCCATGTCAACATGCCCATCCGAACGGCGGCCGACCTGCGGCTGGCCGAGTTCGTCGAAACCGTGCACGGCTTTCCGGGGGTCGAGGATGTGCTCTCGGGCCGGGGCCTCGAACGGCTCTGGTCCTTTGTCAGCAGTGAGGCTGGCGCCCCGGCCGAGGCTCATGCCGCCGATATCATGACGGCCATCGACACCGGCTACGACCCGCGCGCCGCGGCCACTGCCCGCCTTTTCGCGCGTCTGCTGGGGTCAGAGGCGGGGAACCTCGCTCTTATCCACCTGCCCTTCGGCGGCATCTATCTGGTCGGCGGCGTCGCGCGTGCCTTTGCCGCACATCTGGGGCCGATGGGCTTTGCCGATGCATTCCGCGACAAGGGGCGCTTTGCCGGTTTCATGGGCAATTTCGCAGTGCATCTGCTGGAGGATGACTATGCCCCCCTGACCGGCTGCGCCGTCTATCTGTCGCGCATGTCCTGACAGCCCCGGCGGGCAACATTCCAAAGTCGGCCCACCCGAGCCCACACCCGGCGCAACATCTTCCAATTTGCCGATTTTCGCGATGGCCGTTTCCGCGATGCCCGTTTTCGCGATGCCCGTGCCGGGGCCGCCGCCACGCCGGCGACAAAGGCAGGAACGCAGCCTCCGTCAGGGCATACGGCGCCGTCGGGTCATGGCCGCCGCGCCGCGGCGGCCTGGACGGGTCATCCGGCCGCCGGTTTTGCCTAACGCGCTCGGGCCGCGTGGGTAGGCGTGCCAGACGTCGATTTCAGGATGGCATGGGCACTGATGCACAAATCCCGCGAAGGATTCATCTCGAGAATCCAGTGTGGTAGCTGGGCGGCATGAGCAGACCCACACCCCCGCCTACAAGACCAGGAGCTGGCCCGTGTTCAGCGACAACCATTTTGGCCGGTGCCGACAATCACCTTGGCCGGTGCGGCTGAACGGAAGACGGGCATGCCCGTCTGGAGTGCAGCCGCACCGGCCTGAATGATTTCGGGGAAGGTG